>JBLNDJ010000049.1:0-47073 GCA_050261515.1 Acidobacteriota bacterium | reverse complement strand
CGCCCACGTTCTTCACGGCGCCCAGCCCGAACCGGATCTTGCCCGAGACCACCGTGAACTGGCTGCTCGACGCGTTAACGTCGGGAGGCAGCACCTCGATCCCCATGGTCCTGCACTCGTCGATGTACTTCAAGATCTTGTCGGTGTCCGAGGTTTCCGATGTGAGGAGCGCCGCCATGAACTCGACGGGGTATGTGGCCTTCAGGTAGGCGGTCTGGTAGGCGAAGATCGCGTAGGCGGCCGCGTGCGACTTGTTGAAGCCGTAGCCGGCGAACTGCTCCATCAGCTCGAACAGTTTCTCGGCCTTCTTCCTGTTGTGCCCGCGCTCGAGCGCTCCGGCGAGGAAGCGCTCGCGCTGCTTCGCCATTTCCTCGGCTTTCTTCTTGCCCATGGCGCGCCGCAGCAGGTCGGCTTCGCCGAGCGAGTAGCCCGCCAGCCGGTTGGCGATCTGCATCACCTGTTCCTGGTAGACGATGACGCCATAGGTTTCCTCGAGAATGCTCTTCAGCTCGGGGAAGTCGTAGGTGACCTGCTTGCGGCCGTGCTTGCGGTCGATGAAATCATCGACCATGCCGCCCTGAATCGGGCCGGGGCGGTAGAGCGCGTTGAGCGCGCAAAGATCCTCGATGCGCGAGGGCTGGTAGCGGCGCAGAATGTCGCGCATGCCCGCCGATTCGAACTGGAAGATGCCGCTCGTGAACGCCTTGGTGAAGATCTCGTACGTGGGCGGATCGTCGAGCGGAAGGTCCTCGATGGAGAGCTTCACGCCGCGGTGCTTCTCGATCAGGCCGAGCGCGTCGTGGATGAGCGTGAGCGTCGTCAAGCCCAGGAAGTCCATCTTGAGAAGGCCGAGCTTCTCGAGACCGGACATGTCGTACTGGGTGACGATTTCCTCCTTGTTCGTGCGGTAGAGCGGGACGAGTTCCTTGAGCGGCTGCGGCGAGATCACGACGCCCGCCGCGTGCACGCCCGCGTTGCGCGCCATGCCCTCCAGCTTGCGCGCGACTTCGAGCACCTGCTTGACGCGCTCGTCCTTCTGGGCCGCGGCGTTGAAGCCGGGCTCCATCTTGATGGCGTCTTCGAGCGAGATGTTCAGAACGCCCGGGACCATCTTGGTGAGGCGGTCCACCTCGGCGTAGCTCATTTCGAGCACGCGGCCGACGTCTTTGATGGCGGCGCGCGCGCCCATCGTGCCCATGGTGATGATTTGGGCGACCTGCTCGCGGCCGTACTTCTGGGTGACGTATTGGATCACCTCGCCGCGGCGGCGCGTGCAGAAATCGATGTCGATATCGGGCATGCTGATGCGCTCCGGGTTGAGGAAGCGCTCGAACAGCAGGCCGTACTGCAGGGGGTCGATGTCGGTGATCCCCATGGCGAAGCTCACCAGGGATCCGGCGGCGGATCCGCGGCCCGGCCCCACCGGAATGCCGTTTTGCTTCGAGAACCGGATGAAGTCCCAAACGATCAGGAAGTAACCCGAGAACTTCATCTGCTGGATCATGCGGATCTCGCGGTCGAGGCGTTCCGCGTAGTCCGGCAGCCCGTGCTTGAGGCGCCCGGCCGCGGCGAGCGCTTCGAGGCGCGGCCGGCGGCGCTCGAAGCCCATCCGCGCGACGTACTCGAAGTAGGTGTCGGTAGTGTGGTCCTCGGGCACTTCGAACTTCGGGAAGGGCTCCTTGACCTTTTCGAGCTTCACCTGGCAGCGCTGGGCGATGTCCCAGGTGCGGTCGAGCGCGTCTTCGACCTCGCCGAAGATCTGCATCATCTCGGCGCGGGATTTCAGGTAGAAATCCGCCGTGGGCCACTTCATCCGCGACTGGTCGTTGATGGTCTTGCCCGTCTGGATGCAGAGCATGATCTCGTGCGAGCGGGCGTCGTCGCGGCGGAGGTAGTGGGCGTCATTGGTCGCGACCAGGGGGATGCCGGTGTCGCGCGCCAGGCGCACACCGAGCGGCATCACGCGCTTGTCCTGCTCGAGACCGTGGTCCTGGAGCTCGAGGAAGAAATTGCCCTTCCCGAACATGTCCTGGTAGGTGTAGGCCAGGCGCCGGGCGTCTTCGTA
Source organism: Acidobacteriota bacterium (assembly GCA_050261515.1). Classification (GTDB taxonomy): domain Bacteria; phylum Acidobacteriota; class Terriglobia; order Bryobacterales; family Bryobacteraceae; genus JBLNDJ01. The sequence continues at coordinate 45,008 of JBLNDJ010000049.1, read as the reverse complement.
GCGGTCGTCGAGCAGCGTTTCCTGGACGTCGCCCTTCAGGCACGCCGAAAGCGCGATCAGGCCCTTGGAGTGCCGCGCCAGCAGGTCCTTGTCGATCCGGGGCTTGTAGTAGAAGCCTTCGAGATACGCGGTCGAGACCAGGTCGATGAGGTTGCGGTAGCCCTCCTGAGTTTCGCAGAGCAGAATGAGGTGGTTGTAGCGGTCGCTGTCGTTCTTGACGAGGTGGCCCTGCTGGGAGACGTAGGCTTCGCAGCCGATGATCGGATTGATGCCCGCGACCTTGGCGGTCGTGTAGAACTGCACGGCGCCGAACAGGTTGCCGTGGTCGGTCAGGGCGACCGAAGGCATCCCCTGCTCGGAAACGGTTTTGACAAGCTTGTTGATCTCACAGGCACCGTCCAGCAGCGAATAGTCGGAGTGGAGGTGCAGGTGGACGAATGGCGTTTCAGGCATCTTCGGGGGCTAACAGATCATGTTAGCACCCCGGGGTCGCGGCCCATTTCGTGAACGGGCCGCGGCCGTGGGGGAGCGGTTAACTCTTTCGCGAGCGGAGCTTGAAAGCGCCGAGGGCCAGCAGCCCGATCCCGATGGGAAGGAAGGTGGCCGGTTCCGGGGTCGGCTGGACGTCGGCCTGGATGCCGTTGACGGACCCGAGAATCCGGAGCCCCCCGGCAGGCTCGAACGGAGCCGTGAACTGCGTTGTGTAGTAGCCCTGGCCTCCGAACGTGTAGGTGACCAGCGCGCCGCTGAAATCCTGCGGCGACACGAACGCCGCCTGGGCTTTCAGCAAATCGTTTTGAATCGTGACCTGGAGATTCTGCGCAATGCAGCCAGGCCTTTGCAATATCGGCAGGCTACTGCAATCCCGCAACGGCGCCAGTGTGGGGTTGCCATCGATGTCTGCTGTGAAATGGAACGTCTCGCCGGCCGTGAAATCCGTGAAGAAGAAGGTCAGCGATTGGCCGCCGTCGAGGGCGGCGCCGGTTCCCGGCAGGACCTGGCTCAGCCCTGTGGAGGCATCGGTGCCCTGGTAGTCCCCGACATCTCGAGAATCAGAAAACCCGAAGCCGCCATCGGCCGTGTCGAATTTCAGGCCGGTAGGGCTGAGGTCGATCGAGATCGACTGGAGGTAGAGTCCGGCCGGACCCGTGAATCCGAAATCCCAAGTGCCATAAGCGCCTCCCCGGAAGGTGCCCGAGACATCGATGGGCGTGGCGCCAAGCACTGGAATGAGCAACGTCAGCGTGAGTAGGAATAGTATGTTTCTGAATCGCATAGAGAACCTGAACTTTTGCTGCTTGTGCCACATTATTGTTCATAGAAAAGTAAGTCAATGCTTCGAAGTACTGAATTGGGTTCTACTCGTACCGGGAGTCAGTACTGCCGCCGGCCAGACTGGTACCGTCGCCGATCGGGTATCTTGAAAGAAAGCTTCGGCGGGGGCGGGGATGGTCACGTACCGGGGCGACAGGCAAGCATTCGGCAAACCGGGAATTGAGCCGCGCTGGACCCACGGCGATAAGCAGGCTATCGGGACCGCGTACTCGGGTTCGAGCCGCCTCTGGTTCACCATCTGGAACGGCATCGTCACCGAGGTCTACCACCCCACGGTCGATCTGCCGCAGGTGCGGGACTTCCAGTTCCTGATTACCGACGGGGCCACCTTCTTCCACGACGAAATCCGGCACGTGCGGAGCTCCATCAAGCGGCTCGACAACATGCTCGGCTACTGCGTACGCTCGGAGGACCCCGAGGGGCGCTACGCGTTCGAGAAAGAGATCATCTCCGACCCGCATCTGCCCTGCCTGCTGGTGCGCGTGCGGGTGTTCGAAGGGCCGTCGGGCAGCGGCATTCTGCCGCGCCTGAAGATGTACGTGCTGTGCGCGCCGCACCTGCATGTGGGCGGGAAGGGTAATAGCGGCTACGTGATCGAGGCGGCCGGGCGGCAGGTGCTGGCCGCGTCGAAAGGGACGACCTGGCTGGCGCTGCTCGCCACGCACCCGTTTTCGCGCGCCTCGGCCGGGTACGTCGGCGCGAGCGACGGCTGGACCGACCTGGCCTACGGCTACGAAATGGACTGGGAGTTCGACCAGGCGCCCGACGGCAACGTCGCGCTCACCGGCGAGATCCCGCTGAGCGAAACACGCGAGTTCACGGTGGGGCTGGCGTTCGGCAACCGGGCTTCCCGCGCGCTGACGACGATATTTCAGTCGCTCACGATTCCCTATGCGCAGCACCGCACGCGGTTCGAGGACCAGTGGCGGCGCACGGACCGGACGCTGCCGGGCATGGTCGAGCAGGCGCAGGACGGCGGCACACTCTACCACGCCAGCTACCAGACGCTGGCCGCGCACGAGGACAAGACCTATCAGGGCGCCATGATTGCGTCGCTCTCGATTCCGTGGGGCGAGGCGAAGGGCGACGATGAAGGGCTGGGCGGCTACCACCTGGTGTGGACGCGCGACCTGGTGCACGCGGCCACGGCGCTGCTTGCGGCGGGAAACCGCCATACGCCGCTGCGTTCGCTGATCTATCTCGCGGTGAATCAGCTGCCCAACGGCGGCTTTCCGCAGAACTTCTGGATCGACGGGCGGCCGTACTGGACCGGCACGCAACTCGACGAGGTCGCGTTCCCGATTCTGCTCGCTCACAGGCTGTGGCGCGAGAGCGCGCTCGAGGATTTCGACCCGTATCCGATGGTGCTCGCCGCAGCCGGCTTCCTGGTGCGGCTCGGCCCGGCGACCGAGCAGGAACGCTGGGAGGAGGCGGCCGGCTACTCGCCTTCGACGCTGGCGGTCGATATTGCGGCGCTGATCTGCGCGGCGGAGTTCGCGCGCAGCCGCGGCGATGAGGAGACGGCCGTGATGCTAGAGGAGCACGCCGACTTCGTCGAGGACAACATCGAGCGCTGGACGGTCACCAACAGCGGGACGCTTGTCCCGGGCATCCCCAGGCACTATGTGCGGATCAACCCGGTGCGCCCGGGCGATCCGCTGCCGGACGCGGGGGTCGGCGACGCGCGCCTTATCCTGGCGAACCGCCCGCCCGGAACGCAGTACGAGTTACCGGCGCGCGACATCGTCGATGGCGGCTTCCTCGAACTGGTGCGCTACGGCATACGCCGGCCGGACGATACCGTGATCGTGGACACGCTGGCGGTGGTCGATCGCGTGCTCAAATTCGAGACGCCGATGGGGCCGTGCTGGCATCGATACAACTATGACGGCTACGGCCAGCGGGAGGACGGGGGGCCCTACATCAAGTACGGGAAGGGCCGCGGGTGGCCGCTGCTGACGGGCGAGCGCGGGCACTACGAACTCGCCGCGGGCCGCAGCGCGGCGCCGTACATCCGCGCGCTGGAGCGGTTCGCGACACCCACCGGCCTGCTTCCCGAACAGGTGTGGGACGAACCGGACTGGCCCGAGGAGCACCTGTACCTGGGGCGGCCGACCGGGGCAGCCGTTCCGCTGTTGTGGGCGCACGCCGAGTATATTCAGCTGCTGCGTTCAGCCCGCGATGGGCAGGTGTTCGACCTGATCCCCGAGGTAGCGCGGCGCTACCTGCACGAGCGGCACCGCTGCCGCAAGATCAAGGTGTGGTCGTTCCGCTACCCGGCGGCGCTGGTGAGCGCCGGCCACACGCTGCGAGTGGTTGCCGACAAACCGTTCCGGCTGCGGTGGTCGGGCGACGGCTGGACGACGGTGAGGGAAGATCCGTCGCAGCCGACGCGCTTGCGATTCCATTTCGTTGACGTGCCGGTGCCGGAGCGGGGCCGCGGGCCGGTCAGCTTCACGTTTCTGTGGCCGGATACCGGCCGCTGGGAGGGCAAGAATTATTCCGTCTCGATCGAAGGAGCCACGTAACCATGAAGCCACGGCTCGAATATCAGAAAGTCGCTCCGGACGGCGTCCGGGCGATGTTGGGACTCGAAGCGTATTTGGAGAAGTCCGGGCTCGACCGCAAGCTCGTGTACCTCGTCATTCTTCGGGCATCGCAGATAAACGGATGCGCGTACTGCATCGATATGCATTCGAAAGATCTACGGGCGGAGGGCGAGAGCGAGCAGCGGTTGTACCTGCTCGACGGCTGGCGCGAGGCGCCGTTCTACAGCGACCGCGAGCGCGCCGCGCTGGCGTGGGCCGAAGCGGTCACGAAACTGCCGGACCGCGAGGTTCCGGACGAAGTCTACAACCAGGCGCGGGCGCAGTTCTCCGAAAAGGAGCTGGTCGATCTCACGTTCGCGCTGGTGGCCATCAACGGCTGGAACCGGCTCAACATCGCGTTCCGGACTGTCGCCGGAAGCTATCAGCCGAAGGCGGCGCGCCAGGGGTCCGCGTCCTGAGCGGCGGAGGTCTACGATGGGCGCCGCAATCCAGGATGTGAAGACCGATGTCCTGTCCGCCGATGAGCTGCGCAAGATAGACGCCTATTGGCGCGCGGCGAACTACCTTTCAGCCGGACAGATCTACCTCTACGAAAACCCTCTGCTGACCGAGCCGCTGAAGCTCGAGCACATCAAGCCGCGGCTGCTCGGGCACTGGGGCACTACGCCGGGACTGAACTTCATCTACGTTCACTGCAATCGCGCGATCAGGAAGTACGGCCTCAACATGATCTACGTGTGCGGGCCGGGGCACGGCGGGCCGGCGATGGTGGCGAACACGTACCTCGAGGGCACATACAGCGAGATGTACCCGAACGTCACCCGCAACGCCGAGGGCATGAAGCGGCTGTTCACGCAGTTCTCGTTTCCGGGCGGGATTCCGAGCCACGCGGCGCCCGAGACGCCCGGGTCGATCAACGAAGGGGGCGAACTCGGCTACTCGCTGCTGCACGCCTACGGAGCGGTGTTCGACAATCCCGACCTGTTCGTGTGCTGCGTGGTGGGGGACGGCGAGGCCGAGACCGGCCCGCTCGCGACGAGCTGGCACTCGAACAAGTTCCTCAATCCGGCGCGCGACGGCGCGGTCATTCCGATCCTGCATCTGAACGGGTACAAGATCGCAGGGCCGACGGTGCTGGCGCGCATTCCGAAAGAGGAATTGACGGACCTGTTTCGCGGCTACGGCTACGAGCCGTACTATGTCGAGGGCGACCAGCCCGCCCCGATGCACCAGCTGATGGCCGGCACGCTCGACGCGGTGATCGAGGAGATTCGCGCGATCCAGAAGGAGGCGCGCGAGCACGGGTTCACACACCGCCCGCGGTGGCCCGTCATCGTGCTGCGGTCGCCCAAGGGATGGACCGGGCCGAAGGAAGTGGACGGCAAGCAGATCGAGGGCACGTTCCGCGCGCACCAGGTTCCGGTGACCGGCTTTGCGGCGAAGCCCGAGCATTTGAAGATTCTCGAAGACTGGATGAGGAGCTACCAGCCCGAGGCGCTTTTCGACGAAACCGGCGCGCTCATTCCCGAGCTTCAGGAACTCGCGCCCAAGGGCGACCGGCGCATGGGCGCAAATCCGAACGCGAACGGCGGGCTGCTGCTGAAGGACCTCCACATGCCGGATTTCCGCGCGTACGCGGTGGATGTGCCGAAGCCCGGCTCGGTGATGGCCGAGGCGACGCGCATCGCGGGCCAGTTCCTGCGCGACGTCATGAAACTGAATCTGGACCAGCGGAACTTCCGCGTAGTGGGGCCGGACGAGACGGAGTCGAACCGGCTGGGCGCGCTGTTCGAAGTGACGGACCGGACGTCCACCGCGGAGATTCTGCCGGCGGACGATCACGTCTCGCCGGACGGCCGCGTGATGGAGGTGCTGAGCGAGCACATGTGCCAGGGGTGGCTCGAGGGCTACCTGCTCACCGGGCGGCACGGGTTCTTTTCGTGCTACGAGGCCTTTGCGCACATTGTCGACTCCATGTTCAACCAGCACGCGAAATGGCTCAAGGTGTCGAACCATATTCCATGGCGGCGGCCGATCGCATCGCTGAACTACCTGCTCACGTCGCACGTGTGGCGGCAGGATCACAACGGCTTCAGCCACCAGGATCCGGGGTTTATCGACGTGGTCGTGAACAAAAAGGCCGATATCATACGCGTCTACCTGGCGCCGGATGCGAACTGCCTGCTCTCGGTGACGGACCACTGCCTGCGGAGCCGCCATTATGTGAACGTGATCGTGGCGGGCAAGCAGCCGCAGCTTCAATGGCTCAATATGGAGGACGCGATCCGGCACTGCACGGCGGGCATCGGCATGTGGGACTGGGCGAGCAACGACCAGGGCGGCGAGCCCGACGTTGTGATGGCTTGCTGCGGCGATGTGCCGACGCTCGAGACCCTGGCCGCGGTGGACTGGATCCGCCAGCATCTGCCGGACATCAAGGTGCGGGTGATCAACGTGGTCGATCTGATGACGTTGCAGCCTTCGACCGAGCACCCGCACGGCCTGACGGACCAGGAGTTCGATTCGCTGTTCACGGTGGACAGGCCGATTGTGTTCGCGTTTCACGGGTATCCGTGGCTCATCCACCGGCTCACGTACCGGCGGAGAAACCACGACAACATGCACGTGCGGGGCTATATCGAGGAGGGCACGACGACGACGCCGTTCGATATGACCGTGCTCAACCGGCTCGACCGGCTGCACCTTGCGATGGACGTGATCGATCGCGTGCCGAAGTTGCAGTCCGTCGCGGCGCACGAGAAGCAGGCGCTCAGGAACAAGCTGATCGAGCACAAGCTCTACGTTGCCGAGCACGGGGACGATATGCCCGACATACGCGACTGGAGATGGCCGGGGTAGTCGATGTGGGCAGGCTGTTGTCCATGAGAATCCTCGTTATCAACGGAGGCTCGAGCGGGTTGAAGGTGACGTTGCGCGAGTTGCCCGCCCTGGCGCCTCAACCGCCGCTTTGGGATGCGCGCGTAGACTGGGGCCGCCGTCCCGGCAAAGCGGCCGTACGTGTCGAAACGGCCTCCGGAGCGAGGCGCGACTGGGAGCTCGACATCGCCTCCCCCGAAGCCGTGCTTGCGCCCGTGCTCGACGCGCTCGGCGATTTTCATAAGATCGACGTGGTGGGCCACCGCGTGGTGCACGGAGGCCGCGCGTTCCGCCAGACGACGCGCGTCACGCCCGAGGTGAAGGCGGAGATCGGGAAGCTCGCGCATTTCGCGCCCGAGCACAACCGCCTCGAGCTCGAAGCAATCGAGGCGGCCGAGCGCGCGTTCCCCGGAGTCCTGCAAATCGCGGTCTTCGACACCGCGTTTCACGCCACGCTGCCCGAAGCCGCCTACGTCTACCCCGGCCCGTACGACTGGGTCGCGAGCCAGGGCATACGGCGCTACGGGTTCCATGGCATCAGCCACCAGTACACGTCGCGGCGCGCGGCCGGGATGCTGGGCCGCGACGGCGCCCCGCTGCGGTTGATCACGTGCCATCTCGGCAATGGGGCATCGCTCGCGGCGGTGCGGGACGGCCGCAGCATCGACACCACGATGGGCTTCACGCCGCTCGAGGGCCTCATGATGGGGACGCGCTCGGGCTCGATCGACCCGGGCATCGTGATCCACCTAGTGCGGCACTGCGGCTATTCGGCCGACAGGCTCGATCAGATTCTGAACAAGGAGTCGGGGTTGAAGGGCGTGTCGGGCGTCTCGCAGGACATGCGCGAGATCATCGCGGCCATGAACGGCGGCGAGGCGCGCGCGAGGCTCGCTTTCGATGTGTACATGCACCGCCTGTGCCAGGAGATCGGGTCGATGCTGGCGAGCCTGGGCGGGCTCGACGCGCTGGTGTTCGCGGCCGGCATCGGCGAGAACTGCGCGCTGGTGCGCGACCTGGCCTGCCGGCGGTTCGCGTTCCTCGGAGTAAAGCTCGATCCGGAGCGGAACGCGCGCCCGGCGGGCGACTGCGACATTTCCGCGGCGGATTCGCGCGTCAAAGTGCTTGTAATCCACACCGAAGAAGACTGGGAGATCGCGCGCGAGTGCTACCGCATGGCTGGTGAACGCTGAAACCGGCGCCCGCGGGCGGGCGTCACCCGAACAGGGATGCTACAGCTGGTCGCGCTGTCCGTTATAGCTTCGCTTTCCGCGGCCCAACCCACACTGCTCGACTCGGGATACCGGGAGATGTACAACCTGGAATTCGATCAGGCGCACCGGTCGTTTCAGGAGTGGGAGCGGATGCACCCGGACGATCCGCTAGGCCCGGCGTCCAATGCCGCGGCGTATCTGTTCGCGGAGTTCGCGCGGCTGCACATTCTGCAATCGGAGCTGTTCGTGCGGAACGATAGCTTCCTCAAGCGTGAGACGCCCGCGGCCGATCCGGCAACGAAGCGAAAATTCGACGGCGCGCTGGCCCGCGCCGAGCAACTCGCCGCGCGCAATCCGGAGGACGGCAACTCCCAGTTCGCCGCCATTCTGACCCACGGGCTCAGAGCCGATTATCTCGCCCTGATCGAGAAACGCTATTTCGCTTCGCTCAATGACATAAAAGCCGGCCGGGCTCTCGCCGAGCGGCTGCTGGCGAAGGATCCGACTTACTATGACGCCTATCTCGCAATCGGGGTGGAGAGCTACACGCTGGGTTTGAAGCCCCTGCCCGTGCGCTGGGTGCTTCGGCTGGGCGGCGCCCGGACGGACAAGGAAGAAGGCATCCGGAAACTACGGCTTACCGCGGAAAAGGGACGCTACCTTCTCCCGTATGCGCGGCTTTTGCTGGCCGTGGCCGCTTTGCGCGACCACGACCGCGGCCGTGCCAGGAACTTACTCCAGTACTTACACCGGGAGTTTCCCGCAAACCCGCTCTATGCGGAAGAACTGGCGAGGTTACAGCAATGACGACGATTGCCGGAGTAGCGAGCGCGTTTCCCAAGTATTATTACTCGCAAGAAACGCTTGCCGGAGCGCTGGCACTGCACTGGAGCGGCAAGCTCGAAAATCCGCAGATGCTCGAGCGCCTGCACGCGCGCACCGGAGTGGCGGGGCGATACCTGTCCCTGCCGATGGAGGAATATGAAGGCCTGGCGGCGTGGGGCCAGGCGAACAACGCGTGGATCGAGGCCGCTCAGGATGTGGGGCAGGAGGCGATCTGCCGCGCGCTCGCCCGCGCCGGAATCGGCAAGCAGGACATCGGCGCGCTGTTCTTCACGTCGATCACCGGCATCGCGAGCCCGTCGATCGACGCGCGGCTCGTGAACCGCATGGGGCTGCCCGCGGACATACGCCGCGTTCCGATCTTCGGGCTCGGCTGCGTGGCGGGCGCGGCGGGACTGTCGCTGGCGGCCGACTACGCGCGCGCCTATCCGGATAAGGTCGCCGTCCTGCTCGCGGTCGAGTTGTGCTCCCTGACGCTGCGCCGGGACGACCTTTCGGTCGCCAACCTGATTTCGGCGGGACTGTTCGGAGACGGCGGCGCGGCGGTAATCGTCGCCGGCACAGGGCGCGGTTTGCCGGGACCGCGGGTCGTCGCGACGCGCTCGGTGTTCTATCCCGGCACCGAAGATGTGATGGGCTGGGATATTTCGGAGAAAGGTTTTCGCATCGTCCTGTCGCCCGACGTGCCCGAGATGGTGCACCGGCACCTGGCGCAGGATACGGATGCGTTTCTCGCGGCCGAGGGATTGACGCGGCGGGATATAGGCAGTTGGGTGCTGCACACCGGCGGGCCGAAAGTGCTCGAGGCCATGGAGACCGCGCTCGAGCTGCGGGACGGGGAGCTCCAGGCGTCGTGGGACAGCCTGCGGAAAACGGGCAACCTTTCTTCGGCGTCCGTGCTGGTGGTGCTCGAAGAGGTCTTCACGAACCGCCGCCCGGCGCCGGGCACCTGGGGCCTGCTCGCGGCCATGGGTCCGGGTTTCTGTTCCGAGCTGGTGTTGTTGCGGTGGTGACATCGTGCCCGACAGCACGGATGTCTTCGTGATCGGCGGAGGACCGGCGGGCCTGGCGGCGGCGATCGCGGCCCGGCGCGAGGGACTGAGCGTCATGGTCGCGGATGGCTGCCGCCCGCCCATCGACAAAGCGTGCGGCGAGGGCCTCATGCCCGATGGACTGGCCGCGCTTGCCAAACTCGGCGTCGAGATCGGCGGCGCGCAGGCGCATCCGTTCCGCGGAATCCGTTTCCTTGGCTGCGGCGTGTCGGTGGAGGCGGACTTCCCTTCCGGCCCCGGCCTCGGCATCCGGCGCACGGTCCTGCACGGCATCATGGCCGGGCACGCCGAACGCGCAGGCGTTTCGCTACGGTGGGGAACGCGAGTCGAGGGCATCGGCGAGGGCTGGGTTCTGGCGGGCGGCGCAAAGGTCCGGTGCCGCTGGATCGTAGGCGCGGACGGAGGATTTTCGCGCGTGCGGCGCTGGGCCGGCCTCGAAGCCGCCGCGCGCGAGGGGCGCCGGTACGGGTTTCGAAAGCACTACCGCATCGCTCCGTGGTCCTCGCACATGGAGCTTCATTGGGGCGCGGACAACCAGGTCTACGTGACGCCGGTGGCGGCGGACGAAGTCTGTGTCGCCGTGGTTTCGAGCGATCCCCGGCTGCGGCTCGATCGCGCGCTCGAAGGTTTTCCCGAACTCGCGGCGCGGCTGCTGAGGGCGGAAACCGCGTCGGCCATGCGCGGCGCGGTGACGGCGAGGCGCAGGCTGAAAGCGGTGTGCGGCGGCCGTGTGGCTTTGATAGGAGACGCCTCGGGCTCCGTCGATGCCATCACCGGAGAGGGACTCTCGATCGCCTTCCAGCAGGCCGCCGCACTGGCCGGCGCGATGGCGGCGGGCGATCTGGCAGGCTACCAGGCGGCGCACCGGCGCCTCGCGCGGCGTCCGGAAATCATGGCCGCGCTGCTGCTGGCGATGGGGAGCCGCGCGTTCCTGCGCCGCAGGGCGCTTCACGCGCTCGCATCGAAGCCGGCGATGTTTTCGAAGATGCTCGCCGGGCACGTGGGGTGCCTGTCGCCGGCGGGTATGGCCGCAGCCGGGTTGAGCCTGGGCTGGCGCTTATTGAAACCATGAGGCGATACGCGCTCCTTTTCGCCGCGCTGGTGCTCGCGGCGCCCATCAAAGCGGAAACCACCGTAGTGCAACTGGACCCGGCGCAGACACGTATCGAGTTCGCCCTGCACGCCCGCCTGCACACCGTCCACGGGACGTTCCGCCTGCAAAGGGGGACGATCCGGTTCGACCCCGCGACCGGCAAGGCCGAAGGCGAAGTCGTCGTGGACGCGCGGAGCGGCGAGAGCGGCAACTCGTCGCGCGACGCCAAGATGCACAAGAGCGTTCTCGAAAGCGAGCGCTTCCCCGAGATCACGTTCACGCCGGATCGCGTGGAGGGCAACGGCGCGCGCGTGCACGGGCGGTTCCGCATACACGGCGCCGAGCACGAGCTCGCGCTGGCGGTGGAGGCGCAGATGGCGCAGGGCCAGGCGACCGCGACTACGCATTTCGAGATTCCCTACGTGCAGTGGGGCATGAAAGACCCGAGCACGTTCATCCTCAGCGTAAGCGACAAGGTCGAGATCGATGTCCGGGCGGTGGGCCGTGTGACGTCCGCCGATCTGTTCAACGGGCTGAAGACATACGGGCAGTCGCAGGGGCTGCCGAAGACGCGCAACTTCGAGCGCCGCACGCCGCGCGCCGCCGCGGAGTATCGCTGCTACTACACGGGGAAGCTCGAGCTGCCGGCGTCCTACGACGAGCTGAAGGTGCGCGAGACCTCCGGCGCGCCATGCCGCGTGGACGAGAAGAAATACGACGCGTTCTTCTATGCGGCCGAGGCGTTCGCGACCGGGCATGCGCCGGTGACCGCGGGACTCGAGCAGGCCACGCTCGAGCGGCAGCTCATGGTGGCGCCGCACGAGGACGCGCACGACGCCAGGCAGATGGCGAAGCTCGACACGTCGTTGAGCGAGGCGGCGGCTACGCTGGCCGGGTTTCACGTCGCGGCCGGATTTGCGCGCGAGCGCTACGGCGCGGAGTCGGAAACCTACCGCAAGCTCGCGCGCGAGCCCGAGCTGTTCCTGGCGAAAGCGGAAATCGTGAACCGCTACTTCGAGCGGCTGGCGGAGGTCTACGCCTCGGCGCGCGCCGGGCGCATCAAGACGAAGGATGCGCTCGCCATCAAGGAGCGCGAAATGGCGGAGCTGCGCCGCGAGTGCGGGGCCATCCCGCGGCCCGCTTCGTTTAACGCATGTCCGGGCGCGATCAACAATGCCGGGCTGGCGTTCGATGCCACGTATACGCGCTACTATCCGCTGATTTACGAGCTGTACCGGATTCAGGGCGAGAGTTTCCGCGTGACGCTCGACACCCTGGCAGAATCGGCCCGCGGGCGCCGGCTGCCGGATGCGGAGATCCGGCAGCGGCTGCGGGATGCGATCGAGCGGTCGCGGACTAGCGGCCCTGCACGACCGCGTTCAGCTTCTTGAGCGCCGTCAGCGGGTCGGCCTGCGCGAATGCGTCGCTGCGCCAGGCGTCGAGCTTGGGACGCAGGCTGTCGCTGGTTTCCTTCTTGTAGCGCTTGGCCCAGGCGTCGAAAGCGGCTTTGCTCTGGCCGGCCTTGGCGGCGTCGGACTTCTCAAAGCAGAGCATGAGCAGGTAATCCTGCACACGGTAATCCGGGTCTGCGGGCTGGCCGGTGCCGAGGTGTTCGGGATAGACCTTCGAACTCTCGATGCGCTTGACGGCCGCGCTGAAGTCGCTCTTCCGCATCGCCTCGATGGCAAGCGCCAACTGGCAATCGGCGTAGAGATCGTAGACGTCGCTCTGGCCTTCGAACGGCAGAATGGTCGCGTGTTCGAGCGTGTCGAAGCAGGCCTGATAACGGCCGCTGCTCAGGTAGGCGCGGGCGAGCGAAATCTTGATCAGATCCTGCGCCGGGAACAGCTTCGAGGCCTTGGTCGCGACTTCGAGCGCCTTGGCGGACGCGTTGTGCGAAAGATACCACGCGGTGAGGCGGTTGTAGTTCCGCCAGTCCTTCGGATCGACCGTGACCGCGCGCTCGTAGTCAGCCTGCGCCTTCGCGGGATCTGCAATCTGTTCGAGATACGCGCGGCTCGCGTAGAAGCCGGCGTAATCGGGCTTGTCGCCCGCGGCAACCATGAACTTCCGCGCGTCATCGTCGCGCCGCAGGCCCCAGTGGATGAGGCCGAGGTAATACTTCGCCTTCCAATCCGTGGCGAGCGCCTGGTCGGCCCACTCGAAGACCGGGATGGCTTCCTGGCGGAACGGGAAGACAAGATACGGCGAGAGCGACGCCGCCTTGTCGAGCACCTTCTTGCTCTGGGCGGCCGATTTGTTGCGCAGCAGGTACGCCTGCCAGTAGCGGATTTCGGCCTGATCCGGCGCGACTTCGAGCACTTTGAGAGCGTCTTCGTCAAGCCCGAGATTCCGGTAGTAGGAGGCGATCTCCAGGTACGTTTCGTGCGGCAGTTCGTTGCGGATCATCGACTGGAAGTTCTTGAGCGCCGCCGCGTCCGGCTGGAGCAGGTAGGTTTCGAAGCGCGCCAGGTGGCACAACGGATCGATTTCGAGAACGCGCGCGAGCGTCGCGCGGGCGTCCTGCGGCTTCGCGGCGCGCCGGTAAATCGTGCTCAGGACCTGAAGCGTTTTGACGTTGTGGGCGTCATAGTCGAGCGAGCGTTTGGCGTAATCTTGGGCGCGCTCGAAGTTGCCTTCCATCAGGTAGATTTCGGCGAGCTGGCAATAGGCAGCGGCGCGGTACTTCATGGAACGGGCCGCCCAGCCGAGCGTTTCTTTGGCGTCGGTGAGGTTGTCGAGGCGGCGCGAGATCAGGCCGTAGAAGTAGTTCGCGTCGGCATCGTACATCACGAAATCGAGGGCGCGGCGGGCGTACTCGAGCGCCTTCGAATACTCGGCGCGGCGGTAGTAGATGGCTGCCAGGCGCGTGAGGGCGCGCACATGCGTCGGGTCGCGCTCGATGCACTCGAGGTACTGTTCGAGCGCCTTGCGGTAGTCGCGCGATTTCTCGTTGCGCTCGGCCGACTGGTACAGGCCTTCAAGCGTGTTCTTGTCGTAATTGCGGAAGGTGAACGGGCGCTTCAGGGCGCCGTCCTGCGGGTCGTCGGAGTAGGTCAGGAGCTTGCCCAGGCGAACGCGCAGCGAACCCTCCGGCACGGCGATCGCGAGCTTCTTTTCGAAGACGCCCATGGGTTCGAGGCGCAGGCGCTCGCGGAAAATTTCCTTCTCGCCGTTGGAGACCACCAGGTCCTCATCGATCTTTTGCAGGGCGTTGAATCCGAGTTCGACTTCGCGGCCGTTGGTGCGGGCGTTCAGGACGCCGGCGGGCGTGGCCGTCACGAGCGGGCCGATGGACTTGTAGGGGAACCAGGCTTCGCGCCAGCGGTCGGTCCTGTAGGGCTCGAAGAATTCGTGATCGTTCTGGTCGAGCAGGCGGCCGGACTGTGGCTCGAAGTACTGGCCGTCGTTATCGGTCAGGAGGTCTTCCCACATCGCGCCGTCGCGGGAGAGCGGCCAGCGGAAAAACTTCTGGCCGGGGATCTCTTCATGCAGCGCCCAGTGGCCGTAGCCGAACTTCGAATCGTGCCAGTAGGCGCCGTTGGCTTCCTGAAGCTTGCCGTGCACGAAGTAGCTTCCGCCTTCGTCGATGGGGCGGTGGTCCTTGTAGAGCGCGAGGCTGCGGCCGTCGGGCAGCAGAGGCCAGGGCTCTGTGGGAACCGAGTAGTCGTGCGCGATGTACTTGTCGCCGGGCAGGATGAACTCGAGATCCTGGCTGAGCTTGGCGGCGGCGTTGCTCCAGACGTAGTAGGACTGCTCGATGGGCTGCGGGTTATACCAGAGCCCTTCGCTGAGGAAGTAGGCCTTGTTCTGCGGGAGCGTGATCGACACGCGCCACTCGGTGCGCGAAGGCAGGTCCATCGCGCCGACGATGCAGGTGACGCTGCCGTCCGGATTCTTGCGGATCAGGTAATCGACCGGCGTGGCGGTGGCCGGCGTGTGGCCTACCAGGCCGAAGTTCCACTCGATGCCGCCCGAGGTCCAGGGGCCGCGGTGCGCGATGTGGCGGTACTTGCGGACGTGGTTGAAGTAGAGGAAGTCCTTGCCGGTGCCCTTGTCGATGGCCGCGAGCAGCTTGCCGCCGTCGGCGGGCGAGACGAGCAGCTTCAAATAGGCGTTTTCCAGGCGGATGATGTTGTAGTCCTTCGGGACTCCGTTCGTGCTGAGCTCATCGAAGAAGAAGTACGGATAGAGGCGCGCCCCGCTGCCCCACATGCTGGAGCGCGTCATGATGGGCGCCGGGTCGGGCCCGGAAAACGGATACGTCTTGAAGGACTGTTTCTCTTCCTGAACAGTCGCCTGCTGGGCCGTCAGCGCGGAGGCGACAGCGAGCGTCACGATCAAAACCGATGTGGGGAACTTAGGCATGGTGCGAAGGAACTCCAAGGGAATCAGGATACTACAGTCGGTGTTGAGGCCGGCGGAAGACGGGAGCTTTCTTATTGCTGCCAGCCGCCGCCGAGAGCGCTATAGAGCTGAACGAGCGCCAGCGCTTCGTCGCGTTGCGCGGCCACAAGGTTCAACTGCGAGGAGAACAGGTTGGAATCGGTCGTCAGCACTTCCAGGTAGCTGGTCGCCCCTCCCTCGTAGCGCATGCGCGCCAGGCGGACGGCGTCTGCGGCCGCGGCCACCAGTTTTTCCTGCTCCTGGCGCGCCGAGCGCTGCATGTTGAGAGCGATCAGCGCGTTTGAAACGTCCCGGAAGGCGCCGATGATGGCCCTCTGGTAATTCAGCACCATTTCTTCCCTGGCCGCTTGCGCCAACTCGAGCTGCCCGCGCAGCCGGCCGCCCGCGAAGATAGGCTGCGTCACCGACCCGATCCCGTAGATGGTGCGGCCCGAGATATCGAACAGCTTGGAAAACGCGTCCCCGCCCAGCCCCGCGGACGCGCTAATTGACATATTCGGAAAGAACTGAGCGCGCGCCACTCCGATCTGCGCGTTGGCGGCGACAAGCTGCTGTTCCGCTTGTTGAATGTCGGGCCGCCGCTCCAGAAGCTGCGACGGCAATCCGGCCGGGAGATCCGCTGGCGGCGCGGCAAGCGCGGCCGGGTCCGTATGCGCCACGGGGCCGGGCGCTTCGCCCAGGAGCACGCGCATCGCATTTTCATCCTGCTGGATGGCCTGCTCGATCTGCGGAATTTGCGAGCTGGCGGTGTACAGCAACTCTTCGGCCTGGCGCAGATCGGCCAGCGGAGCCGCGCCGCCGCTCTCGAGCCGTGCCGTCAGCTCCACCGACAGCCGGCGCGTATGGAGCGTGTCTTTGGCGATCGCCAGTTGCCGGTCGAGCGCGCGCAGCTCGAAATAAAGAACCGCCACCTGCTGCACCAGCGAGAGGCGCACAGCCCGCTGCGCCCAGGCCTGCGCCAGTAACTGCGCCCGGGCGGCTTCCGTCTGCCTGCGGTACAGGCCCCAGAAGTCGGGCGTCCACGACCCGGAGACGCTGAACGAGCCGAATGCCAGCGGGCTCTGGAAATTGCTCCCTAGAGATGGCGGCAGGCGCGCGCCGATTCCCGTGCCGCCGGCATTGATCTGGGGCAATCCCTGCGCGCGCGCGATCCTTACGTCCGCCTGCCGCTCCAGCACGCGCTGCGCCGCAATGCGGAGGTCGTAGTTGTTTTCGAGCGCCTCGCGGATCAGGTCCCGCAGCTCCGGCCCACGAAATACCTGTTCCCATCTTTCGTCGCCGAGCGATTTTTCGCCGCCTCCTGCTTCGGTGTTGTCCGCGCCGCGGTATGCCGGAGGGGCGGGCGTTTGCGGCCGCTTGTAGTTCGGACCGGCGGTGCAGCCGCCCAGCGCCAAAAGGGCGGCGGCAGCGCACAAAAGGCCGGCGCGCATCCTCATGCCAGGCCTCCTTCGGGCTCGGGAGATTCGGGCGGATGGAAGGAGTCCATCGATACGCCGCGCCCGCCGCGCGCGAAGCGGTGCGACAGATACTCGACCACGGCGAACGTGACCGGAACCATCAGAATACCCACCACCGTGGCGAGCGTCATTCCGCCGATCACCACCGTCCCCAAAATGCGCCTCGCTACCGCGCCCGAGCCGCTCGCGGTCCACAACGGCAGGCAGCCGAAGATGAACGCGAGCGCGGTCATCACGATGGGACGGAAGCGCAGGCGCGCGGCGTCCAGCGCCGATTCGGCGATGCTCCGGCCGTTGCGGTAATTGGTCACCGCGAACTCCACGATCAGGATCGCGTTCTTCGCCGAAAGGCCGATCAGCATGATCAGCCCGACGCTGGCGAATATGTTGTTTTCGAGCGAGCGCGCGGTCAGCGCCAGGAACGCTCCCAAAACCGCCACGGGCGTCGAGAGCAGAACGCTGAAGGGCAGCGTCCAGCTTTCATAGAGCGCCGCCAGGATCAGAAAGACGAAGAGCAGCGAAAGCGCCGCCACCATCCAGGAAGGAATACCCTCCGCGGCCCGCTGCTCCTGGAAGCTCATGCCCTGGTAGGAGTAGCCCATGCCGGCGGGCATCGTTTCGCGAAACACGTTCTCGAGCACCGCCCGCACCTGTCCCGAGCTGAACCCCGGCGCGCCTGTGATGTCGAGCCGCGCCGCATTGTATTCGTTGAAGCGCAGAATGAACTCCGGCCCGGCGATCTGCCGGACGTTCACGAGCGATCCCAAAGGCACTGTTCCGCCGCCGGCGCTGCGAACATAAAACTGGTTGATGTTCCGAATGTGGGTGCGCGTGTCGCCTTCCGCTTCGACATACGTCTGCCACTGGCGGCCGAAGCGGTTGAAGTAATTCACCAGGTAGCCGCCCATGAAGGTTTGCATGGTGGTGTAAATATTGCTGAGATCCACCTGCTGGGTAATCGCCTTCTCGCGGTCCACATCGGCGTAGAGTTGCGGCACGCCGGGATGGTATGACGGCACGGCGGCCGCGATTTCTTTCCGCTTCGACACGGCGCCGAGATAGGCGAGCAGGTTCTTCGTGAGAAAATCGGGATCGTCCCTGCCAGTGCGGTCCTGCAAAATCATGGTCACGGCGCCCGAAGTGCCGATGCCGGGAATCGCCGGCGGCGGGAACGAGAACGCCAGGCCGTCCGAGATGCCCGCCAGTTTCTGCTGCACGCTGGCCTGGAGGGTCTCCATCTGTTCCTCTTTCGATTTGCGTTCCTCCCAGGGCTTCAGCGACACGAAGAAGAAGGCGGTGTTCGTGCTCAACGTCTGGCTGAGCAGACTGAAGCCGTCCACGGCGACAACACCTTCAATGCCGGGCGTCTTCAAGAGCGCGTCGCTCACCTGGAGCGCCGCCCGGTCGGTTCGTTGCAGCGAAGCGGCGTCCGGCAATTGCATGGCGACGAACAGGTACCCCTGGTCTTCCTGCGGAATGAACCCGGTTGGCGTCCGAAGCGCCAGGAATCCGGCCAGGGCTGCGACGCCTGCCAGCACGACCATGGTGAGCGCGGACTTGTGCACCAGCACTCCCGCCGTGGTAACGTATTTCTCCTGCGTGAAGCCGAAGACGCGATTGAACAGAGCGAAGAAGCGCGCCAGCGGGCCGCGGCTCCGCTCGCGATCCTTCGGTTTCAGCAACATCGCCGCCAGGGCGGGGCTGAGCGTAAGCGCGTTGAACGCCGAAATCAGCACCGACACCGCGATGGTGATGGCGAACTGCTGATACAGCCGGCCCGTGATGCCGGGCACCGCGGCCGTAGGGATGAAGACCGCCGCCAGGATCAGCGCGATGGCCACCACCGGGCCGCCCACCTGCTCCATCGCTTTTTCCGTAGCCGCTCGCGGAGTCATGCCCTGCTCGATGAGGTGCTCCACGGCTTCCACCACGATGATGGCGTCGTCCACCACGAGTCCGATCGCCAGCACGAGCCCGAAAAGCGACAGCGTATTGATCGAGAAGCCCAGCAGGGGAAACAGGCTGAAAGTGCCGATCAGGGACACCGGCACCGCCATCAGCGGAATGATGGCGGCGCGCCAGCCTTGCAGGAAAATGTACACCACCAGGATTACCAGCAGGAGCGCGATTCCCAGCGTCTGCACGATTTCGCGGATGCCCGCGCTCACAGCCTTGGTGGTGTCGAGCGGAACGCTGTATTGCACGCCCGCGGGAAAATTCGCGGAGAGTTCCTTCAGCCGCTTGCGAAGCAGTTGCGCTGTGGTGACCGCGTTCGACCCGGGCAACTGATACACCGCCATCATGCCCGCGGGCGACTTGTTGTAGCGCGCGGTCAGGTCATAAATCTGCGTGCCGAGCTCGACGCGGGCCACGTCGCGTAAATAGAGCACCGAGCCGTCGGGGTTCGCCCGGATCACGATTTTCTCGAACTCCTGGGGCGTTACCAGGCGGCCCTGCGTGCGGACAGTGTACGTGAACTGCTGGCCTTTGGGCACCGGCTCGCCGCCGATTTTTCCGGCGGGATTCACATTGTTCTGCGTCTGGAGCGCGTCGATCACTTCGGTCGCGGTCACGCCGAGCTTCGCCATCAGGTCGGGCTTCACCCAGATCCGCATGGCGTACTGGCCGCCGAAAATCTGCACGCGCGATACGCCGGGAACGCGCGTCAGTTCGTCTTGAAGGTTGATGATGGCGTAGTTGGTCAGGAAGTCCGCGCCATATTTGTTCCCTTCCGACGAAAGGCCGATCAGCATCAGGGGCGACGAAAGCGACTTCTGCACCGTGACGCCGGCCGTATTCACCTGTGCCGGCAACTGCGCCTGCGCCTGCGATACGCGAAGCTGCGAGAGCACCTGGTCGTTATCGGCGTTGCTCTTCACGTCGAAATCCACGTACAAGGTGGCCTGGCCGTTGTTGGCGTTCACCGAGTACATGTAGAGCATGTTGTCGACGCCGTTCATCTGCTGCTCGATGGGCGTCGAAACGGCTTGCGCGAGCGTTCTCGCGTCCGCGCCCGGGTAGATCGCCTCCACCCGGATTTCGGGCGGCACGATGTTGGGATACTGCGAGATCGGCAGAGTCAGCATCGACACCGCGCCGACGATCACGGTGATGATGGCGATAACGATCGCAACGATCGGCCGGCGGATAAAGAACTTCGACATGATTACGGCCGCTCCCCGCGTGGCGAGACCGCGGCGCCCTCCCTCAGTTTCTGGAGGTTATCCACCGCCACCAGCGCGCCGGCCTTGAGCCCGCTTTCCACAATCCAGTCTTGTCCGCTCTGCTGGCCCAGCTTGATGTCGACGGCGCGAATGTGATTGTCCGGGCCGACGACATAGACCTGGTGAGTGCCCTGCAACTCCTGCACGGCCACCTGGGGAACCAGAACGGCGCCCCGGCGGATCTCGGTGGGCGCGCTGACGCGGCCGAACTGTCCGGGCCGCAGGAGATCTCCGGGATTCGGGAAGGAGGCGGCGATCCGGATTGCTCCGGTCCGCGGATCTATCTGGCGGTCTACAAACACGATGCGTCCCTGGTGCGAATACTTCTCGCCGTTCGATAGCGTCAGGGTGAGCGGTACGCCGGCGCTCAGAAGGTCCCCGCCGCTCCTGCCGGCCAATCCCAGGTATTCCTTGTCGCTGATCGAGAAGTAGACCTTGATGGGGTCGAGCAACGAAACCGACGTCAGCACGGATTGCGGGTTGACCAGATTTCCCACCTGCGTGGTGGCCTGGCCGGCCACGCCGCCGATGAGGGAGCGCACCCTCGTGAAACCGAGATTCAGCTGCGCGTTCGCCAGAGCGGCCTCCGCCGCGGCTACGGATGCGCGCGCCGCCTTCACGGCGGATTCGGCTGTCGCGACCGACGCTCGCGCCTCGGCCGCTTGCTGCTTTTCCGTGTCGAGCTGGCTTTGCGCAATGGCGCGCGCGGCGGCGAGCGGCGTGTCGCGTTTGACGTTGATCTCGGCCAGCTCGAGCTGCGCCCGCGCCTGCCTTACCTGCCCTTCGGCCTGCGAGACCTGCGCCTGGGCCTGTTGGAGCTGCCCCTGCGCCTGGTCGGCGGCGGCCTGGAACGGGCGCGGGTCGATTTCAAACAGCACTTCGCCCTTGGAAACGCGCGAGCCTTCCCGGTAATTCTGCCGGACCAGGTAGCCGCTGACCTGGGGCTGGATCTGGGCGTTTACGTACCCGTCGAGGGTGCCCACCCATTCTCCGGTCAGCGCAACGTCCGCCTGCCGCGCCGGCGCCACAGACACCGGGATCGGCGGCGAAGCAGCGGCGGGTGCCGCGTCCGTATTCCCGCACCCGCTGAGGAACGCCAGGTGTAAGCAAAGAAGAGCGATACCTGGAGCCGCAAGAACACCGGCCGTTTGGTTTTCCAACTGCCCCTCCTGAGTCCCACGCTAAAAGCATGCAGCCGTGTACATTTTCAGGAGATTCTGAGGGTGACACGCAGGGTTCGCAAAAGAGGCAGGACCCGGCAATTTTAACGCGCTGGCGCCTCACCGGTGCAGCCCGCCGGGTCTTCGCGCGCGACGGGTTCGAGAACGCACGCGTGCAAGACTTGTCGCGCGGGGCTCCGAGGAACCGCACAAGATAGGCCGGAGAAAGACCGTTCGCGCCCGCGTAACGGCCGCACCTCGGCGCCGGGGTATCGATGCCCTGACCGCCGGCGTGCTCGCCGACGTTCTTCCTGGAACCCGTCCTCACTTGCTACGATTGCCGTACGGAGGACAACTTGCGGCTTCTTGCTTTTTTCGTCGCGGCGGTTTCGTTCGCGGCCGGCCTCGATACGGTCATCGTGCGGCCCAAAGAGAGCAATGAAATTCTGGTCAATCCCGGAATCGGGTTCACCACGTTTCAGCGATTCAACGGCGACTCGCTGAACCAGGGGACTCGCTGGACCGAGGGATATCCCATCGAATACCAGCCGTTTCACGGCGACCTGCACGTGAAAGGTCAGCCGCTCAGCACGGTGGCCTACTTCCGCGTCTACTGGCGGTTCCTCGAGCCCGACATGGGCAAATACCGCTGGGACCTCATCGACACCGCGATCAAAACAGCGCACGAACGCGGTCAGACCCTCATGCTTCGCGTGGCGCCATACGGCACCAACGCCAAGGAAGATGTGCCTGCCTGGTACCGCGCTATGGTGGGGGACGAAACCGGAAAGCTGCCGCTCAAGAAATGGATGACCAACCCCGAGGACCCGCATTACCTGAAGCACTTCGGCGGCTTTGTTCGGGAACTGGGAAAACGCTACGATGGGCACCCGGATCTGGAGCTGGTGGATATTTCCATCGTCGGGGCTTGGGGTGAGGCGGCGGGCACGGAACTGCTCACGCGCGCTACTAAGGACGCGTTGCTGGCCTGCTACCTGGAGACCTTCCGCACCACTCCGCTGGTAATTCAGATGGAGGACCGCAATGAATACGCCGCGCAGTTCAACGTGGGGGTGCGGTTCGACTGCCTGGGCGATATGGGCAACATCCGCCCGGGCTGGGGCGCCTTTCCGGGGTGGTGCCACATGCTGGATTACTATCCGCAGACCCTGGTGGAGTCTGGCTTGCAGAATGCGTGGATGACGGCGCCGGTGTCGCTTGAAGCGTGCGGGGTAATGCAGACCTGGAAAGAGAAGGGATGGGACCTGGACTATATCATCGAGCAATCGCTTAAATGGCACATCTCTACGTTCAACAACAAATCGTCGGCCGTGCCGGAGGAGTGGCAGCCGAAGGTGGACCAGTGGCTGAGACGCATGGGCTACCGGTTCGTGCTGCGCAAGTTCTCCTACCCCGTGGCGGCGAGCCCGCATGGCAGGCTGGGGTTCTCGTCCTGGTGGGAGAACAAGGGGGTGGCGCCGATTTACCGCGCCTTCCCATTGGCGTTGCGGCTGAAAGGCGCGCAGCGGACGGTGGTGCTCCAGACCGCGGCGGACATCCGGAAATGGCTTCCCGGCGACAGCGTCTACGATGATGGGGTCTACCTGCCGGCGGACCTGCCTTTGGGCGAGTATGAGCTGAGCCTGGCGATTCTCGATCCGCAAACGCAGCAGCCCAAGGTGAAGCTGGCGATCGAAGGCCGGCAGCCGGATGGCTGGTACTCGTTAGGCAAGCTGGAGGTCCGGGAGAAGACGGACACGTGGAGCGGGGGTAAGTACTCGCCGCCGTAGCACGCGGTTGGGCTAGTCTTCCCCGGATACACTGCAGAAGACTCTGGGCGCATTCGCAAGCTGGGACGAGCGCGCCCGCAGAGGAGAGGGCCGTCAGGATCGTCGAACCCCCTGGGCTCCCGCGAAATCACGTCATAGTAGCGCCTGGAAGCGTGGGGCATGATGCGGGAATGCCGAAATTGCGTACGTAAGTTATAGAAAGAAATTTTGGTGGACCTGGTGAGATTCGAACTCACGACCTCTTCCATGCCATGGAAGCGCGCTCCCAACTGCGCCACAGGCCCGTGCGTGGGTGGGACTCCATCAATATAGCACGACAGACGAGGCAGGTATGCGGCTGCGGCCCCGCTGTCGGCCGGCGCGCCGGATCGCGGCTCCGCCACGCCCGGGTTGCGGCTGCCGGTCCGGGTATCCTGTAAGAGCTATGGACCGGGAACAGGCTTGGGAAATCGTTTGCGAGTTCACGAAGTCGGAGGGGCTGCGGAAGCATGCGCTCGCGGTCGAGACTTGCGTGGCCGCTTATGCGAGGAAGTTTGGCGAGGACGAGGCGAAGTGGCGTGTCACGGCGCTGCTGCACGATTTCGATTGGGAGATCCACCCGACGCTGGAGGAGCATCCCATGAAAGGCGAGCCGATCCTGGCGGAGCGGGGCGTCTCCGAAGAGATCCGGCGCGCCATCCTGTCGCATGCCCATGAATCGGGCGTTCGCCGCGAGTCGCTGCTCGAGAAGACCCTGTTCGCCTGCGACGAACTGGCGGGGTTCATCACGGCCGTCGCGCTCGTCAAGCCGCATAAGAGCCTGGCCGAGGTGGATACGAAGTCGGTCCGCAAGAAAATGAAAGATAAAGCCTTCGCCCGCGCGGTGAGCCGCGACGACATCGTCCGGGGCGCCGGCGAACTGGGCGTCGATCTCGACGAGCACATCGCTTTCTCGATCCGGGCCATGCAGGAGCGCGCCGCCGAACTCGGCCTCGAGGGAGTCTGACCTACGTCAGGCTGCATTCAAGCGCGTTGAGCCTCCCGGCGACCTCGACCAGTAGTTCGTCCTGTGGCTTGACGCGTTCCCACTCGCAGGTTGGAAAGTCCTCCTGGAATTCGGCGAACCCCGCGGCGGCCGGGGGACCCGCTACCTGAAAGCCGAGCGCATCGGCAATCCGGCACGCCAGATGGACCGCAACGTCGACGTCGAAGCGGGCGCCGGCGGGCGGGACGTCGTGATGATGAGCCGCAATGTCCCGATACTCGGACGGAAACCCCCACTCCTCAGCCAGCCAGGCCCCGACTTCGGTGTGGTCGGCGCCGAAACGCGCGCGCTCGCCCGCCAGCAGGTCGAATTCGCCGGGCGGGGCCTCGTCGGCCTGGTCAAGCAGATGCGCGTAGTCGTCGGGATAGGTCGCCAGAATGGCCAGGCGGCCCAGGTCGTGCATCATTCCCGCCGTATAGAGCTTGTCCTTTTCGAGCCAGCAGGCGCCGGCGAGCTCTTCGCACACCAGCGCGGACGCTACCGTGTGGCGCCAGCAGCGGAGCAGCGCGGGGATATGGAGCGTCGAGGCCAGCAGGTTTCGCAGCGCCACGGTCATGACCAGGCCTTTCAGCCGGTCCAATCCCAGAACGGCGATCGCATGGAGAACGCCGTGGACGTTTTCGCGGCAGCCGACGATAGGCGAGTTCGCCAGCCGCATCACCTCCGCCGTGAATGCAGGGTCGGCTTGGATAAGGCCCGCCGCGCGACGGAAGACGACGTCGTCCGAGGCCACCAGCCGCATCAGCCTCACGGCGATCACAGGCAGCGGGTTGAGGCTCTTCACCACCCATGATCTGGCGCCACGGTTGACGGTGGCCGCTTGCGGGGTGTACACACGTCTTCTATCGGCGAGAGGCCGCTAAATCTTTACGGAATTATTTCCGGGAAGCCCGCTCGAGCCGGTCGATAACGCCCGTCCACTCAGGAGCTTGCGGGGGGCGCTCCACCGCGATCCAGTCGAGTCCCCCGCGATCGAGGCGGTGCAGCGTCTCATAAAGGACGGCCGCATACCCTGCCGGGTCGCACGGCATCGAGACCACGCCGGCCGGCGCGACAGGCTTGCCGCCGAACCCGAGGTATGCGCCGCGGCCGGTTACCGGTACGCGACCCTCGGTGACGAGCAGGACCGGAGTCCTGGGGCTGTAGTGGCGATGGTGCATCCCCGGCGAGAGGTGGCTGCCCTCACCCGCCTCGCCTGCCACCTCCACGGGCCCGATCAGCTCTTCGATCTCGCGCTGGGACACCATGCCGGGCCGCAGCAGCACAGGTTTCGCGCCGGCCAGCGACAGCACGGTCGACTCGATCCCGACGCGGGTCGCGCCGCCGTCCAGAATCAGATCGACACCCGCTGGGAGCGCTTCGCGCACGTGCGCGGCCGTGGTCGGCGAAAGCTCGGTGAACCGGTTCGCGCTCGGCGCCGCGATGGGGACGCCGGCCGCGCGGATCAGGGCCAGAGCCATCGGATGCGCCGGCATACGCAGCCCCACGGTCCCGAGCCCCGCGGTCACGATATCCGGCACCTGCGGCTGCTTGGGCAGAATCAAAGTCAACGGGCCGGGCCAGTAGCATCCGGCCAGTGCTGCGGCGGCATCCGGCCACGCGGACGCCAATCCGCGCGCCATCTCGATCGAGGTGACATGAACGATGAGCGGGCTGGTTGTCGGCCGCCGCTTCACCTCGAAAATGCGTGCTACCGCAGCGGCATCCAGCGCGTTCGCGCCGAGCCCATACACGGTCTCGGTTGGAAACGCGACGAGCTTTCCCGCGCGGATCAGCTCCGCGGCGCGTTCGATCTCACCCGGCTCGCTCAATCCGGCAACTCTTCCTTGCCGTCGCCGGCGATGCGGCCCGTGCGCTTCCACACCAGAAACGCATGCAGGAACTGCCCCAGGTCGCCATCGAGGACACGATCCACGTCGCCGACGCCGAGCTTCGTGCGGTGGTCCTTGATCAGCCTGTACGGCGCCAGGACATAGCTTCGAATCTGGCTGCCGAAGTTGATATCGGCCTTCGAGGCCTCAACCTTCCGCTCCTCGGCCTGTTTTTTCGCCAGCTCGTGCTCATAGAGCCGCGCGCGAAGCTGTTTCAGAGCCATGTCGCGGTTCTTGTGCTGCGACCGCTCGTTCTGGCACTGGACGACGATGCCGGTGGGAATGTGCACCATCCGGACAGCCGAATCGGTGCGGTTGACGTGCTGGCCGCCCTTGCCGCCTGCGCGGAAGGTGTCCACACGCAGGTCTTCGGGCTTGATCTCAATCTTGATCTCGTCGTCGATCTGCGGATAGACGAAGACGGAGGCGAACGACGTGTGGCGCCGCGCGTTGGCATCGAACGGGGAGATGCGGACGAGCCTGTGCACCCCGACCTCGGATTGCAGCAGGCCGTAAGCGTTCTCGCCGTTCACCTCAAAGGTGACCGATTTGATGCCCGCGCCCTCGCCCTCCTGCCGGTCGGTCACGACGGTCTCGAAGCCCATGCGCTCGGCCCAGCGGAGATACATGCGGAGCAGCATCTCGGCCCAGTCCTGGCTCTCCGTGCCGCCGGCGCCGGGGTGGATTTCGACAATGGCGCCGCGGAAGTCGTTTTCGCCGGAGAGCAGCATCTCGGTCTCGAGCCTTTCGAGCCGTTCGCCGAGCTTGCGGAGTTCCTGGCGGATATCGCCCGAAACGTCCTCGCCCTCGTGCTGAAGCTCGAAGAGGGTGTCGAGGTCCGACATCATGAGTGCAACGCGCGAATCGTCGGCGAGCGTCTCTTCGAGGCGCTTGCGCTGCTGGAGCAGTTTCTGGTTGGGATGGCTCCAGAATTCGGGCGCACTGACCTGCTCTTCGATTTTGGCTAGCTCGGATTTCTTAGTGGCGGGGTCAAAGATAGCTCCGCACAGCTTCGGCCTGCTGGCGGAGCGCGGTGTACTCGCGGTCGAGTTCCTCGTTCATCGTTCCAGTGTAGCAGAATCGAACAAAAAGCCCCGTTTTCCGGGGCTGAAACACCGGGTCGCTCCCATTTGCACCGTGGCGCCCGCGGCCTCGTGGATGTGGCCGGAGAAGAACGCGGCGGGCTGGTGCTTCTCGATGAACTCGCGCACCGAGCGGCTTCCGGCGTGGACGCCTTCGCGGACGCGATCGAGCGCCGTCCCGGCCGGAGGGCAGTGGCAGATGAAGATGAGCGGCGAGAGTGCGGCGAAGGGCGCGAGCCGTTGCG
Organism: Acidobacteriota bacterium; assembly: GCA_050261515.1. Taxonomy (GTDB): domain Bacteria; phylum Acidobacteriota; class Terriglobia; order Bryobacterales; family Bryobacteraceae; genus JBLNDJ01. The sequence goes on along the minus strand of JBLNDJ010000049.1, from coordinate 17,785 downwards.
CGATCTCGCCTTCGCTGTATTCGCCGGGCGTGTTGAACGGCGTAGGACTCGAATACCCGAGCCCTGCGACGTGGAAGCCACCGGCCTCGAAGCTCCGGCCGTGAAAATCGGTGAGGCCGAACTTGCGGGCAAACGCGGCGATCTGGGCCTCGGATTCGTGGTTGCCCGGCAGCACGCGAACGCGATCCGCGCGCGAGCGAAGAATTTCGCCCGAGCGGTCCAGATCCCGGCCCCAATTCGTGAGGTCGCCCGCGGCGATGTAGTAATCGGCTTCAACCGCCATCTGACGCTCGAGCGCCGCGTAGTCGCCGTGGATATCGGAGAACACGAGCAGCTTCACGTTATATGCCATTTATATCATCTGCGTTTATCTGCGTTCATCGGCGGCTGAATAAAAAACATTATTAGCCGCAGATGAACGCAGATAAACGCCGATTGATTGTATAGAATGAGGCCATGCGCCGGAGCTTCGTGAAGGCGGTTTTGATTTCGCTCGGGGCTTGCGCGGCCGCGGTCTTCATCGCGTTTCTGGGGAGCTTTGTGGCGGCCCTGTTTCTCCTGGCCCTGTTTCTGATCGTGTGGTGCGTGTTCTGCGGGGTGAGGGCGATCGTGTTGCGCCGCAGCGGGCCGGATCGGGAAAGCTACGGGTTTGCTCTGGGCGGGGCGACGTCATCCGCTGTGCTGTTGATCGCGCTGGCCGTGCTTAGCCAGGCGGTTTAGCAGCTTTGCTACGCAGACCTCGACCGGCGTCAGCCCGTCCACCGCGCTCAGTTGCGCCGCGGGCGCAAGGCGTTCGCGCAGTTCTCCGTCAGCGTAGGCTTCGAGCACGGCGGGGTGCACGTAGTATTTGCGGCAGGTCGCGGGCCGGTTGCCCAGGCGCTCGGCCACTTGTTTCACGGTGGCCACGATGTTTTTCTTGGCCTGCGTCTCGCTTTCGGCGGCTTCGAATTCCGCCAGCCAGATCGCCGCGAGCACTGTGCCGTTCCAGGTTCGGAAGTCCTTCGCTGTGAAATCCTGGCCGGTGATCTCTCGCAGGTACGCATTCACATCGTCCGAGGAGACGTTCCGCACCGTGCCGTCGTCCTCCGCGTACTGGAACAGCTCCTCGCCGGGCAGGTCCTGGCAGCGCTTCACGATCCTGGCGAGCCTGGGGTCGCTCAGCTCGATCTCGTGTTCCTTGCCGCTCTTGCCCCGGAAGCGGAATCGGATCTTCGCTCCCGACACCTCCGCGTGTTCGTCGCGCATGGTGGTGAGGCCGAAGGAGCCGTTTACCTTCGCGTATTCCTCGTTGCCCACGCGGATGAGCGTCACCTCGAGCAGCCGCACAACGGCCGCCAGCACCTTCTCCCGGGGCACTCCCTCTTTCGCCAAATCCTCCCGCACGCGCTTTCTGAGAGCGGGCAGCGCCTGCGCGAACGCGGCCATGCGCGTGTATTTGACCTCATCGCGGACGGCCCGGTAGAGCGAATGATAGCGGTGCTGCTTGCGGCCCTTCGCGTCGCGGCCGGTGGCCTGCAAGTGGCCGGCCGCCAGCGGGCAGATCCAGACGTCCGTCCAGGCTGGAGGAATCACGAGCGACCGGATGCGCTTGAGAGTTGCCTTATCCCGAACCGGCTTCCCGTCCGGCCCGGTGTAGGTGAAACTCTTGCCCGCGCGCTTCCGCCCTATGCCGGGCATGAAATCGGTGACGTACCGCAAACCCGCCGCGCGCGCGGATTCGAGCGGGTCCACGGGCAGCGAACGCATTGCCGCCGAGCGCATCCACTCTCATGATGCGCCGGGCGCCGCCGGGGTTGCCGCCGGCCCGCGGCACCGCTGGCCTCCGGCCGCGACCGGCGGCCTTCAGGTGGTATAAACGGTCTGTATGCCGTCGTTTGTCGTGGACACGCCGCAGCGCAAGTACGAAGCCATTGTGGAGCGCGGCATTCTGGGGCGCACGGGCGAGTATATTCCCGCCGCCGCGGGCAAGGTTTTCGTCATCACGACGCGCGACGTGTGGGAGTTTCACCGCTCCCGCCTGGCACAGGGCCTGGCGCGGCGGTCGCACGAGATTCTTTTCTTCCCCGGCGGCGAGGAGAACAAGCGCCTGGCGGCGGTCGAGACGCTCGCCGAGGAAATGGTGCGGCGCGGCGCGGACCGCTCGAGCCTCGTCATCGCCTTCGGCGGCGGCATCGTCAACGACGTCGGCGGGTTTGTCGCGTCAATCTTCATGCGCGGCGTGCCGGTGCTCCAGATCCCGACTACGCTGCTCGCGCAGGTGGATGCCGCGATCGGCGGCAAAACCGGCGTCGATCTCACGGCCGGCAAGAACCTCGTGGGCGCGTTCCATCAGCCGGTCGCGGTCCTGATCGACCCCGAGGTGCTTTCCACTCTGCCAGAGCGCGAATACCGCGCCGGGTTATTCGAAGTCGTCAAGTACGGCGTGATCCGCAACCCGGAGATGTTCCGCATTCTCACCGAATGCTCGGCCGATGTGCTCGCGCGCAATCCGCAAATCGTCGAGAAGCTGATCGCCGAGTCGGTGCGGATCAAAGCTGGGGTGGTCTCCGAAGACGAGCGGGAAAGCGGCGTGCGGATGATCCTCAATTTCGGCCACACGGCCGGCCACGCGCTTGAAGCCGAGACGGGCTACTCGCGGTTCCTGCACGGCGAGGCGGTCGCGTTCGGCATGCGCGCCGCCGTGTATCTGGCCGAGCGCACCGGCCACCTTTCGGCCGAGGACTCGGTCGATATCCTGAACACGATCGGCCTCTACGGGCCCATCCCTTCGCTCGAAGGCGTCAGCGCGGACGCGCTGGCACGGCGGGCGCTCTCCGACAAGAAGACGCTGAAGGGCCAGGTCCGTTGGGTGCTGCCGGAGCGGATCGGCGAGGTCAACGTGTATCAGGGACTCGACCCCGCCGTGGTGCGCTCGTCGATTCAGGAAGCGCTTGGATGAGCGGCACGACGCCTCCGGGCGCCGAGGGAGAAGACGAAGCCGCGCGGTGGGTGCGCGGGATGTTCGGCCGCGTCGCGCCCCGCTACGATTTCCTGAACCACCTGCTCTCGCTCAACATCGACCGCCGGTGGCGCGCGCGCACGGTCGCGCGGCTGCGGCCCGTTCTCGAGCGTCCGGGTTCGCGCGCGCTGGACATCTGCTGCGGAACCGGCGACCTCACGCTCGCCCTCGCGCGCGCCTCGGCCGGGAGGGTGACCGGCGCCGATTTCAGCCATCCGATGCTGATCGCGGCGCGGCGCAAGGGAGCCCACGTGATCGAGGCCGATGCGCTGGCGCTGCCGGTCCCCGATGAGTCGTTCGACCTGGTGACCAGCGCCTTCGGGTTCCGCAATCTGGCGAACTACGAATCCGGGCTGCGCGAGATACGGCGCGCGCTGAAACCGGGCGGGACGGCCGCTATCCTGGAGTTTTCGACGCCTCCGAACGCCGCCTTCGCCGCGCTGTACCGCTTCTACTCGCGCAGGATTCTCCCGGCGGTGGGGGGCGCGCTTTCGGGCGATGCGGGCGCGTACCGGTATCTGCCGGAATCGGTCCGCAAGTTCCCGGACGCCGAAGGCCTGGCGGCCATGATGCGGGAAGCCGGGTTTGAAGATGTATGCTTCGAGCGGATGACGGGCGGGATTGTCGCGCTCCACGCCGGCCGCAGGTAGTACGTCATATGGATGTGGCGTGTCGGGTGCTGGCGGCCGTCCTGGCCGCGGTCTGCGGGGCGGCGGAGCTGCCCGCGCCCAGACTCGCGCGGCCCCCTGCGAACGCCCGCGTGCTCGAGCCGGCCGTCTTCGAATGGGCCGAAATCCCGGAGGCCGCGGCGTACACGATCCAAATCTCCACGCGCGAAGATTTCTCCGCGCCGCTCGCGGTTGACGAGACCACGGGCGTGCCCGGCTACACGAACGCGTCGCTCGCGCCCGGCCCGCTGTGGTGGCGCGTGCGGGCCATCGACCGTTCGGGGGCGCCGGGGGAATGGTCCGAGCCGCGCCGGTTCGAGGCGTTCACGCCGCCGCCCGCGGGTTCGATCTTCGCGCTCACGGTGTTTCCCGGCGAGGTCACAGGCGGGCTGCCCGTTGACGGGCTCGTCACGCTGAACGCACCGGCGCCCGATGGCGGGGCGACGGTCGCGCTTTCGAGCAGCGACGCGGCGGCCGTGACGCCGCACCACGTAATCGTCCCGGCCGGGCAGCTGAGCGCCGGGTTCGTCGTGGACACCGCGCATGTTTCCGAGAGCCGCACGGTGCGTATCACGGCCGGGTCGCGCACGGCCGGCCTGACGATCATTCCTCCGCCCCCGCCGGCGCGGCTCGGCACGTTCGCCGTCAATCCGGCCAACGTGACAGGCGGCGCCGCCTCTCTGGGCATCGTGTATCTCACGAGCGCGGCGCGCGGCCCGCGGGGCGCCGTCGTCGAGCTGAGCAGCGACGACGAATCCCTTGCCGAGGTGCCGGCGAGCGTCACCGTGGCCCCCGGGCAGCGCTCGGCATCGTTCCCGATCCGAACGGGACGCGGGACGATGGCCCGCTCGGTGGTCCTCACGGCGGCCAGCGGCGGTGTCACGCGCAGGGCGCTGCTGCGGCTGAACGGCGCGGCGCGCTCCGAGCCGCTTCCCGCGCCCGTTCCGGAACAACCCCGCGAGGGCGAATGGGTGGGAGACGGGAGCCTGGTAACATTCAGTTGGTCTGAGGTGATGGGCGCGGCTTCCTACACCGTCGAAGTCGGCAACTCGCTGACGTTCGCCGGTGGAGCGGTGGTGACGCGTACCGTGCCCGCGACCGGCGTGAGCGTGGGCCCTTTCGGCGCGCAGGGGTTCTGGTGGCGTGTGCGCGCCAACGACGCGAACGGAGCGCCGGGCCGCTGGTCCGCGCCCCGCCCTTTCAACGCCGGGTAAGAGTAGAATCAACGCATGCTTGACCACTGCACACGCCGGACGATGCTGATGGCGATGGGCGGGGCGGCGGCGTGGGCGGCTCCCGAGGGCCGTCCCGTGCGGCTCGGCGGCCCGGTATTCCTCAAGACTGACGACCCGCGCGAGCTCGCGCGCGAGCACCGGCGCCTCGGCTACTCCGCCGCGTATTGCCCGGACGCGAAGGCGGAAGACGCCGCGCGCCTGCGCGAAATCGAGAAAGCCTTCGCGGCCGAGAACGTCGTCATCGCCGAGGTCGGGGCGTGGGTGAACATGCTCGATCCCGACGCCGAAAAACGCCGCGCGAACCTGAAGCAGGTAGCCTCGCGTCTCGCGCTCGCCGAAGGCGTGGGCGCGCACTGCTGCGTCGATATCGCCGGATCGTTCAACCCGAAGGTGTGGTTTGGGCCGCATCCGAAGAACCTGTCACGGGAGTTTTTCGACGCGACCGTCGAGGCCGCGCGCCGCGTCATCGACGAGGTCAAGCCGAAGCGCACGCGCTTCGCGCTGGAGATGATGGGCTGGTGCCTGCCCGACGGCCCCGACTCCTACCTGGAGCTGATCAAAGCCGTGGACCGCCCGGCGTTCGGCGTCCATATCGACGTCTGCAACGTGATCAATAGCCCCAGCCGGTTCTATTACAATCGGAAAGTCATTGCGGAGTGTTTCGAGAAGCTCGGCCGGTGGATCGTTTCCTGCCATGCCAAGGACCTGGCCTGGAAGGTCGAGATGAACGTGCATTTCGTCGAGGTCGTGCCTGGGCGAGGCGAGCTGGATTACGCGGAGTATCTGCGCCGGATTTCCCGGCTGCCGGTGGACGCGCCGCTGATGCTCGAGCATCTCAAGACGGCGGAGGAGTACGAGGAAGGGAAGCAGTATATACAACGCGTGGCGCGCGAGAACGGTGTCGCGTTCGCGTGAGTCCGGACCGGTCTGCACGGGCCGGTTCTTCTTAAGGGAGAGTCTGATGGACAGACGAACGTTCTTAACGTCGATGGCCGCTGCCTCGGTCGCGGCCGGAACTCTGAAGGCGGCCCCGCGCCTGCCTATCAAGAAGGCGCTCTACGAGAGCATGCTGCCGCAGAAGCTGAGCTATGCGGACCGCTTCAAGATGGCTAGGGATTGCGGTTTCGAGGCCGTCGAGTGCGGCACCCAGACCGATGAGCGCAAGGCCGCCGAGATCAAGAAAGCCGCCGAAGGCGCCGGCATACGCATCCATTCCGTGATGAACCAGGCGCACTGGGATTTCCCGCTCTCCTCGGCCGATCCGGCCGTGGTCGCCAAGAGCATCGCGGGCATGGAGGCCAGCCTCAGGAACGCGAATTTCTGGGGCGCCGACACGGTGCTGCTGGTTCCCGCGGTAGTCAATCCGCAGACCGGCTACAACGAGGCGTGGACGCGGTCCACCGAGCAGGTCAAAAAGCTGCTGCCGCTGGCCGAGAAACTGAAGGTCGTCATCGGCATCGAAGAGGTGTGGAACAAGTTCCTGCTCAGCCCGCCCGAGATGGCGCGGTACGTGGACCAGTTCAAGAGCCCGTGGGTGAAGGCGTATTTCGACGTCGGCAACATCCTCTTCTACGGCTACCCGCAGGACTGGATCCGCACGCTCGGCAAGCGCACGGTGAAGCTGCACCTGAAGGATTTCCGCTATCGCGACGGCAAAACCCTGTGGACGCCGCTGCGCGAAGGCGATGTCAACTGGCCCGCCGTGTATTCCGCGCTCAAGGACGTCGGGTACTCCGGCTACGCGACCTGCGAGCTCGAGGGCGGCGACGCGGCTTATCTAAAGGAAGTGAGCCGGCGTGTCGATTTGATTCTCGCCGGCGCATAGAACCTATATGAAGAAATTCCTGCTGGGCGTCCTGATCGGCCTTCTGTTTTCCGGGCTCGCGCTGGTGGTGCTGTTGTTCGCGATCGCGCGGTTTGCGTCGCGGCCGCCCGCGATTCCCGGTGGAAGCGTGCTTGTCTACCGGCTTCAGGGAGACGTTCCGGAAGCCCCGCAGGTCGAGATTCCGCTGCCGTTTTTCGAGCGCATGTCGGCTCCCACGGTGCGCGATCACTGGGAGATGCTCCGGAAAGCGGCCGCGGATTCGAGGATTCGCGCCCTGCTCCTGATGCCGGAAGGCGTCGGCGCCGGGTGGGCGAAGATCGACGAGATTCGCTCCGGGATCGAGGCGTTCAAGCGCTCCGGCAAGCCGGTCTACGCGTTTTTGCGCGGGCCTCGCGCGCGCGAGTATTACCTGGCCGCCGCGGCGGACCGCGTGTACATGCCGCCCGAGGACCTGCTCGACCTGAAGGGCCTGCGGGCGGAGCTCATGTACCTGAAGGGCACGCTCGACAAGATCGGCGTCAACATCGAGATCCAGCACGTCGGCAAGTATAAGGACGCCGGCGACGTGCTCACCCGCAAGGGGCCTACGCCGGAGACGCTCGAGGTCATCAACTCGATCCTCGACGATCTTTACGGGCAGCTCGTCACGGGGCTCGGGAACGCGCGGCGGAAGACGCCCGAGCAGATGCGGGCGATCATCGACCAGGGGCCGTTCACGTCGAAGGAAGCGCTGGCGCATGGCCTCGTCGATGGCCTTCGGTATCAGGACCAGGTCTACGGCGAGCTGAAGGACAAGCTCAAAATCGGCGGCGAGTTGCACAAGGTCTCACTGCGCGATTACTTCAGGATTACGCCCGAGTCGGTCGGGATCGAGACCGGCAGCCGCATCGCTCTGGTCGCAGCCGAGGGCGACATCATCCGGGGCGACGCGGAAAGCCCGTTCGGCGGCCAGGGGTTCATCACGTCGAGCGGGATGACGCGCCTGCTCCAGCGTGTCGGCTCGGACCGCAGCATCCGCGGGGTCATTCTGCGGATCGATTCGCCGGGCGGGGACGGGTTTGCTTCCGACGAGATCCTGCGCGAGGTAAGGCTGCTCTCGAAGAAAAAGCCGCTGGTGGTTTCGATGTCCGATATGGCGGCCTCGGGCGGCTACTACATGGCCATGAGCGGCGATCCGCTGCTGGCGTATCCGGGGACGTTCACCGGTTCGATCGGCGTGTTCTACGGCAAGGCCGATCTGCGGGGTCTCTACGACAAGCTCGGCATCCAGAAGTACGTGCTCACGCGCGGCAAATTCGCCGGCATCGATTCCGATTACGTGCCGATGAGCGACGAAGGGCGTAAAAAGCTGCAAGCCTCGATCGAGGAGTTCTACAAAAGCTTTGTGGACATCGTAGCCCAAAGCCGCAAGCGGACTTATCCGCAGATCGATGCGGTCGCGCAGGGGCGCGTCTGGCTCGGGAACCAGGCCAAGGCGAACGGGCTCATCGATCAGTTCGGCGGAATCGACCGCGCCATCGAGATCGTCAAGCAGAAGGCGGGCATTCCGGCGCGCGAAAGCGTCAGGCTGGTCGCGTATCCGCCGCGGCGCACCATTCTCGACCAGCTCCTGAGCCGCCAGCCGGCCGTCTCGCTCCCCGAATCGCGCATGTTCCAGGCGCTCCGGCGCTACTCGACGCGCACCTGGGCCGAAGGCGGCATGATGAAGATGGCGCCGTACACGGTCGAGGTCAAGTAAAGGCTAACCGGCCTTCGATCCGATCCCGATATCGGCCAGGCCGTTCAGGACAAACTGCACGGCGATGGCGACGAGCACGAGACCCATCAATCGTCCGAGCACGCGGATTCCGATCTCGCCGAGCATGCCGCGAACCCGGCTTGCTCCCGCCAGGATGTAATACGAAGCCGCGGCCGTCGCGGCGATCGAGCAAAAGATGGGCACGGCCTGCCACCAGTGCGCCGATTGTCCCATCAGGACCATCACGGTCGAGATGGCGCCCGGGCCGGCCAGCATCGGGATGCCGATCGGGGTGATACCCACTTCTTCCTTCGCGCTCGCCTCCTCGCGTTCTTCGGCGGACTCCTGCGTTTGCGAGCGCCGCGCTTGCAGCATGTCCATGGCGACGAAGAACAGCAGCAGGCCGCCGGCGATTTTGAACGCGGGCAGCGTGATGCTGAACACCTTGAAGATAATGCTGCCGGTGAAGGCAAACGCGGTGAGGACCAGGAAGCAGGTCCACGCCGCCTGGCGGGCCATGCGCGCGCGCTTTTCCGCGCTGTCGTTTTCCGTCATTACGACGAAGGCGGGAATGGTCGCGAGCGGATCGACGATGAAGAAAACGGAGCTCGCCGTGAACAGCGAGAACTCCAGAACTGCCCGAATCTCGGCATTCATGGCGTCACTGACGAGTCTAGCGGATCTGCCTCGCGCGGATGTGGAATATCACATAATAGTGCATCTATGCCAACACGACGCGACCTCATAACCAGTGCTACCGCCATGTTCACGACCTCGCTGTTTACCGGGAAGGTCAAAGGCGCCAACGACCGCATTGCCGTCGGCTTCATCGGTCTGGGCGCGATGGGATCCGGGAACCTCGCCTACGCCATGAAGGTGCCCGAAGTGCAGCCCGCCGCTCTGTGCGACGTCTACCAGCCGCATCTCGAACGCGCGCAGGCCGCCGCGGGCAAGGGCGGTTTCGAACCGAAGGCGGTCAAGGATTTCCGCGAGGTCATCGCGGACAAGAGCATCGATGCAGTCTGCATCTCGACGCCCGACCACTGGCACGCCTACATGACTGTCGAGGCCTGTAAGGCGGGCAAGGACGTCTATGTGGAAAAGCCCGCGTGCACCTGGGTCGAAGAGGGCCGGAAGATGGTGGAGGCCGCCCGCAAGTACAAGCGCGTCGTGCAGGGCGGCACGATGCAGCGGTCCGGCGGCTATTTCAAGAAGGCGGCGGAGTTGGTGCAGCGCGGCGCGGCCGGCGACGTCACGTTCTGCCATGCCTACCAGGCCGGCCTCGCCAAACGCGAAGGCTGGGGGAACCCGCCCGACTGCGACCCGCCCGCCGATCTCGATTGGGACATGTGGCTCGGCCCGGCGCCCAAGGTTCCCTTCAACCCCAACCGCTGGGGCGTGAGGACCACCACGTTCCCGACGTTCCGCTATTTCTGGGATTACGCCGGCGGCGCCATGACCGACTGGGGCGTCCATCTCATCGACCCGCTGCACCAGTGTTTCAACGATGTCATGCCGCTGGCCGTCAGCGCGATGGGCGACAAGTTCTACGTCCAGGACAACAGCCAGACGCCCGACACGATGCTGGCCACGTTCTACTATCCCAAGTTCCTCGCCAGCTACGAGAGCCGCACCTGCAACCCGCTCCCGATGTTCGGCTTCAACCAGGGCGCCGGAACCGTCATTCACGGAACCGAAGCGACGATCTTCGTCAACCGCAGCGGCTGCTGGCTGGTGCCGAACGATAAAGAGAAGCAGGGCGAGAGCTGGGAAAAGAACGACGAAATGCGGGAAATGAACGTCCCCCACTGGAAGAACTGGGTCGAGTGCATACGCACGCGCGAAAAGCCCACCAGCGAAATCGAGACCTGCGTCCGGTCCTCAACCGCCTGCATTCTGGCCAACCTGTCCATGCGCTTCAAGTCCCGCATCGACTGGGACGAGAAAAACTGGACCACCCTTCAGCCGGAAATGCGCCCGCACCTGGAGCCGAAATACCGCGCACCGTGGAAGCTGGAGGTTTAGGGGGGAACCCTGTGACCGACCCGAGACATAGGTAACAGAACGTTCCGGAGACATGGGTTACACTTTTGGCCCCGCGTGGGGGCGGGAAGTGGCATGCCATGGAAGGAGAGTTCTGTAATGGACGAGCGAATGCGCTTCGTGATCCGGCTGAAGGACGGCGAGAGCATGGCGTCGCTGTGCCGCGAATTCGGCAGCCGGGTTGGCGAGAGCGATATGCCGGGCGGCGAAGAGTACCCAAACGGAGGTACTGCAGCGACAAGCCTACGGCTTCCGCAACTTCAACAACTACCGGTTGAGGGTTAAGATTATGTGTTCGTGAATCCGGTCCGGGGCGGGCCTGCCCCCATTAATGGCCTAGAGCCGGGAGTTAACGGGAGTATGGAGCCAGTGTCTCGGAACCCGCAACTTGTTTAAAGGATTGGTTGCGGGGGTAGGATTTGAACCTACGACCTTTGGGTTATGAGCCATTTTAGAGTCTGTATAGTGGCGTCAACCCGCGTATCATTACGTCTTGTGTTTTCCGCAAGATAGGCCCGATTCGGCGGTCAGTGGCGTCAGTCCAGAAAAGCCGTATTTTATTGCGCCACTGCTGCCACGGGTGCTGCCAATTTCGGAGGTCAGCCTCCGCTTGCCGGAAGTGGAATCATCCCGCGCGCTTCGCCCTGTCCGCGCCCACCACCCGGACATCGACGTCGCGGTAGTCCGCTGTGCCGGTCCGGTTCAACAGCCGGAAGTGCAGCGCATCCGGTGAAATGCCGAGTCTGCGCGCGGCGTCAGTCAGGCTGAGCCGCTCTCTGTCGAGCATCACCATCCGTCTGTCGAACCAAGTCGAGGTTGGCGGCCGCACGGGGATCTGCGCCTGGCGTCCGCCGGCGCGGGCCGCGCTCGCGCACGGCTTGGACGACCGGCGGCTATCGATCCGGAATTCGAGGTCGGCGATGCGGTCGCGCAGCGCGTCGATGCATTCTGCCGGCGTAGCGTGCGGGCCCGGCAGCCCACAGCGGGCGCACAAAGCAGCCGCGGGCTGGCGTGCGATCACGAATGCCTCGCCGTCCGGCGCGCCGTGGGAAGTACAGCGATAGCGCGCTCCGTCGCTGCTACCAGTTGCCGCATTGCGCGGCGCCCGGCCGCCCGGCTGGTGGCGTCCCGACATCGGGCAAGAATGCGCTCAGTAGCCCGCGCCAGTTCATCCACGCGTTGACGCGCCCTCTCGGCCATCGCCGCGTCCTCGTCCTTCCGGCCACACTTATCCCGTGCCACTATATCGCCTCCTTGTGGAAATTAGTGCCGCGGGCTCGCGGGAAATTGCAGGAGAATTCAGCCGGCGCTATCGGCTCCGTCCTCGCCGATCATCTGGTCCGTGGTTTCGATGGCGTTGAGCGCCCGCTTAAAGTCCTCGCACAGGAACTGGCAGATGGCCTTGTTTGCCGCCAACTCCGGCTTCTGCATCTCGGGCATGGCCAATGCCTCCTCGGTCATCTCCAGGAAGCTGAGCAAGACGCGGTAGCACGTATCGACCGAGCCATCTGGGAACTCACGGTGGCCGTCGGCCTCGGCGGGATACGGCTTCAAGTGTGCATACTTCGAGTGCGGCTTCCAGGATGAAGTTGTCCGCAGCAGCATTTCATCGGCGATGGCCTTGTGCGCCCATCCGGCGCCCTGAGTCCACGCCGCCATGTAGATCTTACGGTCGCGGTCGGACAGTGGCGTCCCGCCCGCCTCGCTGATCTTTGCCTGATTGATGTCCCATTGAAGTTCGCCGGCCGCTTCGATGCGCTCCAGGCGCTGGTAGGGATCGAGCCTCTTATAAGTGCGCATAGTATTTCGGACTTTGGTGCTCTTGCTCGGTTCGTAACCGGTCACCGGACCATCGCGCTATCGGTCCCGGCCCGGCTCGGCCAAGAATCGATGGATCATCTTCTCGGCGTCTGCGGCGATCTCACGCTCCAGCAGGTCGGCTGCGGCTCTTGCCTTGGCCGACGCCTCCGCAAGCTCCGCGATCACCGCCTCGTCGGCATCCTTCAACCGCACAATCTGATGGGCGAGAACATCGCCCACGTCGATGTGCGGAATACTGGACCCGTACGCCAGCGACTTCACGACTGGGCGCCCGAAAATAGGATGAGAGAGTGAGGTGACAAGGTAGCCGGGGCGCATCTTGGCACCGTCCGTGGGCCTGATCCGGATCACGTCGTCTGAGATGACCTTCCCCTCCAGATCCCGACCCGAGAGCACAGCCGTCCCAAGAATGCCGTAGATCTGGCCTGATCGGGCGAGCAAAACCCAGCCTTCTTCCACGCGCCCACAATAAGGGTCGCCAAAATCGCCATCGGCAATTCGTTTCTTCAAGTCTGGGTTGATTTCGGTCAAGTCGGCGCTCTCGAACAGCAATACCCCGTCTTCCGCCGGGATGCGCCGGAAACGAGTCGGTAGCCACACATCGTATCCAGCCTCGGCGATTGTGATGAATCCCTCGCCCCTCTTGGCGAGGTGCCTGCGAATGGCCGTGACGCCCGGATTGTGGACCGTCGCGTCCAGCCGGCGCCGTCCGGAGGCGAAGAACTTCGATGCTTTGACGCTGAATCCGTTCTCGCCCCAATCGGTGATCTTGACCGGGCCCAGAGCGTTTTCGAACTTGGCTTCTGCCTCCAAGGTGAGGCAGTGCGCCTGATTCCGAAGCTCCAGGATGCGCTCGACCCGCCGCTGGAAGTCGGCGGCGACGTCGTCATCGACCTCCGGCACCGGCAGCGCATCGAGGTGGGACGTTTCCAGATGCTTGATGATGTGCCCGTAGTGAGCGCCTACGGCCATTGCTCTCGTTTGCGGCGCGTGCAGGTAGGCGTACAGCCAACCACGATTTCGTTCGTCCAGGGGGTCAATCCGCAGCAGGTCGTGGCTGATGAGGATGTTCTCGTGAACTGAGTATGCGAGCGTCGGCCGTCCGACCGAACCGGAACACGTGACCAGGATCGTGCCCGGCTTCACGAATCGGTTTGCCGCGTCGGATGTGCGCGCGAGCGCGAGCCACTTGCGGGGGACCGGCCGGACATCGAAGACCTGAGTTGCGGCCAGGAACGGAGTACCGAATTCCGGGGATACTTGAATGCCCTTCAACCTGCTCGGTTGCCATGTTCGAGCGAGTTTGTGGAATCTCACCCATCCCGTGGGTTTGTTCTCAATCGCCGTGCGGATTCCGTAGCCGGAGGAGAGATACGTTTCCGCCTCCATTCTCCGGTCGCCTCCCACAATGGCTGAGACGGAGATGCTTCCCGTCTTGGCCGTGTGCCAGGGCCATATCTGGCGCGGCGCCGGGGGCGGCGGGGCTAATCTTGCTCGGAGAGCCATCGGCGGAATTCCTGGGCGATCTGGAGAGTGTTATCGTCGGCGACCTTCTTACGGATCGTTTGGCGCCGGTAAACGGGAGTGCCGTTGTCCCACTCCTTGACGAGCTCTTCGGCCTCCTCGATGACCTCGTTGCCCTTTCGGTCCCGCACGTAGGTTTTGTTGCCGCGCTTGTCGTGTCCGACGTGGTTGGCCACGGCCATGAACACCGAGTAGTCGTTGATCCTGCCGGCTGCGGTTTCGACGGCGATCAGATCGTCCGGCTTCCGCTCCAGCACCAGCACGCTGGTCTGAATGCTCACGTCCGGCTGAAAGGTGTCCGGATGCAGATCGATGCTCGCGAGGATGCGAGTATTCCGGAGTATCCATTCACGCACGTAGCCGAGACCGGGCGAGCCGAGGATGCCGTCTGGCAGAACAATCGCCAGCCGACCCGTACCGGGCTTCAAGAACTTCACACAGCGCTCGATGAACAGGATCTCCGGCGGCTGCGACTTCAGCACCGCGCCAGTCTGCTTCCATCGGTCGGTCGCCTTGTCATACGTCCACGTGTGGCCGAGATCGTAGTTTTCCAGGATGGCGGGATCGGTGACCGGGATCTTGGAGCCGAACGGCGGGTTCGTGAACAGAATGTCCACGTTCCCCATGAGGCGCCGCGCAACCAGATCCGCGTCCCAGGTCGCGGGCGCTTCCAGGGAGTTGGCCTGGAACAGGCTGCCGGCGCCGTCGTTGTTCATGACCATGTTCATCTTCGACGCCTTCACCAGCTCCGGGTTGAAATCCATGCCGATGATGTGATGCTCGGCGAACTTCCGCACCCTCGCCTTGATCGCTTCTTCCGCCCGCTCCAGCCTGTTGCCCCACTTCGCCATCTCGGCGGCGCGGATCTTCTCGATCACGTGATTCATCGCGGTGATCAGGAATCCGCCCGTCCCGCACGCCGGATCGAGGATCAGGTGTTTCTCGGCGGGATCGAGCATCGCGACCGCCATGCGGCAGATGTTGCGCGGCGTGAAGAACTCGCCGCGGTCGCCCCGGAGATTCGAACCGACGATCTCCTCATAGGCGCGGCCCTTCACGTCGATGTCGCTTTCGAGCAGCGAGTACATCTGGAGCTGCGTGACCAGGTAGGCCAGTACCACCGGCTTCAGTTCTATACTCTCGGGGGGCCGGAAGATCGTGGGGTAATCGCCCTTCACCTGGGCGAACAGGCTCTCGATGCGCTTCTGAACCTTCAGCGGGCCGTTCACGCCGTGGCGCTCGTTCGCTGCGGCGTAAAACTGCACCTCGTCGTTGTGACGCTCGTCGTGGATCTTGCAGAAGATCAGTTTCAACAGCTCCCAGAAAGCCTGCGGCTTCTGGAGGCCCTGGTTGCCAGCGATGTAGTTGTGGCACCGGCGGAAGGCGAACAGCAGGGCGTCGGACGTCGCCGGCTTGAGCTGATCGAACCGGGGCCGGTCGGCTTCTTCCTCGCCGCGGCCGAACTCCGGGATGTCCGGAACGTCTTCGATGTTGACCTCGCCGCCCTTGACAACGCGGCGGTAGCAGAAGCGCTCCACGCCGTTCGTCCACATCCCGTAGGTGACGTTCGGGCACGCCGCCATGTAGCTCTGGAGTTGCCCAACGCCGTCCTTCTTGTCGGCCGCCTTCACCGTGGATGCCTTGCACTCCACGATGATCAAGGCGTGCTCTTGCTCGTGCGACGCCGATGGCGGGAATATGACCAGATCGGCGCGCGGCTTCCGGCTGCCGACTCTCACGACGAATTCAACTTCGATGTCGGCCTTCGCGTACCGGTACTCCCGCACCAGAGATTTCGCGATCTCCTGGCGAACATATTCCTCGGGCGTCTCCGGACGCTGTGTCTTGCCGTCGATGAAATCGAGAACCTTCCCCTGCTGAACGATGATGGCGAGCTTTGACGGTGGGACCGGCTCGGTACTCATGCCATCTCCTTCAGGCCGCAACTCACAGGCAGAGTCCTGCCCATCAGGGCTGCCGCGGCGGTCGGGACGCAGTTGACGAGGGCGCGCATGCAATTTCGGCAAGGATAAACGCTCCATTCTATCCCGAAATGCTGAAGCCAGTGAAGCGAACTTCACCAGACCGTGATGCCAACCAGCTCGAGCGGTATCGCCGACGAACACGCCAAGGATCGGCGGGTTGAACCTCGAAGATTACGAGAAGGCCTATGTTGGCCATGGCCCACCATCCCTCTGGTTCAAGAAGCGGGGCGGCGCGGCCACCGCACCGCCCCGAGTCCCATCACGTCGTTCACTATTCAGGCTTGCGCCCGCTCCGGCCGATGGCCGAAGACCGTGCTCCCGCCGGCCGGTGCGCGCCGCGCGCCCCAGTCCGGCGCTTGAGTTCCCGCGAGATCGCCGCCTGTAGGGCGGGATCGCGCCGGAAGAAATCTGATGCGAGCTGGCGAAGGTCGTCCGTATCCACCGCCGAAATCGGCACGCCCTGATACTTCCCACTCGGAATAACGGAGGGCGTTCGGGGTGGCGCCGCCACGCTGCGAGCCGTTGTGTTTGCGTATCTCATCGCTACTTTGCTGTCCCATCGGCGCTGCCCGGCTGTGCCGCAGAGCATCGCCTTCTGATCGGTTGAAAGTCGAACCCATCTGCCCGATTCCGCTTGATCTGCGTCGCCAGCCGATGGATGAATCGTCACTGCATGAACTTTCCGAACACGTGCCTATTCGGCAAGAGCCCGGCCCAATGCCGCTCCGTCGGCGCGCGTGGCGGCCGGGCGCGAGCTCGAAACCTCCGGCTCCGTAAAGCCATCGCTGCTCCGATCCCGGCCTCAGCGCCGGAGCCCAAAGCGGAAACCGTTCACGAAGCCAGCCTGCTGCTGGACGAGCGCCTCCCGTGGCTGCGCGACGCGTTCGGCCCGCGCCGGACCAAGCGTGCCGCGACCAGCCTGCCGCCGGCGCACGTGTTGGCCGCTGTTCGCGCACAGGCCGCCCACGCGCGCGCCAGCGCAGCGAAGGAGTAGTTCCTATCCCGCCACGCCCTGAACGCGCCTGGTTGCCCCCTTGCCGCGCCTCCCGGAGCAGGAGACCCCGCCGAGGGGAGAGGATCTCCGGGAGGCGCGGCAGCCGTCCACGGCTCGCATACCGTGCCGAAACTCACCCCCGGAGGCCGCCCGGCGAAAGGATTCCCCCGCACCCGAGGGACAGGAAAAACCGGGCGGCCTGCGGTTCCTCAAGCACCGCGCGGGGCAGCCTGCCGGAGACCGGCAAGTAGTCCGTCGATTTCAGCGCGGTCCAATTCCGTCCGGACAAGCAGGCACCCCGCGAGCCGCTCGATATGGTGCCAGTGGCAGTCAAGCAGAGCCTCGCTTTCCCCACGGAGGCGCCGCAGGATCGCGCGGAGGTCGCGCCAGCCCGGAGAGCCATTCGCGAGCCACAACAGCCGCAGCCGATCCGCCACATGCCGGTGATCCGAACTTCCGGCTGGAGCATCATAGTCGGGTTCGACCGGCTCGTCGCCTCCGACGACGCGCCCCAGTGAATTCGGCAACGGGCGGATCGAGACCAACTGCACCGGCTCTCCCAGGACCAGGCGCGCGACGACGTGCCCGGCCTCGTGAATCGCGAGTGGAGTCTTTGGATCGTAGTAGCGGCGCCAGCCCTCGGGATCCGGTTGTGCGACGCGATCAATCTCGCGACGCTTCCGCCGCTCGGCGAGCGGGCCGGCGAGCGAGATCATGATGGCCCGCTCGCAACCGGCGACCGTCACCGACCGCAACTCTGCACAGGAACTCACGCGGCGCCTCCGGGTAGGGGGACCGTGAATGTCGGATCGCCTGCGATGACGCCGGAGCCGGGGAAGCTGAGTGTGGAATCATCGAAGTCCAGGTAGCCGTCGCGCCAGACGAGATGGTAACGGCGCGGCTTGTTGAGCAGCTCCGGCCGCTCCTTCCGGACGCGCTGCTCCAGCTTGTCGG
>JBLNDJ010000048.1:0-366674 GCA_050261515.1 Acidobacteriota bacterium | reverse complement strand
GCTCGGCCTTGACCCCGGCCGCCCCCATCGCAGGATTCTCCTTAGAGGAGGGCGAAGTGACTGTCTAACTGACCGGGGTATTCTTGTAGTTCGCGGTGTGCGGATTTCGGGGGCAGGTCACCCCGAAGCCTCGACGATTTCCGCAGTGAAAGCGACGTCGTTTACAGGTGCATAGGGAGACTGGGAGTGAGATACCATCGCAAAGAATACTCCTAAGACAATACTCACCCCAAGGATGACAATGCGGCGGGTGCAAAGAGCCGAGGGAACAAAGCTTGCTAGTTTCATATCCCTCCCGACTAGAGTGTACAATAAAGTGAACTGAAGCAAGGGCAGTCCGAAGGCGGATCTTGTGCGTTCGCCGGAGCACAGACCCGGCGGTCTCCGTATAGTCCTTCCATACAAAAAGCGGAGCCAAACGTCTCCACATTGCATGGCCGAGTCCAGCAATACAAATAAGGTGGCCCGGCAACGCCGCAGCCATGCTGGTCGCAAGCGCAATCTCTTTGATAGCTTGTGCTATCGGCGCATAAGATACTCAAGGATATTAATCTAGTCGTCGTTGCGCAAGGCGATGCACATGCGCACGCGGACGCAGTGGTTCCGCAATCAACCCGTAAATTGCTGTGAAAGGGAACGACCGAGCTTTGGGGCTTCGCTCACGCAGCCATCGTCTGCAAGGAGACACGATGAGCGCGGCGTCTCAGCGTTGAATTCTAGTCTGCCCGTGCTGATTCAACGCCGCTGCGGTTCTCGACTTCGACCTTCCAGCCCGGCGGGGCGGTGGCGCGGTAGAGCAGCTTGCCGGCTTCTTTGCGCCAGGAGATTTCGATGGCGCCGTCCGGCGTGGGCAGGCGGCCTTCGCACCAGTCGAGCTTCAGGGCAGGGAGGACCACGCGCAGGCGCTTGGCGCGCGCGTCCACTTCCGCCGCACCGAGCAGGTCGCGATAGAGCGTGACCGCCGCGTGCGACATCATCCCGTGGTTCGTGCTCGCGCTCAGGTCGGTGTTCTCCCAGAGTGTGCCGGTCGCATCCGCCATGTAGAGCAGCGTCGCCACCGATTCGTCGAGGATCTGCTGGCCGGCGCCCGCGCGCGAGAGCAGCTCGAAGCGCAGCATCTTGCCGTAGATCATGTTCGACGGCGCGATCTCGGGGTACGCCTTGCGCTCCGGGCCGAATTCGTCGCGCAGGCGGCGCCAGAGCTCGGGATAGCGCTCGGGCGTGGCCGTCCCGAAGTAGAACGCGAAGTACTGGCAGACTTCGGTGCGGTTGCGCGTGGGCGTGAGCTTGCCTCCGGCGCGGAGGGCGTTGTCCACGAAGAACTCGCCGTCGTAGGATTGGCGGCAAATCGTCTCGCGCACGCGCTCGGCCTGCCCGCGCAGCGCTGCGTCGCCGTAGAGTTTTCCGGCGGCGTCGAGCGCGGCGGCGTACATCATGTTGGCCGGGTAGTTCACGTCCTGCACATACTTGTTCGCGGCGGACCATTCGATGAACACCCATTTTTCGAGCTTCTCGAGCAGGCCGTCATCGTTGCGGAATTTCTCGAAGTAGCGCAAGATGCCCATCACGCGCGGGCGCATGGCTTCGATGAGCGCGCGGTCGCCCGAGCGGCGCGCGTACTCGTCGAGCTGCAAAATGAACCAGAAGGCATAGGTCGGGATGAAGTTGCCGTCGTTGTGGTCGCCGGGGTAGAGCATCGGGACCATGCCGTCGGGGATGTCCGCGAACTTCTCGGGCAGCGCGTAGTTTTCGAAGAAGATGCGCTCGACGCGCGTGTGGCCGGAAAGGAGCGCGGCCGTGCGCGACGTGAAGAAGCTGTCCCCCAGCCAGGGCGCGCGCTCGCGCGAGGGGCAGTCCATGAACAGGTCCACCGAGTTCTGTCGGAAGGTTTCGCGCGCCGCGGCAAAGATGCGGTTCAGCCTCTCGTCGCTCGAGCGGAACTCCGCCTGCCACACATCCGGGTTCGCGTAGTCGCGGACCTCGACGGCGCTCACCGCGACGTCGCCCTCAAGCGCCATCAGCTTCAGGAAATGGATGGTGTAGGGGTCCATCGATTCGAGCGTGTACTCGCCCGGTTCGAGCTCGTAGCCGAGGATGCTCGTCGTGCCCGAGCGTCGCAGGTCCACGTCGCCTTTGGTGAGCACCTCGTCCCACACCGCCATCAACTTCGCCTTGCGCGCGCAGGAGACGTGCAGCCGCAAGAACCCGCTGCGGTTCAGCCCGAAATCAACCAGCGCGTAAGAACGCGCGCCGAGGCGCAGGGGCTCGCGCGCGTCGAGGGCGCGCCCGGATTTCTGCTCGAAAGCGTTCCGCCAGCGCTGCCACTCCTGCGAGGGGTAGACTTCGAACTCGCTTTCGGGGAATCCCTTCAGGGCCTTGCCTGTCTCGCGGACGGAGCGCTCGATCCAGGGCTCGGCGGGGAGGGGCGCCGGCTCGAGCGCGCCGGTGGAGACGAGTGTGCGGGCCGGGTTGATCGTGAAATCGGGGAGCGGGATGCCGCGGGCGAGCAGCTTCGGCTGGGGGCGGGTTTCGAGCTTCACGGCTCGGAAAGGCGCTTCGGGCAGGCGGCGGTACTCGACGAACGGCCGCTGGAAGCTGTAGCGCTGGACGCGCTGCACGTAGCTCGTGGGGAGGCCGGCTTCGAACTCGCTGACCAGGCTGGGCCGACCGGGGGGTCGGCCGCGGACCAGGGGGTCCGCCCCACCGGTCGCAGCCAGCACGCGGCCGCCCGCCGTGATTTCCGCTTGAACGAACGCGGGCTCATCGGTGAGGTAGTAGCTGTTCACGTTGTACCCCGCCGCCTCGATCTCGACCACGTTCTCGCCCGGGCGCAGGCTGACAGGCCACTCATCCACGCGCGCATACCCGTGCGGGGCGCGCGCCGGTCCGTACCCGCGAAACTCGCCGTTCACCGTCAGCCGGTAGACGGACGCCGCGGCAACCCGCACCGTGACCGGCCCCTCGGGCGCGCGGATCTTAGCGCGGAACACGGCATGGGCATTCATCTCCGCCGCATGCCCGCGCGGCCACACGGGCCTGGCGGACTGGAACGGCGCGAGCACAGCGGAGGCGGCCAACAGAAGGGCTAACGCTTCCATAGGTCGATGGGTTTCTTCACACCTTGCGGCCGGAACGGCAGGTCAATACGCCGTCCTTCGCCGGCCGAGGCGTAGCCTGCGTAGAGCGCTTCCATCACGACCCGGCCGTCCTCGCCGGTCGCGACCGGCTGCTCGCGGCCTCGCACGCAGCGCGCGAAGTGCGTCATCTCCTGCGGCGTCCCGTAGTTCCAGAGCTCATCGAACACCGGATAGCTCCAGCCTTTGGTCGAGGGCGCCTTCTCGACCGCGTATCCGTAGCCCTCTTCGCTGTAGGTGGGCAGTGCGTTGCCCATATGAA
The DNA here is from genome assembly GCA_050261515.1 of Acidobacteriota bacterium. Classification (GTDB taxonomy): domain Bacteria; phylum Acidobacteriota; class Terriglobia; order Bryobacterales; family Bryobacteraceae; genus JBLNDJ01. Next base: position 363,278 of record JBLNDJ010000048.1, on the reverse strand, counting down.
GGTTGCCGTAGGTCACGCCGCCCGACCCGTAGACCTCGATGCGGTCGTCCATGCCGCCGCGCCGCGCCCAACTGTTTTCGACCAGGCCCGATGCCCCGCCTTCGAACTCCAGAATGCACGTGGCGTGGTCCTCGCCGCGCGTCTTGTCGCCGTGGACGTAGGTCGCCATCTGGCAGTACACGTTCCTGATCCGCGGCCGGTTCAGGAACCAGTAGCAGAACGCGATGCCGTGGCAGCCCATGTCCATGAAGACGCCGCCGCCCGAGCGGTCCACATCCCAGAACCAGTCGCCGTGCGGGCCGAAGTGCTTCTCGCTCTGCTTGACCAGGTAAACTTTGCCGAACGCGCCCTGGTCCGCCATTTCTTTCGCCTTGACGTACTTCGGTGTGAAGAAAAGTTCCTCGGCGTACAGGAGCAGCACGCCCGCGCGGCGGGTGGCGTCGAGCATCTCGTCGGCTTCCTCGATCGTCATGGCGAGCGGCTTCTCGCAGACCACGTGCTTGCCGGCGGATGCGGCGTCGGCGGTCATCCGCGCGTGCAGTTGGTTGGGCGCCGCGATCGTAACCATCTCGATATCTTTTTCCCGGAGCATCTCGCGGTAGTCCGTGAAGACGCGCGGGATGCCGTAGCGGGCGGCGAGCGCGGCAGCGCGGCCCGGACTGGGCGACGCCACGGCGACCACTTCCGCTTCCTCGGGCGCGATCCGGAACGATGCGGCGTGTATGTCCGCCTGAAAACCCGAGCCGATGATCCCTACCCTGACCTTGTTGTTTGCCGCCATCGAGGTTTGACTTTAGCAGAAATCGTGCATCGCGCGGCCTCCGGTAACGTCCTTATGAAAAGGGACGCCTTGCCAGATAGGGGGCGTACCCTCACTCGCGCCCTATCTGACAGGAAAACAAGGAACTATGGCGATTAAGACCCCCGCTGCCGTCGAAAACGGGCAGGTGCCGCGGGCTCCGGAGCCGGAACAGAGGCCGTCACGGCCTCGCCGGAGGTATGTTGGCTGGCTGTGGTTGTTGGTCCTCGCGGCGCTGGCGTACTTCGGATTCCGCTACTTTCAAGCCTCGCAGCAGAAGCAGAAGGCGGCCGAGACGGCGCAGGCGGTCCGGGCGGCGAACCGCGCGATTCCGGTCACGGCGGTGGCCGCGCGCACGGGCGACATTCCGATCTACCTGCGCGGGCTGGGGTCGGTGACGGCGTTCAACACCGTGACCGTGAAGACCCGCGTGGACGGGCAGTTGATCTCGGTGAACTTTCGAGAGGGCCAGTTCGTGAACAAGGGCGACCTGCTGGCCGAGATCGATCCGCGGCCTTTCCAGGTGCAGCTCGAGCAGGCGCAAGGGCAACTCGCGCGCGACCAGGCGCAACTCGCCAACGCGACCGCCGACCTGAAGCGGTACGAGAACCTCGTCAACAGCGGGGTCATCGCCAGGCAGCAGCTCGACACGCAGCGCGCGTCGGTGGACCAGTTCATCGGCACCATCGCGGCGGACCGGGCCGCCATCGACAGCGCCAGGCTGCAACTTGCCTACGCGAAGATCACGGCGCCGATCAGCGGCCGCATGGGGCTGCGGCTGGTGGATGCCGGCAACATAGTGCACGCAAGCGACACCGGGGGGCTGGCGGTCATCACGCAGTTGCAGCCCATCGCGGTGCTGTTCACGATTCCGGCCGACAACCTGCCCTCCGTGCTCGCCAAGCTGCGGGCGGGGGTGAAACTGCGGGTGGACGCCTACGACCGCGCCGACGTTGAGAAGCTCGAGAGCGGCACGCTGCTCACCGTGGATAACCAGATCGATCCGGCCACCGGCACCTCGCGCCTGAAAGCTGTTTTCAGCAACTCGGAGGGCAAGCTGTTCCCCAACCAGTTCGTGAATTGCAGGCTGCTGCTCGATACGCGGCGGGGCGCGACCATCGTGCCCGCGCCGGCGATCCAGCGCGGGCCGCAGGGCGCCTACGTCTACCTGGTGAAGGAGGACAGGACGGTGACGCTGCGGCCGGTGACGGTCGGGATCGCCGAGAGCGGCAGCGACACGATCGAGCAGGGGCTCGCGCCCGGCGATCTGGTTGTTGTGGACGGCCAGGACAAGCTTCAGGAGGGCAGCAAGGTGGATGTGCGGACGGGGGCGGCGGAGGCGGCTCCGGCCCACGGGAGAGTCGGGCGGTGAACCCGTCGCGCATTTTCATCCTGAGGCCGGTCGCGACGTCGCTGCTGATGGCGGGCATTCTGCTGGCGGGCGCGGTGGCGTACAAGCAGTTGCCGGTCTCGGCGCTGCCCGAGGTGGATTACCCCACCATCCAGGTCCAGACGTTCTACCCCGGGGCGAGCCCGGAGGTAATGGCTTCTTCGATCACGGCGCCGCTCGAGCGGCAGTTCGGGCAGGTGCCGGGGTTGAAGCAGATGACGTCCACAAGCTCGTTCGGAAGCTCGGTCATCACTCTGCAATTTGCGCTCGACCTCAACATCGACGTGGCGGAGCAGCAGGTGCAGGCCGCGATCAACGCGGCGTCCACCTACCTGCCGCGCGACCTGCCGAACCCGCCGATCTACAACAAGAGCAACCCGGCGGACGCGCCGATTCTCACGCTCGCTCTGACCTCGGACCGCATGCCGCTCTCGCGCGTGGAGGACTACGCCGATACCACGCTCGGCCAGAAGATCTCGCAGCTTCCCGGCGTCGGCATGGTGACGATCAGCGGAGGGCAGCGGCCGGCCGTGCGCATCCGGGCGAACCCTACCGCTCTGGCGGCATACGGGCTCAGTCTCGAAGACCTGCGGCTGGCGCTTTCGCAGGCGAACGTGAACCAGGCCAAGGGCAACCTCGAGAACGCCCGCCAGGCTTACACGATCAACGCGAACGACCAGATCCTGTCGAGCCAGGGCTATAACTCGATCATCATCGCGTACCGCAACGGCGCGCCGGTGCGGCTGTCTGACGTGGCCACGGCCATCGACAGCGCGGAGAACGTCCGGCAGGCGGCGTGGATGAACGAAGCTCCGGCCGTGATTCTGAACGTGCAGCGGCAGCCGGGGGCCAACATCATCAGCGTGGTCGATAGCATCACGACCCTGCTTCCGAAGCTGCGCGCGTCGCTGCCGCAGGCGATTCAAGTGCGCGTGCTCACCGACCGCACGACGACGATCCGCGCGTCGGTGCGCGACGTGCAATTCGAGCTGATGCTCACAGTGGCGCTGGTGGTCATGGTGATGTTCCTGTTCCTGAGGAGCCTCGCCGCGACGGTGATTCCGAGCGTGGCGGTGCCGCTGTCGATCGTCGGCACGTTCGGCGTGATGTACCTGCTCGGCTACAGCCTGAATAACCTGACGCTCATGGCGCTGACGATCTCGACCGGCTTCGTGGTCGATGACGCCATTGTCATGATCGAGAACATCTCGCGCTACATCGAGGAGGGCGATCCGCCGCTCAAGGCCGCCCTCAAGGGCTCCGAGCAGATCGGGTTTACGATTCTGTCGTTGACGGTGTCGCTGATCGCGGTGCTGATTCCGCTGCTATTCATGGGCGACATCGTCGGCCGGCTGTTCCGGGAGTTCGCGATCACGCTGGCGGTCACGATTCTGGTCTCGGCGGTCGTCTCCCTGACGCTCACGCCGATGATGAGCGCGCTGCTGCTGCGCCACAAGCCGGAGCAGCAGCAGACGCGGTTCTACCGCGCCTCCGAGCGCTTCTTCAACAGTGTGATCGACTGGTACGCCGCGACACTGCGGTGGGTGCTGCGGCATCAGCCGCTCACGCTGTTCGTCACGGTTTTGACGCTGGTTGGGACGCTGTGGCTGTATTACATCGTGCCGAAAGGCTTCTTCCCGGTGCAGGACACTGGCGTGATCCTCGGCATTTCGGAATCGCGCCAGACGGTCTCGTTCGCCGCCATGGCCGAGCGGCAGCAGGAGCTGACGAAGATCATCCTCCAGGACCCGGATGTCCAGAGCCTGTCGTCGTTCATCGGCATCGACGGCACCAACGCGACCATCAACAACGGCCGCGTACAGATCAACCTGAAGCCGTTCGACGAGCGGCACTCGACCGCGAGCGAGATCATCCGGCGGCTGCAATCGAAGCTCGCGGGCCTCGCCGGCATCACGCTCTACATGCAGCCGGTGCAGGACCTGACGGTCGAGGACCGCGTGGCTCGCACGCAGTATCAGTACAGCATGGAGGCCGCCGACGCCAACGAGCTGAGCGTCTGGGCGCCGCGCCTGCTCGAAAAGCTGCGGGCCCGGCCGGAGCTGCGCGATGTGGCAAGCGACCAGCAGACCGGGGGCCTCGAGGCGGAGCTGGTCATCGACCGCGATACCGCGTCGCGCTTCGGCATTACACCGCAGATGATCGACGACACGCTCTACGACGCCTTCGGACAGCGCCAGGTCTCGACCATCTTCACGCAACTGAATCAGTATCGCGTCGTGCTCGAAGTAGGCCCGGAATTTCAGCGCGGCCCCACCGACTTGAAGGACATCTACGTGCACTCCGCAACCGGCCAGCAGGTGCCGCTGAGTGTGTTCACGCACTTCGAGCGCTCGAGCACGCCGCTGGCGGTGAGCCACCAGGGCCAGTTTCCGGTGGTCACGCTGTCGTTCAATCTCGCACCCGGCGTTTCGCTCGGCAAGGCGGTCGATGTGATTCACCAGGTGGAGCGCGAGATCGGTTTCCCGGCCAGCATACAGGTCGCCTTCCAGGGCACGGCGCAGGCGTTTCAGAACTCGCTCCGGAACGAGCCGCTGCTGATTCTTGCGGCGCTGATCACCGTCTACATCGTGCTGGGCGTGCTGTATGAGAGCTACATACACCCGCTGACGATTCTCTCGACGCTGCCTTCGGCGGGCGTGGGCGCGATCCTCGCGCTCATGCTCACGCACAACGACCTGAGCGTCATTGCGCTCATCGGCATCATCCTGCTGATCGGCATTGTGAAGAAGAACGCCATCATGATGATCGACTTCGCGCTCCAGGCGGAGCGGCAGGAGGGCAAGCCGCCCGAGGAATCGATCTATCAGGCATGCCTGCTGCGCTTCCGGCCCATCATGATGACGACGATGGCGGCGCTGCTGGGCGGCATTCCGCTAGCGCTCAGCTCGGGTACGGGTTCGGAGCTGCGGCGGCCGCTCGGTATCACGATCGTCGGCGGCCTCATCGTCAGCCAGGTGCTGACGCTCTATACGACGCCGGTCGTCTATCTGTTCTTCGACCGGCTGGCGCACCGGCTGCGCGGCGCGCGCGCGGGCGAGCCCATGGGGGCGGAGCCGGTCCCCGCGGAGCAGTCGTGAGTATTTCCTCGCCCTTCATACGCAGGCCGGTCGCGACGTCGCTGCTGACGGCGGGGCTCGCGCTCGCGGGCGCAATCGCGTATCGCCTGCTGCCCGTGGCGCCGCTGCCGCAGGTGGAGTTCCCGACCATCAGCGTGAACGCGGGCCTGCCCGGCGCAAGCCCGGAGACGATGGCTTCGGCCGTGGCGACTCCGCTCGAACGCCAATTCGGCCGCATCGCGGGCGTCACCGAGATGACGTCCACCAGCGGCCTCGGCTCGACGTCAATCACGCTCCAGTTCGACCTGAACCGCAACATCGACGCCGCGGCGCGCGACGTTCAAGCCGCCATCAACGCGGCGCGCGGCCAGTTGCCGGCCAACCTGCCGAACAACCCGACCTACCGCAAGGTGAATCCGGCCGACGCGCCGATCCTGATTCTCGCCCTGACCTCGGACCGCTACGATGTCGCGCGCATGTACGACGCGGCCGATTCGATCCTGGCGCAGAAGCTCTCGCAGGTGGAGGGCGTGGGGCAGGTGATCGTGGGCGGCGGCGCCAAGCCGGCCGTGCGCGTGAGTCTCAATCCGCGTGCGCTGAACGGCTACGGCATAGGGCTCGATGAGGTCCGGACCGCGCTCAACACGGCCAACGCGAACCGCCCGAAGGGTTCGCTCAACAGCGGGGCGGATACCTGGCAGATCGGCGCGACCGACCAGCTCAAGAAGGCCGATCAATACAAACCTCTGATCGTCGCTTACCGCAACGGAGCAGGCGTGCGGCTGGACGACGTGGCCGACGTGCAGGACTCGGTCGAGGACCGCCGCAACGCGGGCCTGTCAAACGGCAAGCCCGCGGTTTTGATCATCCTGTTCCGCCAGCCCGCGGCGAACATGATCGAAACGGTGGACCGCGTGCGCGCGCTGCTGCCCCTGCTGCGCGCCTCGATCCCTCCGGCGATCGACATCAGCGTCGCCATGGATCGCACGACAACCATCCGCGCCTCGGTCCAGGACGTGAAGTTCACGCTGCTGCTGTCGATCGCGCTGGTCATTATGGTGGTGTTTCTGTTCCTGCGAAACGCGTGGGCCACCGTCATTCCCGGCGTCGCGGTGCCGCTCTCGCTGCTCGGCACGTTCGGCGTGATGTACCTGGTGGGCTACAGCCTCGACAACCTTTCGCTCATGGCGCTGACGATCTCGACCGGGTTCGTGGTGGACGACGCCATTGTGGTGATCGAGAATGTCGCGCGGCATCTCGAAGCCGGCATGCGCCCGTTCCAGGCCGCGATGCAGGGGGCCAGGGAAGTCGGCTTCACCGTGGTATCGATGAGCACGTCGCTGGTGGCCGTGTTCATTCCGATTCTGCTGATGGGCGGCATCGTCGGCCGGCTGTTCCGCGAGTTCGCCGTGACGCTCGCGGTGGCGATCGGGGTGTCGCTCATCGTGTCGCTGACGACAACGCCGATGATGTGCGCGAAGTTTCTCAAGTCCGAACACGAGATGCGGCACGGACGCCTCTACCGGCTAAGCGAGCGATTCTTTAACTGGCTGCATCGCCGCTACGAGATCAGCCTGGCGTGGGTGCTGCGCAATCCGCAGCCGACCTTGCTGTTGACGATCCTGACCGTGTGCCTGAACGTGTACCTCTACGTCGTGGTGCCGAAGGGCTTCTTTCCGCAGCAGGACACGGGCCGCCTCAGCGGATCGATTCAGGGCGCGCAGGACATCTCGTTTCCCGCCATGCGCCAGAAGCTCACGGAATTCATCAGCATCGTGAAGGCCGACCCGGCCGTGGAGAACGTGGTCGGGTTCATCGGAGGCTCGCAGGTCAATAGCGGCCGCGTGTTCGTGCAGTTGAAGCCGCTCGAGGAGCGCAACGGCGTGACCGCCGATCAGGTGATCAACCGCCTGCGCGCGAAACTCAACCGGGTCGCCGGAGCCAGGCTGTTCTTCCAGGCGGTGCAGGACATCCGTGTCGGTGGGCGCGCGAGCAGTTCGCAGTATCAGTACACGCTGCACGCCGATAATCTGAACGATTTGAACGAGTGGGCGCAGAAGCTGCTTCAAAAGCTGCGCGGGCTGCCGGAGATTCGCGACGCCAACAGCGACCAGCAGGTGCGGGGCCTGGAGAGCGAAGTCGTCATCGACCGCGACACGGCGTCCCGGCTCGGGCTGTATCCGCAGCAGATCGACAATGCGCTTTACGATTCGTTCGGCCAGCGGCAGGTCTCGACCATCTACACGCCGCTCAATCAGTATCACGTCGTCATGGAAGTCGAGTCGAATTTCCGCCAGAATCCGGACGCGCTGCAACAGGTCTACGTGCGTTCTTCGGCCGGCGCTCAGGTGCCGCTCAGCTCCATCGCGCACTTCGAGTTGAAAAACACGACGCTCTCGGTAAACCACCAGAGCCAGTACCCGTCGATCACGCTGTCGTTCAACCTCGCGCCTGGTTTCGCGCTGGGCGATGCGGTGAACTCGATCAGCGCGGCCGAGCGCGAGATCGCAATGCCGGCGTCGGTGTCGGGTAGTTTTTCGGGCACGGCGCAGGCGTTTCAGGCTTCGCTCGCAAACCAGCCGCTTCTGATTCTGGCGGCGCTCATCGCGGTCTACATCGTGCTCGGAGTCCTGTACGAGAGCTACATACACCCCATCACGATTCTTTCGACGCTGCCCTCGGCCGGAGTCGGCGCGCTGCTGGCGCTGCTGATCTGCCGCATGGAGCTGAGCGTGATCGCGCTGATCGGCATCATTCTCCTCATCGGCATCGTGAAGAAGAACGCGATCATGATGATCGACTTCGCGCTCGAAGCCGAGCGCAAGGAAAACAAAAGCTCGCGCGAAGCGATCTACCAGGCCTGCCTGCTGCGCTTCCGCCCGATTCTGATGACGACGATGGCGGCCCTGCTCGGCGGCGTGCCCCTGGCGATCGGCGGCGGAACGGGGTCGGAACTGCGGCGGCCGCTCGGCATCACGATCGTCGGCGGCCTGATGGTGAGCCAGCTTCTCACGCTCTACACCACGCCCGTGATTTACCTCTACCTCGACCGGCTGAGCCAGTGGGCGCGACAGGCGTTCGGGCGCGGGCGCGCCGGCGTCGTCAGCTCTCCTTCAACAACCTGAGAATCTGCGCGCCGTATTTCTTCGCCGTGCGCTTGCCGATTCCGTGGATGGCGACGAGCGCATCTTCGGTCGCCGGCATCTGCGAAAGGAGTTCCTTCAGAGCGCGGTCGGTGAGGATACGGAAGGCCGGGACGCCCGTGCGTTTCGCCTCTTCGCGGCGCCAGGCGCGGAGAGCTTCTTCGACGCCCGCGCGCCTCGGCGCTTGCGCCGCTGCTTTGCCGCGTTTCTTGCGGGTGCGCGACTTCGGCAGTGCGGCGAGTTCCTCGGTCAGGTCGAGGGCTACCTCCGCCTCCGGCTCGAGCGCGCGTCCCTCCGCGGTGAGGCCGGCACGTTTGAAAACGATCTGCTTGCCGTCCTTTTCGAACACGGCGTCCTCGAGCGCGACGAAGCCCGCGCGAACCAATCCGCTCAGGACGCGCTCGAACTGGCGGCGGTCGGCGCCGCCGGCAAGCGCGTGCAGCCGGCCCGAAGCGATGGCGCCCGCGCCGCGAAGCGCGCCGATCGCCGCGCCCGCCAGCCGGCGCTCATCCGGGGTGGCCGGGCGGAAGCGCTGCGCCAGGCACTCGGCGGGCGCGCAAAAATCGCAAATGCCGCAGCGCGCCTCCGAGGCGGTCGGGTCGCCGAAATGACGCACCAGCGCCACCATGCGGCACTGGTTGCACTCGGCGAAGCGCAGCATCTCGGTAAGCTGCCCCAGCTTGTGATCGCGCTGCGCCTCATAGGAGCGCCGCCACGCCTCCGTGCCGCGGGCGACGCTTTCGTCATAGTCGATCACCGCGCCGTCGTGCGTCCAGAGTTTTTCGAGGGCCGTGTCGAAAGCCTCCTCGTCGAGCTTGCTGAGAGACCGCAGCTTGTCTTTCGGCAGCGGCTCGGGGCCGAGGCGCGCGAAGATCCGCTCGAGCACGGCGGGCTCGGGGTAATCGCGCTCGAAGAAGAAATCGTGCGTGCGGCGGTCGGAGTAAGACTGCATCAGGACCGCGCGCGAGGGCGCGCCATCGCGGCCGGCGCGCCCGATTTCCTGGTAGTACGCCTCCAGGCTCCCCGGCAGCGCGGTATGGACCACGGTCCGGATGTCGGGCTTGTCGATCCCCATCCCGAACGCGATGGTCGCGACGATCACGCCGAGGTTGCCCGCCAGGAACGCGGCCTGCACTTCGTCGCGCCGCGCCGCGGGCATTCCGGCATGGTAGGCCTCGGCGGCGCAGACGGAACTCAACTGCCGGGCCAGCTTCTCGGCCTCTTTGCGCGTGGGCGTGTAGACAATAGCCGGTCGGCGGGCCTCGTCCCGAAGCAGTTCCTCCACCAGTTCGTGCCGGCGCGATGGCGCCGCTGCGACCACTTCGATCGCGATGTTGTCGCGGCGGAATCCGCGGATGAAGCGCGCGGGGCGGGGCAGCGCGAGCTGCGCGACGATGTCGTCCTGCACGCGCGGTGTGGCGGTAGCCGTCAGGGCGATCACAGGCGCGGGCCGCAGGGCGGGCAGGAACTGGCCGATGCGGCGGTAGTCCGGGCGGAAATCGTGCCCCCATTGCGAAATGCAGTGCGCTTCGTCAATCGCGATGAGCGCGGGCTTGCGCCTGGCAAGCATCTCGGGGAATCCGGCGACGCGCAGCCGCTCGGGCGCGATGTAAAGGAATTGCAGGCTGCCGTTCAGGTACTCGATGCAGGCCTGGCGCGAGTCGGCCCGGTTGCGGCCGAAATGTATGCGGTCGGCGGCGAAACCTTTCGCCCGCAGCTTGGCGACCTGGTCTTCCATCAGCGCGACGAGCGGGCTGATGACGAGCGTGGTTCCGCCCCGCGCGATGCCCGGAAGCTGGTAGCAGAGCGACTTGCCCGAGCCGGTCGGCATGACGAGCAGCACGTCCTCCCCATCGACGGCGGCGCGGCAGACCTCGGCCTGGTTGGGGCGGAAGGACTCGAAGCCGAACGTGTTCCGCAGGACCGAGAGGAGGTCAGTGGGGCGGACCCCTTGGTCCGCGGGCGGCCCCCCGGCCGGCCTGGCCGGGACCGGAGGCCGGGCGCAGACCTGGCGCTCTGCCCCAACGACCTTCCCCACAACGTCACGCACGTATTGCTCGATGCCTCCGAGGAAGGGAGCCAGTTCGGCCGCCCCACGATGAATCCGCTTCAAACACGCTTCCCACTGCCCCGTCATCGCCGGGCTTTTCACTTCCGGATGCACCACCTCGATCAGCCGTATTCCCTTGTCCGTAGCCTTTAGGCTCTTGCCCTCCCGCTCGATGTACTTGCGCGTGAGCAGCACCTCGATGATCGCGGCGCGCGTGGCCGGCGTCCCGAGGCCGCGCTCCTTCATCGCGTCCGAGAGTTCCTTTTCATCGAGCGTTTTGCCCGCGGTCTCCATTGCCGTGAGCAGCGTCGCTTCGGTGAAACGCTTGGGCGCCCGCGTCTTCTTGCGCACCGCTTCGACATCGAGCACCTTCTGCGGCTGCCCCGGCGCGAGACCCGGCGGAAGCGCCTCGGCCGCCTCGGTGTCCTTCTTGCGCTTCTGCGGCGCGACATCGAGCACCTTCCAACCCGGTTGCTCCACCGTCGTGCCGCTGCTGCGGAAGCGGTCCTCATTCACGGCGGTGATCACCGCGGTGACCGACCAGACGTGGTCGCCATGCCAAGCGCTGAGCAGGCGGCGGCAGACCAGGTCGAAGACGCGCGCCTCGTCGGGGCTCAGGCCCGCGCGGCCGCGCGCCGCGTGCGTCGGGATGATCGCGTGATGGTCCGTCACTCGCGAATCGTCCACGTAGCGATTGCCGAGCGGCCGCTCGCCCGCGCCGGGGGCAAGCAGTCCGTTGTACGGCTCGCGAATCGCCTCGACGATGCGCGCCAGCGTCTTAGCCACGTCGGCCGAAAGATGCCGGCTGTCGGTGCGCGGGTAGCTGATGAGCTTGTGGCGTTCATAGAGCGCCTGCGCGAGTTCGAGCGTCTTCTGCGCGCTGAAGCCGTAGACGCGATTGGCGTGGCGTTGCAGCTCCGTGAGGTCGTAGAGCAGCGGGGGCGGCATGCGCTGCGTTTCCGCTTTCACGGATTCGATGCGCGCTTCGCCCGCGCGCACGCGCTCGACGATGTTGCCGGCCTCGGCGCCATCGGCCGGCAGCCGCTCGACGCCTTCGCGGAACCACGTGCCCTTGTAGCGCTCGCCCTCGCGCGGCGAAAACGTGGCCACGACTTCGAGATAGTCTTCCGGAACGAAGGCGCGGATTTCGAGTTCGCGCTCGACCAGCATCGCCAGCGTAGGCGTCTGGACACGGCCCACCGAAAAGTCCTCGCCGAGCGCCAGCGTGTAGGCGCGCGAGAGATTCAGCCCGACCAGCCAGTCGGCCCGGCTGCGCCCGCGCGCGGCATCGGCGAGCGAGTCGTAGGCGGAGGCATCCTTCATCGACTCGAAACCGTGCCGGATCGCGTCCGGCGTGAGTGAGGAGACCCACAGGCGCGAGACGGGCTTGGCGCAGCCCGCGGCTTCGTAGATGTAGCGGAAAATCAGCTCGCCCTCGCGGCCCGCGTCGGTGGCGCACACCAGGCGCGCGACCTTGGGCGAGTTCAGAATCCTGCGGACGATTTCGAACTGTTCGCGCGTATTTTCGGCCACCAGCAGCGGCCACTCGCGCGGAAGCATCGGCAAAAGCTCGCGCCGCCACGCGCGCCACTCGGGCCGGATCTCGTGCGGCTGCGCGAGCCGCACCAGGTGGCCCACCGCCCAGGTGACGATGTACCCGTTCCCGTGCAGGTAGCCCTCGCCCTTTCTGGACGCGCCAAGAACGCGGGCGATGTCGCGCGCGACCGACGGCTTCTCGGCGACGACCGCGACCGCCCCCGCCTGTCCGGAGTCTTCCGCCACCGTGGGCGCCTACTCCGCGATCGACGATGCCGCCAGTGAGAAGAGCGCGGTCCGCTCTGTGGCGTCTCCGCCGCCGTCGCGCTGGATCAGCAGAATGTCGATCATGTCGCGCTTCGGGTCCACCCAGCCTTCGGTGCCGAATGCGCCGCCGTGCCCGAAGGTCCCGATCGAGCGATAGCTAAGAGCGGAGTAGGGATCGCCCACTATGGCCCAGGCCAGTCCGTAGGTGGTGGGCAACGTGCCTGTCTGGACCGTCGTCGCCATCTCGACCGAAGCGCGCGAGAGCAGCCTCCGGCCGTTGTGCGTGCCGCCGTTCAGCATCATTTGGTAGAAAGCGGCGAGGTCGGTGGCAGTCGAGTAGAGGCCGCACTCGGGGCAGGGATACTTCGCGCCCTTGCGGTACTTCGCCGGATCGCCCGCGAGCGCGTCGGCGCCGGCGCGCTTCAGCGTTCCGTTTTCGAGATTGTAGAGCATCGCGATGCGGCTGATCTTCTCTTCAGGCGGGAAGAAGAAAGTGTCCTTCATCTCGAGCGGCTTGAAGATGCGGTCTGCGAGGAACTTTTCATACGGCTGTTGCGAGACGACTTCGATGATGCGGCCGAGCGTGGCGATGCCGGGATTGCTGTACAGCCAGCGGGTGCCGGGCTCGAACTCGAGCGGCTGCTGCGAGTAGAGCGCGACGGCCTGGGCGAGCGTGAGGTCGAGCTTTTCGAGCAGGTCCCGCGCGCCTTCCGGCGGCATCCCCGCCATGCCGGAGGTGTGGGTGAGCAGGTCGCGGATGGTGATGCGGCGCGACGGGCGCTTCAGTGTGCGCGCCTTGTCTCCGTCGCGCGAATCGATGACCCAAAGGCCGCGGAATTCGGGCAGGAACTTCTCGACAGGATCGAGCAGCGAGAGCTTGCCCTCTTCCGCAAGCATCATAATTCCGGTGGCGGTGACGGGCTTGGTCATCGACATGATCTGGAAAATCGTATCGGTGCGCATGGGCTTCTTCGCCTCGACGTCCTGCATGCCGACGGCGTCGAGCGCCGCGATCGAGCCGTGCCGCGCCACCAGCGTGACCGCGCCCGCGATGCGGCCCTGATCGACGAACTCGCGCATGCGGGCGGGAATGCGCGCGAGTTTGGCGGGGTCCATGCCGGCTTTTTGCGGATCGGGCGAGGCGGCAGCCAACAAGAGAGGGACCGCGAGCGAGAGAGCGAGTTTACGGAGCATAAAGAGCTATGATACGCGGGCTAGAGCGTGGCGGCGAAATAGTAGAAATTCCCGCCTTCGTCCTCGTCGTGCCCAACCAGCGCGAGACCGTGCGCCGCCAGCTCCCGTTCGTACGCTTCCTGCCCGAGCGAGACAGATGGAAGCCCCGTCATGCTGTCGCTCCACGAACGGGCCTCCTTCGGTGAAGTGAACAGAAAATGTCCCGGTCGATTCAGGGCTCGGGCCACCTTGGAGATCAGAATCCGCTGCGACTCGGGGGGAAGAATGAACATCAGGCCCCAGGCGACGACAGCGTCAAAGGTGCGGCCGAAAAACGTTGACTCCTCGACGGAGCTGCATTCGACCGCGACCCCCGGAAATCGCTCCCTAAATTTCGCGACCAGCGTTTCCGAAGCGTCCACGCCGTACACCGCAAAGCCTTCGCGCAGAAGCGCCTCCGAAATCGGGACTCCGTTTCCGCACCCGAGGTCGAGAATGGAGGCGCCGGGTTGCAGCCGTACGGCCCATTTCCGCACGTTTTCCGGCCCAATTGAGGCGTTCCGCGCTCGCGTGAACGCCTCCGCGACGGTTTCATACCCGTTTGACTTGTCTCGCGGCACCGGTATGCTACGCGAACAGTTCCTGCACGCGCGTGACGCGCTCGCGGACGCGCACTCCGTTCGGGCAGTCGACCGAGCACGTATCGCAGCCGGCGCACCGGATCGAGCGGACGCTTTCCGGCAGCTCCAGAAAGCGCTCGCGCGCCAGCGCGAACTGTCCGTAGCCCTCGGCGTAGGTCAGGAGCCGCAGCATGTCGGGAACCGGAACGCCTTTTTCGCAGACGCCCGTGCACGTGCCGCACATACGGCAGTAAATCGGCGAGATGTAGGCAAGCTGCCGGGCCAACAGCTCGTCGTCCTTCTGCGTGTACGGTTCGGTCATCGCAAGGAGGTTTTCCTGGAGCTGGTCGTGGTTCGTCATGCAGACGATGGCGGTATCGACCGACTCGTTCCGCAGCGCCCACTTGATGGCCGCCACCGCCGCGCCCGGCTGGCTGAGCCGCTTGGCAAGCGCCCGCGGCTCGGCGCCGTAGAGCCGGTCGCCGCGCTCGACGCGCGCCGTGCCTCCCGCGAGCGTCTTCATGACGACAATCCCCATCCCGGACTTGCGCGCTTCCCGGATCGCCGCGGACATGTCCGTCTTCGGCGCGGCGGTGTTCGCGTTCATATCGGGCGCCACGGACCGCATGGCGAAGTTGTACGTGGTCAGCGCGACGTCGGTCTGGCCGAGCTTAGCCAGGTGCGCCAGCATGCGGTCCATATTGAAGTGCGTGCTGACGCCCGCAAACCGGATCTTCCCCTGCTTCTTCGCGACCCGCTGCGCCTCGAGCAAGTCCTCGGTCACTTCAGCGGGCTCGTTCTTCATGTGCAGATACCAGATGTCGAGGTAATCCGTGCCCAGTTCGCGGAGACTGGTGTCCAGGTCGGCGAGCGCGTCCTGCCGTGTCTTCGCGAGGCTCTTGCTCGAAATGATGACGCTCTTGCGCCGGCTTTTCAACGCGGCCCCGACCATGCGCTCGTTGTTGCCGTTCTGATAACTGCGCGCGGTATCGAAGTGAACGATGCCGGCATCGGCGGCATGTTCGATCACGCTCGCGTCCGAAGTAGTCATGCAGCCGAACGACAGCGGCGTGACTTTGACCCCGGTCTTTCCGAGCGTGCGATAGCTGAGCTTCGCTTCACCGGATGTGACGGCGAGCCCCGCGGCGGGCAGCGCGAGGCCGGCTGCCAGGAACGTGCGGCGGGAAGAGGACGGCGGCATCTGAAACCTCCTGTGTCGAAGTATACGCCAGAACTACGGACGTCTCGATCTGGCGCTCCGGCACGTTCCAGTATGTCCTGAGGAGGCGGTCCTTCTCGGTGGCGCTGACGAGTTCGAAGCCGTTCTTCCGGTAGAAGCGGATCGCCCACGAGGCATCCGACCACGTTCCGATCAGCACGGGGCCTTGCGCCAGCTTGCGCAGGCGGGTCAGCAGTAGCGCGCCGATTCCACGCCGCTGGCAGCCGGTGCGAACATAGGCATGCCGGATCAGAGTCGCGTCCCGGACGCGCTGGATGCCCATCACGCCTTCGAGCGTTCCGTTCTGCTCGTAGCCCCAGAACTCTACACCTTCGCCGATTTCCTGGCGTAACTCTTCGCGCGGCATGTACGGCTCTTTCCAGCGGTCTTCGGGGATGACGCCCCGATAGGCGCGCGCCCCATCGTTGATGATGTCCCAGATCTGTTCGAAGTCGCGTTCGTCGCAGCGGCGGATCATGCGCGCCAGTCTGGCAGGCGGGGGCGCACTGTGTCTTGAACAAAATTGCGGTAGCGCGCGGGTGTGATGCCGAACTGGCGGACGAACGCGCGGGTCATGTGGCTCTGGTCGGCGAAGCCAGCCTGCGCGGCCGCCTGGGCCGGCGCATGCCCGCCGGCGAGCAGCCGCCGTGCCACCAGCACACGCCGCTGCACAAGGTAGGCGTGGGGCGTGATCCCCATCTCGCGCGCGAAGCCGCGCAGAAGCTGGAAGCGGCTCACGCCCGCCAGCGCGGCCAGCTCAGCGAGTGAGACCGGTTGCTCCGGCGCGGAATCCATGCGCCGGATCGCTTTGGCGACATGGGGCGACCGGCCCGCGAGCGGCGGGCGCGCCGTCCCGTGCCGTCGAAAAAGGCAGGCCAGCGTCCGCAGCAGGTCCTCCTCTTGCGCCAGCCGGTCGCTGCGCGGCGCCGTGAGACAGGCGAACAGCGCGTCGAAATGCCCGGCCAGCAGGGGATCGCGAGCTACCGGACGCACGATCTCGCCCGGACCGGCCGCGAACTCCGGCTCCAGCTCGGAAGCCACCAGGGCCGGGTCGAAGTAGATCATTCGCCACCCGCGCGCGCGGCCGGCGAGCGGCTCGCCGTCGTGCATTTCGCCGGGATTCACCATGATGACGTCGCCGGCCGAGGCGCTGACAGTGCCCACCGCACTCCAGGAACGGTGCCCGCCGAACGCGATCACGCCGATTCCGAAGTGGTCGTGCGAATGCCTCGGGAAGTGATGGTTCGAGATGAGCGTCATCGCCTCGACGCCCGCGACGGCCGGCCTATGCTGCTCCACTCGGTGGATGCGCGAGTTCATGTCAATTCAAAAGCGCATGTCCAGCGTAGCATCCCAGTCGAATACCCTTGACATAACCCGGGTCGCGCCCTCAGAATCAGGACGGCTAAAGAACGTGGTTGACGAGGAATCGCTTCCGATACTGATTACGAACTTTGTGCTCGGCGCCGCTGTGATCGGTTGTGTGCTGTGGATTGCGCTCGGCGTTATCGAGGACTGGTTGAAGCGGGCCTCTCGGTTCCGGTCGCGCGGAACAACTCATCCACCGCGCGGTTGAGTTCCCCGGCCAGCGGTCCCCCACCCGCCGCTTCGAGCGCGCGCGCCACGCCGTCGTAGGCCCACAACTGATCGTCGCGGCTGCGCGTGAGGAACCGCGTCCACATTTCGTCGCCCATGCGGAGGTAGTCGCGCGTGAGCGAGCGGACGTTATAGATGCTGTCGGCGCACGATATGCGGCGCACGCGAGCCTCCGCCGAACCGATCTGCCGGATGTAGGCCAGCTTGTGCGCGCGCCAGCGGGCGCGCTTGTCGCTGATGGCGCGTTCATCGGGCCCGATGCGCTCGGTGAGAGTGTCAACCAGGCGAACCACATCCGGGCCGAACTCGCGTTCGATCTCCGCCGCGAGCGCCTCGACACCGCCCGGGTAGTGGCGCCCCTGGTCTTCGAGCGAATCGTGAAGCAGCGCCGCAATGGCCTCGTCCTCTGAGCCGCCGTCCTCCATCACCAGCGCGGCGACGCCCAGCAGATGCGCGACGTAGGGCGCTCCGGAAGTCTTGCGTTTCTGTTTGCGGTGGAGTTCGTGCGCGAAGGCCAACGCGCGGGCGAAACGCGCGGAAAAGAAGTCGGTCAACAGCTTCAGTATACGGTACACTCGCGGAAATGAGGCTGCTACGCTGCGCGTTCTGCGCGCTCACGCTTGTCCTGCTCGCCTCGGCCGTCAGTTATGGCCGCGAGCTCGACGTCAAAACCCACACGCTCGATAACGGAATGAAGCTGCTGATCCAGGAGGACCACCGGATCCCCAACGTCGCGCTCTATTTCTTTTTCAAAGTGGGTTCGCGGAACGAACGCCCCGGCATCACGGGAATCTCGCACTTCTTCGAGCACATGATGTTCAACGGGGCGAAGAAGTACGGCCCGAAGCAGTTCGACGTCCAGATGGAGAAGAACGGCGGGCGCAACAACGCCTCCACCGGCCGCGACCTGACTACCTACACCGACTGGTTCCCGAGCACGGCGCTGGAGCTAATGTTCGACATGGAGGCCGACCGCATGCGCGACCTCAGCTTCGACCCGAAGATCGTCGAGTCCGAACGCGGCGTCGTGTACTCGGAGCGGCGGGCGTCGGTGGATGACAGCCCGATTGGCTCGCTCTATGAGCAGGTCGGAGCGGCCGCCTTCACCGCGCATCCGTATCACTGGCCCGTGATCGGCTGGGCGTCCGACATCGAAGCGTGGACCATGGACGATCTGAAGAACCACTTCCGCATGGGCTATGCGCCGAACAACTGCGTGGCGGTCGCCACCGGCGACGTCGACGCCGAACAGGTCATCGCGCTCGCGAAGAAGTACCTGGAGCCGATCCCGCGGCACGATCCGCCGCCCGCGGTCCGTACGGTCGAGCCGCCGCAGCGCGGCGAGCGGCGGGTGGTCGTGCGCAAGCAGGCCGAGCTGCCCATACAGATGTTCAGCTATCACGTTCCGCGCGCGAACAGCCCGGAGCACTACGCCGTCGCACTGCTCGGCAACATTCTCACTCAAGGCCGCAGCTCGCGCCTCTACCGTCGCCTTGTCGATCGCGACCAGACCGCGATCGGCGTCGAACAGGAAACCGAAGTGTCGCTCGACCCCGGCCAGTTGCTGTTCTTCATCCAGCCGCGCAGTGGCGTCGATCCGGCGAAGACCGAGAAGGCGTTCAACGAGGAAATCGAGCGCGTCCGCACCGCGCCCGTCAGCGAGCAGGAGTTGCAGAAGGCGAAGAACCAGTTGCTGACGCGGCTCTTCGGCGAAATGGAAACCATCGCGGGCAGGGCCGATCTGCTCGGCGAATACGAAATCTACTTCGGCGATTACCGCCGGCTGTTCACGTTCGAGCAGGAGATCGCACAGGTCACGGCGGCGGACATACAGTCCGCCGCCAAGCGGTTCCTGGTGGTAGAGAACCGCACCACCGGGACGCTGATTCCCGAACAGCAGGAGGAGGCGAAATGAGAGCCCTCGCGTTTCTGATCGCTGCCGCGAGCCTCGGCGCACAGGTGCGGCTGCCCGAGTACACGCGCGAAACGCTTCCGAACGGCGCCGTCGTCATAGTGGCGCCGCGCCCCGGCGTGCCCCTCGTTTCGCTCCAGGTGATCGTCAAAGGCGGCGCGGAATCGGACCCGCCCGGCAAGGGCGGACTCGCCTCCGTGACCGCAGACCTGCTCCGCCGCGGCACGCGCGCGCGCACGGCAGACCAGTTCTCGGACGAGATCGACTTCATGGGCGCGCGCTACGCCACGCACGTCGCGCCTGAGGCGACGTTCGTCAGCGCGGAGTTCCTGTCGAAGGACGCGGCGCGCGCGCTCGACCTCATCGGCGATGCGCTGCTTCATCCGGCGTTCCCGGAAGCCGAAGTGAAGAAGGCGCTCGCCGAGCGGATCGAGCAGGCCAAGGCGGTGAAGGATTCTCCCCAGGCCGCGATTGGCGCGTATTTCCAGGCGTTCTTCTTCGGCCCAGACCATCCCTACGCGCACCGCGCCAACGGCGACGAGCTGACCCTGGCGCGCATCACACGCGCCGATATAGCGGCGTACCACGCGCGCCTGTATGCGGCGAAAAACCTGATCGTGGTCGCGGCGGGCGATTTCGAAGCCGCGGACATGCGCGCGCAACTGGCGCGCGCGTTCGGCGCCGCCCCGGCGGGAGAGGCCCACCGTTGGGCGAAAGACCCGCTGCCCGCGCGCTCGGCCACGCCGCGCCTGCTGCTGGTGGACAGGCCCGGCAGCGCCCAGACGTATTTCCGAATCGGCAATCCGGGCATTACGCGCACTGACCCCGACCGCGTTCCCGTCTGGCTCGTCAACACGCTGTTCGGCGGGCGCTTCACGTCGATGCTCAACGACGAGCTGCGCGTGAACTCCGGCCTCACCTACGGCGCGCATTCGCAGGCCGACGAGAACCGTCTTACCGGCCGCGTCGCGATCGCGACTTACACACGCACGGCGGATACCGGAAAGGCCATCGATCTGGCGCTCGAAGTGACACGCCGTCTGCGCGAGAAAGGAATTACGGCCGAACAACTCGCCTCGGCGAAGGCTTACGTCAAGGGCGGGTATCCGACCGAACGCCTGGAGACCTCCGAACAGGTGGCCGGAATCTTGGGCGAGCTCGAGTTGTTCGGCCTCGGCCGCGATGACGTGGACGGACTCTTTGCGCGCATCGACGCGGTCACGCTCGATCAGGCGAACGCCGCGGCGAAGAAATACTTCGGCGCGGGGAACCTGGTATTCGCGGTAGTCGGAGACGCGTCGAAAATTCGCGAAGGGATGCGGAAGTACGCGCCGTCAGTTATAGAAACCGCGATCTCGAAACCCGGGTTCTGATGACATCCCGTGAACGTATTCTCGCCGCGGTCGGGCATAAAGAACCCGACCGCGTACCCATCGACCAGGGCTCCATGCGATCGACCGGCATCATGGCGATCGCGTACAACAAGCTGAAGCGGCACCTGGGGCAGGACGCCGCGCCGGCCGAACTCTACGACCTAATCCAGCAGCTCGCAAGGCCCGAGCCGTGGTATCTCGACCGCTTCCGTGTCGATGCCATGGACCTCGGCGCGGCGTTCGGCGTGCCCGGCGGTTGGCAGCCGTGGACTTTGCCGGACGGCTCGCCCGCAATCGCGCCGGCGTGGTTCCGGCCCGAGCGCATCGGCGGAGACCTGATCGTGCGCGACGCGGCGAGCGGCATCGTTACCGGGAAGATGCCCGAGGGCGCGCTCTATCTCGATCAATGCCACTGGCCCCTCAGCGGCCCCGGCGGCCTCGACAACTACGAGCCGCTTGCAGACAAGATGAGCCGCGTCGTGTGGGCGTCGATTCCATGCGCGCCCTTCGATGCGCCGCTCACGGACGAGCGGCTCGACGAAATCGGCCGCGTCGCGCACGAGCTTCACCGGTCCACGGACCGCGCCATCGCGGTCTCGCTCGGCGGCAACCTGCTGGAGTGGTCGCAGTTCCTGTTCGGCATGGAGAACACGTACGTCTACATGGCGGGCGAGAAGCGCAAGTTCGCCGCCTTCCTCGACCGCCTGACCGAGCTGCACCTGGCGAGCTTCCATCGCATTCTCCCGAAGCTGCGCGGCGCGATCGACGTGATCGTGCTCGGCGACGACCTCGGCATGCAGAGCGGCCCGCAGATGTCGCGCGAGATGTACCGCGAGCTGTTCTTTCCGCGCCACAAGCGACTCTACGGCTGCGCGAAATCGCTCGGCGGAGCGCCGGTCTTCCTGCACTGCTGCGGGGGTATCTATCCGCTGATCGGCGATTTGATCGACGCGGGCGTCGATATCCTGAACCCCGTGCAGACGAGCGCGCGCCAGATGGACCCGGCGCGGCTGAAGCGCGAATTCGGCCGCCACATCACCTTTTGGGGCGGCGGCTGCGACACCCAGCGGGTGCTCCCGCACGGCACGCCCGAAGAAGTTCGGGACGACGTGCGCCGGCAGCTCGACATCTTCATGCCCGGCGGCGGATTCGTCTTCGCGCCGGTTCACAACATCATGGCCGACGTGCCGCCGGCCAACGTTGTCGCCATGCTCGACGCGGCATACGAATTCGGCTGTTACAGGTGATACCCTCACACTTATGAAACGGTTATTGCTACTCGCTCTACTCGCCATCGCCGCGGCCGCCGGCGTCTGCGCGCAGGAGAATTTCTATCTGAAGGACGGCGACCGCGTTGTCTTCTACGGCGACAGCATCACCGACCAGCGGCTCTACACGACGTTCACCGAAACGTACGTGCTGACGCGCTTTCCGAAGCTGAAGGTGGATTTCACGCACTCCGGCTGGGGCGGCGATCGCGTCACGGGCGGCGGAGGCGGGCCCATCGATCTGCGCCTCCAGCGCGATGTGTTCGCCTATAAGCCGACCGTCATGACGATCATGCTCGGCATGAACGACGGCAGCTACCGCGCGTTCGATCAGGCTCTTTTCGACACGTACGCGAACGGAATGAAGCACATCGTGCAGGCGGCGAAAAGCGCCGCGCCGGGCATACGCATCACGGCGATTCAACCCTCTCCGTTTGACGATGTCACGCGCCCGCCGGAATTCTCCGGCGGCTACAACGCCGTGCTCGTGCGCTACGGGCAGTTCGTCGCGGAGCTGGCGAAGGCGCAGGGCCTGACGGTGGCGGACCTGAACACCGGCGTCGTAAATGCGCTCGAGAAAGCGAATGCGGCGGATGCGAAGCTGGCGGCGAAGATCATTCCGGACCGCGTGCATCCGGGGCCCGGTGGGCATCTCCTGATGGCCGAGGCGCTGCTGAAATCGTGGAACGCGCCGTCGCTGGTCACCTCGGTCGCGATCGACGCGGCCGGGCGAAGCGTCATTGCGCAGGAGAACACCGAAGTGTCGGCGCTCGAAGCGGCGGGCGGCGCCGTCTCCTGGGTGCAGAAAGACGCGGCGCTGCCGATGCCGCTCGACTCGAAGGACCGCGTACTGCAACTCGCCGTGAAGTCGTCGGATTTTATCGAAGCGATGGACCGGCAGCCGCTCAAAGTCACGGGCCTCACCGCGGCGAAGTACGCGCTTGCGATCGACGGCAACAAGGTGGGCGTATTTACGAAAGAGGAGCTTGCCGCGGGCGTGAATCTCGCGACGCTTGAAACGCCGATGACCGCGCAGGCCGCGCTCGTGCATGAGCTCACGCGGAAGCACAACAATATCCATTTTGCGCGCTGGCGCGAGGTGCAGGTGCCGCTCGCGAATTTCTATCTGCGCAACGCGCAGCCCGCAATGGACGCGCTCGATCAGCTCGAGTCGGAACTGGTCGCGCGCCAGCGTGCCGCCGCGAAGCCGCAGCCGCGCCGCTATGAGTTGACGCCGGAGCGGTAGCCTCCCGCCTCGATCACCTGCGCCGCAATGTTGCGCCGCAACGCCACGGAGTTCACAGGTTCGAACCTGGCGAAGCGGCGCAGCACGGCGAGGTTTGTCCGCAGCGCGTCGCCCTCCGAGCAGGCCGCCAGCACCGTGCGCGCGGACGCATCGATCTGCTGCATCGCATCGCGCAGGTAGACCGCTGCGATATCGGCGGCGAGCGGTCCGAGCCTCCCGGCGCGCAGCGCGACGGACTCCATCGCGAACGCGGTCATGAGAATGTCGGTGATGCCCGCGAGCACTTCCTGCTCGTCCTCGAGCGCTGTCATGTACCGCTGCCACGCCGCGCCGAGCGCGAGCAGCCCGATTTTCTTGGCGTTCGAAGGGAGCGAGCCGTCCGCCCTGCCGCTGAGGATCTCGCCTTGCAGCTTCTTGACCGCCTCCACCAGCGGCAACTGGCCTCGCTGCGCGCGCTTGAGCAGCATGCCTGTGGCGAGCAGCCGGTTGATCTCGTTCGTCCCCTCGAAGATGCGGTTGATGCGCGAATCGCGGTAGGCGCGCTCGACCGCATAGTCCTGGTGGTAGCCGTAGCCGCCGTGAATCTGCACGCCCTCGTCCACCACGAAGTCGAGCGCCTCGGAGGCGAAGATCTTCACGAACGAGCACTCGGCGGCGTATTCCTCGGCGGCCTTGAGCATGCCGTCGCCGGCGGCGATGCGGCTCTCGATCATGCCTCCGACGCGGTAGACCATCGTCTCGGCGGCGAAGGTCCGAATCGTCATCTCCGCCAGCTTTTGCCGGATCATGCCGAACTCGGCGATCGGCTTTCCGAACGCCTTGCGCTCTTTCGCGTAACACGCCGACGCCGCGATGACGGCCTTCGCGCCGCCGGCGGCGAACGCCCCGAGCTTCAGCCGGCCGAGGTTCAGGATGTTGAACGCGATGATGTGGCCGCGGCCGATCTCGCCGAGCACGTTGCCCGCGGGCACGGGAACGTTGTCGAAGTACACCGCGCAGGTCGAGCTTCCCTTGATGCCCATCTTGCGTTCCTCGGCGCCGATGCTGAGGCCGGGGTAGCCGCGCTCGACCAGAAACGCCGTGAACTTCTCGCCGTCCACCTTGGCGAAGACGGTGAACAGGCCGGCTTCGGCGGCGTTCGTGATCCACATCTTCTGGCCGTTCAGGACGTAGTGCGTGCCGTCCGCGCTGAGGACGGCGCGCGTGCGCGCGGCGAGCGCATCGGAGCCGGCGTGCGCCTCCGTTAGGCAGTAGGCGCCGATGGTCTGCGCCGAAGCGAGCCCGGGCAGATAGCGCTGCTTCTGTTCTTCAGTGCCGAACAGCAGCACGGGCCACGTCCCGATGCCCGCGTGCGCGCCGTGCCATGCGGCGTAGGAGCCGTCGCGTCCGAGCCCTTCGGCGATGATGAGGTCGCTTGCGAGGTCCAGTTCCAGGCCGCCGTAGCGCTCGGGAATCGACGCCGCCGTGAGGCCGATCCCGGCGGATTTGCGCAGCAGGGCCGCGGCGACGCCGGGCTCCTGGCGCTGAATCGCATCGACGTGCGGCGCGACCTCGGCGTCCCAGAACTCCTGAGTCGCGCGCGCGATCGCCCGGTGCTCGCTCGTGAAATCCTCGGGCGTGAAGATCTCCCGGGACGCGGACTCATCGATGAGGAAGCCGCCGCCTGTCATCTAGATCCTCTCAAAAATTCCCGCGGCGCCCTGGCCGCCGCCGACGCACATCGTGACCATTCCGTACCGCACCTCGCGCCGCTCCATCTCGCGCATCAGCGTGGCCGTGAGTTTCGCGCCGGTGCACCCTAGCGGATGGCCGAGCGCGATGGCGCCTCCGTTGACGTTGACGGAGGCGGGGTCGAGCGCCGCCGCGCGCAGGACCGCGAGCGCCTGAACGGCGAATGCTTCGTTAAGCTCAATCAGGTCGATGTCGTCGAGCTTCATCCCGGCCAGCGCCAGAGCCTTCGGGATCGCGACGACCGGCCCGATGCCCATGATCTCGGGCGGTACGCCCGCCACGGCGAAGGAGACGAAGCGCAGGCGCGGCCTGAGACCCAGCTCGCGCGCGCGCACGTCCGACATCACGAGCGCGACCGCCGCGCCGTCGCTCGTCTGCGAGGAGTTGCCCGCCGTGACGGTTCCCTGCGCGTCGAAGACGGGTGCGAGTTTGGCGAGCGCTTCAAGCGACGTGTCGGGGCGCGGGCCTTCGTCGCGGGCGAGCGCCGCCAGCGGCACGATCTCCTCATCGAACAGGCCCGCAGCCTGAGCGCGCACGGCGTTCTGATGGCTGCGCAGCGCGAACGCGTCCTGTTCCTCGCGCGTGATGCCGTACTTGCGCTGGAGCGCCTCGGCCGTGAGCCCCATCGTGAGATACACCTGCGGCCGGCAGTCGACGAACACGGGGTTGGGCGCGAACTTGTTGCCGCCCTGCGGAATCAGGCTCATCGACTCCACGCCGCCGGCCAGGACGATCGCGGCCGAGCCCGAGCGGATGCGGTCCGCGGCCAGCGCGATCGCCTGCAAGCCGGACGAGCAGAACCGGTTCACGGTCATGCCGGGCACCAGGTCCGGCAGCCCCGCAAGCAGCGCGACCTGCCGCGCGATATTCATCCCGGCCTCGGCTTCCGGAAATGCGCAGCCGAGGATCACATCATCGATCTCGTCCTGCGGCGCCTGCGGATACTTTGCAAGCAGCGCGCGCACGACCGCGGCCGCCATATCGTCCGGCCGTGTATTTCCAAGCGCCCCGCGCGGGGCCTTCCCCACGGGGGTGCGCAGGCAATCGACAAGGACGGCTTCGGGCATCAGTTCCTCAACGGCTTCCCTGTTTTCAGCATGTGCTGGATTCTTTCCTGCGTCTTCTGTTCGCCGCAGAGGCTCAAGAACGCCTCGCGCTCGAGATCGAGCAGGTGCTGCTCGGAGACGGTTCCCGCGTGACGGCCTCCGCTCAGAACGTGCGCCAGCTTCTCCGCGATGTGCAGATCGTAGTCGCTGATGTGGTGGCCTTCGCGCGCGATCCAGGCGCCGAGTTTCATAAGCGCGTAGCCGGCTTCGCCCGTTACGGAAATGCCGGTGAGCGGCTGCGGCGGAACGTATGCCGGCGCGAGCGCGAGCGCGGCGGCTTTGGCATCGGCAACCAGGCGGTCGGGGTTCATCGTGATGCAGTCGGTCGCTCGCAGCAGGCCCATTTCGCGCGCCTCGGCGGCGCTGCCCGAGACCTTCGCGAAGCCGATCAGCTCGAAGGCGCGCTTCGGATCGCCGAGGCGCAGCAGCATCTCTTTACACCCGCCGGCCGCCGGAATCAGGCCGACGCCGGTCTCCACCAGCCCCATGTACAGCTCGGCCGAGGCCTGCACGCGCGCGGCGTGGAGCACGACCTCGCAGCCGCCGCCGAGCGTCATCGCGAACGGCGCGGCCACGACCGGGCACGGCGCATATTTGATCGCCAGGTTGGCCTCCTGGAAGCGGCGGATCGCGCCGTCGAGCTCGTCCCAGTCTTCATCCTGCGCCGCGAGCAGGATCAGCATCAGGTTTGCGCCCGCGCTGAAGTGCTCGCCCTGGTTGGCGATGATGAGGGCCTCGTGGTTGCGCTCGGTTTCGTCGATGGCCATGCGGACGAGGCCGATCTGGTCGTCGCCGAGCGCGTTCATCTTGCCGTGGAATTCCAGGCACAGGACGCCGTCGCCGAGATCGAGAATCGACGCGCCCGCGTTCTTCAGCACCACGTCGCGGCCGGCCAGCGTCAGGACGCCCGGACGTTCTTCAAGCGGCTGGTAGCGGCCGGCGGTCAGGTCGAAGTACTCGCCCGGGTGATAGAAGGACTTCGCGCCCGAGGCCAGCATGCGCTCGACCGCCGCGGGAACACTGCTAAGGCGCGCGCACACCGACTCGACTCCGAGCGCGTCCCACAGCTCGAACGGGCCCAGTTTGTGCGCGTAACCCCAACGCATCGCGCGGTCGATCTCGACGATGCGATCCGAGATCTCCGGCACGCGTTCCGCCGAATAGACCAGCAGGTCGCTGAGAAGCTTCCAAAGAAAATCGCCCGCGCGGCCGCCCGAGTTGACGAGCATGCGCAGGCGCTCGGGCAGGCTCGAAATGTTCTTCGCGTTCTCGATAGCAGGCAGCCGCACCTTCTCGACGGGCCGGTACTCGAGCGTCTTCCAATCGAGCACGTAGAGGTCCTTCTGCCGCTTCTTATAGAACCCCCGGCCGGATTTCTCGCCGAGCCAGCCACGCTCGATCATGAGGCGGATAAACTGCGGCGTTTGGAACCGGTCGCGCCACGGGTCGCCGGGAATCAGTTCGTAGAGGTTCGAGGCGACGTGCGCCCACACGTCGAGTCCGATGATGTCCATGAGCCGGAAACTCGCGCTCTTCGGAAGGCCGATCAGTGGACCGGTGAGCGCGTCCACTTCTTCGATCGTGTAGTCGCCTTCGACCATCAGCCGCTGCGCCGTGCCGCCGAAGAATGCGCCGATACGGTTGGCGATGAAGTTGGGCGTGTCCTTGCACGGGACCACGCCTTTGCCGAGCCGCAAGTCGCAGAAATCCGAGACGAAGCGCAGAACCGCGGGATCGGTGCCGGGCCCCGGAATCAGCTCGACAAGATGCAGGTAGCGCGGCGGGTTGAAGAAATGCGTGCCGAGGAAATTGCGGCGGAACTCCAGCGGAAATCCTTCGGCGATCGAAGCCAGCGGAATGCCGCTGGTGTTGGTGGAAACGATCGCGTCCGCGCGCCGCCGCGCAGCGACCCTTTCGAACAGGGCGCGCTTCACGTCGAGATTCTCCGTGACGGCTTCGACGATCCAATCGCAATCGCGCACTCCGTCGAGGTCGCCGTCGAACGTGCCGGGAGTGACCAGCGCGCGCGCCGCGTTGGTGAAGAACGCGCCTGGTTTCGCGAACTGGTCCGGCAGCGCGATATCGAGCAGCAGCGCGGGAACGCCCGCGTTGGCGAAGTGCGCGGCGATGCGCGATCCCATCGTGCCCGCGCCAAGCACGGCCACACGGCGAATTGTCCTCATGTTGCGATCTCTTAACCCAGCCTAGCCCCGATTGGAGTTTACACAACTTTCATCGCGCTGCACAACGAATGCAAACCAACTATGATGGTTCTATAGCTCATGTTGTTGG
The DNA here is from genome assembly GCA_050261515.1 of Acidobacteriota bacterium. GTDB lineage: Bacteria > Acidobacteriota > Terriglobia > Bryobacterales > Bryobacteraceae > JBLNDJ01. The sequence goes on along the minus strand of JBLNDJ010000048.1, from coordinate 335,480 downwards.
ATGTAAGCCGCAAGCAGTTCAAGCTTCCTTCCTGGGTGATTCCGGCTCTCGGGTATCTGGTCTCGGCCGGTTGTCTGGTTTGGGTCCTCCAGGGCGTCGATTACGCAACCCTCATTGACGACCTGCGCTCGCTGCAATGGCGCTGGGTGATCGTCGGCGTCATCGCCGATATCGCAGTCTACATTTATCAGGCGTGGCGCTGGAATCTTCTGCTCAGTCCGGTCGCGAAGCCGCCGCTGTGGCGGTCCGTGCAGGCGATTTACGTAGGATTGTTTTCAAATGAAGTACTGCCGTTCCGGCCTGGGGAGCTGATCCGTTCTTATTTGCAGTCGCGGTGGAGCAAAATTCCGTTTTCGGTGTCGGTCTCCTCGGCGCTGCTCGAGCGCGTGTTCGACGGCATCTGGCTGATCATCGTATTCGTCGTGATCACGGCGCAGATGGCGAACGGGGGCATCGCCATGCCGCGCGTGATGATCGACATCGCGAAGTTTTTGGGCGTAGTGGTTACCGCGGTGGCGCTGGGGCTCGGCCTCATCATGTTCTGGAAACAGCACGCGCACCGCGCCATTCCGGCAACGCGCTGGGGCCAGCGGGTGCGGGTATTCATCGACGATCTCCACCTGATGGGCCAGTCGCGGTCGATCTACTGGGGCGCGCTGGCGAGCCTGCCGTACCTGCTGATCCAGGTGATTCCTATTTACGCGCTGCTCCGCGCCTACGAACTGGAATTGGGTATCGGGCCCGCGCTGGTGGTTCTGGTCATCTGGCGGATCGGCACCGCGATTCCGCAGGCGCCGGGGAACGTGGGAGCGTCGCAGGCCCTGATGGTTCTGGCGCTCGCGCTGTTCGGGGTGGACAAGACCACGGCCGCCGGCCTCTCGGTCGTGATCTGGGGAGTGATCACGCTGCCGCTGCTGCTGGCCGGGTTCGCCGCGCTGGCGCTGAGCGGCGTGAAGCTCGGCGATCTGCGCGACCGCGCGAGGAAGCACGCCGCCGCCCCGGTCGTCGTCACGCCCGCCAAGTAGGGCCGGGCGGAGTACAATGTCTGCCGTATGAAGCCTGCTGTGTGCCTGCTTCTGTGCGGCGTTTTGCTTACAGCCGCCGATACGGCGCAGGCGGTTTTCGAACGTGCCGTGAAGGCGCTCGGGGCGGGGGACTACGCGGCCGCCGAGCGCGGCTTCGAGTCCGTGCTCCGCGAACAGCCGCGGCACGTCGGGGCGCTCGGCAATCTCGGCATCGTCTACTCGCGCACGAATCGCGCCGACCGCGCGATTGCGACTTACCGCCGCGCGCTTCGCGTGAGCCCGAACGACGAGGCGATCCTGGTTAATCTCGGGCTGATCTATCTGCGCCAGGAAGCGCATGCGCGAGCGCTCCCGGTGTTCAAGCAGGTGGTGGCGAGCAATCCGAAGCACCTGCAGGCCCGGCTGCTGCTCTCGGTGTGCCGCGTTTACACCGGCCAGGCGGCCGCCGCCATCCGCGATCTCGAAACCCTGCGCGCGGCCAGCCCGCGCGACGAGCAGATTCTGTTCCTGCTCGGCTTCGCGCACCTGAAGAACAAGGAGCCGCAAAAGGGCCAGGCCGTCTTCGCCGAGATGCTCGACGCCGTGGGCCCGGCGCGCGCGCAGTTCCTGACCGGCAAGGCGTACTACGAAGCCGCTTTGTTCTCGCAGGCCGAGGAGAGCCTGCTCGAGGCGCTCCGGCTCGACCCCAAGCTGCCCGGCGCGCATCTGGAACTCGGCAAGGTGTACATCAGCGAGCGCCGCACCGAGGACGCCGCGCGGGAGCTCGAGCTGGTCCTCAAAGACAACCCCGCCGACAGCGACGCCGCCTACTTCCTGGGCGGCATGATGGTGCAGGTCGAGGCGCGCTATAAGGAAGCCATCCCGTATCTGGAGCGCGCCAGGAACGCGAAGCCCGATTTCTGGGCGCCTTACTTCTATCTGGGCAAGTCCAGGCTGCGGCTGGAACAGGCGGAGGAGGCTGCCGCGCTGCTCCAGAGAGCTGTGGAATTGAACCCCGACGAGCCTTCTGCGTATTACCACCTTGGGAGGGCGCTCAAGGCGTGCGGCCGCAACGCGGAGGCCCGCCGGGCTCTCGACCGGGTTCGCGAGCTGAGAGCCGCGGGTCTGAAGGCCGTCACACCGGGTGAAGACCAGGTGGCGGGAACGCGTTAACCCCTAGTAACCCTTCGTTCGCGAAGGAAAGACAGGACAGGATTTCGAAAACGATCGCTCCGCCCGCCGGAGGAAACCTACGAGTAACATGAGTGCGCTTCCGCGATCATGACGCGCGTGAGTCGTATTCAGGTGTCTGATTCGGCGCAGTGCCCCGCGCCCCGCGGCCGGGACGACGCTTCACGCCCCACGTACGCACGGTAACCCTCCTGTGTAACATCGATGAAAATAAAAGGGATAAGTGGCCGGTAACGTGCCTGACGGAGCCATAAACCCCTTCCCGCTTGTCGCGATTCGCAAAAGTGCCTAGTTTAGCGTGAGGTCCGTGTGACCAAACAAAGGCACGCGGCGAGGGTCTCAATACAGGGGTCGGGACTCCCGGCGGTCCGCGGGTCGCACACGGAGAGAGGGATCAATCTATGGAGTCGATAAGCTGTAGAAACGTCCGGATCGCGCTCGCGATTCTGGCGCCGTTTCTGCTGATTTTGATTGCGCAGCCGCTCATGGCGCAGTCGCAGAACATCAGCGGCACCATCACAGATTCGTCGGGGGCCGTCATTCCGGATGCCACGGTGAAAATCGTAGACGTGGCCAAAGGCAGCGTCGCCCGCGAGACCGTTTCGAACGAGCTCGGCCGGTTCCAGGCGATCAACATACAGCCGGGCAGCTACAGAATCAGCGTTGAGAAGGCCGGGTTCAAGAAGTCGGAAATGCCGGTCACTCTGGACGTGAACGCCAAACTCGATGTCGGCGAGATCAGACTCGACGTCGGCCAGGTGAGCGAAGTTCTCTCCGTGAACGCCGAGTTTTCGCCGCTGGTGACCGCGAACACCATGGAGAAAGCCTTCCTGGTGGACCGCACCCAGATTTCCGAGCTCCCCATGAACGGGCGCAACTGGGTGTCTCTGATGAGCACGGTGCCCGGCATGACGAGCAGCGCCCGCAACGATTTCGACATGAACTTCAACGACGTGTCGGGATTCCACGCTTTGGGCGGACGCGGTTCGCAGAATAACTTCTACCTGGACGGCGCGCCGAACCTGGACGTCGGCGACAACCAGTCCCAATACACGCAGCCCAGCATCGACTCGATCGGCGAGTTCCGCGTGCTGCAAAGCGCGTTCAACGCCGAGTACGGCCGCAACTCCGGCATGGCGGTCGCGGTGCAGACCAAGTCGGGCTCGTCCTCTTTCCACGGCACGCTGTACGAATACCTGCGCAACGACGCGTTCGACGCGCGGTGCGTGCAGTCGTGCGGGTCCGGCAAGCCGCCGCTGCGCTACAACCAGTTCGGCGGAAATTTCAGCGGCTGGGTGCCGATCCCGAAGATCTCCACGAACGCCGACAAGAAGGTGTTCTTCTTCTACAACCGGGAGATGACGCGCCGCAACCTTCCGGGCAGCAGCTTCACGGATATTCCCAACTCGCGGATTCTGAACGGCGATTTCAGCGAATGGCTGCTCGACACCAACATGACCTACGCGCCGCAGTTCAAGAACGGCACGGTCTTCCAGCCGGGCAGCATTGTGTGGGAGAACGGCAACATCGTGGACGGAACGCCGTACCCGGGGAACATCGTTCCCCAGAGCCAGTGGGCCAACAGCGCGGGCTTCGCGAAGGTGTACCTCAATGCCCCCGGGTATGCGAACGCGCCGCCCGCGCCCAATCCCGGCTATGTGCGCTACTTCTACAACAACTCCAGCCGCCTGACGAAGAACCAGGACCTGCTGCGTGTGGATTACGCCGTCAACAGCAAAATGAATATGTTCTTCCGCTGGGTGAACGATTACCAGATCGAAAAGTTCGACAACGTGATCTGGGGCGGGACCCCGTTCCCCATGCAGCCGCAGGAGCGGCCGAAGCCGGGGAGCTCGTGGTCGTGGAACATGGTAAACACCTTCACGCCCACGCTGGCAGCCGAAACGATTCTCTCCTATAACCACCAGTCGCAGAAGCTGGCGGTCAGCGGCGAGAATCCGATGTCGTTCGAAGCGCTGGGAATCACAAACTTCAACCAGCTCTATCCGGCAGCCAACATCACGGGTTCGGTTCCCAACGTGAACGCCAACCAGCTCAACTGGTCGCTGGGCGATCCGGGCTGGCACAACGACGGCCTGGACTACGCGGTTACCGAGAACGTGTCGTGGGTGAAAGGCAAGCACGCCTTCAAGTTCGGGTTCTACTACAACCGCGACAACAAGAAGCAGACCGGCACGTGGCCGATGAATGGCTCCATCGATTTCCGCGGCGGGTCTTCGATGCCGCTCGACACGGGCACGCCGATCGCCAACCTGCTGCTCGGGAATTTCAGCAACTATACGATGGCCAATGCGGCCATCTATCCGTATTTCCGGTTCCTCTCGTACGAGGCGTACGCGCAGGACAGCTTCAAAGTGACGCGGCGCCTGACGGTGGAGTACGGCGTGCGGTTCGCGCACATCGTCCCGACCTTCACCTACACGCGGAGCGGCGTGGCGGGCGGAGAAGGCACGTTCAAGCTGTACAACGTGAACCTCGCGCAGTATAACCCGGCCAACAAGCCCGAGATTGACCTGTCGAACGGGCAGATCGTTGGCGATCCGATGGCCGCGCTGTCGAAACTCGGGCTCGAGTGCGATCCGTGCGACGGCGTACCGCGCGGTTTCTCGCCGGCGAAGAATTTCTTCGCGCCGCGGCTCGGAATCGCGTATGACGTGACCGGAGACGGCAAAACAGCCGTGCGCGGCGGCTTCGCCATGTTCAACGAGCGGCTGCGCCAGAACAACTTCAGCTTCGGCGCGGGCGGAGCGTGGCCGAACCTCACCAACGCCACGGCCCTTAACGGTAACACTGAAAACATCGATACCAGCGTGACGCAGGGTACGGTGCTGATTCAGCCGCCGGCGTTAACCATCTGGCCTCGCGACAATACCATGCCCACGATCTATTCCTGGTACGCGGGCGTGCAGCGGGAACTGCCATGGCGGTTCGCGCTCGACATCTCCTATTCCGGCAACCACGCCATCCACCTGATGGACCAGCGCCGGGTGAACGGCCGGCCGGCGGGTTACTACGTCGAGAACCCGGGCCTGCTCGATTCGGTCAACGGCTGGGCGGACGCGCTGCGGCCCTACCTGGGCTGGGGCAGTCTGAACGCGGTGGAGACGCTCGGCTACTCGCGTTACAACGCGGGCATGTTCCGGTTGAGCCGCCGCTTCGCCGACAATTTCGGGATCAACTTCAACTACACGCGCTCGAGCGCGATGGGTGTAGTGGATAACGATTCCGACAATATCCGCGATCCGTTCAACATCGCGCGGGATTGGGGCCCGGCCGGCTACGACCAGCCCAACGTGTTCACGGTGGACTTCGTCTACGATCTGCCCACGCTGAAAAGCGCCTCCGGGCCGGTCAAGGCCATCGTGAACGGGTGGGAAATCAGCGGCATGTTCCGGGCGCAGTCCGGGATGCCGCTCACGGTGACCTCTAACGGCGACCTGAAGGGCATCGATGCCGGCGGAGTTTACAACCAGCTTCCGGACCTGGTCGGCGATCCCTACGCGGGACAGTCGGGCAGCCACTGGCTCAATCCGGCGGCCTTCCAGCGCCCGGCGGATGGGGCCTGGGGCAACATGACCCGGAACCAGCTTCGCCTGCCGGGAGTCCGCAACATGGACGCGGCGTTGCTGAAGAACTTCTCCATCACGGAAAAGGCGAAGGCGACCTTCCGGGCGGAATTCTTCAACCTGTTCAACAACGCGCAGATCTGGGGTGTGAACAACACCTTCTCGGCGGATAACCCGGGCGGCGGCATTTCGGCCAGCAATCTGACTCTCGGAGAGCCGAACAGCTACCGCGAAGCCCGAATCATTCAGTTAGCGCTTCGTTTCAGCTTCTGACATGTGACCCCCCAATCCCACCCCGGATGCCGCCGGAATATCGGTGGCGTCCGGGGTGGGACTTTTTCGTGAAGGCCATCGGCCGTCAGCCGGCAAGGCTGAGGCGCGCGCCGGCCGCACGCGAAAACCCGCTCGCGCGCCAAGGCTGCTGACGGCTGATAGCCGGTGGCCTGCTGCTATAATTGCCCCCATGCGGACCTTGAAGCTCCTCTTTGCCCTCGTCTTTTCGGCCGGAATGATTTTCGCTCAGGATGGAAAAATCCGCGTGATTGTATTCGGCGCTCACCCGGACGATTGCGACGAAACGGCTGGAGGGACTGCCGCAAAATTCGCCGCGCTCGGCCATGCCGTCAAATTCGTATCGTTGACCAACGGCGACGCCGGCCACCAGTCCGAAGGCGGAGGCGCGCTGGCGAAGCGACGCCGCGCCGAGGCGCAGGAATCCGGACGGCGCCTGGGCATCGCGGAGTATGTCACGCTCGATAACCACGACGGCGAACTGCTTCCGACGCTCCAGGTCCGCGAGCAGGTCATCCGGGAGATTCGCCGTTGGAACGCCGATATCGTGATGGCTCCGCGGCCGAACGACTACCACCCCGACCACCGCTATACCGGCGTGCTGATTCAGGACGCCGCGTACATGGTGATGGTGCCGAACGTCGCGCCCGACACGCCGCCGCTCCGCAAGAACCCCGTGTTCCTGTATGTCGAAGATGGCTTCCAGCGGCCCAATCCGTTCCGCCCGGACATCGCGGTCGATATCACCGACGTCTGGGAGAAGAAGATCGACGCGCTCGACGCCCAGGTCTCGCAGTTCTACGAATGGCTGCCGTGGATCGACGGCCGCCTCGACCAGGTGCCGCGCGACCCCGCCGGCCGCAGGAAGTGGCTCGGCCAGACCTGGGGTTGGAAGCCTACGCAGGCCGTGCGCGACGCGCTCGCGAAGTGGTACGGACCGGACCGCGCCGCGCGCATCGCGCATGCCGAGGCGTTCGAGGTCTGCGAGTACGGGCGGCAGCCGGACCAGGCCGAACTGAAGCGCCTGTTCCCGATGGTAAAGTGACGGCGTGGAGGAACGGCTGCGCGCATTGCCCTCGGTGGATGAGGCGCTCTCGCGCCTGGAACATCTGCGCGGCCGGTTCCCTCACAGGGTCTTGGTCGCCCAGGTACGGCGCGCGCTCGAGCAGGCGCGGGCTGCGATCCGCGCGGGCGGCGCGGCCCCCGAAGACATTCCGGCGCGCGTCGAATCCGCGCTCGCGCGCCTCGCCGCGCCATCGCTGAAACGCGTCGTCAACGCGACGGGGGTGGTGCTGCATACGAACCTGGGCCGCGCGCCGGTTGCGCCGTTCGCGCCGGTGTCCGGGTACTCGAACCTCGAATACGACCTCGGGGCGGGGAAGCGCGGCAAGCGGGATGTCCACATCGGCGGCCTGATCGAAGCGCTGCTCGGCGCGCCGGGAATCGCGGTCAACAACAACGCGGCGGCGGTGTACCTGGCGCTGCGCGAGCTGGCCGCGGGCTTCGAGGTGATCGTCTCGCGCGGCGAGCTGATCGAGATCGGCGGCGGGTTCCGGATTCCCGAAATCATGGCGCAGTCGGGCGCGGTGCTGCGCGAGGTCGGGACCACGAACCGCACGGGTATCGAAGACTACCGCGCAGCGATCAACGAGCGTACGCGCCTCGTGCTGCGCGTCCACCCGAGCAATTTCCGGATCGAAGGATTCACCGCCAAGCCGCGCCTGGAAGAGTTGGCCGCGCTTGCGCGCGAAGCGGGCGTTCCGCTATACGAGGACCTCGGCAGCGGAAGCGTTGCGGATTTGCGGCCCTGCGGGCTAGACGAGCCGCCGGCGCAGGCGAGCCTCGCCGCGGGCGTGGATCTGGTTTCCTTCAGCGGAGACAAGCTGCTCGGAGGGCCGCAGGCGGGTATTCTCGCGGGCCGCGCGGACTTGATCGCGCGCTTGCGCCGCAACCCTATGTACCGCGCGCTGCGGCTCGACAAGCTGGTTCTTCAGGCGCTCGAAACCACGCTGCGCGCCGCGGTGCTCGAATGCTGGGACGACATCCCCGCGCTTCGCATGATCCGCGCCGGCGCGGACGAGATCCGCGCACGGGCCGCGCGCCTGCTGGAGCAACTCGAAGGGATGCGGGCCGAGCTTGTCGAAGGCGAATCGGTCGCCGGCGGAGGCTCTACGCCCGGCCAGTCGATCGCGACGTGCCTGATCGCGCTCGCGCCGGACGATGTGACCGCATTCGAGCGGCGCCTGCGCGTGGGCACCCCGCCCGTCATCGCAAGAATCGAGAACGAGCGCCTGCTGGTAGACCTGCGGACCGTGTTTCCCGAAGAAGAAGGAGACCTGGCCGCGGCGCTGTGGAAAGCCTGGACGTGTTGCGGCTCCTGATCGCCCGGCTCTGCGTTTCTTGGCGGCCCTACGCCCGCTCCTGATACGTCCCCTCCGACGTGTTTACCCTGATCTTCTCGCCCTCGTTGATGAACGGCGGCACTTGCACGACTAGCCCTGTTTCCGTCTTCGCCGGCTTGGTCACGTTCGAAACGCTTGCGCCCTTCAGCCCGGGCTCGGTCTCGACTACCGTCAGGTCCACCGTGGCGGGCAGTTCTACGCTGATCGGCTTGCCTTCGTAGAACTCGACCGTTACGTGTAACTGCGGAGTCAGGTAGTTCACTGCATCGCCGAGCAGGTCCTTCATGAGGTGCATCTGGTCGAAGGTCTCGGTGTTCATGAAGTAGTAATACTCGCCGTCGTCGTAGAGGTACTCCATGGTGTGCTCTTCGAGGGTGGCGCGCTCCACGCGGTCTTCCGACGAGAAGCGGTGCTCGATCATGTTGCCGCTGCGCAGGTTGCGCATCTTGGCCTGGACGAAACCGCGGAGGTTGCCCGGCGTGCGGTGGAACACGCTGAAGACGGAGAACAGTTCGTTGTTGAACTTGATCACCATTCCCGGGCGCATCTGTGTCGCTGAAATCATTGCAAGAAAAACTCCTTCATGAACGCTCGAACGCGCTGAAACGAGGGCAGATGGTTATTTTACCAGACTGGGAGTTTCGATCGGGCGCGCCGCCGGGCGTCCTCCCCAGTTCGTGAACGCTTCGCGGATCAGCCGCAGAATCGCGCTGCGGTTGCCCGCCGCCAGTCTCAGCCAGCCCAAGACGTTCTTCTGCGGGAAATAGATTCCGCGAAAAAACAGCCGCGCGATGAGATGGCTGATCTTGTAGGGCACCGGCTCGTTTCTGATGGAACCGAGCGCCGCCCGCGTCGCCGCTGGGCTGTAGGACTCCTTCCAGGCTTGCGCGACCTCCGACTGCACTTGGGCCGGTGTCATGTTCGGCGGCGTGTGCGCCATCCGGAACGGCGCGAAATCGAGCCAGTGCTTGGGGCGCGTGAGCCGTCCTTCTTTTTCCAGGCGCTCGTAGAGAGGCGTAGCGGGGTAGGGAGTGATCTGGCCGAAAACCGGCAGCACCGCCGGCCACTCGCGAAGCTGCTCGAGCGTGCGCCGGGCGACGCCCGGCGAGTCATGCTCCAGGCCGAAGATGAACGACGTAATCGCGTAGACGTTGCGCCTGGCAAGGCGCTCGAGAACGTCGCGGTACTCGGCGGGCTTGTTGAAACTCTTGTTCACGCTGGCGAGATTCGCCGGGTCGAGCGACTCCATTCCGATAAAGATCCACCGCCCTCCCGACTCGGCGATCAGGTCCACGAGTTCGTCATCGCGAAGAAGATTCGCGCTGATCTGCCCCACCCAGGAAAGCCCGGCGTCCGCGGCGATGATGTCCCGCAGCAGCGACTTTGTGCGCTTCACGTTGATCGCGAAGTTGTCGTCTACGAAGAAGACGGCGATCTTGCCGCGCGTACGGCGTGCGCGGGCTTTGAGGCGCAGCAACTCGTCCACGATGCTCTGGTTCGAGCGGAAGCGGATCGAGTCGCCGAAGAAACCCGTGACCGTGCAGAACTCGCAGCCGTACGGGCAGCCGCGCCCGGATTCGACCGGGATGATCTGGAACGTCTCCCAGCCGGTCCGAAAGCGCTGCATCAGCGGCCGCGCGAACCTCGGGATGCGGTTGAATTGCTCGATGTCGAGTGAGTCCCAGGGGATGGCCGGATACTCCGCGAGCGAGGGCTTGCGTTCCTGAGTGTACTGCTTCTTCAATTCGCCGCGCGCGGCATCTTCGACGATCCGGGGCCACGTCTGGTCGGCTTCGCCGAGCGCGACGGCGTCGGCGTGCGCGCACGCCTCCTCCGGGACCGCGGTGACGTGCGGCCCTCCCATCACCACCGGCACTCCGGCGGCGCGCAGGGCGTCGGCCACGCGGTACGCCTTGGCGATCATGCGGGTCATCGCGCCGATTCCGACCAGTCCGACCTTGTGGTCGAGTGCGAATCGGACCAGCTCGGTGTCGCTCATCGGCTGGGCGTTGCCGTCGATGAGCAGAACTTCGTGGTTCGGGGGCGTGAGCGCCTGTAGAAGGAACATCCACAGGTGCGGCATGAAATTGCGGGTTACGCCGTTGTCGGGGTTATAGAGAAGTATTTTCATGAAGCGCAGTTTTCGGTCGTCCCAGTGAATCGGGCGAGGGAGACGAGCCAAACCGCGCGCCAGCCCCGGCAGGTTGTATGGTAACACCGTACGCGGAACAGCGCTGGAAAGGCATACAATATTTCTGGAATCCAAACCATATGCTCCACCTTGGCTCCCCGGGTGGCCGCAGGAGTGAAATCTCGAACAATGTCACAAAGCAATGATGTCAACCGCAGATCTTTTCTGAAGGGCGTAGCCGGCGCGGGCCTGGCCGGCTCGCTGGCGGCCAAAGCGGGCGCGCAGACCAGGGTGCTCGGCGCCAATGACCGCATCAACGTCGGCGTGGTCGGAGTCGGCGGGCGCGGCACGTACGTCGCGAAAAAGTTCGCCGACGTCGGCAAGGTGGATAATTCCTGCCAGATCGTTGCCGTCTGCGACGTGTGGCAGAAGCGCGTTACCGAGAACAAGAAGTATCACAACTGCGATGGCTACCTCGACTACCGCGAGGTGATCAACCGGCCCGACATCGACGCCGTGATCGTGGCGACGCCCGACCACTGGCACGCCAGGATCGCGCTCGAGGCGATGGCTAAGGGTAAGGACGTCTACTGCGAGAAGCCGATGGTCCACACCATCGACGAGGCGCGGCAACTCGTCAACGCCGTCAAGGAGCAGAAGCGCGTTCTCCAGGTCGGTTCGCAGACCACCTCCGCGCAGCAGTGGTGGAAGGCGAAGAAGGCGATTGCCGACGGCGCCATCGGCGACATGATCATGAGCCAGGGCTCTTACCACCGCAACTCGACCGAGGGCGAGTGGAACTGGCCGATCGACCCCGACGCCGGCCCGAATAAGTCCGGCGACGACTACCTCGACTGGAAGACCTGGCTCGGCCCGGCGCCCTCGCGCCCCTACGACCCCGACCGTTACTTCCGCTTCCGCAAGTTCTGGGATTACTCGGGCGGCATCGCGACGGACCTGTTCTTCCACGTGGCCGCGCCGCTCAACATCTGCTGGCCCGAGCCGCAGTTCCCCACGAAGGTCATGGCCGGCGGCGGCATCTACGTCTTCAAGGACACGCGCGAAGTGCCGGACACCTTCCACCTGATCGGCGAGTACGCCAAGGGCCACTCGGTGGTGCTGACGTCTTCGATGGCGAACTCGCAGCACATCCCCGGCCTCATCCGCGGGCACAAGGGAACCATCGTGATGGTGGATCACGGCATGTTCGAAGGCCGCACCGACCACATCACGCTGAAGCCCGAAGGACGCGTGCTGAGAGAGGATGCGTCTTATCTCGCGCAGTTCGGCTCCGAGCCGGTATCGATTCCGGTTGACGAAGAGGACTCGATGCAGATGCACGTCCGCAACTTCCTCGAGTGCATCCGCACCCGTCAGAAGCCCACGCTCGACGTCGAAACCGCCGCGCGCGCGCAGGTGCTCATCTCGATGGCGGTCCAGTCCTACCGCCAGGGCCGTGTGCTCTACTTCGATGAGAAGAACTGGAAGGTCCTGACCGAAGCCCCGAAGGCGTAAAGGCTTTCACCGCAGAGACGCAGAGGGCGCAGAGGAAACCAAAAGTAGAAACCTCTGTGTTTTCTCTGCGTTCTCTGCGGTAGGTTTGTTTTCAGGCGATGCGGCTGTGCTTCTTGCCGAATAGCGCGTAGATCGTCAGCCCCACGGCCAGCCATATCACGAACCGCACCCACGTCTCGAGCGGCAGGCTCGCCATGAGCACCAGGCAGGAGGCCACTGAAACCAGCGGCAGCCACGGCACGCCCGGCATACGGAAGCCGCGCTTGCGGTCCGGCTGGATTCTGCGCAGCACGATCACTCCCGCCGAGACGACGATGAAGGCGAACAGCGTCCCGATGTTCGCCAGGTCGGCGAAGGTGCCGACGTCCCAGATTCCCGCCGGAATCCCCACCACCAGGCCCGCGATCCAGGTGCTGATGTGCGGCGTGCGATGCACCTTGTGCACCTTCGAGAAAGCCGGCGGCAGCAGCCCGTCGCGCGACATGGCGAACCACACGCGCGCCTGTCCGTACTGGAACACGAGCAGAGACGACACCATTCCCACGATCGCCCCCACCACCACCCAGCGCCGGATCGATTCGTAGCCCAGCGCCTTCAAGGCGTCGGCGACCGGGGCCGCGCCGCCGAGTTCCTTCCAGTTGACGATACCGGTCAGCACCAGCGACACCGAAACGTAGAGCAGGGTGCAGACGATCAGGCTCGCGATGATGCCGAACGGCAGGTCGCGCTGCGGGTTGCGGCATTCCTCCGCCGCCGTCGAGACCGAATCGAAGCCGATGTAGGTGAAGAAGACGATCGCCGCCCCCGTCAGCACGCCCGGGAAGCCGTTGGGCATGAACGGGTGCCAGTTCTCTACTTTCACCGCGCGGGCCGCGCCGAACACAAAGATCAGGATTGCCCCGATCTTCACCAGCACCATAATGTTGTTCGTCTTGGCGCTCTCGCGCACGCCGCGCACCAGAATCCACGTCAGGATGAGCAACACGGCCAGCGCCGGCACATTGAACCAGTTGCCCGTGAACCGCCCGCCGGCGATCATCGGATTGGTCAATTCGGCAGGCAGGTGTATCCCGAACAGGTTCTCGAGCATGTCGTTGAAGTACGCCGAAAACCCGACCGCTACGGCCATGTTCGAAACGGCGTATTCGAGGATGAGGTCCCAGCCGATGACCCACGCAAAAATCTCGCCGAGCGTCGCGTAGGCGTACGTGTACGCGCTGCCGGCGATCGGAATCATCGACGCCAGCTCGGCATAGCAGAGCGCCGCGAAGCTGCACGCGATGGCCGTCAGCAGGAACGAAAGCGAGATGCCGGGACCGGCGCCGGGGCGGCCGATCGTCGAGACCGCCTGGCGTCCGTGCAGGACCAGATCGAGCACGGGCGCGTGCAGGATCGAGTGAAAACTCAGCGTCTCGCCCGCGGCTGCGGTTCCGGTGAGGATGAAAATCCCCGAGCCGATGACGGCCCCGACGCCGAGCGCCGTGAGACTCCACGGGCCCAGCGTCTTGCGGAGGCGCTTGTCGGGCGCCTCCGAGTCGGCGATGAGCTGATCTATGTTCTTGGTGCGGAGTAGCTGGGACACGCTACCGCTTGCGCTGGCCCTTGGCGGCGCGTACGATCTTGCGTTTGTTGGAGCCGCGCGCGACGCCGGAGGCGCGCTTCGCCTTCGGCGCAGCCTTCTTCCGCGCCTCGCGCTTCACCTTCTTCCGTTCCGCTTTATCCGTGATCGTCTTGGTGTTCATTCGTCCTTTTTAAATCCTATGTACTTTTCGATGATCTTCTTGAGCCCGTAACCCGGAAAACTGACGGTCAGCTTCGCGTCTTCCCCGTCGCCTTCGCGGCGCACAATAGTGCCGCGCCCGTAGCGAGGGTGCTGAATCGAAGACCCAACGCCAAACTTCTTCGGGGCGGCCGGCGGCCTCAATCGCTCGGCCGGTTTCGCCGCGGGCTGGACCGGCGCGTGCGCCGGCTCCGCACCTTTCAACGGAAGGTTCTTCCCTAACCCGCGGGCCTGGAAAAACTCCGTTATGTTTTCTAGAGAATTATACGTCTTGCCGGTGTAGGTATTCTTGCGCACCGCGTCGCGGACCAGATACCGGTCCGCCTGGAGATTCACCTCCGCGTGCTGGCGGCGGCCCAGTTCTTCGGTGTGCTCGCGCGGAATTTCGTTGAGGAACCGCGAGGGCAGGCACGGCTCGGCCATCCCCCCGCCGAAGCGCCGCCGCGACCGCGCCCAGCTCAGGATGAGTCGCTTTTCCGCGCGCGTCATGGCGACATAGCACAGGCGCCGCTCTTCCTCCATCGCTGTTTCGGAATCGAGCGAGCGTATGTGGGGGAACAAACCCTCTTCCAGCCCAGCGACGAAAACCACAGGGAACTCGAGCCCCTTGGCGTTGTGGATCGTCATCAGCGCGACCTGCGCGCGGTCGTCCACCGTGTCGGCATCGGAGACGAGCGCCGTGTGATCGAGAAAATCGGTGATCGTCTCGCCGCGCTCGGCCGCTTCGATGGCCGCGTTGACCAGTTCGTTGACGTTTTCGATGCGGGCTTCGGAATCGGGCGCGTGGTCGGCTTCGAGCATCGTCATGTAGCCGGTCAGCTCCAGAATGCGGCGGAGCACCTGCTGCACGGGCTCCTTCGCGGCGGCCAGCCGCAGCTCCTCCATCATCTTGCGGAACTCCTCGAGCGCCGCGCCCGCGCGCGTTCCGAAGGCGTTTTCCTGAAGCATGCGAACGATGGCGTCCCACACGCTAAGGTTGTGCTCGAGCGCGTAATGCTCGATCTGCTCGAGCGTGCTCTTGCCGATGCCCCGCGCCGGAGTGTTCACGATGCGCAGCAGGCTGATCGAATCCGAGGGCGAAATGACGGCCTTCAGGTACGCGAGAACGTCCTTGATCTCGGCGCGCTGGTAGAAACTGAAGCCTCCGACGACCTGGTACTTGCGCCCGTAGCGCCTGAGCGCCTCTTCGATCTGCCGCGACTGGAAGTTGGTGCGGTAGAGAACGGCGATGCGATCGCCCGGGTTCGCGCTCAAGATGCGCTCGATCGTGTCGGCGATGAAAAGCGCCTCGTTCTCTCCCGCGGGCGCTTCGTAAATCCCGACCGGCGTCCCGGCGCCCGCTTCCGTCCACAGCCACTTGCCCTTGCGCTGCTTGTTGCGCGCCACCAGGGCGCTGGCGGCTTCGAGGATGTTCTTCGTCGAGCGGTAGTTCTGCTCCAGGCGGATCGTGCGCGCGTTCGAGTAGTCGCGCTCGAAATCGAGGATGTTGTTGATGTCGGCGCCGCGCCAGCTGTAGATGGACTGGTCCTCGTCCCCCACCACGCACACGTTCTGATGCTCGATCGACAGCAGCCGGATCAGCTCGTACTGCGTGCGGTTCGTGTCCTGGTATTCGTCCACCAGCAGATGCGTGACGCGGCGGTTCCAGGCCGCGCGCAGGGCGGCGTCGTGGTCGAGCAGGCGTACGGCTTCGAGCAGCAGGTCGTCAAAATCGAGCGCGTTGGCCTGGCGCAGCCGCTCCTCGTACTTCTGGTAAACGGTCGCCAAACGGCTCGTTTTGGGGTCTTTCGACTGCTTCAGTACGTCTTCCGGGGCGAATTTGTGGCTTTTTGCGTGGCTGATACGCGACAGTGCCGCGCGGTACTGCATGAACTGCTTCTCGTCCAGCCCCAGCTCGCGGTAGAGCGACTTTACGACGGCAAGCTGGTCGTCGTCGTCGTAAATGGTGAAATTTCGCGTGAAACCAGGCCGCAAATCGGCCAGCGAGGCGCCGTCGCGCCGCAAAAGCCGGACGCAGAAGGAGTGAAACGTCGAAACCGTCAGGCCGGACACCGAACGGTGGCCCGCCAGCAGCTTTTCGATCCGCTCGCGCATCTCGCCGGCGGCTTTGTTCGTGAAAGTGACGGCGACGATGGCCGAAGGCGGCACGCCCACGCAATCGATGAGGTGCGCGATCCGGTGCGTGATGACACGCGTTTTCCCGCTGCCCGCTCCGGCGAGGATGAGCAGGGGTCCTTCGGTCGAGGCAACGGCTTCCCGTTGCTGCGGATTCAAGCCCTGAAGAAAGTCCATGAATTAATCGGCGCGGCCGGGCGGCTGAAATACCGCCGGAAGTGGGCGCGCATAGCGGAACCCTGGGGTAACCGTCAGCTACGAGTTGATTTTAGCAGAAGCGCCGCGCGAAGTAGCCATAAGCCGCAATCCCTTGTAACCTGAATATTTGCCGGTTCGCCATTCTGATTGAGGGTCTCGGCGCCCGCGGGCGGCTTCGCTTCCCCAGGGCCGGGAGCCTCCAGGTGCCGGCTTAGGACGGCATGCTGGTCGATTTCGAGCTGATTCAACGGGCCCGTGAGGGTGACGATGCCGCATACAGCCAGGTCGTGCATGCGTACCGCAAACGTATCCTCGGCACGATTGCGCGGCTTATCGGCCGCCCGGAAGATGTCGAGGACGTGGGGCAGGAGGTTTTTCTCCGCCTCTACTTCTCGCTCGATCAGCTCCGCACACCCGAAGTTTTCGAACCCTGGCTCTACCGGCTCACGGTCAACGCTGCGTACGACTATCTGCGCCGGCAGCGGCGCAGGCGCGAGTCGCGCATGGGGGACCTTTCCGAACAGGCAGTGGTGCTGGCCGACGCCGCCGCCAGCAGTAAACGCGACAACGAAGAGCAGCGGCGCAAGCGGATTCGCGAGTTGTTGGATATGCTGATGAGTTCGGTTTCCGAGCAGGACCGGATTCTGCTGACGCTCAAGGAAATCGAAGGGCTTACGCTCAAAGAACTTGAAAAAGTCTACGGCGTGAACGAGAATGCTCTGAAGGTCCGGCTCTTCCGGGCCAGGCAGCGGATTTTGAAAGTATTCGAGGCGTCCGGGCAAAAGACGGTGGACGTCGCGCGTCCGAGATAAGAGGGTCAGGATGGCACTATCAGACGAAGGGCCGGTCGATAAAACCGAAGAACGGCTCCAGGCGATGTTTGCGGCATACCGCGACGCCTGCCCCGCGCCGGAACCGGGCCCTGACTTTATGCCCCAGCTTTGGCGGAAGATCGATGCTGGCCGGTCGTTCCCGTTCGGTTTGAGGCGGCTGGCGCAAGGAATCATCACCGCGGCAGCGGCGGCCGCGCTGATCATGGGCGTGGCGCTGACCAGTTACGAGCCGCTCCAGCCGACCTACCTGGAAACACTGGCCGCGGGGCAGGCCGACAACCTGGCCGACTCGGAAATCGCTCTGGCCCTGCACGACAACTCCCGATGAAGCGCTCCAATATTTCCATCGCCATTTACATGGCGCTCGTGTTCTTGAGCGGCGTAGTGTTGGGCGGAGTGGGCGACCGTCTGTTCAGCGTCCACTCGGTGAGCGCCACCAAGGGCAACCCGTGCACCGCCGACGCCGTACGGAGGCGCTATGTCGACGAACTGACGGCGCGGCTCGACCTGACGCCGGGCCAGGTGAAGGAACTGAAGGGGATCCTCGAGACTATCCATCACCGCTACAGGGCGCTGCGGGAAAAGTACAAGCCGGAGCTGAAAGAGATCCAGGGAGAACAGGCGAGCGCCATCCGGGCGATCCTGAACGACAAGCAGCGCGTGGAGTTCGAAAAAGTGCGGCAGGAACGCGAAAAGGCCGCTCAAGCTTCGCAGAAGTGAGCGGCCCCTTGGACTAAGCCTTAGCGGGCTCGGCGGGCTTTTTTCCGTACTTCTTGTTGAACCGCTCGATGCGGCCGGCGGTGTCCACCAGCCTCTGGCGGCCCGTGAAGAACGGATGGCACTTGGAGCAAATTTCCACGCGGATGTCGCCCTTGTGCGTCGAGCGTGTGCGGAACGAGTTTCCGCACGCGCAAATAATGCTGATCTCGTTGTAAGCGGGATGGATCCCGGCCTTCATGGGCAAAGAAATCCTTTCGTAGAAAATTGCGGTTACCGAACCAGTATAGCAACCCCCGCCTTGTGTGTGGGGCAAGATCTAAAAACGAAACCCCGCGCCGCTCTCGCGGGGCGGGGTTTCCGCAGATTGCTCGAACCATCGTGAGTGGCCGTTCCACAGGAACTTGGCCTCGACACTGATTCGAGTGCCGGCTACGTTAGAGCAGTCGGACTAACAGTCGGCCACCTCGCAATGGTTGGGTTTACTGCCAGATTTCATAATTTCTGGACCACCTC
Organism: Acidobacteriota bacterium; assembly: GCA_050261515.1. Taxonomy (GTDB): domain Bacteria; phylum Acidobacteriota; class Terriglobia; order Bryobacterales; family Bryobacteraceae; genus JBLNDJ01. The sequence goes on along the minus strand of JBLNDJ010000048.1, from coordinate 317,200 downwards.
CTTTCTCAGTGATGCCTCCATGCTAGCACGGGGGTCGGGCGCCAGCCATGGCAATACCAGTCAGCGCCCGCAACCCTGGCGGGGTGTGCGGCGATCCTGTTTCCGGCTGGATGATTCGCGGCCTGCGCCGCGTTGACGGTGGTCACGAGGGCCAGGAGGCTTCCATCACATTCAGGATTCCCTGGAGCGGCAGGCCGGCCCAGTCTGGGCGGGCGCTCAGCTCGTACAGCACTTCTTCGAGCGCGGCGTCGAGCAGGAACGTCAGCAGCATGACGGCGATGCTCTCCCGGGATTTCGGCAGGAAGGGAGCGCCGGCCGCCGCTTCGAGGTATTCGCGCAGGAAGGCGAGGGCGACCCACCGGTTCCAGTAGCGCGCCCAGACCTCGAGCGCCGGGCGGTCTTCCGGCCGCGCGATGACGCCGGGCGTCCCGCCGTGGAATACCGAGTACGACGCGTACTGGAACGAGCGCACCATGCTGGCAACGTCGCGCAGGGGCGAGCGCTTGATGCGGCGCTCGCTGATGGGGCGCGCGGGCTGGCCCTCGAAATTGATGATGCAGAAATCCTTGCCGGTGAAGAGAACGTGGCCGAGGTGGTAGTTGCCGTGGCAGCGTATGCGCATGGCGCCGACGCGGCGGTCGCGGATCGATTGAAGCCGCCGGCGTATGTCGGGTTCGAGCGAGAGTACCTTGCGGGCGTCGCTCAGCGCGGGTTCGGAGAGCACCTTCAGCCGCTGGCGGAGCAAAGTCATCGAACGGCCGCAGAGTCCGAGCAGGCCGTGGTAGAGCGACTGGCGGTAGAAATCGGTGAAGGGCTCGGGCGCGAAGTTGGGGTCGGAGGCCTCGGCGGCAAGCGCCAGGTGCATGCCGGCGGTGCGGCGGCCGAGCAGCTTCGCCGATTCCAGATACGCCCCGATCATCTGGCGCGCCGCCGCCGGAATTTCCTCGTCGAACAGCGAGACCGAAGCCGGTTCGAGCTTGGGGGGCTCCTGGACCTGCTCGCGGTGCGCGAGCGCCTCCTCGAAGTAACCGCCGAGCGAGTCGAGCGTGTACTGCCAGGCGGTGCCCGCGTTGGGCACATATCCGCGGAGAATTCCCGCGGTCATGGTCGCGCCGTCGCGGCGGTATTCGAGAGCGCCGGCCACAGGGGGGACGTGCTCGAAGTGCGCCTTCTCGGTAAGGTAGTAGCCGATTTCGAGATCGGGGTTGATGCCCGGCTCCAGGCGCCGGAACAGCTTCAGCACGAAGCGGTCGCCGTAGACGATCGTACTGCTGCTCTGCTCTGCCTTCTGGACGGCGGGTTCGAACGCCTCCGGGGCGAGGTCGTTCTGCCGGCGGAAGGCGGCGGTGGGAGCGGCGATCAATTCGCCCTGCTCGCCGCGGAAACGGCGGCGGCGCGCCATGGAAACGAGCAGGTCCTGCGTGAACCGCTTGTTATAGAGCGCGCCGTAGAGAGCGCCCTCCTCTCCATCGAGCGAACGGAGGCGCGCCAGCAGCGTCCGGGCGGCTTCGCCCGAGAGTTGCGCGGCCTGCTCGCCGGTGGCGAGTGTCACCGGCAGGGTGTAGATGTCCGGGTCGCCGTCGGAGTACTCCACGTCGATCAGCAGCATGTAGGAGTTTCCAGGCAAATCGAGCACATCGGTGATCGAGACGAGCCGGATTTTCCGGCCCTGGCCGGCGAACCACGCGCGCCTGCGCAGGTAGGCGGGCAGGAATTTGGCGAGCGCGGCGCGCGACGCGGGCGTGAACACGCCGTTCCAGCGGTCCACCGTCAGGACAGGGACGGCGTCCTCCTCCGGCGCGCCTCCCGCGGCCGCGACCGGCTGGCGCACGCGTTCGAGCGAGAACCAGTAGAACGAGTGCGGGCCGAGCGTGATTAAGTACGGCAGGTCGCCGATGGGCGGAAATTCCGAGCGGCCGAACAGCTCGACCGGCGCCAGTCCCTTGTACGCCGAAAGATCCAACTCGGCCCCCTGGACGAAGCGCGACAGGTTCGCAATCACGAGCAACTGCTCGCCCTCGTACTTGCGGACGAAGGCAAGCACCTTGCGGTTGTCCGGCTGGATGAATTCGAGCGTCCCGCGGCCGAGCACCCTGTGCTCCTTGCGCAGCGCGATCAGCCGCTTCATGAACCAGAGCAGGGAATTCGGGTTCTGCTGCTGGTTTTCGACGTTGACGGCTTCGTAGTGGAATTCGGGGTCGATGATGACGGGCAGGTACAAACGCTGCGGATTGGCGCGCGAGAACCCGGCGTTGCGGTCGGCGCTCCACTGCATCGGTGTGCGGACGCCGTTGCGGTCGCCGAGATAGATGTTATCGCCCATTCCGATTTCGTCGCCGTAGTAGACGATCGGCGTGCCGGGCAGAGAAAACAGCAGCGCGTTCATGAGCTCGACACGGCGGCGGTCGTTGCCGAGCAGGGGAGCGAGGCGGCGGCGTATGCCGAGGTTGAGGCGCATCTGCGGGTCCGTGGCGTAGACGCGGTACATGTAGTCGCGCTCTTCGTCGGTGACCATCTCGAGCGTGAGCTCGTCGTGGTTGCGCAGAAACATCGCCCACTGGCAGTTGTCGGGGATGGGCGGAGTCTGCTCCATGATGTCGATGATGGGGAAGCGGTCCTCCATGCGCATTGCCATGAACAGCCGCGGCATGAGCGGGAAGTGGAAATTCATGTGCGATTCGTCGCCGTTGGCGAAGTAGGCGACGGCATCCTCGGGCCACTGGTTGGCTTCGGCGAGAAGCATACGGCTCTTGTATTTCCCGTCAACGTGGCGGCGCAGGTCCTTGAGGAAGGCGTGGGTTTCGGGGAGGTTCTCGCAGGTCGAGCCTTCCCGCTCGTAGAGGTAGGGCACGGCGTCCAGCCGCAGGCCGTCCACTCCCATGTCGAGCCAGAAATCGACCACGTCGAGCATGGCGCGGCGCACGCGGGGGTTGTCGAAGTTGAGGTCGGGCTGGTGGGAGAAGAAGCGGTGCCAGAAGTACTGGCGTGCGACCGGGTCCCAGGTCCAGTTGGAGGATTCGGTGTCTTTGAAGATTATGCGGCAGTCGGCGTACTTATCGGGCGTGTCGCTCCAGACATAGAAGGCGCGTGCCTTGCTGCCGGCCGGGGCGCGGCGCGCGCGCTGAAACCAGGCGTGCTGGTCGGAGGTGTGGTTCATGATCAGCTCGGTGATCACGCGGAGCCCGCGGCGGTGGGCGGCTTTCAGAAAGGAGTGGAAGTCGCGCAGGGTGCCGTAGGCGGGGTGAACGCCGGTGTAATCAGAGATGTCGTAGCCGTCGTCGCGCCACGGGGAGGGAGAGAAGGGAAGCACCCAGACGGCGGTAACGCCGAGGTCTTTTATGTAGTCCAGTTTCTCTTCGAGGCCCGAGAAATCTCCCATGCCGTCGCCGTTAGCGTCGTAGTAGGCGCGGACGTGAACCTCGTAAATGATGGCGTCTTTGTACCAGAGCGGGTCGCCATCGAGCTGATAGTCGCGGATTGGCACGCGTCTGAGAACAGTTTAGCTTGTGGGGCCGGCCAGGGGCGGCCGCGGACCGGGGGGCCGCCCTACTGGAACCGGAGGGAGACAATCGGCTGGACGTGCACGGCACAACGGGCGGGAATCCAGATCGCCAGAGCGGAGACAGGGCCAGGAACAGGCTCACGGCGCCGTAGATCTTCAGATCGAGCGGGCTTTGAGGAACGTTTATGGGATGGAACGGCGCGGAAGCGGACGTCGGGCGCGTCCTGTTGTGCGCGTTTTGGCGCTGTTGCCGCGGTTAGCCTGGTTAAGGAACAAGCAAGCCCGCTTGTTTTCAATGCCTTGATTTGGCATGCTGTATGCTCCCGCAGGTGTGGGGAGCGGCCTTTAGAGACGACTACCCGAAGGCGGCTGGCGGCTGGAAGCCCAAACGTATGACAGTCGAAGAACTGCAGGACATCGCGTCAACTGAAAAGAAAGCGCAGGGGCGCTTCGAGCACCATATCTGCGTGTGCACGGCCGCGGGATGCTTGTCGGCCGGGAGCGGCGAGGTGAAGAAGTCGCTCGAACGCGAACTGATCGAGAGCGGCATGCAGGGGGAGTGCAAGGTCAAAGGCGTGGGGTGCATGGGGCTGTGCTCGGCCGGGCCGCTGGTACAGGCCGATCAAGTCCTGTACCGCAACGTCAGTCCCGACGACGCCACGGACCTGGTTCGCTCGATCGAGGACGGCAAGCCCGTGCAGCGGTTGTTGTGCGACACGAAAGCTCCGTTCTTTACGCGGCAGACGAAGATCGTGCTCGAAAACTCGGGGCGCATCGACCCCGAGCGCATCGAGGATTACATCACAGCGGATGGGTACTCGGCGCTGCTCACGGTGCTTCACGAGATGCGGCCGCAGGAGGTGATCCAGCAGGTCATCGCGAGCGGGCTGCGCGGGCGCGGTGGGGCGGGCTATCCGACGGGGCTCAAGTGGAGCACGGTCGCGAAATCCACGGGTGCGCAGAAATACGTCATCTGCAACGCCGATGAGGGCGATCCCGGGGCCTTCATGGACCGCGCGGTGCTCGAAAGCGATCCGCATCGCGTGCTCGAGGGGATGGCGATTGCCGCCTATGCCGTGGGGGCGACGCGCGCGTACATTTACGTGCGCGCCGAGTATCCGCTGGCCGTGAAGAACCTGCGGACGGCGATCCGGCAGGCGGAGCGGCAGGAGTTGTTCACCGATTTCAAAGTCGAGGTGCGGCTCGGGGCGGGCGCGTTCGTGTGCGGCGAGGAAACGGCGCTCATCGCATCGGTCGAGGGCAAGCGCGGGACCCCGAAGCCGCGGCCTCCCTATCCGGCGCAGGAAGGCCTGTGGGGCGCGCCGACGCTGATCAACAACGTCGAGACGTTCGCGAACATTCCGGTCATTTTGCGGAAGGGCGGAGAGTGGTTCGCGCACATCGGGACGGCGAAGAGCAAGGGCACGAAAGTCTTTGCGCTGGCCGGGCGGGTGAACAACACCGGACTGATTGAGGTCCCGATGGGCATGTCGCTGCGCGACATCATCTTCGAAATCGGAGGCGGCATTCCGGACGGCAGGAAGTTCAAGGCGGTGCAGACAGGCGGGCCTTCCGGCGGTTGCATTCCGGCGGACCACCTCGATTTACCGGTGGATTACGAGTCGCTGGCGAAGGTCGGGTCGATCATGGGCTCCGGCGGCATGATTGTCACCGACGAGTCGTCGTGCATGGTCGATGTCGCGAAGTACTTCATGGAATTCTGCAAGTCGGAATCGTGCGGCAAGTGCGTGCCGTGCCGCGTGGGGACGGTGCACCTGTACAACCTGCTCGACAAGATCACGCGGTACGAGGCCGAGCCGGCCGACCTGGCGGCGCTCGAGCGGCTCTCGGACGTGGTGCGCAACGCGAGCCTGTGCGGGCTGGGGCAGTCGGCGCCTAATCCGATCCTGAGCACGCTGCACTATTTCGGCGATGAGTACGCCGCGCACGTGCACGAGAAGCACTGTCCGGCGGGGGTGTGCCGATGAACGCGACGATCCGGACGCTTACGATCGACGGGAAGGACGTCAGCGCGCGCGGCGACCAGACGCTGCTCGAGGTGGCGCGCGAGAACGGCATTTTCATTCCGACGCTGTGCGAATTGGAAGGCCTGCACGCGGTGGGGGCATGCCGGCTGTGCCTGGTCGAGATCAAGGGCTCGCGGAAGCTGCTGCCGGCTTGCGTGACGGCGGTGGAAGAAGGAATGGAGGTGACGACGGCCTCCGAGCGGCTGGCCGAATACCGGCGCACGATTCTGGAGCTGCTGTTTTCCGAGCGGAACCACGTGTGCTCGGTCTGCGTCTCGAACGGCAACTGCGAGTTGCAGACGCTCTCGCAGAAATTGAACATGACGCACGTGCGCGTGCCGTACCTGTATCCGAACCTGCCGGTGGACGCTTCGCACGAGCGGTTCGTGATCGACCACAACCGGTGCATTCTGTGCACGCGGTGCGTGCGCGTGTGCGATGAGATCGAGGGCGCGCACACGTGGGACGTGACGGGACGCGGCATTGAGTGCCGCGTGATTACGGACATGAACGAGCCGTGGGGGAACTCGGAGACGTGCACAAGCTGCGGCAAGTGCGTGCATGTGTGTCCCACCGGCGCGCTTACCGAGAAGGGCAAGTCGGTGGCCGAGATGTCCAAGCGCAGGCAGTTCCTGCCGTACCTGACGTTGATGCGGGAGCGTACGCGATGAAGAAGTTGCGGCTTGCGACCGTGTGGCTGGACGGGTGCTCGGGGTGCCACATGTCTTTTCTCGACATGGACGAGCGCATCCTGGCACTGGCGGAGAAGTTCGAGGTCGTGTACAGCCCGCTGGTGGATGCCAAGGAGTTTCCCGAAGGCGTAGACGTCGCGCTCATCGAGGGCGCGGTTGCTTCCGATGAGGACCGGGCGAAGCTGCGGCTGATACGCGAGCGGACGAAGACGCTGGTGTCCATGGGCGATTGCGCGATCACGGCCAACGTGCCGGGGATGCGGAATGCGTTCGGCGTCAAGGCGGTGCTCGAGCGGGGGTACGGGAGGGCGGATGCGGTGACGGGCGTGCCTGCCCTGCTCGCGCGCGCGGTGCCGGCGCACGAGGTGGTGGCCGTGGACGCGTTCATTCCAGGGTGCCCGCCTTCGGCCGAGACGATCGAGTTCGCGCTGGCGGAGCTGGCGGCGGGGCGCGTGCCGGAGATGGCGATGCGGTCCAGGTTTGGAGCGTAGCGTATGCCGGGCCGGACCATCAGGATCGAAAACGTCAGCCGCATCGAGGGCCACGGGCGGATCACGCTGCACCTGAACGAAGAGGGGCGCGTCGAATCGGCGCAGTTCCACGTCACGCAGTTCCGCGGGTTCGAAAAGCTTTGCGAGGGGCGGCCTTTCACCGAGATGCCGTCGCTGATGGCGCGTATCTGCGGCATTTGCCCGGTCAGCCACCTGGTGGCGTCGTCGAAGGCGTGCGACGCGATTCTGGGAACGCGCATCCCGCCCGCGGCGGCCGGCCTGCGGCGGGTGCTGAACCTGGCGCAGCTCATTCAATCGCACGCCCTGAGCTTCTTCCATCTGTCGTCGCCGGACCTGCTGCTCGGCATGGACGCGGATCCCGCGAAGCGGAACATCTTCGGCCTCGCGGAAGCGCACCCGGAGCTGGCGCGCGACGGCATCCTGCTGCGCAAGTTCGGCCAGCAGGTGATCGAGCGGCTGGCGGGAAAGCGCATTCATCCGGCGTGGGTCGTGCCGGGCGGGGTGAACGAGCCGCTGAGCGTGGCAATGCGCGATGCGATCCTCGGGGAGATTCCTGGGGCGCTCGCCATGGCGCAGCGCACGCTCGACTGGTTTAAGCAGCGCCTGGACGGGTTCCGCGAGGAGATCCGCGCGTTCGGGAATTTTCCTTCGCTGTTCATGGGCCTGGTCGACAGCGAGGGCGGCCTGGAACACTACGACGGAACGTTGCGCGTGCTCGATTCTTCGGGCCGGATCGTTGCGGACCATCTCGCGCCGGCGCGTTACGAGGATTACATCGGAGAAGCCGTCGAGCCGTTCTCCTATTTGAAGTCGCCGTATTATAAAGCCGCGGGATACCCGGACGGGATCTACCGCGTGGGGCCGCTGGCGCGGTTGAACATCATCGACCGGTGCGGCACGTATCTGGCGGACCAGGAGTGGGCCGAGTTCCGCGAGCTCGAGCGCGGCGCGGCGCTGAGCTCTTTCTACTACCATTACGCGCGGCTGATCGAGATTCTGTATGCGATCGAGCGCATCGAGCAGCTGCTGGGCGGGCCTGAGATTCTGAGCAAACATGTGCGTGCGCTGGCGGGGCCGAACAACGCCGAGGGGATCGGCGTGGCCGAGGCGCCCCGCGGCACACTGATCCATCACTATAAAGTGGATGAGCATGGGCTCATGCGATGGGCGAACCTGGTGATTGCGACGGGGCACAACAATTTGGCGATGAATCGGGGCGTGCTCCAGGCCGCCAAACGCTTCGTGGATGGAAACCGGCTTCAGGAGGGCATGCTGAACCGGGTGGAGGCAGTGATTCGCGCGTTCGACCCGTGTTTGAGTTGCTCGACGCATGCAGTGGGACGGATGCCGCTGCGGATTGAGCTGGTCGCGCCGGACGGGCGCGTGGTGGACGAGTTGAGGGGCGGCTGATGGCGCGCATCCTCGTCATCGGGTGGGGCAATCCGTTGCGCGGCGACGACGGCATCGGCTGGCGCGCGGCGGAGCGGCTCAAAGAGGCCCTGGCGGACCGCGAGGTTACAGTTCGCGTGGCGCACCAGCTCATGCCCGAGTTCGCAGAAGAGATTTCAAGATCCGATGTAGTGATTTTCATCGACGCGGCTTGCGATAATGGTTTTTCGGGAGAAATTCGTTTCGAGCAAGTAGAACCCAGGCGTTCCCCGGCCGCTGCATTCTCCCATCAGATGGATCCGCCGGCGCTGCTCGGCATGGCCGAAGCGCTGTACGGACGCTGTCCGGAAGCTTTCTTCTTCACGGTTCGGGGAAGATCGTTCGGGTACGGCGAGGAACTTTCCGCAGAAGTGCAGTCCGCGTTACCGGCACTTTTGGAACAGATTCAGACGGTCTGCGGCGCAACTCCGTAGCCATTCATACATAGAGTGATTCGAGGAAGGGTACATGAAGAAACTGAAGACACCCGGCGGGGACTCCGCCCAGGACATCTTACGCCCTCGCGAACATCCGCTGGACGTTTTCTTTGAACCGGAATCGGTCGCGCTGATCGGTGCGACCGAAAATCCGGGCAGCGTCGGACGCACCGTGCTGTGGAACCTCATCAGCACGCCGTTCGGCGGAACCGTTTACCCCGTCAACCCCAAGAGGTCGAGCGTCCTCGGAATCCGGGCGTATCCAACGATCGGTTCGATATCGGAGCAGGTGGACCTCGCGGTGATCACGACCCCGGCGCGGACCGTGCCGGGCATCATCCGCGAGTGCGTCCAGGCCGGCGTGCGCGCGGCGATCGTCATTTCGGCCGGTTTCAAGGAGCTTGGTCCCGAGGGCCTGGCGCTCGAAAATCAGGTGGTGGAGGAAGCGCGCAAGGGCAAAATGCGGATCATCGGCCCGAACTGCCTGGGCCTGATGAGTCCGCTCACCGGTCTGAATGCGACCTTTGCGCGCGGGATGGCGCTGCCGGGCAACGTGGGTTTCATCAGCCAGAGCGGCGCGCTGTGCACGGCAATTCTGGACTGGAGCTTCCGCGAGCAGGTGGGTTTCTCGGCGTTCATTTCGATCGGGTCGATGGCCGATGTCGGGTGGGGCGACCTGATCGACTATCTCGGCAACGATCCGCGCACGCGCTCGATCCTGATCTACATGGAATCGATCGGCGACGCGCGCTCGTTCCTTTCGGCGGCGCGCGAGGTGGCGCTGCAAAAGCCGATCATCGTCATCAAGCCGGGCCGCACGGCCGCGGCCGCGAAGGCCGCCGCCTCGCACACCGGTTCGCTCACGGGCTCGGATGAAGTGCTCGACGCCGCGTTCCGCCGCAGCGGGGTGCTGCGCGTGAACAACATCGCGGACCTGTTCTACATGGCGGAAGTGCTGGCGAAGCAGCCGCGCCCGGCCGGGCCGAAGCTGTCGATTATCACGAACGCGGGCGGTCCGGCGGTGCTGGCTACCGATGCGCTCGTGACCGAGGGCGCCGAAGCGAGCGAGATTTCGGCCGAGACGATGGAGTCGCTCAACAAGGTGCTGCCCGCCGCCTGGAGCCGGAACAATCCGGTGGACATCCTGGGCGACGCGGCGCCGGAGCGCTATGCGAAGGCGCTCGAGATCGTGGCGAAAGACCCGAACGCGGACGGCATGCTCGTCATCCTGACGCCGCAGTCGATGACCGATCCGACCAAGACCGCCGAGCAGTTGAAGCCCTACGCGAAGATCGAGGGCAAGCCGGTTATCGCGAGCTGGATGGGCGGGACTGAAGTGGCCGCGGGCGAGGAAATTCTCAATCGCGCCGGCATCCCGACATTCCCGTATCCCGACACCGCGGCGCGCGCGTTCGTCTACATGTGGCGCAACAGCTATAACCTGAAGGGCCTCTACGAGACCCCGATGGCGGCGGCATCGGAAGAGGCCGAGGCCGACCGCAAGAAGGCCGATGCCATCATTCAGGCCGTCCGGAAATCGGGACGCACCATCCTGACCGAGTTCGAGTCGAAGCAGTTGCTGGCGACCTACGGCATCCCGACCGTCGAGACGCACATCGCGGAGGACGCGGACAAGGCCGCGGCGCTGGCCAAGAAGATCGGCTTCCCGGTGGTATTGAAGCTGTACTCGGAGACGATCACGCACAAGACGGACGTCGGCGGCGTGGTGCTCAACCTGCGCACGGAACAAGCGGTGCGCGAGGCATTCCTCGGGATTCAGAAATCGGTGGCCGAGAAGGTGGGCGCCCAGCATTTCCAGGGCGTGACCGTGCAGCCGATGGTGAAGCTCGATGGCTACGAAGTGATCATCGGCTCGAGCATCGACCCGCAGTTCGGCCCGGTGCTGCTGTTCGGCATGGGCGGGCAGTTGGTCGAGGTCTTCAAGGACCGCGCGCTCGCGCTTCCGCCGCTGAACTCGACGCTTGCCCGGCGCATGATGGAGCAGACGAAGATCTACAAGGCGCTGAAGGGCGTCCGCGGCCGTAAGCCGGTGGACCTGCCGGCGCTCGAGCAGTTGCTCGTCCGCTTTAGCCAGTTGGTGGTCGAGCAGCGGTGGATCAAAGAGATCGACATCAACCCGCTGATGGCGTCGCCCGAGCGGCTGATCGCGCTCGATGCGCGCGTGGTCGTGTACGGACAGGATATGTCGGAGCACAAGCTGCCGAAGCTGGCGATCCGGCCCTATCCGACCAAGTACATCGCCTCGATCCAGACGAAGGATGGGACGCAGTTCTCGATCCGGCCGATCCGGCCCGAGGACGAGCCGCTGATGGTGAAGTTCCACGAGACGCTGTCGGACCGCTCGGTATACCAGCGCTATCTGCACATGCTGCAACTCAGCCAGCGCGTGGCGCACGACCGGCTGACCCGCATTTGCTTCATCGACTACGATCGCGAAATCGCGCTCGTGGCCGAGACGAAGGACGCCCAGACAGGCAAGCCGCGGATTGTCGCGGTGGCCCGCCTGAAGCGAACGCACGGCACGAACGAAGCCGAGTTCGCGCTCATCCTCAGCGATGAATACCAGGGCCGCGGCCTGGGCACCGCGCTGTTGGCGCGGTTGCTCGACGTGGCCAAAGACGAGAAACTGAGCCGGATCACCGGTGACATTCTTCCGGACAACCTTACGATGCAGCGCATCTGCGAGAAGCTTGGCTTCGAGCTGACTCGTTCGGCGGACGATCCGGTGGTGAAGGCGCAGTTGAATCTTCAAGTGGCGGTGTAGCAGTACTTCGACGCGGGGCAGGCCGCCAAACCTGCCCCGCAAGAAGACTCAGTGGGGCTTGTGAGTAACGAACGTCTGCGAGTGGCGCTTTACGGCGCGGTGCAAGGCGTCGGGTTTCGTCCGTTCGTGTATCGCCTTGCGACAGAGATGGGGCTGCCGGGGACCGTGCTCAACTCGAGCGCGGGGCTGGTGGTGGAGGTCGAGGGGGAGCGGGGGGCGCTGGAGCGGTTCCTCGAGCGGCTCGAAACCGAGAGGCCGCCGGCGGCGGTGGTGCTCGCGCGCGAGACGAGTTTTCTGGCTCCGGCGGGTTTTGCGAAGTTCGAAATTCTCCACAGCGATAACGCGGCGGAGAAGAGCGCCGCCGTGCTTCCGGACCTGGCGACATGCCCGAAGTGCTTGCGCGAATTGCTGGATCCCACGAACCGGCGCTATGGGTATCCGTTCACGAATTGCACTCAGTGCGGGCCCCGGTACACGATCGTTCTCGATATTCCTTACGACAGGCCGCGTACTACGATGCGCGGGTTTGCGCTTTGCCCCGAGTGCCGGCGCGAGTATACCGATCCTGCCGATAGGCGGTTCCATGCGCAGCCGAATGCGTGTCCGGTGTGCGGGCCCCGGTTGACGGTGGGGGTTGCCGAGGCGGCGTCCGAGCTGGCAGCGGGGCGCATTGTCGCGCTCAAGGGCATCGGCGGGTTTCAGTTGCTGGCCGATGCGCGGAACGAGGAAGCGGTCGCGCGGCTGCGGCGCTTGAAGCATCGCGAAGAAAAGCCGTTCGCTTTGATGATGCCGTCGCTCGAGGTTGTGCGCGAGTATTGCCGTGTGTCCGAGGCGGAGGCGCGCGTACTGCGGTCGGCCGCGGCGCCGATCGTTCTGCTGCGGCCCGTGCCAAACTCGCTTGCGCCCAACGTGGCGCACAACTCGCCGTATCTCGGCGTGATGCTGCCGTACTCGCCGCTGCACCATCTGCTGATGCGCGCGTTCCCGTTTCCGCTGGTGGCGACGAGCGGGAATCGGAGCGACGAGCCCATCGCTACGGACAACGAGGAGGCTCGCGAGCGCCTGGCCGGCATCGCCGATATGTTCGTGATGCACGACCGGCCCATCGCGCGGCCGTGTGACGATTCCGTGGTGCGGGTGCAGCGCGGGCGCGAGCACGTGATGCGGCGGGCGCGCGGATATGCGCCGCTTCCGGTGCGCGTGGAGCGTCCGCTTGCGCCCGTGCTCGCCGTTGGCGCGCATCTGAAGAACACCGTCGCGATCGCGGCGGGCCGCCAGGTGTTCGTGAGCCAGCATGTCGGCGACCTCGATACGCTCGAAGCCCGGCGCGCCTTCGAGAACGCGATCGACGATTTGTGCCGCCTGTACCGCTTCAATCCCGAGATGGTCGCCTGCGACCTGCATCCGGATTACGCATCCACGCACTGGGCGCTCGCTTCGGGGCTGCCGGTTGTGCGCGTGCAGCACCACCAGGCGCACGCGGCGGCGTGCGCGGCCGAGAACGCGATCCGCGGGCCGTACCTAGGCGTCGCCTGGGACGGCACAGGCTACGGGCTCGACGGCACGATCTGGGGCGGGGAATTCTTCCTGGTCGAGGAAGGCCGCTTCGAGCGCATCGCGCACCTGCGCCAGTTCCGTCTTCCGGGCGGCGAGGCGGCGATCAAGCAGGGGTGGCGCTCGGAAGCGAGCCTGCTCTACGAAACGTACGGCGCGGGTGCCGTGGCCGATCCGGTGATCCGGCGGATGCTCGAGCGCGGCGTGAACGCGCCGGTCACCTCGAGCGTGGGGCGGCTGTTCGACGCAGTCTCGTCGATGGCGGGCATTGCGCGCGAAAGCCGGTTCGAGGGCCAGGCGGCGATGCTGCTCGAACGCGCGATCGACGGCCTGGAAACCGGGGAGGCTTATCCGCTCCCGGAGACTGGCGATTGGTCCGCGCTGGTCGAAGCGGTCCGTTGCGATGCCGCGGCCGGCGTCGCGAAGGGGCGCATTGCGGCGCGCTTCCACAACGCCCTTGCGAACTGGATCGCGGCGGTGGCGGCGCGCAGTGGGGTCCGGCAGGTCGCGCTTTCGGGCGGCGTGTTTCAGAATGGGTATTTGGTGGAGCGTACGGCCGCGCTTCTGGAAGGCCGGGGATTCGCGGTCTACACGCACCAGCGCGTGCCGGCCAACGACGGGGGTATTGCGCTCGGACAGGCGGTGATCACATGTGTCTAGCGATTCCGGGGAAGATTGTCGAGATCATGGAGGACGCCGATCCGTCGCTCCGGTCCGGCAAGGTCGATTTTTCGGGGGTCCGGAAGGACATCTCGCTCGCGTTCACGCCCGAGGCGAAGACCGGCGATTACGTTCTCGTGCACGTGGGCTTCGCGCTGAGCGTGGTCGACGAGGACGAGGCGCAGAAGATCTTCGAATACCTGCGGGAGATGGAGCCGGAGCCGGAGCCGTGAAGTACCTCGACGAATACCGCGACCGGGCGGCGGTGGAGCAACTCGCGGGCGCGATCCGGCGCACGACGACGCGGCCGTGGACCATCATGGAGATCTGCGGCGGCCAGACCCACACGATTCTCAAGAGCGGCTTACAGGACTTGCTGCCGGAGGCGATCACGCTCGTCCACGGGCCCGGCTGCCCGGTGTGCGTGACGCCGCTCGAGCTGATCGATAAGGCCGTCGAGATCGCGTCGCGGCCCGGAACGTTGATGTGCTCGTTCGGCGATATGCTGCGTGTGCCGGGTTCGTCGAAGAGCCTGTTCGACGCCAAAGCCGGGGGTGGCGACGTGCGCGTCGTCTATTCTCCGCTCGATGCCGTGAAGCTGGCGCGCGCGAATCCGCAAAAGCAGGTGGTATTTTTCGCGGTCGGATTCGAAACGACGGCGCCGGCGAACGCGATGGCCGTGTTCCAGGCCGCGCGCATGGGTGTTCAGAACTTCTCGATCCTGGTGGCGCACGTGCTCGTGCCGCCTGCGATCGAAGCGATTCTGAATGCGCCGAACCATCGCGTGCAAGCGTTCCTTGCGCCGGGCCACGTGTGCACCGTCGTCGGGTTCGAGCAGTATGAGCCGATTGCGGAGCGCTACCGCGTGCCGATCGTGGTCACGGGATTCGAGCCGGTGGATCTGCTCGAAGGCGTGTTGATGGCCGTGACGCAACTCGAGGGCGGCCGCGCGCAGGTCGAAAACCAGTACAGCCGCGCGGTGGCGCGGGAAGGGAACCGGCCCGCGCAGCAGATCGTCGCCGATGTGTTCGAGGTATCGAACCGGCAGTGGCGCGGCATCGGCGAGATTCCCGCGAGCGGGCTGCGGCTGCGCGAGGCGTATCGCGCGTTCGACGCCGAACAGCGGTTCGCGCTCCCGCCGAACGGCGCGAAGGAATCGCCCGATTGCATCAGCGGCCTGGTGTTGCAGGGTTTGAAGAAGCCCTACGAGTGCGCGGCGTTCGGAACCAAATGCACGCCCGAGCGGCCGCTGGGGGCGCCGATGGTGTCGTCGGAGGGCGCGTGCGCGGCCTATTACCTTTACGGAAAGCGAGAGCATGCGAGAGATTAACCTGACGTGCCCGGTCCCGCTGCCTTCCGACGATCGCGTCGCGCTGGCGCACGGCGGCGGCGGCAAGCTGACGAACCAGCTCATCGAGCGCGTGTTCCTACCGGTGTTTTCGAACGCGGCGCTCGATGCGCGGCACGATGGCGCCGTGCTGGCGGTCGATGGCCGCAGGCTCGCGTTCACCACGGACGGCTACGTCGTGCGGCCCATCATCTTCCCGGGCGGCAATATCGGGGACCTCGCGGTAAACGGCACCGTGAACGACCTCGCGATGTGCGGCGCGCGTCCGCTTTACCTGAGCGCGGCGTTCATCCTCGAAGAGGGATTGCCGATGGAGACGCTGCGCACGGTGGTCGCCTCGATGGGCAAGGCCGCCGCGGCCGCGGGCGTCGAGCTTGTCACCGGCGACACGAAAGTAGTGGACCGCGGCGCGGCGGACAACATGTTCATCACGACCGCGGGCGTCGGGGTGCTGGAGCATGAGGGCGTGATCGGGCCGCAATCGGTCGAGCCGGGGGATGCGGTGATCGTCTCGGGCGACCTCGGCGCGCACGGCATCGCGATTCTCTCAGTGCGCGAGGGGCTGGAGTTCGAAGCGCCCATTGAGAGCGATACCGCGCCGTTGTGGGGGCCGGTCGAAGCGCTGTTCAACGCGGGCGTCGAAGTGCACTGCCTGCGCGATCTGACTCGCGGTGGCCTGGCTTCTGCGCTCAACGAGATCGCTTCAGCGCGCGGCGTTCGCATCTCGATGGAAGAAACCGCGATCCCGGTGCGCGAAGTGGTGCGGGCGGCTTGCGAGATGCTCGGGCTGGATCCGCTCTACGTCGCGAACGAAGGACGCTTCTGCGCGTTCGTCCCGGAGCGGGACGCGGCCAAGGCGCTGGCGATCCTGCCGGGCTCAGCCTGCGTGGGCCGCGTGGCCGCGGAGGAATCCGGCATCGTCGTGATGGAAAGCCGCATCGGGGGCACTCGCGTGGTGGACATGCTCAGCGGCGAGCAGCTTCCGCGGATTTGCTGATCAGTCGCCCGCCGCGGGTTCGATGATCGCGCTCATGGACCCCTTCGATTGCGGCAGGCGCCAGTCCGGGCCGAAGCTGCGAATCTGGTCGCGCGCGAACTCGGCTTGCGGAAGCTCGCAGGTGATGACCACGGTGCGGCCGGTGAGATCGACCTCGCGCGCGTGTGCGAGCGCGTTCGCCTCCGAGAAACAGAACAGCTTTTCGAGCATCTCGATCACATACGCGTAGGTGTGGGTGTCGTCGTCGAGGAGCACGACGTTGTAGAGCGGGGTTAGCTGCTCCTGTTCGAAAGTGCCCGGCTCGGGCAGGCTCTTGGACGCCGGCATTCCCTCAGCTTCTCTCCAGTGCCGCTACCGTTCCGGCCAGCGCGTCCACGGCGAGGAAGCTGCGCCGCGAGTGAAGGTGCATCCCTTAGATCGTACTGCAAAGCGGATCTGGCTTCGGCGTCAACCTGCCCGGCAATCCCTCGGCTACAATGCGAACATGCGGCGGTCCGGGATTGTAGCTGTCGTTTTGTTGCTGGCGTGCGCGGCCGTGCTTGCCTCGCTGGGTCCGGGCGGCGATGTCCGGCTGAAGGGCGCGTCCCGCGCCGCGAAGAACGGCTGGATCTTCGTCCACCTCGAAGGCGCGCCGGCGCAGGCCGGGTACCAGCACGGTTACCTTCTCGCTCCCGAGATCAGCGACGCCCAGCGCCTGATCGCTTTCCTGCTCGAGCGCGACACCAAGCGCGGCTGGAAGTTCTTCCACGACGCCGCGCGCACCGCGCTCTGGCCGCGCGTCGATGCCGAGTACCGCGAAGAGCTGCGCGGCATGTCCGCGGGGCTGCGCGCCCGGGGAGTGAACCTCGATGCCTACGACCTCACCGCGATGAACGCCTGGCAGGAGCTTTCGCCCGCCTGGTACAAGTGGGTCGAAGAGCAGCAGGGCCGGGTCGTGAAGATCAGCCAGCCCGAGCATTGCAGCGCCTTCGTTGCCACGGGCAGCTACACGAAGGACGGCCGCCCCGTCATCGCCCACAACGCCTGGACCGGCTACGTCGAGGGCGTCCGCTGGAACATCATCTTCGACATCGCTCCCACCCGCGGCCACCGCATTATCATGGACGGCTTCCCGGGCCTGATTCACAGCGCCGACGACTTCGGCATCAACTCGGCGGGCATCGTCATTACCGAGACGACCATCTCGCAGTTCTCAGGCTTCGATCCCGCGGGCGTGCCCGAGTTCGTCCGCGCGCGCAAAGCGATGCAATATTCGTCTTCGATCGACGACTTCGCGCGCATCATGAAGGAAGGCAACAACGGCGGTTACGCCAATAACTGGCTGGTCGCCGACACCAAGACCGGAGAGATCGCGAGTCTCGAACTCGGGCTCAAGAACGTCACGCTGCTGCGCACCAGGGACGGATACTTCGCGGGCTCGAACTATCCGGTCAACGAGAAGTTGATCCGCGAGGAAACGGATTTCCAGGTGAACGACCACGGCAACAGCGCTAACGCCCGCCACGCGCGCTGGGAGCAGTTGATGGCCGGGAACAAGGGGAAGATCGACGTCGCGGCCGCCCAGCGCTTCCTCGCCGACCACTACGACACCTACGAGAAGAAAGAGCAGCCGAGCGAGCGCACACTATGCGGCCACATCGACCAATCTCCGCGCGGCGCGAAGCCCTGGGTCAACGAGTACAGCCCGACCGGCGCCATCCAGGCCAAAGCAACCGACGCCGCGATGGCCGGGCGCATGACGCTGGTCGCCGCCATGGGCCACCCCTGCGGAATGAACTTCAAAGCGGCGGAGCACCTGAAAGCCCACCCCGAATATGCCTGGTTGAAGGACTATCTGCGGGACCTGAACGCGCACCCGTGGACGGAGTTTAAGGCGAAGAAGTAATGCCGATGAAAGTGCGCGAGGTCGCCTGAACCATAGCCGCGAACAGCGCCTAGAGCGCCGGCGGAGTCCCCGGCAGTTCCCCGTGGATCTCGATTCGTAGCGTCCGGCCAGCACCAGCAACCGTTCCATATCTCGGAGGTGGAGCCCGCTGTCCATGTCCCGATACCCCCCTGAAAGAGTATGGCAAAATTCCGTCCTCTTAAATTATTAGTTGACAACGCGTCGCCTCTGCTGTACAACTGGAATTGGAAGAACTAAATACTTAAGACTTGAAGTGGACGGCAGGAAGACAGAATGGGCAGACAGAAATCGCAAACGTTGACCGAGGCGGAACTCCCCATCATGGAGGTGCTGTGGCAGAGGCGCTCCGCCACCGTCGGCGACGTCGCCGAGGCGCTGGCCAAGGACAAGCCGGTCGCCTACAACACCGTCCTGACCATCATGCGAATTCTGGAACGCAAGGGGTACGTAAGGCATACAAAAGATGGGCGCGCTTTTGTCTATCAGCCGGTGGTCGAGCGCGGCGAGGCTAGCCGGACAGCGGTCCGTCATCTGCTGACCCGCTTCTTCAATGACTCGCCGGAGTTACTCATGCTCAACCTGATGCGCGAGGAACGGATTGACGCCGGGGAACTGGAGCGCCTGAAAGGTCTGATCGGCAAAGAAGAGTAGGGGCATCCAAACATGGAAGGCTGGATGGGAGCGTTAATCGCAAGCGCGGTATTGAACGGGATCTGCCAGGGGCTGATCGTGACGGCGCTGGTGTGGCTGGCGCTGCGCGTTTTGCCGCGGATTCCGGCGGCGGCGCGTCACGCGGTATGGTCGGCGACGCTGTTTGCGGTAGCGGTCCTGCCGTTTGCCCCGCTGATGATAACGCCGGCGGCGTCCGGCGGCCCGGCCGAAACCGCACGCGCGGGGGGGCACGCCGCTATCGCCCTGCATCCTTCGGACAGCTGGCTGGCCCAGGCGCTCGCGGCGTGGGCCGCGATCTCGCTTGTGCTCGTGGCGCGCGTGGCGTCGAGCTTCATCGCCCTCGAACGGCTGAAGCGCCGCGCTGTTCCGCCCGCGGACGCGCACCGAGCGCTCTTCGACCAATTGCAGCGCGCGTGCCCGGGCCGCCGGAAAGCGGAGCTTCTGGTTTCGGACGAAATCCAGGTTCCCATTGCGGCAGGATTGCGCCGTCCCGCGGTGCTGGCGCCCTCCGTGCTGATCGAGCGGCTGTCTGAGGAGGAACTCGCGAACATCCTCACGCACGAACTGGCGCACCTGCGCCGAGGTGACGACTGGATGAACCTGGCGCAGCGTCTGCTGGCGGCGATCGCGTTCTTCCACCCGGCGGTTCTGTGGATCGGCCGGCGTTTGGAACTCGAACGCGAGATTGCCTGCGACGACTGGGTGGTTGCGCTTACTGGCTCCCCGCGGCCTTACGCCGCGTGCCTGACGAAACTCGCGGCCCTGATGCCGGAGGCGGCTCCGCGTCTGGCGCCCGGGGCCGTGTCGCGCAAGCCGCAGATCTCGATTCGGGTTGAAGCGCTGCTCGCGCGGCGGCGCGGCCCGTGGATGCGCTCGTCGAAAGCGGCCCTGGCGGTCGCATCGGCGGCGCTGGCTTTGGCGAGCGTTGTTGTGCTGCCGGTCGCGCCGGTCGCGGCGACCGAGCCGCCGGCCCCCCCGCTCCAGGCGCGGCGCGTGGATGCGCCGGTGCCAGAAATAGCCTACGCGCGGCCGGTGGTCCGGGCGGTCCCGGTGGCCAAGGCCAGAAAGCCCGCACCGGCGCGTGTGGCATCGCCTCGACCGGAGGAGGTGCCCGAGACGTTCATGGTGCTCTACGTGCACGAGGAACCGGGCCTGATCCAGGTGTTCTGGGTGCGTGTGCCGAAACCGCTGCCACTGGGCAGCGCATGACATAACGGACTTTTGGAAGAGGAACGTATGAAATTTCGCAAAACTCAGAGGAGCCTGCTGCTCCTGATCCTGATAGCGGGGCTCATCGCCGGAGGCGTGACCGCAAGCCGCGTGGGCGTGGTGAGAGCCGCGTCGCCGCAGGCCAAGGCCGTCGCTCCGGACGCCACTCCGCTCCAGATTCCCGACCCCGTCCAGCTTTCGACCGCGTTCTCCAAGCTGGCCAAGCAACTGGAGCCCTCGGTCGTTCAGGTAACCAGCACGATCGAAGAAAAATCCGCGCAGCGCCGCGGAAACCGCGCGCGCCCGGACCAGACCACCGATCCCGAAGACCTGTTCCGCCGCTTCTTCGGACAGGATCCGTTCGGCGACATGCCCATGCCGCAGCGGCCGCGCCGCGCGCAGGGCACTGGCTCCGGCTTCATCGTGGATAAGAACGGCTACATCCTGACCAACAACCACGTGGTCGAGGACGCCACGCGCGTCCAGGTGCGGCTGCACGACGACACCACGCAGTACAACGCGAAGGTGATCGGCACGGATCCCGAGCTCGATCTCGCCGTCATCAAGATCGAATCCTCCAAGCCGCTGGCGCCGGTGAAGATCGGCAATTCCGACGGGGTCCAGGTGGGCGACTGGGCCGTCGCTATCGGCTCGCCGTTCGGGCTTGACGCGACGGTGACGGCGGGCATTATCAGCGCCCTCGGCCGCGACCTCAACACCGAAGGCCACCAGCTTCAGCGCTTCCTGCAGACCGATGCGGCGATTAACCCGGGCAACAGCGGCGGGCCGCTGCTGAACATCCGCGGCGAGGTGATTGGAGTCAATACCATGATCGCCACCAACACGGGCGCCAGCGCCGGCGTCGGCTTCGCGCTGCCCATCAACATGGCGGTGAACGCCTATAACCAGATCATCGAGACCGGAAAGGTATCGCGCGGCGCCATCGGCATCCGGTTCCAGCGCGACACCAAGCCCGAGCTGTTGGAGGCTTACGGCGCCAAATCGGGCGTATTCGTGAGCGAAGTGACACCGGGCACCCCGGCTGCGCGCGCCGGCATCAAGGAAGGCGACATCATCACGGCGTTCGACGGCAAGCCTGTGAAGGACGGCGACGAGCTGGTGAGCCGCGTTTCGCAGACGCCGGTCGGCCGCAAGGTGCCGATCACGATCCTGCGCGACAACAAGACGCTCAATATGACCATCGAGGTTATCGACCGGTCCCAGCTGATGGCAGAAGTTCGCGGCGGCTCATCCGACACGGGCGGCGACCGCCAGGAAGGGCAGCAGTCGGCCAAGCTCGGCATCTCGGTGCAGAACCTGCGCGAGACCGACCGCGACCAGATGGACTTCCGTGAACAGGGCGGTGTGCTCGTTTCGAACGTCGATTCGGGTTCCTTCGCCGAAGAAGTCGGAATTCAGGAAGGCGACGTGCTCGTGGCCATCAACCGCCAGCCGGTCAACTCGACCGACGACGTGAAGCGCATCGCGGGCACGTTGAAGGCGGGCGACCCTGTGGCGTTCAAGGTCTACCGGTCGCCGGGCGCCGGCCTGCGCCGCCGTTCGCCGAATCAGGGCCAGAACGCGCAGTGGATCCCCCTGTTCCTGGCGGGAACGCTGCCGAAGGTGCAGTAACAAAAAAGGGGACAGACACCTCGTGTCTGTCCCCTTCTTGAAGCCTGCCGGACTATAAGCCGGTTTCTGTACCCTTGCGGGCGGCAGTCATTCCTCTGGGCCCGGCATTGCTGCCGGGCTCTAGCGACCTACCCGAGAGTTCAAAGGAGCGGGCCGCCCCTCCTCTCCTATTTGGTCTTGCTCCACGTGGGGTTTACCCTGCCGGTCGGATTGCTCCGGCCGCGGTGCGCTCTTACCGCACCTTTTCACCCTTACCCCGCCAGCCGGCAAAACCGGCCAACCGGGCGGTATATTTTCTGTGGCACTTTCCGTAGAACCCGCTTTGAGCGAATCCCCCCGGCCGTTAGCCGGCACGCTGCCCTTTGGAGACCGGACTTTCCTCCCCCCATAAGGGGGCGACTGCCCGTCCGGCAGGCTCCGATTCCTATTCTATTCGGATGTGTAGATCGACCGCAACTAATTGTATCCACGGCCACTTGTGCTTGCGCCCAAGCTGCGGAACCGCTATCCTTAAAAGTTCCAAACGTAAATTGCTGTTAATCGGGCCCGAGCCCTCGGTACCTGTGCGCCAACATACCGGGCTGTGAAACGGGAAGGGACGCTGCCGAGGGGGGCCAGTTCAGGAGGACATGGATGGAAATCCGCAACTCATGGCGGTCGTTTGTTCTTCTCATGGTCTGCGCGGTCTTGGCATGCGCCCAGGGACTTACGACCAACGCTACGAAGCACGACTGGGAGGAAGTCAACTTCGAATTCAATTCGTCGGTCCTCTCCGACGGATATCCGAGCCTGCTCCGGCTCGCCGAACTGTTACAAGCGCATCCCGATTACCGCGTGAAGCTCGACGGCAACACTGATTCCGTCGGGTCAAACCGCTATAACGACAAACTCGCCAGCGCGCGCGCCGCGACGGTGAAGAACTTCCTCGTAAAGTACGGCGCGGCTGAAAATCAGATCTCGACCGTCGCGCACGGCAAGAAGCAGCCGAAGGTCAGCAACACCACGAAAGAAGGCCGCTTCATCAACCGGCGTGTCGGCATGACCGTCACCGACGGGCAGGGCAAGGTGGTCAGCGCGGGCGGTATCGGCGACGCAATCAAAGCGATGCAGGCCGCCGAGGACGCGCGCAAAAAGTGCTGCGAAGACATCCTGAAGCGCCTCGACAAACTCGACGAAATCCTGGCCGCGATCAAGGACCTCAAGGCCGAGAACGACAAGCTGAAGGAAGACGTCGCGGCGCTCAAGCAGGGCCAGGCCGGCGTCGAAAAGCAGGTGGCCGAGCTGCCGCGCCCGCCCGAGAAGGCCGAGTTGCAGCGCATGATGGACACCACCGCCGACACCGCCATCCAGAAAGCGAAGCCGAGCCGGTTCTCGCTGCTCGGCATCAACCTCGGACCATCGCTTGGCGACGTGGCCGCTCCCTGGGAAGGCAAGACGCACGGCTCGGGCAGCTTCACCTTCACGGGCAAGGGCCGGTACTTCGCTCCGTTCGGCAAGGACGAGACCTCCGCCGTGCAGGCCGAAGGCGAGTACATGTACTACCGCGACCGGCAGGAAGGCCAGTTCGACCTCGGGCTGGTGAACCGCTGGACGCGCATGCAGGCGGGCCTGTTCTCGAGCATCAAGCACGTGAACGTTTCAGGCCTGGGCGGCGGCACGCTGGGCCAGGCGGCGTTCACGGCCGACTACCTGTTCTCGCGCGGACGCCTCGGCTTCTTCGGGACGAAAGGTTATCTGACGGATCGCGTCATCGCGCGGACGCCGACGATGATCGCGCCCACGGCTGATAACGGACTCGGGACTCCGCTTTTGAACTACAATCTCCTGACCGAATACTACCTGCGGGTGGTCGATCAGGCCGGCTTCAGCGCGCAGGTCGGGTTGTGGAACGACGCCTATGTCGAAGGCAACTTCGGCGCGCTCTTCCGCTCGGGCGGGAATAACCGGCCGGGCGGCACGATCCGCCTGGTCCAGCCGTTCTCCCAGCGGTTCGCCTTCACCACGGAAGCCAGCATGAACGAGACGCTCGTCGGCTCGAAGAACATCGGCCGCGTGGCGTTCGGCGTGCAGTTCGGCAACTGGGTGAAGCCGAAGGATACGCTCGAAGTGAAGCATCCGGTTCCGGTGGATATTCCGCGCGTGCGGTATGAGATCCTGACGCGGCAGGTGCGCGTGGGCCATACGCCCCCGGTCGCCGACGCGGGTCCGGATCAGATCGGCGTGCCCGCGGGCACGATCAACCTGGACGCTTCCGCGTCCTACTCGCCTGAAGGGCTTCCGCTGAAGTTCGCCTGGCAGCAGATCTCGGGTCCCGCGGTGCAGCTTGCGAACGCGGATACATCGAAGGCGTCGTTCACGGCGGCCGAGAGTGCAAGCTATCAGTTCCGCGTCACGGTGACCGACAGCCTCGGCTCGCAGGCGATCGCCCGGACCACGGTCACGACGGCCGCGGCGCCGGCAGCCCATATCGTCAGCTTTACGGCGAACCCGAACGCGGTCCAGCCGGGCGGCACGAGCGTGCTCTCCTGGCAGGTGGAAAACGCCGACACGGTCGAGATCACCGGCCTCGGCCAGGTGAACCCGAAGGCGGGCTCCGCCACGGTCGCGCCCACGCAGACCACCACCTACACGCTGACGGCGCGCAACTCCAAGGGCGAGGTAACCGCTGCCCAGACCGTCACGGTGATGCAGGCGCCGGTCAGGATCCTGAGTTTCACGGCCAGCCCCGCGAGCATCGGGGCGGGGCAGTCCTCGACGTTGCAGTGGCAGACGCAGAATGCCGATAACGTGACCATCACGAATGTTGGGGCGGTCGCGGTGAACGGCAGCGTGTCTGTTTCCCCCACGCAAACGACGACCTACATCCTGACGGCTTCCAACGCCGGCGGGCAGGCGACCGCGCAGGCGACCGTCACCGTTTCGCAGGGCGTCGCCATCGGATCGTTTGCGGCGAACCCCTCGACGATCAACGCCGGGCAAAGCTCGACGCTGAGCTGGACGACGACCGGCGCTACATCGGCATCCATCTCGGGTATCGGGACGGTGCCGGTGAACGGCTCAACGCAAGTGTCGCCGGCGCAGACCACTACTTACACGCTCACGGTGACAGGCGCCGGGGGCGCGACCGTCACCAGAGATGTCACCGTAACGGTGAACACTGCCGCCGGTGCGCCGGTGGCCGTGATTGCGGGCGGGCCGGACATCTACACAAAGCTGTCCCAGTACACACTCGATGCTTCCGGTTCGACGAATCCCGGAGGCGGAACGCTGACCTTCCAGTGGAGCGCCCCGCCGGAGGTGTACATCGTGAACGCGAACACGGCGAGGCCGACGATCCTGCCGCCGCTGCTTGGCACCTACGTGATGTCGGTGACGGTGACAAACAGCCGGGGAGAAAGCAGCACGGCGAGCGTGCGAGTGACTTTCCTGCCGCCGGATTCCCCGAAACTTCCGTAGCTTTGAAAGGCGGACCTCCTGAAACAGGGGGTCCGCCGTTTTTCTACAGCAGTTCCACTTCGCGGAAGAAGTAGGCGATCTCGGTGCGGGCGGTTTCGGGCCCATCGGAGCCATGCGCGCAGTTGCGGTCGATGGCCGTGCCGAACCGCTTCCGGATGGTCCCCTCGGCCGCGTTGGCGGGATTTGTAGCTCCCATCACTTCACGCCATTTCCGTATGGCGTCTTCCCTCTCGAGAGCCATCACGATCACGGGGCCTTCGGTCATGAAATCGATCAGGCCCGGGAAGAAAGGCTTGCCGCGGTGCACGGCATAAAATCCCTCGGCCTCCTTCCGGTTGAGATGCACCATGCGCATTCCAAGAATGCGGAATCCGTTCTGTTCGATGGCGGTCAGAATCTCGCCCGCGATACCGCGGGCCACTGAATCCGGTTTGATGATTGCGAACGTGCGTTCTAGCTGGCTCATAAGACGGTCTGAATTTTCTCGCCGATTTCGGCGGGGGAAGCGCACACGGTTACGCCCGCGGCCTCCAGGGCTTTGATCTTGTCGGACGCCTTGCCCGAGCCGCCGGAGATGATCGCTCCGGCGTGGCCCATGCGGCGTCCCGGAGGCGCGGTCTGGCCGGCGATGAAACCCACGACGGGCTTGCGAACGTGCTCCCGGATGTACGCCGCCGCGGTCTCCTCCGCGTTGCCGCCGATCTCGCCGATCATGACAATGGCGTGCGTCCCGGGGTCCTCGTTGAACATGCGGATCGCGTCGAGGAACGTGGTCCCGATGATCGGATCGCCGCCGATGCCGATGCACGTCGATTGGCCGATGCCGCGCCGCGTGAGCTGGTCCACGGCTTCGTAAGTCAGGGTGCCGGAGCGCGAGACGACCCCCACGTTCCCCTCTTTGTGGATGTGCCCGGGCATGATCCCGGCCTTGCACTTCCCGGGCGAAATGATGCCGGGGCAGTTCGGGCCGATCAGCCGTGTCTTGCGCCCTTCGAGATAGCGCCACGCGCGCACCATGTCGAGCGCCGGAATGCCTTCGGTGATGCAGACCACGAGCGGCAGGCCCGCGTCGGCGGCCTCGAGAATCGCGTCCGCCGCGAACGCCGGGGGCACGAAGATGATCGATGCGTTCGCGCCCGTCGCGCACACCGCCGCGGCCACGGTGTCGAAGACCGGCAGATCGAGATGCTTGACGCCGCCCTTGCCGGGCACCACGCCGCCGACTACGTTGGTCCCGTATGCGATCGACTGCTGCGCGTGAAATGTAGCCTCCCGGCCCGTGAATCCTTGCACGATGAGGCGCGTGTTCTTGTCTACCAGGATGCTCATTGCGCCAGCCTCACCACTTTCTCCGCTGCGTCTTTCATGTCCCTGGCCACCGTGAAGTTCAGGCCTGACGCGGTCAGGATCTCGCGCCCCGCCTCGACATTCGTCCCTTCCATCCGCACCACCACCGGCACCTTCACGCTCAACTCGCGCGCCGCCGCGACGACGCCCGTGCCGAGCGTGTCGCACCGCAGAATTCCACCGAATATATTGATGAGCACCGCCCGCACGCTCCTGTCCGAAAGCAGGATGCGGAACGCGTTCTTGATCTGCTCGGCGCTGGCGCCGCCGCCGACGTCGAGGAAGTTCGCCGGACTGCCGCCGGCGTACTTGATGATGTCCATGGTCGCCATGGCAAGCCCCGCGCCGTTGACCATGCACCCGACCGTGCCGTCGAGCTTGATGTAGTTCAGCCCGAAGCGCGACGCCTCGACCTCGAGCGGGTCCTCTTCGCCCAGGTCGCGCAACTCGGCCAGGTCCTTGTGGCGGTAGAGCGCGTTGTCGTCGAGGTTGATCTTGGCGTCAAGCGCGTACACCTTGCCGTCGCGCGTGAGGATGAACGGGTTGATCTCGGCCAGCGACGCGTCGATGGACTCGTAGGCCCGCGCGAGGGCGATCATCGCCGCCGCGGCCGCATTCACGCTCGCCGCCGGGATGCCCATGCCGAACGCGAGTTTGCGCGCCTGAAATGGAGCGAGCCCGAACCCCGGCTCGACCGGCTCTTTCAGAATCGCCTCGGGGTTCTTCGCCGCGACCTCTTCGATCTCCATCCCGCCGGAGGCCGATGCCATGAAAACCGGCATGGCCTGCGCGCGGTCGAGCACGATGCCGAGGTAAAGCTCGCGCTCGATGGGCAGCGTTTCTTCAACCAGGACGCGGCTCACCACGCGCCCCTCGGGCCCGGTCTGGTGCGTGACCAGACGCATGCCCAGAATGGAGCGCGCGACGTCGCCGGCCTCGGCCGCGCCGTGAGCGATCTTGACGCCGCCGCCTTTCCCTCTTCCTCCGGCGTGGATCTGCGCCTTGATGACGACAGCGCCGCCGATCCTCTTCGCCGCGGCCTCGGCCTCCTCCGGCGTGCGCGCTACCTCGCCCCTCGGGACGGGAACGCCAAACTGCGCGAGGATGCCCTTGGCCTGATATTCATGTATTTTCACGGGGAGCCCTCCAGCTCAACCGCTCCGGTGTCAGCTATCAGTACGAACGATGGCTTCCCCAAATATACTGAAAATAGCCCTTACATGTCTTTGATCCCGTATCTTCAACAGGCGGTTAACGGCGAGCACCTCGACCCGCAGGCGGCCGAGCGGGCGATGGCCGTAATCCTGAGCGGCGGCGCGTCCACCGCGCAGGTCGCTGCGTTCGCGGTCGCGCTGCGGATGAAGGGCGAAACCTCGGGCGAGCTGCTGGGGTTCGCGCGCGCCATGCGGGCGGCGGCGAGCCGGATCGCGGCGCGGCTCGAAGGAGAGCCGCTGCTCGACACCTGCGGCACCGGCGGCGATGGGGTCGGCACGTTCAATATCTCGACCCTCGCGGCGTTCGTTGTGGCGGGCGCGGGAGTGCGCGTGGCCAAGCACGGAAACCGGTCGATTTCGAGCCGCTGCGGCAGTGCCGACGTGCTGGAACGGTTGGGAGTCTCGATCGCCCTGGGGCCTGCGCAGACCTTGCGGGCAATCCGCGAAGTCGGCATCGGCTTCCTGTTCGCGCCCGCTTTCCATCCGGCAATGAAGCACGCGCAACCGGCCCGCGTCGAGCTGAAGATGCGCACGGTGTTCAACCTGCTCGGCCCGCTGACGAATCCGGCCGGGGCGACGGCGCAGGTGGTGGGAGCGCCCTCGGCGCACGCGGCCGAGTTGATCGCGGGCGCGCTCGCGGCGCTCGGCCTCGAGCATGGGTTCGTCGTTCACGGCTCCGACGGCCTTGACGAAATCACCACCACAGGCCCGACGCTGGCGTTCGAGGTCCGCGCAGGCCGCGCCGAGCGGCGCACGCTCACGCCCGCGGACTTTGGAGTCCCGGAGGCCGCGCTCGACGACCTGAAGGGCGGAGACCCGGAGCAGAACTGCGGCGTGGCTCGGGGAATTCTGGAAGGTGCGCGCGGGCCGAAGCGGGATATCGTGCTCGTGAACGCCTCGGCAGCTCTGGTTGCATCGGACAAGGCGCGCGATTTCCGCGAAGGCGTCGCGCTTGCGGCCGCATCCCTCGATTCCGGCGCGGCGCTGGCCAAGCTTCAAGCGCTGGCATGCTTCACGAAGCGCCGGTAGGGCGGCCCTCCCGGTCCGGCTAACCGGTCTACGTCCCCGCATGCCGCTTCAAAATCAGCGGCAGATTCTGCGATAACGCCGACCGCGCCAGTACCATGTCGCACCCTATCTCGTGAGCCTTCTGCTTAAGCTCTCCCTGCACGTGCGACAGGTAGCCGATCAAGCTGATCGATTTCAGCTCGGCATTCCCCTTCAGCTTCGAAATCAGCCGCAGCGGCTGCATGGCTGCGAAGTTCAAATCGAAAATGATTAACGAGGGTTTTTCATCCTGCGCCCGGAGAATCAGGTCCTTTTCATTCTTGATGAACTCGACCCGGAGCCCCGCCCGCTTGGCCGCGTCGCTGATTTTGACGGTGAAGAACAAGTCCTCCACCGCCGCCAGAATTTTCTTGGGCTGCTTTAGCATAGGGACCCATTTCTCCCGAATTCGGTCCGCCTTGTTTTTCGATTCGAATTGTTCCGGGGGGTTGACCTCATCCTAGCTTGACCCGGCCGGCAAAGCAATAGGCGTCAATGAAAAGGCCGCGCCCGCTCGTGCCGGTGGCCCGTGCTACGTTGTGTTCGTGGGCCAGGAAAATCCCTTCGAGGATTCGCTCCGGTTCGAGCGGCGCACTCCACCTTGCGCCGCGGTCATCTTCGGCGCAAACGGCGATCTCACCCGGCGCAAACTGATTCCCGCCCTCTACCGGCTGGCGCGCGACCGCCGCCTGCCTCCCGGCTTCGCCGTCATCGGCAACTCCCGCACGCCGCTCGACGACGCCCAGTTCCGCGAGAAGATGCGCGAGGCCGTCGGCGAGTTCTCGGACGGCGAGGGCCTCGATGGCGACATGTGGCGCACGTTCTCGAACCTGCTGTGTTACGTCCCCGGGGATATGAAGGACCCCGAGGCGTACCGCCGGATCGGCGCCAGGCTGGCCGAAGCGGAAAAGCGCTTCGAGACCGGGGGCAACGTGCTGTTCTATCTCGCGACGCAGCCCAGCCAGTACGAAACGGCCGCGGACGGCATCGGCGCCGCGGGGCTCGC
Organism: Acidobacteriota bacterium; assembly: GCA_050261515.1. GTDB lineage: Bacteria > Acidobacteriota > Terriglobia > Bryobacterales > Bryobacteraceae > JBLNDJ01. The sequence continues at coordinate 287,769 of JBLNDJ010000048.1, read as the reverse complement.
CGAAGGCAAGGGCTGGCGCCGGCTCGTGATCGAAAAGCCCTTCGGCCACGACCTCGCCAGCGCGCGCGAGCTGAACGCGCACCTGCAGCGGATCTTCCCCGAGCAGCAGATCTACCGCATCGATCACTACCTCGGCAAAGAGACTGTCCAGAACATCCTGGCGTTCCGGTTTGCCAACGGCATGTTCGAGCCGCTCTGGAACCGGCGCTACATCAGCAACGTGCAGATCACGGCGGCCGAGGCGATCGGCGTCGAAGGCCGCGGCGCATATTACGAGGAAGCCGGCGCGCTGCGCGACATGATCCAGAACCACCTGCTCCAGGTCATGTCCACCATCGGGATGGAGCCCGCCGCCGCCTACGAAGCCACCGCCGTGCGCGACGAGCGCGCGAAGCTCCTGCGGTCGATCCGCATCATGAAGCCCGGGGAGGTCGCGCTCAACGCCGTGGCCGGGCAGTACGGCCCCGCGCGCATCGGCGAAAAGGACGAGCCCGGTTTCCGCCAGGAGCCCGGCGTGAAGCCCGATTCGCAAACCCCCACCTACGCAGCCGTCACGCTGTTCGTCGATAACTGGCGTTGGGCCGGCGTGCCGTTCTACCTGCGCACGGGCAAGCGCCTGCCGCGGCGCGTCACCGACATCGCGATTCAATACTACGCCGCACCGCACGCGCCCTTCGAGGGGGCAAACGGCGGCGCGATGTCGCCGAACCTGTTGATCATCCGCATCCAGCCGGACGAGGGCATCTCGGTGCGGTTCCTGTCGAAGCAGCCCGGCGGCGGGATGCGCCTGCGGCCCGTGTCGATGGATTTCAACTACGGCGCGAGCTTCGGGGCGCGCGAGCCGGACGCCTACGAGACCCTGCTGCTCGACGCCATGCGCGGCGACCCGACGCTCTACATCCGCCAGGACGCCGTCGAAGCGAGCTGGGCCGTGGTCGAACCGGTGCTCGAGGCGTGGAATAAACAGCGGTTCGATTTTCCGAACTACGCCGCCGGGACGTGGGGACCCGCGGCCGCCGGCGAGATGCTCGCGCGGCGCGGGCACGCCTGGAGGAACCCGTAGTGGCCGACGTGACCGCGGACCGCATCCTCGCGGACCTGCACAAGCTATGGGCCGGTCTCGCCGCCCCCGATTCCGCCCCCGTGCTGCGCGCGAGCGCGTTGACGCTCATCGTAGTGGCCGAGGAAGCTGAGAAGCCCGCCGGGATTGCCGGAACGCTGGCCGAGGTCATGCGCGAGCATCCGAACCGCGCCGTGATTGTGCGTGTGGGTGCGGCGGGCGCGCTCGGCTACCACGTCAACGCGCTGTGCTGGATGCCGTTCGGCACGCGGCAGCAGATCTGCTGCGAGCAGGTCGAGATCGCTGCGCCCGAGGCGGGGCTCGCGGGCCTGGTGCCGGTCCTGCTCGCGATCACGGCTCCCGACCTGCCGCTGGTCGTCTGGTGCCGCTCCACGCGCCTCTTCCGCCTGCCGGCGCTGGCCCCGCTCTTCGGCAGGGCGGGGAAGGTGGTCGCCGATGCTCCGCTGGCCGAGCTTCAGCAAGCGCTGGCGCGCGGATGGCGCGTGGCCGACCTCTCCTGGGCGCGCATCACGCGGTGGCGCGAGATCGTCGCGCAGATTTTCGAGGACCCCGCGCGGCGCGCCGTGCTGTCGCCGCTGCGGCGCGTGACGGTCTTCTACGCCGGGGATGCGCCGCCAGTGACGGCGTATTACCTGGCGGGCTGGGTCATGAGCTGCGCGGACTGCGGCGACATCGAAACGCGCCTGGAAGCCGTTCCTCCCGTGCGCGGCGGCATCGAGGGGCTCGTGCTCGAATCCGATTCGCGCCGCGTGTCGATCCGGCGCGCCGAGGGCGATTCGGTCCTGATCGAAGCCGACGGACTGCTGAGCTGCGCGCTCGCGCCGCGGCTGCCGGAACCCGAGTTGCTCATCGCCGAGCTGGGAATCGCGGGACGCGACACGGTGTTCGAGCGGTCGCTCGAGCGCGCCGCGCGCCTGGCGCAAAGGTGAGAAGCTGGCGTTCGCCTACGGAACCACCACAATCTTCCCGAACTGCTCCTTCTTTTCGAGCCGCTCGTGCGCGGCCGAAATCTCCGCCAGCGGATACACCCGGTCGACCACGGGCCGCACCAGCTTCCGGAACACGAACTTCAAAACCTGGTGCAGCTCCCCTTGCGTCCCCATGAACGATCCGAGCACGGACTGTTGGCGGTTGAACAAAAACCGCAAATCGATCTTCACGTCGTAGCCCGTCGTCGCGCCGCACGTCACCACGCGCCCCGCCGGCGCGAGCGACTGCATACTCGCCGGCCACGTCGCCGCACCCACGTGCTCGAACACTACATCCACGCCGCGCCGCGCGGTAATGCGCTTCACCTCGGCCGCGATGTCCTGCTTGTAGTGGTCGATAACATAATCCGCGCCGAGGCGCCGCGCGAGGTCCATCTTCGCCTCGCCGCCCGCGGTCGCAATCACGCGGGAGTGGAACAGCTTCGCAAGCTGAATCGCAGCCATCCCGACGCCGCTCGATGCCGCGAGCACCAGCACATCCTCCCCAGGCTTCAACTCCGCGCGCGTGAACAGCATGTGCCACGCGGTCACGAAGACCAGCGGCGCGGCGGCGGCTTCTTCGAACCCGAGATCGTCCGGAATCGGGATGACGCCATACTCCGGCACCGCCACGAACTCCGCATTGCCGCCGTCGATCGTCGTGCCAAGCAGCGTATAGCGCGGGCACTCGTTGTCCCGCCCCATGAGGCATTTCTCGCACTGGCGGCAGCTCTGGCCCGGCGAGATCAGCACGCGCTGGCCGAGCTTCACGCGCCGGCACAGCGCGCCGGTCCCGACGACCTCGCCCGCCGCATCGCTGCCGAGGATGTGCGGCATCGGGACCTTCATCCCCGGGATCCCCGCCCGCACCCACAGGTCGAGGTGATTGAGCGCGCACGCCCGCACGCGGATGAGCGCCTGGTCCGGCGCGAACACCGGGTCGGGAGCGTCTTCGTAGACGAGGACCTCGGGTCCCCCGTGCTGGTGTATGCGTGCGGCCTTCATGACCGTATTATCTGCCGAGCGATGCCCGCACCTTCGCGCCGTACGCGGCGGCCTTCGCGAGAATCTGCGCCTCGTCGAGCGTCAGGACGCGCCGGTCGCGCAGGAGCAGGCGGCCGTTCACCATTGCATCGCGCACGTCTGCGCCCTTGAGCGCATAGACAAGCTGCGACACAATGCTGTACACGGGCACGGCGTTCGGCACGTCGAGCCGGACCGTGATCAGATCCGCGCGCTTGCCCGCTTCGAGCGAGCCGATTTCCTTTTCGAGCCCGAGCGCCCGCGCGCCGCCAATGGTCGCCATCTCGAGCGCCTGCTCGGCCGGAAGCGCCCGCGGGTCGCCCGTCGCGACCTTTTGAAGCTTCGCGGCGAGATCGATCTCTTCAAGCAGGTCGAAGTCGTTGTTGCTGCCCGCGGGACCGTCGGTGCCGAGGCCGGTGTTCACGCCCGCGGCCAGCATCTTCACCACCGGCGCGATACCGCTCGCCAGTTTCATGTTGCTCGACGGGCAATGCGCCACGGCAGCGCCGCGCGCCTTGAGCGTCCCGATGTCGCGATCGTCCGCCCACACCGCGTGCGCGGCGAGCGTGCGGCCGTTCAATATGCCCCAGGAATCCAGCTTCTGCACCGCATCCCGATCGCTCTTGGTCTCGGCGACATGGATCAGCAGCGGCGCCCCGTAGCGGTTCGCGAGCGCGCGCGAGGCGCGCAGCGTCTGCTCGGAGTTCGTGTAGATCGCGTGCGGCGCGACCGCGGGGACGATGAGCGCGTCGTTGCGGAAGCGCTGCAAATAGCCCTCCGTTGAGCGCAGCGCGTCATCGGGAGTCTTCGCGTCGGGGACCGGAAAGCCGATGATCGTCTCGCCGAGCACGCCGCGCAGCCCGGCCGCGCGCGTTTCTTCCGCGATCGCATCTTCGAAATAGTACATGTCGGCGTAGGTTGTCGTGCCCGACAGCAGCATTTCCAGACACGTGAGGCGCGTTCCCCAGCGGACGAAATCGGCCGTGACGTTCTTCGCTTCGGCGGGAAAAATGAAGTTTTTGAGCCAGTCTTCCAGCCGCAGGTCGTCGGCGACGCCGCGCAGCAGGGACATCGGCGCGTGCGCGTGCGCGTTGATCAGCCCGGGAGCGATCAACGCCGCCGGACGGTCGAGCCGCTGCTTCGCCTTGTACCGCCGGTCGATTTCGGCGCGCGGGCCGGCTGCGACAATACGATCGCCGCGCACGGCAACCGCGCCGTCGTCGATCACACGGCGGGCGGCGTCCATCGTGACGACGTAGCGCGCGCTCCAGATCCAGTCCACGGGCTCGGCCGCGCGCGCCGAGAAGCACAACAGCAGCAGAAAAGGGGACAGACGCCTTTTTCTACAAGAACGTATCATCACGCTTCCAGCCGCGGCAGCAAGGCCTTCAGGAACCGGACCAGCGTGCCGCGCATCATCTCGCCCGTCTCGATCACCTCGCCGTGAGTGATCTTCCGCGGCAGGATGCCGGCCGCCATGTTCGTCACGCACGAGATCGCGAGCGCGCGGCAGCCCATGTGGTTCACCGCGATGACTTCGGGCACGGTGGACATCCCAACCAGGTCCGCGCCAATCGCCCGCAGGTATCGTATTTCGGCGGGCGTCTCGAAGCTCGGCCCGAGCAGCGCGGCGTAGACGCCTTCCCGCAGCGGGATGCCCAGCTCGGCCGCAACGTCCCTGGCTTTCGCCCGCAGCTCGGCCGAGTACGCCTCCGACATATCCGGAAACCGCGGCCCCAGCGTTTCGTCGTTCGGCCCCACCAGCGGATTCGAGCCCTGCAAATTGATGTGGTCCGCGACGAGCACCAGCGCGCCGCGCGAGTACTCGAAATTGATGCCCCCGGCCGCGTTCGTGAACACGAACGTCTCCACCCCGCGCCGCGCCATCTCGCGCACGCCGAAAACCACCTGCGCGGGCGTGTATCCCTCATACAGGTGCACGCGGCCGGAAAGCACCGCGACCGGCGTCTCGCCCACGCACCCGTACACCAGCTTTCCCTCGTGGCCCTCCGCGGTCGGTTGCGGCCAGCCGGGAATCTCGCTGTAAGGGATCTCCGTGCGGTTCGTCAACTCTCCGGCGAACGCGCCCAACCCCGTGCCCAGCACAACAGCGATGCGCGGCTTCATACCAGCAGCCCGGCGATGCAGGCCGACATGAAATTCGCGAGCGTCCCCGCCGCCACCGCCCGCAGCCCCAGCCGTGCCAGGTCCGACTTGCGCTCCGGAACCAGCGCCCCGATGCCGCCCACCTGAATTGCGATCGAGCTGAAGTTCGCAAACCCGCACAGCGCGTACGTCGCGATCGTGAACGAGCGCGGATCGAGCTGCGCCTGCAACGGCCCGAGTTGCAGGAACGCGACGAACTCGTTCAGCACCAGCCGCGTCCCGAGCAGGTTGCCGACCGCCGCGCAGTCCTTCCAACTCACGCCCAGCACCCACGCCGCCGGCGCGAACAGCACGCCGAAGATCTGCTGCAGGCTCGTGTGGAACAGGCCGAGCACGCCGTTCAACATCGCGATCAGGGCCAGGAACGCAATCAGCATCGCCGCCACGTTCAGCGCCAGGTGCAGCCCGTCGCCGGCCCCGCGCGCCGCCGCGTCGATGATGTTCACGCCGGGCTTCTCCACGCGGATCTCGACCTTGCCCGCCGTCTCGGGTTGATCGACCTCCGGCATCAGCATCTTCGCGAGCATGATGGTCGCGGGCGCCGTCATGATCACCGCGGTCAGCAGGTGCTTGATCTCCACGTTCGCGATCTTCACGTAAGCCGCCATCACCGCGCCCGAGATGTGCGCCATCCCGCTCGTCATCACGGTGAACAGTTCGGATTGCGTCATCCGCGCCAGGAACGGCCGGATCGTCAGCGGCGCCTCGGTCTGGCCCATGAAGATGCTCGCCGCGACGTCGGTCGCCTCCGCGCCGCTCGCGCCCATCACCTTCTGCATCACGACAGCCATCGCGCGAATAACTACCTGCATCAGGCCCAGGTAGTACAGGATCGAAAAGAACGAAGCGATAAAGATGATGATCGGCAGCACCTGGAACGCGAAGACGACGCCGAAGGGCCCGGCCTTTGCGCCGAGCGGACCGAAGACGAACTTACTGCCTTCTTCCGCGTAGCCGAGCATGGCGTTCACCGCCACCGAGGCCGCGTTGAACAGCCTGCCGAATGGGGTTTTCAACACCAGGAAGGCGAAGGCGAATTGCAGGCCGAGTCCCCAGGCAATGACGCGCGGCTGAATCGCGCGGCGCTTCTTCGAAAATGCGAAGCAGACCGCCAGCACTGCCAGCAGTCCGATAATGCCTGTAAAACGGCCCACCGGTAGGGTCTAGCCTACCACTTCGAGGATCAGTTCGCGCTCTTCGGGCGCGTGAGTGGAAATGCGGAATGCGTCTTCGACAAGCTGCGCCGCTTCGTCCAGGCGATCTTCCTTGGTGTAGTAGAGGCGGCAGAGCACGGCTCCGGCTTCGACCTTCTCGCCCACCTTGACTTCGAGGATCACACCCACGGCCGGGTCGATCACGCCGTCCTTCGTATTGCGGCCCCCGCCGATCATCGCGGAAGCCAGGCCGATGTCCTTGGCCGCGATCGCACTCACGTAGCCCGCGCGCGGCGACGTGATCTCGCGCGCCCCGGTCGCGTTCGGCAGCAGTTCGAAGCGTTCGAGCACTTGAGCATTGCCGCCCTGCGCCTGTATCACTTCCTTGAGCTTGTTGAACCCGGCCCCGTCGAGCAGTTTGCGCTGCGCGATCTCGCGCGCCTCGTCGATCGTCTCGGCGATTTTTCCGAGGTGGATCATGCGGGCCGCCAGCTCGAGCGAAAGCCGCGTGAGATCGTTCGGGCCCGCGCTCTGGAGTGTCTGCGAGACTTCCATGATCTCGAGCGCGTTGCCGATCGCGTATCCGAGCGGCTGGCTCATGTCCGTAACCAGCGCCTGCACGCGCATGTCGGCGCGGCGCCCGATTCCGACCATCATCTGGGCGAGCCGGCGCGCGTCAACCTGCCGCTTCATGAACGCGCCCGAGCCCACCTTTACATCGAGCACCAGCGCGTTGAGCCCCCCGGCCAGTTTCTTCGCCATGATCGAAGACGCGATGAGCGGCACCGATTCGACCGTCGCCGTGGCTTCGCGCATTTCGTACAGCTTGCCGTCGAGCGGAGCCAGCTCCCCCATCGGGCCCGCGAATGCCAGCCCGATTTGCGCCACCTGCGCGCGGAATTCGTCGATCGTCGGATTCGTACGCAGGCCCGGAATGGATTCGAGTTTATCGAGGGTTCCGCCGGTGTGGCCCAGACCGCGGCCCGCCAGCATGGGAACGACCGCGCCGGCCGCGGCGGCGAGCGGGGCTGCGATCAGGCTCGTTTTATCCCCGACTCCGCCGGTCGAATGCTTGTCGACTTTGACTCCCGGAATCGACGATAAGTCGAGAGTTTCACCCGAGCGCAGCAAGCATTCGGTCAGCGCGCTTGCTTCCCGGTCGGACATTCCCTGGAAGTAAGTCGCCATCAGGAACGCGGATACCTGGTAATCAGGGATTTCGTCGCGCGTGAAGCCCTCAACCAGCGAGGCGATCTCCGCGGGAGTCAGTTCTTCGCCTTCTCGTTTTCGGTGGATCAAGTCAACGGTTCGCATTCGAGAACACTTAGGCTACCATCACAGGCGGGCAAAAGTAAAGGTTTTATAACATCTTACGGCCGTGCGCGCGGCGGAACCGGCCTACCGGGCGGGGGTGATCCCGGTCATCGGAACGCGGAAATTCCCTGCAAAAATCTCGCGGAATAGCGTCAGGACTTCGTCGTGCACCAAGCCATTATCGGCCAGCAGGTGCGCCCCGCCGATCTGAACCGGGCCGCCCTTCATGTCCGAAACCTTGCCGCCCGCCTCGGCCACCAGCAGAATGCCCGCGGCCATGTCCCACGGCTTCAGGCCGAACTCCCAGAACAGATCCAGCCGTCCGCTCGCGACATAGGCCAGGTCGAGCGCGGCCGAACCGGCCCGCCGCACCCCGTGCGACCACATCGCCATCTGGTAGTAGAAATGGACGTTGACGTTCTGGTGCCGCTTGCGGCTGGGGAAGCCCGTGGCGGCGAGCGAATCCTCGATCCGCGCCGCTTTCGACACCCGGATGCGGCGGTTGTTCAGATAGGCGCCCCCGCCCAGCTCGGCCGTGAACATCTCGTCGTGGACCGGGTCGAACACGCACCCCGCGATCATCTCGCCCGCGCGCTCCAACCCCAGCGTGACGTTGAACATCGGGAAGCCGTGCGCGAAATTCGTCGTTCCGTCGAGCGGATCGACGTACCAGCGGTACTCGGACGAGCCCTCGTGCCCGCCGCCCTCCTCCGCCACGATCGAATGGTTCGGAAAGCGCGACCGCAGGCGATCGACGACGAGCCGCTCGGAGGCGCGGTCGGCTTCGGTTACCAGATCGTATTCGCCCTTCAGCTCGTATGCGATCCGCTTTTCGAAGTAATTCGCCAGCAGCGCGCCGGCTTCGCGCGCGATCTCCACGCCGGTGTCGAGAAAAGAGGGCATGGACCGGCCTTCGCCTATTCCAACTCGTAGAGGTACTTGATCTCGTGCTTGAAGATGAACAGGTTCGGGTTGTCGGGCTCGCGCGTGAGGCGGATGAAAGAATGATCGTAGTATTCCACCGTTCCCGACACCTCCTCGTTGTTCATCAGGCGGACCCGGACCGGCGTGTGGTTCTCAATCAACTGCTTCAGATACCGGACTTCCTCGAAGGTCTGCTCGGGGGCGCGGCTCTTGCCCGCGCCGCCTCCCGGCGGCTTGCGGTCGCCTCTGTCGCGGCTTCCTCCCTTGCTGCTGCCTTTTCCGTTCACTTAGCGCGCGCGCCTCCAGCCTTTTGCATTTGCGGGTTCTTCCGAATCCCCATAATAGCCGCTCCTCGCCGAAACCCGCAAATCCGGGCGTTTCAGCTTGATTTCGATGCGATGGAAAGGCTCCTTGGTAGCTGGAACGTTTCTGGGGTAGTAGCCAAGCAGATACTGCGTGCGCAGGTCGCGCAGGATCTCGGCGAAGGCCTGGTCGAGCGCTTTGCCGAGCGTCGGAGCGAAGACGCGCCCGCCGGTCCCCTCGGCCAGCGTCGCCAGCGCGTTCTCGCCGCCCGTATTACGCCCTGGGTCGTTTTTGATCGGCACCACGAGAATCGGGTACATCACGGCGTCGGCCCGCTGGACGGCTTCGAGCGCCTGGTGAAACGTCCGGCTGCTGGTCGTGTCGCCGCCGTCCGTTACGAGGATGATCACGTGCCGCCCCTCGCGCTCCTCCAGCCGGGGCGTAACCAGCGTGATCGCGTCATACATGCTCGTTCCGCCCGAGCCACGCAGGCCTTTCAGGTTGCGGTCCAGGACCTCGAACCGGTGCGTGAAGTCGGCGAGCAGCGTGGTCTCGTAATCGAAGGCGAACAACGCCGCGCTGTCGTCCGGGTTGCCCTCTTTGAAGAGCGCTCGGAAGAAGCGGCTCACGGACTCGACCTCGTACCGGAGATCGATGTTCGTGGAGGCGCTGGTGTCGATCATGACGGCGATCGAGAGCGGCTGCTCCGTGTGGTGCTCGAACACCGCGAGTTCCTGACGGACGCCGTTGTCGAACACGTCGAAATCCTGCTTCGCCAGGTCGCCTATGAGCTTGCCGGTGTTGTCCTTGACCGTGGCAAGGATACGCACCAGGCGCACGTCCACATGGAAGCTGGGCTCTTCCTGGGCCGAAAGCGGGCACGCGGCCGCCAGCAGGAGGAGCCCTAGCCCAGCACCGAGTCGTCCCAAGCGCCCTCCACCCACACCTCGCCATCGGCGAAGTGTTCTTTCTTCCAGATCGGGACCTTCTTCTTGAGCCGGTCGATCGCCTCGAGCGCCGCCTCGAACGCCGGCCTGCGGTGCGGCGCCGAGACGACCACGGCCACGCTCGTTTCGCCGATCTCCAGCCTGCCGAGGCGGTGCACCATCGCGATCCGCCCGATGGCGTGCGCGCGGGCGATCTCGCAGCCGATCGAAGACATCACCTGAAGCGCCATCGGCTCGTAGCCCTCGTAATCGAGCCAGAGCGTGGCGCGGCCCGCGGTGTTGTTCCGCACCACGCCCTCGAACGTGACCACCGCGCCATCCTCGCCGCGCAGCACGCGCCGCGCCAGTTCGCGCACATCGATGGGCTCGCGCGTAAGCGCGAAAAAGTGCTCGCCGGACTCGGGCGCGCCGCCGCTCACCGGGGGAAGCAGCGCGATCTCGTCGCCGTCCGCCACCGGCTCCGTCCGTGCCGAAAACCGCTGGTTGCGCGCCACGACGACGCTGCGGTCCAGCTCGCGGAGCTTCGGAAACGCTGCCGCGTAGTGCTCGAAGACAGCTCCGGCCTTGGAACCCGAGGCGAGCTCCAACTCGTCTTCCGTGCGGCCCGTAATCTCTCTCAAAACTCCGAAAAACAGGACTTTTACGCGCACAATTCGCCTTACTAGCGTAACAGACGGGTCCTGCCGCGATCCGGTTCCTCCCGCGCGCCGTTATAATCGAAGGTTTCCATGCAAAACGAGCGGATGCACGAAGCGCGGCTGCGCGTACGATACGCCGAAACCGACCAGATGGGCGTGGTCTATTACGCCAATTACATTGTCTGGATGGAGGTCGGGCGCGTCGAGCTTTGCAAGGCCCTCGGATTCAACTACCGCGACATGGAGCGCGGCGACGGCGTCCTGCTCGCGGTCGCCGAGGCGCAATGCCGCTATCTTTCGCCCGCGCGCTTCGACGACGAAGTGATCGTGAAGACCTGGATCGCCGAAGCGAACACCCGCATGGTCGCTTTCGGCTATGAAATGCGCCGCGCCGAAGACGACCGCGTCCTCGCCACCGGCAAAACAACCCACATTTTCTGCGGGCGCGACATGCGGCGCACGCGCCTGCCCGAAAAATACCACGCGCTTTTCGGAATCAGCGGCTAGCGATTTCCTTCTTCTTCTGCGGTACGCCCTTCGGGTGGCAATCCGCGCACTTCACGAAATGTATGTTGTGCGCGCTCTTGAGATCCTTGAACGTCGTGTCCATCTTCTCGACATCCAGGCCGCAGTTGGAAAGCCGCGGATGGCAGTTCGCGCACGACGCCCGCGTCTGCTGCCCGTGCTTCTGGTGGCAAGCCAGGCAACTTAGCCCTTCGTGAACTCCGAGCGGCGTGCGGTCGTCGCCCGAGCCCGCCTGCATGGTCGCCACCGGCGCGTGGCACTGGTAGCAAAGCGCCTGCCGGCGGTCGGGACTGGTCTTGACGAGGCGATCGCCGTCGCGCATCTCGGGAAGCGGCAGGACCGCGGTTGAGACATGCATCTGTTCGCGGCGGTCGTAGAGCGCAACCGACGGGCGGATGATCTCCTGAGTGGGCCCGGCCGGCGCGACGCCCGGAGTGCGGGGCGGCAGCGGCTTGCCGTTCCTGTGCATCTCGTGGCAGCTCATGCACGGGATCGCTGGGCGCGAGGCCATGTCGGGCGACTTGAGCGTCCATGGCCCCTTGGTATCCACCGGCGTCACGAGGTCGCGTATGCCGCCCTCGAAGTGCATCCCGTGGCAGCGCAGGCAGTCGTCCATGAGCAGGCGCTTTGTGTTGTGCTTCTTGTCGGTGAAGATGCGCGAGTAAGTGACGCCGTGAGGCCCGGTCTGCCACGCGGCGAATTCCTGCTGATGGCATTTTTGGCACCGCTCGACGATCGGCGAGAGATCGGTGTGCTTCAGGTGGATCGCGGCGGCCTCTTTGCCGCGCAGATGCTCGACGACGCGTCGCAGGTTCGCCAAGTGGAATTTGACGTCCACCGAGAGCGCGCTCCCATGGCACGACGTGCAAGCAATGTTCCTGTGAGCCGAGGACTGCCAGTGATCGAACGAGCTCTGAATCTCATGGCACCGCACGCAAGCCCGCCCGCCGCCGTACTGGTAATAAAACGAGCCGCTCCCCAGCCCGAGGACGATCAGGGCCGCCGCAATCGAGAGTATGTACTTTTTCCGGGACATATTAGTTCACCGCAGAGACGCAGAGGACGCAGAGAATTCTTCTTCAAAACCTAGAACTCGCCGGCGTATGCCTTCCTTCAGAATTGAGACATTGAAGTTGATGAGCAGGCCGATTTTCCAGCCTCCCAGACGCATGTACGTCAGCAGTTGCGCCTCATGTACCGGGTGCAACGCTTCAATCGCTTTCACTTCGACAACGACCGCACCACCCACAAGAAGGTCCAGGCGATAACCGCAGTCCAGCTCCACGTCCTTGTATGTTACAGGCAGATTGAGCTGCCGCACATACGGAATACCCCGGACGTCGAGCTCGCGGCAGACGCAATTGAGATACGCAGATTCCAGCAACCCCGGCCCAAGAACACGGTGCACCTCAATCGCTGCACCGATCACCTCTTTCGTCAGGGCATTTGAATCCATAGTTTTTCTCTGCGTCCTCTGCGTCTCTGCGGTAGCTTAGCTTTTGCCTTTCCACTCCCGCGCCAAATGCTCCGACGCCCGATACGCAATCGCCATGATCGTCAGCACCGGGTTGAACCCGCCGTTGGTCACATGCACGCTGCCGTCGATCACATACAGATTGTCGTGGTCATGCACCCGGCACCACGGATCGACCACCGACGTCTTCGGATCGTTCCCCATGCGGCACGTGCCCGCCTGGTGCTGCCCCGCGCCGGCCTGCGGACCCGGAGTCGATTTCCAGATCTCCGTCGCGCCCGCCTCTTTCAGCCACGCTTCGGCCTTCGTCGCCAGGAACTGCCCGATCTCCAGCGTGTGCGGGTGCCGCGCGCCCGAAAGCCGCGCCACCGGGATTCCCCAGTAGTCCTTCACCTTCGGATCGATCTCGACGCGCGTCTCGAACAGCGGGATCTCCTGCACCGGCCCCTTCACCGAAATGTGATGGCGGTAGCTTTTGCGCATGAAATCCTTGTGAGCCTTGCCCCACTTCGGCAGGGTCTTCGGAAGCTGGCCCACATACGTGTACGGCAGCCGGATGAACTCGTTGGCAAGCATCCCGCCCCCCGCCATTCCCGCGTTGCCGTGGTTGAAATCGCAGATGGCGATCCCCGCGCCCGGGCCCACATCGTCGTAAACATCCTCGGAAAACAACCCGATCGCGCCCGTGTAGGCGTGCCCTTGCAGGTTGCGGCCCACCCAATCGTTTTTGTTGCCGAGCCCCTTCGGATGCATCGCGCTTTTCGAATTGAGCAGCAGCCGCGCGGATTCGATGGCCGCGCACGAGACGACAACGATGTCGGCCGGCTGCTCTTGCAGCTTGTCGTTCTCGTCGAAATACGCCACGCCCGTCACGCGCCCGCGCGCATCGGTGAGAATCTCCTTGGCCTGGCACTGGGTGCGCAGCTCGCAGTTCTTCGTCGCGAGCGCCTTCGGGATGACCGTGTTGTGCGTGCCGCACTTGGCGTCCACCTCGCAGGCGAACCCGACGCACCACCGGCAACGCATGCACGGCCCGCGCCCGTTGTAGGGCACGCTGTTGCGCAGCATCGGAATGTCGAACGGGTGATAGCCGAGCCGCTCGGCCGCGGGCTTCAGAATGCGGTATTCCTTGTTCGGCGCGAGCGCCGGCATCGGCAGCGGCTTGCGGCGCGGCGCTTTGAAAGGATCGTTGGCCTGATTGCCCGAAACGCCGATCTCCCACTCCGCCTTCTCGTAATACGGCTCGAGGTCCTGGTAGCTGATCGGCCAGTCGTCGAGCGTGCTGCCCGCCGGAACGCCGTAGGTCGAGCGCATCCGGAAATCCTTCTCCATGAAGCGCCATGCCTGCGCGCCGTAGCTGAAGGTGCCGCCGCCGACGCACCCCGCGTTGTTGGCGTAGCCGGGCTCGTGCGGCGCCACCACGCGCTCCTGGCCGTCGAGATCCACGACCACGCGCGGATTACGCTCTTCGTCCGGCCCGCAGCCTGTGCCGAGCGGACCCGTGCGCTCGTTGCGCAGATCGTCCTTGCGGCAGTCGAACGCCGTGAGCCACTTGCCGCGCTCGAGCAGCACCACGCTCATCCCCGCCTCGGCGAGTTCCTTGGCGACGATGCCGCCGCCCGCGCCCGCGCCCACGATCACTGCGTTTACGCGTTTGAGCGCCATTTCGTCCTCCTCGGCCATGAGGCCAGTCCTTCGCCGCTCAGGTCGTACAGATTGCGCCCGCGCACGGGCACGGCGGGAATGTTGAGCATCTGCCAGCTCGCGAAATCGCGATTGCCGCCGTGGCGCGGGTCGCCGTAGTAGCTTTGCATCGTGTGGTCGCGCACCGTGTCGAAGAAGGCCTTCATCGGGCCGGGCTTCGCGCCGTCGAGCGCCGCGAGCACGGCGTCCTGCTGATCGGCCGCGAGCGCCGCGAAGCGCTTCCCGAACCGCTCCTGGCTCGCGCGATCGACGCCGGCCAGCCCCTCGCGGTAAACGCGCCGGTATTTCCGGAACGGCCCGCCGAGCTGGCGATCGACGTAGCGGGCCGCGCCCGCCGCGCCGGCGCCCGGGTCCTGGTCCGGCGGAATGATACGGTCCGCCATCGCGTTGAGCGTCTCGGCCTCGGCATCCGTCAGCACGTTCCAGGCGCCCGCCCGGCCCCCGCAGGAAACGGCGGCCGCCGACGCCCCCGCCGCCGCGATCTGAAGGAATTTTCTCCGGCGCAGATTATCGGATCTCATATGCCCGATCTCCCTCCAAACGGTGCATTGTACCGCGCCGTTCTACCATTGAAGTGGATGCGATCCGAAGAGGCGGTCTTCCTTCATGCGTACCTGCTGCGGCAGATCGGGCGCGAGTTCGAAATCACCCGGCGAATTCTCGCCGCCGTGCCCGAGCGGAGCAGGGAATACCGGCCGCACGCCGAAGCGCGCAGCGCCATCGAGCTTGCCTGGCATCTGGCGAGCTGCGAGATCTGGTTTTACGAAGGAATCCTCCACGGCTATTTCGGCGAGCGGGAACGCATGCCTTACCACATCCGCGCCATCGCGGACGTGGTTGCGCACTACGGCCGGAACGTCCCCGAGTTGCTGGCGGAACTCCGCAAGCTCGGGCCGGAACAGCTCACGCGCGGCGTCTCGCTGTTCGGAAGCGAGAGCCGCCCGGCGGTGACGTTTCTCTCCGCGGCGCTGGCCCACACGATCCACCACCGGGGCCAGCTTTCGGCGTACCTGCGCGCCATGGGCGCACCGGTGCCCGCCGTCTACGGTGACGGGGCGAACGACTCTTCTCAGACGGCCTCGCGGTAGACTGGCATCGAGGAATACTGCCCTGGACAGGCGACTTCGTATTTTCTTCTTCATCGCGCTCGGATTGTCTTTTTCCGGGCGCTGCGACGTGCCGCCGGGCGACGTGCTTTCGCATCTCCAGCAGACCATCGCGTGGTATCGCCACGTCGTGTCGTACGAACAGGACTCCGGCGCCTTGCCCGGCGGCATGCGCGGCCCCGCGGCCAAGGCTCTGCAGCTCGCCTTCGATTTCGGGCGCGCCGAGGCCGCGCTTCAGGATCTTGCCAAGACGGACGCGAAGAGCACGGACCAGAGCGCGGCTGCCCGCTTGCAGCGCATCGCCTCCCGCGCTTCCGATCGCGTCGCCCGCGCTCAGAAGGCGATCGACGATCTCGACGCCTCCGCCGCCCGCGCCAAGCCTCGGGACCGCGCCGGTATTGCGGCCCGGAGAAAGCAGCTCGTGGCCGGGCTCGAGCTGGCGAAACAGGCCCAGAAGGGCGTGCAAAGCCTGTCGTCTTTCGCCGCCGATGCCGAAGCGGCCAAGGGCGGGCTGCTGGCGCAGGTCAACCAGCTCGCCCGCACGGTCCCCGACGTGGATCGGGGCGCGCAGAATCAGGCGGCCGCCGCGCCCGCTCAGCCCGAACGCGCCGAACCGCGCGGCCTCCTCGGCCTGATGGGAGAGCTGTTCGGCTTGATCCGCAGCCGCGCGCAGCTCAGGCAATTGGACGGTGAGACCGAGCGTCTGCTTGGCGAGATCGAACGCATCCGCACTCCGCTGGCAAGCGAAATGCGCGATTCCTTTCGCCGCGCCGACGCGCTCGCCGGCGCGCCCGCCGCGCAGGATCCCGAAGCGCTGGCCTCCGGGCAGCGCGAAATGGAAGCGCTCACCGCGCGCTTCAAACACATCTCCGCCGTCACGATCCCCCTGCGCGAGCAGGCCATGATGGTGCAGGCCACAAGGGCGAACCTGAAGGATTGGGGGGAGTCCCTTTCGCGCCGCTACGGCACCGTCGGGGGAGCGCTGCTCGCCCGCG
This sequence comes from Acidobacteriota bacterium, assembly GCA_050261515.1. GTDB lineage: Bacteria > Acidobacteriota > Terriglobia > Bryobacterales > Bryobacteraceae > JBLNDJ01. Next base: position 271,447 of record JBLNDJ010000048.1, on the reverse strand, counting down.
CCGCCGGGCTCGCCATAGCGATTTTCCTCGTGCTCGGTATCTCCTCCATGTGGCGCCGCATGACGTTCCGCTATGTGCGGGACGAACGCCGCCGCAGGCAGTTTCTGCTGGCACGGCGCTTCGCCGTGGTGGGCGCCATTGCGATCATCGTGCTGCTTGCTTTCATCACCGAACTCGGCTCGCTGGCCACCTACGCGGGCTTCCTCACCGCGGGCCTGGCCGTCGCGCTGCAAAACGTCATTCTATCGGTGGTGGGGTATTTCTTCCTGATCGGCCGCCATGGACTGCGCCCGGGCGACCGCGTCACCATCGGCGGCGTTACCGGAGACGTGCTCGACATCGGCCTGGTGCGCATCTACCTGATGGAGGTGTCCAACGCGGGCGGCGACATGCAGCCGACCGGGCGCGTGGTCGTGTTCTCCAACTCGGTGCTGTTCCAGCCCTCGGCGCTCTTCAAGCAACTGCCCGGGACCGAGTATGTGTGGCGCACGGCAAAACTCGTGCTCACGCGCGAAAGCAACGCAGAGCTCGCCGAACGGACACTCACCGCCGCGGCCGACTCGGTCTACCAGGACTACCGCGCCCGTATCGAGAGCCAGCACCAGGCCTTCGAGCGCTCGGTGGATATCAAGGTGTCGGCACCGCACCCCGAGACCCGCCTGCGGTTCACCGACGGCGGCCTCGAGTTCACCGTGCGCTACCCGGCCGAACTGCGCGGAGCGGGCGCGATCGACGGCCGCATGGTCCGGGCCCTCTACGACGCGGTCTCGAAGGAGCCGGACCTCAAGCTGGCGCCCGCGGGCGAGCCGAAGCTGGTGTAGGGCTACCGCCGCCGCAGCCGGAAATCCCCGGACGCCGGCATCCGCAGCACCTGGCACATCTCGAACAGCCGCGATCGCGCGCGCTCTCCGATCCGCTCCGCAAGCGTGGTCCTGTACTCCACCTGCGGAACCCCGGGCGTGCGCTGCACGATGATGTCCCCGGCCTCGGGATCCGGAAGGTTCGTCGTCGCGATCAGCGGCAGCCTGTGGTTGCAACGGTGCGTCACAATCGCCGTGATCGTGTCCTCGATCCACCCCACGACCCGATGCGACCCGATGTCGTCGAGCAGCAGCACGGGCGCTTCCAGGCACTGGCGGTACGCGGCGCGGTCGCTCGCGCTGGCTTCGGAATCGTATCCCGACCGGATCCGCTCGAGCAGATTGATGTAATCGAAGAATGCGCCCTCGTACCCGCGCGAAATCAGCTTCCGCAGCACGGCGACCGCCAGGTGAGTCTTGCCGGTCCCCGTCGGCCCGATCAGCAGCAGCCCCGGCTTGGGCACGGCCGGATACTTCTTGGCGTATTCGGAAGCCCTGACCAGCACGGCCTCCAGCCCGCGCGCGGCGATCGGGTTCTCCGGCGGCAGCAGGAAATTATCGAACGACGCGTCGGCGTAAAGCGGCGGGATATTCGACAAGGCCTCCAGATCGGCCGGGTTCTCAACAGACCTGCAATCGCACGGCTCGCCCGCGGAAACGCCGTCGCGTTCGATCACACGCCATCCCGATCCCCCGCACTTCTCGCACGCCATAGAGCACCCATTATCCAATACCGGGCGCTCACAAAAAGGGGACAGACGCCTTTTTCTACTCGATCACCGCCAGGACCTCGCCCGCCGCGACGGTCGCACCCTCGCGCGCGGTGAGCGATACGACCCGTCCCGCGCGCGGCGCCTTCATCTCGTTCTGCATCTTCATCGCCTCCACAACGGCGATCCCCTGGCCGGCTTCGATGCGGTCTCCTTCAGCCACGAGCACGCGCACCACCTTGCCCGGCATCGGCGAGGCAAGCGGCCGGCGGCCCTCGCCCGGCAGCCCGCGCGCTCTGCGCACCGGCCGGCGCGGGTCCGCGACTTCGACCACGTAGCGCCGCCGCCCGATCGTCACCGCCCAAGCGTCATCGATCCGCTCGATTCGCGCTTCGAAGCTGCGGCCCCCGGCGAGCACCGAGTAGATGCCGGGCTCCACTTCGAGGATCGACGCTGCCTCCGCGAGCGGAACCGCGCGGCCATCGACCAGCACCGTGACGTTCATTCGAGCAGCCTCTGGCGGCCTGCCGCCAGCCAGCGGCTCTGCGCTTGTGTGGCGGCAGGCGCGGCGCCGTGCTTCTTCGCATGAACCGCCGCGACCAGCGCCGCCACCGCTTCGGCCTCCGCATCCAAGCCCCCGCCCGGCGCGCCGTTGCGCTCCAGGAACTCGTCGATGAAGCCGGTGTGGAGTTCGGCGTTCCGGTACGCCTCCCCGGCCAGCACCTGCCGGTAGAACCCGATCGTGGTCTTGATGCCGTCCACCGCGTACTCATCGAGCGCGCGCAGCATGCGGCTCACGGCCTCAGGCCGCGTCCCCGCCCACACGGCCAGCTTCGCCAGCAGCGGGTCGTAATCGACCGGCACCGTCCAGCCGAGGTAAATGCCGGCGTCGAGGCGCACGCCCGGCCCCGCCGGACGGTTCAGCAGCGTCACCTTGCCCGGCGAGGGGAAGAAGCGGTTGTATGGGTCTTCCGCATAGATGCGGCACTCGATCGCATGGCCGCTCCAGCGGATATCGTCCTGCCCGAACCCGAGCGGCTCGCCCGCGGCGATGCGCAACTGCAAATGCACCAGGTCGAGGCCGGTCGCCAGTTCCGTGATCGGGTGCTCCACCTGCAGCCGCGTGTTCACCTCGAGGAAGTAGAACTCCCCGGCCGAATCCACCAGGAACTCCACCGTGCCCGCGTTCGTGTACCCCGCGGCGCGTGCAACCTTTAGCGCCGCTTCGCCCATCGCCTCGCGCATTCCCTCGCGGCACGCGACCAGCGGGGAAGGGCACTCCTCGATCACCTTCTGGTGGCGCCGCTGGAGCGAGCACTCGCGCTCGCCCAGGTGGACCAGATTGCCGCGGCAGTCGCCCAGCACCTGGATCTCGATGTGCCGCGGGCGCTCGATCAGCTTCTCGATGTAGACCTCGCCCGAGCGGAACGACCGTTCGGCTTCGCTCGCCGCGTCGCGGAACGCGGATTCGAGCTCCGCCTCGCCATCGACGCGCCGCAGTCCCTTTCCGCCCCCGCCCAGCGCGGCTTTCAGAAACACCGGGTATCCGGATTCCCGCGCCGCCGCCCGCGCCTCCTCCGCGCTCGCCAGGGGCTTCTCGAGGCCGGGGACAACGCGCACGCCCGCCTCGCGCGCCAGCCGCCGCGCCGCCGTCTTCGAGCCCAGCGCGCGGATCGCGGCCGCCGCCGGGCCGATGAATGCAACCCCCGCCTGCTCGCACGCCGCGGCGAACTCTGCGTTTTCGCTGAGAAATCCGTAGCCGGGATGAATCGCTTCGGCCCGCGTGGCACCCGCGGCGTCGAGGATGCGATCGATGCGCAGATAGCTTTCGGAGGCGGGCGCCGGGCCTATGGGAACGGCCTCATCCGCCATGCGGACGTGCAGCGCCGCCCGGTCGGCCTCCGAGAACACCGCCACGCTTCCGATGCCGAGTTCGCGCAAGGCCCGGATGATGCGTACCGCGATCTCCCCGCGGTTTGCCACCAGAACTTTCTTGAACATGGGCAACCCAGTCTAGACACATGTTATCGTGGGCATCAGCGGTATGTCGGCCGAAGAGATTCAGAGTTCGCTGAAGAGGAGGGGCATCCGCCTGACGCGGCAGCGCCGCGTCCTGCTCGACCTCATCGATAAGTCGGGCAGCCACCTTGACGCCGACCAGCTCTACGGCCTGGCCAAGCAGAAGGATCCCAAGATCAACCGCGTCACCGTCTACCGCACGCTCAAGATGCTGAAGCAAGGCCAGCTCATCGACGAGCTCGACCTGATGCACTACGAGGGCGACCAGCATTACTACGAGACGCGAGCCAAGCAGGAACACGCGCACATCGTGTGCCTGCGATGCGGGAAGGTCGAAGAGTTTTACGGCGATCCCCTCCAGCGCCTGCGCCGTCAGGTGGAATCGCACTTCGGATTTCAGATTCTGGTGGCACGCACCGAGATCGGCGGCTACTGCGCGCACTGCCAGACGCAGCGCGCGAGGGAAATGGAACGCGCCGCAGCCGCCGCCGTACCCGCCCCGCCACGCCCGCGGGGACGTTGATTTGCGGCCCGTCCTCCTCGTCCGAAGCCCGTCGGGGTCCGAGCGGCGCGTGGCGCTCGAACCCGTCCCGTTCCGCATCGGGCGGCAGCGCGACAACGACCTCGTTCTCCGCGACAACCGCGTCTCCCGCTACCACGCGCGCATCGTCTCGCGCGGCGGAGGCTGGGTCGTCGAAGACCTCAAGAGCAGCCACGGCGTGTTCGTCAACGGAAGGCGCGTCGCCGAGGCCGGCCTGAACGCCGGGGACCGCATCGAGTTCGGCGTCCCGGATTCCTACCAGCTCACCTTCGCACCCGCCGCGCCCGCCGGTACCGGCGCCGGGACGTCGGACCTCGCCAAGCTGCGCGCCACCCTCGAGGTCGCCCGCGCCCTCGAATCGTCGCTTTCAACCGAAGACGTGCTCGCGGCCGTCGTCGAGGCCGCCCTCGCGATCACCGGATGCGAGCGCGGGTTCCTGCTGCTGCGCCGCGGCGGCGAACTCGAGATCCGCATCGCCCGCTCGCGCACCGGGCCGCTGGCGAAGACGGATTTGCAGGTGCCCGCGCGCCTGCTGCTCTCGGCGCTCAACCAGCGCCGCGAGTTGCTGTCGATGAACTTCGACCCCGCGGGCGGAGCGGCGAACGCGGCCGAACTCAGCATCTACAACCTGGAATTGCGCAGCGTGGTTTGCGTGCCGCTCGTGCGCGTCCGGACCGGCTCGGTGGACCGGACCGGCGTCCTCTCTCCGGCCGAGGACACCGTCGGCCTGCTCTACATGGATTCGCGCGACGCCGACGCCGACCTCTCCTCCGGCGGCCGCGAGTTGCTCACCACGCTTGCTCTCGAAGCCTCCACGGTGCTCGAGAACGCGCGCCTGCTCGAGGAGCAGTGGGCTCGCCAGCGCATGGAGCAGGAGCTTCGCATCGCGCGCCAGATCCAGGAAAGCCTTCTGCCGCGCTCTCTGCCGGCCTGCGGCTGGTTCCGCGCCACCGCATCGAGCCTGCCCTCGCTCGAAGTGGGCGGCGATTACGTGGACATGCGGCGAGTGGCGGACGGCTGCTGGGCGTCGGTGATCGTGGACGTCTCCGGAAAAGGCGTCGGCGCGGCGATTCTGGCCTCGCTGCTCCAGGGGATGTTCGTGGCATCCCCGTTTTCGCGCGTCACGATCGAGGAAATGATGTGCCGCGTGAATCGCTACCTGAACGAGCGCACCTCGGGCGAACAATACGCGACCGCCTTCTACTGCACGCTCGACCAGGGCGGCTGCCTGCAGTGGGTGAACGCCGGGCATCCGCCGCCGGTCGTGCTGCGCGCTTCCGGTGAGATGGAGAGCCTTCCCGCAACCGGGACGCCCCTCGGAATGCTCGAAGAGGGCGAATATGCGGTCGAAATGGCGCACTTGGAGCCCGGAGACCGCGTCGTTTTGTTCACCGACGGTGTCACGGAAGCGCAGAACCCCGCCGGGGACTATTTCAGTTTGGAACGCCTGCGGGAAGCCGTTCGCGACTCGGCCGGGCTCGATCTGGCAGGCCTGCACGCGGCAATTCTCTCGACGATTGAACGATTTACGGGCGGCGCGCGGCAGTATGACGATATGACCCTAGGGATTATTGAGTACTATCCCTCCAAGTAGTGAAACATTTCGGCGAGAATTGTTGACACCACGGCTTACTAATTCATTTACGAATATGCAGCTCTCGCTGTCTCTCAGCTTCCGCGAGCCTCAACTCCGGCCGGACGCCCGGGCCGAAAAGCTCCGTGCCGTGCTCGCCGCCGCGCGCAAAACAGATTTCTACGCACGCCGGCTGCGCGGGACCACGGACGCCGAAGTCGCGCTCGCGATGCTCCCGCCGGTTCCGCTGAAGGTGTTTCTGGAGAACCGGGAGCACTTCCGGTCGCGCAAGATCGCTGCGGGCAACTGGCTGAAAAAGTTGGGATTCCCGGCCGAAGCGCTGGCCGGATCGCAGGCCGAGCTGGCCGCGCTCCGTTCGGCCCCCCGGGGAGCGCGCCGGGTAGTGGTCTACACCCGGCTGGGCGAACGGCTCATGGATGCCGGACTTCGCGAACGGCTCTGGGAAGCCTTCGAATTGCCTGTTTTCGAGCAGCTTCGCGGTTTCGAGGGCGAATTGCTCGCCTCCGAGTGCGACGCGCACGAAGGACTGCATCTCGAGACCGGTTCCGCGATTTTCGAGCAAATCGGCGGGGAACTCGTGGTTACGTCGCTGATTGCGCGCCAAACGCCCGTTTTGCGGCTCCAAACCGGGCTTTCCGGGTCGATCGTCGCCCACGAATGCCCCTGCGGCGCCTCCGCCACGCGCTTTTTGCCCGCCGCCGCGCCGGCCGCGGATCGCAAACCGCCCGCGGTGGAGTGGAGCGGCCGCGCCCTCGCCCTTTTGGCGCACGGCAGCCGGTAGCAAACTCCGCTACTATTGGTTCGATGCCCGATTCCGACCCGATTGCCTCGGGCCGCGCCGTCATGGACGCCGAGGCGGAGGCCATCCGCGTCGCCGCGCTCCGGCTCGACGAACGCTTCGCGCGCGCGGTCGAACTGATCGCGAATCACACCGGGAAAATTGTCGTCACCGGCATCGGGAAATCGGGGCGAGTGGGGCAGAAAATCGTCGCGACGTTCGCCAGCACGGGCGCTCCGGCGGTGTTCCTCCATCCGGCCGAGGCCGCGCACGGCGACCTCGGAATCTACGCCCCGGAAGATCCCACCATCCTGATCTCGAAGAGCGGCGCAACCGAGGAGCTGCTGCGCCTGGTGGGAGTTCTGCGCGATTTCCGCTCGCCGCTCATCGGAATTCTGGGAAACCCCTGCTCGCCGCTGGCCTCCGAAGTGGACGTAATGCTGGATGCCTCGGTGCGCGCCGAGGCCGATCCGCTCAATCTCGCCCCGACTTCGAGTTCGGCGGTGGCGCTGGCGATCGGAGACGCGCTTGCGGTCGCGGTGATGCAGGCGCGGCGCGTGACGCCGGAGGAGTTCGCCGTGTACCATCCCGGCGGGCAGCTCGGCAGGAACCTGTCGGCTATCGTGCGCGACGTGATGCACTCGGGTGAAGACGTAGCCTGGGCGCGCCCTGAAGACCCGCTCCGGACGCTCGTCATCGCCATGACCCGCCATCCCCATGGCGCCGCCTGCGTCGTCGATGCTTCCGGCGAGCTGGCCGGACTGGTCACCGACGGCGACCTTCGCCGGGCTCTCCAGGCCCACGACGACATACGCTCCCTGAACGCCGCCGACATCATGACCGTCCGCCCTACAACCATCGGGCCCAACGCCAGGCTGCGCGAAGCGCTCCGGCTTATGGAAGACCGGCCCTCGCAAATCTCGGTCTTGCCCGTGGTCGAGCCGGGCTCGGGACGCTGTCTGGGCCTGCTCAGGCTACACGATATTTACCGGCGCTAATTCAAATTAACTCCCCTGGGCTGCTTAGTTTAAGTCTCTTGAAATTAAAAGATTAACACTTCATCATGAGTATGTCGTAACTTCTGGGATAACCGGGCACAAGTGGAGTGCTTTTTCAAGCAGTTACGTGTGGAATCCGCGCAGTATCCGGCTTGATCGTGTAACGATCTCGCGAAGAAGTAGCTTTTCTCGGAGGGTGACGATATGAACCGAGTCATGGGACCGGCGCTCGCGGCTCTGGCGGTAGCGGGAATTGCGGGCGCGACGACTGTGACATGTCCGGCGCCGCCCAACGGCGGCGTTCCCGCAAGCATTTCGGGGCTCACAATCGACTGTGGCGGCCTGACGTTCAGCAATTTCAGCGTCTTGGCGGCGGCCGGTTTTTCGGGCGCGATTACCCCGGCCGTCAGTCTGGTCACAGCCCAAGTGGTAGACGGGACCGTGTTTCTGGGTTGGAACCCCAATTTAAGCGGCGCCGCCGGCGCCCAGGACATTCATTTCTATTACGAAGTGTCCGGGCCCACAACGAGCGTCGATTTGACCGTGGGGGGAGTAAACGCGACGATCGGGGAGAAGGTGTGTTCGTCGCCGATTTCCCAGAGCGGTCCAAACCAGAATGCGTGCGCACCGGGGACGGAGCAGGCGAACATCCAGGCGTTCAGCGCCCCGGCCGCTCCTCAAACCGCCACCGCAGCGGTGAGCGGAAGCAGTTTCTTTGTGTTCAAGGACATAGGTGTAGCCCAGGGCGGCGCTCTGAGTAGTTTCGCTCAAGGCTGGACGACTGCAGGCGCGGAAGTACCCGAACCGGCCGCTATGCTCCTGATCGGCACGGGCTTCATCGGCCTGGGCATGCTCCGGCGCCGTGCGCGCAGATGGTAAGTTCGATTTCTTTTCTTCGCGCCAGCTAAATATTTTTCTACGGCGCGCGTAATTGTTCAGGGCGGGAACCGTCATCACGTTCCCGCCATTTTATTTGAATGGGAGGCGAAAATGCGGTTCGCTTTTCTGCTCGTGCTTGCGTCCGCGCTGGGGGCCCAGACCGATGGCGCCGCCATCTACAAACAGCGATGCGCGATGTGCCATGGGGCCGACGGGTCCGGCTCGACGGGCATGGGGAAAACGCTTAAGCTGCGCGATCTCCGGTCGGCCGAGGTGCAGGGTATGACGGACGCCCAATTGACCGAGATCGTCTCCAAAGGGAAGGGGAAGATGCCCGCCTACGGAAGCACACTCGGAGCGGAGGGCGTCAAATCCGTGGTCGGGTATGTGCGGTCGCTCGCGAAGAAGTAGGGTTTCTACTTCGCCCTCCGCGATTTCGCCGGGACCGGCGCGCCCTCGTCCAGGTATTGCTCGATCGCCTTGCGCATGCTCGTCTCTTCTTCGTTGAAGAAGGCGTCCTCTCCCGTGTAGCGCGCGCGGATCATTCCTTTGCGGTCCACAAAGACAAGCTGGGGCAGGCGGAACTGCTTGGGAGGCATTCCGACGAAGCTGAACATCAGCGGCACGTTCCCGATCCCGACCGGATAGGCGAGGTTGAATTGCCTGGCGAACTCGGGCGCGAGCCACTCGGCGCCATCGTTGCAAGCGATCGCCACCGCACGGAAGCCGCGCGTCAAGTACTGGGGCAGCAGCTTATTCGTGGTCTGGCAAAGCTGCTGGCAGTGCGGGCAGGTGGTGAAGATGAACTCGAGCGCGACGACCTTCCCTTTGAGCGACGAAAGCTGAAATTCCTGGCCGCTGGTGAGCTGGAGTTTGAGTTCAGGGGCCGGCTTCGGAAAATCCTGTCCCGCGCAGGCGGCGGCAAAAAGTGCGAGCGCACAGAGCGGTCGAATCGGATTGCGCATGGTAACGTACTCGAACGAAGTGTACCATTCGAGTAAGCCATGCTCACATCGGTTTGGAAGTTGGCGCCGCTGGTGGCGGTCGCGGGTTGGTGGATCGGGGCGGGGGCCGGGGCGGGGCCGTTGGCGCCTCCGGCGACTGGCGCGGGCGCGCGGATGGGCGCGGGGGCCGGGGCGGCGGCGCGGGCTGTGTCGCAGACCGCAGCACCGGTCTACGACAAGACCGAGGCTGAGATCGCGATGCGCGACGGCGTACGGCTCCATACCGAGATTCACGTGCCGAAGGGCACGGGCGAAGCGCTTCCGTTTCTCATGGTCCGGACGCCGTATGGCGCATCGGGGCAGAGCCGCGGGCTGGCTGCCGGGCGCTATAGCGAACTCGAGGCGGACGGTTACATTTTCGTGTTTCAAGACATACGCGGGCGGCATGCCTCGGAGGGGAAGTTCGTCATGATGCGTCCGCCGCGCGACAGTTCCGACGCCAGGGCCGTCGATGAGAGCACCGATGCCTATGACACGATTGAGTGGCTTCTCAAAAACGTCCCGCACAATAACGGTCGCGTGGGTGTGTTCGGCATCTCCTATCCGGGCTGGCTCACCGTGATGGCCGCCATCGACCCGCATCCCGCGCTCAAAGCGGTTTCCGAGCAGGCTTCGCCCGCCGATATGTTTCTCGGCGACGACTTTTATCACAACGGTGCGTTCCGGCTGAGCTACGGCTTCGAGTATTCGAGCGAGATGGAGAGTTCGAAGACGAACAACCTGTTTCAATTCGACCGCTACGACACCTACGAGTGGTACCTGAACCTGCTGCCGCTTTCGGAGGCCTCCACGCGGTGGGCGCACGGCAATCTGCCGACCTGGAACGCTTTCGAGCAGCACCCGAATTACGACGCGTTCTGGCGGAGCATCGCGGTTCCGTCGTACGTGGGGACGCCGAGGGTGCCCAACCTGAACGTGGCGGGCTGGTGGGACCAGGAGGATTTCTACGGCCCCGTCAAGATCTACGAAACGCTCGAGCGCGGCGACCGCGGCCACCAGAACTACATCGTCGCGGGGCCGTGGAATCATGGCGGATGGAGCGGGGGCGATGGGCGCACGCTGGGGCCGGTCGACTTCGGCAGCGACACATCGAAGTATTACCGCGAGAACATCGAGGCGCCATGGTTTGCTTACTGGCTGAAGGGCAGGGGTGAGGGCAAGTTCCCCGAGGCGCGCACGTTCGAGACCGGGTCGAACCGCTGGCGCAGCTTCGACGCGTGGCCGCCGCGCAAAGGCGTCACCGAGCGGAAGCTGTACGCCGCGGGCTCCCGACGTCTTTCCTTCGACGTTCCGCGCGACGAGGAGGCTTTCGACAGCTACATCTCAGACCCGGCGAATCCCGTGCCCTACCGGAACCGTCCGGTGAGCCCGACCTACGGCAGGCCGGGGTGGTCCACCTGGCTTCTCGAGGATCAGCGCTTCGCTCACCGGCGTCCGGACGTGCTGAGCTGGGAGACGGAGACGCTGCCGTCGAACGTGACGGTGGCGGGGGACATCGTCGCGCACCTGTTCGCTTCGACGACCGGCTCGGACGCGGACTGGGTCGTCAAGCTGATCGACGTGTATCCCGAGGAATACGCGCAGGACCCGAAGATGGGCGGCTACCAGTTGATGATCGCCAGCGAGATTTTCCGGGCGCGGTTCCGCAAAAGTTTCGAGCGCGCCGAACCGGTGCAGGCGGGTGCGGTCGAGGAGTACGCGATCGACCTGCACACGAACAACCACGCGTTCCTGAAGGGACACCGGATCATGGTGCAGGTGCAGAGCACGTGGTTCCCGGCTTACAGCCGCAACCCGCAGAAGTTCGTGCCGAACATCTTCACGGCGGAACCGGCGGATTACCAGGCGGCGACGCAGCGCATTTACCGGTCGAGCCGGTATCCGACGCACGTGGTGCTGCCGGTGGTGGCGCGGTAGCAGTTTGCGGCGGGACAAGCGGTACACTGTCGTCGGGAGGTGAAAGTATGTTTCCACTCGGGAAGATTCTGCTGCCTCTCGACTTCTCAGAGAGATGTGTGGGCGCGACGCGGTACGCCGAGGCGCTGGCGCTGCACTTCGGTTCGGAGATCGTCATCGTTCACGTGTTGGAGCCTTTGCGGTTCGACTTCGCCACGATCGAGGGAGGGACGCCGCCGGGCGAACTGCTCAACAATCTGCAGGTCCAGGCGCAGGCGCAGCTCGATTCGTTTTCGTGCCGGGGCATGGAGTGCGTGCGGACCAGGAAGGTGCTGCTCGAAGGCGATCCGGCGCTCAAAATCGTGGAGTACGCGCGGGAGCAGAAGATCGATCTCATCGCGATGCCGACGCACGGCTACGGCCCGTTCCGCCGGTTCATTCTCGGGTCTGTGACGGCGAAGGTGCTGCACGATGCCGATTGCCCGGTGCTGACGGGCGTTCACATGGAAGAGGCGCCTCCGCTCGAGTCGATCTCACTGCGCACGGTCGTGTGCGCGGTGGACCTGGGGCCCGAGAGCAAGAAGGCGCTGTGCTGGGCCGCGAATATGGCGCACGAGTTCGGCGCGCGGCTCGTGTTGGTGCACGCGGTTCCGGCGATCGAGTCGCGGCCGGGAGAGTATTTCGACCGGGAACTGGTGTCGGACATTTCGAAAAGCGCGCGGCAGGAGCTTGCGAAGTTGAACGAGGAGATGAAGGCCGGCGCGGAGATTCACGTCGCGGGCGGCGACGCCCCGAAGGTGGTTTCGAGCGCGGCCGAACGCCTGAACGCGGACCTGCTGGTGATCGCGCGCGGCTCGGCCGGGGGAGTGCCGGGGCGCTTGCGGACGAACGCCTATGCGATCATCCGCGGGAGTCCTTGCGCGGTGGTGAGCGTCTAGATGGCCCGCCGCCGTGTGACCCACCAGGACGCGTAGTCGCCCAGCGTTTACCGGCTCGTGAGGGCGACGACGCCATATCCCAGATCACTTGTCCGAACTCTTCGCGAGTTGCGGTTCAAGGTGCGTCTCTATCCAGCCGATTACCTGTTCCAGAAGGTCGCGCCGATTGGCCGGAGCCGATATGACGTGACCCTCACCCTTATAGAGCAGGAATTTGGCATCGACTTTCTGTTTTCTCAATGCGGTGTAGAGGAACTCGTTGTTGTACAGCGCCATCCCCTTCTCGCCGCTTATCAGCAGCGTCGGGGTCTTAATGCCCTTGAGAAACTCCATCGGGGAGTTCTTTCGATAGTTCTCCGGCACGTCCCAAGGCGTGCCCTTGTACAACCACTCGAAGGCAGGATTCCCACCTACCCGGAATCCGGTGCCATACATGAGAAAGGGATCGATGTAACCTTCGTATGAAACCGCTACGCGAAAGGGGTGATTGCGGGTGATGATCCAGTTGGTCAGAAACGCGCCGTAACTGTGCCCCACAAGAGCCAGTCTGCCCGTGTCGACGAAGCCCTGGCGGACCAGGGAATCGACCCCGGACATGATGTCATCAAAATCGCGATCGTTGGCGTCCTGCCGCTCACGCGCTTGCTCGATCAGGTCCCATCCATAAACGCCACTGCTGCGGTAATCCGGTAAGAAGACAACGAAACCTTTGGCGGCCCACATATGGGGCTCCAGCCGGCTTTGGAGTATGGAACCGCTGAGGCCGGCCCCTCCGACGGGCCCGCCATGCAAATCCACGATCATCGGATACTTATTGTGAGCATCGAAATCCGCGGGCTTGACGACGAAGCCCGCGATCTTCACGCCGTCGCGGCTCTTCCACTCCACCGCTTCGACCTGCCCCAGTTTGTAGTTCTTAGCGGGAGCGCTCAGGTTGGCGATAGTTGTCTCGTTGGAGCCGTCCACATCGGCGAGGCGAAGCTGTTGATTGGAAAGAATATCAGAAGTTGTCCAGATCAGCCGGCGTGCGTCGGGTGAAACGGACGGCATGGAGGAACCACGCGGCCCGTCAGTGACTTGCCGCACCCCGCCATCGATTCCGGCAAAGTAGATCTGACTGAACACTCCCTTCTTTGCACGGAAATAGACTCCCTTGCCGTCGGGGGACCAGACCGGGCCCGAGGCAACGAAAAGGTTTCGCGTCAACTGGCGGATGGGCCCACCCTCGGCCGGCGTCATGGCTATGTTCCAGTGATCCGGATAGTAAACGTTGTTGGGATCCGCGGTGAAGGCGACCGTTTTTCCGTCCGGCGAGAGTGAGGGGCGCAGCATCTGTACGCCATGATCCTTGACGATCGTGCGCACGTTGCCCGTACTAACGCTCACGGACCGTATCTCGCCACGTGTATCGTCGGTCCTGGCATCAACCTGGGTTACGCAAGAAAAGACGATGGAGGCTCCGTCGGGCGACCATGACAGGTCATCCCAGATGTAGTAAGGACCCGAAGTCAGCTTTCGCGAAACGCCCGTCTCCGGTTCGACGACCCAGAGTTCGGTGTCACTGCCGACATCACCCTTTCCCCCGATAACCACGACCGTGCTGCCGGATTCAGGCATTTGACTGCGCGCCGGCGCCGTTTCCAGTTGGGGACGCATCGCGTATGCGACGCGCCGCGAATCCGGGGACCAAACGCGCCGGTAATAGACGTCGGCACCCGTCCAATGCGCATATGGGTTGAAAACCGCACGCGAGGCGAGCGCCCGGGCATCCCCGCCGTCCAGCGAACTAACCCAAAGCTGCGGGCTGTCGGTCTTCCCATAGATGAACAGCACCTGCTTTCCGTCCGGCGACGGCGTAGGATTCGCGCCTTCGTGTACAACGCTGCATTCACGCGTTTGGACGTTCATCACCGCGATCCAGGAACGGCCGCTTGCGCTGGCACCCTCAGACTCTGCCGCGGGCAAAGCGGCGCGCGGGCGGCACACCTGCCGCAAGCCGGCGGGCGTTGCGGAGAAGATTACCCGTTGTGAGTCGGGCAGCCAGGAGAAGGCGGAGAATGAACCCCCTGTCGAAGCGGCCCCATTCAATACCACTTCCGGTGTGACTACGGCCGGCGCGCCTTTCGGCGGCGGGGATGTAACCTGTGCGGCCGCCAAACCGGAAAGACAGACGGCACCAAAGGAGAAGAGTATAAGACCCTGAAATCTTATAACAGCAAGTGGCAATGTCACTATGTTCCTCATGCCCGGCGATCCGAAGTTGCCGGGTCTCGCAAGGTAAGCGAACATGTTAGCGCAGACAGGGACCTTGGCTGAAATCGCCAGACTGCGAGCGGCCTCACGATGACGTCATCTTGCAGCGGCAATCCGCCGCCGGCTTCCAGAACGTGAACGGCGGCCAGACCACTGCATCGCTGTATTCGGCGGCCAAGAAAGACGAGGCGGACGTGAGCGGGCGGGGCCGTCAGACCGGCGAGGTCATCGAGGCAGGGCGCGCCGTTCCGGAATCGAGCGCGGCGCGGATCGCTTTCGAAAGCTGCTCGTGCGTGAAGGGCTTTCCGATGAAGAACGCGCGCGGGTCGAGTTTGTTGTGCTGGAGTATGGCATCGCTCGAATAGCCGGACATGAACAGCGTTTTCATCTGCGGCCGGGCCGCCTGGAGGCGCTGGGCGAGTTCGGGCCCGTTCATCTGGGGCATAACGACGTCGGTGAGCAGAAGGTCGATCGGGCCCTGGTGCTTTTCGCCGATCTCGAGCGCCTGGAGGGGGCTCGTGGAGTCGAGCACCCGATATTCCATGCGCGCCAGGAGCTGGCGAAGAAGGCGGTGTACCAGCTCGTCGTCTTCCACCAGCAGGATCGTCTCCCCACGGGCGCGCACGGCGCTTTCGGGCTTTTCCCGGGCCGGGGCGGCGGCGGCCGCCGCTCGCGGCAGGCGAATTTCGAAGGTGGTGCCTTCGCCCGGCCTGGTGTCCACCGTGATGGTGCCGCCGGCCTGTTTGACGATTCCGTGAACGGTGGACAAGCCGAGGCCGGTGCCCTTGCCGACTTCCTTGGTGGTGAAGAACGGCTCGAAGATACGGATGCGCGTGTCCTCGTCCATTCCCGTGCCGGTGTCGGCGAAGCGCAGCACGACCATCTCAGCGCCCGAAGGGTCCTTCTCGCCGCGCGTCTCGACGGTGAGGACGCCGCCGTGCGGCATGGCGTCGCGCGCGTTCACGGCAAGGTTGAGGACGACCTGCTGGATTTGCGAGCGGTCGGCATTGATCGGCGCTAGCCCCTCCTCGAGGCGCAGCTCGAACCGCACGTCCTCGCCCACCACGCGCTTCAACATCTCGAAGCCCTCGCGGATCACCTCGTTGAGATCGACGGCGGAGGTGCGGGCGGCCTGGCGGCGGCTGAACGCGAGCAACTGGCGAATGAGCAGCGCGCCGCGCTCGGCGGCCTTGCGGATTTCGACGACCGATTCGCAGAGGGGGTCGTCCTCGTCCATGCGCGCCAGAATCAGCTCGCCGTAGCCGAGAATGGCGGTCAGCAGATTGTTGAAGTCGTGCGCGATGCCGCCCGCCAGCCGCCCCACCGATTCCAGGCGCTCGGCCTGGCGCAGGTGATCTTCGGCCTGGCGCAGCGCCTCTTCGATACGCTCGCGCTCTTTGACCTCGGGAGTACAGTCGAGCAGCACGAACCAGCGCTCCTCACCGGCGGTGAAGATGTGCAGATCGGCGAAGACGGACGGCGAGACCTCGAGCCGCGGCATCACGCCCGGAGCGGGTTCGGGGGGCAGGAGGCCGACCAGAAAGTACGCCGCGTCGATGACGTTCGAGCCCGGCTCGACCGGGCCCAGGCCGTAGCGCGCCAGTTCGCCGCCCGCGCGCAGCAGGCGGCCTTCACGGTCCACGCACAGGTACGCCGCGGCACAGTCTACGACCATGAGCCGCAGCAGGTAATCCCGGACGACATCAGGAACGGAGTTCATGGATTTCGATCAGCCTGGCCGCCAGAAGTTCGAACGACTGTTGCACGCCAATGTCCTGTTTGGCGCTGGTTTGAAACACGGTCCAGCCGCGATCGGCGAGGCTCCGGATGACGTGCTCGTCGACCGCCCACTCGCTGGAGCGGTCGGTTTTGTTGAGAATGAGGGCGAAGGGAGCGTCGCCGAGCGTCTCCTGCGCCTTGCGCTGGAGGCGTATGGCGGTGTCGAGCGTGTCGCGCCGCGTGCCGTCGGCCACAAGCAGGTACCCGGCGCTGCCGCGCAGGTAAGAGGTGCGCACTTCGAGAAACTCGTCCTCGCCGGCGAGGTCCCAGATGACGAGCATGACGTCCTGCCCGCCCGCGCGCACGGTCTTCTTTTGAATGTGGACCCCGACCGTCGTCTTGTAGCGCTCCGAAAAAATACTTCTGACGAAACGGTCCGTAAGGCTGGTTTTTCCGACCGCGAAGGCTCCGAGGATGGCGATTTTCTTCTGGATCATGGACGCTCTCCGGCTACCCGGAAGGAAACTGTGCGGCCCGCGTCGCCCGCACCGGCTCCGGAGGCGCTAAGCCGGCCGGCGGGGACGTTCCTGGCGACCAGGGCTTGGAGGACGGCCTGGGCGCGGGCGGCGCTGAGCCGGCTGTTGCGTGCTTCGGGGCCGGTGCGGTCGGCATGGCCGTCGATCTCGACGGAGGCTGGCCCTGCGGCGCGAATCCATCCGGCCAGCCGTTCGACCTCGGCGAGCGATGCTTCGTCGAGCCGGCTGGAACCGGGCTCGAAGCTCAGGCGCTGCTTCTCGATCAGCGCTTTCAGGCGCGTGAATGCCCCGAAACGGATGGCGCGGACGCCGGGCACCTGCGGAGCCGCCTGCCGCGCTTTCTCGATCCAGGCGGGCGGGGCGTCGCCACGGACCTCGAGGACATCGCCCGCGAGCGCGAGATCCACGCCCTCGGGCGGCGCCAGCACGCGGCGGGCGCGCGCGAGGACAACCGGCGGATCGAGCGAAATGAATGGCCGCCAGGTTGCGGTGACCCTGGCCGGGTCGAGATGCGCGGCGCGCAGCACGGCGTCCGGCGCTTCCGCCAGCGGGTCCCGCAAGCCTTCAAGCACCGGCCGCTCGGCGCGCGTGACGGCGAACCCAGGGCGCCTCGAGATCGCGGCGACGGCATCGTTCCACTGGCGATGGCTGTAAATGGAGTAGGCGGCCCAGCCGGCGATCAGGGCGGCAGCGGAGGCCAGCAGCGCCAGCGCCGGAGCGCGCGAAGGCTGGCGCGGCGGCCGCATGCGCCGCACCAGGCACTCCCGCAGGACCGGTTCGACGGCCTCGAACGGCTGCGTGTCGCCCTCGAACCGGAGCAACTCGCGGCCTTTGGCGCGGTGAATGCGCTCGAGCGCGTCGCGGAAGGTGTCTCGCAGCCCGGGCGGCGGCTGCCCGCGGACGATGCCCGCCAGCAGCGCCTCCGGGCCCTGCTCCACGCACACCGTCAGCTCGCCCATGCGCAGCGCCTCGAGGGCCGTGGCGCCGTTTCTCTGGAACGAATCGGACACGAAATCCTGGATCGCGGTGAGCATGCCCGAGACCAGCTCGTTGTCCCGCGCGATGCGCGGCTCGAGCGAAACGTGCGCGAGCAGTAGGCCCGTCGCGCGGTGGATGAGGAGGACCTCTCCGACCTCGAACTGGAGGCTGTGATAGTAGGCGATCTCGCCTAGCGGCCGTCCGGTGCGGAACGATTCCCAGCGCCAGCGCAGGCCGCGCGGGGAGAGTGCGTCATCGAGAATCCGGCTGAGCGCCTGGACCATGTCGTTCCAGGCGGCCGAGACGGCGTGCCGGATAGCCGGCCCGATGGCGGGATAGAGGGCGTCCGCGAGCACGTGCGGGTCGGCATGCACGGACAGACGGACAGCTTCCTCCATGCTCGGCCGCAACGATTCGGCGAACCGCTGCGCTTCGTTGAAGCCGTCGAACCTGGCATCACTCGGTGGCGCCGCCATGAGCCAGAGTCTCCAGGTTGGGCAGGCCCGGCTCGTGGTTCAAGCGCATGGCGAGCTCGTTAAGGAGGCTGGCCAGCGCGGCCCGGTCCACCTTCTGCTCTCTTAACTCGGCGGCGCGGCGGTCGATGGAGGCGCCGAGCTCGGTGATCTGTGCCCGCAGCTCGTCGCCGGCGGAATTGCGCGCGGCCTGGATCTGCTCGCGGATCTCGCGCTCCACGCGAACGCTTCGATCTTCGATCTCGCGGGCCTTTTTTTCCAGATTATTGGCCAGATCGGCCACTTCGCGCGTCAGCTTTTGATTCGAATCCCCGCGTTCCTGGCGTTCCTTTTCTATCCTCGCATTCAAGGTTTCCGCGTCGTGGCTGACGGAAGTTTCGAGCGCGGCCAGGCGCCTGCGCATCTCCTCCTTGAGTTCGTTGAGGTCCCTGGAGACGCGGGACTCGATCTGCGAGAACCGCCGTTCGTATTCCCGTATGTTGGAACCGAACAGGATTTCGCGGATTTTTTCAACGTTTTCCGCGGTTTCGGGCTCCGGGGCCTTGCCGGGGTCCTGATCGGAAAGACGTTTTCTGGGAACGGGTCCGGATGCCATTACGACACCTCTGAGTCGCCGGGCTTGTAGATGCCTCCTGCTTCCAGGAGAAGTCCAGGACGATATGACTCAAGTGTATCACTGGCGGCCGGAAAGGCAAGAGGTCAATATCCTTCGTCCTCCAGGCGCACTTTACCGGCAAAATGGCGGTAAATGAATGCAGAATAGGCGAAAACCAGGAGCATTCCGGGAATCCACCAAACGAGCGCGATCCGCAGGCCGTAGGCGGAAGTGGCGCTGTTTGAGACGGTCAGGCCGAGCGCAGGGTCGGCGTTCGACGGCAGCACGTAGGGGAAGAGTCCGAACGCCGCGCTGGTCAGCATGCCGGCGATGTAGGCGCAGGAACTCAGGAACGCTGCGAGGTGCCCGGGACGCCGCGCGAACACGGCGACGCCGAGCAAGCCGGCGAGGGCGAGGGCGGGGAAGACGTAGCCCCACGGGTGCGCGCCGAGGTTGCTCAGGACCTGCGGCTGGATGGAGAACGTCGCCGCGGTGACGACGGCGGTCAGGAGCACGACTCCCAGCCAGGCGACGCGCGCGACCTTGCGGGCGCGGTGCTCGAGAATGTCGTCCGTCTTCAGCGCGAGCCACAGCGCGCCGTGCTGCGTGAGGGTGAAGAAGGCGAGCAGGCCGACGAGTACGGTGTACCAGTCGAGAATGCCGGCGTCGGCCCCGGCGCGGAAGTCGGTCCAGAGCGGGAGGAAGAACGTCCCGGCGCGATCGAGCGGCACGCCGCGGACCACGTTGCCGAGCGCGGCGCCGAAGAAGATCGCCAGCAGGGCGCTCGCGCCGGCGAACAGGAAATCGAAGAACGGGCGCCAGATCGCGTTCTCCAGGTGGTTGCGGAACTCGATCGAGATGCCGCGCAGAATCAGCAGCCAGAGCACCATCATCAGCGGGAGATAGAAGCCGCTGAAGCTGGAGGCGTAGAGGCCGGGGAACGCGAAATAGAGCGTGCCGCCGGCGGCGATCAGCCAGACTTCGTTGCCGTCCCAGACCGGCCCGATGGCTTTGAGCAGGCGGCGGCGCTGCGATTCGGTGCGGCCGATGCAGAAATGGACGATGCCGGCTCCGAGATCGAAGCCGTCCAGCACGACGTAAACCGCGAGCATAAGGGCGATGAGGCAAAACCAGATCGTTTCCATGTGAGCCTCCCTCTAGTGAATGATCTGCTCGGGGCCGCGCACAGGTTCGGCCACGCCCGCCGCTTCCGGCCCGTGTTCAATCTCGTGTCGGGTCAGGAACAGGAACAGGATTCCAAGCACGGTGTACATGCCCATGAAGCCGAGCAGGGTGAACAGCGTGTTGCCGCTCGAGACGTGCGCCGAGGGGCCTTCGCTGGTGCGCATGATTCCGTAGATGAGCCAGGGCTGGCGGCCCAGCTCGGCCGTCATCCAGCCCGCCGTATTCGCGATGAACGGGAAGGGCATCAGCAGCATGACGACCCAGAGCCAGGGGCGGCTTTCGTACAGGCGGCGCTTCCACAGCAGCAGCGCCGAGATCGCGCTCACGGCGATGAAGATGGTTCCGAGCCCAACCATGATGTGATAGCTGTAATACAGCAGCGGGATGTTGTCGGGGTGCGTGTCGGGATGGAAGGCGTCGAGGCCTTTCACTTCGGCCGTCCAGCGCTGGTAGGTGAGGAAGCTGAGCATGCCGGGGACGGTGGCGGGGTTGTCGAGCCGCTTCTTTTGCGTGTCCGGCTGGCCGATGATGGCGAGCGGCGCGGACTGGGTGGTTTCAAACAGGCCCTCCATGGCGGCGAGCGTCACGGGCTGGTGGCGTGCGATCATCTTGCCCTGGCCGTCGCCGGTGGGGAACGCCATGAGCAGCGCGGCGATGCCGCCGGCGATAACGCCGAAGCGGACGAAGATGCGGCCGTAGTCCTCAAAGCGCCGCGTGAGCAGATAGAACGCGCCGATGGCGGCCATCACGAAGCCGCCGGTGACGACGGTGCCGGTCATGTTGTGCAGGTACATCCATCCGGCCCAGGGGTTGAGGAGCAGTCCCCAGAAACTGGTGAGCGAGGCGTTGCCGTTGGCGTCAAGCGCGTAGGCGACCGGGTGCTGCATCCAGGCGTCGGTGACGATGATGAAGTAGCCCGAGAGCCAGGTGCCGATGAACAGCGCGAGCGAGGTGAGCCAGTGGGCCGTACGGCCCAGGCGTTTTTCGCCGAAGATCAGCAGGCCCAGGAAGCTCGACTCCAGGAAGAACGCGAAGACGCCTTCCATGGCGAGGGTCTGGCCGATCACGCCTCCGGCGGCTTTCGAGAAGCGCGACCAGTTCGTGCCGAACTGGAATTCCATCGGGACGCCCGTGACCACGCCGACCGCGAAGGTGATGGCGAAGATCCTGATCCAGAACCGGGCCGCGGCGTCATACTGGCGGTTTCCGGTTTTCAGGCCGGCGGTCTTCAGGACGAAGATGAGCAGCGCGAGGCCCATGCTGAGCTGGGCGAAGATGTAGTGGAACGTGATGGTAAAGCCGAAGTGGAGCCTGTGTAGCGCTAAAACGGAGTCCATGACCCTAAACCCCCATTAAGATTATCCAAGCTACAGTAGATGCTAGCAGGCCGGGAAAGATGCGGGGAAATTTCCGGGAGGGCCGGCAGACGCGGCCGGAAATGGATTTGTTCAGCCGCCGATGAACGCCGGTCGGGGGCCCGTGTCAGTGCGGGCGCAGGGCTTCGAAGGTTCGTTTGAGCGACCGGCGGACGGAGCCGGCGGCGGCTCCGAGGGCGTTGGACGTGCGGCGGTCGGCGGCGTCGAGGGCGTTCCCCGTGCTCTGGTCGGCCGCGACCAGCGATCCATAGGTGCGGGCGGCGACCTTGAGCGTTCCGTGCGTGCCGCGGGCGACGGTGCGGGCGGGGACGGCCTCGGGCGCGTCTCCTTCGGGCATGCGCGCGAGCAGCGCGGGAGTGAAACGCGGCGTCATCTTCGAGGCGAGCGGCCAGGCGGCGGAGGCGAGCCAGTCGGCTCCGTTCATCGGCGCGCCCATCTCTCCCAGGTTGACGATTTGTGCGATGCGCAGCGGCGGCGCGGCGGCGTCGCAGGTTTCCTGGCCGCAGCCGCCCGTGCAGAGATTCGGCGCGAGGTAGGAGGCGTGCTTGTTGCGCGAGATCCAGACGTCCGGCCCGCGGTCCACGGCTCCCAGGACGTGCGCGGCGGCGCCGTTGCTGCGGTCGCAGAGCGTGTTCTCGTGCGCGGCGGCGTACCAGAATGCCGCGCGCCAGACACCGTCCTGGTTGCGCAGGAGCGCGGCGACGGATTCGGCGTCGAGCGGGTGCGCGGTGAGGCCGCAGTCCGCACCCCAGAGGTGGTAGTAGTGGAGCTCGATCGCGCCGGGTCCGGTGGAAAACGCCTGCCCGTAGATGGTTCCGTTGCGGGCCTTCACCTTCGGCTGGAGCGCGCCCGGCTCGAACTCGGCGGGCGCGACGTCGCAATCCGATGGGCCGATGTGGAAGCTCGGGGCGAACTTCGCGAGCAGTTCCTGCTCGAGCGCGTCGGCGAGGCCGTCGCGGTCGGCGTCCTGGGCGCAGGCGGCGCCGAGCGCGAGCAGGCACAGCAGCGCGAGGCGCATCCTATTTCTGGGACGCCTCCAGCGCTTGGGCGAGATCCCAGAGAATGTCGCCGGCGTCTTCGAGGCCGATCGAGAGGCGGATCAGCTCCGGCGTGACGCCCGCGGCTTCCTGCTCGGCGGCCCTCAACTGCTGGTGCGTGGTCGAGGCCGGATGGATGACGAGGCTGCGCGCGTCGCCGACATTGGCGAGGTGCGAGAACAGCTTCACGTTGTCGATGAACTTGCGTCCTGCTTCGTAGCCGCCCCGGATGCCGAACGAGAAGATTGCCCCGGCGCCCTTGGGCAGGTATTTCTGCGCGAGCTTGTAGTAAGGGTTCGAGGGCAGGCCGGGGTACTTCACCCAGGCGACGTGCTTGTGGCCTTCGAGGAACTGCGCGGCGGCGAGCGCGTTCGAGACGTGGCGGTCCATGCGCAGCCCGAGGGTTTCGACGCCTTGCAGGATCAGGAACGCGTTGAACGGGCTGATGCACGGGCCCATGTCGCGCAGGCCCTCGACGCGCGTTCGGACAATGAACGCGAGGTTGCCGAAGGTCTCCGAGAAATCCATGCCATGGTAGGCGGGCGAAGGTTCGGTGAGCTGCGGGAAGGCGCCCTTCTCCCACGGGAATTTACCGGCATCGACGATGATGCCGCCGATGCTGGTGCCGTGGCCGCCCATGAACTTCGTGAGCGAGTGCAAGACGATGTCCGCGCCGTAATCGATCGGACGGCAGAGATAGGGTGACGCAAACGTGTTGTCGATGATGAGCGGGATGTTGTGTTCGTGCGCGATCTTGGCGACGGCTTCGATGTCGAGCACGTTGCCGCGCGGGTTCGAAATCGTCTCTCCGTAGAGGCACTTCGTCTTCGGCGTAATGGCCTTGCGGAAGTTCTCCGGGTCGTCGGGCTCGACAAAAGTGGCTTCCAGGCCCATCCTGCGGAAGCTGACATCGAATTGCGTGTAGGTGCCGCCGTAGAGCGTGGAGGCGGAGACCATGTGGTCGCCGGCTTCCATCAGGCTCGAAATGGCGAGGAACTGCGCGGCTTGTCCGCTGGCGGTGGCCACGGCCGCCGCGCCGTTTTCAAGCGACGCCACGCGCTCTTCGAGAACCGCGGTGGTCGGGTTCATGATGCGCGTGTAGATGTTGCCGGGCTTCTGTAAAGCGAACAGGGCCGCGGCGTGGTCGCTGTCTTCGAACACGTACGAAGTCGTCTGGTAGATGGGGACGGCGCGCGCGCCCGTCGTAGGGTCCGGTGGATAGCCGGCGTGCAGCGCGCGTGTGTTGAATCCGAATACTCGTTCCGGTTGGTCTGGCATGTCGATTACCGTTTGTACCCGATCTTGCGCAGAAGATCGCGGCGCCAGGCGGCGTCCGCCTCCTTTTCGACGCCCTTCGGAGGCGCGCCGTCGATGACGCCGAGGACGCCGCGGCCCTGTTCGGTTTCAGCCACGATCACCTCGAGCGGGTTGGCCGTGGCGCAGAAGATCGAGCAGACCTCGGGGACGTCTTTGATGCGGCCGAGCACGTTGATCGGGTAGCCGTCGCGCATGACGACCACGAAGATGTGGCCCGCGGCGAGCGCGGTGGCGTTGCGCGCGGCGAGGGATTGCAACTCGTCGTCGTTTCCGTCCACTCGCGTGAGGCAGGCGCCCGAGGCCTCGTTGAACGCGATGCCGAATTTCATTTGCGGAACCGTGTTTACGATGGCTTCGTAGATGTCCTCGACGGTCTTGATGAAGTGGGTTTGCCCGACGACGATGTTGCCGCCGTCCGGGACTTCGAGCCGGATCGACTTGAGTTCCATGAAACCCTCAGGATAGCTGTTCGAGCACCCAGTTGGTTGCGAGCGCGGTGGCGCCGGTCGATGCAAGCGGCGCGCCGTCGAGCACCGCGGCGGCGAAGTTCGCGATCAGCGGATAGTGCAGGTTCGCGTCAGGAGGCAGGGTTTCGGTGCCGCCGGCGTGCGCGAGCTTCGGGCCGTTCAGCGGCGTCAGGTCGAGTTCGCCATCGGTGCCGACGATGCGGAACTCGTCGCGGTCGATGCGCGAGTGGCGGCGCACGTCGATGATTGCGCGCAGTCCGTTTTCATATTCGATGAGCGCGGTGGCGCTGTCTTCGACGGCGCCCTGGTGGACGACGTTCGAGCGCTGCCCCACGACCGCGAGCGGGCGGCCGAACAGCAGGTTGAAGACGTCGATGCGATGGCAGGCGGTGTCGAACCAAGGGCCGCCTCCGGCCTGCGCGGGGTCGAGGAACCAGGGGCGGCGGCCGTCTTCGTTGTTGAACCAGTCGTGCGCGGAGGCGTAGGCGAGCACGGGGCGGCCGATCGCTCCCTGCGCGATAAGTTCCTGCGCGCGATGCAGCTTGGGATACAGGCGGCGGTAGTAGGCGATGCCGAGCAGCTTGCCGGATCCGGCCGCGGCGGCGTTCATCGCTTGAGCCTGCGCATAGTTGAGCGCCATGGGCTTCTCGCACAGAACGTGCTTGCCGGCCGAGAGCGCGGCGATGGCCTGCGGCGCGTGCAGGAAGACCGGCGTTGCGACGTAGACGGCCGCGACGGCGGGGTCGCGCAGCGCGTCGTCGAGATTCGTCCAGACACAGCCGCCGTAGGGCGCGGCCTTGGCCGGGTCGCGCGTGACCAAGCCGTATAAACGGCTGCGCGGCTCGGCCTGGATCGCGGGGATCACGCGGCGCGTCGTTATGTCTCCGATTCCGACAACCACCCAATTCAGCACGAGTCCATTTTATGATGGGTGCCGTGGTGTATCCCGCCCTGCTACTGCTGATCGCAAGTGCGTACCCCATCGCCAGAATTCAGGTGGAGGGGAACGTGCGCTACACGCAGGAGGCCGTGATTCAGGGCTCGGGGCTGCGGGTAGGAGCGCAGGCGACACCGGAGGATTTCGAGGCCGCCTGCAAGCGCCTGGCGGATACGGGGCTGTTCACGTCGGCGCGATTCCGCTACAAGCCGGCGGGCGAGGCGTTCGATCTCACGCTTATGGTCGAGGAGGCGCAGGAGGTCGAGGAGATCCGCATCGAGCTGCCGGATTTCGACGAGGCGCGCGTGTGGGCATGGCTCGGGGAGAACGAGCCGCTCGTCCAAAAGCAGATGCCCACGAATGAGCAGGCGACGGCGTTTTACTGCCGCGCGGTCGAGCGTTTTCTTGAAGCGCAGGGGAAGAAGGAGGCGGTTGTCGCGCGGATGAGGACCGACCCGGCGAGCGGGGTGATCGCGACGACGCTGCGCCCGGCTGTGATGCCGCACATCGCGGCGGTGAAGTTCGAAGGTACGCAGGCGCTTCCGGCCGCGACGCTTGAAGCCGCGCTCGCGAAGGCGGCGGCCGGCTCGGAGTACACAGAGAGCGGATTCCGCGAGCTGCTCGACTACAACGTGCGGCGGCTCTACGAGGAGCAGGGGCTGCTGGGCGTGAGCTTTCCGCGGATCACGGCGGCAAAGGACGCCTCAGGCGGCGTTGTGGTCACCACGACCGTGGTGGAGGGGCCGGTGTATCGCGTGGGCGCGATCGAGATCGCGGGGGACCGCTTGCCGGTTGAACGGCTGAAGTCCGTTGTGGAACTCAAGCCGGGGGACGTCGCCGGCTGGAAGAAGGCGGCGCTCGACATGGCGCGCATTCAGGGGACGCTCGGCCGGGAAGGGTATCTCGACGCCTCCTGCGAGATCGAGAAGCACCTGGACCCTGCGCGCGCGGTGGCCGACCTCACGTTCGTGGTTGAGAAGGGGCCGCAAGCGAAATTGGGCGCGTTGCGGTTGGACGGGCTGCCCGAGCCCTCGGCAACCCGCGCCCGCGCCCTGTGGAAACTGAAACCCGGCGACGTGCTGAACACAGATCTCGTGGACCAGTTCGAGCGCGCTCTCATGCGCGACGACCGGATCCGCTTCGAGCGCATCTCGCGGCGGTACGAGCCCGCCGGCGCGGCGAGCGGCGCGGTGGACGTCGTGTTTACGTTCAAGGGGCCGAAGTGACGGACTCGGAAATTCTGGCGCGCATCTCCGCGATGCCGCATGCCCGCGCGAGTTTCAAGCACCTGGTGCGGGAACTGGGGGCGCGGGGCGAAGCGCGCGCGGAGCTCGAGGCCGCGCTGGCGCGGCTGGTGGAGCGCGGGGAGCTGATCGAGCTGCGCGGCGGGCAGTATGTTGTCACGAGCCGCAGCCGCGAGTGGGCCTCGGGTGTGCTGCACATGCATCGCGACGGGTACGGTTTCGTCGTTCCGGACCATCCGCTCGAGTCGGTGCGCGGCGACATTTTCATCCCGCCCGCTTCGGCGGAAAAGGCGATGCATGGGGACCGCGTCATCGTGCGGATCGGCCGCATGGATTCGGCGGGCCGCGTGGAGGGAGAGATCACGCGCATTCTACGGCGCGCGCAGGCGACCGTCGTCGGGGAGTTTCGCGCCGGGCGGAAGGGTAATTTCGTCGTGCCGCACGATGATCGTATCCAGCAATGGATCGAGATTCCGGAGGGGCTCGAGACGCCGCCCGCCACGGGCGCCGTGGACCGCGTGGGCGCGCACGCGGCCGAGGCCGCCGGGGCCGCCGATCTGGACGGCATGATCGTCAACGTGGAGGTGCTCGAGTTTCCCGAGGGGCGCGCGAATGCCGTGGGGCGCGTGATCGAGATCCTCGGCTACCCGGACGATTTCGGCGTCGATGTCGAGATCGTCATCCGCAAGCACCACCTGCCGCACCGCTTCCCGCCGGACGTTCTGGAGCAGGCGCAGAAGTACCCGGCGTCGATCCGCGCGGATGAAGCCGCGGGGCGCACGGATTTCCGCGGCATGGACGTTGTAACGATCGACGGCGAGACCGCACGGGATTTCGACGATGCCGTGTGGGTGGACCGCACGCCGCGCGGCACATACCTGCTGCACGTACACATCGCCGACGTGAGCCACTACGTGCGGCCCGGCACGCCGATTGATGTCGAAGCGCGCCTGCGCGGCACGAGCGTCTATTTTCCGGACCGTGCCATTCCCATGCTGCCGCTCGAGCTCTCGACCGGCCTGTGCTCGCTGAACCCGCGCGTGGACCGGCTGTGCGTCTCCGCGCTGCTCGAGATCGATCACCAGGGTGATGTGGTGGGGCAGGAGTTCGTGCGCGGGGTCATGCGCAGCGTGGAGCGCATGACGTACACGAACGTACACCTGCTGCTCGAAGGCGATGCCGGGCTGCGCGAACGCTACGGAAATCTGCTGGGCCGGTTTGAACTGATGCGCGAACTGGCGCTCATTCTCAACCGCAAGCGCATGCGGCGCGGGTCGATCGACTTCGACCTGCCCGAAGCGGTGATCGAGTTCGACGAGTCGGGCCAGATGTCCGGCATCGAGCGGGCGCTGCGCACGATTGCCCACCGCATCATCGAGGAGTTCATGCTGGCGGCGAACGAGGCCGTGGCCGCGCACATCGAGCAGACCGGGGTTCCGTCGCTCTACCGCATCCACGAAACGCCGGATCCGAAGCGCGTGATGGAGTTCGAAGAGATCGCCGCGCACTTCGGCTACTCGCTCGGCGGCGGCGCGGTGCCGGTGAAGCGCTTCGCGATGACGTCGCGCCACAGGGACGGCAGCAAGGTGCGGCGCGAACTGGTGCTGCCCCAGGCGAACCCGGCGATCACGTCGCGCAGCTACCAGCGGCTGGTGAGCCGCCTCGAAGGGAAGCCCGAGGAGCGCATCCTGAACTACCTGATGCTGCGCTCGCTCAAGCAGGCGCGCTACAGCGAGAGGAACTCGGGGCACTTCGCGCTCGCGGCCGATACCTACACGCACTTCACGTCGCCGATCCGCCGCTACCCGGATCTGGTCGTCCACCGTGTGCTCAACTCCATGCCGCTGACGGAGGGCGAGGCGCGGACGATCGCGGCCGAGTGTTCGGAATCCGAGCGCCGGGCGGCCGAGGCCGAGCGCGAGTTGCTCGAGTGGAAGAAAGTGAAGTTCATGACGGACCGCCTGGGCGATGAGTTCAAGGCGCTCGTCATCAGCACGACGCGCTTCGGGTTTTTTGTCGAGCTCGAAGAACTGTTCATCGAGGGGCTGGTGCCGATCGAGACGCTTCCGGGCGACCGCTACAGCTTCCATGAGAACACGCGCAAGATCGTGGGCGAGCGCACGCGGCGGGAGTTTTCGATCGGCGATGAGGTCCGGGTGCGGCTCGATCGCGTCGAGGCCATCGAGCGCAAGTTGCAGTTCTCGCTGGCGGAACCGGAGCTGGATCGCAGGCGCGGCCGGCGGCACTGATCCGGGCGTTCGGTATATCATTCTTAACTGGAAGGTGCCATGACGAATCGCAGAGTTTTCTTCGGACAGATTGCCGGCCTCGCGGCGGCCGGGCGTGTAATGGGAGCGAATGATCGCATCCGCATCGGGTGGATCGGCGCCGGCGCGCGCGGGAAGGAGATTTTCAGGGCCGCGCTCAAGTGTCCCAATGTCGAAGCGGTCGCTGTAGCGGACGTCTACACGCGCCGCCTCGATGAAGCCAGGGCCATCGCGCCGCAGATGAAGGCCTACCGCGACTACCGCGAACTTCTCGAAGATAAAACCATCGACGCAGTCCTGATCGCGACGCCACAGCACCAGCACGCCCTGAGTTTCGTCGCGGCGATCCAGGCGGGCAAGGACGTCTACCAGGAAAAGACGATGGCGTTCAATCCCGCGCACGCGCGGCGCATGCGCAAAGCGTTCGAGAACTCCGGGCGCGTCGTGCAGATCGGCATGCAGATGAACAGCGGCGACGGCATCAAGAAGATCAAGGAATTGATCACGCCGGAGCGCATGGGCACCATCCAGGCCATCCAGGCAAACCACTACCGCAACGCGCCCTACGGGGGCTGGATGCGGAAGCTCACGCCGGATTGCGACACCGAGCACATCGACTGGCCGGCGTTTGAAGCCGAGGCCGCGCACCATTCGTTCGACCCGGACCGCTATCTCAACTGGCGCTTTTACTGGGATTACTCGGGCGGCAACGTGTTCGAGAATATGATTCACCAGGTGGGCTTCTGGTACGAGGCGCTGGGGCTCAACATTCCGGAAAGCGTGACGATGACCGGCGCGAACTACCTGTCGCCGAAGATGCAGGTGCCGGACACGATGAACGTGTCGATGAGCCAGCCGGAGAAAATCCTGTTCACGTGGAACTCGATGTTCTCGAACAACTATTACGGGGAAGGGCAGGATTTCCTGTTCGGTTCGAAGGGCACGATCATCCACACGGAGTCGGACGAGGTAATTTACCAGCCGCAGGGCAAGGCGGCCGGCGCCCCCCCGAAGCGTGCGGGCGGAAGCGAGTACCTCGACTTTACCGGCCGCCACATGCAGAATTTCTTCGATTGCGTGCGCAGCCGGAAGCAGCCGGTGGCTCCGTTCGAACTGGGGTTCCGGTCGTCGATCGCGGTCCAGATGGCGATCGCGTCGTACCGCCGGCAGACGACCGTGCGGTGGGATCCGATGACGGAAGAGATTATCTAGCAGGTGTGGGACAGGCCTACGGGCCTGCCCCACAGGGAGGCGCGTCTGCCGTTCACGCTGGAGCAGAAGGCAGCGCTGGTCACCGGCTCAGGCCGGGGGATCGGGCGCGCCATCGCTGCGAGGCTCGCGGCGGCGGGCGCCTCGGTTTTCGTCAACGATCTCGACGAGGACGCCGCGGCCGAAACCGAGGCGATTCTAGGGCGCGGCGGCGGGCGCGCGGCGCATCTGGCGGGAGACATCACCGAGCCCGGATTCCCCGAGCGCCTCATCGCGGCGACGCTCGCGAGCTTCGGCTCGATCGACATTATCGTCAACAACGCGGGCTACACCTGGGACAACGTCATCCAGAAGATGACGGACGAGCAGTTTCAGGCGATGCTCGACGTGCACCTGGTGGCGCCGTTCCGCATTCTCCGCGCGGCGTCGGGCTGGCTGCGTGAGACCGCGAAGCGGGAAGCGGCCGGGGGGCGGCGGGTGATGCGGAAGGTGGTCAACATCACGTCGATCTCGGGCACGGACGGCAACGCGGGGCAGGCGGCGTACTCCTCCGCCAAGGCGGGTGTGACGGGCCTGACGAAGACGCTCGCCAAGGAGTGGGGCCGCTACAACGTCAACGTGAACGCGGTGGGCTTCGGGCTGATCGAGACGCGCCTGGTGCAGCCGCTCGGCGACGGCGCCGCGGTCGATATACAGGGCCATCAGATCGCATTCGGCGTGCAGCCGAAGGTGCTCGAAGCCGTGAAGGCCGCCTGTCCGCTCGGCCGGCTCGGGACGCCCGAAGAGGCGGCGGGCGCGGTACTCTTCTTCTGCTCGCCGCTTTCCGATTACGTCACCGGCGAAGTGCTCATCTGCAGCGGCGGGCTGCACTTCTAGTTATCATTGACCAAAACGCCATGCGAATCCGCAAAGCTGTGATCACAGCCGCAGGACGGAATCAGCGTACGCTCCCGCTTCAAACTCTTACCGACCGCGACGGCGTCGAGAAGCCCGTCTTGCGGATCATTCTGGATGAGGCGCTCGCCGCCGGAATCGAAGATATCTGCGTGGTTGTTTGTCCCGGCGATGAGGCCGCGTACGCGAAGGCCGGGGGCGAGCGCGTGCGGTTCATCCCGCAGGGCGAGCCGCTCGGGTATGGGCATGCAGTCTACTGCGCGCGGGATTTCATCGAGGGGGGGCCGTTCCTGCACCTGGTGGGAGACCATGTTTACGTCGGCGCGGATACGGGCGCGTGCGCGCGGCGGCTGGTCGAGGTGGCGGAGGCGGAATCGTCGCCGGTCTCGGCCGTGCAGCCGACGCGCGAGACCCTGCTCGCACATTACGGCGCGGTGGGCGGCCAGCGCGTGTCCGGCCGCGCGGGCTTGTACCGCATCGAAACGGTGATCGAGAAGCCGACGCCGACCGAAGCCGAGCAGAACCTCATCGTGCCGGGGCTGCGCGCCGGGCACTATCTCTGCTTCTTCGGGATGCACGTGCTGACGCCGGAGGTGATGGAGATCCTGGGGCGGCAGCTCGCGGCGGGCGGGCGCGCGACGCTCTCGGGCGCGCTGGCCGAGCTGGCGGGCCGCGAGCAGTATCTCGCGTTTCAAGCCGAGGGGCGGCGCTACGACCTGGGCGTGAAGTACGGGCTGCTGCAAGCGCAGATCGCGCTTGCGCTGAGCGGACGCGACCGCAACGAGGTGCTTTCGCAGTTGCTCGAGCTGGTCGCGCTGCGCGGGATGGAAGCGGCGGCGAAAGGATGAGCGAGCTCGTCCGCATCATCACAGCGCGGGATGCGGAGACGCGCAACCGCCCACTCGACGCTGTCTGCCGCACGCTTGACGCCGGGGCGTTGCTCGCCGAATGCGACGAGCTGGACCGTTTTCGGCGCGCCAGCGCAAACCTCTACGAGCGCGTGCGGGCGCAGTTCTTTCTTTACGCGATCCACCGGTTCCACCTGCCGTACAAGCCCGGGATGCGTGCCGCGGGCCTGATCCCGTTTGCCGCGCACGAGCGCCTGCTGAAGCGGCGCTTCGACGAAGCGATCGACATTCTGCTGCGGGCGCAGGCGTGCGACGGCGCGAGCGCGGCGGTCTCGTCCGGTCTGGCGGCGGCCTACCGCGGGCTCGGGTTCCAGACGCTGGCGAACCAGGTGCGCCGCAGCGTGCGTTCGGTGCGCGGGAACCAGTGGCTCGCGCGCATCGGCCATCCGGCGGATTATCCGCTCGCGGTGCGGCCGGAGCTGCTGGCGGGCGACGGCCTGTTTCCGGTGCTGCGCGAGTCCACGCCCGTCCGCATGGACCTCAGCCACAGCGGCTGGAGCGACATCTTTTTCCTCGGGATGGATTTCCCCGAGGGCGCGCGCGTGCTGAATATTTCGATCGATCTCGCGGTGCGCGGCGGGGCATCGAGTGAGCCGAGGCCGCCGGTCGAGGCGCATTTCCGCGTGATCGACGAGCCTGTGCTGCGGCTGGTGAGCGTGGACCTTGGCGCGGCTGCCGACCTCACGAGCTTCGCCGAGGTGTTCGACTTCGCGCGCGATTACCTGGGGCTGCTCAAGGCGGCCGTCATCGCCTCCGGCATCGTGCCGCAGGCGATGGAGGGCGCCGACCAGCCGCTCGCGGACCTGCTCGCGCGGCTCACCGGGCGCGCGGGGCACGGCATCGAGATCGTGAGCCGCGTGAACGATATCCCGAAAGGCTCGCGGCTGGCGGTTTCGACGAACCTGCTCGCCTGCCTCATCGCGGTGTCGATGCGCTCGACGCGGCAGATCCAAAGCCTCACAGGCCCGCTCACCGAGAGCGACCGCCGCACGGTCGCGGCGCGCGCCATCCTCGGCGAGTGGCTGGGAGGCTCGGGCGGCGGCTGGCAGGATTCCGGCGGGTTGTGGCCGGGGATGAAGCTGATCCAGGGCGTCGAGGCGGCGGAGGGCGATCCGGAGTTCGGCGTCAGCCGCGGGTGCCTGCTGCCGCGCCACCAGGTGCTCTCATTCGAGGAAGTGAAGCCCGCGGCGCGCGCGCGACTTCAGGAAAGCCTCGTGCTGGTACACGGCGGCATGGCGCAGGACGTGGGGCCGATCCTCGAGATGGTCACCGAAAAGTACCTGCTCCGCTCCGAGGCCGAGTGGAACGCGCGGCTGGAGGCGATGAGCATCTTCGACGAGATCGCCGGCAAGCTGAAGGGGGGCGATATCGATGGGCTGGGCGGCGCGACGGAACGCAACTTCTTCGGTCCGATCCAGACCATCATCCCCTGGGCGACGAATTTCTACACCGAGAGCCTCATAAGAGCGGTGCGCGCCGAGTTCGGCGAGGCGTTCCGCGGCTTCTGGATGCTGGGCGGCATGTCCGGCGGCGGCATGGGGTTCCTGTTCGCGCCGGAGCAGAAGCGGCGCGCGCAGGAACGGCTGCACGCCATCATGAGCGAAACGAAGCGGCGTCTGGAAGGCGCCGTGCCGTTCGCCATGGAGCCGGTGGTCTACGATTTTGCGATCAACGAGCGCGGCAGTTCGGCGGAGCTGCTCGCGGGCGAAGGCGCGCTCATGCCTCCGGCGTACTACACGCTCACCGTGCCGGCGCTGCTGCGCATCGAGCCGCGCCTGCTTTCGCGGTCGCGGCGCGCGGAACTCGGCCGTTTCGGCGAGGCCTGCCGCAGCGCGCCGGAACTGGCGGGCGCTGTCGAGCGCGTGTTCGATCACCTGATTCCGCAGGGGCGCGCGGAAGGGGACGGCCACGCTCGCAGTTTGCAGGCGCTGCTCGAACAGCACGGCTTCGATCGCGTGCAGCACGAGCAGATCCAGGCGGACCTGCGGGCCGGACGCATCGGCCTCGCGCAAAACCGGCTTCCGGCGAGCAGCCTCATCGAAGACGCCGCGCCCGAGGACGTCTGCGACGCGACGGCCGGACTGCCGGAGCGCTACCTGCGCGCGGGCCGCGCGGCGCTCGCGGCGGGCGAGGTGGCCGTAGTGTCGCTCGCGGGCGGCGCGGGCAGCCGCTGGACGCGCGGCGCGGGCGTCGTGAAAGCGCTGAATCCATTCGCGAAGCTGGGCGGGCGCCACCGCAATTTCGTCGAGGTGCATCTGGCCAAGAGCCGCCGCGCGAGCCGCCTGGCGGGCGCGACGGTGCCGCACGTGCTGACGACGAGCTATCTCACGCACGGGCCCATCGAGGCGTGGCTGCGCGCCGAAGGCGGCGGGTACGCGGGTCCGCTGATGCTGTCGGAAGGCCGCGCCATCGGGCTGCGGATGATCCCCATGGCGCGCGACCTGCGGTTCGCGTGGGAGGAGATGCCGCAGCAGCTTCTCGACGAACAGGCGCAGAAGGTGCGCGAAAGCCTGCACGCGGCGCTCATACACTGGGCCAGGCAGGCGGGCGAGGGCAGCGACTACACGGACAATTTGCCCGCGCAATGCCTGCATCCGGTGGGGCACTGGTATGAGGTGCCGAACATGCTGCGCAACGGCGTGCTGCGCCGCCTGCTCAACGAGCGGCCCGGGTTGCGCCACCTGATGGTGCACAACATCGACACGCTCGGCGCGGATCTCGACCCCGCGCTTCTGGGCTACCACATCCAGGAAGGCGCCGCGCTGACGACGGAGGTCATCACGCGCCACATCGACGACCGCGGCGGCGGCCTCGCGCGCATCGAAGGCCGCACGCGGCTGGTGGAGGGGCTCGCGCTGCCGAACGAGGCGATCGAGTCGTCGCTATCCTATTACAACTCGAACACGATGTGGATCGACATCGACCGCCTGCTCGACGTCTTCGGCCTCACGCGCGCCTCGCTCGCCGATGAGGCCGCGGTCGCGCAGGCCGTCCGCACGCTGGCGGCGCGCATGCCGACCTACATCACGCTGAAAGACGTCAAAAAGCGCTGGGGCAAGGGCCAGGAAGACATTTTTCCGGTCGCGCAGTTCGAGAAGCTGTGGGGCGATATGACGGCGATACCCGCGCTGAAGTGCCGCTACATCGTGGTTCCGAGAGTCCGCGGCCAGCAGCTCAAGGAACCCGCGCAGCTCGACGGCTGGCTGCGCGACGGCTCGGCGGCGTATCTTGAAACGCTGTGCGATTGGGAGTAGCGCGATGACAACCTGCGCGAGGACCGTAATGCGCGTGAGGGGCGAGGCCTTCGTGTTCTACTTTGCGGCACCATAGAGGCATGGTGCTTGCCGTCTTTCTGGCCGCCACGGCAGCGGCCGCGAACTGGACTCCGGCGCGCTGGTCGTCGAACGATCCCAAGACTCTGGATCTGGTCGCCGAGACTCCGGTCAACTGCCTGCTGGTAGAACAGAGCGTTTGGTCCGCGGCGTTCTCCGATGCGGCTTCCGAGCGCGGGATTGCGGTGCTGGGTGTCGTGCGCGCGCCCGCCGAAGCGACCCCGACGGTGCGCAAGGCCGTCGATGCGAAGCTGACCGGCCTGGCGCTCGAAGGGGATTTCGAAGCAGACTCCGCTCGGGCCTTCGACGCCGCGCTCGGCGAGGCGAAGAAGGTCGCGATCCACCTGCCGCCGCGAGCGAAGATGCGGTTCGACGAACCCGCCGCAATCGTAGGCACCGGCCAGGGCGTTTGGCCCGGCGTGCGGGTCGAGGCCAAGGCCGCGGCGACCGGGGGCCCGTGGATCGACACCAACTCCGGCTTCCTGCGCTTCGCGCGCGCGGCCTCGGAGGCGCCGGTCTGGATCGCGAACCGGCCGCCCGAAAAATCCGTTCTGCCGGTGACGCGCTACCTGCAGGCCATCTCGGACGCCGAGACCGTCGGGGCGCGCTGGGTGATCGCGCTCGACGAAGAATTCACGCGCCGCCTGCTCGCGCGCGATCCGCGGGCAGTCGCGGACTGGCGGCGCATCGGCGCGCAGCTTCGCTTCTTCGAGGACCACAAGGACTGGCGCGCGCTCAAGCCATACGGGCGACTGGCGATCATCGAGGACCCGTCGAGCGGCGCGCTGCTCTCGGGCGGCGTGCTCGACATGATCGCCGTGAAGCACACGCCCGTGCGGCCCGTCCCGCTCGCGAAGCTCGACACGGCATCGCTGCGCGGCGCGTCGATGGCCGTCAACGTAGATCCCGAGTCGGTCTCGCCCGGGCACAAGGAAGCGCTCCGCGGCTTCACGCGCAGCGGGGGCACGCTGCTCACTGCGCCGCCCGGCTGGAAATTCCCGCCGCCGCGCAAAGACCAGATCACGCTCGAGAAGAAAGAACTCGACCGGATCGACGACATCTGGAAAGACATCAACTCGATGATCGGCCGCACGAACCTGGGGGCGCGGTTGTTCAACGTGGCGGGCATGCTCTCGAGCCTGCTCGGGGACGACACGCGCGTCGTGCTGCAACTTACGAATTACACGAGCTACCCGGTGGAATCGATCGCGGTCCACATGCTTTCGAAGTACAAGAAGGCCACGCTTTACACGCCCGAGAAGCAGCCGCGCGAGCTGGAGACCTACGAAACCGAAGGCGGCGGCACGGGCGTGGACATCGACCAGGTGACGGTCTCGGCCGCGCTCGTACTAGAGTAAAGGTATGACTCGGAGGGATTTTCTCGCGCTTGCGGGAACTGCCGCCGTTGGGAAAGCGGCGCCCGGCGCGCCCGTTGCGATCGCCAGGGCCGATAGCTACACAGTCGATCTCGCGGCGACGCTCAACGGAATGTTCGATCAGCTTGGGGGTCTGGCGGGCATTGTTCGCGGCAAGACCGTCACGGTGAAGCTGAACCTCACCGGCAGCCCGGGGCTGAAGCTTGAAGGCAGGCCCCTCGGAGTCACGCACTACACGCACCCGAAGCTCGCCGCTGTGTTCGCGCACCTTTGCGGAGAGGCGGGAGCGCGGCGTGTGCGGTTCGTCGAAAGCTGCTGGGCGTCGGGCGGCCCGCTCGAGGAATACCTGCTCGATTCCGGCTGGAACGTGCGCGCGCTCGCCAGGACCGCGCCGGCGGTCGAGTTCGAAAACACGAACAACCTGGGGAAGGCGAAGCGGTATTCGCGCCTGAAGGTGCCCGGCCGCGCGTACATGTATGCGGCCTACGACCTGAATCATGCGTACGAAGACACGGACGTCTTCGTCAGCCTGGCGAAGCTGAAGAACCACGAGACCTGCGGCGTGACGCTATCGCTCAAGAACATTTTCGGGATCACGCCGGCTTCGATCTACGGCGACGACGCGGGCGAGGCCGAACCCAACGAGAAGCCCACGAAAGGCCGCGCGGACACGCTGCATTTCGCCAAACGTGCCATTTCGAAGAGCGCGCCGCAGGAAGTGAACGCCGCGCCGAGCCGCGACCCCGGCGTGCGGGTTCCGCGCATCGTCGCGGACCTGGCCGCCGCGCGCCCCATCGATCTGGCGATCATCGACGGCATCGAGACGGTCGCCGGGGGCGAAGGGCCGTGGGTCGAGGGAATCCGCGCCGTCCGCCCGGGCCTGCTCATCGCGGGCACGAACGCCGTCGCGACCGACGCCGTGGCGACCGCCGCCATGGGCTACGACCCGCGCGCGGCCCGCGGCACGGCGCCGTTCCACCGCTGCGAAAACACGCTCACACTCGCCGAGGCGGCGGGCCTGGGGACTACGGACCTCGGCCGCATCGATGTGCGCGGCATCCCACTCAAAGAAGCGGTCTTCCGCTTCGGTTAGAATGTAGTTCTCAAGATGTCCCCGCTTACCTATTGGCTGCCGAAGCTAACCTTTACCGCGGTTATCGACATTCTTGTCGTCGCCTTCCTGATCTACCAGCTCATCATGGTGTTCAAGGGCACGCGAGCCGCGCAGGTGATCGCGGGCATCGGGGTGCTGCTGGCGGTCTACGTCATCGCGGTGTGGACGGGCCTCGAGCTGCTGCGCAGCGTGCTTGCCATCGTGGTGCCGTACACGGCCATCGCCGTGATCGTGCTGTTCCAGAGCGAGATCCGGAGGACGCTGGCGCGTATCGGGCGCCGCCGCTGGCTCGGCTTCGGGGGCAGCATACAGCGCCGCGAATCGACCGACGATATTTTGCTCGCCCTCAGCCGCCTTTCGCAGCAGAGCGTCGGCGCGCTGATCGTGCTCGAACGCGACACCGGGCTGCGCACCTTCATCGAAAGCGGCGTGAACCTGAACGCGAACCTGTCGCGCGACCTGCTGCTTTCGATCTTCCAGCCGGGCGGGGCACTGCACGATGGGGCCGTGGTGGTGCAGGGCGACAAGATTGCCGCAGCAGCCTGCTTCCTGCCGCTCAGCATGAACCCCGTGCTTGCGCGCAAGCTCGGCACGCGCCATCGCGCCGCTATCGGCATCACCGAGGAGGCAGACTGCCTCGCGCTCGTTGTCTCGGAGGAAACCGGACGCCTGTCGGTGGCGGCTTTCGGCGAGCTCGAGTCGGGCCTCACTGTGAACGACGTCGCCGACCGCATCGCCAAGCACTTCGGACGAAAGCGCCGCGACGACCGGCGGCTCACCGTGCGTGAGCCTGAGCTGTTCGACGCGGGCGAGGGGCAGGAACACTCCAAGCAGGCGGAGCGCCTCTGATGGTCAACTTCGCTCGAAGAATCGGCTGGCCGCTGTTCGCCCTCGCGGTCGCGTTCGCGCTCTGGATCACTTTCATCGCCAGCCCCGAGATGGTCACCACGGTCACGGCGCCGGTCGCCTACAAGAACATGCCGGAGGAACTCGTTCCCACGACCGAGCTTCCGACCCACGTCTCGCTTGAACTACGCGGCCCGTCGGCGCGGCTCAGGCATGTGGACACCTCGGCAGCCGTCACGCTCGATCTCGACGACGTGCGCGGGCCGGGCGAGCACACCATCACAATCGGACGGCGCCAGATCGACGTCCCCGCCGGCCTGACCGCGGTTCGCTGGACGCCCGCGCAGATTCGCATTCCGTTCGAGTGGCGGAGGCAGGCGCAGGTTCCGGTGAAGGTCCGGTTCTCGACCCCGCCGCCTGCCGGCTATCGCGTCGCCGGGCAGCGCGTGGAGCCCGCCTCGCTGAAGATCGAGGGGCCGGAAAGCCACGTCCGGCGGGTGGCCTTCGTCGAGACAGACCCGATCGACATTTCGCGCGTCGTCGTCAAGCAGCAGTTCCAGGTGGACACGTTTTTGGGAGATCCGCAGGTGCGTTTCGTTTCCTCGCCGGTGGTTCGCGTGAGCGTCACACTCGAGAAAGTGGGGGGCGATGGCAAGGCGGCTGTTCGGAACTGACGGGGTTCGCGGGGTAGCAGGGGAGTTTCCGCTCGATCCGAAAACGGTGCACGCCCTGGGTGCGTCCCTGGGCGAAATCGCAGCGCGGCACGCGCGCGACCCGGAAGTGCTGATCGGCATGGACACGCGCGAATCCGGCCCGTGGATCGCGGGTCAGGTGGCGGGTGGGCTCGCGGAGCACGGCGCCCGGGTGCTTTTTGCAGGCGTCATCACCACGCCGGGCGTCGCCTGGCTCACGCGCAGCGGCTCCTTCGTCGCGGGTGTCATGATCTCGGCCTCGCACAATCCTTATCGCGACAACGGCATCAAGGTGTTCGACCACTCCGGGTATAAGCTGCCCGATGAAGACG
The DNA here is from genome assembly GCA_050261515.1 of Acidobacteriota bacterium. Taxonomy (GTDB): domain Bacteria; phylum Acidobacteriota; class Terriglobia; order Bryobacterales; family Bryobacteraceae; genus JBLNDJ01. The sequence continues at coordinate 232,143 of JBLNDJ010000048.1, read as the reverse complement.
AGCGCGCGATCGAGGAGGAGATCTCCGCCTTGCTCGAAGCGGGCGTCGAGCCGAACGCGCGGGAACTGGCTGCGGACCCCGGCCTCGACCGCCGCTACATCGGCTACCTCGCCTCCACCATGACGCGCCGGCTCGACGGCTTGCGGCTGGTCATCGACTCCGGAAACGGTTCGGCCTCGGCGCTGGCGCCCGAACTGTTCGACTCGCTCGGCGCGCGCGTGATCCCGATCTGCGACGCGCCCGACGGCCGCAACATCAACCTGGGCTGCGGCGCCCTCTACGTGGGCAAGCTGCGGGAGCGCGTGCTGGCCGAAGGCGCCCCCGTGGGCGTGGCCTTCGATGGTGATGCGGACCGTGCCATCTTCGTCTCGGGCTCCGGCAAGATCGTGGACGGCGACGGCGTGCTGCTGGTGGCCGCGCGCAGCCTCCAGGAGCGGGGCCGCCTCGACGGGCCGAAGCCCACGGTGATCGCCACGGTGATGTCCAACCTGGGCCTCGAGCGCGCCCTGGCCGCCCGCGGCATCGCGCTGGCGCGCACTCCGGTGGGGGATAAATACGTCCTCGAAGAAATGCTTCGCTCCGGGGCCGTGCTGGGCGGCGAGCAGTCGGGCCATGTCATCTTCCGCGACTATGCCACTACGGGCGACGGCCTGCTGACCGCTCTGCGCATCCTCGAAATCATGGCGGAAACGGGCCGGTCGCTCGACGAACTGACGGCCGGGCTGGAAATTTACCCGCAGCGGCTGGTGAACGTGCGCGTGCGGTCGCGCAAGCCGCTCGACCAGATGCCCGCCGTGGCCGAGGAAATCCGCGCCGCCGAGCAGGCGTTCGGGGACACGGGCCGCGTTCTGGTGCGCTTTTCGGGAACCGAGCCGCTGGCCCGCGTGATGGTCGAGGGCCCGGAGATGGCCCAGGTAGAGGCGTTTGCCTCGCGCATCGCGGGGCTGATCAAGCGGGAGATCGGGGAGCCGTAACCCCACCGCACTCCGTTACGCCATTCATAGTCAGGCTCTTTTTCCAGACCTGATAAACTTATGGGTTATCGGGGTTGCGTCCTCCCGCAGGGTGTCTCCGTTCGTCTCCAGTAGATTATGTGGATTGTTCGCCTCGCTCTCAGACGGCCGTATACATTCGTAGTTGCCGCGCTGGTCATCGCACTGCTGGGCGCCGTCTCGATCGTCCGCATGCCCGCCGACATTTTCCCGGAAATCAACATTCCGGTGGTCAGCGTGATCTATTCCTACTCCGGCATGTCGCCCGAGGACATGGAGCGCCGTATCGTCACGATTGCCGAACGCGCCTTCACCACGACCGTCGCCGACATAGAGCACCAGGAATCGCAGTCCGTATTCGGCTTCAGCCACATCAAGATCTTCTTCCAGCCGAATGCCAAGATCGAAGCCGCCGTGGCGCAGATCAACGCGCAGTCGAACTCGGTGCTGCGCGTGCTGCCGCCCGGCATCTTCCCGCCGAACATCCTGCGGTATAACGCCGCGAGCGTCCCCATTCTTCAGGTCAGCATCTCGAGCGATAAGCTTTCCGAGCAGGAACTCTACGACTACGGGACCAACTTCATCCGCACGCAGCTGGCTACCGTGCAGGGCGCCTCGGTGCCGCTGCCCTACGGCGGCAAGTACCGGCAGGTGATGGTGGACCTCGACCCGCAGGCGCTCTACGCGCAAGGCCTCTCGGCCACCGACGTCAGCAACGCCATCAGCCTCCAGAACCTGATCATCCCCGCCGGAACCGCCAAGATGGGCGGGCGCGAGTACAGCGTGCGGTTGAACAGCAGCCCGGAGGTCATCGACGAGCTGAACCGGCTGCCGCTCAAGCAGGCCAACGGGGCCACGGTCTACATCGGCGACGTCGCGCAGGTTCGCGACGGCTACTCGGTGCAGTCGAACATCGTGCGCGAGAACGGCCGGCGGTCGGCGCTGATTTCGATCATGAAAAGCGGCGGCGCCTCCACCCTCGATATCGTCGAGCGCGTGAAGAAAGTCCTGCCGCGCATTCAGGCCACGCTGCCGCGCGAGTTGAAGATGAAGTACTTGTTCGACCAGTCGATCTTCGTGCGCGCCTCGCTCAACAGCGTGATCCACGAAGCGGTGATCGCCGCGGCCCTCACCGCCCTCATGATTCTGCTGTTCCTCGGAAGCTGGCGCAGCACGATCGTCGTGGCCACGTCGATCCCGCTTTCGATTCTCACTTCGATCATCGTCCTCAACTACATGGGCCAGACTCTGAACGTGATGACGCTCGGCGGCCTGGCGCTCGCGGTCGGCATCCTGGTGGACGATGCGACGGTGGCTATCGAGAACATCCACCGCAACATGGCCGAGGGAAAGCCGATCAGGCGCGCGATTCTCGACGGCTCGCAGCAGATCGCCGTTGCGGCGTTCGTTTCCACGCTGTCGATCTGTATCGTCTTCGTCCCGGTGGTTTTCCTGAGCGGCTCGGCCAAGTGGCTGTTCACGCCGCTGGCGGCCGCCGTGGTTTTCGCCATGATGGCGTCCTACCTGCTCTCGCGGACACTGGTTCCCACCATGGTCTGGTACCTGCTGCGCCACGAGGTGGATAAGCACGTCCGCGTGAACGGGCTGCCGGATCGCGAATCGGCCGGGCTGTTCCGCCGCATTCACCTCGGCTTCGAGCGCGGATTCGAAAAAATGCGCGATGCCTACCGCGACTCGCTCGACTGGGCGCTCGACCACCGCGCCATCATGGTGGCGGGCTTCATACTGTTTTGCGGAGGCACGAGCGCGCTTCTGCTGCCGATGATCGGCGAAGATTTCTTCCCCACCGTGGACGCCGGCCAGTTCCGCCTCCACGTCCGCGCTCCCTCGGGCACGCGCCTGGAGCAGACCGAGCATTACTTCACGGAGGTCGAAGCCGCGATCCGCCGCGTGATCCCGGAGCGCGAGCTGGCGCTCGTGCTCGACAACATCGGCGTGCCGCTCGGCGGCATCAATCTCGCGTATGCCGACATCTCAACAGTAGGGCCGGCCGACGGCGAAATTCTGGTCTCGCTCAAAGAGGACCACGCGCCGACGTGGGAGTACGTGCGCGAGCTGCGGCACACGCTGAAGCGCGAGTTCCCCGAGCTTACGTTTTTCTTCCAGCCCTCGGACATCATCAGCCAGATTCTGAACTTCGGCCTGCCCGCGCCGATCGACGTCCAGATCGCGGGCCGCAACATCAACGAGAACCTTGCGCTGGCGCGCCAGATCGGCGCGCAAATACAGAAGATTCCGGGCGCGGTGGACGTGCACATGCACCAGGTGGTGGACGCCCCCGAGGTGCGCGTGAACGTGGACCGCACGCGCGCCGGGCAGTTGGGATTCACGCAGCGCGACGTCGCCAACAGCCTGCTCGTCTCTCTCAGCTCGAGCGGCCAGGTGTCCCCGAATTTCTGGCTCAACCCGAAGAACAACGTGAACTACCCGCTCGCGGTCCAGACGCCGCAGCGCCGTGTGGATTCGATGGACGCGCTGGCGTCGATGCCGGTGGCCGCCGCGGGAGTGGCGCAGCCGCAGCTCCTGAGCAACGTGGCCAGCTTCGAGCGCCGCACCGCGATGTCGGTCATCAACCATAACAACGTGCAGCCGGTGTTCGACATCTACGCCAACGTGCAGGGCAGCGACCTCGGCAGCGTGGCCCGCGAGGTCACGAAGATCGTGGAGAAATCGAAGCCGAGGCTGCCGCGCGGGAGTTTCATCGAAATCCGCGGCCAGGTGGAAAGCATGCGGACCTCCTTCGCGGGCCTGGGCTGGGGCCTGGTCTTCGCCGTGCTGCTGGTCTACTTCCTGATGGTGGTGAACTTCCAGAGCTGGCTCGATCCGCTGATCATCATGATGGCGCTGCCGGGCGCGCTGGCAGGCATCCTGTGGATGTTGTTCGTCACCCAGACGACCATCAGCGTGCCGTCGCTGATGGGAGCGATCATGAGCATCGGCGTCGCCACCGCCAACGCCATTTTGCTGATCACGTTCGCCAATGACCGGCGGCTGGAGGGGGCCGGCGCGCGCGAGTCGGCGCTCGATGCCGGTTACGTCCGCCTGCGCCCCGTGCTGATGACGGCGCTCGCCATGATCATCGGCATGGTGCCGATGTCGCTCGGCCTGGGAGAGGGCGGGGAACAGAACGCGCCGCTAGGCCGCGCCGTGATCGGCGGCCTGATTCTTGCCACGTTCGCAACGCTTTACTTCGTTCCGGTCGTCTACAGCCTGCTGCGCAGGAAACAGCCGGAACCTCTCGATCGCGAGGAGTTTTAAGAATGGTCACCGAAACCGGCAACCGGGTGGAACCCACGAGGCCCGGGCCGCGGCGTACGCGCCGCTACGGCCTGCTCGGCTTCGCGGCGGTGCTCGTGCTCATCTGCGTGTTCGCGGCGGGCTACATGCCGCGCCGCCGCCGCCAGCACGAGCTCGTCGCCGAGGCCAACGGCGATGCCGCGCGCAGCCGCCGCGTGAACGTCGCCGCGGTGCGCCGCTCTGCGCCGAGTTCCGACACGGTTCTCCCCGGCAACATCGACGCGATCGGCGAGATCCCGATTTACGCGCGCGCGGACGGCTACCTCAAACGCCGTCTCGTCGATATCGGCGACCGCGTGAACGCCGGCCAGCTGCTCGCCGAGATCGAAACGCCCGAGCTCGACCAGCAGATCCGCCAGGCGCGCGCCGCGATCGAGCAAAGCCGCGCCGCCGCTCTCCGCGCCCGCGCCGCGCTCGGCCAGGCCGAGGCGAACCTCAGGCTCGCCGACGTCAGCCTGAAGCGCTGGCGCCCGCTTGTGGACAAGGGCGTGCTGGCGCAGCAGGAAGGCGACCAGAAGCAGGCCGATTTCGACGCCCAGCAGGCCAACGTGCGCGCGGGCGAGGCCGCGGTCCAGGCCGCCGAATCGGACGTCCAGGCCGCCGAAGCGAATCTCCAGCGGCTTCAGGAATTGAAGGGGTTCTCGCGCGTCACGGCGCCCTTCGCCGGCATCATCACGGCGCGCAACGTGGACAACGGAACGCTGATCACCTCGGGCGGCGGTGCGAACGCGAAGCCGATGTTCAACCTCGCCCAGATCGACCGCCTGCGCATTTACGTCAACGTGCCGCAGGCCTACGCGCCCATGGTGCGCCCCGGCGAACCGGCCGGTGTGATGCTCCAGGAGCTTCCGGGCAAGGTGTTCCGCGGCGAAGTCACCCGCACCGCCAACTCGCTCGACGAGCGCACCCGCACCCTGCTCACCGAGGTGCAGGTGCCGAACGCCCGCCATGAGCTTCTGCCCGGAATGTACGCGCAGGTGCGCCTGGCGGCAACGCGCGCCGAACCCCCGCTCGTCATCCCGGCCGATTCGCTGATGGTGAAATCGGATGGAAGCTACGTGGTTACCGTCCCCGAAACCGGAGCGGCACATTACACGAAAGTGACGCTGGGACGCGACTACGGCCCTATCGTCGAAGTGCTCTCCGGCCTGAGCGGCGAAGAGCGCGTGATCGTGAATCCGACTGACGACATCAAAGAAGGCGAAGTCGTCACCGCGACGCTGCGGTAGACTTTCAGGCCTCCGGCTTCGCCGCCTCGGGCTGCTCCCTGACCAGCTCCCAGCGGCCGCGGCCGCACTTGTTCCTGCACTCGGGAAGCGGCTGCTCCTTCGTGAACGACGCAGGCGTCTTGCAAACGCTGCACCAGTAAATTCCCGTCGCGGGGGCTTGCGTGCCCGGCTTGTACGTCATGAGTTGATGAGTCCTCGAGTCTTTCGTTCGTCGATGACGGCCCGCGCCAATTCCTCGGGCCGATCAACCATCATATCCGGTGGATCGCCTTCGAAGCTTTCCGGCTGGAATCCGTAGGTCACGCCGCAGCACTTCACGCCCGCGTTGCGCGCGGTTCGCACGTCCACCGAGCTGTCTCCCACCATGAGCGTGCGCTCGCGCGCGGCGCCCAGGTCGGCGAGCAGCGTGTTCACGCCGACCGGGTCCGGCTTCTTCTGCTCGAAGCTGTTGCCGCCGTAAATCCTGGCGAAGTGGCGCGCGAGCCCGAGTCCCTCGATGATCGCGGTGGAGACGCGCACCGGCTTGTTCGTCAGCACCGCCATCCGGACGCCCGCTGCCTCGAGCTCCGCGAGCGCCTCGGGAATTCCCGGGTATGCTCGCGTGTCATCGAGCTTGTGTTGATCGTAATGGGAGAGGAAGTATTCGAGCGCCTTGCGCACGTCGGCATCGCTCGCGCCGTTGCCCATTGCGCGGCGGATCAACACGGGCGCGCCGTTGCCGACGTACTGGCCGATCGTCGCCACATCGAGCTTCGGAAGCCCGAAGTGCTCGCGCGTGGCGTTCACCGAGTGCGCCAGATCCAGCTTGGAATCGACGAGCGTGCCGTCAAGGTCGAAGATCAGCAGGTCCACTCTTCATTGTAGTCACCGCTCGCCGATGAAGACGATGAGCGCCTCGCGGCACACGATGCGGCCCGGCGCGGGATCGAACTCGGTCTTCCTGGCATCCTTCGCGGGCCCGTCCGCGTAGGCGGGACTCAGCTCCACGCGGCCGTAGATCAGCGCCCAGCGGTCGTAGTCGGTGCTTCCGAAGCGGAAGTTCGCGAGCGTGGTCGAGCGCTTCATCTCCGCGAGCTTGCGGTCGAGCAGCGTAGACTCGACGGCCAGCGGGCCCGGCGGCACGGGACCGGTCTTCGAATCGGCAACGACGCGCAGCACGCCCGGCCATCCCACCCTGGCCTCGCACGCGCGCTCGCTCAGAAACCGGCCCTGCTCCCGGAACGAGAACCGCCCGAGCACCAGCGCGGTTTGCCCCGCGTACTTCGCCGGCTCTTCGAGAATCTGGCAGACCCTCACGGGCGCAAGCGCCGGCTCAGCCGCCGTTGCCGCAGCGATCGAAATGAAAAACAGGATGGTTGAGAAGCGCACGTCCCTGAATCGAATGTAGACGGAACAAACATTTCCCTGAATGTAAAGAATTGTAAACTGTCACGGGGTGCGTTTGTCGAGCGCCCGGATCGCGTCGATGGCCTTCCAGTATTGCGCGAGCGCCGCGGATCCGGCGCGCGTCAGCCGGCACTCCGTCTTCGGCATCTTGCCCTGAAAGCTCTTGCGGATCTGGATATAGCCCGATTTCTGCAGCCGGTCCAGATGAGCTGAAAGATTCCCGCTCGTGAGCCCGAGCGCCGAGCGCAGAAAGTTGAAATCGGCCTCCTCCGCGCCCGCCAGGACCATCATCACGCGCAGCCGTGCCGGTTCGTGGATCGCGCGGTCCAGCTCCTTCATGCGGCTCCAAAGCGCCGCAGCCGCCGCAGAGCGACGCGGTTGTAGACATGCCCGGCAAGCAGACTCAGAATCCCGTAGAGGCCCACGGGCAGCAGGATGTTGAGTCCCGCCCATCGGCCCTCGAACCAGATGGGCACGCCGGCGACGATCAGCAGCGCGTGCAGCCCGAACAGAAGCGGATACAGCACGCCTGCGAGGCCTGTGAAGCGCGAGAGCATGATGAGGAAGGGAAGCACGTATAGAGCGGCGACCGGCTGGCCGTAGCGGTCCGGGATGTGCGAGCCGAAGGCGACCTGGGCCAGCACTCCGCCTGCGAACAGCGCGAAGACGGCATATCGGACAGCGCGCCGCGGCTGCGGCGGTGAGGCCGGCGCGACCTCGCCCTCCGCACCGTAGAGCGCCCGGAACAGCGCTCGCTGCACGCTGCGCGCCACCACGGGAACCGCCATCATGAGCATGGGTGCGAGGCAAACCAGGCCTGCGGCGAACGCGCCAGCGAACTGGAGTTGGCGGCCCGCGCGCCACGCCTCACCCGCATCCGGGAAGAAGCGGGTGCTGCAATAGAACATGATCAGGCAAACCGCCATCAACACCAGCGCCGGAAGCGTGCGGTTCGCCGCGTACGCGCGGGTCCACTTGGGAATCTCGCGGACGCGCTCGGGGGGAAGCTGTTCCATGTTGTCACCCAATCCAGTTTGTACTGCAAACCAGATTGTGTGTCAAGCCAATCCCTACAGCTTGTCCGCTTCCAGCTTGCGCGGCGCCTTCTTCTCGAACATCTCCTTCCACGCCCCCTTGAGCTTGTCGTAGCTCCCGTGGAAGCTCGCCCGCACATCGTGCGGCGCGGCGTAGGCCATCACCCGCGCCGCGCCCATCACGTAGGGCGCCAGCCGCGACTCCGCCACTGCGCGCGGCGGCGGCTTGATCGCGAACGCCATCAGTACGAACACGATCACCGTGCACAGCAGCACGCCGCGCACGGCGCCGAACGCGCCGCCGAGCAGCCGGTTCAGCCACGAGAGATGGACGAGCTTCAGCAGCCGCTCGAGCAGCATCCCCAGCAGCCACCCGAGCACCACCACGAACGTGAAGATGACCAGAAACCCCGCCAGGTTCGCCAGCGGGCGCGAGCTGATGTAGTCCCGCATCTGACCGCCCACGACGCCGTAGAACCACAGGCCGCACAGCACGCCCACGACCACCGATGCCAGCCCGATGCCCGTGCGCGCCAAGCCCTTCACGAGGCCGCGCACGATCGACGCGGCCAGGATCAGCGCCAGCACTACATCCAGCCAGTTGAAGTTCACAGATTCTTACCGGTCAGCACCCGATAGGCTTCCTTGTATTTCTCGCTCGTCCGCGCCGCGACCTCGGCCGGCAGCGCCGGCGCCGGCGGCTGCTTGTTCCACCGGATCGACTCCAGGTAATCGCGAACGTACTGTTTATCGTAGGAAGGCTGCGGCCCGCCGGGCTTGTACGTGTCGCTCGGCCAGAAGCGCGACGAATCCGGCGTCAACACCTCGTCGGCCAGCACAAGCTGATCGCCCACGAACCCGAACTCGAACTTCGTATCGGCGATGATCACGCCGCGCGTCGCCGCGTAATCGGCCGCGCGCCGGTAGATCGCGAGCGTCAGGTCGCGAAGCCGCCCCGCCAGCTCCGCGCCTACCAGCCCCGCGACCGTCTCGAAGGAAACGTTCTCGTCGTGGCCGCTCTGCGCCTTCGTCGCCGGAGTGAAAATCGGCTCGGGCAGTTTGTCGCTCTCCTTGAGCCCGCGAGGCAGCGGAATCCCGCACACCGTCGCGCTCTTCTGATACTCCTTCCACCCGGAGCCCGACAGGTAGCCGCGCGCGACGCACTCGATCTCGATCATGCGCGCGCGCTTCACCAGCATCGACCGCTCCTCGAGCTGCTCGCGATACCGCCGCAAAGGCTCGGGATACCGGTCTACGTCCGCTGTCAGGAAGTGCGTCGGCGTCAGGTCCTTCAGAAAATCGAACCAGAACACCGACAATTGCGTCAGCACTCGCCCCTTGTCGGGAATGCCCGTCGCCAGAATGTAATCGAACGCGGAGATGCGATCGGTGGCGACAATCAGCATTTCGCTGCCCGCGGCGTACACATCCCGCACCTTCCCGCGCGCCACGCGCTCGACCGCGCCCAGATCGGACTCGACCAGAACTTGAGTCGTCATGCCTTCGTGATCTCCTCCCACGTCATCTCGCGCCCTTTTACGATCGCCTGGAGCGCCATCAGCGCCGTGAGCGTGCTCGTTGCCGCCGAAAGCGATGTATTCTCGAGCTTCCCGGCCAGGCACCCATCGATGAACTCGCGCACGTTGTCCTCGGTGATGTCGTACGCGGTCGAGGCCGTCTCGGGCGGCTGCTTCCCGCGCCAGATCGTGTAGCCCTTGCGAGACACGTTGACCGCGCCCTTCTCGCACACGAACGTCTCGGAAACATCCTGGAACCCGGGCGTGCGGAACTGGTCGGCGCTGTAGCTGAACACGACGCCGTTGGCGAACTGGAACGTCGCCGCGAGATTGTCGTACACGTCGCCGTACTGCCGGATCTGCCGGCTCCCGTAACCCGTCGCGCGCACCGGATGCGAGCCCGTGAACCAGTTCACGACGTCGATGTTGTGGCAGTCCTGCTCCACCAGAATGTCGCCCGACAGCTCGCGGAAGAAATACCAGTTGCGGATTTTCTCCTCGTTCGCGGGAAGTCCGGTCTTCACCGGCGCCCCGCTGCCGAGCCACGACGCACGGATCAGCTTGATGTCGCCCAGCTCGCCGGACTTCACCACCTCGTACGCCTTGCGGTAATCCTTCCCGTAGCGCTGCTGGTAATCGACCGTGATGCGCTTGGAGGGGTCGGCCTTCTTGCCGGCTTCGATCACCTTCCGGCATCCCGCCGGAGTCACGCCCGCGGGCTTTTCCATGAAGATGTGCTTGCGCGCGGCGACTGCCGCCTCGAAGTGCTCGGGATGCAGGAAAGCCGGAGTCGCGATCAGGACCGCGTCCACGCCGCTCGCGAGCAGTTCCTTGTAGTCGCGATACTGCTTCGCCCCGGGAAACTTCTGCGCGGCCGCTTCGAGCTTGTCGGCGAAAATATCGCACACCGCCGTCACGCGCAGCGACTCGTGCTTCGCGAAGATCCCGCTCACGTACGAGCCGCGATTGCCGTAGCCGATTACGCCGAGCGTCAGCGCCGAGTTGGCTTGCGACCCGAGCACAGCCGGCGCCGCGGCCAGTCCCGCTGCCGAGCGCATCAGGAAATTGCGGCGGCTTTCCGATGACATAGAAATGGTCTCCTCTGCCGAGTTATGAAAAACTCAGCACCTATTATACTGGGGTGAACCGATGAAGCTCTCCGTACTGATGCCCGTTTATAACGAGCGCACGGTCGTCGAGCGTTCGATCGCGCAGGTGCTCAGCGCGCCGCTTCCGGAAGCCATGGACCGCGAGCTGGTCATCGTCGATGACCGCTCGACCGACGGCACCTGGGACATCCTTTCGCGCCTCGCCGCGGCCACGCCCGCCATACGCCTCTTCCGGCACGAAGTGAACCTGGGCAAGGGCGCCGCGGTCCGGACCGCGATCCGTCACGCCACCGGCGACTTCTCGCTCGTCCAGGACGCCGATCTCGAATACGACCCCTGCGAATACCCGCGCCTCCTCCGCCCGCTGCTCGAAGGCAACGCGGATGCCGTGTTCGGCTCGCGCTACCTCGCCGGCGAGCAGGCGCGCGTGCTGGCCTTCTGGCACTCGCTTATGAACAAGACGCTCACGCTCGTCTCGAACATGTTCTGCAACCTGAACCTCACGGACATGGAGACCTGCTACAAGGCGTTCCGCACGGACCTTCTCAAATCCATCCCGATCCGCTCCGACCGCTTCGGCTTCGAGCCCGAAATCGTCATGAAGTGCGCCAAGCGCAAGCTGCGCATCTACGAGGTGCCCATCAGTTATCACGGCCGCACCTATGAGGAAGGGAAGAAGATCGGCTGGAAGGACGGCGTGAAAGCGCTCGCCACGGTGCTGCGCTTCTGGGTGATCGACGACCTCTACGTCGAACCCTACGGCCGCGGTGTGCTCAACAACCTTACCGGAACGCCGCAATATCTGAGCTGGATCACACGCCTGGTACGGAAGCACCTGGGCGACGCCGTTCTCGAAATAGGCGCGGGCATCGGTAACATCACCGGACGCCTGATGGGGCGGCGGCTCGAATACATGGCAACCGACCGCGACCCGCTGCACCTGCACGCGCTCCGCAACCGCTTTCTGCGGACGCCGAACGTCTGCGTGCGGCGGCTCGACCCGGCCGCGCCGGAAGAGTTTGCGGGCCTCGAAAACTCCTTCGACACCGCGCTCTGCCTGAACGTGCTCGAGTACCTGCAAAACCCGGCCGCAACCGTCGCCGCGCTCTATGACTCGCTCAAACCCGGCGGTTCGCTGGTCGTGCTCGTGCCGCAGAACCCGTCGCTCTACTGCGGCATCGACCGGCGCCTGGGCCACGTGCAGCGCTTCCAAGCCGCGGGCCTCGCCGCCATGGTCGAGAAGGCCGGCTTCCGCGTCGAAAAGATCTACCAGTTGAACAAAATCGGAGCGCTCGCTTGGCTGCTTTACGGCGGCCTGCTCCGCCGGAGATCGATCAACAAAGTGACGCTGAAGCTCTTTGACAAATCGGTGTGGTTGTGGCGCCGCATCGACCCCATCCTCCCCTGGCAGGGCCTCTCGGCGGTCGCGATCGCCCGCAAGCCTTAGGGCCGCTCGACCCTACAGGCCGCCCGCCGCGAGCGAAACGATCGGTGCGGAGACGATCCCCCACTGAAAGCAACCGGCGTGGTTTGTGGCGACCACAGGGGAGTTTTAGCGCTGCGGCCCGCAGAAGGCCCGCTCCGAACTCAGGGCCTTGTTAACCGGCACACGAAAACCTGGCAGGAGGGTGGGAGGACAGATCCCGCCGCCTGAGGCGCGGACGCGGCGCCTCAGGCGGCGTTACAAAACAGGTTTAGTTCGACTTCTTGCGGACGGCTTTCCGCGCCGGCGGCGCCGGGGTGGGCCAGCCGGTGATGTTCTTCTTTTCGGTGTCAAAGGTGACCATGAACGGCTGCTGCGTGAACTCCACCGCAACGCCGCGGAACTTGATCTGCTGGCCCGGCTCGATCCGGCCCGGCAGCGGCGTTTCGAAGCGCAGCGTCACTTCCGGCGTCGTCGGGCTCTCGATTCCGAGCACGAGCACCTTCGGGTTCCGCGCCGGTTCCTGGCTGATCACTGTTCCGGTCAGCAGTGGCTGCCCTTCGGGCGGAATCACAGCGTTCTTCATACCGCTATCGAAGTACTGCACGCCTTCGGGGCCCTGCAGCGCCATTTTCAGCTTCACCCAAAACGCCAGGGATGGATCCTTCTCCGAGAGCTGCTTCTCTTTATGCTCGGCGACTTCCTGCTCGCTCAGGATCTTGAAATCGGCCGGCGGAAACGCGCTTCCCTTGGCCGTCTGGAGCAGTTGCTGGAAGCCCGCGGGGTCCTCGCCGTGATACGTCGTATACGCCTTCTGGACGTAGGCTTCGATCTGCTTGCGGCGCGCCGGGTCGAGCGCGCCCGGCCCGTCGTAGGCAGCCGCGCGCGCGAAGTAGTACAGCGCATCGGACTGCCGCTCCACCTGCCGCTGTGCCAGAATCACCGTGCCGAGCCAGTAGGAAGCCTCCGCGTCGTTGGGGTTCAGCTTCAGCTCCGCTTCGAGTTCCTTCTCCGCATCCGGGTAAGCCTTGCGCTGCATAGCCACCCAGCCGAGCGTGCGGTGCGCGAGAATGTCCATCTGCGGCTTGTTCGCCTTCCACGCTTCATCGGTCGTCGCCGCCGGCTTCTCCGCCGCCAGCAAACCGCGGGCCGCCTTCTCGGCGAAGTCGAGCTGATCGGGCGCCGTCTGGTTCATGCTGACCGAGAGCAGGTTCGCCCAGTACAGTCCTTGCAGGTTCTTCGGATCGAGCGCCAGCAATTCCTTGGTGGCAGCCAGCATTTTGGCCGGATCCTTCAGAGCCTGGTAGGTAACCAGGTATGTTTCAAGCCGCGTTTCCTGGAAGTCGCTGTTGGGGTACTTTTCCTTCCACTGATTCAGAAGCTCGAGTTTCTTCTGGGGGTCGGTTTCCTTGAGTGCGGCCTGGACCAGATCGTACTCGGCGCGGTCTTTCCACTCCCGCTTCTTTTCCCCTGTCTGCGGTTGCGATGCCTGCTGCTGGGCCGGTTGGTCCTGTCCAATTGCGGACTCGACTCCGAATATGGAGGAAATCGCAACGGCTACGATTGCTATTGTTGGTTGAACGCGCACTCACGCCTCCTGTGATGCCCTTATCGTCTCTCCTGCTGGAGCGGCCAGGCAAGTCCACATACACACAAGCCAACTCCATGGCGCAGCGGAACTTGCAAAGCGGAGTATAGCCGAATCAAACTCCGGCGTGCAACAACAAAAGGCGAGCGCCCGCCCACCGGACCGTGCGATGATGCCTATCTATCTGCCGTGCGCTACCTGGACCTCGCCATTATCGTCGCCTACCTCGGCGGCATCACCTGGTTTGGCGCGCAATTCCGCCATACGCAGAAAGGCCTCAAGGATTACTTCCTCGGCGGGCGCAGCGCACCCTGGTGGGCCATCGCGCTCTCGATCGTTTCGGCCGAAACCAGCACGCTCACTATCATCGGAACGCCGACGCTCGCCTTCGGCGGAAACCTCGCGTTCCTGCAGGTCGTGCTCGGCTACCTGCTCGCCCGGCTCGTCATCTCCACCCTGTTCCTGCCCCACTATTTCCGGGGGGAAATGTACACGGCCTACGAGCTGATGCAGGTGCGCTTCGGGCCGCGAATCCGCCGGCTCACCGCGGCCACGTTTCTCGCCGTGCGCGCGCTGGCCGAGGGCGTGCGCGTGTTTGCCATTTCGATCGTTATCTCGATCGTGCTCGGCACGGGCGAAATCGCATCCATCGTCCTGATCGTGTGCCTCACGCTCTTTTATACGTTTGAAGGCGGAATGACCGCGGTAATTTGGACCGACGTCATTCAGATGTTGCTCTATGTCTGCGGAGCGGTGGTGAGTTTCTTTGTGATTCTTCACCAAATCCCCGGCGGTTGGTCCCATATTGCCGCCGTCGCCGCTCCGCTTGGCAAGCTGCGCATTTTCGATTTCGGCTTTGAATGGACGCCCGCGTTCTTCTCCCGCCCCTATTCATTTTGGGCCGGCGTGATCGGCGGATGCTTTCTCACCACGGCCAGCCACGGCACCGAACAGTTGATGGTGCAGCGCCTGCTCGCCGCGCGCAGCGAACGCGAAAGCCGCGCCGCGCTATTTGCAAGCTGGGCGGTGATTTTCGTGCAGTTCGCGCTGTTTCTCCTGATCGGCACCATGCTGTTCGTCCTGTACCGGGACCGCGGGATGACGCCGCCGAACCCGCCCGACCGGCTCTATCCCGGGTTCGTCTGGAATTACCTGCCCACAGGCATCGCGGGCCTGATCGCCGCGGCGATTCTCGCGGCCGCGATGTCGAATCTCAGCGCCGCCCTGAACTCGCTGGCTTCGACGACGATCATCGACTTCTACCGGCCCATGCGCGGCGGCGAGGCGGGCCCGCGCGACCTGAAGCTCGCCCGCGCCGCCACCATCGCCTGGGGCGCCGTCCTGCTCGCCATCGGGACCGTGGCGCGCCATTGGGGCCCGGTGCTCGAAGCGGGCCTCACCATCGCCTCCATCGCCTACGGCGGCCTGCTCGGCGTATTTCTGCTCGGTCTGCTTCCCAGGCGCATCCCGGAGAACGCCGCCATCATCGGTATGGTGGCAGGCGTCGCCTCGGTCATTTACGTGAAGTTCGCCACGAACATCGCCTTCACCTGGTACGTCGCCATAGGAACGCTCATGACAATCTTCGTCGCGCTCGCCGCCGCGGCTTTTGAGAAGGAGCCCGCCCGTGCCGGACGCTAAAGCGCAACCCGCCCTCCGCCGCGACCTCGGCCTCTGGAGCGCCGTCGCCATCGTCGTCGGAACGGTCATCGGAAGCGGCATTTTCCTGGTCCCCTCGACAATGATCCGCGAAGTCGGCTCGCCCGGCATGCTTTTCGCGGTCTGGGTTTTCGGCGGGCTCCTGACGCTGTTCGGCGGCCTGACGTACGCCGAGCTGGCCGCCGCCATGCCCGAGGCCGGAGGCGAATACGTCTATCTCCGCGAAGCCTACGGGCCGTTTTGGGGATTCGTCTATGGCTGGACCCAGATGTGGGTCGCAAAAAGCGGCTCCATTGCCACGCTTGCCACCGCTTTTTTCTATTACCTGGCGAATTTCCGCCCCGAGCTCGAAGGCGTGCTGTATAGCGTCCCTCTCCCGATCGGGCCGCACGGCGGACCGCTCGAAATCCGCTACGGGCAGCTTCTGGCCATGTCCGTCATCCTGATTCTGGCCCTGGTCAACTATGCGGGCGTGAAATTCGGCGGCGGCGTGCAGGTGGGGGCTACGGCGGTCAAAGTCGCGCTTATAGCGGCAATTATCGTGATCGGCCTCGGAACGGGGCAGGGGAGCGCAGCGCATTTCACTTCGTCGATTCCGGCGGTGGGCGGCGTCGCGGGTTTCTTTGCGGCCCTGGTGGGCGCGCTCTGGGCCTACGACGGCTGGAATAACGTGGTCATGGTGTCGGCTGAAATCCGAAACCCGCAGCGCAGCCTTCCGAAAGCGCTCATTTTTGGAACGGCGACCGTCCTCGGGCTCTATCTGCTGGCGAATCTGGCCTATTTTTACGTGCTTTCGCCCGCTGAAGCCGCCGGAACGCCGCGCGTCGCCGCCGAGATGATGAGGAAGATCTTCGGCGCTCCCGGAGCGAGCATCGTCTCGATCGCGGCCATGGTTTCTATCTTCGCCGCGCTCAACGGATCGATACTTTCCGGCGCCCGGGTGCCATATGCAATGGCAAGCGACGGCCTTTTCTTTCGCTCCGTGGCGCGTTTGCACCCGGTTTATCGCACCCCCGGCGTCTCGATTCTCGCCCTGAACATATGGGCCGCACTGCTGGTGCTCAGCGGGCGCTACGAAGAGCTCTATACCTACGTGATTTTCGCGAGTTGGGTTCTTTATGCGATGGCAGCGGCGTCTGTGGTCGTGCTCCGGCGCAAGCGTCCGGACATGCCCCGTCCTTACCGAACGGTGGGGTACCCGTGGGTACCAGTACTTTTTGTATTGGGGGCTACGGCTGTCGTTCTATTCACGCTGAGGCAGTCGCCGCGCGAATCGCTGCTCGGACTGGGCATCATTTTCGTGGGATTGCCCTTTTATTTTCACTGGAAAAGGCGATTTTCGTGGTAATCTGGCCGTTGAGCGCCGAAACCCCTCGATTAGGCCTGTTTCCCTCCCCGTAGGGAGTGGCGAGGATTTTTTGTTCTGAATTCAGAACAAAGTTCTTGAAACTCCGCCAAAAATGAGTTAAAACTGCACTTGGGTTGAGTGCTGTCAAGTCATTCGTTGTTCCGTTTTCAGAACCGGGAGCAAGCGGAGGCCAGACGGATCGGGAGCACAGAACATGGACGTCACGAAAATCATCGCTGAATTGAGGCAGGAACGGGAACAGATCGAAGAAGCAATCATCAGCCTGGAACGGCTCGCGCGCGGGCGCGGACGGCGCCGCGGCCGTCCTCCGGCTTGGCTGGCGATCGCCAAAAAGCGCGGTCGTCCCCCGGGGAGCAAGAACAAACAGGCGGGTCTAGCGAAACCGGCGATGGCCTGATAAAAAGGCGAGGTCCGGCCCCGCACGCCGGCGGGGCCGGGGCCGGGCTATCGATACAGCAGATACCCCTCGCGCAGCCTGAGGAAAGCCCGAAGGTCCTCTTCAGCGGAGGCCTGGATGATTTCGGGATCCTCGCCCGCCTCCAGTTGCGTGATCGCGCGGCGGCTTCCGATCAGCCAGCGGCAGGGTTCGAGCGGCACGCGGCCGGGAAAGAGCTGCCGGATCGCGGCGGCAACTTCGAGCCCCAGGCGGCTGCTGTTGAACGCCTCGCGGTCGGTGATTACGAACCGCACTCCTTCGATGAGCCGGCCCGCGTAGTTGGACGCCGTGGGCTGGAACCGGGTCGGATAAATTCGCACGCCGGGAATGAAGCGCGTGTTGAGGTATGCCGAGAGCTGCGCGCCGCGCATCCACTCGGCGCCGATCTGCTCGAAAGGCGCATCGGTGCCGCGCCCCACCGAATACTCCCGCGAAGCTTCGAGCATCGCCAGGCCGGGGTAGAGAAGGGCGGCGTTCAGGCTGCGCATGTTCGGCGAAGGGTCGATCCACACCAGGCCGGTCGAATCGAACCAGTCCCCGCGCTGCCAGTTCGCCATCGCGACGACGCGCAGGTCTACGCCCAGGCGTTTTTCCGCGTTAAACAGCCGGGCCAGCTCGCCGAGCGTCATCCCGTGCCGCAGCGGCAGCGGGAAATAGGTGACAAACGACAATAAATCGGAATCGAGCACCGGCCCTTCGACGTGCGTTCCGGTGATCGGATTCGGCCGGTCGAGCAAGAAGAAGGGGATCTTCGCCGCAGCGGCCGCTTCCATCGAATAGGCCATGGTGGTCGTGTAGGTATAGAAGCGCGCTCCGACGTCCTGTATGTCGAAGACCAGCGCGTCGATTCCGGCCAGCATCTCGGGGGTGGGGCGGCGGCTCTTCGCCGTGTACAGGCTCCAGACGGGAACGTTGGTCGAGGGGTCCTTCGTGTCGCCGATGTTCTCGTGGTCCTCGCGGCCCGTGATTCCGTGCTCGGGCGAGAACAACGCGGCCACCTTGACGCCGCCCTCGATGAGGCGGTCGATCGTGCGGCGGCCCTCGCGGTCGGTGCCGGTGTGGTTGGTGATGAGGCCGACGCGCTTGCCGGTGAGCGCAGCGAACCCCTCGGCGGCGAGGACGTCGATTCCCGTGAGCGCGGCGCCGTTGCGATTCACCGTGCGATGCAACCCCGCGCCCCAGAACGTCTCGTTATAGCCGGTGATGTTGATGCCGGGCGACGTGATGCCGCGGGCCGCAGCCACCGCGGTGGCCACGCGCCCGCGCAGCGATGTGATGGCCGGTCGCAGGTGCGGATGCACGGCGTTCGACAGCAGAATCACGTAGGTGGACGACACCGGGTCGATCCACAGCGACGTACCCGTGAAGCCGGTGTGGCCGTAGGAGCCCACGGCGAACAACTCGCCGCGGTTGCCCGAAAACGGCGACTCGATGTCCCAGCCGAGCCCGCGCAGAATGGGCTGATTGGGCGGCGATTGCGGCGTCGTCGCTTTCATGACGCTCAGCGCGCTCAGCACGCGCACGCCGTTGCGCTCGCCCCTGGCGAGCAGCATCTCGGAGAACCGCACGAGATCGGCCGCGGTAGTGAACAGCCCGGCGTGGCCGGCGATGCCATCCATGTTGCGCGCCGTCGGGTCGTGCACGACGCCGCGCAGGATCTGGCCCTTGACGTTCTCGGTCGGCGCGATGCGCGCCCGCAGGTGCGCCGGAGGCTGGAACATGCTCTCGCGCATCCCGAGCGGCTCGAAGATCTGCGCGCGCGCGAACTCGGCGAGCGTCGCGCCGGCCAGGCGACGGACGATTTCGCCGAGCAGGAGAAAATTGATGTCGCTGTAAACGAACTCGGCCCCGGGCGGCGTGTTCGATTTCTCGGCGAGCGCCAGCTTGATGCCGGTATCGTAGCCCGTCCAGGCGGGCTCGAGATCGACGTCCGGACGCAGGCCCGAGAAATGCGTGAGCAGGTTTCGCACCGTGATGTCGCTGCGGCCGCCCTGGAACTCCGGCAGGTACTGCGTCACGCGGTCGTTGAGCCGGAGCTTGCCGGCTTCGAAGAGCTTCAGGACGCACGAGGTCGTCGCGACCACCTTGGTGAGCGAAGCGGCGTCGAAGATGGTATCGATCGTCATCGCCTCGCGCCGGGGCTCGATCGCGCGCAGACCGTAGGCTTTGCGGTGCAGGATCTCGCCGGGGCGGCCCACGACGAGAACCGCGCCGGGGACCTGGTCCTCGCGCACGGCCTGCTCGACAATCGCGTCGAGCGCGGCGGAACCTGAAAAACCAACGGCCGGATCTGAGGCGGCAGCCTGCGGGCGCGCGAGGGCGGCCGGAGCGGCGGCCATTCCGGCCATCCAGGAACGGCGGGAGATCTTCATTGTAGTTTGCGGGCGATTTCCTCGAATTTTGTGGCCAGATCCAGGTCCTTGGCGGTAATTCCGTTTGCCGAATGCGTCACCAGATCCACCGTCACCCGATTGTATACGTTCGACCACTCCGGGTGATGGTTCATTGCCTCGGCGCGCAGGGCTCCGGCAGTCATGAAACTGAACGCCCCGGCGAAATCGGCGAATCTGTATTCGCGATGAAGTTTGCCTGCCACGACCGTCCAGCCGGGCAAATTGCGCAACGCGGCTTCCATGTCCATGTCTTCATCCTAAGCCCGCCCGTAGATCGGGATGACCGCGCCGTTCACGTCGCGGGCGGCGTCGGAGACAAGCCAGACGAGCAGCGCGGCGATCGATTCGGGCTTCACCCACTTCGACGGGTCGGCGGTGGGAGCGGCGGCGCGGTTGGCCGGCGTGTCGATCACGCTCGGCAGCACCACGTTCGCCGTGATGCCCGAGTGGCGCACTTCGAGGGCGATCGTGCGGACGAGCGCAACCAGCGCGGCCTTCGACGCCCCGTAGGCGGCGAGGGTCGCGGCGGGCTCGACCGCGGTGCGCGAGCCTATCGCGACGATGCGGCCGTGCCGGGCTTCGAGCATCGCGGGCAGCACGGCGCGCATGGTGTAGAACGCGGCGTTCACGTTGAGGTCGAACATGCGGGTCCAGACGCGGTCATCGGTTTCAGCGACGGGCTTGCCGCCGTCGAAGGCGCCCACCAGGTGCACCAGCGCGTCGATCGGGCCGAAGCGCGCCTTCGCCTCGGCGACCGCGCGGGCGGCTTCGGAGGGAGACGTCAGATCGGCGGCGATCTCGTTGGCGGAAATGGCGGCGACTGTGGCGCCGGATTCTCTGAATGCGCGCGTGACGGCGGTTCCCAGACCCCCGCTCGAGCCTGTGATCAGGACGGTCATGTTTGCAGCTTACGCCATAATGGGAAAGATGTCCTCGACGCTGCCCCGCCTCCGGATGGATCTGGACTTCATGCCGTCCCCGGTGCCCGACCGCCCGGGGCTCCTGATTCGCGATCCGTTCCACTACTCCGAAACGACTCTCATCGTCCCGCCGGCGCTGGTGGAATGCCTACAGTTTTTCGACGGGGAGCAGACCGAGCTCGACCTGCGCGCGGCCCTGGTGCGGTTGACCGGCGAGATCAGTGTGGGCGAACTCGAGCGGCACCTGCGCGACACGCTCGCCGAAGCCGGCTTCTGCGAGGACGAGAACTACCGGCGCCTGCGCGACCGCCGGCACGAGCAGTTCGCGCAGGCCGAGTGGCGCGCCCCGGCCCACGCGGGGACCGCCTATCCGGGCGATGCGGATGAGCTGCGCGCTACGCTCGCAGGCTACATAAACGGGGCGGGGCATTCCGGCGAGCGGCGGACGGATCTGCTGGGCATCGCGGCGCCGCATGTGAGCCCGGCCGGCGGCTTCGCCTGCTACGCCTCCGCCTACGGCTCGCTCGCCGGGGACTATAAGGACCGCGTCTTCGTCATCCTGGGCACGTCGCACTACGGCGAGCCGGACCGCTACGGCCTCACGCGCAAATCCTTCGTGACGCCGTACGGCGTGGCAGCGACCGAGACCGCGCTGGTTGACGAGCTTGCCGCCGCCGGCCCCGCGGTCAGGATGGAGGACTACTCGCACGCGGTCGAGCACTCGATCGAGTTCCAGGTGGTCTTCCTTCAGCACATTTACGGGCCGGGAATTCGCATCCTGCCGATCCTGTGCGGGCCGTTCGCGGCCAGCGGAGGAGCGCCCGAAGACAACGCGGACGTCGCCAGCTTCCTCGCGGCGCTGCGCACGCTGGCCGAACGCGAGGGCGGGAAGCTCTTCTGGGTTCTTGGAATCGACATGGCGCACATGGGAAGGCGCTATGGCGATGCATTCGCCGCGCAAGCCGGTTCAGGAAGGATGCAGGAGGTCGAGCAGCGCGACCGCGAACGGATCGGCCTGCTCGAATCCGGAGACGCCGCCGGTTTCTGGGCCGCGGCGCCGGGCCGCAACGACGCGCTCAAATGGTGCGGCACCACGCCGCTCTACACGTTCCTGAAGGCCGTCCCCGAAGCCCGTGCGGATTTGCTCCGCTACGAGCAGTGGAACATCGATGAGCAAAGCGTCGTGACGTTCGGGGCGCTGGGTTTCACGCGCGCCTGACCGCCCGGCCGCTTCGCGGCGGCAGCCCTCAGTTCTGCGCCGCTACCCAATAGCCCGGCCGCGTCCGCACATTCAACCCCGGACGATTGACCGACACGACGATCTCGTGGAAGCCGCCCTCCTGGCGGTTGTTTGGCGCGTAAGTGATCAGATACTCCGAGTGCAGCTCGTCGCCGATCGTGGCGACGGCGCGCTCCAGGTCCTTCTGCGAGACGAAGGAAGTCTCGCGGCCGCCGGTGAACTTCGTGTACACCTCGACCGGGTTATCGACGAAGATCCCCTTCACCTGTTTGAAAATCTCGACGAACAACGGAACCACGTTGGCCGAGTTCCCGGCGTTGCCGTAGACCTGCTCGGCGGCCTGCGGAGTCGGCGGAACGCCCGCCGGAAGCGGCCGCGCGGTGGCGGGGATTCCGCTCGGGCGCGGCGGCTGCGGCTTGGCCAGCAGCGTCGTCACCGCGCGGTTGATGTTCACGGAGTACACGCTCACGTTCCGGAATTGCAGATCGGTGAGCGCCTCGCGCACCTTGGCCTCGCTGCCGTTGTCGCGCGTCTCGCTGATGAGCAGCAGCACGCGCCGGCGGTCCTTCGGCCGGCTGTTGAGCATGCGCGAGGCCGCGACTACCGCGTCCGTCATGCGGCTCGACGAGCTTCCCGGCCGCAGCTTCTGCATCGCCTCCTCGACCTTGTCGGTGTCCGAAGTGAAATCCTGAAGCACCTGGAGCCGGTGGTCGAACGCCATGATCGCCACCTCGCCCTGGTCGCCCGTAAGCAGCCCTTTGAACAGCGGGCCGATCTTCCGGATCTTCGAAAGCACCGGCTCGGCCGACGCGTTCGCCTGGATCGCGACCACCAGCGAAATCGGAACGTACGTGACATCGACCTTGATGTCCTGGATCTTGCCGTTATCGGTGAGCTGAAAATCCTGCGGCTGAAGGCCGTCGATGAAATCACCCTGGCGGTTGGTCACGACAGCCGGAGCCACCACTACGTTGATGCCTGTGCGGAATGTTTGCCCGCTGTCGTCCTGTGCGGGCACCAGACCCGCCGCGAGCAGGCAGACGACGAACGATCGTTTGAGCATGCTGTCCTAATTAAATGATACCGGGCTAGGAAGATACACGCTTGCGCATGAGGACCTGGCGGGCGTGGCCCGTGCAGACCGCTTCGGCGAGGGTCGCCCCGGTCAGCCGCGCCGCGCAAATTCCAGCTCATCCATCGCGCTTTTCCGGCTTGCCTGGTATTTCCGGCTTGCGCTTCGACGCGAGCGCTTTGCCGAACATAACGGCGAACGGCAGCGCCGCGCCGAGCAGCGCGTACTTGACACGCGTATTCGGCGGCTTGGGCATGTCCGGACGCAGCACGCCCTCGGCCGAGCCGCTGTCGATGGGACGCCCCATCCGCATTTGCTTCCAGTCGTAATAGAATTGCTTGCCGCAGTTCAGGCAGACGACATAGGTCTCGCCTGAGGGCACGCCGGGCTTGCTCACCGGAGTAATGGGTCGCGTGAGGCGGCTGTGCGGGCAACGGAAAAGAAGATTCGCAATCGTATCAATCATCGAAGCATCCCGTCTACCCAATGCTACAACACACGTGCGGCGGAGCCGCGGTTGCGAGCGGTTCGCGAGCAATCACTTCAACGGGGCGGCTGGATGCGCGAACGAATCGTCGGCGAGCAGCTCGATCACGTGTGGCACTACGTCGGCGATCGCGTCGAGCGATTCCACGGCGCCGCGCGGCGAGCCGGGCAGGTTCACGATCAGGATGCGTCCGCGGATTCCCGCTACGCCGCGCGAGAGCGCCGCGAGCGGCGTCGAGTTTCTTCCCGTGCTGCGCATCAGCTCGCCGATCCCGGGGATCTCGCGCTCGATGACGGCGCGCGTCGCCTCGGGCGTGACGTCGCGCGGCGCGACGCCCGTGCCGCCGGTGGTGAAGATGGCCGACACCTGCTTGCCGTCGGCGAGCGTGGCCAGGCGCGCGGAGATGCGGTCGAACTCGTCGGGTACCACTTCGATCACAGCGACGGACCAGCCGAGTTGTTCGAGCCGCTCGCGCACTGCGGGGCCGGAGCGGTCCGCGCGCGTGCCCGCCGCCACAGAATCGCTGATCGTCAACACCGCGGCTTGCGTCATTTCTCCTCCGTTTGTGCGCGGCGGTAAGCTCCACTTTTGCCGCCGGTCTTCTCGAGCAGGAACACGTCGCGAATCTCGATCGATTTATCGAGAGCCTTGGTCATATCGTAAACGGTGAGCGCGGCGACGGCGGCCGCCGTGAGCGCTTCCATCTCGACGCCAGTGGGGCCGGTGGCCGAGACTGTTGAAATGATGCGCACGCCGCCGGCTTCGAGGCGGGTTTCGACATCGGCGTGCGTCAGCAGCAGCGGATGGCACAGCGGGATCAGGTCGGAGGTGCGCTTGGCCGCGGCGATTCCCGCGATGCGCGCCACCTCGAGCGGGTTGCCCTTCGGGTTCTCGGGCAGCTTCGCGATCACGCTTGGGGCGATGCTCACGAAGGCATGCGCGCGCGCGGTACGGACGGTGTCCGGCTTGCGCGAGACGTCCACCATGCGCGCCGCGCCCGCTTCGTCGAAATGGGAAAGCTCGTTCATCGCATCAACACCTGAATGAGATCGCCTGCCTCGTATGTTTCGCGATCGCGCGCGGCCACCAGGAACGCGTTAGCGCGCGCCAGTCCGGCCATGTCGCTCGAGCCGCGCCAGGCGGCGGGCGCGACCGTCGCGCCGTCCGCGCTCAGCCGCGCGGGCAGAAAGCGCGTGAGGCCGGCCTTGTGCTTGAGACCGGCTGTGAGGCGCGCGAGCAGCAGGGGCAGCGCGGGCTCGGCCTCCCCTGCGAGCAGCTCGACGGCGGCGCGCGCGAACAGCTCGAAGGTCACCATCGTCGAGGCCGGGTTTCCCGGCAGGCCGAAGAAAAACTTTCCGCGCGCGCGGCCGAACACCAGTGGCTGGCCGGGCTGGATCAGGACACGGTCGAAACAAAACTCCGCGCCGAGCTGAGCGAGCACGCGCTCAACGATGTCGTACTTACCCGCGGAGACGCCGCCCGAGACGAGCAGCAGGTCCGCTTGAAGCCCGCGCTCGAGAAGCGCGAGCGTGGCGTCGTGCTCGTCGCGCGCGATGGGGAGGATTTCGGGAATGCCGCCCGCGCGCCGGACCTGCGCGGCGAGCGCGTATGCGTTCGAGTTGCGCACCTGGTGCGGCGCGGGGGCGGCCCCAACCTCGACCACTTCGTCGCCCGTGCTGAGGATGGCCACGCGCGGCCGGCGGTACACAGGGACCGCCGTCATGCTCTCCGAAGCGAGCAAAGCGACTTCCCGGTAACCGAGCCGCCGCCCGGCGGGGATCAATTCCTGCCCTGCGCGAGCTTCGGCGCCCGGCGGGTTGATGAACTGGCCCGGCTCGGCGGCCGGGACGATGACGAATCCTTCTTCCCGGCGCGTGTGTTCGACCATCACGACCGCGTCCGCGCCGTCGGGCACCGGCGCGCCCGTCATGATCTCGACTGCCGTGCCCGGCCGCAGCGGCTCGCCGGACACAGCGCCGGCCCGCACCTCGCCTGCGACGATGAGCCGCCCCGGCGTTTCCGCGGCGTGCACGGCGAATCCGTCGCGAGTCGAGCGCGCGAGGGCAGGGTAGTCGCGGCCGGCATGGACGGCAACAGCGAGCACGCGGCCGCCGGCCTCTTCGAGCGGCGCGGTTTCCCTTGCGGGCCGCGCGGCGGCCGAGACGGTGCCGATGACGCACTGGCGCGCATCCTCGAAGGTCAACGGGGTCACGACCGCAATTCTAGCAAGGTGTGCCATTTTAGAACTTGATGCTGAATCGTCTTTCTCTCACGCAACTCGCGGCGGAAATCGCGAGCGGGCGCGCATCGGCCGCCGAGGCCGTCGAATCGTACCTGCGCGAGATCGAGGCGCGGAATCCGCGCACCAACGCATTCGTCTCGGTGCTCGCGGAGGAAGCGCGGGCCGCGGCGAAGAACGCGCCGCGCGGGCCGCTGCACGGAGTGCCCATCACGATCAAGGACAGCTTCGACGTCGCGGGCCGGCCCACGTACTGCGGAAGCAAGCTGCGGCTCGATCACCGCGCCGCCTTCGATGCGACGCCGGTGGCGAAGCTGCGCGCCGCGGGCGCCATCGTGCTCGGCAAGACGAACTGCCCCGAGTTTCTCTACAACTACGAAACGGACAACCACATTGCCGGCCGCACGAACAACCCGTGGAACTTCGAACGCACGTCCGGCGGATCGAGCGGCGGCGAAGCGGCTGCGATTGCGTCCTTCTGTTCGGCCGGGGGAATGGGCAGCGATGGCGGCGGTTCGATCCGCGAGCCCGCGCACTTCTGCGGCATCGCGGGCCTGAAGCCAACGCCCGGCCGCGTTTCGGGCGCCGGCCACTGGCCCCTCATCGCGCATCCCGGCGGATTACTAGGCGTTTGCGGGCCGATGGCGCGCACCGCGGCCGACGTGCGCCTGCTGTTCGAGACCGTGGCCGGTTATGACGACCAGGATCCGTTCTCGGCACCCGTGCCCGTGCGCAGGCCCTCGCTCGACGGACTGCGCGTGGGCCTGCTGGAGCTGCCCGCCGATCCGGCCGTCACGAAGGCGCTCCACAAAGCGGCGCGCACGATCGAGGGCCTCGGCTTCGTGGTCGAGCCCGTTGCTCCGCGCTCGCTCGAGCGCGCCCACAGGCTGTGGTGGTTCTTCTTCGGCCGCCTCGCCGCGCCGTTCATCAGGCAGATGGCAGCCGGGCGCGAGCGCGATCTCCACTGGACCGGGTGCGAACTGATCGACCGCGCGCTCGAAGAGCCCGCCCCGCGCATGGAGGAGGTCGTGGAGAACCTCGCGGCCCGCGACGCCATGCGGGCCGCGCTGCTGCGCCGGATGCGCGACTATCGCGTGCTGCTCGCGCCCCCGTGCGCGGTCACGGCGTTTCCGCACCGCGACCGGTCCTTCGACGTGCTTGCCGCGATGTCCCCGCTGACGTTTTCGAACCTGCTCGGTTTGCCGGCGCTCGTGATCCCGTTCGACGTGACGGACGAGAAGCTGCCCTCGGGCGTGCAGCTCATCGCCGGGCCCTACGGAGAAGAACTGCTGCTTGAACTCGCCGTGAGAATGGAAGAAGCCCGCGGCCCATTTCCTTTACCGGAGTGCTGATGCGTATCTTTGAGTGTGTTGTGGTCCTTGCCGCCTGCGCAATGGCGGCAGAGAAGCCGTCCCGCGAGCTGATCGTCTGCGGATGGGACGAAGTCTTCATTCTGGATATGGCCGCGACTCCGCCCGCCAAGGTATGGAGTTGGAAGGCCCCCGAACAATACCGCGATCAGTTCAAAAGCACCGACGACTGCAAGCCCGTGGACGGCGGGTCGAAGATACTGATTTCGTCTTCGAGCGACGGCATCGCGCTGGTAGACCGCAAGACCCGGAAGATGCTGTTCCACGCCGCCGCCGGGGGCGCTCACTCGATCGAGTTTCTGCCGAAGGGCCGCATCGCGGTCGCCGCGTCCACCAGCGATCGCCCGCTGAACAACAGCCTCGTCATCTTCGACCTGAAGCGACCCGAGCGGCCGCTGTTCGTCGACGAGTTGCGGAACGGGCATGGAGTCGTCTGGGACGGGAAGCGCCAGGTGCTCTGGGCTATGGGCGGACGCGTTCTCCGGCAGTACAGGCTGGACCCCGCGCTCAAGAAAGTGAAGGAGTTCACCCTGCCGGACGACGACGGCCATGACCTGATGGCCATCCCGCACAGCGAACTCCTCTCGCTCACCACGCACCACAGCGCGTGGGTCTTCGACCGGGACACGGAAAACTTCGCGCCCCACCCGCAGCTCGCCGGGAAGGAAAACGTCAAGTGCATTACCGTCCATCCGAAGACCGGCGAGATGGTCTGGACGCAAGCCGATCCCGGCTTCTGGTGGACCGCGACGCTGCGTTTCCTGAACCCGGAGGGAACGCACGAGCTCGCCGGCCAGCGGCTCTACAAAGCGCGCTGGGTCGACGTCCCATAGGCAAAAGCTCACCGCAGAGGCGCAGAGGACGCTGAGAAAAACAAGATATTTTGACGTTCTCTGCGTCCCGCCTAAAACGCGATCCTGGTACGAGCGCGGCGTCACGAAGTGCGTCCCGCTCAAGGTCGAAAGAAAGTTATATTTTGAAGTTCTCTGCGTCCTCTGCGTCTCTGCGGTGAAGTTTTTTCTTACCGCCTAAAACGCGATCCCCAACTCCGCCTGGTACGAGCGCGGCGTCACGAAGTGCGTCCCGCTGAAGGTCGAAAGAAAGTTGTACAGGGCCGCGTTGTTGGCAAGGTTCAGCACCGTGAACTTCAGTGTCGTGCGGACGTGTTCGGTGTGGAACAGATTGTCGGTGCCGGCGCCGATGTCGAACAGGTGCCGCGGCGCGATACGCGGCGGGTTGTGGTCGGCGTTCGCCGTGCCGGGAGCGGGGATTCGCAGCCGGGTCGCCCCGTAATCGGGCGAGTCGCACGCAGTGATCGGAGCGCCAAGCGCGGCGCGCCGGCCGCCGCAGAAGAAGCCGATCGCAGCCTGCTGCGCCGCTGTCAGCGCGAGCGCATCGCCGAGGCCTTCGACCGCGCCCGCGACGAGTCCGCTGTCGTACCTCCACGTGAACGCGACCCACGGCCCATTGTTCGGCCGCTCATAGCGCAGGTGCGTCGTCTGCTGGAATGCCTGATCGTGGTCGATGCGGAACACAGAGGCGTCAACAGGCGAGTTGAAAATCAGGCCACCGACTTCGGGACCGAAGTACCGCGCCCGCGTGTGCCCCATTGTGGTGTACGCCTGAAAGCCGTGCATGCCGGGCGTGCTCAGCCGCAAGGATACGCCGTCGATCTTCGACTTGCGCCACGCGATCGGAAACGTGATCGGCGTGCTGAACAGCGTATCAAAATCGTACGCGTTGTCCGTGAACTTCCAGAAATAATCAGCGTCCACCGTGAGAAAACGCCCGATCCCCTGCTGCACGCCCGCGTTGTACTGGTTGCGGCGGCCGGGCTTGAGCGGCTCTCCGGCGAAGGCGCCGAACGCGCCCGCCCCCAGGCCGCCGATGCCGGTCGCGCTCGACAGCAGCAGGTTCTCGTTGTAGGGAGTCTCCATGGTGCGCGAGTAAGCCGCGCGCAGCACGGTGCGCGACGGCGCCAGTAGATAGGAAAGGCCGATGCGCGGCTGCGCGCTTGTGGCCTGGCTGAGGCCGTCGTAGCGGTCCAGGCGCAGGCCCGGGCTGAACGTCAGCCCGCCGAGCGTGATCGCGTCCTGCACGTAGAACGCATACTGGTTCACGTCGCCCGTGCTGTGGAACTGGAGCGGGCTGCCGCCGCGCGTAAGGTCGAAGGGAACGAGCCCTGGAAGGAAGCCGGCGCCGGTGTTGAAATCCGGGTCCGTGATGCCGAGCGAAAAATTCTCTTTCAGCTTCGTCTGCATGATCTGCGTGCCGATCTTGATGTTGTGCGCGCCGCGCACGTAAGCGACGTCGGCCCGCAGGCCATAGTTCGTCAGATGGCGGTTCTGCGAGATCGTCGCGGGCAGGTCGTCGAAAGGATCGCGGCTGGGGAAATAGTCGATGCGATCCTGCCGGACAAACGTGTTCACCGTCAGCAGCGTATTCGCGTTGAACGTGTGCTGGTATCCGGGCGCGAGATTCAGCGTGCGGACGCGCTGGCGCTGGTCCTGGTTGGGTTGATCGTATGTGTCAGGAATCTGGAACCAGTTGCGCGCGGCGAATATGTTGAGGTGCAGCACATCCTTGCCGGTGGGCTGGTAATCGATATGGTCGAAGATCGTCTGGCTGTTCCCGATGTCGTGCATCGGGTGGAATTCCGGCGAATCGAGGAACCGCCCGGAGCGTTGCGCGTTCACGGTAAGGAAGTTTCCGAATTTGGGGCCGCCGAGCCCCAGCGTAGCCTCCTCGGCCACCGTCCCGAAAGAGCCGTACTGCGCGACAAAGCTTCCGGTCGGCTTCTTCAGTCCGAGCCCGGAGCGAGTGGTGGCGTTGACCACCAGGCTGGTCTTGTCGCCGAACTCCGCTCCGGGCGCGCCCGTGATCAGCTCCATCGATTGCAGCGCGTTGAGCGGGATCTGAGTGGAAAATCCCTTGCTCTGCTGGTCGCTGATCGGCTGGCCGTCGATCGAGAACGACGTTTGCGCGTGATCGCCCAGCGGGTGGAAGAAGCCATTGGAATCGGCCACCACGCCGGGGCTCGAGAACGTAATCGCATCGCTCAGGCCGGAGCCCGTCGTGGGAAGCTTCGAGTACACCGAGTTGTCCACGTCGTTGTGCGCGTAGGGGACGTTCTCGAGCAGGTTCGGCCCCGCGGCCTCGACAGTCACGGAAGTCGCGCCGCCCGCAATCGCGAGGGCGACCTTCAGGCGCACGGGCACGCTCGACCGCACGGCGACGTCCTGGTGCCATGGGTTGAAGCCTGGGGCTTCCACCTCCAGGTGATACGGGTTCGGGGGCACGTTGACGAAGTGAAACGCGCCCGTCTCGTCTGTGCCGGCGGCCCGCGTGTAGCCGGTGATGGGGTTGCGGATCACGACCTTCGCCTTCGCCACCGCGGCGCCCGAGGGATCAGCCACCACCCCTTCGACGGTTCCTCCGCCGCCGGGTAGTTGGGCGGCTGCCGCGAAGCATGCGGAAAGACCCAGGGCCAACAGGGTCAATCGAAACTGCTCCTGCATAAACTCTCCTGTGAATTTGCATTGGTACAGACCGCCTAAACGGGGAGTGCGGACTGTACGGGAGGAGAGCGAGAGGAATTCGAAAGCAGCAGCGGTTCGCCCGCCGCAGGCGCGATGTTCGTGACCGGCCGCCATTCGACGGCGATGGGCCGCGGCATCTGGATGGCCGCAGCGGGCTGCACCGGCGGCACGTGCCTGCCGTGGCAGAAATCGCAGCAATGCCCGGAGACTTGATGGGAGTGCGTTCCGGGAACATACGCCGGCTGCGCGAGTAGGATGCCCAGAAAGAGGACGGCACTAAGCGCGGCTTTGAAGGCGCGGCGTCCCAGAGGCATCAAACTAAGTATATCGGCTACTGGGGGACCTCGAGCAGCGCGAGAAGCCGGCTGCGCACGGCGCCGGCTACCGCTGTGTCCGGCAGGATAACGAGGATTGTATCGTCGCCCGCCACCGTGCCGACGATCTCGGGCCACGACTCGTGATCGAGCGCCACCGCGACCGAATTCGCGTGGCCCGGCGACGTCTTCAGCACGAGCAGGTTCTGCGCCTGGCGTATGTCGAGAACGAACTCGCTCGCGAGCATCGCCAGGTTCGGTCCCGTGCGCCCCTCGGCGGCGATCGGCCGGTAACCTTCCGAGGTCTTGGCGAGCCGCAGATCGCGTATGTCGCGTGAAAGAGTGACCTGCGTGGCGGGGATGCCCAGCTCCTTCAGCGCCTGCGCCAGCTCTTCCTGTGTGTGGATATTTCGAGTGCGGATCAGCTTGAGAATCTGGCCCTGGCGGTACGCCTTGTTCATCCGGCCCTCATCTTACTCACACGCCGCCGGGCGTCCGCAAGGGCCGCCGCGACGGCCGCCGGGCCTGTGCCGCCGGGAATCTCGCGGGTCTTCATGCCTTCGGACGGCCGCATGAGCCGGACCATCCCGGGCTTGAATTCCGGGGCGAAGGCGGCGAGCTGTTCCGCCGTCCAATCCGAAGGCTTCTTGCCCGTGCGTACGCTTTCGAGCACGAGCCGGCCCGCGATCTGGTGCGCTTGATGAAACGGGGTGCCCGAGCGCGCCAGTTCCTCGGCGAGATCAGTCGCCACGACCCAGCTTTGCTCGGCCGCGGCCGCCGGACGCGCGGCATTGAGCTGCACGGACTCCGCCACCACGCGTGCCATTTCGAGCGAACCCTTCACCTGATCGACGGCTTCGAACAGCGGCTCCTTGTCTTCCTGCATGTCGCGGTTGTAAGTCAGCGGCAGGCCCTTCATGGTCACGAGCATGGAAGTGAGGCAGCCGAGCACGCGCCCCGATTTGCCGCGGATCAGCTCGAGCGAATCGGGGTTCTTCTTCTGCGGCATCAGGCTCGAGCCGCTCGTGACGGCATCGCTCAAATCGAGCCAGCCGAATTCTTCGCTCGAATAGAGAATCCAGTCCTCCGCGAGGCGGCTCAGGTGCAGAAGGATGGTCGAGGCGGCGTAGAGGAAGTCGAGGACGAAATCGCGGTCGGCCGAAACGTCCATGCTGTTGCGCGTGACGCCTTCGAAGCCGAGCTCGCGCGCGATGGCATCGCGGTCGAACGGGAAGCCCGACCCGGCGAGCGCGCCCGAGCCGAGCGGCATGACGTTCACGCGCCGCCGCGCGTCCGTCAGCCGCTCTGTATCGCGCGAGAACATCTCGAAGTAGGCGAGCAGGTAGTGCGGCCAGAGGACGGCTTGCGCCCGCCGCATGTGCGTGTAACCGGGAATGACGGCATCGGGATAGCGTTCGGCGAGCGCGATCAGCGCCTCCATCAGCCTGGCCAGCAGCTCGCGAACCGCATCGATCTCGCCGCGCAGCCACAGCCGCGTATCGAGCGACACCTGCTCGTTGCGGCTGCGGCCCGTGTGCATCTTATCGGCGACCGCGCCCGCCCGCTCCTTCAGCTTGCGGATGACGAGCGTGTGGACATCCTCGTCGTTGGCGCCCTCGAAGAACGCGGGTTGCGAAGCCTCGGCGGAGATGGCATCGAAAGCCGAGATGAGCGCCGCGCATTCGTCCGCGCTCAGAATGCCGACACGCTCGAGAGACCGGGCCCACGCTTTCGAACCGAGAATGTCGGCCTGAATCAGCCGGCGGTCGAAATGGAGCGAGCCGGAGAACCGCTCAAAGACCTCCGAAGGCCCCGTCTCAAACCGCCCGCCCCAGAGCTTCACTCGGCACCCCGACAAAGATCCACCGCAGAGACGCAGAGGACGCAGAGGAAAACCAATTGAATCTCTCCGCGCTCTCTGTGTCTCTGCGGTGAAGTAGTTTTGGTCATTTAGCCGTGATCGCCGCGCGCACCTTGATGGGCAGCCCAATCAGGTTGATGAAGCCCTGCGCGTCCTTCTGGTCGTAGCTCGCGCCCATGGTGAAGCTTGCGATATCGAGCGAATAGAGCGAGTACGGGGATTTGCGGCTCACCGGCTCGAGGTTGCCCTTGTACATCCGCAGCGTCACCTCGCCCGTCGTCGCCTGGGACGCGCTTTCGAAGAACGCATCGAGCGCCTCGCGCAGCGGCGTAAACCACAGGCCGTTGTAGACCATCTCGGCGTATTCGAGCGCCAGCCGCTGCTTGAAGTGCAGCAGGCTCTTGTCGAGCGTGAGCGCTTCGAGCTCGCGGTGCGCCGCCATGATCAGCGTGCCGCCCGGCGTCTCGTAGCAGCCGCGGCTCTTCATCCCGACGAAGCGGTTCTCCACCAGGTCCACGCGGCCGATCGCGTGCTGCCCGCCGATCCAGTTCAATTGCTCGAGCAGGCTGACCGCCGAGGCGCGCTTCCCGTTCACCGATACCGGCACGCCCGCCTCGAACCCGATCGTGATGTCACCCGGCGTATCGGGCGCCTCCTTCGGGCTCTTGGTGAGCATCCAGATCTCTTCGGGCGCGGCGTTGGCCGGGTCTTCGAGCGCGCCGCCCTCGTGAGAAATGTGCCAGATGTTGCGGTCGCGGCTGTAGATCTTCTTGGTGGATTGCGAGATCGGGACGTTGTGTTTCGCGGCGTATTCGATAGCGTCTTCGCGAGACACGATGTCCCACTCGCGCCACGGAGCGATCACCGGCAGGTGCGGCGCCAGGGCCTTGTAGGTCAGCTCGAAGCGGACCTGGTCGTTGCCCTTGCCCGTGCAGCCGTGGGCCAGCGCGTCGCATCCCGTGCGCAGCGCCACCTCGACCTGCTTTTTGGCGAGCAGCGGCCGCGCGATGGACGTGCCGAGCAGGTACTTGTCCTCGTAGATGCCGCCGGCGCGCACCAGCCGCCACACGTACTCCGTGACGAACTCCTCGCGCATGTCCTCGACGTAGACTTCCGCCGCGCCGGTCTTACGGGCTTTCTCTTCGAGGCCGGTGAGTTCGTCCTCGCCTTGTCCGATGTCGCCGCACACGGCGACGACTTCGCACCCGTAGTTCTCTTTCAACCAGGGAATGATGATTGAGGTATCGAGGCCGCCCGAGTAAGCGAGCGCCACTTTCTTAGGTTTTTGCATGTTGTAGCCGAATACGAAATTGTAGCAGGCGGGCCGTTCAGTCCATGAGCATCAGCAGCAGTGCTTTTTGCGCGTGGAGCCGGTTCTCGGCCTGGTCGAACACGGCGGATTGCGGCGATTCGATCACGGCGTCGGTCGTCTCCTCGCCGCGGTGCGCCGGCAGGCAATGCATGAAGATGGCATCCGGCGCGGCCAGGGAGAACAGGCTTTCATTCACCTGGTATTTGCGGAACGCCTTGCGCCGCTTGTCGGCCTCGTTCTCCTCGCCCATGCTGGTCCAGACGTCGGTGTAGACGGCGTTGGCGCCGTGGACGGCCTCTTCCGGATCCGTCGTGATCTTGAGCTTCGCGCCCGAGATGGCCGCCAGCCCCTCGGCCTCGGCCGTGATGTCCTGGTTCGGTTGATAGCCGGGCGGCGTCGCGATCGTGAAGTTCGCGCCGAGCCGTGTGGCCGAAAGCATCAGCGAATGCGCCACGTTGTTGCCATCGCCGACGAACGTGAGGTTCAGCCCCTGCAGGCTACCGAAACGCTCCCGCAGCGTCATCATGTCCGCCAGCACCTGGCAGGGATGATACAAATCGCTGAGCGCGTTGATGACGGGCACGGACGACCACTGGGCGAGCTCTTCTATGGTGCGCTGCGAGAAGACGCGCGCCACGATGCACTGCGTCCACCGGTCGAGATTGCGCGCGACGTCCTTGACGGGCTCGCGGTCGCCGATCATTCCGATGGAAGTTACGGCATCGCCGCCGAGTTGCTTGATGGCAAGCTCGAACGTCATCCGTGTGCGCAGCGAAGGCTTTTCGAACAGCAGGCTGAGGGAACGGCCGCGGAGGGAATCGGCATACCGCTTGGGAGTCGCCTTGACGTCATCGGCGAGATCCAGCAGAGAGATGACCTCATCCTGAGAGAGGTCGAGGTCGCATCCGAAATCCTGCGACGAGACTTTGAGAATCGGTTCCGCTTCCGCCCGGGCCTGCACTGTCACTCTCCTTCAAGGACTGAATGTTTATTCAGCCTAGTGAATATTTAAGCATGCGGTCAGGGTGAAGTCAAGGGGCGGGATAAGGGCCCTGATATTCTGAGCAACATGACGACCCCGCGACGTGCCTTTCTCGCTTCAGCGGCTGCCCTGACTTCCGTCCTCGCCAAACCGAAGCGCTCGATTTCCATGGGGCTTCAGATCTACAGCCTGCGGGGCGAAGCCGGGAAGGACCTGCCGGGCACGCTCGCCCTCATCCGGAAGCTCGGATTCAGCGAGGTCGAAGGGGGCGATTTTTACGGCCGCAGCGCCGCGGAGTTCCGCAAGCTCCTCGACGCCAACGGACTCAAGCTGACTTCGATGACGGCCGCTTTTGAGCGCCTCAGCCTAAAGCCTCAGTCGGTTGCCGACGATGCGCACGCGCTGGGCGCCGAATACGTGGTGTGCTCCACGGTTCCGCACAAGAAAAAGTTGACCGACGAGGAGTGCAAGAGCGCCGCCGAGAGTCTCAACCGCTTTGGCGAGAGCCTGGCGAAGTCCGGCCTGCACTGCTGCTACCATACGCACGGCATCGAGTTTGAGAAATCCCCCGACGGCACGCTGTTAGACACGTTGGTGAAGCGCACCGATGCGAAACTCGTCAACTTCGAGATGGACATTTTCTGGATCGTGTACGCCTGTCAGGATCCGGTGAAGCTGTTGCATCGCTACCCCGGCCGGTTCCCGCTGATGCACGTCAAAGACATTCGCAAGGGAACGCCGCTGAACGGTCTGCCGAGGGACGTGCGCGAAGAGGACAGCGTTCCGCTCGGCCAGGGCATCATCGATATTCCCGCCACGTTGCGGGCGGCACGCCAAACCGGCGTCCGTCATTACTACATCGAGGACGAAGCCGTCGACGCCGCGCGCCAGTTGCCCGAGAGCCTGCGCTATCTCGAACGCCTCGACCTATAGCTTCATTGATGTGACTTGCCGCCACGAAAGGCCACTCCCTTGGTCGTGAGGGGTGGCGGCACGGCCAGCTCATCGACAGGCGTAGCCCTCCCTTTGCCGGGGACGGTCGCTGCCGGAGCTCCAGGCGAACTGAAGTCAAAGGACCTCGGACAGCGAAAAAACGCGCCAGGGTAGCGACGAATTTTCCCAGGAGAGAATCTGCCCCGGCAAAGGCAATCGATAGTTAAGCCTACTTAATGTCGATTCGCCAATGGCACGTAAGTTGCACAGAAGCGGGCAGCAAGATGGCGAAGAGGGGCCTTGCAGTTTGCGTCGCCCTCCTCGGTGCCGGCACGGTTTGCACGGGCGCGGACCAGCCTTCGCCGCAGTCGTTTGAGGGCAAGCCGGTCGTCTCGATCCGGTTCGAGCCGCCGGAACAACCGCTTTCCCGGGACTACCTGTCGCGAATCCTTCCACTCAAAGCAAACGCCCCGTTCCGGATGGAGGACGTTCGCGCCGGGATCAAAAGTTTGTATGCGACCGGCCGTTATGAGGACATCACGGCGGAGGGCGACGGCGTCGGCGGCGGCGTCGAGGTCGTGTTCCGGACGGCCGACCA
Organism: Acidobacteriota bacterium; assembly: GCA_050261515.1. Classification (GTDB taxonomy): domain Bacteria; phylum Acidobacteriota; class Terriglobia; order Bryobacterales; family Bryobacteraceae; genus JBLNDJ01. Next base: position 195,823 of record JBLNDJ010000048.1, on the reverse strand, counting down.
GTGGTTTGTCGGACGCGTAGACGCCGTCGGAAAAATCAAAGACCCTCCTAATCGCGGCCAACTTGCAAATTCGACCCGATTCCAGCTGGGCGATCCGTTCAACCGGGACGAACTGGACGGCGGAGCCGATCGGATCATGGCCCTGCTGCGGAGCAACGGGTTCTACGAAGCCAAAGTGGAGCCGCAGTTGACGCGGGACCCCGAGCACCAGCAGGTGAACGTCGTCTACTCCGTCTATCCGGGAAAACGAGCGCGATTTGCACCGCCGGTGATCACCGGGTCGCCGGCCCTACCGGCCGCGGACGTGGCCGGCGCAACCAGATGGAAAAGGCTTTGGTTTCTTGGCTGGAAAGAGGCCACGCAGGACAACGTCCAGCGCGGCCTTCAGAACGTCCGCAAGCGGTATCGGAAGGACAAGCGGCTTACCGCCCAAATCTCGCTGCACGGGATGAAGTACGACCCTGCGACCCGGCGCGTCACACCGACGCTGAATGTCGTCGGAGGCCCCAAGGTGAACGTCGAGACCACAGGGGCGAAGATCTCGAAACGCAAGCTGCAGGCGTACGTGCCGGTGTACGACGAGCAAACGGTGGACCGCGATCTCCTCACCGAGGGCGCGCGGAATCTGCGTGACTACTACCAGTCCCAGGGTTACTTCGACGTTGCAGTGGACTTCCATCAGAAGCGCTCCGGACCGGACCGCGAGGATATCGTTTACGCCGTCAACCTGGGCCGCCGGCAGAAGGTGGTCAACGTGGAAGTCCAGGGCAACCACTACTTCGCGACCGATGTGATTCGCGAACGGATGTACATTCAGACCGCGGGCCTCATCCGCATCCGCCACGGCCGTTACAGTACGGGCTTCGCGCGCCGCGACGAAGGCGCGATCAAGGCGCTCTATCAATCCAACGGGTTTCGCGACGTTAAGGTCGCGATACAGACGATCGACGACTACAACGGCAAGCAGGACGAGCTTGCGGTGATCGTGCGAATCGACGAAGGCCCGCAGTATCTGATTTCCAGCTTCACTCTGGACGGTGTGAAGCAGATCGACAGGAATCAACTGATCTCCATGCTTGCCTCTATCCCCGGCCAGCCGTTTAGCGAGGTGAACGTCGGAATGGACAGGGGCTACATCATCCGGACCTACAATTCACAAGGCTTCGCGGAGGCGGCGTTCTCGTGGTCCATGAAGCCGGGGCCGGGTCCCAATCGGGTGGACGTACGTTACACGGTCAAGGAGGGACCGCGGCGGTATGTCCGCGACGTGGTGATTTCCGGCCTTAAGGAAACGCGCATGAGGCTGATCGAGCCGGCAATGCGCCTGCAAGAAAACGACCCGCTCTCGCTTACGGCGATGACCGACATGCAGCACAACCTCTACGACCTGGGAATTTTCGATCAAGTGGATACTGCCGTACAGAACCCGGAGGGCGACACAGAGCGCAAATACGTTCTGTATCAGATCCGCGAGGGGGATCGTTACTCGCTTGCGGGCGGTTTCGGGGCCGAACTCGCCCGGATCGGCGGCAGCCAGAACAGTTGGAGTTCGCCGGGCGGGGCGACCGGGTTTAGCCCGCGGGCGTCTCTTGAAGTGAGCCGCCTGAACCTTTGGGGCCTCGGGCACAGCCTCAATTTCAAGAGCCAGGTTTCTTCATTGCAGCAGACGGTTTCTTTGAACTACCTGGCGCCGCGGTACCGGAACGTGGACGGCCGGAACCTCTCTTTCACCGGGCTCTACGACAATCGCAGGGACGTACGAACATTCACGTCGCTACGGCGGGAGTTGTCCGCGCAATATTCGCAAAAGCTTTCCAAGGCGAACACATTGCTCTTGACGTATGTCATCCGGCGCGATGCCGTCTCGAACCTGAAGATCGATCCCTTGCTGGTTCCAATGCTTTCTCAACCCTCTCGGATCGGCGCGGTTGGGGCAAGTTTTATCGGGGACCGGCGCGACGATCCGACCGACGCGCATCGCGGTATATACAACACCGCCGATTTGGAGCTCGCGGCGAGGCCGCTCGGTTCAGGGCCCACCTTCGTACGTTTACTCGCCAGCAGCTCGACCTATAAGACGTTCCACAAAAACAACGTCTTTGCGCAGCGCCTCCAGTTTGGGTGGTTGCAGCCGGTCGCAGTGCCCCAGGGAGTCAGCCCGACCAATTGGATCCCTTTGCCGGAGCGTTTCTTCGGCGGCGGCAGCGCCTCGCTTCGCGCTTTTCCAGACAACCAGGCGGGTCCGAGAGACTCGTTCAGCGGCTTCCCGCTCGGCGGCAACGCGCTCTTGGTCCACAACACGGAGTGGCGCTTCCCATTGCTTGGCGAGAACGTGGATGGCGTGTTGTTTCACGATATGGGCAACGTCTACTCCAGCCTTTCGAACATTTCGTTTCGGGTACACCAGCGCGATCTACGCGATTTCGACTACATGGTGCACGCGGTGGGATTCGGAATCCGGTACCGGACGCCGGTGGGACCGGTCCGTCTGGATCTGGCCTACAGCATCAATCCGCCGCGATTTTTCGGATTCAAGGGCACAACCCAGGAAGTGCTGGAAGGAACCGCTCCCAGAGTAATGCAGGGAATCAGCCATTTCCAGTTTTTCTTCTCTATAGGGCAGGCCTTCTAATGAGCATCAAAACCCGGGACAGTATACTCATTTCCGGTTTTCGCCTTCTTATTGCGTCGATTGCGGTCCTCGGCTCCGCACGCGCGGTCATCCTCGATCGAATTGCCGTCACGGTCGGCAACGATGTCATCACGGAAACCGAGGTGAATGACGAGATCAGGGTGACCGCGTTCATCAACGGCGAGCCGCTCGATTTCTCACCTGCATCCCGGCGGCAGGCGGCTGAGCGGCTCGTGGATCAGGTCCTCATCCGGCGCGATATGCAGTTGAGCAACTGGCCGCAACCGGAATCGAGCGAAGCGGACAAGCTGCTCGCGCAGCTCAAGCGCCAGCGGTTCGGGAGCAACGCCCAGTACCGGCAAGCGCTGGCACGGTACGGCATCAAAGAGGTTGAGCTGAAGCAGCACCTGCTCTGGCAGCTCGCGGCGCTCCGGTATACGGATTATCGCTTCCAGCCCGGGATTCCCCAGCCGGACGAGAACCTTCGCGCGTACCTGGAAGAGCAAACCCGAGCGCGCTCCGCCGCCAATGCCCGCCGCGCGGCAACAGCCGCAACTCACGGGCAGTTTCATGCCGGCGCGCGCACGACCCACCCGAGAACGGACGAGGTTGGCTCGCCGCCGCCGGCCGAAAAGCTCGGGAGTGCCGCGCCTCAGGATTCGAACCAGCGCAGCATCGACGAGCAGATGGATGCCTGGCTTAAGGACGCGCGATCGAGGACGCGTATCGTTTACCACGAGGACGCATTCCGATGAAACGTTTTCCGAAAATATTGCTGATCGCCGCGGCATCCGTTGCCGGGCTGGGAATCGTCCTGATCCTCGCAGGGCTCATCGTGGTTCAGACCGGCTGGTTCCGGAGTTTCGTCCGGCAGAAGATTGCGGCGGCAGCCGAGGAGTCCACCGGAGCGCGCACGGAGATCGGCGATTTCAAGTTCTCGCCGTTTCAGCTTCGTGCGGAAGTGGACAACCTTGTCCTGCACGGGACAGAGGGGCCGAACGAGCCGCCGCTGCTTCGAGCACGCTCGGTAGTCGTCGGCCTGAAGATCGTTTCGCTGTTGCACCGCGACATGAACATCAGCCTGCTCATGATCGATCAGCCGCAGGCCTATGTGGAGATCAAGCCGGACGGCACGACGAACATACCCGCGCCAAAGGTGAAAACCTCTAGCAAAAAAGACCCGATCCAGACCGTGATGGACCTCGCAGTCGGCCATTTCAGCATTCGGAAAGGATTGCTTCGCTTTGCGGACAAGAAGACGCCGTTGAACGTGGAAGGCGACAATTTGCTCGCGCGGATGCAGTACGACAGCGCCGTGCCCCGCTACACCGGCGATATCTCGATGACTCCGGTGTACGTGCAATCCGGCGGCAGGCGGCGCCTGCCGGTGAACACAAACGTTGCGTTCACGATTCAGCGGAACCGCATCGAGGTCACGTCGGCCAGGTTCGACGCGCCGCAATCGAACGTGCGAGTAGCGGCGACGATGACCGACTTGTCGAACCTGCGAGGGTCATTGACGGCGAATGGCCGGCTCAGTCTGCCGGAATTGGCGGGCACAGCCGGGCTGGCGCTCTCAGCCCCGGAGCGGCAGGCGCCGCCGCTCGATGTGGCGGTCAGCATCGGGCTGAACGGGAATACGCTGGACTTGCTTCGCCTCCAGCTTGCGGAAGGAAGATCGCGGCTCGAGGCATCGGGCGCCATCACCGATCTCAATAACCTCGTTGGCTCAATCGGCTTTGACGGGCGCCTGGTCTTGGGTGAACTCGGACGAATCCTGGGCGTGTCGTTGCGCCCCGAAGGCACAGTGGGTCTGGGCGGCAACGTCAGACTGGCCGGCGCCGGAAACTATGTGGTCTCCACGAAGATCGACGCGCGCGACGTCAGCCTGCAATCGGGAGCCACGCGCCTGGCGGGCATCAACGGCTCGGCGGACGTTTCTGCCGGCCCTCGCGTGATTGCGGCGAAAGACATACGGGTCGCGGCACTGGGGGGCGCCTTCGCGGGCAACGCGGAAGTGGCAAGTATGGACCGCTTCCGGTTTGACGGGACCGTGAACAACTTCGACACGCGCTATCTCGCGCGCAGATACGCCTCGCGCAATCTGGTTTGGGACGGCATTATCTCCGGGCCGATACACGCGGCCGGAAGGCTCAAGGCGAAGCAGGTAGCGCGTAGCGTGGTGGCCACGGCCCACATCGGCATACGGCCCGGCCCGAACGGCGTGCCGCTATCGGGCCTGATCGACGTGACCTACGATGGCCCGGCAAACGCGGTGAATCTGGGCAATTCGTTCATTCAGTTGCCGCAAACGCGGCTGAACCTTTCCGGTTCGATCGGCAATCAGCTTCGCATCGGCCTGGTTTCGCGCAATCTGAACGACCTGCTGCCGGCAATCGCGATGGCTTCCTCGAATCCGCCGCGAAGCCTGCCGGTAGCGCTCGCCCAGGGCGGCGTTGCGGGCTTCGATGGGACGGTGACGGGCAGTCTCGCCGATCCTCGAATCGCCGGGCACATTGCGGTCACGAATTTCGTTGCGAACGGACAGCAGTATGACCGGTTCGCGGCGGACCTTGATGCGCGGACGTCCGCGGCGGGCGTGCGCAACGTCGTTCTAGCGGGACGCGGGCTCGATGCACGACTGGATGCCTCCGTCGGATTGCGCGATTGGAAACCCGGCGATACCGAGCCGGTCACGGCGAATGTATCGATCAAAGGCACCAACGTTCACGACCTGCTCGCCGCGGCGGGGAGCGCCGGCACTCCCTTGAGCGGCGCGGTCATCGCCGATGCGCATGTGACCGGAACGGTCGGCGACCCGCGGGGTACGGCGCATCTTGCGATTACAAACGGCGTCGTATCCGATGAGCCATTCAGCCGGATGGCCGCTCAGGTCAACTATGCCGGCCGGTCGATCCAGCTTACGAACGGGGAGGTGGCGACGCCGGCGGGGCGTATCGGCTTGAACGCAAATTTCCAGCATCCGCCCGGACAGTTTCACACGGGGCGCATCCAGTTTGAGTTGACCAGCTCTCCGATCCAGCTGCAGCAATTGGTGACCGTACGCGCGAGGCAACCCGGACTTCAAGGCACGCTCAATCTCAAGGCGAACGGCGCGGTGGATCTGATGCCGGCCGCTGCGAACCGCGCTCGATTCCAGGTTGCAGCGCTGAACGCGAACTTAGGCTTGCACGGGATCGAGATAGATAAGAAGCGCGCGGGCGACCTCACGCTCGCGGCGAACACCACCGGCCAGAATCTCGTGTTCAAGCTGGATTCGGACCTCGCGGACTCGGGCATACACGGCAATGGGACGGTGCGCCTGGCGGGCGACTATCCGGTCACCGCCACGATCGCGTTCAAACCGATCCGCTTCGCGCCCGTGATGCGGCTCGTTTCAACAAGGGCCCAGGCGAACCCGCAGATCTGGGACGGTGCCGTCGAAGGCACGTTGACCGTGGCTGGGCCGGCGATGCGCCCGGCAGACCTGAAGGGCTCCCTGCAGCTTGCAACCTTGCAGGTCACGGCTTGTCCGCAGGCGGCTGGACCGCAAGGCGCGCGCAAGCCGATCGCGATCCGGAATGCGGGGCCGATCCTGATCACGCTTGAAAAGCAAGTAGTACGGATACAGAATGCGCGCCTGGTTGGTCCATCCACGAAAGTTGCGTTCGGCGGCACGATCAACCTTGGTCAGGCCCGGACTATGGACGTCCGGGTGGACGGGAATATCGGGCTCGATCTCGCGCAGACATTCGACCCGAACATCTATTCGTCGGGAAACATCGTAATCGCCGCAGCGGTCAAGGGCTCACCGTCGAAGCCCGGAATCGACGGCCGCCTGCAACTCGTGAACGCCAACGTCAATTATCTCGATGCGCCGAATGGGCTGTCGAACGGAAATGGCGTCATTCTGTTCAACGGCAACCAGGCCGTGGTTCAGAGCCTGACCGGTGAAACCGGAGGCGGCAAAGTGAGTGTTAGTGGACTCGTGCGATACGGCGGGCCGCAAATGGATTTCCGGCTGCGAGCGGCCGCGCGCGGCGTCAGGGTGCGTTCCGAGGGTATCAGCGTCCTTGTTAACGCCGGGCTTGACTTCGCCGGCAGTACCGGCAATAGCGTGCTCTCGGGAGATGTCACCGTCCTCGAAGTCGCGATGCACTCGCATACGGACCTCGGCTCGGTTCTCTCGCAAGGCGGAGCGCCCGCAAACACCCCGACCAAGCAGAGCGGATTTCTTGCGGGCCTGCGGTTGGATATTCGGATCGATACCTCACCCGGGATTCAGTTTGTGACGCCTCTGACCCAGAATCTCCAGGCGGAAGCTCACGTTCGTCTGCGCGGCTCCGCCGCTTCGCCGGGCATGCTCGGGCGCGCTGTCATCTCACAGGGCGAGATCATGTTCTTTGGCAGCCGTTATACGGTGGACCAGGGCACCATTGATTTCTACAATCCGATACGCATCCAGCCGGTACTGAACATTTCGCTTACGGCGCAGGCGAAAGGCGTGAATGTGACCCTTTCGGTAAGTGGCCCGATCGACAACCTGAAGCTCACCTACCATTCCGACCCGCCACTGCAATTCTCCGACATTGTCGCGTTGTTGGCGACAGGAAAGACTCCGACTTCGGATCCCGTGCTTGCGGCCGGCCAGCCGCCGGCGCCTGAGCAGAGTTGGGAACAGATGGGGGCGTCGGCGGTGCTCAGCCAGGGAGTGGCGAATCCCGTCTCCGGGCGGCTGCAACGGCTGTTCGGCGTTACGAGGCTGAAGATCGACCCGCAAATCATCGGCGTTGAAAATACCCCTAAAGCGCGAGTCACGCTCGAACAGCAGGTCACGCGCGAGATCTTCTTCACCTACATACAAGACGTGCGGTCAAGTAATCCGCAAGTAATCCGCGTCGAGTGGGCGATCGACCCCACGTGGTCGGCAGTGGCACTCCGCCAGGACAACGGCCAACTCGGAGTGGACTTCTTTTACAAGAAACGATTTCGCTGATAAACATACGCGGCCCGGCGCGTTGCGCGCGCGGGCCGGGCCGCGGTCGAGTGAGATTCGTTGTCCGCTTACTGATTTGGCGGCGCCGCCGGGGGCATGCGGTGGCGGTGCATTCCGGGGCCGGCCGGGCCTCCGCCGCCCATCATGCCGCCGCCCATCATACCCGGGCCCATCAGCTCGTGAAGCTGCTCCGCCTTCGTCCGCTGGTCGGGGTTCAGAAGGTTCCAGACCTGCGACATCGCTTTTCCGTGGATCACACAGAGCTGCGAAGTCAATGACCCCTGCTGGTTGGCGAGCTGCTGGAGCTGCGAATCGAAGTTCTCGGTCGTCCCGCTCTTGACGAGCTGCTCGATCGCCTCGCGGTTGGTCCGCATTTGCGACATCAGCGGCCGCGCCTGCGCCGAGGAACTCTCGAGAATGCTGCCGATCTGCGTTTTCTGATCGGGTGTCAGGTTCAGGATGGTGGCCAGGCGGTCGAGACGATTGGCTCTGCGGCCCGGCCCGCTCCGGCCCGGCGCCGGGCTCGTGGCCTGGGCTGCGAGCAGCCCGGCCGCAGCCACCGCCCCCACCGCAATACGAATCAGGCTTCGGTTTCGGATCACCGGTAATCCCTCCACCCTCAAGTTAACTCCGCGAATGTAAACCCAATGTGGCGGGTCTGTAAAAAAGTGTAAGCGCTTCGCGCGGAAGGACTAAGCCGTGGTACATATGAGGTCGTGAAGCTCCTGCTGATCGATGACGACGTCGAGCTTTGCGCCCTGCTCCGCGAGTTCCTCAGGCGCGAAGGCTTCTCGCTCGAAGACGAACACGAGGGCCGCCGCGGGCTCGAACGCGCGCTCTCGGGCGAGTGGGACCTCGTTATCCTCGACGTCATGCTGCCCGGCATCGACGGTTTCGAAATCCTGCGGCAGCTCAGGCAGCGGAGCCGCGTCCCGGTCCTCATGCTTACGGCGCGCGGCGAGGACGTGGACCGCATCGTGGGCCTCGAACTCGGCGCCGACGACTACCTCGCAAAGCCCTTCAACCCGCGGGAGCTGGCCGCGCGAGTGCGCGCGATCCTGCGCCGCACAGAGGCGCGCCCCAACGAGCGCGGCCGCGTCGAAGCCAACGGAGTCACGCTCGACCCGGCCTCGCGCGAGGTCACCGTCGAAGGCCGCACGGTCGAGCTCACCACGCTCGAGTTCGACATACTCGAAATCCTGATCCGCGGCGCCGGCCGCGTGCTCTCGCGCGACTCGCTGATGGAAGCGCTCTATAACCGCAAGACTACGCCGTTCGACCGCTCGATCGACATGCACATCAGCCATCTCCGCAAAAAGCTGGAGTTCGACCGTCCGCTCATCAAGACGATCCGGGGCGTGGGCTACCAGTTCGTGCGGAACCCCGAGGAGGAGGCCGCGGCCGGATGAGGTCGCTGTTTTCGAAAATCCTGCTGTGGTTCCTGGCCGCGATGGTCATCACCATGGCGGGGTTCGTCTTCATCACGACGCGCAGCTTTACCGCCTCGCGAGGCCGGGGGCACGTGTTCGGCCGCATGCTCTCGTTCCAGCTCGAAGAGGCCCGGCACGCCTACGAAACCGGCGGGCGCGAGCGGCTGGCCGCGTTCCTCAACCGCTACAATTCGACGTTTCAAGCGGGCGGCGTCCTGACGGACTCCGAATACCGCGACCTGCTCACGGGCGAAGACCGGCACGACCTCGCCGAAAAGGCCGAGCGGCGCGGCCGCCTCTATGAACCCGGCGTGATCGCGCGCGCCAGCCAGGACGGCCGCTACTGGTTCTTTCTGATCGCGCCGCGCGGGCGGCCCGGCTTCTCGTTCTTTCTGCCGCAGTATCTGTGGATCGTGGCCGCGATGGTGCTGCTCTCGTATCTGCTTGCGCTCCACCTCACGTCGCCGCTGCGCCGCCTGCAACGTGCGGTCGAGCGCTTCGGCGCCGGCGAACTCGGTGCGCGGCTGAACTGGAAACGCGGCGACGAAGTGGGCCGCCTGGCCCGCACCTTCGACCAGATGGCGGACCGCATCCAGACGCTGCTCTCGGCCGAGCGCCGCCTGCTGCTCGATATCTCGCATGAGCTGCGCTCGCCGCTCGCGCGCCTCTCGGTCGCGACGGAACTCGCGCGCTCGGAAGAGCCCGAGGCCCGCGAGGCCGCCTTGAACCGCATCGAGAAGGAAGCCGACCGCCTGAACGCGCTCGTGGGCGAGCTGTTGCAGGTGACGCGCGCGGAGGGCGACCCGGCCTCGAGGCACGTGGAGCCCGTCCGGCTCGACGAGTTGCTCGCCAACGTGGTGGACGATTGTGCGGTTGAGGCCGGAGCGCGCGGCTCGCGCGTCGAGCTGAAATCCGGGCCGCCCGTGACGGTTCCGGGCGATCCCGAGCTGATCCGCCGCGCGGTCGAGAACGTGGTGCGGAACGGAATCCGCCACACGCCGCGCGACACGGCGGTCGAGGTGCGGCTCGAAAACAGCGGCAGCTCGGCCAAGATCAGGGTGCGGGACTACGGACCGGGGGTCGCATCCGAGCACCTGGCGCGCATTTTCGATCCCTTCTACCGCGTGGATACGGATCGCAACCGCGCAAGCGGCGGCGTGGGCCTGGGCCTCGCCATTGCGCGCCGCGCCGTCGAGCTGCACAAGGGCCACATACGGGCCAGCAATTCCGACCCGGGCCTGACCATGGAGATCGAACTTCCTACCTCCGTGTAATTTTGACGCGCTCCCCGCGCGGCCAACCCGCCAAGCTACTCACGCTGCACGTTTGGTCCGGAGCTTGCTCATAGCACCCGCAGAGAGGGGGCTCCCATGCTTGGCTGGTCGGTCGTATTCTTCATCGTGGCGATCATTGCCGCGATCTTCGGCTTCACAGGAATCGCCGCCGCTTCGGCGGGAATCGCCAAGTTCATCTTCTTCGTGTTCCTGGTGATCTTCGTGGTGACCCTGTTTATGGGCTACTCGCGGCGATCGCAGTGACCTACTGGGGCTTTCGAAGCGAAATCCCCAGCTCCCGAAGCTGACGGTCGGGAACCGAAGACGGCGCGTCGCACATCAGGTCCGTGCCGCGCGCGGTTTTCGGGAAGGGAATGACATCCCGTATTGAGGTCTGGCCTGCCAGGATCATGACCAGGCGGTCGAGGCCCAGCGCCACTCCGCCATGCGGCGGCGCGCCGAACTCGAGCGCATCCAGCAGCCAGAAGAACTTCTGCCGGGCCTCCTCGTCGCTCATCCCGAGCGCCGCGAAGACCTTCTGCTGCACATCGCGCCGGTGAATACGGATCGACCCCGACCCCAGCTCGACACCGTTCAGCACCAGGTCGTACGACCGCGCCCGGCAGTGGGCCGGATCGGCCGTCAGCTTCTCCAGATCTTCGTCGTGCACCGACGTAAACGGATGGTGCGCCGCGTCCCAACGTCCCTCTTCGTCGTTCCACTCGAACATCGGGAAATCGGTCACCCACAGGAACTTGAACGTCTTGGGGTCGAGCAGGTTGTGCTTGTCGGCGTACTTCTGCCCCGCGAACAGGCGCAGCTGCCCGCAGGCCTGAAGCACGGCGTAGTCGGGACGGTGCCCCTGCGGAGCCCCCGCCCAGCCGGCCAGAATCAGCAAGTCCTCGGCCGCCGCGCCCGCGCGCTTGCGCACCTCGGCCATCGGGCCCGGATAATCGCGATCGAGCCGCTTCACGTCGTCGTACACGCGCAGCCCGCGCTCGGCGCCGAACTGCTTCAGTTCATCGCGCTCCTTGCGGCTCGCGCCCCCGGCCTTCGGGATCACGATCGCGACCAGGGGCAATCCCTCGCCCGTCAGCCCGGCGCCGGGGAACAGGTCCTCGACGGTGTAGAACGGCGGCAGACGCAGGTCGGGCTTGTCCGACCCATAGCTGTACATCGCCTGCTGGTAAGTCAGGCGCGGAAACGGCGCCGCGACCTCGAACCCGGCGGTGCGGCAAATGCGCTCCACCAGCGGCTCGATCACCTCGAAGATGCGCTCCTCCTGCACGAACGACATCTCGATATCGATCTGGGTGAATTCCGGCTGGCGGTCCGCGCGCAGGTCTTCATCGCGGAAGCAGCGGACGATCTGAAAATACTTCTCGAACCCGCTGACCATCAGAAGCTGCTTGAAGATCTGCGGCGACTGGGGCAGGGCATAGAAGCACCCCTGCTGGATGCGGCTCGGCACCAGGAAGTCGCGGGCGCCTTCGGGCGTCGAGCGCGTCATGAACGGAGTCTCGATTTCGAGGAATCCCTGGGTCGCGAGGAACTCGCGCACCGCATAGGCGATCTTCGCGCGCAGGATGATATTGCGCTGCATCTGCGGGCGCCGCAGATCGACGTAGCGGTACTTCAGCCGCGCGTCCTCGCTCACGTCCACGGTGTCTTCCATCGGGAACGGCGGCGTGCGCGATTCGTTCAGGATCCAGACCTTCTCCGCGACCACTTCGACCTCGCCGGTGGCGATCGACGGGTTGATCGTCTCGGGCGTGCGCCGCGCGACCACGCCTTCGATCGCGATCACGTACTCCGAGCGCAGCAATTCCGCCTTCTGGTGCACTGCGGGCTCGGTGTTCTCGTGGAACACCACCTGCGTGACGCCTTCGCGGTCGCGCAGGTGTATGAAGATCACACCGCCCAGGTCGCGCCGCCGGTAAACCCAGCCCATGAGCAGGGCGCGGCGGCCGGCATCGGATGCGCGCAGCGCGCCGCAGGTATCCGTCCGCCGCAGATCGCCGAGAAAATCGAGTGGTACAGTCTCCGCCATAATCAGTTCGCTGCCAGTTTCTCCAAAAGTTCTTCGCGGGTGAGCTTGAGCTGCTCGCCGCTCGCCATGTCCTTCAGCGTAAAACGCCCGGCGGCCAGCTCGTCGTCGCCGATGATGAGCGTGTTGCGCGCGCCGAGCTTGTTGGCCAGCTCCATAGCCCGCTTCAGCTTGCCTTCGGGCGCCACCTCGACGGCGACGCCGATGCGCCGCAGGTCGCGCGCCAGCAGCCCGGCGGCGTTCTGCGCCGCCTCGCCGAGCGCCGCGACGTAAAGATCGAGATCGAGCTTCGGTTCGCCCGCGCTCTGCTCGAGCGTCATCACGAGCCGGTCTTCGCCGATCGAAAACCCGATCCCCGGCGAGTGGATCTTCGAGCCAAGCGACTCCGCCAGGCCGTCATAGCGCCCGCCGCCGAGCACGGAGTTCTGCGCCCCGAGCGCGCCGTGCACGATCTCGAACGTCGTCCGCATGTAGTAATCGAGCCCGCGGACCAGCCTCGGCCGGACCTCGAACGCAATCTGCCGCGCCGTCAGGTATCCCTTGACGGCCTCGAAGTGCGCCCGGCATTCCTCGTCGAGGCTGTCGAGAATCGACGGCAGCTTATCTATAATCGGCTGATCCTCGGGAACTTTACAGTCCAGCACGCGCAGCGGGTTCGTTTCCGCGCGCCGGCGGCAATCCCCGCACATCTGCGGCGCGACCTTGACCAGCTCCTCCTTGAGCCGCGCTACGAACGCGGCACGGCACTTCGGGCACCCCACCGAGTTGATCAGCAGGGTGAAGCCTCCGATCCCGACCGCCCCGAGCAGCTCCACCACCATCTCGATTACTTCGGCATCGACGAACGGCGACTCCGACCCGATCGCCTCCGCGCCGATCTGGAAGAACTGCCTGTAGCGCCCCTTTTGCGGCCGCTCGCGGCGGAACATCGGGCCTATGTAGTAGAGCTTCTGCACGCCCGGGCGCTGGTCGAGCCGGTGCTCGATGTAGGCGCGCATCACCGACGCGGTTGCCTCGGGCCGCAGCGTCAGCGAACTGCCGTCGCGATCGTCGAAGGTGTACATTTCCTTCGTGACGATGTCGGTTTCCTGGCCCACGCCGCGCGCGAAAAGCTGCGTCTCCTCGAGAATCGGCGTGCGGATTTCCTGGTAGTTGTAAGCGCGGAACACGCGGCGCGCCTCGGCCTCCACGCGGTTCCACAGCGCGGTCGAGGGAGGCAGCAGGTCGCGCGTTCCTTTAACGGCTCGGATCAATTCGTCTCTTCCTTATAAATTTCGCGGTACCGCACGTAGTTGGCGGCGTTGCGCAGGACGCGCTCCCGCTCGGCGTCCGACACCGGGCGCCGCACCTTGCCGGGCACGCCCATGACGACGCTGCCGGGCGGCACTTCGGCGCCTTCGGGCACCAGCGCCCCGGCGGCGACAATCGACCCGCGCCCCACGCGCGCGCCGTTCAGCACGATCGCGCCGATGCCGATCAGGCACTCGTCCTCGATTTCGCAGCCGTGCAAGGTCACCGAGTGGCCCACCGTCACGCGGTTGCCCATGACGAGCGGGTACGTGTCCAGTTCCACGTGGAGGCAGGAATTATCCTGCACGCTGCTTTCCTCTCCGATGCGTATGTAATTCACGTCGCCGCGGATCGTCGCGTTCGGCCACACGCTCGACCGCTCGCCGATCACGACGTCCCCGATGATCTGGGCGCTGGGATCGACGTATGCGGAGACGGCGATTCTCGGCAAAACGCCGCGGTAAGGGCGAATCATATGTCGGTGAAATCACTATGCTAACACGGCCGTCCGCCCTCAGCCCCCGCCGGCAAACGTTACAATGCCCTTTATGCCGCGAGTTCTTCTGTTCGCCCTTCTTTCCTTGCCCCTCTTTGCCCAGAGACCCTTCGACGTGAACGCCCTCCTGCAACTCTCCCGCGTCGACGATCCCCAGGTTTCGCCCGACGGCCGCACGGTCGCCTTCACGGTCCAGACCGTCGATGTCGCATCGAACACCAAGTCGAAGAACATCTACGTGGTTCCCGTCGGCGGCGGCACTCCCGTCCGCATCACGAACGCCGGGTCGCTGAACGATCGCCCGCGCTGGTCCCCCGATTCCAAGCAACTCGCCTTCATCTCCGATCGCGGCGGCTCCGCGCAGGTCTGGCTGATGGCTCCCGACGGGACCAACGCGCGCCATGTCACCTCGCTTGCAACCGAAGCCGGAGGCGTCCTCTATTCGCCCGACGGCCAGAACCTCGTCTTCACCAGCGAAGTGTATCCGGATTGCCCCGACGACGCCTGCAACAAGCTGCGGATCGAGACCGAGAAGGCATCGAAGGTCCGCGCGCGCATCTACGAGTCGCTGCTTTACCGCCACTGGACCCAGTGGCAGACCAGGCGCCGCACGCACCTGTTCGTTGTGCCGGTGGCCGGCGGCACGCCGAAGGACCTGACGCCCGGCGACCGCGACGTCCCGCCCTTCTCGCTGGGCGGCAGCGATGACTACGCGATCTCGCCCGACGGCGCCGAGCTCTGCTACGCCAAGAACGCCGACCCGGAGCCCGCCACCAGCACAAACACGGATCTCTACGTCGTGCCGCTCGCGGGCGGCGAGGCCCGCAAGATCACCAGTAACCCCGGCGCCGATAGCTCCCCGGCCTACTCGCCCGACAGGAAGTACCTCGCATGGCGCGCGCAGACGCGCCCCGGCTACGAGAGCGACCGCTGGCGCCTGATGGTGCTCGAACGCGCCACCGGCAGGCTCACCAACCTGACCGAGGCCATGGACCGCCCGGTCACCGGCTTCGCCTGGTCGCCCGATTCCACGCGCCTGTTCTACACCATCGAGGACCGCGGCCGGCAGCCCGTCCAGATGGTCGCCGTCACCGGCGGCGGCGCGCGCGAAATCATCTCCGGCGACAACTCCGTGGATGCGGTCGCTCCGACGCCCGACGGCAAGACGCTCGTCTTCCTCCAGCAGAACGGCGCGCGTCCCCCGGAGATTTACACTGCGCAAAGCGGGGGAGCGGCCGTGCCGCTGACCCACTTCAACGACGCGTTCCTGGCCGGCTTCCAGTTGCCCGCGCTCGAGAGTTTCTGGGTCGAGGGCGCCGACGGGGCCCGCATCCACAGCTTCCTGCTCAAGCCGCACGGCTTCCGGGCGGGCACGCGCTACCCCGTGCTGTTCCTGATCCACGGCGGCCCGCAAGGCAACTGGGGACAGAGTTGGACCTACCGCTGGAACGCGCAGGTCTTCGCCGCGGCGGGCTTCCTCGTCGTGATGCCCAACCCCCGCGGTTCCACCGGTTACGGTCAGAAGTTCACGGATGACATTAATGCCGACTGGGGCGGCAAACCCTACGAGGACATCATGGCCGTGGCCGACTACGTAACCAAGCTCCCATTCGCCGACCCGAACAAGTTCGCCGCGGGCGGGGGCTCCTACGGCGGCTACATGACGGACTGGATCCTCGGCCACACGCAGCGGTTCAAGGCACTGGTCTCGCACGCGGGCGTCTACGATCTGCGCAGCGAATTCGGCGAAACCGAAGAGCTTTGGTTCCCGCTCTGGGAATTCCGCGGCACGCCCTGGGACAACCCCGAAATTTATTCGAAGTTCTCCCCGAGCCACTACGTCAAGGAATTCGCCACGCCGACGCTGGTCATTCACGGCGAGCAGGATTTCCGCGTGCCCTTCGGCCAGGGCCTGCAACTCTTCACGGCCTTGCAGCTTCAGAAAGTGCCCTCGAAGCTGCTGCTCTACCCGGACGAAGGCCACTGGATCCTGAAGCCGCAGAACAGCGTGCTCTGGTACAACACCTTCATCGACTGGGTGAAGCAGTGGGTCAACAAGCCCTGGACCCCGCCGGCTGCGGCCGCGGGCGAGCCCGCAGCAACTCCGGCCGCCCCCGCGACACCGCGCTGACACTTGATGCAACTAAGCAGCCAGACAGCGTCTAGACCGAGGTCGAACCTGGAGACTCCTGAACCGGGTGAACCTCAATAACTGCTTCATTTTCGAGGTGCCAAATCTTGAGCTGTTGCGTGAAGTATATCAATGCCCATAATAGAGCAGAGAGGTTTGTATGAAAGCTCTGGGGACCGAGCGTCTTTACGATGTCGATTTCTACCGTTGGACGCAACGGGTCGCCGAACTGCTGCGCGACCGGCGCCTAGACGAAATCGACCTGGAGCATGTAGCCGACGAAATTGCCGATATGGGCAAACGCGACCGCCGCGAGCTTCGCTCGCGCATGATCATCCTGCTGATGCATTTGCTCAAATGGCAACTCCAGCCAAAGCTGCGCGATGGATCGACATGGCTCGCGACCATCGTCGAGCAGCGGCGGCAGATCTGGCTCGTTCTGGAGGATTCCCCGAGCCTGCACGGATTGCTCGAAAACGAACTGCCTCTGTTGTACATGCGCGCGGCCCGAGCGATGTTGAAGGAAACCGGCCTGCCGGATAACTTGCCGCCCGGCTGCCCGTATACAGCCGATCAGGTCCTGGATGACGATTTCATCCCCGATGCGCGCCGCCGCGTGAAATAGCAGCACACATGTATCCTCCGGCTCACGGGGAGCAGCCGCTCTGCACTGAGCCGGGAGCGTAAGCGAGCGGTTGGCCGCTTGCATGCAAGCCAGCCTCATAATGAGATCCGCCGTGATCTTCCTCCTCGCGGCTTCGCTCGCCGCGCAGGAATCCCAATTCGGCGTTCGTTCGCGCCTGGTGCTTGTCCCCGTCAACGTCACCGATGCCCGGGGCCGCCCGGTCGATAGCCTCGAAGCGGCGGATTTCCTGGTCTCCGACAACGGCCGCCCGCAGAAGGTCGCGATCGACACGATCGGAACGGGCGTCGCGCCGGTCGCGCTGGTGATCGCGGTGCAGGCCGCGGGCATTTCGGAGCCGGTTCTCGAAAAGGTCCGGAAGATCGGAGGAATGATCCAGCCGCTGGTGACGGGAGAGCGCGGCTGCGCGGCCGTCGCCGCCTTCGCCGAAAGCGTCTCTTGGCTCCAGGACGAGTGCACCAAAGACCCGGACGCCATCGCGACCGCCTTCGAACGGCTCAGGCCCGGCGAGCACGCCGAGGCGCACATGCTCGATGCGGTGGACGCGGCTGTGGTCCGCCTGCGCCGCCGGCAGAACGCACGGCGCGTGCTGCTGCTGATCTCGGAATCGCGCGACCGCGGCAGCGCGACCTCGCTCGACGCCGCCACCGAATCGGCTCAGTCCGCCGGCGTCGCGATCTACGCTGCGACCTACTCCGCCTTCAAGACGGCGTTCACCTCGAAGTCTCCGCAGAGCCAGCAGCCCAGGCCCGCGAGGCCCCGCCGGCCGAACGAAACCATCGGGACGGTGAACGGCGCTCCGCCAGGACCGCAGAACCCTTCGGCGCCGCCCCCCGAACAGCAGGTGGACATCCTGGGCGGGATCCGCGAACTCTCGCGCCTCGGCAAGAAGAACACCGCGCAGGTTCTCGCCCAAAGCACCGGTGGGGCCACGTTTAGTTTCAACCGCCAGAAGACGCTCGAAGAAACGATCGGGAAATTCGGAGAAGCGCTGCACACCCAATACGTGCTCAGCTTCGTGCCCGAGCCGGAGTCGTCCGGCTTTCACAAGCTCGAGGTGCGCATCGCCCGCTCGGGGAAATATCAGGTCCGCGCAAGGCCGGGCTACTGGTCAACAGCGGACTAACTGGTGTGGCGCCGCAGCAGGTCGAGCGCGGACTGCGTTGCGAGCGTCCGGACCCTCGCGCGGTCGCCGTAGTAGCGCATCGGATAAACGCGGCAGCCGTCGGGCCCGGCGACGCCGATGAACACCGTCCCGGGCGGTGCGGGGTCGCTCGGCGACGGCGGCCCGGCGACGCCCGTGATCGACACTGTCCACGCCGCGCCCGTACGCTCGCGCGCGCCGAGCGCCATCGCCTCGGCCGCCGGGGCGCTCACCGCCGTGTGCGCCTTCAGGGTTTCCGGGCTCACGCCCAGCAGCGCGGTTTTCATTGCGTCCGTGTAGACCAGGAACCCGCCCACGAAGTAGTCCGAGCTGCCGGGAATCGCCGTGATCCGCTCGGCCAGCATTCCGCCGGTGCAGCTTTCGGCGACCGCTAGCGTCTCGCCGCGCTCGCGCAGCCGCTTCCCGACTACCACCTCGAGCGGGTCGCCGTTTCGCGAGTAAATCCGGTCGCCCAGAATCGGCTCGATCTGCGCCGCGACTTCGTCCAGCAGCCGCTCCGCCTCCACGGCCGTTTCGGACCGCGCGCGGAAATGCAACTGGATGTCGCCCGCCGCCGCGAGGATCGTCGTCACCGGGTTCGAGTACCGCGTGTACACCGGCGCGACCTTCTGATCGACCTCCGACTCCGCCATCCCCGCGATGCGGAACACGCGTGTGCGGATGACGGCCTTCGGCAGCATGCGCTCCAGCCGCGGAATGCAGCAGCCGTCGAACATCGGCTGCATCTCGTTCGGCGGGCCCGGCAGCAGTATGACGGCGCGCCCGTCGTGCTCCACCCACTGGCCCGGCGCCGTGCCGTTATCGTTCTGAAGAATCTCGGCCCCTTCGATCACGTACGCCTGGCGGTTGTTGTTCTCCGCCATCGCGCGCGCCCCGCGCCGGAACCGCTCGGCGATGCGATCGAGGATCTCCTGGTGAAAGCGCTGCTCGCGTCCTAGCGCCGCGGCCACGGCATCGCGCGTTACGTCGTCTTCCGTGGGCCCGAGTCCGCCGGTGAGGATCACGATCTCGGACCGCCCGAGCGCCGCGCGCACCGTCTCGGCCAGCCGCGCGCGATCGTCGCCGATCACCATCTTCGCCACCACCTCGACGCCGAGCACGTTCAGCTTCCCGGTGATGTAGAGCGAATCGGTGTCCACGCGGCCGGGCGTGAGCATCTCGGAACCGACGGCAATGATTTCCGCTTGCATGCGCTAGGGAAGCGGCCGCCCCTTGACGCCCGCATCCACGCGGTAGAGCGCGCTGTTGGTGGCCACGATCATCGACTTCGCCGGTGTGAACGCGAGCCCGACCACGTTCGGGCCCGAGAGGAACAGCTCCGGCTTGCGGTCCTCGCCGATGCGCACGATGCCGCGCCGCCCGCCGAGCGAAGCGGCGACGTACGCGCGGTTGTCGGTGTCGAATGCGATTCCCTGCGGGCGTCCCAGGCCCCGATAGAACACCTCGACTTCGCCGCTCGGCGCGATGCGGTGGATTGCGTCGAAGCTCGACGTCGTTGGCCCGGTGACGTACAGATATTTGTCGGCCCCGAAAGCCAGGTGGTAAGCCGCGATCGACGCCTCGAGCGTCGCGAACACGTAAATCTGCCGCGAACGGCTGATCTTGAAAATCGTCCCTTGCCGGTCGCCGACGTAGAGGTTCTCCTCATCGTCGAACGCGATGCCGGTCGCGACGCCCATGCCCTCGACGTAAACCGACATCTGCCCGGCCGGAGTGACCTGGTAGATGACGCCGTCGTAGCGGCTCGAGATGTACAGCATCCCTTCGCGGTCGAAGGCGAGCGCGGTCGCATTCATGACCTCGGAGAGAAACGGCTTGACCTCGTAGTTGAGGTCGATCTTGTAAATCGAAACGGGCGTCTTCTGGCCGCGCGATCCGCTGAAGGTGGTGAAGATGTTTCCGGCGGAATCGACCGCCGGATTCGCCACCGGATGCACGCTGTCGGCTATCGGGATGCCGATCTCGCACGTCCACGCCGAGCTCGCCAGTTCGCCGTTCTGTATGATCAGTTCGCCGACCGAAGCGTTCTCCGGAACCCGGGCGATGACGAAGGAATCCGAGCCGATGATGACCGGCGCCTCGATCTCGCCGAAGGTCACGCGGGGCCGCGCCGCCGATTTCGAAAACCCTTTGCCGCGCACCTGGAACTCGCCCCCGGCGATGGCGGCGGGAGGGCTTACCTGCGAGATCTGCGGCTTGCCCTCGGAGTCCTTGCGATTGCCCATGTTCAAATAGAGTTTATAGCACGTAGCCGGCTGCCGCGAGCACGAGCGCGCCATAGACACCCGCCATCGCATCGTCGGCCACGATCCCGTAGCCGCCGGGCAGCTTTTCCAGTTGCCGCACCGGCGCGGGCTTCCAGATGTCGAACACGCGGAACAGCACGAACGCGGCGAGCCAGGTTTTCCAGTTCAGTGCCGCGGCGCCGGCGAGCGTGATCCACAGGCCGATGACCTCGTCCACCACCACGAGCGGCGGATCTTTCCGCCCCACGTACCGCGCCGTCCACCCCGCGGCCCAAATCGACACAGGCAGAAACGCCACCGCGAGGATCAGGAAGTGGACCGGCCGCCATCCCCACTGCGCAAGCAGAATCGCAATGACGAGCGCGCCCGCCGCGCCCCACGTTCCGCGCGCGGCCGGGGCGTAGCCGCACCCGAACCAGGTCGCAATCGGAAGCGCGATCCACCGCGCGGGCTCAGCCTTCGCGCTCGTCTTCGTGTCGTTCGTCGTCGTGTTCTTCAGGTTCGGGCTCCACGGGGGAAGAGATCCTGTATTTCTCGCTCGACCAATTCCCGAGATCGATCAGGCGGCAGCGGTCGCTGCAAAAAGGGGCGTACGCGCTTCCGGGCTTGACATCCTTCTTGCAGATCGGGCACTTCATTCGATTCATGTGGGGCGGACCACCCCTGGCCGGCCCGGCCCGCCCAAAACCACAAACGGATTCTCCAAGGGCTTCGGCACCACTTCATCCCCGCCGGCAAGCAGCGTCCCCACGAGATCGTAATCGTGCGCCTCGGTAATCCGCAGCCGTCGTATCTGCCCGGGCGTGGGCTCACCGCCCTCGAAATCGTTGATGAGGCACACCCCGTCGATCTCCGGAGCCTGCGTCGCCATGCGCGCCTCCCACAGCAGATCGGTCTCCTCCGACCGCCCCGCGACGAGCACCGGAATCTCCGCGCCCACCAGCGCGCGATTGCGCCTTTTTGAAATCTTCCGCTGGATCGCCATGAGCCGCCGCCGCCGGTTGTAAATCGTCCGCCGGTCCACCTTGCCGTCCAGATGGAAACTTCCGCTGGTCTCCTCGTCGGAATACGAGAACACGCCGAGCCGGTCGAACCGCGCCTCCTCGACAAACGCGCACAGTTCCTCGAAATCCGCATCGGTCTCGCCAGGGAACCCCACGATCATGCTGGTCCGCACCGCCAAGCCCGGAATCGTTCGCCGCGCGCGCTCGATCAGCTTCAGAAATATGTCGCCCGACCCGCCGCGCTTCATGCGCTTGAGCACCCGCGCGCTCGCATGTTGCAGCGGCACGTCGAGGTACTTCGCGATCGCCTCGTGCGCCGCAATCGTATCGAGCAGCCGCTGCGTCACCTTGTTCGGATACGCGTACAGGAACCGCACCCACTTGTCGGCTGGTGTCTCGATCCGGGCGAGTCGCGCGAGCAGATGCGCCAGCCCGTCCTCGATCCCAAGGTCCTCGCCGTAGCACGTCGTGTCCTGGCCGATCAGGTTGATCTCGCGCACGCCCGCATCGAACAGCCGCTTCGCTTCCGCCGCCACGGATTCGAAATGGCGGCTGCGAAACTTCCCGCGGAACTGCGGAATCACGCAGAAAGAGCAGGGATGGTCGCAGCCCTCCGCGATTTTGATATACGCGAAATGCCGAGGCGTCGAGAGCACGCGCGGCGTGAGGTCGTGGTAGAGATAAGGCGCCGGTGAGCCGGCCGTCTCCGCCTCGCCCGCGCAGGCCGCCACGATGGCGTCGAGTTCATTCGTCCCGACGACGGCATCCACCTCGGGAATGTGGGCCCGAATCTCGCCGCGGAACCGCTCCACCAGGCACCCCGCCACCACCAGCCGCCTCACGCCCGCCGTCTTCTTGAACCGCGCCATCTCGAGGATCGTATCGACGGACTCCTGCTTGGCGGGATCGATGAAGCTGCACGTGTTGACGACGATGACTTCGGCCTCTTCAGGGCGAGCCGTAAGCTCATGGCCCCGGGCGGCAAGCTGGCCCATCATAACCTCTGTATCGACGAGGTTTTTCGGGCACCCCAGACTGACAAATCCAACCTTCAAGCCTCAAGGATACCAGCGCCCGTCACCGGGCCGCGACCGGGGGCCGCAGGCACCCCTGGCCCTTCACTCGGTCAACGCGTGCACCTTGTCCACGTCGAACTCCGCTCCCGGACCATGGCACACCGCGCAGCTCTCGCCGAGCGTCGGGCTCGTCTCGATCGACGCATGCGCCGAGGTGGACTTCAGCGTATGGCACGCCGTGCAGGCCGCCGTCGTAGGCGGCGACGGATTGATGAACGCCCGCGGGTTGTTCACCGCCACTCGCGTCTCCGGCAGCGGAAGCTGTTGCGAGTTGTTCGTGTGGCACTTGGCGCAGTCCTTGATCTGGCCGGGGAAGCGCACATCGCTGAAGTCGTTCACGCTTCCGCCGAATCCGTAAATGATAAACGGCGTGAGCTGTCCGCCCGCCGGCGCTTCATCGCCCAGGTGGAGCCGGTGAATCATCACCGGGAAATCGATCGTCTGCGGCGGGTTCTGGTCCGCGGGCCGCCGCGAGGAATCCGTCTGCGTCGGGTTGTGGCACAGCAGGCAGTACTGCACGTTCTGCCGGAACGTCCCGTGCGCGGACAGCGCGAAGTGGCATTGGTTGCACTGCGCCTGCGTCACCTCGACCGGATGCGGCGCCACCGCCGAACCATCCACCGAAAAGTCGATGACCTGGTTGTAGCCGACATCGCGCACCGTCTGCTGCTTGGTTGTTCCGGGCAGCAGCGTGACATTCTTGTAGCCCTCGATGCCGATGGCGTACGTGCCCCTGGC
This sequence comes from Acidobacteriota bacterium, assembly GCA_050261515.1. Lineage (GTDB taxonomy): Bacteria > Acidobacteriota > Terriglobia > Bryobacterales > Bryobacteraceae > JBLNDJ01. Next base: position 172,655 of record JBLNDJ010000048.1, on the reverse strand, counting down.
ATTAGCCGGAACCGCGGCGTTGAAGGTGTAGGTGTAGACCCCGCCTTCGCCCGCTGCCGTGCGCGCCGACTCCGATACCAGCGTCTGGTAATCGCTCGTCGGCCCGGACATCACCAGGCTCAGCGAGGCGAGGTCTCCAGGCAGTACCGGGTTGCCCGACTTGTCGTGGATCTCGAAGGTCACGGTCGGCTTCCGGCCCGCGCCGCCGTTATCCACCTTGTCCAGCTTGAACACCACGCCCGGCAATCCCGGAGCGAACTGCGGAATCGTGTGCGCGCCGATGATCGACACGTCGAACGGCACCTCGCCCTGAATCGTGTGGCACGTCATGCACTGGCTGTCGTTGAGCTGCGGCAGGTTGACGTGGTTCTCGCCGGTAGCGAAATTCACGTTGTCGTGGCAGGACCCGCAGGCAGCCCGCGACGGATGCGTGAGCCACCAGTCGGCGTGGGACGGCGGCAGCGGCGCCTGGTCCGGATTGCACCCCGGGTTCGTATCCGAGCACGGCTGCGGAGCGGCCGCGGGAGGCTGCGTGACGGCCTGGTCCGGCTGCCCGCTCACCGGCGGCGGCGCCGAACCGCCCTCGTGGCAGAACGTGCAATTGCGTATGTCGGCCGGAAACACCACGGTCGAGTAGTCGTTCACCGACTGCTGGAACCCGATGATCTGGTAGGGATGCCCCGCCTGCACGCTCGGCAGCTCCTCACCCATGTGAATCTTGTGGATGAACACCTTCATATCCACGCTGTTGCCCGTGTCGGGATCGACGAGCTGCGACTGGTGGCAGAGCACGCACAGCGGCACGCTCTTGCGCGATCCGCCGTGCGCTTCGAGCGGATCGTGGCACTTGTTGCAGGTCGCCGTGCGGATCTCGTCGTGTACCTGAGTCACCGCGGATCCGTTCGGCACGAAGCTGAACACATCGTCGTCGAAGTTCGTTCCCAAATCGAACTCCGACAGGTTGCGCGAAGAGTAGACGCCCACCGTGGTGGTGGCGGCGGAGTCGAAGCCGGCCGGCAGCTTCGCGCGGAACGTATAGGTGTACTGGCCGTTGCCGTTATCCTGATACGTGCCGCCGGAATCGGCCGCGGGCTGCTGGGTCGTGAAGCCGGTCTGCGCATTGGTCGCCGGGCGCGTGATGTAGCTGACGTACTGGTTCTCGCCGCGCGGCAAATACGCGATCACGAAACTGGTCGAGATTGCCCCGGGCGTCGTCACGCCGGTGCGGTCCAGTCCCAGGCCCTGCGGGTCGGTGACCTTGAATTTCACCTGAACGGTGCCGTCCTGGGCGATGTTGACTGCGGTGATCTTCGTCACCAGCCCGGGGCGAACGAAAGCGATGACGTCGGGAGAAAGGTAATACGCCTTGTCCCTTCGAGTGAATGTGGGCTTGTCGGAGCTGCTGAGAACGACGGCGGATCCGACTAGGAAACACACTGCGATACACTTCCCGAGCGCGGAACCAGAAAAGAACACGCAAGCCCCCTTCCTGTCCGCGTATTGTACACGATTCGGTACCAGCGGGCAGGAGACGGCCCGTGAGATTCCCCCACCCCGCCGCCCACCTCTCTTCTGAATGCCCACACTCACGCCGGAAGAGGAACTCCACTGGCTCGCCCTGAAAATGGCCCCGGGCCTGGGCGCCCGCACCGCGCTCCGGCTGCTCGAACGCTATCGCACGCCTGAAGCCGTCATGCGCGCCTCGCGCAGCGAACTCGAAAAGAACGGCGTCGCGGGCAGCGTCGCCCAGAGCATCTCGAGCGGCTGCTCGTTTGAGGACGCCGTCCTCCAGCAGACGAAAATGCGCGAGTGCGGCGCCGAACTCATCACCCTCACCGACCCCCGCTACCCCGGGCGCCTCAAGGAAATCTTCGACCCGCCGGTCACGTTGTTCGCCCGCGGCCGGGTTGAGCTGCTCTCCACGCTCATGCTCGGCGTGGTCGGCACGCGCCGCCCGACCCCCTACGGCCTGGCCGCCTCAGAGCGCCTCAGCGGGGACCTCGCCCGCGCCGGGCTCACCGTCGTGAGCGGCATGGCGCGCGGCATCGACACCGCCGCGCACCGCGCCGCCCTGGCCGCCGCCGGCAACACCATCGCCGTCCTCGGCTGCGGCGTCGATCTGGTCTACCCCTCGGAGAACCGCAAGCTCGCCGCCGAAATCGTCGCCAACGGCCTCATGCTCTCGGAATTCGCCATGGGCGCCCCCGCCTACCCCCAAAACTTCCCCATCCGCAACCGCATCATCAGCGGGATGAGCGTCGGGGTGCTCGTGGTCGAGGGCGCCCAGTACAGCGGATCGTCCATCACGGCGCGGCTGGCGCTCGAGCAGGGCAGGGAAGTCTTCGCCGTTCCCGGCTCCATCGTTTCAAAGATGAGTTGGGGGCCTAACCTGTTGATAAAACAAGGCGCAAAGCTCGTGCAGGACTGGAACGACGTGGTCGTCGAGCTGTCTCCCGAGCATCAGCAGGCGCTCGCCGCCCGGGCCCAGGGGCGGCTGTTCGGCGGTAACGGAAATGTAACCGGCAACGGGCAATCCGCATCTACGGACCAGGACAGCCCGCAAAACCCCCAGGTCCGTAAGATATTGGAACGGCTCAAGATCGACACCCCCACCCACATCGACGAGCTTATGGAGAGCCTGGAGGATATATCCTCCTCGGAGGCCATTGCCGCCCTGTTCGAACTGGAGTTGACTGGAGCCGTCCGGCAGCTGCCGGGGAAAAACTTTGTTAAAGTGTGGTGAGATCTTCTCAGGGAACCGGCGTCATCGGTTTTCCCGGGCTGCCCTCGGATTCAAAGCAATATGCCAAATTCTCTCGTCATCGTCGAATCACCGGCGAAGGCAAAGACCATCGGTAAGTACCTAGGCAAGAATTTTGTCGTCAAAGCCTCGCTCGGCCACATCAAGGACCTTCCCAAGCGGGACCTCGCCGTCGATGTGGACCACGGCTTCGAGCCGACCTACGTCGTCATCGAGGGCAAAAAGAAGCTCATCGCCGAGCTGAAGCAGGCGGCCAAAAAGTCCACGGCCATCTACCTCGCGGCTGACCCTGACCGCGAAGGCGAAGCCATCTGCTATCACCTCAAGGAAGAGCTGGAGAGCAAGCGCGACGGCGGCCCGTCGATCCACCGCGTGATGTTCAACGAAATCACGCCCGCTGCCATCAAGCGCGCCTTCGAGAAGCCGGGTGTGGTCGATCAGCGCCTGGTCGAAGCGCAGCAGGCGCGCCGCGTGCTCGACCGCCTGGTGGGCTATAAGATCTCCCCGCTGCTGTGGGATAAGGTCCGGCGCGGGCTTTCCGCCGGCCGCGTCCAGTCGGTCGCGGTGCGCCTGATCGTCGAGCGCGAGCGCGAAGTGCGCGCGTTCCAGAAGAAGGAATATTGGACGATCGACGTCAGTCTCGCGGCGAAGAAGCCGCCAGCCCTCACCGCGCGCTTTATCAAACGGAACGACGAAGCGGTCGAAATCGGCGACGAGGCCTCGGCCAAGGGGCTCATCGACCAGCTCGAGGGCGCCAGCTACGCGGTCAAATCCGTCATCACGCGCGAAAAGCGGCGCAACCCCGTTCCGCCGTTCATCACCTCGACCCTGCAGCAGGAATCCGCGCGCAAGCTGCGTTTCAGCGTGAAGCGCACCATGGGCCTCGCGCAGCGGCTCTATGAAGGCGTCGCGCTCGGCAAGGAAGGCCCTACGGGCCTGATCACGTACATGCGTACGGATTCCACGCGCGTCTCCGACGACGCGCTCAAGGAAGCCCGCGCCTTCATCGGCGCGAAGTTCGGCCCCCAGTACGTGCCCGAAGCGCCCAACATCTACAAGAGCAAGAAGGGCGCGCAGGACGCGCACGAAGCCATCCGCCCGACCTCGGTCGAGCGCACGCCGGAATCGGTCGCCAAGTATCTTCAGGAAGACGAGATGAAGCTGTACCGCCTCATCTGGATGCGCTTTGTCGCCTCCCAGATGATGCCGGCCGTCTTCGACCAGACCACGATCGACGCCGCCGCGCGCGGCAAGGACGGCGCCGAGTACGTGTTCCGCGCCACCGGTTCGGTTCCCAAGTTCGACGGCTTCCTCGCGGTCTACGAAGAGGGCAAGGACCAGAAGGACGAGGAAGACGAGGAACTCAAGCACAAGCTCCCGGCCGTCACGGAAGGCGAACCCCTGAAGTTCAAGGCGATCCTGCCCGAGCAGCATTTCACCGAGCCGCCGCCGCGCTTCAACGAGGCGACGCTGGTCAAGAAGCTCGAAGCCGACGGCGTCGGCCGCCCGTCCACTTACGCGACCATCATCTCGACCATCCAGGAGCGCGGCTATGTGAAGAAAGAAGGGGGAAAATTCATTCCCACCGAGCTCGGCATGGTTGTCACCGACCTGCTGGTCGAGAGCTTCGACGACATCTTCCAGATCCGCTACACGGCGAAGCTCGAAGAAGACCTCGACGAAATCGAAGAAGGCAAGACCGACTGGCGCGCGGCCATCGGCGAGTTCTACGAGAAGTTCAAAGGCGACCTGAGCCACGCCGAAGAGCACATGACGGACATCAAGCGGATGGAAAAACCAACCGACCTGGTGTGCGATAAGTGCGGCAAGCCGATGGTGATCCGCTGGGGCAAGCACGGCAGCTTCATCGGCTGCAGCGGATACCCCGAGTGCACCAATACGCGCGAGTTGACGGTCGATCTTCCCGACGTCGATAACGCCGACCTCACAGAAGGCGAGGGGGAAGAGTACTGCGAGAATTGCGGACGCCCGATGGTGCTCAAGCGCGGCCGCTTCGGCACGTTCTACGCCTGCTCGGGCTACCCCGACTGCAAGACCACGCGCCGCATCGGAGAAGGTGAGCGCAAAGCCGATGTCCCGCTCGACGAAAAATGCCCGCAGTGCGGCAACAATCTCGTGCTGAAGTACGGGCGCTTCGGCGAATTTACGGCGTGCAGCAACTACCCGACTTGCCGCTACGTGAAGCAGAAGACGATCGGCGTGAAGTGCCCCGAGTGCGGCGAAGGCGAAATCATCGAGCGGCGCTCGAAGCGCGGCAAGACTTTTTACGGCTGCAACCGCTACCCCGAATGCAAGTTTGTGGCGTGGTCAAAACCGATCGCCGAGAAGTGTCCCGACTGCGGCAGCCCGTACCTGCTCGAAAAATGGCTCAAGAGCGGACACTTCGCGCAGTGCCCGAACCCGGAGTGCAAGCACCGGCACGACTTGGCCCCGGCCGAAGCGACTACGAAGGCCTAAACATTCCCCCCAAGTTCTGTTATTTGGCAGATCGATTAATTTTTGGCCTGTTTTAGGGCATTTTCTGTTAAAATGTACACGACATCTGATTTCTGGGGGGAATCATAAGATGGCTAGAAAACGCACTGAAGCCCGGTCTATCCATTCTTCCGAAGGAGTTGCTGGGGCAGTGACCCGGAGAAGAACCACTCACGTCAAAGCCGCGCCGCCGGCTCCGAAGGTTGAAACGCCCGCCGCGGATGTTGTCTCCGAGCACGAAGAGATCTCCAAGCTCGCTTACCAGTATTGGGAAGCGCGCGGCCGCACGGACGGCTCGCACGAAGAAGACTGGTTCCGCGCCGAGCAGGAATTCCGCCGCCGCTCCGCCGGCGCTTAGTACTTGCGAAGCACCGCCAGCACGCGGCCCTGAATTTTAAGGTCCGCCAGCGGCACAAAAATCGGCTCCATCTGCGCATTCGCCGGCTGCAAGCGGGCTTGCGTGTCCGATTCCTTGTAAAACCGCTTCAACGTCGTCTCGCTTCCGCGAACCAGCGCCACGACGATGTCTCCGTTGCGCACCTGCTCGGTGTTTTCCACCAGCACCAGGTCTCCGCTGCAAATGTGGTCGTCGATCATCGAATCGCCGCGGACTTCGAGCGCATAAATGTTCTCGTGTCCGGCGAAATCAGCGAAGTCGAGGCGGTCGGTCCCCGCCAGCGCCTCGACCGGCGACCCTGCCGCGATGCGCCCCAGCAGCGGAACTTCGAGCCCCGTGCCGCCCCGCGGCGCACGCCGCACCTCCTGGTAATACTTCTGCGCCAGATCGAGCGAGCGGCTCTGGTTGAATCCGCGCTTTAGGTAGTGCTTTGTCTCGAGAGCCGCGATATGCTTGTGCACTGTGGCCAGCGACGCCAGTTCCAGCCCGTGCGCGATTTCCTCGTAACTCGGGCTGTAGCCGTTGGCGTCGATGAAATCCGCGATGAAGTCCAGCACCTGCTTCTGCCGCTTGGTGATCGCCATGGTCCAATTGTGGGCGAATAAAAAGGGAAAGTCAACGGTCCTGCTCGGCTTGCTCTGGCTCGCGCTGGTCGTGCCTCACATCTCCGCGCGTTACTCCTACAACTGGGATTCGTCGCAATACGCGCGCGGCGTGGAGCACTTTGATATCGCCAGACACCAGCCGCATCCGCCCGGTTATCCGCTCTGGATTCTCGCCCTCAAAGGCACGACGCGGCTTACGGGCAACGCCAGCTCCGGACAGGTCGTGCTCGCGCTGCTGTTCACCCTGGCGGCGCTCCCGTTCTTCCATTCGCTCGCGCGCGAGATGCTGGGCGAACGGGCGGGCCTTGCCGCCACCGCGCTGCTCGCCTTCTCGCCGCTGGTATTGACCCACGCGATGGTGCCGGTCAACTATGCGGTGGACCTGTTCGTCTCCTGCGCAGCGGCGTGGTTCGCGGCAGGCATGTGGCGGGGCGATGCGCGTCATGCCGTCGCCGCCTTCGCCGTGGTCGCGGCCGCGGCGGGCTTCCGCCAAAGCGGCGCAACGTTCCTGTTGGCGCTGCTCGGGGCCGCGCTCTGGCGCTCATGCCGGAACCGGCCCGTGCGCGCGGCCGCAGCGCTCGCTGCCGGCGCGGCGGTCTGGCTGGCGTGGTATCTGCCCACCGCGCGGATGTCGGGCGGCATCACCGCGCTCTCGCGTATGACGAGCACGCAGGCCTCCCTCAGCATCGCGAAGACGTCGATCCTGTTCGGCGCGCCGCCGGCCATGCACGGCGTTATGGTCGTTGCGGTCTGTATTGGATTCGCGCTCGCCCTGGGCGCTCTGGCCGCCCCGGCCGCGGCCGCCCTGCTCGGCCGGCGCAAAGGGCCGCGCGCCGCGCTGCCTTGCTGGGCGACTCCCATGTTCTTCGCCCTGTGGCTCGCGCCGAACCTCGCGATGGTCTTCCTGCTGCACTACGGCGCGGCGGGCTACATACTGCTCTCGCTTCCGCCGCTCGTGCTTGTGGGCGCTTGGCTATGCGGGCCGGTCCTCGAAAACGGGAAATGGGTGGCCGCCGCGGTCGCCGCCAGCCTCGCTTTGTCGTATCTCCCCTACGAGCGCTTCATCGGCGGCACGCCTTCCGGGCGCGTGGCCTATCAGTTCCTGCGCGCCTCGCCCCGCTTCGCCTGGCTCGTCGAAGACTCGCAGCGCGAGCTGCGCACGCTCATCGACGCCATGGACGGCCGCCCGGACGAGCGCCTGATCTACTGCCTGCTCGAACGCCCGGAAGCGCCCAACCTGCGCACCGTCACCTACCACTACGCCGCTGTGAACTGGGCCGGTTTCGGGCGCACGCCCGGCGCAGGCATCCGCACGATTGGCTGGCTCTGCGACGGCGCCGGTCTGCCGGCGGACATACGCGCGCGCTATCCGAACGCCCGCCGCGCGGGCGGCAACGCGCTCTACTCGTTCTTCACCGCACCTGCATATTGACGGCCGGCGAGGACACGCCGCCGATCGTCACCACCACCGGCTGCGAGCCCGTGGGCGCGTCCGCGGGTACCACGAAGTTCACCTGGTCGAGCCCCGGGAACCCCGGCGCCAGACCTGAGAACTCGACCGTCGCGCTGCGCCCCCCGACCGTTACCGTCGGCGTCGCCGTGTGCGCCAGCGGCGTCAGCGGGGCCGCGACGCCGCTCTCGGGCTGGTTATCCACCGCGCCGAGCCCGTTCACGAAAAGCTGAACCACCTGGCCGCGCCGCGCCGCGTTCGACGCGCTGATCGGCGCGTTGTTCGCGTCGAGCGCCGCCGCCGTCCCCTGCTCGGTCATGTAAATCGCGGGGGAAAACTGCGCCACGGGAACGGTGAAGACCTGGCCGCTGGTCTCGCCCACGTTCACGCGCACCTGCACGGAACTTTGCCCCGCCAGCTCCCACGGCACCTGCACGTTGACCTGCGCCGCGTCGGCATAGAGCAGCCGGCCCGGCAGACGCAAACCCGCCGAAGGAACCTCGAAGCTGACGCTGGTTTGCGAAATCGCCAGCGGCAGCGGAACCGCCTGGGCGTTGGCCGTCGTGTCGCTGAGCGCCGTCCCGAAAATCGACGCGTAGCCGCCCGGCACCACGCCGCGGCCAACCTGGAAGCTGGCCGCATTGACAATGCCCTTGGCGTTGATCAGCGGCGTCGCGCGCGCAACGCCGCTGAACCGCGTCCCCAGGCTGCCGGCCGCCGCGGTGTAGGTCTGCGCGCCCGGCGCCGGGCCCGTCACCGCATCCGCCGTCGCGACGCCGTGCACGTCCGTCCGCGGATCCGCCGCCGCGATCGAGCCTCCGCCGCGCGTTACCGCGAACGTCACCGGCAGGTTCGGCACCGCCACGCCGTAGCGGTCGATTACCTTGAAGGCCAGGCCGCCCGGGACGTGCTGGCCCACCGGCCCATCGAAGCCGCCGCCCGTGATCGGAACGATGTCGAAGGCCACCCCATCGCCCACGACGTAGAGATACGGCACGCGCTGCGCCGTGCCTCCGCCCTGGATCGTCAGCGTGCCGGTGTAAATTCCCGCCGGCGGAACCGCGCCCGAAAGCGTGAGCGTCACGGTCTGGTCCGGAGAGCCGGGCGTGAAGGAGAGCGAGGTCTTGTCGAGCGCCGGTGGGCGGCTCCCGCTCAGGCTCAGCGCGAGCGTCGCGGCCGTCGTGCCGGAGTAGTGCACGGTCACCCTTTGCGTGGCAGGCAGGTTCGCCGTCTGGCCGATCGCGCCGAAGGAAATCGCGGCCGGGTCCGTCGTCACGGTCGTGGCGACCGCGTTGCCGGCGTCCAGCAGCCCGTTGCCCGCGGCCGTTATGCCCGCCGCCTGGCCGTTATCGGTCAGCGTCTGCGAAGCCGTTCCGATCACCGCCGATCTCAACTGAAGCGCCGTGAACCCCGGGTTCTTCTGCTTGACGAGCGCCGCCGCGCCCGCCAGCATCGGGGCCGAGAAGCTGGTGCCCGAGGCCGCAATGTACCCCGACGGATCGTACATCTCGCCGTTCGGGTCGGATTTCTCGGTCGCCATGTAGACGTTCGTGCCGACGCCCATCGCTTCCGGCTTGAGAGCGTACGCGATCGACGGCCCGCGCGAGGAGAACGGCGCCACCTGGTTGAACGCGGCCGAGGCGGTCTCGCCGATGTTGTTGCTCATCGTGAAATGCACGTCCGTGCGCGAGCCGAGATAGGCCCTCAGAGCCGCGCCGTTCGCCATCGAGATGATCGCCGCCGGAATCGTCGTGAAACCGAGGCCGATGGGCGAGATGGAACTGACGTCCTCATCCACGTTATCGACGAAGATCACGCCCGCGGCCCCGGCGTTCTGCGCGTTGGTCACCTTCGACACGAAATCGCACGTGCCGCGTGTGATCAGGACGATGGCGCCGCTCAGCGAGCTCGGGGCGAGCGCGTTGCATGCCAGGCCGGTCGGATCGAGTTTCGTGACGTCGGCCGCCGGGGCCGTCAGCGGTTGGGCCGGCAGCGGCCCGTCGCCGAACACCGACGGGATGGTTCGCAGATTTGCCGGCACGCCCGGGCCCGACACCTGCACTACGTTGGTGAACTCGTGCGAGTTCGTGCTCGCCCCGGCCGCAATCGCCGAAGGCGCCGTGGCGGGAGACTCGACCGAGTTCAGCGTCGGCGGATTCCCGCTCGAATCGCCGCTGTTGCCCGCCGAGGCCACCACCAGCATTCCCGCCCGCACGGCGTTCTCGACGGCGAGCGCCTCCGGGTCGCACGGCGTTCCCGCCGGCTGGCCGCAGACCGCCCCGGTGTCGAGCGGGCCGGTGAACGCCGGGCTGCCGAGCGACAGGACGGCGATGTTCATCCCGTCGTTGAGCGCGTCCTCAACGGCGCTGATCAGCACGTCGCCGCCCGTGAAATCGTTCAGCCCCGGCGAGCCGAACACCTTGTAGCTGCCGAGCCAGGCCTTCGGCGCCAGGCCCGTGATCGTGATGCCCGTGGGGCCCGTGTTGGTGGCGCCGGCGGTAATCATGCCGAGCGCCGTGCCGTGGCCGATGTGATCGCGCGGCGAAACATCGTCGGGCCGCGCGACGCCGTCGAAATTCAGCGCGCCCGAGGCCAGCTCCGCCACGTAGCTCCGCGCCACAATCACCTTCCCGTTGGTGAACGTGCCCGTGCAGTTCTTCCACCCGAAGCTCTGGCCGGTCTGCGCCTGCTCGGTGCACACCGGAGTGAACCCCGCGGGCGGCGAGGAGCCTTGAAAAGCCGGGTGCCTCTGGTCGATGCCTGTGTCTATGATCGCGATCCGCACGCCGGCTCCCGCGTTGCTTGTTCCGCCGAGCGCGTTCCAGGCCGCCGGGACGTTCTCTAGTTCCACGGCCTTGTTCAGGTGCAGGCGGAACCTGTGCAGCGGCGCGACGGCTTTCACCCCCGGAAGGGCGCGCAACTCGGCCACCCGGCTCGCGGGCGCTTGGACGAACACGGCGTTCAGGACGCTCTGCGCCGCCCCCGTCACGCGGAAATTCCGGCCGGCCAGCTCGCTCCTAAGCGAACGCTGCGCCGCCAGGATGCGGTCGCGGTAGCTCGCTGCGGCGGCGCTTTGAACGCTCTTCAGCGACGAAATCCGCTCAGCGGCTGCCGGATCGTTCAGGATCACGGCGTACCGCCCGAGAGGCTCGGAAGCTCCGGCGATCAGTGTGAACGCGGAGCACAGCAGGACAGCGCGGCGTAGCGGCAAGGTTAGCCCCCTTCTTGGTAGCTCCATTGTACAGAGACTGGAAGAAAGGGGCGAACCGGTTTGCGCCGTTTACCATGGGATGAGTGGAACTATCACCGCTTTATCCGATTCTGGACACCGCATCCCTGGAGCGCCGCGGCTTCGACCCCGTCGCCGCCGCCGAAGCGATGCTCGAAGGCGGAGCCCGCATGCTCCAGTTCCGCCACAAGGGGCATTATTCCCGCGCCGTCTTCGAACAGGCCGTACGCGTGGCCGATCTGTGCCGCCGCGCCGGCGCGCTGTTCGTCGTAGACGACCGCGCCGACATCGCCCTGCTGTTAGACGCCGGCCTGCACGTCGGCCAGGACGATCTCTCCCCCGCCGCCGCCCGCAAGCTCCTTGGCCCCTCCCGCCTGCTCGGCTTGTCCACCCACAACGCCGTGCAGTTTGCCGCAGCGCTCGCCGGGCCCGCGGATTACCTCGCCATCGGCCCGATCTTCGCGACGCGCTCGAAGCAAAACCCCGACCCGGTCGTCGGCCTCGACGGTCTCCGCGCGCTCCCGGCCCGCGGCCGCCCGCTGGTCGCTATCGGCGGCATCACGCGCGCCAACGCCCGCGATGTGCTCGCCGCCGGCGCGGACTCCGTTGCGGTGATTCATGATATCCTGCCGGAAAACCTGCACACCCGCACGCTTCGCCAACGGATGGAGGAATGGCAACGACTGATAAAGACGTGAGCGGTACGAGTCTCCTCAAGAGCCTCGGGCTGCTCGACGCGACCACGCTCGTGATGGGCTCGATGATCGGCTCGGGCATCTTCATCGTGGCCGCGGACATCTCGCGGCAGGTCGCTTCGCCCGGCCTCACGATGGTCACCTGGGTCACCACGGCCGTTCTCACCATCATCGCCGCGCTCAGCTACGGCGAGCTCGCCGCCGCCATGCCGCAGGCCGGAGGGCAGTACGTCTACCTCCGCGAAGCCTTCGGCCCGCTGGCCGGGTTCCTCTACGGCTGGACGTTGTTTCTTGTCATACAGTGCGGCACGCTCGCCGCCGTCGCCGTGGCCTTCGCGAAATTCACGGGCGTCTTCTTCCCGTGGATTTCCGCGCAGAACATGCTGTTGAGCGCCGGCCGCTTCGGCGTCAGCACGCAGCAGGCCCTCGCCATCGCGATCCTGCTGCTGCTCACCTGGGTCAACACGCGAGGCGTCCGCGCCGGCGCGCTCGTCCAGAATACGTTCACGTTGGCCAAGATCGCTGCACTCGTTGGACTCGTCGTCCTCGGCCTCGCCTTCGGACGCAACCCGCAAGCCGTCGCCCGCAATTTCGGCGGCAACTTCTGGTCGAACGCGGGCTGGACCTTCGACTCCGTCCGCCTCGCCGGAGTCGCCATGGTCGGGGCGCTGTTCTCCTCGGACGCCTGGAACAACGTCACGTTCACCGCCGGGGAGATCCGCAACCCGCGCCGCAACGTGCCGCTCGCGCTCGCCCTCGGCGTCGGAATCGTCTCGGCCATCTACCTGGCCTGCAACTTCGTCTACCTCAGCGTGCTGCCGCTCGAAGCGATCCAGCATGCCGCGGAAGACCGCGTCGCCACCGCCGCCGCGGCCGTCATCCTCGGGCCGGTCGCCGTGCAGGTCATGGCCGCCGCCATCATGATCTCGACCTTCGGCTGCCTGAACGGCATGATTCTCGCCGGCGCGCGCGTCTACTACGCCATGGCGCTCGACAAGCTCTTCTTCCGCCCCGTCGCGCACCTCCACCCCACGCGCCGGACGCCGGTCGTCTCGCTGTCGGTCCAATGCGCCTGGGCCTGCCTGCTCACCCTGAGCGGCACTTACAGCGACCTGCTGGATTATGTGATCTTCGCAGTGTTACTCTTTTACATCTTGACGATTGCTGGAGTTTTCGTGCTCCGGCGCACCCGGCCCGGAATGGACCGGCCGTACCGCGCCTGGGGTTACCCCGTGCTGCCGGCGCTCTACATCGCGCTGGCCGGGGCGATCGAGATCCTCCTGCTGTTGTACAAGCCGAATTACACCTGGCCGGGATTGATTATCGTGCTGCTGGGAGTGCCCGTGTACTACCTGTGGCGCGCGTTGTCTCCGGCACGGGGAGAGTAGATGGGATCGACGACATTATTCGACAAGAAATCACTCCGCGAACTGACCACCGAGGCCGAGGGACAGCACCTCAGGCGCGCGCTCGGGCCGGGCAACCTGATTGCCCTGGGCATCGGCGCGATCATCGGAGCGGGCCTGTTCTCGCTCACCGGACTCGCCGCGGCCCAGCACGCCGGCCCCGCCGTCGCGCTCTCGATGGTGGTGGCCGCCATCGGCTGTGCCTTCGCCGGGCTCTGCTACAGCGAGTTCGCCTGCATGATCCCGGTCGCGGGCTCCGCCTACACCTATGCCTACACCACCATGGGCGAATGGCTGGCCTGGATCATCGGCTGGGACCTCGTGCTCGAATACGCCGTCGGCGCCGCTACCGTCTCCATCAGTTGGGCGGGCTACGTCGTCTCGCTGCTGAACGACTTCGGAATCCACCTGCCCCCGCAGCTTGTCTCCTCCCCGCTTGAAGCCCTCAAACTCCCCGACGGAACGCATATACAGGGCCTGATCAACCTGCCCGCCGTCTTCATCGTCGTGGTGATCTCGATCCTGCTGATGGTGGGGATCAAGGAATCGGCCCGGGCCAACGCCGTGATCGTGGTCATCAAGGTCACCGTCGTGCTGGTGTTCATCGCGGTCGGCTATTTCTACATCAACCGCGCGAACTATCAGCCGTTCATCCCGGCCAACGAAGGCGCCTTCGGCAAGTTCGGCTGGAGCGGCATCATGGCTGGAGCCGGGGTGATTTTCTTCGCCTACATCGGCTTCGACGCCGTCTCGACCGCCGCCCAGGAAGCGCGCAACCCGCAGAAGGACATGCCGAAGGGCATCATCGGGTCGCTGGCCATCTGCACGATTCTCTACGTGCTGTTCTCGGTCGTGATGACCGGCATGGTTTCCTACAAGTCGCTGAATGTGGCCGCGCCGGTCGCCGTCGCGATCAACGTAACGCAGAAGGCCTGGCTCATGACTCTGATCAAGCTGGGCGTGATCGCGGGCTTCACATCGGTGATTCTGGTGATGCTGCTCGGCCAGAGCCGCGTGTTCTACTCGATGTCGCGCGACGGCCTGGTGCCGAAGATCTTCTCCGACATTCACCCGACGTTCCGCACGCCCTGGCGTTCGAACATCCTGTTCATGCTGTTTGTGGCCGTGCTGGCCGCGTTCCTGCCGCTTCAGGTCGTGGGCGAGATGACGAGCATCGGGACGCTGTTCGCCTTCGTGATCGTCTGCGGAGGCGTCTGGATCATGCGCCGCACGCAGCCGGACGCCGCGCGGCCTTTCCGCACGCCGCTCGTGCCGCTGGTGCCGATCCTGGGCATTCTCTGGAACTTCTCCATGATGTACGCCCTGGGAGCGAGCAACTGGTCGCGCCTGGTCATCTGGCTCGTCATCGGGCAGGTTTTGTTCTTCACCTACGGACGCCGCCACAGCAAGCTGAGGGCAGGGAAGAACGTAGCCGTGACGATGATAGACCGCGTCATGACCACGGCGAACCTGGGCTTCCTGGCGGGAACCGTGGCCGGCTTCATCGCACGCCCCGCCGGACCCGCCGGCAGGCTCGGCCTCGAAACGGTCTTCGAACGAGGCATCAACCTGCAAAACCCGGTCCTGATCGAACTCGCGAAAGCGTCTTTCAACACAGTGGCGTTCTACGCCCTCGCCGGAGCGGCGATCGGAGCCGTCATCGGCTACGCGCTGCACCGTGCGAAGCGCAAAGCAGAACGCTGACCCAAGATATTTCGATCCCCAACACGGCTGTGGACGTATGTACCACCATGGGGATAGTGTTCGAGAACATCCGCTTCGCCGTTCGGCTGTTCGTCAGGCGACCTGGATTCAGCGTCATCGCGATTGTCGCGCTGGCCCTCGGCATCGGTGCTAACACTGCAATCTTCAGCGCGGTGAACGCCCTGTTCCTCCGCCCGCTGCCCTATACCCATTCCGAGCAACTCGTCGAGGTCCGGGAGAGCCATGGCGAGGCTGCCATGCCCATCGACTACTCGAACTTTGTGGACTGGCGACAGCAGGCCCGCTCCTTCGAGAGCATGGCCGCGTTCCAGAACATGAGTTTCATTCTTACCGGCATCGAACGGCCCGAGCGCATCCCGGGTGCCAATGTCTCGGGATCTTTTTTCTCGACGCTTGGTATAAGACCCGCCATGGGGCGGGATTTCCTGCCTGAGGAGTGCCGGCCCGGAGCTGCGCCCGTGGCCATCCTCTCGCATTCTTTGTGGAAGGGGCGGTTCGCCGGCAATCCCGCTCTGATCGGCAGGACGCTGCGTTTGAACGGCCTCAGCTACACGGTTGCCGGCGTGCTTCCCGCCGGGTTCAGGTTCTATGAAGCGGCTGACATATACGTGCCAATCGAATCCGCGCCCGGCCCGCTGCTGCACAAGCGCGGCAACCGGGACCGTACGTTCGCCATTGCACGCTACGCATCCGGGGCGACGATCGACCGGGCCCGGCTCGAGATGGACACCATCGCGCGCCGGCTCGAACAAGCGTATCCCGCCGCCAACCGCGGTGTCGGCGTCCGGCTCACGCCGCTTCGCGAAAGGCTGGCAGGCCGCGCGCGCACTCCAGTCATGGTTCTGCTCGGCGCAGTCGGAATTGTGCTTCTCATCGCGTGCGTGAACGTCGCCGGCCTTCAGCTCGTGCGCTGCGCCGAGCGGCGGAGGGAGATCGCAATTCGCGCCGCCCTCGGCGCCGGCCGCGCTCGCATCGCAGGACAACTGCTGGCGGAGAGCATTTTGCTCGGCATCGCCGGCGGAGCCTTGGGACTGCTCCTCGCCGGCTCGAGCCTCGGAGCGCTCAGGGCATTCATCCCGGCCGATCTCGACCTCACCGGTTTCGGCATCGATGTCCGGGTGCTTGGCTTCACCCTGGTGGTGTCCTTCCTGGCGGGCACACTGTTTGGCCTGCTCCCGGCTCTGCACGCTTCTAGAACCGGCCTGATCGCCTGTATCAAAGAGGGCGCGCAGTCGTCCGCTCCGGGCAGCCGGCGGCTCCGAAACATCCTGGTGGCCTCCGAAGTCGCGCTTGCGGTAGTCCTGCTCGCCGGGGTGGGCTTGCTGATACGCAGTTTCGCGCGGCTGCTCGGCGTGGATCCTGGATTTCGCCCCGCCAACGTGCTGACCATGGAACTCAACCTGCCCGAGACGAAGTACACGGAAGCGGCGTATTTCGCCTTCTGCCGCCAGGCGCTCGACCGTATCGGCTCACTTCCCGGCGTGGAGGCCGCCGGAATGACAACGAGCCTTCCGCTGAGCGGCGGCGCTCAGGGCGAGGTTTACTACGTAGGCGGCCAGCCTGTGCCAGCCGAAGGGCAGTTCCCGGGCACGCTGTACCATGCGGTCACGCCGGGCTACTTCCGCGCCATGGGGCTCCGTCTGATACGCGGCCGTTTCCTCGCCGCATCGGATACGCCCAACTCCCCCGCGGTGGTCGTCATCAGCGAAACACTTGCGAACCGCCACTGGCGTGGACAGGAGGCGGTCGGGAAACAACTCCGGCTCAATAAGCCGGACGGGCCTTACCCGTGGATGACCGTCGTTGGAGTCGTCGCGGACATCCGGCACTTCGGCCTCGATCGGCCGCCGGATCCCGAGGCGTACTTCTCGGCTCTGCAACTGGGGCCGTGGAATCTCCCAACGCTTGTCATCAAGACAATTCCGGGCGCGACGGGCCTTGTGCCGGCGATTCGCGCCGAAATTGCGGCGGTGGACGGGGAGCAGCCGGTCCACAACGTAAGGACCATGGATCAGTATCTGGCCGGCTCGCTGGCGCTGCGGCGTTCCAACATGCTCTTGCTCGGGATTTTCGCCGTGCTTGCGCTTGTGCTGGCGAGTGTCGGCGTTTATGGCGCCGTTGCCTACTCGGTGACCCAGCGCGTGCACGAGATCGGGATTCGAGTTGCGCTCGGCGCACTTCGGGCCGATGTGTTCAGGCTTGTGCTGGGGCAGGGGATGGCGGTCGTGCTGGCCGGAGTGGTGGCGGGCCTCGCCGCGTCGTTCGCGCTGACGCGTGTCCTGTCCAGCTTGCTGTATGGCACGAGCGCAACGGATCCCGCGACATTTGCCGCTGCCGGGCTGATTCTCACATTCGTGGCGCTCGCCGCGAGCTATGTTCCCGCGCGCCGCGCGGCGCAGGTCGATCCGATCGTCGCTCTGCGTTGGGAGTAGCGGCTACTCCGCGAACGCCAGCGCCAGCCGGTCGATCACGCGCCGTATCTCCGCCCCCGGCGCATTGAAGTTGTTCGCCAGAATCGAAAACGCCAGCACGCCGCGCGTGCGCGATTCGATATAGCCGGAAAGCGACGCCACCTGCGAAAGCGACCCCGTTTTTGCGTGAATCCGCCGTGCCGCGGAAGCGCCGCCAAAGCGCTCCGCGAGCGTGCCGTCCTCACCGCCGACCGGCATCAGCGAAATCCACGCCTCGCGCTGCGGCATGCGGTACATGTGCGCGAGCAGCTTCACCACGGCCTCGGGACTCACCAGGTCGCTGCCCGAAAGCCCCGATCCATCGGCGAAACGCACCTCCTCGGGGCCGATACCCGCCTCCCCCAAAAACTTGAGCTCCTCATCGAGCGCAGCCTCGCGCGACCCCACGCCGTGCCGCACGCGAGCCACCTCGCGCAGCACGATCTCCGCATGCAGGTTCTGGCTGACCTTGTCGATGACGCGCAGCAGTTCGATGAGCGGAGGCGACGTCCGCCGCGCCACAACCACGCCGGCGGGCGCCGCGGCCGCTTCGTTCGCCCAACGGTGCCGCGCGACGGGCCGCCCCGCTACCGCGATGCCGCGCCTCTCGAGCGCGTCCGCGAGGGCGCGCGCCGCGTACAGCGCCGGATCGTCGATCGCCAGCAGCATCTGCTTCTCGCCCGGCGGATCGGAGCCCATCGTCCCCCACAGCCGCAACTGCCTGGAGCCCGGCAGCCGCTCCACGCGCACTTGCGACGCCAAACCCGGCCCGGCGCGCACGCGGTTGTCGATCGAATAGAACTCTAGAGGAGGCGAGAGAATGACCGATGCCAGCCGCCCGGCCGCGCGCAGCCGCAGCGTGAACACGTTGTCGTTCACCGTGAGCGCGCTCACGGGCGCCCCGTAATCCCACACCAGGTCGTCTTGCGCCCAGCCCTCGGGATAGGGCTCCCACACATAGGCGGTGTCGTCGCCGACAACGTCCCCCGGCACGCTCCTTATGCCGCTCGCGAATACCTGGTCCGCCAGTGTCTCGATTGCCTGAAGCGGATTGCCGGGAACCCCGGGGCCCTTGTGATACGGAATCTCGCGCCCTGAAAGCGTCGGGTCGCCGCCGCCTACCAGCACGAGATCGTTCCCGTCGCGCCGCACCGTCGTCTCGAACCGGTAATCCGGCCCCAGCCGCATCAGCGCGAACGCGGTCGTAAACAGCTTGGCATTCGATGCCGGAAGGAACAGCCGCCGCGCGTTCGTCTCGTAGACCACCCTCCCCGTGGAGGCTTCGGCCGCGCGAACGCCCCAGAACGCGCGCCGGGCCGCGGGCCGCTCAGCCAGGATGCGTTCCACCCGGCGATGCAAAGGCTCGGCCGAAGCCAGCGAAGCTGCGGCAACAAGCAGCGCAATCCATCTCATGCGAAGTCGCATTATACTTCAGGGGTGCGGAGACTCCTCCCGTTGTTGCTCTGCGGCGCGGCCTTCGCACAGAGTTCCGGCACCAAGCCCAAGCCGAAGCCGGAGGACTATCCCGCGCGCGCCCGCATCGGCGGCCTCGTCATCGCGGCCGAGTACCTCGTCCACACGCTGCCTGCCGAAGGGCAGTCGTTCGTGGTGCCCGATTACCTGGTCATCGAGGTAGCGGCCTACCCGCCGTCCGGCGAGACCGTGCAGCTTTCGAGCGGCCTGTTCACGCTCCGCATCAACGGCAAGAAAGGCGAGCTGTTCGCGCAGGCCCCGGCCATGGTCGCCGCATCGCTCAAGTACCCCGATTGGGAAATGCGCCCGAGCCTCGAGGCGGGCGCCGGGCCGGTCATCCTGGGCCGCACAGACCCGGTTGAAAGGTTTCCGGGCGACCGGCGCGATCCGAGGACCCAGCGGCGGCAGCCCGTGCCCGTTCCGGATCAGACCCCCGGGGGCATCGAGCGCCCGCGGCCCCAATCTCCCGATGAAGCCGCTGTCCAGCACGCCTTCCCGGACGGCCCCACCGCGGGGCCGGTCAGCGGCTATCTCTACTTTGCGTTCCGGAAGAAGCCGAAGTCGATCAGGTCGCTCGACCTGATCTTCGACGGCAAGGCCATTCACCTCTTCTGAAGCGCGTTGCGCGCCAGCGCGCGTCCGAAAGTCGCCTCCGCCCACAGCAGCCCCAGCAGCAGGAACACCATCACCGTCCCGAACAGCGGCAAAGCCATTGCCACGCGTATGCCCCACAGGTGGGTGAAGTACCCGAGCGACCACGGCGCCAGCATCCCGCCCGTCAGTGCGAATGAGAAGATGCCGTTGAAGAATCCAGGATGGTAGTAAGGGAAACGTCCGCCGATCTTCTCCGCCACCAGGGGGTACACGGACGCGAACCCGCCGCCCGCCAGCAGAATTCCCATCACCGCGCCGAACCGGTTATCGGTCGAAATCAGGATCGCGCAGCCGAACATCGCCGCCACCACGCTCCCCATCAGGAGCTTGCCGCGGCTCACCGAAGGCAGCACCGCAAATACGACCACGCGGCCCACCAGCAGCGCCGACCAGTACACAGCCAGCATGATCAGCGACGATTCCGGGCTGATCCCGAGCCTCTGGATCAGGAACAGCGGCAGCCACCCCGCGATCGACCATTCGTTGCCGAACTGGAAGAACAGCAGCAGCGCTAACAGTACTGCCGCCGGGCTGCGGAAATCCGCGATCGCCTGCTGGAGCGACGGGTGCGGTGCTCCCTGCTCCGGCTGAAACTTCGTGCGCCCGTAAATCCCGATGAAGAATCCGGGCAGCAGCGCCACCAGAATCAGGATGCTCGTGATCGTGTAGACGTAATAGGTGCCCGCGGCCAGCACCGCCAGCACCACGCTGCCCGCGCCGAACATCGCGCCGGCCAGGTTGATCGCGGCGGGCTGATCGTGCCTGTAAAGCGCCGAAATCGCGCGGAAAATGCCGATGTTGAGCAGCCCCGCGCCCGAGCCGAGCACGAAGATCCCGATGAACTGCAACTCCGGCCGCGAGCCCGGCGGGACGAACGCCAGGTACACCAGGGCCGCGCACGCCAGCGCGCACGCCAGCGCCAGCCTTAACGCCAGCCCTCGCCGGCGGAGCGCCTGCGACAGGCCGAACGCCGCGATCACCCCCAGGTTCATCGCCAGGAAGTAATTGCCAGCCGTGAGGTAGTCTTCGGTCAGGTGGTGGCGCCAGATGGGCAGGATCACCCCGGGGAACGCGAACAGCAGGCCGGAAAGGAAGAAGCCGGCCAGCGCCTTCCACGCAATGCCCGCTCCGAGCAGCGATCCGCCCGTCGCATCGCGTTGTCCGGAAGCTGGGGCCATCCCGGTTATTGTACGCCTTCGCGAATTTCAAAAACCTGTAGCCCTCCATTGCGGGGGATACCGAAATCGGGAGTCCCCGCAGCCTCCCAACCTGTTTTCTAGGTGTTGCGAGTGGACACGCGATTGCTCATAGGCCAGTGGGGTTAGAAGAGGTTTTGTTCGCTTTGGGGTAGTTGCCTCTCTGCCAGTCGTAACTCTCCCCACCCCGCTCCCGAGCGGGGTTTTTCTTTCTTGCGGGCCTTTCTGTTACAATAATCCCTTTCATGGCAAGCATATACGCCCGCTGGGTGGGCGCCTGGGAGTACCGTCTCGCGACTCGTGACAGGAACCGCGTCGAGAGGCCCTTCGAATGGGGGCTCGACTGGCTTGGCCTGCCGGAAAACGGTCAGAATCCCGACGCCCGGATCCGCGAATTCGTGCGGGGCGTGCTAGCCGATTCGGCCTCGTTCTTCTCCTACCGCACCCCTTCGGACTATCGCCTGGAAGGCTCGCACCTCTCGTTCTCGAGCCCGATCCAGACTCCCTACGACGAGAACAACACCGTGCACGCGGAGTTCTTCCCCTGCGCGCGCGACCGGGGCAGGGCAGTGCTCGTACTGCCGCAATGGAACGCCGACCAGGGCAGCCACCTCGGCCTGTGTCGCTTGTTGAACCGCTTCGGCCTGACGGCGCTGCGTATGAGCCTGGCCTATCACGACCGACGCATGCCCGCCGAGACCGAACGCGCCGATTACCACGTTTCGAGCAACATCGGGCGCACGATCCACGCCGGCCGGCAATCGGTCATCGACGCCCGCGCCTGCCTGGATTGGCTCGAAAGCCGCGGCTACAAGCGCCTGGGCATCCTGGGCACCAGCCTCGGCTCCTGCGTTGCGTTCATTACGGCGGCGCACGATGCGCGCCTGCAAGTGGGCATCATGAACCACGTCTCGACGTACTTCAGCGACGTGGTCTGGACAGGCCTCTCGACCCGCCATGTCCGCAAGAGTTTCGGAAACCACATCACCCAGGACGATCTGCGCGTCTACTGGGCCCCGATCAGCCCCGCCAGTTACTGGGACCGCATCGCCGCCCGCGACCTGAATTCCCTCCTGATCTGGGCGCGCTACGACACCACATTTCTGCCCCAATTCTCACTCGATGTCTTAAAGGAATTCCGCGAGCGCGGTTTCCGCCACGAAGTATTCACACTGCCCTGCGGCCACTACACCACCGGCCAGACGCCCTTTAAGTTCCTGGACGGCTTCGCTATGTGCCGCTTCGCCGCAAAGTATTTATAGCGCAATAACCGCGGCCCGGGAACTCATTAAGTCGCCCCCAACCTCCCCCTGGCGCGGCATTCCCCTCAAATTTCTTGTAGCGCGAGTGCGATAAGAGTCTGTTTTTCAAACTGTCTTTCAACCGCTTGAGATTAGATTAAGGAAATTGAATAATTTCCGCGTTCCTATTAAAATAGAGTCAAAGAGTTAGTCACCAAGTGACTGTTCTCGGGAGAAATCTAATTCTTCCCGGCTGTTTGAGGGGCTGGGTTTTTATGAGATTGCCGTTCTTGTTCCCTGCGGTCTTCCTGTTGTTTCTGGCTTCCTTGGTTCAGGGCGAGCCGGCCGCGAGTCCGCCTCAGGCGACCCGGCCGGCAGCGGAGCACGCTGCTGCTGCCGGGGTGGTATCGGATGACGCACCCGCGCCGCTGCTGGCGATCGGCGGCATCCTGCTCTTGGTCGGAATTCTGGGCGTGCGGGCCGTGCGGGCGCAGCAGGCTCATCCGCGCGCGTAGACGCGGGTTCCCGCGACGTAGGTGTTTTCAATTCGGATCGTTGCGCTCGCGGTGTCGAAGCGGAACTCCACCACGTCGCCGCGTTCGCCGGCGCGCAGTCCTGCGCCGCGTCCGGCAATGCGCGCCGCGCGCGCCGGAGTTACGGTCGCCATTGCGACCGCTTCCGCCAGGCTCAAACCGGCCAGGCGCACCAGATTGCCGATTCCGATGTGCATCCGAAGCGCCGATCCCGCCAGCTTCTCGGTTCCCGCCAGCACTACGTGTTCGTCCGGCCGCAGTTCCACGTCCTGCTCGCCGAGCTTGTAGCGGCCGGGTGCGGCTCCCGCCGGGGGCGCGGCGTCGGTCACCAGTACGCGCCGCTCGGGTCCCTTCGCGCGCACGGCCGTCTTCAGAAATGCCGCGGGCAGGTGTATGCCGTCGGCGATCAGGCCGGCGCACAGGCGATCTTCGGCCAGCTGGTCCCATATGTAATTGGGATGGCGGGGCAGCACGGAGTGCGAGCCGTTGCCGAGGTGCGTGGACATGGTCGCGCCCGCGCTTACGGCTTCGGCGATCTGCTGCGCCGTCGCGTTGGTGTGCCCGATCGAGACCACGACGCCCTCGCGCACCGCAGCCTCGATGTAGCGCGGCGCCTCGGGCCACTCGGGCGAAAGCGTGACCACCCGGATGAACCCGCGCGCGGCTTCCTGCATGCGGCGCAGCTCGTGTATGTCGGGCTTCCGCACCCAGCGGCGCGGATGCGCCCCGCGCGGGCCGTCGTCGGGACAAATGTGCGGGCCTTCGACGTGGAAACCTTCGATGGCGACGCCTTCGGGGAGCTTCTGCTTGGCGTCCGCCATGTTGCGCAGCGATGCCGCCATGCCGTCGGGTGAGCCCGTGATCACCGTCGGCAGGAACGTCGTCACGCCGGTCGCAAATAGCGCCCGGATCGACCGCGCGATGTCCTCCAGCGACGCCGCCGGGTTGTTGTAATCGACTCCCGCGAAGCCGTTCACCTGAAGATCGATAAAGCCCGGGGCCACGTAAAGATCGCCGCGGGTGCCCTCACGGCCCTCCACCGACTCGATCATCGCGCCGAACCGGAGGGCCGCGAGCCGCCCGGTCAGGGCATCAACACCTGCACATTCTATAGTCATTTTGTTTTATCTACAAAATTTCCACAAACCTGTCATTATAATCGCAAGGAAGATAAAAGGGTTAAAGTTGTTGAAATCGGCCCTGAAACGGCGTTTTCGATCTGGCGCGGGGCGGGGGGAACCTGATACAACCAAAGTGCCTCTTGCGAGCCCGGTCCGGATGAAAATCTCGGGGGAGGTCGATGTCCGGACCGTGCTCTCAGGGTTGCCTCTGCCGCCTGGGATCCCCGACTACGACCGCGACACTTCCTGGTAGCGGTAACAACTGACCAGATGATCGTTCACCAGCCCGGCCGCCTGCATGAAGGCGTAGCAGATCGTCGAGCCGGCGAAACGGAAGCCGCGCCGCGCGAGATCTTTGCTCATGGCGTCGGACTCGGGGCTGCGGGCGGGCACCTGCGACATTTCGCGCCACGCGTTCTTTACCGGGCGGCCGTTCACGAAGCGCCACAGATACGCGTCGAAGCTGCCGAATTCCTTCTGTGTTTTGAGAAACGCTTTTGCGTTGCCGATCGCCGCCTCGATCTTGAGACGGTTGCGCACGATGCCGGCATCGGCGAGCAGCTTGGAGACGCGCGCGTCATCGTAGCGCGCAATTTTGCGCGCGTCGAAGCCGTCGAACGCCTTGCGGTAGTTCTCGCGCTTGTTGAGGATGGTGGACCAGCTCAGTCCCGCCTGTGCGCCTTCGAGGATCAGGAGTTCGAACAGGGCGCGGTCGTCACGTAACGGCGCGCCCCATTCCTCATCGTGGTAGGCGGTCATCAGGCCGCCGCTGCCTGCCCACGCGCAGCGCGTTTTCAATGCGCCCCGACGGGTTCCTGCGACTTGACGGCGGTGAGCCATCCGTAGCGGTCCGGCTTGTCGCCGTTGACGATGGCGAAGAACTCTTTCTGGAGGCGCTCGGCGATCGGGCCGCGGCGGCCCGCGCCGACCGGGATGCGGTCCACCGAACGGATCGGCGTGATCTCGGCGGCCGTGCCGCTGAAGAACACCTCGTCGGCGATGTAGAGCATCTCGCGCGGCACCAGGCCTTCGACGACAGGAATGCCGAGATCGCCGGCGAGCTTGAGCACCGTGTCGCGCGTAATGCCCGGCAACACGGAGGCGCCGAGAGGCGGCGTGACGATCTTGCCGTCGCGTACGACGAACAGGTTCTCGCCCGAACCCTCGCTGACGCAGCCCGAGGCGTCGAGCGCGATGCCTTCGTCATAGCCGTTGACCACCGCTTCCATCTTGATCAACTGCGAGTTCATGTAGTTCGCGCCGGCTTTGGCGAGCGCGGGCAGGGTATTGGGCGCCATGCGGTTCCAGCTCGACACGCAGACATCGACGCCTTGCGCGAGCGCTTCCTCGCCCAGATAGCGGCCCCATTCCCAGCACGCCAGGTAGACCTCGATCGGGTTCTTTCCGCCATGCACGCCCATCAGGCCGTAGCCGCGGAGCACGATCGGGCGCAGGTAGCAGGCCGTGAGCTTATTGACGCGCACGAGCTCGATGAGGGCGTCCGAGAGCTGGTCCGAGGTGAACGGGACGTCCATGCGGTAAATCTTGGCCGAGTCGATCATGCGCCGCACGTGCTCGCGCAGCCGGAAAATCGCCGGGCCCTGCCTGGTGGCGTAGCACCGTATTCCCTCGAAGACCGAGCTGCCGTAGCTGACGACGTGGGAAAGAACGTGAATCTTCGCGTCGTTCCAGTCAATGAATTGGCCGTTGTGCCAGATCTTCTGGGTGGGGACTAACATGGAAATTATTATAGAGGATATGCCGACGATGAAGCGATTTTGCGTGCTCGCGGTGCTGGCAGCGGTTGCCGCGGCCCAGCAGCCGCCGAAAATCAAGCCGGGGTTCAACCTTTACTCGAAGCAGCAGGACGTCGAACTGGGGCGCGCCGCGGCCGCCGAGGTGGGCAAGAAGTATCAGACCGTCAATGACGCGGAACTGAGTGCGTACATCGGCCGGATCGGCAAGAGGCTTATCGCGCAGCCCCAGGCCGACGCGGCGTCGTTTCCGTATTCGTTCACGGTTGTCAGCGACAAGAGCATCAACGCGTTCGCGCTGCCGGGCGGGCCGGCGTTCGTCCACACGGGCCTGATCGTGGCTGCGGAGAACGAGGCGCAGCTTGCGGGCGTGCTCGCGCATGAGATCTCGCACGTCGCGCTTCGCCACGGGACGCACCAGGCGAGCAAGGCGATGGGCATCCAGTTGCTCGCCGGACTGGCCGGGCTCGGCACGGGCGGCCACGGGCTGCTCGGGCAACTGTCGCAGGCCGGTCTCGCGTTCGGGGCGAACTCGGTGCTGCTCAAGTACTCGCGCGACGCCGAGAAGCAGGCCGATCTGCTGGGCGCGCAGATCATGTCGGGGGCGGGGTACAACCCGATCGAGATGGCACGCTTCTTCGAGAAGCTCGAAGCCGGCAGCGGGGGCCGCGGGTCGCAGTTCTTCTCGGACCACCCGAACCCGGGCAATCGCGTGCGGTACGTCGAGGATCTGGTGCGGTATCTGCCGCGGACCGATTACACCGGCGACAGCGGGCAGTTCGTCCGCATGCAGCAGCGGGTGCAGGCGCTGGACCGTGGCAAGTCCTGACGCGCTGCTGTTCGATTTCGACGGCGTGCTGGCCGACACCGAGCCGGTTCACTGCGCCTGCTGGGCCGAAGCGATCCGGCCGCTGGGCATACACCTGGACTGGGAGATGTACCGCGAGTTCGGAATCGGCTCCTCGGATCGGGCCTTGGCCGAGATCCTGGCGCGGGGGACGGCTCTGACGCCGGACGAGGTACTGGCCCGGCATCCCGAAAAGCAGCGGCTCTTCGCGGCAAGGATGCTGGCGGATCCGCCCATTCCAGCAAGGGTGAAACAATACATTAAATCGCTTATTGGACGTAGGATGGCGGTAGTAACATCAAGTTTTAGAGTAGAAATCGAGCCGGTCCTGTTGAAAGCAGGCATTCGGGACTGTTTTGAGGCGCTGGTATCGGGAGATGAAGTATCGAACCTGAAACCGCACCCTGAGCCGTACCTGCGCGCAGCCAAGCTGTTAGGAGCGAAATCTCCACTGGCAATTGAAGATTCAGACGCCGGAGTTGCCAGCGCCCGGGCGGCGGGCTTCGAGGTGCTGCGCCTGGCCGGGCCGGACGAGCTGCCATCGAAGCTCGCAGCGCGGCTGAACGGAACCCATACGTGAGAGGCAGCCCAACCGCTTGGGTGCAAGAGATGCGAGGCGGCATCCGACGCTTCTGATAACGGATATTATGTCAACTGTCGTAAGCGCCCCGAGATTGATACCCGGCCCCGCCTTGCCCTACAAAAAAGCGGCCTGCTCTGGGAGGCGTTGCCGCCGAGAGCAGGCCTGAGGGAAAGATCGAATCAATTAACGCCGGGTGCGATTCGCATCCCCGCCGCGGGAGGCGGGCGCTGTCTCCCTGTGCGCCTGTGGCGGAGGAGACGTCCGCTCGGGGCGGCTTTGGCTTCGCTCACGCACGATCGGGGTGTTGATGCGGATCGGTTCGCTGCGCTCGGCCCGGGGTGTCTGGGTACGCGGTTCGGGAGCGAATTGGCGCGCGGGCGCGGTCCGCTCCGGTGGAGCTGTGCGCTCGGGCTCAACCGTCCGCGCGGGGGCGCGCTCGATGGCGCGTTCACGCTGCTCGGCGGCACGCTCGGAAACTCGCGCCGGCGCCGGCGCGGTGGTGGGCTCCGCGGTCCGTGCGGGCGCTTGGGCCGGACGCGCCGCCGGCTGCGGCGTAGGCCGGCGCCATTCGTTCCGGTTCCGGTCCTCATTGGTGCGCCGCGCCGGCGCCTCGGTCCGAGCGGGTTGGTGCGGCCGGGCGGCGGGCTCGGCCTGCGGATGTTCGCGCACGTTGCGCCAGCCGGGGTTTGCCGGAACTGCCGGGGCTGCCGGAGTGCCGGGCGCTCCGGGGGTCCGGGGGGCTGCCGGGGCCGCCGCGTTCGCCGGACGCCCGGGGCCGCCGCTCACGTGCTCCACGTACCTCTGCATGCCTCTCCGCTGATCCTCGAACGGCACCCTCTGGACCGCCGGCGCGGGCCGCCGCGAGTAGAACTGCACGGGCCGGGAGACGCGAGCCGCGGCCGCCACGACAGTGCGGTTGCTCACACGCAGGCTCTCGTTGACCGGCGCGACCGGGATCGGACCTCTCATCAGAGACGCCCTTTGCGCCACTTTGCTGACCGGGATCACGCGCCCCCGCCCTCCTCGAGCGAACGCTCCGGAATCGAGGCCGGTTACGCCGTTCACCACGCGGGCGTTGCGGTAAACGTTCGTGATGTTCGTGTTGTTGATGATCGTTACGCGGTTCGTCACGTAGGTCGGGTTGCGGTAGCCGCCATACCAGCGGCGCCCGTACCAGCGGTAATAAGGCTCATAGGGCGCCAGCGGCACCCACCCCACGTTGCCGAACCCGACCCCGACGTTCACCTCGTTGCCGAAACCGAAGAACGCCACTAGCGCCGGGCTCCAGTAATGGCGGTGCGCGCGGGGGCCCGGATACCAGCACCATCCCGCCGGTCCGGAATAGAACCAGCGGCCGTAGTGATACGGCGCCCAGCCCCAGGGGTCGTAGCTGACCCAGGTCCAGCCGTAGAAATCCATCCACACCCAGCGGCCCTGCCGGTAGGGCGCCCAGTCGGGGCCCACGCCCGCCGGGGCCCAGACCCAGCCGTAAGGCGGCACGTTGATCCAGCGGCCATAGCGATCCAGATCGTCTGCGCCGTAGATATCGTTGCTCACATATTGATACGCCCGGGTCCGCTCGAGGTAGCGGTCACGATCTTCATTCCAGCGGTCCCAGGAGTCGGGAGAAATCGCCCGCGTGATTTGGAATTGCGGATTGGACTCGGTTCCGCGCACCATCATGGTCTTGCCGGAGCCGACACGCTCGACCCCGCGCGGCGTGAACGCCTCGGCCTCGCCCGACCGCACGGTCAGCTCCGTGTGGCCGTCGTCGTTGACCGTCACGCGGTAAATCCCCTTCTTGACGGGCCGCACGGAAACGTTGGGCGTGTCGATTTCGACATCCGCGTCGGAATCGCGCAGGACGCGGAACGTCACGGTGCCGCGCGCAAGCTGGACCTGGTAGCGGCGGGTCTGCAAATCGGACAGTCGTATGTCGGTGTCGGAGCTCATGCGGAGAAAGTTCGCATAGTCGAACTGGACTTCCGCGCGGGACCCGGTTGCGGTGACCACGTGATCTTCGACCACCAGCGGCGCGTTGACGGCCGCCGCGATCCATTCGCCGTTGTCGCCGCGCTCGACCGAGACGTCGCCGTCGATCAGGCTGATGCGCGCCACGCCGCGGCCGGGGTCCTCCTGCTGCTGATCCGCCATAGGCGGCTGCTGCTCGTCGTCCTGGGCCCACACGAGAGCGGACAAGAAGATGCCTGTTGCCAGCAATCTCAAACCCGTGCGTCTCATGGTCGGTCTCCTCAAACTCCGCCGCAAGAACAGCACTTCAGACTCCAAAGTCCAAGCCTTTGAGAACGCTGGGCTTGCCCGGCGGCGACGCACCTGCGTGCTGGCCGAAAACCACCACCGCGATGGAAAGGAACCGGAAGGGCGGCGTCTGGCCGGTGGTATAAACTACAATTAAGTCTTCCAGTTCCATGGCCGGCCAGCGCAACCCTTCCACGCCTTCCCTGCCCGAGGTCCACGCCAGCGTAGGCACGGGACAGGTGTCCTTGTGGCGTCGCATGTTCGCCTTTGCGGGCCCGGCCTATCTCGTCTCGGTGGGCTACATGGACCCGGGTAACTGGGCCACCGACATAGAAGGCGGAGCGCGGTTCGGCTACGAGCTGCTGTGGGTGCTGGTGATGTCGAACCTGATGGCGATTCTGCTCCAGACGCTGTCGGCGAGGCTCGGCATCGTGAGCCGCAAGGACCTGGCGCAGGCTTGCCGCGAGGAATATCCGCGCGCGGTGAACTTTGCGTTGTGGGTGCTGTGCGAGATCGCCATCGCGGCGTGCGACCTGGCCGAAGTTCTGGGCGCGGCAATCGGGCTGAACCTGCTGTTCGGGCTGCCGCTGCTGCCCGGTGTGCTGCTCACCTCCCTCGACATCCTGGTCCTGCTGTGGCTGAGCCACCTGGGAATCCGCGTGATCGAGGGCTTCGTGCTGAGCCTGATCGCAGTGATGGGCGGCTGCTTCCTGCTCGAGATCCTGATGGCGAAGCCGGCGCTCGGCGAGATCGCCACCGGGCTGGTGCCGCGGCTGACGGGCGAGAACCTCTATATCGCCATAGGCATCCTGGGCGCGACCGTGATGCCGCATAACCTGTATCTGCACTCGGCGCTGGTGCAGACCAGGCGTATCGGCGAGAGCGACCGCGATAAGCGCGCGGCTTGCCGGTTCAACCTGATCGATTCCGTGGTGGCTCTGAACGGCGCCCTGCTGGTGAACGCGGCGATCCTGGTATTGGCCGGCGCGGTGTTTTTCAAGCATGGCATTGTGGTTACGGAAATTCAGCAGGCCTACCAGATGCTCTCTCCCCTGCTCGGGACGACGCTGGCGGGCGCGCTGTTCGGCATTGCCCTGCTCTGCGCGGGACAATCCTCGACCATGACCGGCACGATGGCGGGCCAGATCGTGATGGAGGGATTCCTCACGATCCGCCTCCGGCCGTGGCTCAGACGGCTGGTGACGCGCATGCTGGCCATCATACCGGCGGCGATCACGATCGCTATGGCGGGCGAACAAGGCACCTACAGGCTGCTGATCCTGAGCCAGGTGGTTTTGAGCATGCAGCTTCCCTTCGCGGTGATTCCGCTGATCCATTTCACAAGCGACCGGAAGCGCATGGGCGCCTTCGCGAGCAGGCGCTGGGTGCAGTTGCTGGCGTGGGCAGCGGCGGCGGTGATCGTCGGGCTGAACATCTGGCTGGTGTACCGGGCGCTGGGCGAGTGGCTCGATGCGGCGGGGCGCTACCGCGACCTGCTGCTGCTCGGGGTCGAGCCCGTCCTGCTCGGATTGCTGCTATTGTTGGCGTGGATGACGTTCGAGCCTTGGCTGTCGCGCAAACTGCGCCGGAGGGGGCGCGCGGCGATCGCGGTGCCCGAGCCTGCCGCTCGGGCCGAGGGGCGGCCTGCCGGGTACCGCACGATTCTGGTTCCGCTCGACCACACGGAACGCGACCGCGCCGCGCTGGCCCATGCCGCGGCGCTGGCGCGCGCCTACGGGGCCAAGCTGCACCTGCTGCACGTAGAGGAAGGCGTCACCAGCCAGATCTACGGCGAGGAGGCTTCGACGGCCGAAGTGCAGGTGTTCGAGAAATACCTGGACGAAATCGTGGCCGGGCTGCGGGCGCAGGGGATCGAGGTGGAGGCTTCGGTGGCTCATTCCCGCGATCCGCAGAAGGAGATCGTGCGCCAGGCCAGGCAGCTCAAGCCGGATCTGCTCGTGATGGGGGCCCACGGGCATAAAGGTATTCAGGACATAGTGTTCGGGCAAACAATTAATGCGGTACGTCATGGCGTCGACGTGCCTTTGTTGATTGTGAAGAACGAAGGGGCGAAACCGGAATCCTGATTCCGGTGGGTTCCGGGGACACGGGGCTGGGGCAGAACGGGGCAACTTGGGCGCGCTTGCGCCTTGATTCCTCTTAGGTTTAGGAGTGGTCCATGAACTGCTAAAGGCAGACGGGTGTCTATATGCGTGTACTGAGAATCGGAGCTTCGGCTGTCTTGCTCGGAATGCTCCTCCAGGCCTCTACGCTCGAGAAGCTGGGCCTGGATGAGATGACGCAAAAATCCACTGCCATTGTGCGGGCGCGGGTGTCGGGTTCGTTCGGCGCGGTGCACGGGCAGCGAATCTACACACACTACCGTGTCGAGGTGAGCGAGACCTGGAAGGGCTCCGCGACCGGATCGCTCGATGTGGTGGTGCCGGGCGGCACGGCGGCCGGGTTGAGGCAGACGATCTCGGGCGCTCCGAAGCTGGTGGAAGGGCGCGAGTACGTCCTGTTCCTGTGGACGAGCCCGACCGGGCTGACGCATATCATCGGCCTGTCGCAGGGTGTGTTCGACATACGGACTGAAGCGAGCGGCGAGCTGACGGCGGCGCGGCCCGCATCGAGCGAGCTGATGCTGGACGGCGCCGGAAACCCCGTGCGGGACCAGGCGGTGCGGCTTCGGCTGAAGGACTTGCGGACGCGGGTCGGCCGCGGAGCCGAAGGAGTCAGGAAATGAGAGCCGCACGCCGCTTTCTGACGGTCGCCGCGGGCATCGTAGCGCTTGGCGCGAGCGCTCCCGCCTACTACCATTTCCTCCATTACGCGAACGGGACGGGGGCGAACCCGATTCCGGAGAAATTCGCGCTTTCGGCGCTGCCCAACAACACCGTGCGTTTCTTCGTTCAGGGCGCGCCGTCGCAGGTGGCCGAGGGCGACAGCTTTGCCGCCGTGCTGAGCGAGCTGCGGCTGGCCGGACAGGTTTGGAGCGCAGTGGGCAGCTCGGCGCTCGACGTTGCCTACGGCGGCCTGGCTGCCCCGGAGACTCCGCAATCGGCGCCGCACATCGACGTGATCTTTTCCGAGGACATTCCTCCCGGCGTGCTGGCCGAGGGCGGGCCGGTGGCGCGGACCGATATCGTGGACGACCCGGCGGGCGCGTATGTGCCGATCGTGCGGGCCGAGGTGCGGCTGCGGAGCGATCTTTCCGCACGGCGCAGCTCGAGCACGGGTTTCTTCCTGACCGCGGTGCACGAGCTCGGGCATGCGCTCGGGTTGCAGCACACGTTCACGTCGAGCGTGATGTCTACCGACGCCACGCGCGCGAGCACGAAAGCGAGCCCGCTCGGGGCCGACGACGTGGCGGCCCTTTCGGCGCTCTATCCGAACGCGACGTTCGCGGCCAATTACGGGAGCATCGCCGGGCGGGTGACGATGGGGGATGCGGGCGTGCATCTGGCGTCCGTGGTCGCGCTGTCGAACAGCGGCCAGGCGGTGAGCGCGCTGACGAATCCGGACGGGACGTACCGCATCGACGGGCTGCGCGCGGGTAGTTACTACGTTTACGCGCACACGCTGCCGGCGGCCCAGCAGACCGATCTCGGGACGGCGGGAGGGCCGGCGGACATCGTGCTTCCACTCGATGGCGACGGCCAGCCGATCGCGGCCGGCGAGGCGTTCGCGACTCAGTTCTATCCAGGAACGCAGGACCCCAAAGAGGCCGCATTCGCCGTCGTGAAGGCGGGCGAGCAGATCGCGGACATCAACTTCGCGGTGGAGAAGCACGCGGCGCCGGCACTCTACGGCGTGACGACCTACAGCTTTCCCGGCGACGTGGCGGCCAAGCCCGCCTACATCAACCTGAGCGATCCGGTGGAGAAATCGCTCATGGTGGCCTGGGGGACCGGGCTCATGAACGGCACGGAGATGGCGCCCGGGCTGAATGTGGCGATGCTCGGCGGCCTCACGGCGCCGCCCGCCACGTGGAAGCCGTACCCGGCCGATAACAGTTTCCTGCAGGTCAATTTCCGGTGGACGCCGTTTTCGGGGTCGGGTCCGCGGCACGTGGTGTTTTCGACGCCGAACGACGTTTACGTGCTGCCATCGGCGATCACGCTGGTCGACCGGAGGCCGCCGTGGATCGAGTCGGTGGTGGCCGGTATGGATGCGAACGGCAACCGTACGGCCATCGTCAGCGGCACGAATCTGCGGGCCGATACGCGGATCCTGTTCGACGGCGTGTACGCAAGGACCCTGAGCGTGGACGATGCGCAGAAGACGATGATCGTGGTTCCGCCGCCCGCGCCGGTGGGCTACCGCAGCGACGTTGTGGCGCTGAACAGCGACGGGCAGCCGTCGCTGTTCCTGGGCCCGGCGGCGACGTTCACCTACGACTGGGGTCCGGTGAATGCGCCCTCGATCGCGCTATCGGCCGATTCCCTGCCCGCGGGCGTCGAATCGATGATCGAGATCAAGGCCGCCAACATGACGTTCGTGGACGGCAGTACGTGGGTGGGATTCGGATCGAGCGATGTGGTGGTGAAGGCTGTGTGGGTGGTGAGCCCGACGGTGCTGCGCGCGAACGTGTTCGTCTCGCCGCAGGCGCAGCCTTCGGACACGCTCGTGAGCGTGAGTTCGGGATTCCAGACCGCCGTGCTTCCGGCGGGGTTCCATGTAAGGCCCGCCTCGCCCGCGCCCGTGTCGCTCGGCTCGGATGTCGCGAACGCCGATGCCGCCTACAGCGGCGTCTACCCCGGAAGCCTGGCGGTGCTGCCGGTCTTCAACCTTCCGGCCGGAACGAGCGCGCAGGCTCTGACGCTCACACTCAACGGCGTGCGCGCCGGGGTGACCGCACTCGCCGATGGGAAGCTGACGTTCAGCATTCCGGAGTACATGCCGGTGGGACCGGTGGTAGCGCGGCTGACGAGCGCAACCGGCGCGGACGCGTCCGTGTTCCTGATGATCCAGACTGCGCCTCCCGTGATCGAGAGCGTGGTTTCGAGCGGCGCCAGCGGCGCGGCGCATCCGGGTGACTTGCTGACGATCGTGGCACTGAACGTGGGCGCGGCGGGTGTCGAGGTGCCCCAGGGTCAGATCCGGGTGACGGCCGGAGGCGCGGACCAGACGCTGGCGGGTCCGGCGGCGGCGGTCGCCGGCCGGCCGAAGGCGCACACGATCCGTGTATACGTCTCGTTCAAGACGCCCGTGGGCGACCAGGTGCCCGTGGTTGTGAAGTACGGTGGACTGGCGTCGCTGCCGTTCTTTATTTCGGTCGTACAGTAGCGATCTCGGCGAGGATCCGGCCTGCTTCGGCGGCCGGGTCCCCGGCGCGCGTGATCTGGCGGCCGATGACGAGATAGTTCGCTCCGTTCGCGATAGCTTCGGCGGGCGTGGCCACGCGCTTCTGATCGCCCTTCCCCGCCCCGGCCGAACGCACGCCGGGCGTCACGAGAATCGCTCCTGGGCCCGTGATTTTGCGCACCGCCGCGACTTCGAGCGGCGACGAAACGATTCCGTCGAAGTTCGCTTCCATCGCTTTGCGCACGCGGAGCGCGACCAGTTCGGGGACCGCGATGCCGGTGTAGCCGAGATCGGCGAGGTCGCTCTGGTCGAAGCTGGTGAGCACGGTGACGGCGAGCAGCTTCAGGTCCGACGTCCCGCGGCCTTCGACCGCCGCGCGCATGACCTGCAAGCTGCTGTGCACGGTCGTGAACCTGACGCCGCTCGCCGCGATGCGCGCCACGGCCCGCTTGACGGTTTCGCCGATGTCGTAGAGTTTCAGGTCGAGGAAAACGTCCTTGCCCTTCGCGATCAGTTCCCGGACGAAATCCATTCCCGAGGCGGTATAAAGTTCGAGGCCGACCTTGTAGGTCTGGACGCTCGGGCCGAGGCGCTCCACAAGCTCGCGGGCCGGGGCGGCCGATTCGAAATCGAGTGCGACGATGATGGGGTTCATAGGATGCGTAGGGGTTTGGCCGATCGCGCGGTGACTCGCCCGATCCGGTAGGCGGCGGGCAGCGCGGCCAGGAGCGCGTCCGCGGAGTCCCCGGCGAGCGAGATGAGCAGGCCGCCCGAGGTCTGCGGGTCATAGAGCAGGTCTTCCAACTCGGGGGCGAGCGTGCGCGTCATCTCGACGGCGCAGGACGCGAATTCGCGGTTGTTCTTGAGGCCCCCGGAGAGCGCGCCCCGGCGTGCGTATTCGAGCGCGCCGGGCAGAAGCCGCAGGCTGCCGGCTTCGATCTCGAGCGTGACTCCGCTGGCGGCCGCCATCTCGCGGGCGTGGCCGATCATGCCGAAGCCGCTGACGTCGGTGCAGCCGTGAACGTCGAAGCCGCGCAGGGCCTCGGCCGCGGCGCGGTTCAACTCGAGCATCGAGCGGATCGATTCTTCGACATGGGCCGCATCGGCGATGCCGCGCTTGAGCGCGGTCGAGATCACGCCGGTGCCGATGCGCTTGGTGAACAGGAGCGCGTCGCCGGGCCGCGCGCCCGCGTTGCGAAGCACGCGCCCGGGATGGACGACGCCCGTGACGGCATAACCGAACTTGACCTCGTCGTCGGCGACGCTGTGGCCTCCGACGACCGGGCAGGCGGCCTCGGCCATCTTCCCGGCGCCGCCGCGCAGGATCGCGACAAGCTGCTCGACATCCCCGGCGGCGGGAAAGGCGACGATCGAGAGCGCGGAGACGGGCGTGCCGCCCATGGCGTAGACGTCGCTGAGCGCGTTGGCCGCGGCGATGGCGCCGAAGGTGTAGGGGTCGTCCACGACGGGCGTGAAGAAATCGACGGTCTGGACGAGGGCGCAATCGGGCGTGAGGCGGTAGACCCCGGCGTCGTCCGAGGTTTCAAACCCGACCATCACGTTGGGGTTCGGAGGCGAGGGGACGCGGCCGAGCACCTGGTCCAGAATTCTGGGGCTGAGCTTGGATGCGCAGCCGCCGGCTTTGACGTGCGCGGTGAGTTTGGCGTCCGGCATTTTTCTTAGTGTAACGGCTAGAGCACGTCGGCGAAGCCGCGTTTCAGGTGGCGGAAGAAGAAGCCTCCGATGACGAAGGCCGCGATGCTCCAGGCCGCGATGGCGGCCAGTTCTTCGAGGTTGGGCCAACGCGCCGTGAGCAGGCGCTCGCGGTAGGCGCGCACCAGAAGCGCCAGGGGGTTCAGACGCGGCAGGAAGCGCAGCGAAGCGGGAAACTGCCTTTCCGAGATGAAAATCGGGGTGAGCCAGAACCAGAATGTGAGCGCGACGGTCACGGCCTGCGCCGTGTCCCGCAGGTAGACATGCAGGCTCGAAACGACCCACGCGACGCCGACCGCGAACAGCCCGAGCAGGAACATGTAGACGGGCAGGAAAAGCACCATCGGGCTGAAATGCCCTTCCCAGATGCCGATGGCGCCCAGCACCAGCACGAGCGCGATCAGGTGATTCACAAGCGAGGACAGGAAGATCGACAGCGGCAGCACTTCGGCCGGAAAGATGGTCTTCGTGATGAGGTTCTGGTGCTCGACCATCGATGAGGCCGCGCGCTGCACGGTGTCCTGAAACAGCAGCCAGGGGAGGAAGCCGGCGAACAGGAACAGCGAGTAGTTCTGCGTTATCTCGCCCTCCGGGAGCTGCACGCGGATGCAGTATTGAAAGACGAACGTCCAGCTCGCCAGCAGCACGAGCGGGTGGATCACGCCCCAGAGCCAGCCGGCGGCCGAGCCGACAAAGCGCTGGCTAAAATCTCTGCGGACCAGCTGGAACAGCAGATTGCGCCGCTCGACGAGGTTCCGCAGAAAATGAGCGCCCGGGGCCATAGAATTCGAATTGTAGCGCGAGAGGACTCGCGGGCCGCGATACAATAGTTCCGCCGTGGCGGGCGTTTCCATCCTCATTGTCGGCGGTGAATCCGAGATAACCCAAATCCTGCGGGATGAAGGGTTCCTCGTGCGGAATGGCGGTCTCGAAGACGCCGCGGTTCCCTCCGATGTCATCGTTCTCTGCGGGGACGGCACCGAAGCTTGCCGGCGCCTGAAGGAAACCTGCCTGGCTCCGGTGCTGCAGGTCTGCTCGACTCGGGCCGCCTGCGCGGCCGCGCTCGACGGCGGCGCCGACGCGAGCCTCGACCAGCCGGTGGACGCCGCCCTGCTGGCCGCGACCGTCCGCGCGATGCTGCGCGGCGTCAAACTTCGCAAGTCTCTCAAGATGGAGTCGGCGACCCGGCTGGCGAGCGGCGCTTCACACGACTTCAACAACCTGCTGACGATCATCGGCGGCTACGGCCAGATGGCGCTCGACAGCGTGAAGCCGGACAATCCGCTGCGCGCGGATTTGGAAGCGATCCTCGAAGCGTCGAACCGCGCGGCGGCGTTGACCAGGCAGCTGCTGTCCTTCAGCCGCAGACAGATCGTGCAGCCGAAGCTGCTCGATTTGAATCGCGAGGCGGCCAAGGCGCTCCCGGCTCTGCGTGTGACGCTGGGGCCGAACGTCGAGCTGACGACATCGCTCAAGGCGGACCCGGCGCGCGTTTGGATCGACCCCGCGCAGCTCGAGCAGTTGTTCTCGAACCCCGCCTCGAACGCGCGGGACGCGATGCCCGAGGGCGGCAAGTTCGCGATCGCCACCGAGACGGTTGAGATCGCGGACCCGGGCGAGCCGGCGCCCGTCCGCTACGTCGCGCTTACGATGAGCGACACCGGCACGGGCATGGACGAGCAAACCGCCGCGCATCTGTTCGAGCCGTTCTTCACGACCAAGGGAAAGGGCAAGGGGACCGGGCTCGGGCTGGCCACGGTCTACGGCATCGTGAAGCAGGCGGGCGGTGCGATCGAGATCGAGACCGCGCCGGGCCGCGGCACGGTGGTTCGAATTCATCTGCCGCTGGCGGCCGAGGCGGCCACGAGCGGCGCGCGCACGCTGCGTCCGGCCGGGAGCGGCGGCGAGACGATTCTTGTGGTCGAGGACGAAGCCTCGCTGCGGCGGCTCGCCAACGACATGCTGACGCGCGAGGGATACTCGGTGATCGAGGCCGCATCGGGCGCCGAGGCGCTCGACGTGTGGCAGGAGCGCGGCGATTCGATCGATCTCGTGCTCACCGACGTGATCATGCCGCAGATGAGCGGTCCGGAGCTGGTGGAGAAGCTGAAGGCCGTCTCGCCCGGCGTGAAGATTCTGTACATGTCGGGCTACACCGACGACATCATCGCGCGGCGCGGATTTCTCGCGATAGAGGGCGCTTTTCTGCACAAGCCGTTCACGCTCGACGAGCTTTCCCAAGAAGTGCGCGCGGTGCTCGATAATAAGGAGCGCCGATGAACGGGGATGAAGGGGAACGCGGAGGGCCGCCGTCGCTGCGGGCGCTCGTGCTCAGTGCGGATGCGGCGCGCGCCAGGGCAAGCATGGCGCGCCTGGCCGAGGCGGGGCTGGCCATCTCGGCCGATATCGTGGAAACGCAGGAGGCCTTCGAAGAGTCCGCCGCCGCGGGCGGCTACGACCTGGTGGCGGCCGAGCGCGCTGTTTCCGGGTGGATCGGGTTGCTGGCGGGGCGCAACGCGACGGGCTTCGTGCTGGCGGATCTCGACGGCTGCGTTCTCGACGCGAACGCCGGGCTGGCGCGCATGTTGGGCTTCACTTCGCCGCAGGAACTGATCGGGCGGCGCACGTCCGATTTCTACGTGCCGAGCGCGATCAATGCTGAGTTGCTGCGCCGGCTTCGGGACGAGGGTTCGCTTGCGGCGGTCGAGGTCAAGCTGCTGCGTATCGATGGGACCCCGATCTGGGCGATCGCGAACATCGCTTCGGCGCCCGGCGAGGCCGTCATAGAAGCCACGCTGGTCGAGATCACGGAGCGGCGGCGGCTTCAGGCATTCCGCCACCAGCTCAGCCTGGCCATCGCGAGAATCCGCGAGCCCGGCGCGTTGTTCGAAGCGCTGTGCCGTTACGCGGTCGAGGACGGCGGGTTTCGCGGGGCGGCCGTCGAGGTGTCGGAAGACGGTCGCGCGCGCGCCGTCGCGCGCTGCGGAGAAGATGCCCGCGCGGCGGACCCTTCGCGTGCGATCTTTCCCCTCCACGCCGGCGGGCGGCTGGCCGCCACGCTCACGCTCTACGCCGGGTCGGCGGGCTTCTTCGACGGCCTGAACCTGCAACTGTGCCGCGCGGCGGCCGAGGATGTGAGCTTCGCGCTCGAGAATATGGCGCAAGAGGACGAGCGGCGGCGCGCCGAGCAGGCTCGCGCCGTGGCCGGCTTTCGCGAGCTGCTCGAAGCCGCGCCGGACGCGATTCTCGAGACCGACGCCGCGGGCTCCATCCTGGCGGCGAACGCGGCGGCCGAGCGGCTGTTCCAATACACGCGCGAGGAAATGCTCGGGTTGAGCGCCTCCGCGATCCTCGCCGGAGACACGGCGCGGCGAAAAGATAAATCGGAGTTTCCGGTCGAAATTACCGAGAGCCGGGCGCCGAGCGCTTCGGGCGGGATGGTCACGTACATAGTGCGCGACATCACGCGCCGCCGCCAGGCCGAGGCCGCGCTGCTCGAATCGAACCGGCGCATACGCAGCATCCTCGAGAGCATCACGGACGCGTTTTACGCGCTCGACCGCGAGTGGCGGTTCACCTACGTCAACGGCAAGGCGGAACAGATGCTCGGGCGCAGGCGCGAGGACGTCCTGGGCAAGCGCATCTGGGACGAGTTTCCGGAGCTGGCGAACACGGGCTTCGACCAGGAATACCGGCGCGCGGCCGCCGAGCAGAGGCAGGTGTCGTTCACCACGTTCGACGCAGAGCGGAAGTTGTGGGCCGAGGTTCACGCGTATCCGTCGGAGGACGGCCTGGCCGTGTACCTGCAAGACATCACGGCGCGCAAGCTGCTCGAGGAGCGGCAGGGCCGGACGCAAAGGCTGGAGGCGCTCGGCAGGCTGGCCGGCGGCGTGGCGCACGACTTCAACAACCTGCTGACGATCATCGGCGGCTACGGCCAGATGCTGCTCGACGCCATCGACGGGAGGAGCCCGCTGCGCAGGGATGTGGAGCCGATCGTCGAGGCGGCGACGCGCGCCTCGACGCTTACGCGGCAACTTCTGGCGTTCAGCCGCCGGCAGCTCGTTCAACCGAAGGTGGTGGACCTGAACCGGCTCATCACGAAGATGAACAAGATGCTGCGGCGGGTGATCGGCGAGGACATCGAGCTGAAGCTGGCACTGCGGCAGGATCTCGGGAGGACGAAGGCCGATCCGGGGCAGATCGAGCAGGTCATCATGAACCTGGCGATCAACGCGCGCGACGCGATGCCGTCCGGGGGCGTGCTCACCCTGGCGACGGACAACTACGAGCCGGCGGGCGAGGCGGATCCTTCGGGGCTGCCCGCGGGCGCTTGCGTGATGCTGGTGATTTCCGATACCGGCGAGGGGATGGACGAGAGCGTCCAGAGCCACCTGTTCGAGCCGTTCTTCACGACCAAGGCGCGGGGCAAGGGAACGGGGCTGGGACTTTCGACGGCGTACGGAATCATCAAGCAGTCGGGCGGCGAGATCCGCGTCGAATCGGAGCCGGGCAAGGGCACGGCGTTCCGCATTTACCTGCCGAGAACGAGGAAGGCTCCCAAGGCGCGCGCCAACGCCGCGCCCCGGGTGCCGCGCAAGGGCACCGAGACGATCCTGCTGGTGGAGGACGAGCCGCAGGTGCGGACGCTGGCGCGCGAGATGCTGGCGCGGCTCGGCTACCGGGTGCTCGAAGCGGGCGATGGGGCGCAGGCGCTCGAGGTGTGGCGCGAGTCGGGCGACGCGGTGGACCTGCTCGTCACCGACGTGATCATGCCGCGCATGAGCGGCGCCGAACTGGCCGCGGCGCTCACCGGCATGCGGCCCGAGCTGAAGGTTCTCTACATTTCCGGCTACACCGACGAGGTGATCGCGCGGCACGGCGTGACGCACGGCGAGCGCGCGTTCGTGGCGAAGCCGTTCACTTGTGACGAGCTGGGGCTGAAGGTACGCAGCATTCTCGACGAGCGGCGCGTGCAATCATGAAGCGATGCCTGCCGGAGTGCAACTGCTGACCCGGGAACTGTTCGCGCGCGTGCTCGAGCGAGCCCGCCGGTCGCCGCGCCGCCGCATGAATTTCAACTTCCACGGCTCGGATGCGGAGAACCCGTCGCGGATGCTCAACGTGATCCTGCGCGGGGCCTACATCACCCCGCACAGGCACGCCGATCCGGCCAAGGCGGAATCGTTCCTGGTGCTGGAGGGGCGGTTGCAGGCGTTCATCTTCGACGATGCGGGACGCGTGATTTCGCGGACGCCGCTCGGGCCGGGCGAGGACGCGGCGGGAATCGACATCGCGCCGGGCGTGTGGCACACGGTAGCGGCGCTTTCCGAACACGCGGTGTGCTTCGAGGTCAAGGCGGGACCGTATGACGCCACAACCGATAAGGAATTCGCGCCCTGGGCGCCGCGCGAGGGCGATCCCCACGCGGCGGTTTATTTGGAAGGGTTGATAGGCTAAATCTCGAAAGCGGCTCCTGTGTCGGCGCTGGTGACTTGCAACAGGTAGCGGGCGAGCCAGCCGCGCTTCACCTTGGGCTCGAACTTCGGCAGGGCCGCCAGGCGGCGCTCGATTTCGGCATCGCTCAGCTTCAGTTCGATCTTGCAGGTTTTCGCGTTGATGTAGATGCGGTCGCCGGGCTCGATGGCCGCGATCGGGCCGCGCGCCGCCGCTTCGGGCGATATGTGGCCGACGCAAAGGCCGCGCGTGCCGCCCGAAAAACGCCCGTCGGTGATAAGCGCGGCGCGGATTCCCGCCCCGACCAGCGCCGCCGTGGGCGAAAGCATTTCCTGCATACCCGGGCCGCCGCGCGGTCCTTCGTAGCGGATCACGACCACGTCGCCGTCCTTGGCTTCCCCGGCCAGGATGCCGCGCAGCGCGTCTTCCTGCGATTCGTAGATGCGCGCGGGGCCTTCGAACTCCATCATGTCCGGATTCACGCCGGCTACTTTCACGACAGCGCCCTTGGGCGCTAGATTGCCGAACAGCACCGCCAGGCCGCCGGTCGCGGAAAACGCTTTGGAGACGGGGCGGATCACGTCGCCATCCGGATCGGGCGCACAGGCGACGGCGTCGGCTAGCTTGCCCGCGATGGTCGGAACGTCGAGCTTCAGGCCGGTGTTCGCGTGGCGATCGAGCTCTTTGAGGATGCCCGGAATTCCGCCCGCGCGGTGCACGTGCTCGACGTGGACCTCGGGACGGCTCGGCGACACCTTGCAGATGTTCGGCGTGCGCGCGGAGATTTCGTTGAGCTGCGCGAGATCGAAGCGGATGCCGGCCGAGTGCGCGAGCGCGAGCGTGTGGAGGATGGTGTTGGTGGATCCGCCCATCGCCATGTCGAGCACGAAGGCGTTTGTGAGCGACTGTTCGGTGACGATGTCGAGCGGGCGCACGTCGTTCTCGAGGCAAGTCTTCAGCGCGCGCGCGGCGCGTTTCGAGAGTTCGATGCGTTCGGGGCTGAGTTCGGTTTCGCGGTAGGTGTGGTCCGCCCAGCGCTCGGCGGGGATGGTGCCGGTGCCCGGCAGCGCGAGGCCGATGGCTTCTCCGAGACAGTTCATCGAGTTCGCCGTGAACATGCCGGAGCAGCTTCCGCATCCGGGGCAGGCTTTTTCGGCCAGAGAGCGCAGCTCGCCTTCGGTCATTTTGCCCGCGCTGTGCTTGCCGACGCCTTCGAAGACGGTAATGAGATCGGTGTTGCCCGGTCCGGCCAGCATCGGCCCGCCGCTGAGATACACCGCGGGGATGTTGATCCGCACCATGGCGTTGTACATCGCCGGAACGATCTTGTCGCAGTTGGCGATGCCGATCCAGGCGTCGCAGGGGTGCGCGCCGATGATGCTCTCGATCTGATCCGCGATGAGCTCGCGCGAGGCGAGCGAGTACTTCATGCCGAAGTGGCCCATGGCGATGCCGTCGCAGATGGCGCCGCCGACGTTCACGTACCAGACGTTGAACCCTAGGCCTTTCAGCTCATCGCGAACGATGGCGCC
Organism: Acidobacteriota bacterium; assembly: GCA_050261515.1. Classification (GTDB taxonomy): domain Bacteria; phylum Acidobacteriota; class Terriglobia; order Bryobacterales; family Bryobacteraceae; genus JBLNDJ01. The sequence continues at coordinate 129,771 of JBLNDJ010000048.1, read as the reverse complement.
GATGCGGTCCAGGTGCGCGTGGCCGGGGATCTGGTTCGTGTAGGAATTGACCACCGTGACGAACGGCTTCTTCAGATCGTCGAGCGAGCTGATGACGCCCTCGGCCATCATGAGGGCGGCGGCGGGGAGCATGTGCGCGCCTTCGGCGACGATGCGGCTTCCCTTCTTGCGGATGTTCTCGATACCGGGGTTCATTCGTTCTATTGTAAGCTGGCCGTGTGCAAAGCACAGCGGAACGTCTCTCCGATGTAGTCGCGCGGGCGTGCCCGAAGCTCGGCGCGGTTCGCGATCCGGCGGCCCCGGTGCTCTCAGGCGGCTGGTCTTCGAAGCAGGTGCTCGGGCATCTGATCGATTCGGCGGTGAACAATCATCAGCGCTTCGTGCGCGCGGCGATCGAGGGCGGGCTGCGGTGGCCGGGGTACGACCAGAACGGGTGCGTTCGAGTGGAATCGTTTCAGGATGCGCCGTGGCCGCTGCTGATCGATGCGTGGAGCGGGCTGAACCGGCTGCTGGTCCACATTCTGGAGCGCCTGCCGGCGGAAGCTGCCGCAGCGCCGTGCGCGATCGGGGACGACCCCGCCGTTCCGCTGCGGGAACTGGCGGAGTCTTACGTGAATCATCTGGAGCATCACCTGGCGCAGATCGGCGGGCGATGAGGCGCGCGGAGGGGAGCGCAGCCGCTTGCATGAAGCGCGCGGAGGGGAGCGCAGCCGCTCGCGTGAAGCGCGCGGCCGTCGTGCTGGCGGCGCTTGCCGTGTTCGCGTGGCTCGCATGGCACGTCGCGAGCGGAACGGCGATTATGTTCGACGAGCCGGTTCGCGCCTGGGTGCACACCCACTCCTGCCCGTGGCTGACCGCGTTGATGCGCGCCGCTTCGGTACTCGGCGAGGCCGGCGTGCTGCTGATTCTGAGCGCGGGCGTGGGCCTGTACTGGAAGCGGGCGGCCGCGCGGTTTCTTGTCATGATGCTGGGGGCGTACTTCGTCGATACCGGACTGAAGCTCGCGTTCCATCGCGCGCGGCCCGAGAGTTTTTTCGGCACGCCGCTGCCGGCGAGCTACAGCTTTCCGAGCGGGCACGCGCTGTTCGCGATTTGTTTCTTCGGGGGACTGGCGGCGCTCGTGGGAAGGCGAGTCACGGTATGGACGGCCGCGGCCGCGATGGCGTTCCTGATCGGCTTGTCGCGCGTGTACCTCGGGGTGCACTACCCGAGCGACGTCGTTGCCGGCTACGCGGTGGGGCTAGCGATTCTCGTACTCCACTTCGATCAGAAAAAGCCCGCGGGCGGGCGCTGACGGGCCCGCTTTCACGGAGACCCCGGGGACGAGCAGCGCGGCGATCTCCGACGCCGTCGTGTTTCCCTTCCCCGCTTCGAGCAGCGTCCCGACCATGTTCCGCACCATGTGCTTCAGGAATCCGCTTCCCCGCACGCGATAGATGAGGCGGTCCTGGCGGCGTTCGACGCGCGAGCAAAAGACGGTCCGGACCTTCGAGCCGCCTTCCTTGTCGCGCTCGTCAGCGGCGGCGAAAGCCGAGAAATCGTGCTCGCCTTCAAACACCGGCGCGGCCTCGGCGATGCGGGCCTCATCGAGCGGGAACGGGTGGTGATATACGTAGAGGCGCTCGAAGGGCGGGCAGACCTCACCGCGGAAGATACGGTATTCGTAAGTCTTCGCGTGCGCATCGAAGCGCGGGTGGAACGCGGGCGCGGCCTCGGCAACGTCGAGGATGCGGATCGCGCGCGGCAGCAGGCGGTTCATCGCTTTCTTCAGGTTCCCGGGCGGGATCGGGTTCTCAATCGAGAAGGCCGCCACCTGCGCCAGCGCGTGAACCCCGGCGTCGGTGCGGCCCGAGCCTTCGACGCGCACCGCCGCGCCTTCGATTTCCGAGACAACCTTTTCGAGCGCGCCCTGGATCGTCGGCAGTCCGGGCTGAACCTGCCAGCCGTGGAACTCCGTGCCGTCGTAAGAAACGACGATCCTGATCCGCCGCATCAGGCGCCGGTGGGGCGCGACCCCGGTTTGGTCACCGGGAGGCCCTGTTCGCACAGCGGGCATTTCTCGGGCGCCCAGGCGACCACGCTCAAGGTCGCCAGCGATACTCGCTTCACGCCGACCTCGGCGAGGCCGCCGCTGCGGTCGATGATCGATGCCGCCGCGACTACGTTCGCCCCGGCCGCGCGCAGCGTTTCGACGACATCGCGCGTGGAGCCGCCGGTGGTGATCACGTCCTCGACGACCACGGCGGATTCGCCCGGCTCGACGGTAAATCCGCGGCGCAGAATCATTTTCCCCGTTGCGGGGTCGCGCTCCGTGAAGATGTGCCGGGCCCCGAGCGCGCGGGCGACTTCGTGTCCGATGATCAGGCCGCCGAGCGCGGGCGAGACCACCACGCTCGCGCGGGGCAGCTTTGCTCCGAGCTGTGCGCCGAGCGCTTCGGCGTGCTTCGGATGCTGCAACACACGCGCGCATTGCAGGTATTCGCCGCTGTGCAGTCCGCTGGTGAGCCGGAAATGGCCCTTCAGGTACGCGCCGGTCTGGTTGAAGATTTCGAGAACGGGATCAGTCACAACGGCTACTATAGCAAGGCGTTTCGTGGTGAATAAGTTGCGTCTTTTTTGGCCTCTTCCGATCTACACTAGCAGGTATGAAGCACACGACTCTAGGCTTGCTCTGTATTGGGGCCGCGACATTATTCGCCGGAACGGGTTACGCGCAGCAGAGCCTGTACTGCGCCTCGGACGACGGCGGGCGGCATGTTTGCCGGGTGGACACACGCGGCGGGGTTCGCATGATCCAGCAGGTCAGCGGATCGGAATGCCGCCAGGGATACTCCTGGGGCTATGACAATAACGGAATCTGGGTGGACCGGGGCTGCCGCGCCAATTTTCAGGTGGGCGGCGCAGGCTTCGGCATGGGCGGCAACCAGCAGCAGCAGATCGTACGGTGCAACTCCGATGACGGCAAACGGCACACCTGCCAGGTGGACACGCGCGGCGGCGTGAGCCTGTCGCGGCAGATCAGCGGCTCGCCGTGTACCCAGGGCTATTCCTGGGGCTACGACAATAACGGAATCTGGGTGGACCGCGGCTGCCGCGCCGAGTTCGCGGTCGGCGGCAGAGGCGGCAACTGGGGCAATTTGCGAAGAAACCGGGCCGGCTACAACCAGGGAACCACGATCACGTGCTCGTCGGATGACGGCCGCCGCCGCGTTTGCCCGGCCGACACGAGCCGCGGCGTCCGGCTCTCGCGCCAGATCAGCGGTTCGCGCTGCGAGGAGGGTTCTACCTGGGGCTTTGACAACCGGGGCATCTGGGTCGATCGCGGCTGCCGGGCGGAGTTCACATTGGGGCGGCGGCGCTAAGACCGCCCCCGATTTCCAATCTGACCGCTTTTGAACGGCTCCTGCCCGTTAGCGGACACTTGTGTCCGAACCCGCATTGAAACATAAGGACATTTCGCTGGCACATCCCGTGCCTTGAAACTTCCGATGCGCGCTAACATTGGAAGTTCCGGGAACAGAAGCGGTTCTACTCCCGTATTCAGGTACTTGAGCCCGATTTCCAGGAGTCTATCGATGAGACGTCTACAATCCGGGATTGCCTTATTCTGCGTTTTTCTGATGCTGGCGCCGCTGGCGGGGGCGCAGCAGATTCAGTATGTGCAGGAGCCCCAGGGCGGCTTGGCCGGCCTCACCGGCCCGTACCAGCCGAAACAGATCGCGCCGATAGACCTGGCGAATTCGAGCCGTCTCGATTCCCTGCTCCGGGCCGGCAACATCTATCTTTCGCTCCAGGATGCCATCGCGCTCGCGCTTGAGAATAATCTTGACATACAGATCCAGCGCTACGGGCGGCCGCAGGCCGAGGCGAACCTGCTTCGCGCGCAGGCAGGCGGCCTGCTCCGCGGCATTCCGGCGAGCGTGCAGAACGCGACCACGGCGGCGCTGTCCTCGGTGAGCGGCGGGGCGTTCGGAGCGGCGGGCAGCGGCTCCTCGGGCTACAATTCGGGCGGCGCGGGCGGCACCATCATCACCCAGACCGGTACCTCGATTCCGAACCTCGACCCATCGTTCTACGTCGCCGGGCAGTGGGGCCACGCCACGTCGCCTCAGTCGAACTCGTTCACCACCGGAACCAATGCCCTGGTGACTCGCAACGACGGATACTTCACCGGCATTTCGAAAGGCTTCCTGACCGGCACCAACGTGAACCTGAACTGGCAGAATACGGTCACGACCTCCAACGCGGGAGTCATCGACTTCAACCCGTTCCAGAACGCGAGCCTCAATTTGCAGGTCACGCAGCGGCTCTTGCAGGGGTTTGGCCTGGCGGTGAACAACCGCAACATTCGCGTCGCCAAGAACAGCCTGAAGGTGAACGACCTGGTGTTCAAGCAGCAGGTGATTCAGACCGTAGCCGACGTGGTCCGGGCTTATTGGGACCTGGTCAGCTTCAACGAAAACGCGCGGGTGAAGCAGCAGGCGCTCCAGGTAGCGCAGCGGCTCTACGAGGACAACAAGAAACAGGTCGAGATCGGCACGCTGGCGCCCATCGAGATTGTCAAGGCGGAATCCGAGGTCGCCAACTACCAGCAGCAGCTCGTGAACGCGCAGACGCAGGTTCTGCAGCAGGAAACGCTGCTCAAGAACGCGCTCAGCAGGACAGGTGTGGCGAGCCCGGCGATTTCCGATGCGCGCATCATCCCAACCGACCACATCGCCGTCCCTCAGGTCGAGCCCGTCATCCCGGTCCAGGACCTGACGGCCCGCGCCCTCGAGAACCGGCCCGAGATCGCGCAATCCCGGATCAGCATCGAGAGCACGAAGATAGGCCTGAAGGGCGACCGCAGCCAGATGCTGCCGGGGCTGGACCTGGTGGCAAATTTCAGCAACAACGGCCTGGCCGGCCAGATCAACTCGATTCCGAATCCGCAGGACCCGTTTGCGCCGAACGGCGGCCACGGCGGCAACCCGTTCTTCATCGGCGGCTTCGGATCCGCGCTCTCGCAGGTGTTCTCGCGCAAGTTCCCGGACTACTCGATCGGGGTACAATTGGTGGTCCCGCTCCGCAACCGTTCGGCCCAGGCGGACTATATCATCGACGCCTTGCAGCTACGAACCCAGGAACTTCAATACCAAAGGCAGATCAACGGCATCCGCGTGGAGGTCAGGAACGCCCTGATCGCGGTGCAGCAGGCGTCGGCCTCGTATCAGGCCGCGGTGAAGGCGCGGGAACTGGCCCAGCAGACGCTCGAGGCGGAGCAGAAGAAATACGCGCTCGGCGCTTCGACGATTTTCTTCGTGATTCAATACCAGCGCGACCTGGCCGTGGCCCAATCGAACGAAGTGGCGGCCCAGAGCGCCTATGCAAAGGCTAAGGTGCAACTGGACGCGGCGACCGGCGACCTGCTCGACCGCTACAACGTTTCGCTTGACGAAGCGGCGAAAGGCCGCGTGGCCCGCCCGCCGAGCGCTCTGCCCGCGGTACAGAATTAGGCCGCGCGAGCCAGCCCGCGCAGCCGCCGATGAAGCGGTACTAATTTGCATGGCCGATCCGGGTATCGTGCAATTTTTGCCGGGGCGGCGGGAGCCGTCCCGCCCCCCGAGTTCATTTTCAACCTCTTAGCTTTGGTAACGGGATTGCCTTTGTGGCAGGACGTGATGACACCGAGCACAGGCTCAGGGATTGGTGGTTTGGTCCTCTGTATACCCGCCAAGATTCGCTTCACATCACGCAGTAGGAACGAGTCCCGCCTCGAAACCTCGCACCCACGGCTCTGAGCCTAGACCTCTTGGGGAGCCACGAAATCAATCGTGGACGGCTCCCCAAGAGGGGTGCTAACAAAGAAGAAGCTAGAAGCTGAAAGCTAGAAGCCAGAAGGCAGAAGCCAGAAGACTTCCTGGACTTCCTGTGCTTCTGACCGGCTTCTGACTTCCAGCTTCTAGCTTCCAGCTTCTTCTGGTATATTCAGAAGCGTTAATCCACCGGAGGGTATTGTGAGTTCAACCAAAAAGCCTGGCGTTTCGCGGCGCGGGTTCCTTCGCGAGGCGGGGATTGGCGGCGCGACTTTTGGGAGCGGAATTCTGGAGCGAACCGCCGGGGCGCAGACGGCACAGACGGCCGGTCCGGGCCCCGTCCCGATTACGCTACAGATCAACGGAAGACCTCATCAGCTCACCGTCGAGCCGCGCGTCACTTTGCTCGACGCACTGCGCGATCATCTCGATCTGACCGGCGCCAAGAAGGTCTGCGACCGCGGGACTTGCGGCGCCTGCACCGTCATCATGGCCGGCAAGGCCGTCTATGCCTGCTCGGTGCTGGCCATCGACGCGCAGGGCAAAGAAATTCAGACTATCGAGAGCCTGAGCGAAAACGGCAAGCGGAATCCGATCATCGACGCTTTCGTCGAGAACGACGCGCAGCAGTGCGGCTACTGCACGCCCGGATTCGTCATGGCGACTAAGGCATATCTCGCCGATCATCCGAACCCGACGCTCGAGCAGGTCGAGCACGGGCTTGGTGGGAATCTCTGCCGGTGCGGAACCTACATCGGCATGCGGCAGGCCGTGCTGCAAGCGGCCAAAGCAATGAAAGGAGGCGCGTAGCCATGCCCGCCACTCCCGACTATAGCTGGCCCGCGCAGGACAAGCGGCGCGTCATGGGCAAGCGCATTCCCCGCGCCGACGGCGCGATGAAGGCGTCCGGCCGCGCCAAATACTCGTCCGACGTGCACCCGCCGGAGATGCTTTACGGCGTCATTCTCACCTGCCCGCACGCGCACGCGCGCGTCACATCGATCGACGTGAGGCCCGCGGAGAGCACGCGCGGCGTGGCGGCGGTCGAGCTCATGGCGAAGCCGGGCGAAGAAATCCAGTACGCCGGCGCCGAAATCGCGGCGCTCGCCGCCGAAAGCGAGCAGGTCGCGCGCGACGCCATGCGGAAGATCAAGGTGGAGTACGAAGTTCTTCCGCATTTCGTCAACGAGCAGGACCTGACGAAAGCCGGGGGCAACACGAAGCCCTCCGGCGAGCAGGTCACGGGCGATCCGGACCAGGCGTTCAAGGAGGCCGACGCGATTTCCGAGGGATTTTACGGCATTCCTGTGATCAACCACTGCTGCCTGGAATCGCACGGAGGCGTGATCGAGTGGAAGGGCGACCAGTTGAATTTCTGGCCCTCCACGCAGCACGTCTCGGGCACCGGCGCGGAGCTGGCGAAGATGCTCGAGTTCCCCGCCGCGAACGTGCATACTCGGATGGACGTTATCGGCGGCGGCTTCGGCAGCAAGTTCGGCCCGGACCGCTGGGGCGAGTTCTGCGCGCGGCTCTCGAAGAAAGCCGGCGGGCGCCCCGTGAAGCTGTTCCTCGACCGCGCCACCGAGCTGGCCATCGCGGGCAATCGCCCCTCCTTCTACGCCAAAATCAAGGCCGGCGCAAAGAAGGACGGCTCCATCATCGTGTGGGAGGCGCAGACCTGGGGCACCGGCGGATTCCAGGGCATCAACCTTCCGGCGGGCCAGTTTCCGTACGTGTTCCGCAAGATCCCGAATGTGCGATTCCAGCACACGTCGGTTTCGGTGAACGCGGCGATGCAGCGGGCCTGGCGCGCGCCGAACAACCCGCAGCTTTCCTACCTCACCTGCACCGCCATGGAAGACCTGGCGGCCAAGCTGAACATGGACCCGGTCGAGTTCTTCCTGAAGAACGCCGAGCTAACCACGCAGCCGCAGGTGTACCGCGCGCAGCTCACCAAGGCCGCCGAACTGGCCGAGTGGAAGAAGCTGTGGAAGCCGCGCGGGCAGAACGGGCCGGGGCCCGTAAAGCGCGGGCTCGGCATCGGAATCAACGCGTGGGGGGGCCTGGGACACGCGAGCAACTGTCGCACGACGATCGATCCCGACGGCGCCGTGAAGATCGAGATCAGCAGCCAGGACCTCGGCACCGGCACACGCACCGTCATCGCCATGGTGGCCGCCGAAACACTCGGCCTGCCGCTCAGCGGGGTGCGGGTCATGATCGGCGACAACAAGTATCCGGAGTCGGGCGCGTCGGGCGGCTCGACCACCGTGGGCGGGGTTTCGGCTTCCACGCGGAAGTCCACCATGAACGCGCTCGTGAAGCTGTTCGAGGCCGCCGCGCCGGAGCTCGGCGTGCCGCCCGATCAACTCGAGGCGTCCGAAGGGAAGATCCAGGTGAAGGGTAATCCGTCGAAGTCCCTGCCCTGGAAGGCGGCGTGCCAGAAGCTCGGCGGCAAAAGCATCGTCGCAATGGGCGCAAACAACCAGCGCGGGCCGGGCGGGCTGATCGGCTCGGGCGTGGGCGGCGTCCAGATCGCCGACGTGAGCGTGGACACCGAGACAGGCGTCGTCAAGATGAACCGCCTGGTCGCGGTGCAGGATTGCGGGCTGGTCGTGAACCCGAAGCTGGCCGAGAGCCAGGTGTACGGCGCGTGCATCATGAGCGTCTGCGGGGCCCTGTTCGAAGAACGCATCATGGACCCGAAGACCGGGCTCATTCTCAATCCCGACATGGAATTTTACAAGCTGGCCGGCATCGGCGATGTCGGCGAGATCATGGTCCACTTGAACCTGGAGCCGGAGCACGACAAGCGCGGCGTGATCGGCCTCGGCGAGCCGCCCGTGGTGGGCGGGCCGGGCGCGATCGCCAACGCGGTGGCCAACGCCATCGGCGTGCGCGTCTCCGTGCTGCCCCTGACGCCCGACAAAGTGCTCGCGGCGCTCGAAGGGAGGAACGCGTAATGGAAGCCTTTGAGTATGCAAATCCGGCAACGCTGAAGGAAGCGCTGGCGCTGCTCGGCAGCGGGTGGGGCGACGCGAGCGTGCTCGCGGGCGGCACCGACCTGCTCGGCCTCATGAAGGACTACATCGTCTCTCCCAAGCGCGTCGTGAATATCAAGGGCGTGAAAGAGCTGGGCGGCATACGGAAGACCTCGGGCGGGCTGCGCATCGGCGCGCTCGTCACGCTCGATGAGCTCATGACGAACGCCGAGGTGCGCACGGCGTACCCCTCGCTCGCGGAGGCGGCGCAAGGCGTGGCGAGCCAGCAGATCCGCAACATGGGGACTGTGGGCGGCGACCTGTGCCAGCGCCCGCGCTGCTGGTATTTCCGCCGCGGCTACGGGCTGCTTGCGAAGGACGCCAACGGCCAGAGCCTAGTCGCGGGCGGCGACAACCGCTACCACGCGATTTTCGGCAATAGCGGTCCGGCGTATTTCGTCAGCGCGTCGAGCTTCGGACCGGCGCTCGTGGCGCTCGGGGCGAAGGTGCAGGTGGCCTCGCCCGCGGGCAGCCGCGAGATTCCGGTCGAGAAGTTCTTCGTTATTCCGGCGGACGATGCCGGGCGCGAGACCGTTCTGAAGCCGAACGAAATCGTGACCGGAATCGTCGTGCCCCCGGCGGCGGGCGTCCGCAATGCCACCTATGAGGTACGCCAGAAAGCGGCGCTCGACTGGCCCCTGGCCGCCGCCTCGGTCGCGCTCAAGATGAAAGGGAACTCGGTGGCCGAAGGGAGGATCGTCCTCGGCCACGTCGCCCCCACGCCCTGGCGGGCCGCGGCGGCAGAAAAGGCCATCGCCGGCAAACAGTTGACGCCGGAAACGGCCGAGGCGGCTGGAAAGGCCGCGGCCGCCGGAGCCACTCCGCTGAGCGGCAACGCCTACAAAGTGCAGCTCGTCCGTGTGGCCGTGAAACGGGCGCTGCTCGCCGCGCGCGCCTGACCCCCCCCTGCCTCCGGTATACTTGAGTAAGTTCCCTATTTATCAGGGAACTTACTCAGAGGAGGTTAACGGGATGAGAAACTCTCTTATCGCCGTGTTGTCTTTGCTCACGGCTTCACAAGCATTTCCCGCCGGATTTACTAAGACCGAGATTCGTGGGGAGTATGTCGAGGCGCGCAACGCGGATGTCTACACCGGACCCTGCTTCGCCAACGGCGAGGTTGGACAGGTGGGTGACCTGGCCGTCTTCGGCTGGACCATCGAGAAGGGCTCGTTCGAGGGCACCTCGCTCGACGGCCTTTCCGTAGTGGGCGTGGTCCGCGCCAGCAACACGCTAGGCGCAGGCGTTGCGGTGCTTCCCGCAAGTGCGGTGCTCATCATCGACCAGCGCGCCGATCCCGAGCAGCGGCTCGCGCTCAAAAGCTTTGCGCAGCGCGCCGGGGGCGAGCTGCTTCAGGACGTCGTCAAGGTCGATTATGCGCCGATTTCGTTCACCTTGAAGGACAACAACCTGCACAGCGCGACGGCGATTCTTGACGCGCAGGGCCTGGCCCGCATCGAGACGCGCGCGCTCATGGCGGCCGATAACATCTGCCACAACGAGGAGACGTTCTATCCGCCGCTGAACCGGCTCGACCACGCGATGCCCGCCTACACGGTCGCGAACCGCTTCGACGGCGACGGCCTTGGAACCAAATGGAGCAGCCCCGGCAAGCGCAGCGCGTTCGTCGGCAGCTTCCACTTCGCGGAGTAACTTACCCGCGGGCTTTCACGGCGTCGCGGCAGAACTCGAAGCAGCGCCTGACTTCCTCGACCGCATCGCCGCCTGAGTATTCGTACTCGATCATCGCTGGAATCTTAAGCTTCTTAGCCGCCAGCGTTTGCAGGACCTCGCGGATCGGCGTGTCGCCCTGCCCGAACGGCAGGTTCTCCCCGTGGTTCTTCTTGCGATCCTTGAGGTGCAGCGTGACGATGAAATCCGCGTACTTGTCGAGATAATTCACGGGATCGAAGCCCGCGGCCGTGAAATGGCCGATGTCCAGATTGACGCGGATATTCGAGTTCCCCAGCATCGCGCGCGCGAAGTCGTCCGGCGTAGAGAATTCGTTCGGCTTCATGCTGTCGTGGTTATGCATTCCGACGAACATCTCTTTCTTCGCGGCATAGGCGTTGACGCGGCCGGAGACCGAGACGTTGGCCGACGCGGTGATGTACTTGACGCCGAGCGCTTCGGCCATCTCGAAGCCGCGCTCGATTTCGCGGTCCGAAAAGTCGTCCTGAAAGCTGTAATTGTAGGCGTAGAGCTTGATTCCGGCTTTGTCGAACTTTTCGCGCGCCACGTCGAAATGTTCGATGGCTATGTTCTCGCGCCACTCGCGCAAACCCTTGCGCGTCGCTTGCTGCGGCTCTATATGGCCTTGCCACAGTTCGCAGTAACTTATGCCCGCTTTCGACATGGCCGCGATGGCTTCGTCGATGGAGCGGTCGCGGAAGCTGTAACTCTGTGCGCCGATAATGACGCCGCGAACCACCGAGTTCGGCTTGGCCGTAAGTAGACGCGACGTGCCGAGCGCCCCGAGCGCAAGCTTCACCAGATCCCGTCTGGTCTGCATTGAGCCCTCCTACCCTCCACGCCCCACCCGCTTACAGCCCCGAGTGGGCATTCGACATAATATCATCGGATTTACCCAAGTACACGCGGGCCCGTTCGAGGCCTCCCGGGCGCCGGGTGATATCCTCTGTCTATGTGCCGCCTTGCAGCCCTCTTTCTTCTCGCGTCCGCATCATTGTGCGCCGGCGGGACCGAACCCCTGGCGAAGTACTTCATCGCCTTCCTTTATAAGGGCCCTAAGTTCGCGGCGCTGCCATCCGAGAGCCCGGAACGCAAAGCCAATCACGAACAGCACATCGCCTATATCGCACGGATGCTGGCGGAAGGCAAGCTGCTGACCTACGGTCCCATTCTCGACGCCGGAGACCTGCGGGGTCTGTACGTATTCAGAGCGGAGTCCGTCGAACAAGCGCGCGAGTTTGCCAATCAGGAGCCCTCGGTGAAGATCGGCATGATCGAGATGCGCGTATATCCGTGGCTCGGGCCGGTGAGCCTGTTTCCTCCTAAAACGCCGGACCGGTGACTTCCTGGCGCCGCGCCCGGTCGCCGTCGGGAATGACCACGGCAAACCACGGAGTATTTCTGTCCACGACGCGCCCGCGCCACTCCGCGGCTCCTTCGGCCGCGGGCTCGAGCGCGAGGTTCTCGGCGCGCACGGAGTATCGCCGCGCTCCGCGCGCGCGGATCGTGACTTCGCCCGCGGCAGTCTGCGTATGCGTGACTGAAAAGGCCGCGGCACTCTTCAGCATCGGGTTGCCGTAGAGATCGGCCATCAGCCAGATCCACCGCGCTACGGGATGCACCCAGACTTCCTTGTAGGTCCAGGTGCTTTGCACCGGCCAGTACGGCGCGTCCGCGTCGCCGCGCGTTTGTATGCCCACGGGCAGCGCGCCGTCGATATCGCCCGACATGGGCGAGTAGAGCGTGGCGTAGTCGTACCCTACCCCGTACATGGTGCTTTGCGCGAACGGATTGCGGCCGAGGACCCACTCGGCCTGGAGCGCGGCCAGTTCCGCCGAAGCCGCATCGCCGCGCAACCGGGCGGCCGCCGTCAGAGCCTGCGCCTTCGGCAGGATCGTGCCGAAGTGCCCGCGGTAATCCATCCAGACCGGGAACAGCCGCAGGTAATGCCCGGCGCCGAGCGGCACGCCGTTGAGCACCTGCCGGCGGAACGACTCGCGCCGGGTCTCGGGCACTGCTTCGTATTCGCGGTCGTTGTACACGGAGGCGGGCAGCACGCCGTAGGGTTCGGTATACTTCGCCGTCGCCTTGAGATACTCCGCGTGGAGCGCCACCGCGGAGTACCACTTCATCCAGTCGGGGTGATCGGGGAACGCTTCGGCCAGGGCCGTGAGCGCCAGGACCGGCCCCTGTTCGCGGCCTCGATGGCAGTAATGCAGAATGCGGCGGCGGTCGGGCCCGGTGTAGAAGAAGCCGGTGAGCGGCGTGTCCCAATCCGGCTTGCCGCGCTCCTGGGAATCAAGCAGCACGCGCGCCATCTCGGCGGCTTTGTCCGCATAGCGTCGGTCTCCGGTCGCGCGCCAGATCTCGACCGCGGCCAGAACGCCGGCCGATACGGGCTCGTGCACCACGCCGGCTGAGTCGAAGGAGCCCGAGAAGAGATCCTTGCCCGGAGGCGCCACTGCGGCCAGCGCCGCCGCGCCGAACTCCCAATCCTCCTGCGCCATTTTCAGGCTGTAAGCGGCGATGCGCGGGTCGCTCTGCTTCAGCACACGCGCGCCGATCGCCTCGGCCGCGGCGGCGACAAAACTCTCGAGCGGCTGCTTGCGCGCCTTCACGACGATGTCGTCGTCGTTGCCCAGGATGCCGTCCGTGCGGCGGCTGTTTATCGATCCGGCATTGCGGTAGCCGTCGCGGAAGCTGGTCTTGAGAATCCAATCGAGCCCCCAGCGGGCTTCATCCACCAGCCGCGCCTGCAACTCCGGGTCGTCCTTGCGAGCTTCGAGCGCCTCGGCCAGGCGGAACATTCCATAAGCGGCCTCGGCCGTGTTGCCGAGCCCTTGCGTGAGGTCGCCCGCGTCGTGCCAGCCGCCGTTGATGATGATCCGCTGGTCGCCGTGGACGCACTGCCAGTCGCGGTGGCACACGCCGTGCACGCCCGGGATCGCGTATCCGCAGCGCTCCGAGTGGAAGAAATTCAGAGCCTTCAGGATGCTCTCGCGCCAGACGTCCGGGCCGATGCGGAACGGGTGCGTCCGCGCCGCGCCCGCCGCGAGCGTGTACGTGCCCGGCCGCCGCACTTCCGAAAAATCCATCACCTGGAACTTGCCGAGGCGCGTTGCGACCGTGCGGATGGGCTTGCGCAGCGCCGCCTGCCCGCGTGCGTCGAGCAGTTGAAACTCCTTCGCGGTTAGGCCGCTCGCGATGGCAGTCTTGGCCCCGCCGGGCGCGTAGCCCGCCTGGCTGTACGAAATGCGCCCGGGCCACACGCCCCAGCCTTCGATGTAGTCGGGGTCCACGCGCTCGAGCTCGAGGCGGTCGAAGTCGAACGAGATGCGGTTCGACGCTTCGGGCTCATTGCCGTCGAGCAGGCAGATGAAGTCGAGCGCCGTCACGCGGTCGCGCGCGAGGTTCCCGATCTCCCACACGATGTGGTTCCACTCGTGGTTGCGCAGCACGATGGTGTGCTCGCCCTCTTGCGTGAACGGCGGCGGCACCTTCACCGCGCCTTCATTGTGAAACCTCAGGTCGAGCGTCACGGTGTAGCGGCCCGGGCCATCGGGCCAGACCCAGAAGGAGATGCGGTTGAAGCGGCTCCAGTCCTCACCGTCAAAGCGGCGCGTGACAATGGACCTGCCCCACCCGCGCCCGCTCGTTGAGGGCAGGCCGGGCAGGCGCGTGGGTGTGGACAGGCGAAGCGAATGGCCGCCGTCGCGCGCTCTTTCGGCCGTGAGCTCCATGCGCGCGATGCCCTGGTAGGACTCGGCCGCCTTCGCCGTGACACGCGCATCGACCACGCCCTCGGGGCCCGTCGAAACCACGGACCAGCGGTCGAGCCGCTCCATGTCGTCGAGCAGGCGGCTCTCGAGAACTTTCTTGTTCAGCCAGCGCGCCTCGGCGGAGTTCTTTTCCGCCGCGAACGCGCTCACGGCAAGCGAAAGGGCGATCAGCGCTCTCGTCGGCATAAGGGGACCGACGAGCATCGTATCAGGCTTTGAACGCCTCCATGTTCCGCCCTTCCACCCGGTAGAAGATCAGGTAGGCAACGCCGACCCCGAGCGGCACCAGGCCGATGAAGGCGAGCCCCATCGGCACGCCGTCGTGCGGAGTTTTGTCGCGCTGTGCCTGCTGGATCTGGTCTTCGGGCGCGCCCATTTCCCGCAGCCGCCGCGCCTGCCACGCTCGCTCCTCGTAGGACTTCGGCCGCGTAGACATGGCCGCCGCTGTGGACAGAAACGCGATGAGGCTGATGCCGATCGACGCCCAGATCATGCCGCGCAGCAGGTACAGGCGCGGGCTCCACGGCGCGCGTTCGTCCGTGAGCGCGGGCAGCGCCGCGCCCTTCTCTATCGCCGCCATGCGTTCTTTATGCTGCAATTCGCGCCGCCGGTAGCGCAGCAGCAGCGACCAGAAGACGACCGCAACCGTCGAAAGCAGCAGCGTCATGAAGAACAGCAGGAATGCGAATCTTTCGTCCATGCCCCTTGAGACCTGCGCGGGAGCCGCAATGTTTCAACGCCGCCGTGAAACATCGGGCAGCGGCGCGGGAGTCTAAACTGGTTCGATCCGATGGACGACGAAATCCGCGCGCACCTGGCGGCGAGACGATACACGGAGGCGTTCGAGCTTGTGCTGGCCCAATACCGGGACAAGGTATACCGCCTCGCCTGGTCCATCCTCGGCAACGCGAGCGCGGCGGACGATGCGGCGCAGGAGGCCTTCATCCGGATCTGGCGCGCGCTGCCCGGTTTCGAGGGCCGCGCGTCGATCGGGACCTGGATTTTCACCATTGGGCGCAACACCTGCCTCACCGCCTCGAAACGCCACGCGGCCGAACGGACCGTTTCGCTTGACGTCGAGGAGGTGCGCTTCGCGGCCGAGTCGCGGCAGACCCGCGCGCGCGACGGCCGCGGAGAGCCCGACGTCGCGCGCCTGCTCGCCTCGCTTCCCGAGAAGTACCGGCAGGTGATCGTGCTTTTCTACATGGAGGAGCGGTCCTACGAAGAGGTCGCGCGGATGCTCGGGCTGCCGTCAGGCACCGTGAAGACCTACCTGCACCGCGCCCGGAAGCTGCTCGCTGCGGCTATGCTGAAGGAGGACGCCGATGCAATCAAGATCGTTTGAAGACCTGCGCGCGGCGCTCGGCCGCATCGACGCGCAGCTTGCCGCGGAGTTCTCCGGCCTGCGCGCTCCGGCGGGGTTCGACCGGCGCGTGCTGCAGCGCACGGCCGCGCCGCGGCCCACGCGCGTTCCCGAGATCCTCGACTCGATCGGCTGGGCCTCCGTGATCGCGGCGGTGGCCGCTGTGGCGTGGGTAGTGGTCGCGCCGCTCAGCGCCACCTGGTGAGCGCAAGACCTCGGCCGCCCCACCAATCACCGCGAAATGAGCACAACCACGCTGCGCCCCTCGACCGGATACGCCGCCCCCGAAAACGGCGCCTCCTCGCCCGGCTCGGCGATATCCCGCGGTGAAGGCTGCGCCGTATCCACGGCGAGAACCCAGCGGCCGGCGGGCGTCTCGAATTCCAGCTTCTCCCAGTACATGTTCATCATCACGTGCAGGTCCGCGTCGCCGTTGAAGCCCGCGGCGGTGAACGCCAGCGCGCGCGCCGAAGCGTCGTTCCACCCCGGCGCGTTCAGCTTCGTGCCGTGCCAGGCGATCTCCGGCAGGCCGCGCCCGTTCACCTCGCTGCCATAGAAAAAGCCCCTGCGCAGCGTCGGATGCGCCTTGCGGAATGCGATCATGCGCCGCCAGAAGCGGAGCAGTCCGCCGTTGCTCTCCGGCAGCGCCCAGTCGAACCAACTGATCTCGTTGTCCTGGCAATACGCGTTGTTGTTGCCGCGCTGCGTGCGGCGGCACTCGTCGCCCGCCACGAACATCGGCACGCCGCGCGATAGCATCAGAATCGCGGCGAAATTGCGGATCTGCCGCTCGCGCAGCGCCTCGATCGCCGCGTGTTCCGACGGCCCCTCCACCCCGTAGTTCCAGCTCGCGTTGTCGTCCACGCCGTCGCGGTTCCCTTCCCCGTTCTTCTCGTTGTGCTTCGTGTTGTACGACACCAGGTCGTTCATCGTGAACCCGTCGTGGGCGGCCACGAAATTCACGCTATTGATGGGCCGCGCGCCACGCTCCTGGTATAAATCCGCGCTGCCGGCGATGCGCGCCGAGGCCACGCCCACCAGCCCCGGGTCGCCGCGCACGAAGCGGCGTATGTCGTCGCGGTAGCGCCCGTTCCACTCCGACCAGCGGTCGCCCGGAAAATGCCCGATCTGGTATAAACCGGCCGCATCCCACGCCTCGGCGATCACCTTCGTGTCAGCCAGTTCCTCGTCGAGCTCGATCTGCCATACCACCGGCGGATGCTCGAGCGGCGCGCCGTCCTCCCCGCGCGAAAGCACCGAGCCCTCGTCGAACCGGAAGCCGTCCACGTGCGTCTCGCGCACCCAGTACCGCAGTGAATCCAAAATCAGCTTCTCCGCGATCGGGTGGTTGGCGTTGAATGTATTGCCCGCTCCGGCGTAATCGAGGTAGCAGCGCGGGTCCCACGGCGCCAGGTAGTAATACGTGCGGTTGTCGATGCCCTTGAACTCGTAGACCGGACCCCGGTCGTCCCCTTCGCCGGTGTGGTTGAAGACCACGTCCAGGATCACCTCGATGCCGGCTCTGTGCAGCGCCTTCACCATGTCCCGGAACTCGTTGAGATGCCGCCCGTCCTCGGGGCTCACGCAATAGGCCGACTGAGGCGCGAAAAACCCATAGGTGCTGTAACCCCAGAAATTCGTGAGCGGCATCGAGTCCACCGTGCGCAGCACATCGGTCTCGTCGAAGTCGAATACGGGCATCAGCTCGACCGCCGTCACGCCGAGCTGTTGCAGATACGGAATTTTGGCGACGACTCCGGCGAAAGTGCCGGGAAACGTCACGCCGGAGGACGGAGAGCGCGTGAATCCGCGCACGTGCATCTCGTAGATGATGCTGTCCGCAATCGGGCGGCCGAGCGGCCGGTCGCCCTCCCAGTCGTAGCCCGAAGGGTCGATCACCACCGAACGCAGCGACGCCTCGACGTTGTCGCTCGCATCGCACGCCCGCGCGCGGTCCCACAGCACGTCCGTGTTGCCGCGCGCATAAGGATCGATGAGCACCTTGTTGCGATTGAAACGGTGCCCGGCCTCGGGATTCGCGGGGCCATCCACGCGATAGGCGTAGTGCGCGCACGCGCGCAAGCCTTCCACGTAAACGTGCCAGATGTGGAAGGTCTTGTTGACGAACGCGTCGAACGCGATGGTCTGGAACGGCTGCAGCGAATCGTGACGCTCGAACAGCAGCAGCTCGACGCCCGTTGCGTACTGGGAGAACAATGAGAAGTTGACCCCGCCCGCCGTGACCGTGGCGCCGAACGGATGCGGGCGTCCCGCGCTGGTTTTGTAGACCGGGGCGCTCGCGATTGCGGCACTCATCGGAGTCTCCCGTGCCGCCGCCGCGGCGGCCCTATGTCTTCTCGAACACCGTTCGTTCGATGACGCGCTTGGTCAGCCGGATGCCTTTTAATTCGTTCTCCCACAGCTCGTCGGGCGTGATTTCTTCTTCGCGCTTCGAACCGCGGTAGCTCGATTCGATCCCCCACCAGCCGTGGAACCCGGCCTCCCGGCAGATTTGGATCAGCTTCTCGAGGTCCCAGCCCGGATGCGTATCGCCGTCGCGCCAAGCCGCCTTCACCGAGATGCCCTTCGCATACGGAAGCAGCCGGCGGATCACTTCATAGCGATCGTCGCCCTTGTTGATGTTGCCGAAATCGGGCAGCGTGCCGAGGCGCGGATTGTTCACGGCCTTCATCACCGCCAGAAGCATATCGGCGTTCGACGACGAGCGGCCGTGGTTCTCGATGCAGAGGTCGAGCCCGGAGCCCTTCGAGTAATCGAGCAGGTCGTTGAAGCTCTCGGCGGCGCGCTTGGCGAAATCGGCGTCCTGCGTCCAGTCCTGCGGCCCGCCGTAGACGTTGCAGCGTATGTCCTTGCAGCCGAGGTAATGCGCAATGTCGATCCACTTGCGGTGGGCCACGGCGGCCTGCATGCGCTCGGCCTTATCGATGGCGGCCATCGGGCCTTCGTCGTCCACCATGATGCGGACGAAGGCGACGCCGTTGTCCTCTCCTTGCTTCTTCACCTTCCGCAGGGAACCCATGGTGGGAAGCTCGAAGAACTGGTTGACGAACTCCAGTCCCTCGATGCCGAGCTGCTCGCGGCAGATCTTCGGCAGCTCAATGTTCTTCCAGCGCTGGTTGCGGAAGAAGCTGCGATTGATCGACCAGGCGGCCAGCGAGATCTTGTCCGCGGGGGCCGCGGTGGCGGTGCGCAGGCCGGCGGCGGCTGCCGTTGCAGCGGCCAGAAATTCACGACGGGATGGCATCGGTCACTCTCCTTGGGATGTTCCGTTGAACGCACTGCCCGCGGCCCTGTGCCAGTGGTCCTCGAACAGGCCCTTCATCGCCTCGCCCAATCCGGTGTGGTCGAAGACGAGCGCGGTCCACGCTGGCCGTGTGACCACGGGATCGAGCAGGGCGATCAATCCTTTGCGGCAGTCGAATAGCGCTAGCTTCATCGGCAGCGACTCGGCCACGCGGATCTCGACGCCGGCCTGCTGATACTCTTCGAGCCGCTGGCGGTGCTCATCGTCATAGGAGCCCGCCACCAGCAGCAGTTTGCAGCGGACGCCACGCAGGCGCGCCTGCTTGACGAGCGCTTCGTCGAGCGGGTCTACCGCGTAGGGCGGCCGCGAGAATTCGAGGTACTCGCCCTCGACCTCGGCCAGCATCCCGCGATACTGCGACGCGGTTTGCACCGGATCGCTCACGATCCGCAGGTAGTCGAGTGTGCCGCGCTCGCCCTGCCCTTCCGAGTATGACTCGTTCAGGTCCTCGATGAGCCCCGTTGCCGCGCGCGTCTGCTCGGTCAACTCTTGCTCGATCAGCTTCCGCTTGGCCGCCAGATACGCCGGGATCGCCAGCGCCGGATCGACCGCGGAAAACAGCTTGGTCTTCTCCTGGACCACCTGCGCGAAGCCTTTCTCAACCAGGCTGTCGAGCACCTCGTAGATCTTCTGCCGCGGCACGTGCGCGCGCGCCGCCAACTCGAGCGCCTTGAAGCGCGGGTGCCCGACCAGCACGAGGTACGAGCGAGCCTCATACGCATTGAGGCCGATTTGTTGAAGCCGCCGCCAGAACCTTTGAAATGCCGTTTCCGGCATAAACACTTTTCCCTCCCCGGGAACTACACGATAGCAAAGACCCGCTCCGTGGGGCAGGCCCCAAGCGCAACGCCGCACGGGCGCGGGCCGCAACGACGCGACCCCGCACCCCCCACCGCGCCGCAACGCCTGACTGCCGTTTGACGTCTGCTAGAATGCGGGTAACGGGGATGCATGATGACAAAACTCAGCGGGGAAGTGCCGTCTACTCTCGGAGAACTCCGGCGTAGCACAGCATTTTCAGAGAATTCCATTGGTTTGCGCACGGTGAAGGACGAGCTGCGCGCCAACCTGGTCTGCAAGCTTCAGAAGGGCGAGAACCTGTTTCCGGGCATTCTCGGCTTCGAGGATTCGGTCGTCCCGCAAATTGTCAATGCGATTCTGGCGCGCCACAATTTCATCCTGCTCGGCCTGCGCGGGCAGGCCAAGACGCGCCTCATCCGCATGCTGGTGAATCTGCTCAATCCGCAGATCCCATACCTTCAGGGCTGCGAGATCCACGACAACCCCTACCACCCGATTTGCAAGCAGTGCCGCAATATGATCGAGGAAATGGGCGACGAGGCTCCCGTCGCGTGGCTCACGCCCGAGCGCCGCTACGTCGAGAAGCTCGCCACCCCCGACGTCACCATTGCCTACATGATCGGCGACATCGACCCGATCAAAGCCGCGCGCCGCGGGCAGGATATTTCCGACGAGCTCACGGTGCACTACGGCCTGCTTCCGCGCGCCAACCGCGGCATCTTCGCCGTGAACGAACTGCCGGACCTCGCCGGGAAAATTCAGGTCGGGCTGTTCAACATCATGCAGGAAGGCGACGTGCAGATCAAAGGTTACCCGGTGCGCCTGCCGCTCGACCTGATGCTGGTCTTCACCGCGAACCCGGAGGACTACACCGCGCGCGGCAAGATCATCACGCCGCTCAAAGACCGCATCGGCAGCGAGATCCGCACGCACTATCCGGCCATTGCCGAGCACGGCATGGCCATCACGCGGCAGGAGGCGTGGACCGAGCGCGGCGCCGGCCCCGTGCGCGTCCAGATTCCGGACTTCATCCGCGAGATCGTCGAGCAGGTCGCCTTCCTCGCGCGCGAGGACAAGCGCGTGGACAAGCGCTCCGGCGTCTCGCAGCGGCTGCCGATCTCGATGCTCGAAAACGTCGTCTCGAACGCCGAACGCCGCGCCCTGCGCGCCAAGGAGCCGCTCGCGGTGCCGCGCGTGCTCGACATCTACGCCGCGCTGCCTGCGATGACGGGCAAGCTCGAGCTCGAATACGAAGGCGAGCTGAAGGGCGGCGACACGATCGCGCGCGAGCTGATCCGCGGCGCCGTCGGGAAGGTTTTCAACAGCCTGTTCGAGAACGACAACATGTCGCAGGTGGTCCAGTGGTTCGACCTCGGCGGATCGCTCAAGCTCGACGAGAGCGCCGACTCGGCATCGATGGTACAGCAGCTCGCCTCAATCCAGGGGCTGATGGACAAGCTGCCGGCGTTCCATCTCGGCCCGAAGGACCCGCCCGCGCTCCGCGCCTCTGCGGCCGAGTTCGTCCTCGAAGGCCTGTACGCCCACCGGCGCATCGCCCGCTCCGAGGAGCGCGGCTTCGCTGCCGAGGAGCGCAAGCGCGAGGCGCACGGCTCCGCCGATGCCGAATCGCGGCAGCGCTCGAGCTACCGCCGTCAATTCAACTAGGGGGCGCCCATGCGGTGGATCAAGTACTCGCGCTACACCGGAGAGGACTTCGGCATCGGCGCCGAAGACCTGCTCAAAGCCTTGGCCGACTTTTTCCTCGAGAGCGGCTTCAACCAGTCGCGCTACATGCAGTTCAGCGAGATGAACCAGCACAACCTCGAGGACCTCAAAAAGGCCATTCAGAAGGCGCTCGAAGACGGGCAGCTCTTCGACAACGAACAGGCCGAGCAGATGATGCAGAAGCTCCAGAACATGACGCCGGAGCAACTCGATCAACTGCTCGACCGCCTCGTGCAGAAGCTGATCGACGAGGGCTACCTGCGCCCCGAAGAGCCGCAGGACCCGGAGAGCCCCGGCCAGGGCGGCGTAGGCGATGCCGACCGCAAGGTGAAGGTCGAGGTCACCGACAAATCGCTCGACTTCCTGGGCTTCAAGACATTGAAGGACCTGCTGGCGTCCCTCGGCAAGTCGAGCTTCGGCTCGCACGACACACGCGATCTCGCCACCGGAGTCGAGACTAGCGGCGCCTCGAAGGTTTACGAATTCGGCGACACGCTGAATCTCGATATCGGCGAGACGCTGTTTTCCGCGGTGCGGCGCAATGGAGTGAAGCTGCCGATCGATCTCGATTACCCGGACCTGCACGTGCACCAGTCGGAATACCAGAGCTCGTGCGCCACGGTCCTGATGCTCGATTGCAGCCACAGCATGATCCTCTACGGAGAGGACCGCTTCACGCCGGCTAAGAAAGTAGCGCTGGCGCTCGCGCACCTGATCCGGACACAGTATCCCGGTGATTCCCTGAAGTGCGTGCTCTTCCACGACACGGCGGAGGAGCTGAGGCTGAACGATCTCGCGCGGGTGCAGGTCGGCCCGTATTACACGAACACGCGCGACGGCTTGATCCTCGCGCAGCGCCTGCTGAACCAGGAAAAGAAGGACATGCGGCAGATCATCATGATCACCGACGGCAAGCCCTCGGCCCTCACGCTCGAAGACGGCCGCATGTACCGCAACGCCTTCGGCCTGGACCCGCTGGTGATCAGCCGCACGCTGGAAGAAGTCGCGCGCTGCAAGCGCCAGGGAATTCTGATCAACACCTTCATGCTCGCGACCGACTACGGCCTGGTGAACTTCGTGCAGAAGATCACGGAGCTCTGCCGCGGCAAGGCGTATTTCACGACGCCCTATACACTTGGCCAGTATCTGTTAATGGACTACATGAACCGCAAGACGCGGACGATTCACTGACGCACCCGTTCGAGTATCGCCTGCGCGTCGCGTTCGTAGCCTCCGTGCCAGGCGGCCATCTCGGCAAGCGCGTCGAGCGCGCGAGAGCGGATCCTCGCCAGAAGGTTTGGGTCGCGTCCGGCCGTCAGCTCTGCCAGCAACATCAAAGCTTTGTTCCGGTCGGTCCACGCGCCCGAGTTGAGCATGTCGATGAAGGCCTCCGGCTCGATCTGAGCAGCTAACGAAGCCTTGGATGCCACGAGCACACCGAGAGCGCGGGTCGCGTTATTGCGCACTGTGTCGTTGGGGTCGCGCGCCGCGCGGACCAGCGCGCGGATCTGTTCGGGCGATTGGCGCGCATAGCCTGCCGCCAGACTGGCGACTTGGCGGTGCTCGGCGTCGGAAGAGCGCTCGAGTGCCTGGAAAACTTCGCGTTCGTGTTTGACCGCCCAACGCCGAATGGACCGTTGAATTGATCTGACCGTCGGATCCTCCACGAGCGAGTACCCCTTCGACCGGTCTTCCTGAGCAGTCCCCTTGCGCACCGCAACCAGCAAAGCATCAAGGAAGCGGCGATGAAGATCCATAATGTACGGCGGAAGGCGTTCGTCGCCGGACGGAGGCGCGTTGTAGACGAATTGCCGGTTCGACGCGCCGGGAAGGCCGATGAACAGAATGTGGTTTCCATTCACGCAGCAGGGCGCGGCGATGTCGGTAGGCGCCTTGCCCGTTGCCTGAATCACCGCCTGGCGCACCTGTTCGATGGTTTCCCCGGTGAATTCCCCGCCCTCGCGCACCGGTAGAGCCTCCCGAACCCTTGCAACGTCGATTCCCTTGTAGCCGAAAAACTCTATGCTCCCGACATGCTCACCGGCGACGAGCGCGAGAAGCAGCAAGCCTGGCCCCATGCGACAAGCATAGCCCGATAAGACTCGCCGAACGTGCGACTATAGCTTGCATGGCTGCTAAGAAGATCCTGTTTCTGGTGGGCGATTACATCGAAGACTACGAAGTGATGGTGCCGTTTCAGGCTCTCGCGATGGTCGGACACACGGTCCACGCCGTCTGCCCCGGTAAGCGCTCGGGCGAGTTCGTCCGCACCGCGATTCACGATTTCGAGGGCGACCAGACTTACAGCGAGAAGCGGGGCCACAACTTCGTCTTGAACGCCACGTTCGACGAGGTCCGCGCCGAGAGCTACGATGCCCTTGTCATCCCCGGCGGGCGCGCTCCGGAGTACATCCGGCTCAACCCGCGCGTGCTCGAGATCGTGCGGCACTTCGCCGGGGCGAACAAACCGATCGCCGCGATCTGCCATGCTGCTCAGGTGCTGGCCGCTGCGGGCGTTGTCAGCGGGAAATCGTGCAGTTGCTATCCGGCGGTTGCGCCCGATGTCACCGGCGCGGGCGGCCACTACGTTGAGGTCGCGATGGACCAGGCCCACACCGACGGCAACCTCGTCACCGCGCCCGCCTGGCCCGCGCATCCCGCCTGGCTGGCGCAGTTTCTGAAGGTGCTTGGGAGTCGCGTCGAAGCTTAGGCCTGCCGGAGCCAGCTGACGATCAGGCAGATGCCCTTCGGACTCTGAGCACCGACCACTTCGCAAGAGTCCCGAGCACGGCGCCGACACAGCCGACCACCACGCCGGTCAGGTTCGTCCCAAGCAAGTACATCCCGATTGCTTCGACCGCTGAGTGTGGGAGTGGACCTTGTAGGTAGAGGAAAGTGACTTGGGCTTTGCCGTCGCCGGCCGCGAGGAACGCGCAGACCAACATCTCAGGAAGCATGCCGATCAGCATCGCCTTTGCCGAATCCTCAGCAGCTCTCTTGACTGTTGCAGAACGACGAAACGTCGCCCAAAAGGCAGCCAACAGCAGAAATGCGATGACCGAACTGGAAAAGAAGACCCTCCACGTTGTGCAGAGCGTTCCCGACGCGTTCATCGCCACGCCGATCGTCGTCCAGACGAAGATAAGAGCTGCGGAGATGCCTAGCCCGGCCAGAGCCACCCGACAATCAAATAAATCACCGGCATGGCGAACAGGACGCTGTCCACGCGGTCAAGCCATCCCCCGTGTCCGGGCAGCATGTTGCCGCTGTCCTTGACTCCCGCGCCGCGCTTCAGCGCCGATTCCGCCAGATCCCCGATCTGCCCCGCGATGTTTCCCGCCGCGCCCAGCAGAACCGCCGGCCCGATCCCCGCCGCCGGAATCAGCCGCGGCAGATACAGCACCGCGAACCCGATCGACGCCGCCAGCGACGCCGCCGCGCCTTCCCACGACTTGCCCGGGCTGACGCGCGGCGCCATCTTGTGCTTCCCGAACTTGCGGCCGATGTAATACGCCGCTGAATCCGCGATCCAGTTCAGCGCCAGCGCGAACAGCAGCCAGTACGGACTGCGCGCGCGCAGGAAAATCGCCGTGCGCCACACAGCGAAAATATAGACCACCCCGAGGAACATCGCCCCCGCGCGCGGCAGGCTCTTTCTGAGGTCGGCCATTCCGAGGTTGATCGCCAGCGCGAGCAGCGCGACCAGCGTCAAGAGCAGCGTCGGGTCCTGCGGCATCAGCAGCACGACCAGCCCCGCGGCATAGCCCGCGGGACCCGGCCGCTCGATTCCGTACGCCGAGGCGATGCCCGCGTACTCGTAGTAGCAAAGCAGCGCGACGGCGCTGAGCACCGCCAGGAACGCATAGAGCGGGCCCCAAACGACGACCCAGACGATCAGCGGTGCGAGGATGAGTGCAGTGAGAACACGCTTCATTGCGCGGTTTCGGCGGCCAGCGCGCTCAACCCGCCGAAGCGCCTGTCCCTCGATTGATAGCTCAGAATGGCGCGGAGCAGCTCGGCGCGCGTGAAATCCGGCCAGAGCGTTTCCGTGATGTACAGTTCCGCATAGGCGATCTGCCACAACAGAAAATTGCTCACGCGCATTTCTCCCGAGGTGCGTATGAGCAGGTCGGGGTCGTGCATTCCGGCCGTGTAGAGGTGCGCGGAAATCATCTCCTCATCGACGCGCAGACTGTCGAGCGTGCCCGACGCCCGCGCCCGCTCGAGGATCGCGTTCACCGAATCGGCCAGCTCCGCGCGCGCGCCGTAGTTGATCGCCAGATTCACCAGCAGCCCGCGATTCGCGCTCGTGGCTTCTACCGCGTCGAGCAGCTCGCGCCGCGCGCGCTCCGGCAGCGCATCGATCCGCCCGATGGCGCGCACGCGCACGCCGTTTTTCATGAGCGCCGGCAGCTCCTTGCGGATGTAAACGCGCAGCAGCCGCCAGAGCGTATCGACCTCCGCTCGCGGCCGCTTCCAGTTCTCCACCGAAAACGCGTAAAGTGTCAGGATCTCGATGCCCAGCCGCGCGCACGTCTCCACCGCCGCGCGCACCGCCCCGACGCCCGCCCTGTGGCCCGCCGCGCGCGGCAAATTCCTGCGCCGCGCCCAGCGGCCGTTCCCGTCCATGATGATGGCGATGTGCCGCGGCAGCCTGCCGGGATCGAGCGCCTCCGCCAGCCCGCGATCCGCCTCCTCGGGCTTCAGCGTGTCGAGTAGAGCATTCATTAAGCGGTTCTTCTATCGTAACGCGGTTTGATTCACCACAGCCCCAATAGCGCCACCGCCATCGCGCCCGCGCCGAGGAATGTCCCGAACGGAAGCTCGTAACTCGCGGGATCCTTGCGCGCGCCATAGATGTACACCAGCCCGATCACGGAACCAAGAATCGACCCCGCCATCACCGTCAGGATCGCGCCCTGCAATCCGAGGAACGCGCCGATCATCGCCACCATCTTGACGTCGCCGAGGCCGAGCCCCTCGCGCTTGCGCACTTTCTGGTAGACCACGCCCATCCCCCACAGCACCAGCGCCGGACTCGCGGCTGCGAACGCGGACTCTACAACCGACACCCATCCATGCGGCCAGTGCGGCGGCAGGAACACGCCCGCGAACGTTTCCCGAAAGGGCACGAAGTAAGCGAACGCCAGCCCGGCCGCGAGTCCGCCCAGCGTGAACTCGTCCGGCAGGATACGCGCTTCCAAATCCGAGAACACCAGGCCGACGATCAGCGCGCTGAACACACACAGCTTCAACGCCGCGAGTGTCGGGCCGAGCGCCAGCACAAAGACGAAAAACAGCACGCCCGTCAGCGCCTCGACGATCGGATACCGCAGGGCGATCGGCTTCGCGCAATGCCTGCACCGCCCGCCGAGCAGCACGTAGCTCACTACCGGGATGTTGTCGTACCACGCCACCGGCTTCCCGCACTGCGGGCAGAACGAGCGCGGCGCAACGACCGAGAGATCGCGCGGCATCCGGTAGATGCACACGTTCAGGAAGCTGCCGATCAGCAGTCCGGCGAGAAGCGCGAGGGCGGGTTCGAGCATGGCAACACCTGATGGTACACCGCGAGCGTCGCCTGCACCATGCGCTCCACGGTGAAGCGTTCCTGGACCGCGCGCCGCCCGGCCGCGCCCAGGCGCGCCCGCAGCGAGGCGTCGCCGAGCAGGCGCGTGATCGCCGTGGCGATGGCTTCAGGCGTATTGTCCACCAGCAGCCCGGTCTCGCCGTCCTCGAGGATTTCCTTCAGCCCGCCGATGCGGCTCGCGATCACCGGCACGCCCGCGGCCATCGCGAGCAGCGCGCCCGAGCCGAGGCCTTCCTCCTCCGTGATGTAGACCAGGGCCGCCGCCTCCGGCAGCTCGCGCGCCAGGTCGCCGGGGAAATGCAGTTCCACGCCCGCCCGCGCGGCGGCGGCTTTCGCCAGCGGCACGCCCTTCCCGGCCAGGGCAATCACACGGTTTCCCCCGCTCGCCGCCGCGCCCAACGGCACCCCGTCATAGACCACATCGATGCGGTCTTCGGCGATTCCGCCCGCCGCCAGCCGCGCCTTCACATACTCCGAAACCGCGATGTACCGCACCGCGCGTCCGTATTTCCACCGCGAGAGGAAGTGCGTCTTCAAAGGGAATGCGACGCGCCGCGACACAACCACCGGCCGCAGCGCCGCCAGCGCCGCCAGCGTATGGCCGCGCGCGTCATGCGCGTGGACGATGTCGGCATCCCAGCTCAGCTCCGGCATCGAGACTACCGTCGCAGGCCGCACATCGAGCGCTTGTGCCTTCGCTTTCCGATAAAGCGGCGACCCCGCGCGCGCCATCAGCGTGACATGATGCCCGGCCGCCGCGAGCCGTTCGAGCAGGTACAGGACCTGCCACTGCCCCCCGCGCATCTCGCGCCCCGTATCGATGTGGAGCACCCGCATCAGGACATGTTCCGCGCTTTCGCGTACTTCAGGAACGTGTACATCGCCGCCATGTTCGCAATCATGAGCCCCTCGAGCCCATCGAGGAACCCGAGCTTCAGCACATACGTCTGGACGAACGTCCACCCCGGCTCGAAGATCAGCCGCGGCCACCCGATCCTCTCCCCGCGGGCGGCAACCTCCTGCGCCGCCAGAGTCGTGTACCGGTCAACCGTTCGCACGTGCTCGGAAAGAGACTCGCACGTATAGTGCAGAATGTTCGATCGGAGGTGCCCGACCGTGCCCGCCACCTTCACCGACTCGTGCACGAACTCGCCCACCCATGTCGCGCGCGCGCGGTTGTAGAGCCGCACCTTGCGGTCCGGATACCAGCCGGAATGCAGAATCCACCGCCCGAGATACTGCGCCATGCGCGGCATCGTGTAGGCGTCGAACTCCGGCCCGTTCTTGCGAAGCTGCCAGATCTCGCCTTCGAGCGCCTCACTCAACGCCTCATCGGCGTCGAGCGAAAGAACCCAGTCGTTGGCGGCCTGCGCTGTAGCGAAGTTCTTCTGCTTGGCATACCCCGCCCACGGGCTCTCGACCACGCGCGCGCCGAGCTTCTGCGCGATCTCGACGGTGCGGTCCGTGGACCGGCTATCCACCACCACGATCTCATCGCAGCACCGCAGGCTCTCGATCGCGCGCGCGATTTTGCGCTCCTCGTTATACGTGATGATGGTGGCCGAGATTTTCATGAACTCGCGATCGGCGCGGCCATAAAACATAGCCCGAAGATGAACAGTGCCAGGTAGCCGAGCTTGCGCCGCCCCGGGCTGAGCCGCCCCGGATCGAACACCGGCGGATGCCTCCACAGCCCGAGCAGCATCAGCACCGCGGCCCACAGGAACCACGGCCAGTACAGAAAGCCCAGCGGGATCAGCGCGGCGATGAACACCTTCGAGAACAGCCTGTGGCGCTCGCCGGCGAACGCGTACATGATGTGGCCGCCGTCGAGCTGGCCGATCGGCAGCAGGTTGATCGCCGTCGCGAAAATCCCCACCCAGGCCGCCCGCGCCACCGGGTGCAGATAGATATCCGCCGCGTGAACGCCCGGGAAGATGGCCTTCTCGAGCAGCCACATCAGCGCCGGTACGCCGAAGACGAAGTCGCCGCGCTCGCCGATTCCCGGCAGCACCTTCGAGTACGCGAGGCCGATCCCGAGCGCCGGCAGCAGGAACACGAACCCCGCCAGAGGCCCGGCAATCCCTATATCGAACAGCACCCGCTTCGAGTACACCGCCGAACGGATCCGTATGAACGCGCCCAGCGTCCCGATGAAGGTCGGCGCGGGCATGAAGTACGGCAGGCTTGCATCGACCTTGTAATAACGGCAGGCGAGGTAGTGGCCGAACTCATGCGCGAGCAGAATCGCGATCAGCGTCAGCGAGAAAGGCAGCCCCACAGCAAGCGACAGCGGGTCCGCCACGATGTTCACGAACGCCGGCAGCAGGTCGCGTTCGACGTCGAACGCCGGAAGGTTCTGCCTGAAATTCGCCACCATGCGCGCACCGATGGCCGTCGTGGTCGCAAGCGTCAGAATCAGCAGCAGCGCGTGCAGCCAGAGGCGTCCGAGGCGGCTTGGAGACGGCACAGATGCGAACTACTGAAGCGACTGCAACTCTTTGCCGGGCTTGAAGCGCACGGCTTTGCCCGGCGGAATCGAGACCTCGGCGCCGGTGCGCGGGTTCCGCCCGATGCCCGTTTTCCTGGGCCGGACGTTGAAGATGCCGAAGCCCCGCAATTCGATCCGCTCGCCCTGTCCCAGCGCCTTCTTCATGCTCTCGAAGACCGTTTCCACCGCCATTTCGGCCTTCGTTTTGGTGATGCCGGTGCGGTTGACCACTTCATTGATAATATCCAGCTTGATCAAACGATCCTCCTTGCGCCGTTCGACTGGGCGCGGCAAACCACATGATAGGATTAGGGTTAATTTGTTGTCAAGCCGACTGCGCCTCGCCCGCCAGCGCGCGCGCCGTCCGGAGCGCCGACTCGTAATCGGGGTGCTCGCCGGTTTCCTTCACGTACTGGACGTAGCGGATCACATTGTCGCGATCGACCACGAATATGGCGCGGCTCTCGATGCGCAAATCCTGAATCAGCGTGCCGTAATTCAAGCCGAAGCTCGCATCCTTGTGGTCGGAAAGCATTTTCACGCGATCGACCGCGTAGGCGTTGCAGTAGCGCTTCTGCGCGAACGGCAGATCGACGCTGACCGTGTAGACATCGACGCCCGGCATCTTGGCGAGTTCCTCGTTGAAGCGCCGCGTCTGCGCGTCGCAGACCGGTGTATCGAGCGACGGAACCACGCTGAAAATGCGCACATTGCGGCCCGTATCGGCGAGCGTGACGGGCTTCAGGGCG
This sequence comes from Acidobacteriota bacterium, assembly GCA_050261515.1. Classification (GTDB taxonomy): domain Bacteria; phylum Acidobacteriota; class Terriglobia; order Bryobacterales; family Bryobacteraceae; genus JBLNDJ01. The sequence goes on along the minus strand of JBLNDJ010000048.1, from coordinate 99,420 downwards.
TTATCGACCACAGCGAAGTCGGGCGCCTGATCGCCGGGCTTCAGCTCGGGTCCGGCCACGGCCACGGGATTGCCTTTCAGATTGACTGTACGCTGCATTTACAACCCTCCGGTGATTTGTGAAGTCATGGTCATTTTAGCAGGCCGCTCAGCCCTGGGCCGCGCGGGGGCGGTCGAGCATCCTGGCGAATTGCTGCGGGTCCGTCACCGGCAACTGGCACGCGAAGTTCTCGCACACATAAGCCGCCGCGGACGCTCCTGACTGCCCCATGGCACCGATCTCCGGCGAATGCCGGGCGAGCATCCGGCGCGCGCCGTCGCTGCCGACGAGCAGGACGGCGGTGTTCGGCAGATAGCGCCGGTTCAACTCGCCGAGGAACGGCGCGCATGCCTCGCGCGACCCCACCAGCACGATCTGCGCCGGCCGCGCGCGGTTGTACTCGACGGCGGCGCAAAGCTGCGGCAGCGCCACCGGGGCCGCCGCGAGCCGTCCCGCGAAGGCGGCCAGCGCCTTGTCCGCGATCGCCTGATAGGCATGCCCACCCGTCATGCGCGCCAGCCGCAGCAGGTTCAGGATCGCAATCGAGTTGCCCGAAGGCTCCGCGCCGTCGTAGTCGTCCTTCAGACGCATAACCAGGCTTCCCTGCTCCGCCTCCGTCGCGAAGAAGCCGCCCGCCTCGGTATCTTCGAAGCGCGCCACCATGGAATCGGTCAGCTCGATCGCCCATTCCAGGTGCCGCGTGTCGAACCCAGTCTCGTAGAGATCGAGCAGCCCCTGCGCGAAGAACGCGTAGTCGTCCAGGAAGCCGGGGATCGCGGCCTCGCCGTCGCGGAAGCGGCGGAACAGCGTCTTCGTCGCGGGGTCGTACATGCGCGAAAGGAAAAACTCCGCCGCGCGCCGCCCCGCCTCCAGGTACCGCTCATCATCCAGCGTGCGCGCGCCCGCGGCGAACGCCGAAATCATGAGGCCGTTCCACGCGGCTAGGATTTTATCGTCCCTGTGCGGCCGCGGCCGGCGCGATCGCACCTCGAACAGCTTTGCGCGGGCTTCGGCGAGCGAATCATCGTCCTCCGGCCCGGCCAGCGCCAAAATATTCTTCAGCGCGAATTCGTGGTGCGGATCCTCGCGCACGTTGCCGCCCTCGGTGACTCCATACCGGCGGCAGAAGCGCTCGGCGAGCGGCTCGCCCAGCGCCGCATCGATCTCGGCCTTCGTCCAGACGTAGTAAGCACCCTCGCTGCCGTCGCTGTCGGCGTCCTCGGCGGAATAGAAGCCGCCTTGTGCGTCCGTCATGTCGCGCAGCACATAGTCGAGGATCCCACGCGCCGTGGCCGCGTAGACCGCATCGCCCGAAATGCGGTAGCCGTCCAGGTAGGAAACGGCAAGCTGCGCCTGGTCATAGAGCATCTTCTCGAAGTGCGGCACGAACCAGCGTTCATCGACCGCATAGCGGTGAAAGCCGCCGCCCAAATGGTCGTGTATCCCGCCGAGCGCCATCTGGTTCAGCGTGGCCAGGACCATATCCAGCGCTTCGAGGTTCCCCGTGCGCGCCCAGTATCGCAGCAGGAAATTGTGCACCGACGGGCGCGGGAACTTCGGCGCGCCTCCAAACCCGCCGTGCCTGGAGTCGAAGCTGCGGCGGAACGCCGCCCACGCCGATTCGAGCGTGTTGTCGTCCACCTCCGCCGCCGCGCGCTCCCCCCGCGCGTGAATGCGAAGCTGCTCGAGAACCTCGCCGCTCGACTGCACGATGGCGGCGCGGTCGAGCTTCCACACCTCCGCGATCCGTTCGAGCACTTCGTTGAAGCCCGGCTGCCCGTAGCGGCGGTCCGGCGGGAAATACGTTCCGCCGAAAAACGGCCGCAGGTCCGGCGTGAGCCACACCGACATCGGCCAGCCTCCCGACCCAGTCGTCGCCTGGACGAACATCATGTAGATGCGGTCCACATCGGGCCGCTCTTCGCGATCGACCTTCACCGGGATGAAGTTCCGGTTGAGCAGCTCCGCGGTGGCCGCGTTCTCGAACGATTCGCGCTCCATCACGTGGCACCAATGGCACGTTGAGTATCCGACCGACAGGAAAATCGGCTTGTCTTCCTCACGCGCCGCGCGGAACGCGTCCTCGCCCCACGGCCTCCAGTTCACCGGGTTATGCGCGTGCTGCTGAAGATACGGGCTCTTCTCATTGGCAAGCAGGTTCGCGGGCATCCCAACCCCCTGGTTTCATTAGAGCGGATTTTTCTGACTCGGTACAAAGCAGCCCGCATCTACTTGTCGGAGGCGCTTGTGGTACGTGTCATTCAAAGGGCGGCTTTCATTCTTGCCCTGCTGGCAGCGCAAAGGACGCTGGTGGCATCGGCCATCTATACATTTGAATCGACAGGCTGGTGCGGCCAGCCTGACCCGACCGTGCCCGTCGCCTCACAACCTGACCCGGCCGTGCCGGTCGTCATCGAACCCGGCCCCGCCCAAGTGATCGAGGTCCAGGGTAATCCGATCGGCGGCTCGGAGCTTGCCGCCGGCCTCGTCCCCCAGCTTGCGAGCGACCCGCCCGCCTCCCAAGCTCCCGAGCCGCGCACCACGCTTCCAGTGGTTGCGATCGGCGCAGCCGGCCTGATTTACGCCCGCGCGCGCCGCCGCCGTGCCTAGCGCCTTTCACGCGGCCCTGTATCCTTGTCGCTTCGCGGCTTAATTCGCCGCGATTCTGGCGGGCGCGGCAAGCAGTCCTTCCGCGCGCAGCGGCTCGAGCGCTTCTGCCAACTTGTACCGCGCCTCAACGGCCAACGGTCCCACCGGACGGCGGCAGCGGCCCGCGCGCAGGCCGATCAGTTGCATCGCTTCCTTGACCACCGCCGGGAACGTGCCCAGCGCGAACGCCGCCCGCAGCGGCTCGACCAGCGTTTGCAGCCGCCCGGCGCGCTCCATGTCGCCCCCGTGGTACGCCTCGTAGAGCTGCACGAACGCGCGCGGGGCAACGTTCGCGCAGGCCGTCACCGCTCCGGCGCAGCCGCGCTTGAGCCCTTCGAGGATCAGGTGGTCGCGTCCCATGAAGACCTCGAGGCCGCCGGAGCGGTACTTCGCGATCGCATCGAGATCGCCGCTCGAATCCTTCAGCCCGGCGAAGTTCTCGCAGATAGCCGCGATCCGTCCCAGAATCTCCGGCGTGAGCGAAACCCCTGTGCGCTCGGGGATGTTGTAGGCGAACACCGGCAGCCGCACGCTATGGCAGATCTCGATGTAGTGATCGACCAGCTCGGCCTCCGAGGGCCGCACGTAATACGGCGTGACGGCCACGACCGCGTCCACGCCGTCGCCCTCGGCCTTCTGGGCCAGGCGCACCGCTTCGAGCGTCGTGACCGCGCCCACGTTGACGTAGACGGGCACCCGGCCGTCCACCGTCTGGGCGCAGAAGCGCGCGGCAACCTCGCGCTCCTCTTCATTCAAAGCGAAGAACTCGCCCTGCCCGCCGAGGACGAACAGCCCGTGAACGCCGCTGGCAAGCTGAATCTCGATCAACTCCTGCCAGGCCTGGTAATCGATGCGTTCGTCGGGGCGGAAGGGGGTGACGATTGCGGGGACTATGCCCCTGAGAAATCCCTCCGGCATGACCTCATTGTATGTCTTACCCGAGCGACCGGGGAATTTGATCGGGCGGCCCGGTGTCGCCGACCGCTCGCGTTTACACTTAGGAGTCGATGATCCCGAAAATCTCTGCTCAACGCGCAATGCCCAAGAGATTGGCGCGGTCAGTTCTGGCGTTGTTCTTGTCCGTCTTGTTGGTACCTGCACATCTTGGAGCACAGGGGCAGGACCGAGTGGCCAGGATCTATAAAGAACTCTCGAGGCTCCCGCCGGATGCTGAAGTTGATGTGCGTCTGCTAAATGGCACACGAATTCGGGGCCATGTCATTCGGTATGACAAGACTGAACTCGTCCTGGCCGAGCATACGGCACCGATACCACTAACGGACATCAAATCGGTAAAGCAAGTACGTCGTCAAACGGTTTGGAATCCGCTCACGGGGTTTGCGCGGTCGTGGAAAGTGGCCGTGATCGTGGTCGGGGTATTGCTGATCGGCATCTACGCAGCCAAGAATACCCGCTGACTTACAACTCGGGCCAGCACCATTTCACCTCAGGCCCCGGAAAGTCGCCTGACGACTGCGCGAGCCTATCATCAAAGCATGGGGCAATACCGGATCGAGCGCGACAGTATGGGGGAAGTGCGCGTTCCGGCCGACGCGCTCTACGGGGCGCAGACGGCGCGCGCAGTTGATAATTTTCCGATTAGCGGCATGCGGTTCACGCGGCCGTTTCTGCGGGCGCTGGGGTTGATCAAAGGCGCGTCCGCGGCTGCCAATGAGGAATTGGGGCAGCTTCCGCACGATGTGGCCGCCGCGATCGAACATGCCTGCGAGGAGGTCATTGCCGGCGACCACGACGACCAGTTCGCGGTCGATGTGTTTCAGACCGGCAGCGGCACCTCTACCAACATGAACGCCAACGAGGTGATCGCCCGCATCGCCACCGGCGTTCTCGGCGCGGCGGTGCACCCGAACGACCACGTGAACCGGTCGCAGTCGAGCAACGACGTGATCCCCGCGGCGATCCACGTCGCCGCGGCCGAGGAAATCCGGCGCGAACTGCTTATCGCGATGCTGCAACTCGCCGAGGCGTTCAAACGCAAAGCCGCCGAGTTCCACGACGTCATCAAGATCGGCCGCACGCACTTACAGGACGCCGTGCCGATGCGCATGGGACAGGAGTTCGGCGGATACGCCCGGCAGGTGGAGGCGTCGGTCGAACGCATCCACTGCGCGCTCGACGGCATCTACGAACTCCCGCTCGGCGGCACCGCGATCGGGACCGGGCTCAACGCGCCAAAGGGATTCGGCGCGGCGGCCATCCGAATTCTCGCCGAGCGCACGCGCCTGCCGTTCCGCGAGGCCAGGAACCACTTTGAAGCCCAGGCCGCAAAAGACGCCGTCGCGTTCCTGAGCGGAGCCCTCAAGAGCTATGCGCTCGCGCTCTCCAAGATCGCGAACGACCTGCGGTGGCTCGGGGCCATCGGCGAGATCAAGCTGCCCGCCGTGCAGCCCGGATCGAGCATCATGCCGGGAAAAATAAACCCGGTGATCGCCGAAAGCGTCCTGATGGTGTGCGCGCAAGTCGTCGGGTACGACGCCACGATCGCCTGGTGCTGCGCCTCGGGCAACTTCGAGCTGAACGTCATGATGCCGGTGATGGCGCACGATCTGCTCCACGCGATCGCAATCCTCACGGCGGCGACGCGCAATTTCCAGGCGCGGCTCGTGGACGGGCTCGAAGCGGACCGCACGCGCGCCGCGGCGTTCGTCGAGCAATCGCTCGCGATGGCAACGTCGCTGGCGCTTGAGATTGGCTATGATAAGGCGGCGGCCCTGGCAAAGGAAGCGCACGAAACCGGAAGGACCATCCGTGAGGTCGCGCGCGAGAAGAGCGGCATTCCCGAAGAGCGTTTGAATGAGCTGCTCGACCCGGCCAGGCAGGCCGGCGCGTAACACAGAGGCGGAGATGACCACCTACTACGAACAGAACAAGAACAAGTTTCTCGAAGACCTGAAGGCCTGGTTGCGGATTCCCTCGATCAGCACGTTTCCCGAAAATAAAGGCGACGTGCGCCGCGCGGCGGAGTTCGCCTGCGACCAGCTTCGGGCGGCCGGAGTCGAGCACGTTGAGCTGATCGAGGGCGAGGGCAACCCGCTCGTTTACGGCGACTGGCTCGGCGCCCCCGGCAAGCCCACGCTGCTGTTCTACGGGCACTACGACGTGCAGCCGCCCGATCCGCTCGATGAGTGGAAGTCGCCGCCGTTCGAGCCCGAAGTGCGCGACGGCAACATCTACGGGCGCGGAACCTCCGACGACAAGGGCCAGACACTCATCCAGATCAAGGCCGTCGAGAGCCTGCTCAAAACGAACGGCAAGCTTCCCTGCAACGTGCGCTTCCTGCTCGAAGGCGAAGAGGAAGTCGGCGGCGAGCACATCGAGGCTTACGTCGCGACGAAGCCCGCCCGCCTCAAGGCCGATTGCGCCATCATCTGCGACACCGAGATGTATGCGCCCGAGCTGCCCACGATCTGCACCGGACTCCGCGGCATGATCTACACCGAGATCGCCGTACAAGGGCCGGACCACGACCTGCACTCGGGCATGTACGGGGGCGTTGCGCCGAATCCGATTCAGGCCATCGCCGAGATCCTGACCACGCTCAAGGGACCGGACGGCAAAATCAACATCCCGGGCTTCTATGATCGAGTCCAGAAGCCGAGCACGCAGGAAGCCGAGGCGTGGGCGCGGCTGCCGTTCAACGAAAAGGAGTACCTCAAAAACGAAGTCGGCTCGACCGAACTCACCGGCGAGCCCGGGTTCACCGTGTTCGAAAGGACCTGGGCGCGGCCGACGCTCGAAGTGCACGGCATCCGCGGCGGCTTCACGGGCGAAGGCGCCAAGACCGTAATTCCCGCGCGCGCGGTGGCGAAGATCAGCATGCGCCTGGTTGCCGACCAGCGGCCCGACGAGGCTTTCGCGCAGTTCAAAGCCGCGGTCGCGAAGGCGACCCCGCGCGGAGTCACCGCCGAGGTGAAGCTGATCCACGGAGCGCCGCCGTCGCTGGTGAACCCGAACAACGACTTCATCAGCGCCGCCGCGGCCGCCATGGAGCAGGTGTTCGGCAACAAGACCGTCTACATCCGTTCGGGCGGCTCGATTCCCATTGTCGGATCGTTCGAGCGGTCGCTAGGCATTCCGAGCGTCCTGATGGGCTTCGGTCTTCCGGACGACAACCTGCATTCGCCGAACGAGAAGTTCCACCTGGCCAACTTCTACCGCGGCATCGAAGCCGTAGCGCGCTTCATGGAGCTGGTGGGTAAGTAGGTGCGGGCTTCCGCGTCGCAGCTCGCGGCTTTCGTGCTGGCCGCGAGCTGCCTACACGCCGCCACCCCCGCCGATTTCCGCCAGAAAGTCGGCGTTTACGTCTGGGGCGCGCTGCCCGGCGGCCTGGCAGCCGCGGCGGAAGACGCCAGGCGCCTCGGTGCAACCCAGGCCGTCCGCGTCTACATCGGTCCGGGCGCCTGGTGGGACCCGTCCGACCCGGGCGACAATTCCCCGCTCGACGTCAAAGTCCGCCGCGCCGATTACCGCGAGTTCCTCGCCGCGTTCCCCGTCGTCATGCTCACGGCCTATGACGTCGCCTCCTTCGGCCGGTACAAAGCCGCCCGCGTGGATGCCGCGCGCCTGGCCGCCACTACCGATGAGTTCCGCCGCTTCACGCTCGAACTCGCCAGGATGCCCGGCCGTAAGATCATCGCCAACTGGGAATTCGAGAACGACTGCCTCGCGGGCAACTGGCCGGGCTGCATCGAGTATTACCAGGCGCGGCTCGACGGCATCGCCAGGGGCCGCGCGGAAGCCAAGGCGCTCGGCTACCCCGGCGAGATCGTGAGCGCCTTCGAGTTCACGGTCGTCCCGAAGTTCGAAGGGAAGCCCTCGGGAATGGTCGAGGCAGGGCCGAAGCTCAAGGGTGTCGATGTGTGGTCCTACAGCTCCTGGCATTCCGTCGGCGCGAACTTCGACCCCGCAACCATGCGCAAGAGCTTCGAGTGGGCGCTCGTGCTGATCCGCGAATTCGCCGCGCAGGCCCGCCTCACCAGGCGCGTCATCATCGGCGAGCTCGGCGAGTATTGGGACCAGCACCCGAGCGGCGAGCGGCTCCGGGAGGCCGCCGACGCCAGCCTCGACCAGGGCGTCGAGTACGTCTTCAATTGGGTGCTCTACGAGCAGCCCGGCCGGAAGGACGAGTGGGGACGCGACGCATCCCACTTCGGCAAGTACGCCCAGGACCGCACCCTGACCCCCCAGGGAATGGCGTTCCGCAGATGGTTTGGGAGGACTCAATGAAACCGTTAGCTCTGATCACGGGTGCATCGAGCGGCATCGGCGAGACGTTCGCGCGCGCTCTCGCGGCGCGCGGCTACGGCCTGATCCTGGTCGCCCGCCGCCAGGAACGCCTCGAAAAGCTCGCCGCCGAACTCGGGGGCGCCGAGGTCCTCGCAGCCGACCTCGCCGATGACGCGCAACTCAAGCGGGTCGAGGACCGCATAGCCGCCGAGCCGGCCCTCGAACTGCTGGTGAACAACGCCGGCTTCGGCACGCGCGGGCGCTTTTGGGAAGCCGATCTCGAAAGCCAGGACCGCATGCACCGCCTGCATGTGATCGCCATCATGCGGTTGACGCACGCCGCGCTGGCCGGCATGACCGCGCGCGGCCGCGGCGCGATCATCAACGTGTCGTCGGTCGCAGGCTTCATACAAAACGCCGGCAACACGAGTTACTCGGCCACCAAGTGCTGGATCAACAGCTTCACCGAAGGGCTCTGGCTCGAACTGAAGACCGCCGGCTCGCCCGTAAGAATACAAGCCCTTTGCCCCGGCTTCACCTTCACCGATTTTCACGATGTGATGGGCGTGGATCGCTCCTCCATCCCCGGGCCGCTGTGGATGCGCGCCGAAGACGTCGTCCAGGCCTCGCTCCGCGGGCTTGACCGCGGCAAACTATTCGTCGTCCCCGGCTTGATTTACAAGGCGATCGTAGCGGTTGTGCCCGCTCTCCCGCGCTTCGTAAGGACGCCGCTTGTGCTTCGCTACAGCCGCAGGCGGGGTAAGAATTAACTTCTGTTTAAAACCCTAATTTGCGCGCGCCACCCCTATACGGTGGGCTCTATAATAAAGCCGTATGGCCCGTGGATGGGAAAGTAAGGCGGTTGAGGGCCAAATCGAGGAACGCACGGCGCGTCGGGACGCGCGGTTGCCCAAGCTCCCCAGCGCGCGGCAACTCGAACTGATTCGCAAGAAAGAGGACCTGCTGCTTTCGCGCAAGCGCGTCCTCCACGACATCGAAGCAGCCCACAACCCTCGTTACAAGCAGATCCTCACCGCTGCGCTCGCACACTTGGATCGGGAACTGGCGGGACTCTAGCTCCTGTATATCGGAAGCTCTTCTGCCGCTCCGTTGAAGACGCGCCCCGCTCTGGTTGCGCGCACGCCCGCTCGGTAATTGAGCCGCGCGCGCCCGGCAAGAGTCCGCGCCCGGACAGCCCGCCCCGGGGCCGGCTGCGGACCATGGGGTCCGCCCTACATAATGGGCGTGATGACAGCAGACGTCGAAGGCGTGCAATTGCACCTGGCTCACTCTGACGAACTCCCCGTCCGGTGGGTCGGGCAGGAAGAGGTCATGCGGCAGTTGCTCGCCGCCTGGCTCATCGTCGATCCCAGCGATGTCCCCATGAACCCACGCCTGGTGGGTAAGCCGGGCGTCGGCAAAACCACGCTCGCCTACGCGGCGGCCAAACGCCTGGGCCGCGATGTCTACATCATGCAGGCTACCGTGGATACGCGGCCCGAGGACCTCATCGTCCAGCCCGTGATCGAAGGCGAGGCGCGGCTGCGCTACGTCGCTTCCCCGCTACTGACGGCGATGATCCGCGGCGGCGTCGCCATCCTCGACGAGGGAAACCGCATGAGCGAGCGAAGCTGGGCGAGCCTGGCGCCGCTGCTCGACAGCCGCCGCTACGTAGAATCGGTCGTCGCCGGCGTTAAGATTCACGCGCACCCGCAGTTCCGGCTCGTCACCACGATGAACGACGACGCCTCCACCTTCGACCTGCCCGAGTACATCCACTCCCGCCTGCAGCCGCAGATTTTGATCGATTTTCCCGAGCGCGACGAGGAATACCAGATCCTCAAAGAGAACCTGCCGTTCGGCGAAGAGCGCATCCTGCAATATGTCACCGAGTTCCTGCAACAGGCGCACGCGGCCGAAGAGCGCTACACCGTTCGCGACGGCATCAACATCGCGCGCTTCGCCATGAAGCTGAAAAGCCTCGCGACCGGCGAGGACCACGAGCGGCAGGCGCTCGAGCTTTCCATACTCGAGACGTTAGGCGAGGAAGCGCTGCGCTACACCAGATGAGCGGGTTCGACGAACTTCTCAAGGACGCCGGAAGCCTCGTACGCGGGCGGTTCCGCTATCTGCCGGTGGCGCCGGGGCGCATGGAGTTCGCTCTCGAAGCTCGTCGTGCCATTCTCGAAACGAAGCCGCAGGTGGTGGCGGTCGAGTTGCCGGCAACGCTCGAGCAGGCCTACCTCCGCGCGATGGCGCGGCTGCCCGCGATGACCGTGCTCGTCTATCCGGACAACCGGGAGGAGGAGAGCGCCGTCTACGTACCGGTGGAGCCGGCCGACCCGTTCACCGAGGCCATACGCAGCGCGAGCGAGACCGGCGCCGCGGTGCTGTTCGCCGACCCTGACCTGGGCGAGCGGCCCCACATTCCGGACCAGTATCCCGACCCCTACTCGCTGCGGCACATCGGCCTCGAGAAGTACGTCGAGGCGTACCGCGTGTATCCGCAGGCGCGGTCGGACGCCATCTCCGCGCACGCGGCCGGCATCGCCTGGAAGCTCCAGGGCACAGACCCGCTGGCGAGCGTGCTGGTGGTCGTATCGCTCAACCTGCTCGATGCCGTGCTCGACGCGATGGAGACGCCGCAGGACCCCCCGCGCGGGCGCCGCCGGCGGCGCGATGTCGAGCTGATCAACCCGCATCCCGATTCGCTCGCCGAGATCACGGCGGAGTATCCGTACCTCCAGTTCCGCTACGAACAGTTCCGCGAGAAGATGGAGGATACGGCGTCGATCGACCGCCCCCGTGTGCAGCTTGCCCTGCTCACCGAGGCCGAGCAGGCGTACGAGAAGAACGCCGGCGAGAAGGTCGCAGGCTGGCAGCGGCGCATGCTCGCGCGCTACACGAGGAACCTCGCCATCACCAACGGCGAAATCACTGCCGGGGTCTTCGATCTGGTGGTCGCGGCGCGCTCAGTGGTGGATGACAACTACGCGTGGGAGGTGTGGGAGACCGCCGGGCGCTATCCGCCGCAGCAGGCCGAAAGCGACCTTGAGACCGTGAATCTCACGGGCGAGGAGATGTGGCGGAACACGCGCAGGATCCGGCTGCGCAGGCTGCTTCTCCGCCCCAAGCGGCGTCTCAAACCGGCGGGCCTCAAGGCGCACAAGAAGGAGAACGTGCGCGGCGAGTGGGCGCAGCAGTTTCAGGGCGATGCCATCTGCTCCTATCCCCCCGAGGACCTCGTCATCGAAGACTACGGCCGGCTGATCAAGAAAAAGGCCAGAAGCATCCTGTCCGAGGAGCGCGTCCACACCGAGCCCTTCACGTCGTCGCTGCTCGACGGAATCGACCTGCGCGAGACCATCCGGAACTGGTACCAGGGCAAGATCTACGTGCGGCAGTTCGACAAGATCGCCGGCGAGGTCGCTTCACTCATCGTGATCTTCGACGAGGACCCCGAGGACCGCTACACGTACCTCACGACGTGGCTCGGAGAGAACCAGAACGAGTCGGACATGGCGTTCTACTCCACCAATCCGTTTGAGCACACCGTAGGCCCGGGCATCGGCCGCGCCGAGTACGGCGGCTTCCTGATGAGCCTGCCGCCGCGCAGGATGATCGACGTCTGGTCGGACCCGGACTACGACTTTGCTGAGTCGAAGCCGGAGCGGCTGCTGCTTGCCGGGCTCGATTACTCCGTGCAGAAGCACGTGGTCTACGTTGCCGCGCGCCCCCCGCGTTCGATCTTCCGCTCGATCGCGGCGCGCTTCGGACGCAACATCCTGTACATCCCCATTGGCCAGCTTTCGCCGCAGAAGCTGAAGAAAATCCGGGTCGTGCACGTCCTCGACAGCTACGACCGGCGCGAGGAAGCCGGCGACTATATCTGGTAGGCTCTAATAGCTCTTCAAGAACTCCGCCGCGCTGGGCTGCTGCGCCTTGCGCACCGCGATGCACTGGTCGATCTGCTCGAGCGTGTTCGCCAGCAGGCGCGGGCCGCCGATCGCCTTCCCCGCGCGATCCTTGAAGAACGCCTCCGTCTGGTCGCGCCGCCCGGTATCGCAGAACGCGTCGGCCACTCGCGGCAGGAATGCGCGCTGGTCGAAGTCTGAGCGCACGGGCAGGCGCGCCACGAGCTCGTCGTAGTTGGCCCGCACGAGTTCGAACGGGATGTCGCGCGTGGCAGGATCGCCGATAGGCCCGATCAGCAATCCCATACCCTCGCGCGAATCGATCTCGCCCGAGGTCAGCAGCTTGAAGTTCGCCTTCACGATCGCGGGGTCGCGGAACGACGCCATCGCGCTCAGAATGTGGCCGCGCGTGCGGCGGTCCTTCGTCTCGCGCAGAGCGGCAAGGAGCCTGTCGTAGAAGAAGCGGCCCTCATAACGCGCCGCGGTGTCGAGCACCGCTCCCACCACGTCCGGCGGCACGGCCGCGTGGTCTGGGAGCCACTTGTTGGCAAGATCGCGCGCCTGGGCGACAAGCTCCGGGTCCTCGCCGTCGTTCGCCACAAAGCTCACCAACTGCGGGCGCAGCAGCCGCACTTCGTCGCTCTCGCCGGGCTTCGACATCCAGCCCAGCTCCCTGGCGCGCGCCCCGAAGGTCTTGCGAACGAAGCGCTGATAGTTGGGCCGCAGCGTGTCCGGCACCATATTGAACCCCACCATCTCGACGATGCTGATGGCCGTCGAGACCACCTGCCGGGCCGGGCTGTTGGCGAACTCCTGCGCCGTCTTGAGCGCCTGGGCCGCGGGCATCTCTCCGCTGCGCAGGAGCGCGCGCGCATCGCCCAGCAAGCCGACGCGTTCGATGTCGCTCAGGTCCTTCGCGGGCGTGCCGCCCCGGAAAAGCGAGCGGTAATAGCCCGCCTGCCCCGCATTCAGAACGAAGCCCGCCGGGCAGCCCTGCGCGGATTCGAGCGTCGCCGTCCCGGACGGCTGCGTGAACAGGAAGCACTCCGAGCCGCCCTCCCAGCGCGTGCACACGGGGATCTGCCACGTCTGCGGCCCGGGCGCCTTCGAGCCCAGCGGCAGCAAGCGGCGCTGCTCGAGCGCAAGCTGAGGCTTCTCACCCGCGGCGCACTTCAACTCCGCGGTCACCAGCGGCACGCCCGCCTGCTCCAGGAAACTCGAGAACGCGGGCGCAATGTCGCGTCCGGCAGCCGCGCTCAGCGCCGCCAGAAAGTCGGTCGCGGTCGCGTTCCCGTCGGCGTGTTTCTTGAGGTAGTTCTGCACGCCTCTCCGGAACACGTCCGGCCCGATCCAGTGCTCGAACATGTAAATGACCGCTGAACCCTTCCCGTAGGTGATGTTGTCGAACGCGTTCGCGATGTCGCTCTGCGAGGCGATGGGCTGGCGGATGCGGCGGGCTGTCACGAGGCTGTCGCTGATCATCGCGGACTGCCGCGCGGCGGCTTCCCCGAGGCTCGTGCCCCATTCCGGCTTCCACTGCTCGAGCGTCTTGCCAGCCATCCAGGTGGCGAAGGCTTCGTTGAGCCAGATGTCGTCCCACCACGCCGTGGTCACCAGGTCGCCGAACCACAGGTGCGCCATCTCGTGCGCCGCGACCGAAGCGTACGAGCGCTGCCGCTGGATCGTATCCTCCGGCGGCTTCGCAAGGATCAGCGTCTCGCCGTAGGTGATCAGCCCCGGGTTCTCCATCGCGCCGCCGAACAGCGGCACGGCGATGCTGTCGAGTTTCGGATACGGGTATGGTATGCCGAAGTAGCTTTCAAGCTGCCGCAGAATCTGCGGCGTGACCTCGGCGGCGTACCTGGCGCGGTCCGCCTGGCCGCGCGGCGTGATGATGCGCAGCGGGGCCTGCCCCACCTTGCCCGCGTCCACGGCCTCGAACGGCCCCACCGCGAGCGCGATCAGGTAGCTCGGCAGCGGACGCGTCTCGGCGAAGCGCACCACCTTCATGCCGCCCGCTTCGGTTTCGGAAACGGCAGGCGTGTTCGAGAGCGCCATGTGCTCCGGCTTCACGCGCAGCGTGATCTTCCACGGCACCTTGTACGACGGCTCGTCGAAGCACGGGAAAACGCTCCGCGCGTCGGTCGATTCAAATTGCGTGAACGAATACCAGTCGTCGCCGACCTTGTTCTTGAACAGGCCGGCGCTCGCCCGCGCGTTGATGCGGCCGCGGTAGACCAGATGCAACTTCGCCGTGCCCGGCGGAAGCGGCACGTCGAAGGCGAAGCCCACGTAATCGGCCTTCTCGGGGATGACCCGCGCCGCCAGCGTGCGTCCGCGCATGTCGAGGCTCGCCCGCTCCACGGTGATGCCGCTCTGGTTCAGCCAGATCACCTGCGTGGGCTGCTTGACGTTCAGGTCGATGTCGATCCTGCCGGAAAAGTCGTCCTGCGCGGGCACGATGGTCAGGTCCGCGCTGTATCGAACCGGCACGACGGCATCGCCCAGGCGGAATGCGGGCGGAGTCTGGGCAAACGCGGCGGCGGCCGCTGCCGCCACAACAAGAAGCGTGCGCGATCTGTTCACCCTGTGATTTTAGTCAATCCGGTCGAATATGACGAGAGTGCTGTCGAAATCCCCGCCGAGCCGCAGGCTCAGGCCGCGGTGCATCAGCGCCGCGCCGCTCACGGTCTGGCTCTTCTCCGCCAGCTTGTCGTCGATCGCGGTCACGCGATACGTGGCGCGCTCCTCCAGCCCATCCAGATAAATCGCCGGAACCGGCCTGTCGAACTGCTGCGAGCGCAGGAACGCGAACAGCACCGACTGCCGCCCGTCCTCTGAAACGTACTGGTTCGCCGTAAGCTCTCCCTCGCGCGACGACGCCAGGCGGTACAACCTGCCCTCCTGCACCGTCCCGCGAATCAGCTTGTAGTGGCCGATCATCTCTGTGGCGAGCTTGAAATCCGCATCCTTCCAGTGGTTCAAATCGGCGCCGATCCCCAGCGAGCCCATCATCGCGGCCAGAAACCGGTACTTCAGCGGCGTCGTGCGGCCGTTCATGTTCGGCACGTCCGTGACCCAGGCCATCATGACCTTCGGCGGATACGCCGCCGAGAACCCGTCCTGGATCCGCAGCCGGTCGAAGGCCTCGGTGTTGTCCGACGTCCAGACTTCGTCCACGCGCGTGAGGATGCCGAGATCCACGCGCCCGCCGCCGCCCGAGCACGACTCGATCTCCAGGCCCGGGTGCTTCGCGCGCAGGCGGTCAATAATGTCGTAGACATTCGTGACGTACTTCACCCAGAGCTTCTTCTGCTCGGCTTCGAGCGCCTCCGGCCATCCCGGCTCGGTGAAGTGGCGGTTCATGTCCCACTTCAGAAACTCGATATTGTTCTCGCTCACAATGCGGTCGAGCACACCGAAAATGTAATCGCGAACGTCGTCCCGAGCCATGTTGAGCACAAGCTGGTTGCGGCCTTCCGTGCGCGGGCGGTTCGGAAAATGCATCGCCCAATCCGGATGCGCGCGATAGAGGTCGCTGTCGGGGTTCACCATTTCGGGCTCCACCCACAGGCCGAACTTCATGCCGAGCTTGTTCACGCTCTCGATCAGCGGCCCAAGGCCGTTCGGGAATTTCTGCCTGTTGACGTACCAATCGCCGAGGCCCGCATGGTCGTCGTTGCGCTTGCCGAACCATCCGTCGTCCATGACGAACAGCTCGACGCCGAGTTTCGCGGCCTTCGCGGCGAGCTCCTTCTGGCCCGATTCGGTCACGGCGAACGTCGTCACTTCCCACGAGTTGTAAAGCACGGGGCGCGGGTGCGGATTCGCGCGGTCGGGCAGAAGCTGCCGGCGCACGAAGCGGTGCAGGATGCGCGAAGCCTCGCCGAAGCCCGCACCCGTGTATCCGCCATAGAACGGCGGCGTGTCGAGCGATTCGCCGGGCTTGAGCAGGTAGCCGAGTCGAAATCGTTGTAGCCGCCGACGACCGTTACCTGCCGGTCCGAGCTCTGCTCGATGGTCATCTTCCAGTTGCCGCTCCAGCCGAGCGCGCCGAACCATACGCGGCCGTGCGTCTCGTCCGCCTGGCCCTTGTAGTCGATCGCGAACCACGGGTTCAACTGGTGGCTGGTGTTGCCGCGCCGGCTCTCGAGCACTTTCCGCCCGGGGTGGATCGCTTCGCGGATGAGCTGCGTCTCGGCCGCCCAGCGCCCGGCGAGATAGCTGAGGCGGTAGCCTTCATCGGCCGGCAGCCTCCAAAGGCCGGACTGTGCCGAATCCACCATCACGGGCTTGCCCGTGCGGTTCACGATGCGCACGCTCTTACGAACGATGTCGTTCGCCGCAAAGACGCGGTACTGAAGCTCGACAAAAAGATCCTGCCGGATATCTTTCAAGCGCAGCGTGAGCGCGTCATCGCCGGTTTCGTGCGAAACGTACTTCAGCACGAGATCGCGCACTCCGCCGTCGAACGTGATTTTGAGACAGGGCTCTGCATACCGCATGCCGCCCCAGCCGGGATACTCCTCGCCCTCGCCGGGATCGAACGAAGAATGGTCGGGCAGCCGCCGGGCCGCGCCGAAATCCTCGTCGCGCCCGATCCGCGAGCCCCAGTAGATGTGCTGGACCTGTCCTTCGCCATTGAGGCCGAGCGCGTAGCTCGTGTGGGCGGTTTCAAGGACCCAGGTCTTCGTCTGGGGAACGTAGCGGACGGCGGCAGCGGCGGGCAACGCGAGCAAAGCGCACACTGCGGCGAGAAGCGAGGTTTTCATAGACCCTCGATTATATGCACAGTGCGCCAGTAACGCCGTCGCCGCCGCGCGCGGCTCGTGAGTTCGTATCATGTTGCTGAGCGGATTATGAGCGCGGCGGAATTCGAACGGACGGTGCTGGGTCGCACGGGATTGCGCGTGGGCCGGTTGGGCGTATCGGCAAGCTACGGCGTTCCCACGGCGGCAATCGAGCGGGCCTTCGACGAGGGCGTCAACTACCTTTATTGGGGCAGCCGCCGCACAAGCGCCTTTGCCGGTGCGCTGCGGCGCCTGTCCCCGCGGCGCGACGCGATGGTTCTGGTGGTGCAGTCCTACTCGCGCTCGGCGACGCTGATGAAGTGGAGCCTGGAGCGCGCCCTCCGCACCGTGCGGTTCGACTATGCCGACGTGCTCCTGCTCGGGCTTTGGAACAAGCCGGTCCCCGCGCGGATCCTCGACGCCGCGCTCAGACTCAAACAGCGCGGCCTCGCGCGCTTCCTCGCCGTCTCGACGCACCGGCGCCAGCTCGTTCCGCAACTGGCCGCACCCGGCAGTGCCTTTGACGTCATACACTTCCGGTACAACGCCGCGCACTCCGGCGCCGAGCAGGATATCTTTCCGTATCTGGCCGCGGACCGCGCCGGCACGGTCGCCTACACGGCGACAAGCTGGGGGCAGTTGCTGAAGTCGAAGGAAGTCACCGCCGCCGACTGCTACCGCTTCGTGCTCACGCGCCCCGAAATCGACGTCTGCATGACCGGCCCCTCAAACGCCGGCCAAATGGACCAGGCACTCGAAGCGCTCCGCCTCGGGCCGATGACGACTGAGGAACTGGAACGAATACGCCGCGTGGGCCTCAAATCCGCAAAAAAATCTTCCGCCGGTACATCCAATAAAGGATGAGCCAGAACACCACCATCACGGCCGCGCCAAGCAGTACTTTCTCATACGCCGGCCCCAGAATCCCGAACGGCCCCATCCCGAACGTGCGTGTGATCGCGTCCTCGACAAACGGCTTCATCGTCCAGCTCATGAAGTAAATCGCGATCGAGTTCATCCCGACCACCATCAGCGGGAATGACCACCGCTTCCAGCCCTTCCACTCCATGACGGCGTACAGCCCCGCGAGAATCAGCACCACAAGGCCGCCGCTATAAAGCGTCCACGCCGGCGTCCAGATGCGCTTCACGATCGGACAAATGTGCAGCCACTGGCACAGCAGCCCGAGGAACGCCAGCGCCGCGCCGCCCGCCGCCAGGCCGCGCAGCTTCGTCCGCGGCGCCCCTGGATGCTTGAGCCACTCCCCGGCGAGCAGCCCGAGGATCATGGTCCCGAGCGTCGGAATGAAGCTCAGCGTCGCGTAGCCCCCGCCGTTGGCCACGAAGGGCTTCTCGCGCGGGAACAGGTTCAGGAACCACGTATCGAACGCCCAGGCGGGATTCGTGTTCTTGTTCCAGTGCGAGAGGAACCCGGTGTAGTCGTACGGGAAACCGCTGGGCGTCGTAGGCGAGGGATAGAGCGCGAACAGTGCCCAGTAGCCCACCAGGATCGCCGCCAGCGCCGCCATCTGCGTCCGCACGCGCGTCCAGCCCAGCAGGAACAGGAACGCGTAGCCGAGCCCGATCTGCGACAACGTGTCTTCAAAAGTGAAGTTCGTCTGCCGATGGCCGAGCGAGCGCAGGAAGACGCCTAGCAACACCAGCAGCATCGCCCGCCACACGGCGTGCCCGAACAAGCGGCCGAACGACTGCCCCTTCGCCCGCCGGTTCGCGATCGAGAACGGCAGCGAGATGCCGACCAGGAACGAGAAGCCCGGCTGGATCAGGTCGTGCAGCGAGCACCCCTGCCACGGCACATGCTGCGTGTTGAACGCGATCAGGCGCCAGAACGGGTTGTCCGGAAACTGGACGCCCATCCGCGGAAGTTCCAGCACTTCGGCGAACATCAGCGTCATGACGAGTCCGCGGAAGGCGTCAATCGAGGCGATGCGGATGGGTTTCTTCGCCTCCGTTTTGGGGGCGGCGGGCGGTGCGGGCGCGTCCGTCTCTTTCATGGGTTCATTGTAGCCCCGGCGGATTCACGCGTTCTTCGAGCTCCGCCCAGCGGGCATACAGGGCATCGACGGCCTTCTGCGCTTCTTCGATTTCGAGCGAAAGCTCGTGCAGGCGGCGGCCGTCCCGCATCACAGCGGGGTCTTCGAGCGCGGCGCGCCTGGCTTCAAGCGCATGCTCGGCTTCGGCGATGCGCTGCTCGATCACCGCGTACTCGCGCGCTTCGAGGTAGGACGGCTTCTTCTTCGCGGCCGGCGCCGAAGCCCTCACAGCCGACGGGGCCTTCGGTTTCACTTGCTTATCGGGCTCCGGCTGCCACGCCTCCCACTGCGAGTAATCCGCGAAGCGCCCGGCTCCGCCCTTTCCATCGAGGCCGAGCACGATTGTCGAAACGCGGTCGAGCATGTAGCGGTCGTGCGTCACCAGCACGAGCGCGCCCGGGAATTCGAGCAGGCTTTCTTCGAGGATCTCGAGCGTGGGGATGTCGAGGTCGTTCGTCGGCTCGTCGAGCAGCAGCACATCGGCCGGTTCGAGCATCACCTTCGCGATCAGGACGCGCGCGCGCTCGCCGCCCGACAGCCGGCCCACCGGCTGGTTGAGCTGCTCGTTCGTGAACAGGAACCGCGCGGCCCAGCTCGCCACGTGGATCACGCGGTCGCGGTAAATCACCGAGTCGCCGTCGGGAGCGAGCGCCCGGCGAAGCGTCACCTCCTCATCCAGATGCCGCGTCTGGTCGAAATAGACGATGCGCAGGTTTTCGGCGCGGCGGATCTCGCCGCCCTGCGGCTGAAGCTCGCCCTTCATAAGACGCATGAGCGTGGTCTTGCCGCTCCCGTTCGCCCCGACCAGGCCCACGCGCATGCCGGCCGTGACCGCGAAATCCAGGCCGTCATACAACATGCGGCCATCGAAGCCGTATGTAACTCCGTCGAGTTCGATGAGGCGCTTCGTCTTGCGATCGGTGGCCGTGAAATCTATATCGGCGGAGCCGGTGCGCGTGCGCGACTTGATGTCGGCGAGTTCGCCCATCATTTCCCGCGCGTTGTCGATGCGGGCCTTCGCCTTCGTTCCGCGCGCCTTCGGGCCGCGGCGCAGCCACTCGATCTCGGTGCGCACGCGGTTCTCGAGCGCCTCCTGGCGCTTCGCCTGCGCTTGCAGAAACTCTTCCTTCTTCTCGAGGAACGCGCTGTAATTACCCGCCACGCGCAGCAACCCGTCAGGATAGACACGGCTCAACTCGGCCATCGCGGTGGCGACGTTCTCGAGAAAGTAGCGGTCGTGGCTGATCGTGACCGAAGCGAACGGAGCCGCAACCAGCAGCCTTTCAAGCCACTCGATGGCCGCCAGGTCGAGGTGGTTCGTCGGCTCGTCGAGCAGCAGCACGTCGGGGTTCTGCACCAGCGCCTCGGCGATCGAAAGCCGCTTGCGCCAGCCGCCCGACAACGACGCGGCTTCGAGGCCGAAGTCCGTGAAGCCGGCGCGTCCAAGCACTTCGGCCTCGCGCACATCGAAAGCGTCCACGCCCTCCATCGCGCGATGAATTACCGAGCGCACCGTCTCGCCGGGCTCATACCGGCGGTCCTGCGGGACATAGGCGACGCGCGTTCCTTTACGGACCGCGACATCGCCTGAATCCGGCTCGCGGCGGCCCGCCAGGATTTCGAGCAGCGTAGTCTTGCCCGAGCCGTTCGGTCCGATCAGGCCGACCCGGTCGCCTTCGTTGACCGTGAGCGAAATGCCTCGGAACAGCGGCGCCGCCCCGTAGGCTTTCGTCAAATCGTGCGTGTTGAGGAGTAGCGACACTAACTACTCGACTTCGAACTTGATCATGCGCGTCTCGCGCTCGAGGCCGGTCGGCACGGTGAGCGGCTTGTAAAGCTCCGGCTTGCGCGCCTGTATCCACATGCGGCCCGTGCTGCGAGCGAGCAGCGAAGCGTCGAGCTCGGCGACAACCATATCGTCGTCCGCCTTCCACGTCTCGGCCAGAATGCGCCCGTAAGGGTCGAGGATCATCGAGTTGCCCGTGCGAATTTCGTCATCGTCCACGCCGATGCCGTTGCTGAAGATGACGAACATGCCGTTGTCGTGCGCGCGGCTCGGCAACCATCGCATCAGCCAGCCGCGGCCTTTGTCGCCGCGCAACTCGCGCTCGATGGCTTCCGGATCCTGCCGGCGATTGTCCCAAAGCTTCCGGTCCACCAGCCCCATCAGGTGCGGATTCGAGGAGCCGCACCCCCCGGTCTGGTGCGGCGCGATGAGAATCTCCGCGCCCATCAGCGCGTTGATGCGGACGTTCTCGATGAGGTTGCAGTCGTAGCAGATGAGCACTCCCGCGCGCGCGCCCTGCGGAAGGTCGAAGACCGTGAACTCATTGCCGCAGGTGAGATACTCGCTGACGAACGCGTGAATCTTGCGGTGCCTGCGCGCCGTGCCGTCCGGCATCGCGACCACGTAGGTTTTGTAGAACTTGCCGTGGGCGCCGGCTTCGATGAGGCCCGCGCCGATCGACATCTTGTACTCGCGCGCGAGCGCGATCAGACACTGCGTCGAGGGGCCGTCGAACACCGGCTCGGCGAGCGCGGCGAACTCGTCGCGGCCAAGTTTCCGCAGAAACCAGTAGCCCGTAATGCAGCACTCCGGGAAGACGATCAGCTCAACGCCCCGGCGAGCGGCTTTCTCTACAAACGAACGGATCTTCGCAAAGTTCGCCGGCTTGTTACCGGGGACGTGCTCGAACTGCACGGAAGCAACGGTAAGATTTCGCATTCATCTCGCATTGTAACCGTGCCCTCCTCCCCCGCGCCGCCCCTTAACGGCCGGACCGGCATCCCCCGCTTCTGGCGGCGATGCCTTGATACTATGGGTGCGCGCCGAATCCATTTACACACACGAGGCGTTCCGCAATGGACATTCCGCGAATCTTCAACGTCGCCGAAAGTGCTCACCGCATCCATAACCCGTTCACACCCGAAAAGTTCGCCATTTTGGGAGCGGCGTTGCGCCTGGAACCGGGGACCCGTGTGCTCGACCTCGGCAGCGGTTCGGGCGAGATGTTGTGTACCTGGGCGCGCGATTACGGAATTTGCGGCACCGGTATCGACATGAGCCCTTTGTTCACCGGGCAGGCGAAACTCCGCGCTGAAGAACTCGGCGTCGCCGGTCAAGTCGAGTTCATCCACGGCGATGCAGCCGGCTACGTCGCCCGTGAAAAAGTCGGTGTGGCCGCCTGCCTCGGCGCCACGTGGATCGGTGGGGGAGTTGCCGGCACGATCGAGCTTCTGGCGAAAAGCCTTTGCACCGGGGGCATCATCCTGATCGGTGAGCCATACTGGCTGCGGTTACCGCCGTCTGAAGAGGTTGCCAAGGGATGCCTTGCCAATTCGATCTCAAACTTTCTCCTGCTTCCGGAACTACTCGCCTCTTTCGGCGAGCTCGGCTACGACGTCGTGGAAATGGTTCTGGCCGACCAGGACGGCTGGGACAGGTATGAGGCGGCCAAGTGGCTCACGATGCGCAGGTGGCTCGAGGCGAATCCCGGCGACGACTTCGCCAAAGAGGTTCGCGCTGAACTGACCTCGGCCCCCGAACGCTACGCTGCGTACACGCGTGAGTACCTCGGCTGGGGCGTGTTCGCGCTCATGGCGCGGTGATCGTCGAACTCCCCTAATCGAAGAACGGGAACAGCTTGCGGATCTGTGCCTCCGTAGGCTTGCTTCCGTACTCGCACAACTCGAACGCCTCGGCGAAGCGGATCGAACCGGCTTTCGCCCCGTACCACTTCTTCAACGCCTCGCGCACCGCGTCCGTGGGCGGCTTGAAGCGCTCGCCGCGCAGCCATTCGCGGCGCTCCGCGGGGTCCTTCGGAACCTGGTCGAGCTTCCCCGCGACCCACGGCAGCCATTCGTACATCTGCGAAACGTGGGCGTCGAGCATGTCGAGCTTCTTCTCCGCCGCGTCGTCGATCGAAACGGCTACGTCGGGCCGGAACGGATTCGGGCGCTGGAAGTTGTCCTGGTAATAGAAAAAGACCGGGTTCTTGCGAAGCGCCGGCGTATCGGGGCAGACGTTCGGCACCGCGACCATATACGCGGCGTCCTGCACGAGCACGCCGGTGTAGCGGTGGTCCGGATGATAATCGTTCGGGCGCGGGCCGAACACGAGGTCCGCCTTCCACTCGCGAATCTTGCGGATCACCTGCTGGCGCACGGCGAGCGTGGGCAGCAGTTCGCCGTCGTGGTTATCGAGCGTCTCATACTCGATGCCGATGCGCCGCCCCGCCTCCTGCGCTTCATGACGGCGCCTCGTAGCCAGCGCGCCTCCGCCCTCGGACTGATGGCCCGCATCCCCGTTGGTCACCGAGACGCACTTGACGCGATGGCCGAGCGCGGCGTATTTCGCGGCGGTGCCGCCGAACCGGCCGTCGCAATCGTCCGGGTGCGCGCCGAAAGCGATGATCCTCAACTTGCCGTCTCCCTGCGCCGCCAGAGGCGCGGCCAGCGCGAGCGCGATCCAGAACAGTTTCATAACGGAGGATTATATTCGATCCGCGGGGTGCGCGGCGCCGCCCGGCGCGCTGTGGAGTAGAATGCCGTCCATGGAGCTGGACACGGGGAAGACGTATCGCGCAAAGGCGGCGACCGGTGAGATGATCCGATTCAAATTGGATCACATGACCGCCGCGGGATGGGCTGTCGCGGATCTCGAGTTCGAGGAAGAGGTCGAGTCCGGCGTCATGCTCAACACGAACCTGCTGCTGTGGATCAGTTCGGAGGCGCACGCGCCCGGCGCGTTCGAAGACGCGGCAGCCGATGTCATCGAGGCCCTCGAGAAGGAAGAAATATGAAACCGTTCCTGCTGACGTTGATGGCGGTATGCGCCGCCGCCCAGACTCCGCTCGTGCTCGACACGGGATGGAGCGTGCAATCCTCTCGCGAAGTAAAAGCCACCGGTGCGGAGCTTTCGAGCCCGGGCTTCGCAACCAACGCGTGGCACAAGACCGCCGTCCCCTCAACCGTTGTCGCTGCGCTGGTCGCCGACACGACGTACCCCGATCCCTACTTCGGCACCAACCTGCGCGATTACCCCGGCATGGATTACCCCATCGGCCGCCTGTTCTCGAACATCGATATGCCCGCGAACAGCCCCTACCGCGTGTCCTGGTGGTATCGCACCGAATTCACGGTTCCCGCGGAGGCGGGCGGGCACAGCGCCTGGCTGCAATTCGACGGCATCAATTACCGCGCCAACATCTGGCTCAACGGGCGCCAGATCGCCAATTCGAAAGACGTCGCCGGAGCGTTCCGCGCCTATGAATTCGACGTCACCGGGCTGGTCGAGCCGGGCAAGGCGAACGCGCTCGCCGTCGAGGTCTTCGCGCCCGAAAAGACTGCGCTGGCGATCAACTGGGTGGATTGGAACCCTGCGCCGCCCGACAAGGACATGGGGCTCTGGAAGCCGGTGCACCTGAAGTTCAGCGGGCCGGTAGCCGTGCGCGATCCGTTCGTGAAAACGAAGCTCGCCGCGGATTATAAATCCGCCGAGTTGACCCTGATTGCCGATGTGCGCAACGCGACCGGCCAGCCGGTGAGCGGTGTCCTGAAGGCTGAGATCGCCGGAGTGCGCGTGAGCCGGCCCGTCGAACTGCGCGCCGCCGAGAAGAAGACGGTGCGCCTCGCCCCGCGGAGGATCGAAAACCCGCGGCTCTGGTGGCCTTTCCAGATGGGCGCGCAGGAACTCTACACGGCGCACGTCGAGTTCGAGACCGGCGGACGCGTGTCCGACCGCGCGCGTTTCGACTTCGGCATCCGCGAAGTGACCTCCGAGCTGACTCCCAAAGGCGCGCTGCTGTTCAAGATCAACGGAAAGAACGTGCTGCTGCGCGGCGCCGCATGGACCCCCGACATGCTGCTGCGCTGGGAGCGCTCGCGCGTCGAAGCCGAACTCCGTTACGTGAAGGACATGGGCCTCAACACAATCCGGCTCGAAGGCAAATCCGAGCGGCCCGAGTTCTACGAGATGGCCGACCGCATGGGGCTGCTCATCATGACCGGCTGGTGCTGCTGCGACATGTGGGAGCGCTGGCCCAAGTGGCAGCCCGAGCATCACAAGATCGCCGCGGCTTCGCTCGACACGCAGATACGCTACCTGCGCAATCATCCCAGCGTCTTCGTCTGGCTCAACGGCTCCGACGGCCCGCCGCCCGCCGACGTCGAAAAGATGTATCTCGGAATCCTGAAGGACCTCGACTGGCCGAACCCGTCGATCTCATCCGCCGCGGCCGATGCGACCAGCGTCACCGGACCCTCCGGCGTGAAGATGACCGGCCCCTACGACTACGAGCCGCCCAACTACTGGCTCGTCGATAAAGAAGCCGGAGGCGCCTGGGGACTCAACACCGAGACCAGCCCCGGCCCGGCGATCCCGACGCTCGAAAGCCTGAAGCGCTTCATCCCGGCCGATCATCTCTGGCCCATCGACAAGGTCTGGAACTACCACGCCGGCGGCGAGCGCTTCATGAACATGGAGCTCTTCAACAAAGCTATGGACAAGCGCTACGGCAAGCCTGCGGACCTCGCCGACTATCTCCGCAAAGCGCAGGCCATGGCCTACGAAGGCCAGCGAGCCATGTTCGAAGCCTACAGCCGCAACAAATACACCTCTACCGGAGTCATCCAGTGGATGCTGAACAACGCCTGGCCCTCGCTGATCTGGCACCTGTACGACTACTATCTGATCCCGGCCGGCGGCTACTTCGGCACAAAGAAAGCCTGCGAGCCCCTGCACGTGCAGTACGGATACGACGACCACTCGGTCGGAGTGGTCAACAGCACCTACGAGCCCCACAAAGGCCTGCGCGTGTCGGCGAAAATCTACAACCTGGACCTGACGGAAAAATACTCGAACGAGGCGCCCCTCGACATCGAAGCGGACGGGACCAGGAAGGCGTTCGACCTGCCGAAAATCGAAGGCCTCGACACAACCTACTTCCTGCGCCTCGAGCTGCGAGACGCAGAGGGCAACCTAAAGAGCGACAATTTCTACTGGCTCTCAACCAAGCCGGACACGCTCGACTGGAAAGGCCGCAAAGACACCGCATTCACCCCACAAGCCGAATACGGAGATCTGCAAGCGCTAAATAACCTGCCGCCCGTGAAGCTGAAGTTGAAAACCGAGCGCACCCGTGGCGCGGTTGGAGTGACCATCGAAAACCCGGACAAAGCCGTAGCATTCCTGGTCCACGCCCGCCTGACGAGAGCCGGAGAAGACCTCGCCCCCGTCTATTGGAGCGATAACTACATCACGCTCTTCCCCGGAGAAAAGCGCGAACTGACCGCAACGTATCAAGGCGAAGGAGCGGAAGTAGCGATCGACGGCTGGAACGTGTTTTAAGTTATCCGTGTGCATCCGTGGCTAAAAATTTCTGCGAGCTTCCTGCTCCGGGGCGGACTATTTTAAGGGCCACGGATGGACACGGATGCACACGGATTAAAAGAATCGGATTTGACCGAGATCGTGATTGGGGCTGCTTTTGAGATCTCCAGGGTGCTCGGCGCCGGATTCGTCGAGAAGGTTTATGAGCGGGCGTTGCTGCGCGAGCTTACACTTCGCGGGGTGAGCGCCAAGGCTCAGGTCTCGTTTCCGGTTGGCTACAAGGGCCAATGCGTAGGCGAGTATTTTGCCGACTTGGTGGTTGAGGAAAAGCTCGTCGTGGAATTGAAGTGCGTAGATCATTTTGCCGGTGAGCACCTGGCGCAGTGCATCAACTACCTCAAAGCATCCGGCCTTGGGGTGGCTCTGCTCATCAATTTCCAGCGGCCCAGGCTGGAATGGAAGCGGGTTCTCCTGGATGAACTATACACCCGACTCAGGTGTTGCTTTTGGAGGCCCGCCCGGGTATACTGAATTTTTCCGATGGCCTTCGCCGGCTCCAACTCGTTTAGCTACCGATTTTGGGGCTTTACCCCGACCGGGTAGAGTGGTGTTGGCTGGGCCAAAAGTTGATCAAAACCAACCCACTCGCAAGAGTGGGTTTTTTGTTTTTCAGGGTGGGAGGGAAGCCGTGATCATCTCGATGAAACTGCACGCGTCGCGGGAAGAAGTGGACGCCGTCTGCGATCGTATCCGCGAGTTCGGGTACAAGGTGCACACCATACAGGGGGAGGAGCGGGTCGTCATCGGCGCAGTCGGCACCGGCGATGTCACCGAGTGCCTGGAGCAGATCCAGGTCATGCCCGGAGTGGAGAACGCCGTGCGCATTTCGGCGCCTTACAAGTTCGTCAGCCGCGAGTTCCAGCGGGAGAAGAGCCGCATCCGGATTAACGGCACAGTGATCGGTGCGGGCGAGTTCGTCGTAATGGCCGGCCCCTGTTCGGTCGAATCCGAACGCCAGATTATGGAAGTCGCCGAGGCTGTGGCGCGCGCGGGCGGCCGCATCCTGCGCGGCGGCGCGTTCAAGCCGCGCACTTCGCCCTACGACTTCCAGGGGCTCGAACTCGAAGGCCTGAAACTGCTGCGGAAAGCCAAGCAGGCCACGGGCCTCGATATCGTCACCGAAATTATGAGCGATCACGACGTGGATCTGGTCGCCGAGTACGCCGACATTCTCCAGATCGGCGCGCGCAACATGCAGAACTTCGCGCTGCTCAAGAGCCTCGGCTCCACCACGCGCCCGATTCTGCTCAAGCGCGGCATGAGTTCGACCATCAAGGAATTGCTCATGTCGGCCGAGTACATCGTGGCGCACGGCAACCCCAACGTGATCCTCTGCGAGCGCGGGATACGCACCTTCGAGACGGCCACGCGCAACACCTATGACATCTCGGCGGTGCCGGTGCTGAACGAAGTGACGCACCTGCCCGTGATCCTCGACCCGAGCCACGCCACGGGCAAGCGCAGCCTGGTTCCGCCGCTCGCGCGCGCGGCGGTGGCAGTGGGGGCCGATGGCCTGATCGTCGAAGTGCACCCGCACCCGGAGAAGGCCGTCAGCGACGGCGCGCAATCGCTCACCATCCCGCAGTTTGAAGCCATGATGAAGCAACTGGCGCCCTATCTGGCGCTGTGGAAGGAAGCGCGTCAGGCGGAGATGGCGGTATCTTCAGTAGTGTGAGAAAACACCGGCTGCCGCCGTGGGTGGTTCTGCTGTGCCTGGCCGTCATCTGCGCCGCTCTGATCGCAGGCGTCGCCGTGTGGCGGTCGAACCGGTCTTCGGCGGCGGCACTGGTTTCGCGCCTGCCCTCCGATGGCGGGGCGATCGTTTTGTCGGTCGATTTCGCCGCCCTGCGGAAGGCGGGTGTGCTCGGGCTGCTCAACTCATCGCGCGTACGCCAGGAGCCCGAATACCGCTCCTTCGTCAACCAGACAGGCTTTGACTACCTGAACGACCTCGACGCGGCGCTGGTCTCGTTTCACTCCACCGGAACTTACTTCCTGCTGCGCGGGCGCTTCGACTGGAAGAACCTGAAAGACTACACCGTCCACCAGGGCGGAACCTGCTATAACACTTTTTGCCGCGTGGCCGGCAGCACGCCCGAGCGCAAGATTTCGTACTTCCCGCTTCAGCCCGGCATGATGGCACTGGCGGTGAGCCGGGATGAGTCCGCGGCCATGCAGCTACAGACGCACCGCGCGGGGAGGAAATTCAATATCCCGGACGACCCGGTCTGGTCGCTGATCCCCATGGCGGCGCTGAAGAACAGCGGGCAGCTTCCTCCCGGCACGCGCGCGTTCGCCCGCCTGCTCGCGGACGCGGACACGGTCGTGATCTCCGCCGCGGTCGAAGACGGCCGCATCGGCTTGCGGATGGACGCGTCCTGCCGCTCCGCCGCCGGGGCGAAGACGCTCGCAGCGCAGCTTACCGACGCGACCGCTCTGCTGCGGAACCTCATCGCGCGCGAGAACAAGGCCCCCAATGCAAGCGACTTGAGCGGCGTGCTCGCCGCCGGCGCCTTCGAGAACCGGGACACGCACGTGCTCGGGCGCTGGCCGCTCGACCGCGCCTTTCTCGAAAACCTGGCGGGGAACTCGCTGTAGGATGGGCGGCGTTCTCGTTTGCGGAAACATCGTCGCCGATGTCCTGGTGCGCCCGGTGGACCGCGTCGCGTGGGGCACGAGCACCTGGGTCGAATCGATCGAGCAGCACATGGGCGGCAACGGCGCCAACACGTCGTATGCGGCTGCGAAGCTCGGCGCGCCGGTGCGCCTCCTGAGCGCCGTCGGATTGGACGAGTTCGGGGACCAGATGCTGGCCCGGCTGCGCTCCGCCGGCGTCGATGTGGGTCAGGTGTCGCGCGGCGAAGCCGCCACGCCCGCCAGCGTAGTGGTCGTGAATTCTGCCGGCGACCGCGCGCTGCTGCATCTGGTGGGCGCGAGCGCCGCCGCCTTTCCCGAGCCGCTCGAATTCGACGCACGCCTCGCCGCCGGGATGTCCGCGTTCCACCTGGCGAACCTGTTCGCGCTGCCGCTCGTGCGCCGTCACGCCGCCGCGACAATGCGGCGCGCCCGGGCCGCGGGCCTCACGACGTCGCTCGATACCGGCTGGGATTCGCGCGGCCGCTGGCTCGAAGACCTCGCTCCTTGCCTGCCTTATACGGACCTGATGTTCGTCAACCTCGACGAAGCCCGAGAGCTCACCGGACAGGCTGAGCCGGCCGCTGCGGCCGCACGGCTTCGGGAACTGGGGGCGGCCGCGGTCGTCGTGAAGCTCGGCGCGCGCGGCTCGGTAGTGTTCACGGCCGGCGGGGTGGCCGCGGCCCCGGCCTTCGCGGTCGAAGCGGTGGATACGACCGGCGCGGGCGACTGCTTCGCCGGAGCGTTCCTGGCGGCGCGCCATCGCGGACTCTCGCTCGAAGAATGTGCCCGCATCGCCAACGCAGCCGCAGCCCTCGCCATCCAGAAACTCGGAGCGACAGGCGGGCTGCGCTCGTGGGAAGAAACCGTCGAGTGGGCCGCCGCTCATCCCCTGGCCTCTCCCCCTTCTGGGGGGACAAACACGCAAGGCGGCCCGGGCATATAATGTTCCCCATGGCCATGACGCGCAGGACCCTGCTTGCCGCGGCCGCGTTTGCCCCGGCGGCGCGGCTTTTGACGGCGAAAAAGCTTTCCGGCTTGAAAATCGGCGTCACGGACTGGAATCTGGGACGCACCGGAAAAGTCGATGCGCTCGCGTTCGCACGGTCTCTCGGGTTCGAAGGCGTCGAGGTCAGCCTCGGCCGGAACAACGGCGCCGACAGCATCCCGCTGGCCAATCCCGATTTGCAGGCGCAGTATCTCGAGGCCGCCGCGAAGCAGGAAATTGCGATCGCCGGCACCTGCCTCGACATCCTCCACCAGAACTATCTCAAGAACGATCCGCTCGGAAAGAAGTGGGTCGCCCAGGGCATTCCGGCCACCAAGAAGCTGAAGGCGCGGGTGATGCTGCTTCCGTTCTTCGGCAAAGGCGCGCTCGAAACGGCGGCCGAGAAGGACTACGTCGGCGACATTCTCAAAGAACTGGCGCCCGAAGCGGAGAAGGCCGGCGTCATGCTCGGGCTCGAGAACATGATCTCGGCCGAGGACAACGTGCGCATCATGGACCGGTCCCAATCGAAGGCGGTGCGGGCGTACTACGACGTCGCGAACTCGAGCCGGGCGGGCTTCGACCCGGTCAAGGAAATCCGGTGGCTGGGCAAGGACCGGATCTGCCAGGTACACCTCAAAGATCATGGTTATCTGGGCGAGGGAAAGATTGATTTCCCGGGGATCCTGCGGGCGCTGGCGGACATAGGATATTCCGGGTTCGCGAACCTGGAAACCTCGAACCCGTCTGGTTCGGTGGAAGCCGATATGAAACGCAACCTTTCATACATCCGCAAGTTGATGGATGAACTGCGCGGCGCGTGAAAGCCACGCCTTTTGAATCGGTTGCGAATCAGCGGCGTTCTATTTTCCTACCTACGTTCATACGCATTAAATTGCCTATGAAACACCAGTACCATGCCGCTCGATTTTCCGGTTGACTTTGAACCGGATCGACCTTAATATTCTCCTTCCGTCGTAGATGTCGGTTCGCAACTTAGAACTGAAAAGAGCCTTCTGGTGTACGAGAGGTCCGCGCATGACCTTCCAGATCGGTGAGAAGGTGGTCTACCCCAATCAGGGGGTCGGAACCATCGAGAATATCAGCAGCCGTTCCTTCGGATCTTACCTGGAGCGTTATTACCTTCTCCGGCTGATGTACACGAGCATGACGGTCATGGTGCCGTTTTCGCACGTTGAGGAGATCGGGATCCGCAAGATTACCAGGAACGGCGAGATGGCCCGGGTGCTGAGCTTCCTTTCGGAGGGCGACTGTCAGCGTTGCCCGGATTGGAAGAACCGCTTCAAGGAGAACTCCGAGAAGATGCGCGTCGGGGGCCTGCTGCAAGTTGCGGAGGTGCTGAAGAGTCTTCTGCTGTTGCAGCGCGAAAAGCCGCTCTCTTTCCGCGAGAAAAAGATGCTCGACCGGGCGCGCCACATGCTCGTGACCGAGCTATCGATTTCGCGCGGGATGGAGCAGGCGGAAGCAGCCGAGTTGATCCAGCGGGCGCTGGCGAAGGCGGCGCTCACGCTGCCGGCGGCGCTGTAGCGCACAAGCGGGGAGCCCTTCCCCGCATCATGGCGCAAAATTAGGAGTACTAGAACTGGGGCCGCTGCCCTCGTGTCTTTTCGCCCTCAATAGTTAGCGGAAGTTAGTAATTGACTTCTAACCTACGGTGTGGGAACTGGGGGTAAGCTCCACCCGTACTAGGTCATTCGTCCCCCATCTTGTGCGATAAGCACCAAAAAGTCTTTCGTACTTAGTGGCTTAACAGGTGTGAATTCTCCTGGAAAAACGCAACTAGGGCAAATATAATTGTCCGGAAGGATTCGGCTGGATGCCCTGCTTCTACTGCGGGAAACGGGTGTCGCTGGTCCGTCAGATGTCCGACGCCGATTTCTGCTCGGACGAGCATCGTAAGCGTTACCATGCCCTGACGCGACTGGCGTTCAAAAGGCTGCTCGAAAACGAGCCGCAGCCTGCGAAGCCCGAAGTCCGCCCGCCGGCCCCGCGCGCGAAGAAGCGGCCGGCGCACCAGCCGGCCCCGGCCCCGGCCGCGCCGGCACCACAGGCAGCGGCGCTCAACGTCACCATCACCCAATTCACATCGCCCGTGTTCGACGAGGTGCCGGCTTCGAAAAACGGGCACGACGCTGCCAAGCCTCCCGAGACCTTCGCTCCTCCGGTCGCCGAACGGACATTCGCGCCCGCGCCGCCCAATCCCGTGAACCCGGCGAGCCTGCTCCAGACAAGCGCCATCGGATGCGGGCGCTCGGCGCCCCGGCCCGAGTTGCCGCGGGTTTCGTTCCGCGCGGGGACGGCGCGCATGCCGGCGGGCCCGGATTTTCTCGGCACGCGCAGGCCCGAGGCGGCGCGCGAGCTGTTCGAGCGGCGCGAAGTTCCGGCGCTCTCGCTGCGACACGCGGCAAGCCTGCCCGAGTTTCCGCGGCTTTCGTTCCGCGCGGGAACAGCGCGCATGCCGGCGGGTCCGGATCATCTCGTCGCGCTTATGCCCGAGGCGATGCGCGTGCGGTTCGAGCGGCGCGAGGTTCCGGCGCTCTCGATGCGGGGCCCGGCGCGGCTGCCGGTGTGCCGCTTCGTTCCTGTAGGGAGCTTCACCGCCCAGACCGATCCCGCCCTTTGCGAGACGTGGATGACGGTTCCGCCGCGGGTTGCGGCGTTCGCCTCCTCCGGGCGGAACTGCGCGGCGGCGGAGTTCCACGCGGGCGCGGCGTCGTTGCCGGGATTCGCGGCGGCGCTGAGTACGGCCGGATTGCCGCAGGCAGGGCTCCAATCGTTAGGCTGTCCCGCAGCCGCCAGGCTGCTCTCGACGGTTTCGTCCGAGGCGCTCGCGCTGTTCGCAGCGGTCGTGCGTTTCCCACGGATCGAGACGCCCGCGGTGCGCGGGCGGCTCTGCGAGCTGCCGTGGCGCGAGCTTTCGCTGCCTCAGGCGCGCAATATTTCGGCCGGAACAGGAATATGGGCTCTGCCGGCAACGATCACCGTGTTATCGACTCCTCTGGCGCTGCGCGCCCCGCAGGCGCTCGCCGGAACCGGCACGGTCGCGCGGCCGAGTCTGGCGGCGCGGCCGTGCTCGTGGATGGAAGTGCCGCCGCGCCCGGTTCGGGGCGTGGTGCTGTCGGTCGATGTGGCCGATGAGGCTGCCTTCGCGCCGCAGGGCGTAGAGATTCCCGGATTCAAGACGGCGGAGGCCCCGGAGACGGACGTCCGAGGCGGGCTGCTCGAGGGGCGGTCCTTCGAGCAATACCCTGCCCCGGCGCCGCGCGGCGCGTGCGCGCGCGCCACCTCCGCCGTCATCCCGCCACGCGAGCCGCACGCGGTGGAGATACCGGCGACGGCTTTCTCCGGCGCGGCGCTGCAACTGGCGGCCGCTGGCGAGGCAGGCTCGGCGGCGTGTTGCGCAGTGGACCTGGCGCGGGCCCGCACACAATCCGCGTGGATTCCGTTCTCCCCGATGTCTCCCGGCCTCGGCACGCTGGCGAGCCGCGTGCGGGCGCCGCGCTGGCAGGCGGCGGCGAACGAACCGTTCCTCGACGCGCTCGAGCGTGGCGCGCACCCGGTTGCGCCGGGCACGGCGGATGCGACGGCGCAGATCGGGTTCGCAGGTCCCATGGTGCGGCACCCGGAGCTGGCGGCACACACGATCGCGCTCGGCGAGACGAATCCGGCGGCGCTTCCCAAACCGGGTGTGCGTCTCGATGTGAAGGCGGCGGCGAGCAAGGGACGGATCACCCCCGCGTTCCGGCTGAGCAGCCGTCCGAGCCGTTTCCCGGTGTTCCGCGCAAGGGTGGAAAAGGCGCACATGCCGCACGGCGCGTTCTGCACGGTCGAGCTGGACGACCACGACAGCGCCGCCGCGGCCGCGCCCGCCTGCACCGCAATGGCATCCGGGCCGGCCTGGCCGGAGGCGGAGTTCGCTCTCGACGCCTATGAGACGCTCGAAGCCGCGGCGGAGCTGCCCGTTGACGCCGGTCCCTATGCGGGCACGGCGCAAATGGCCGGGGGCCCGGGCGAGCAGCCCTACACTCCGGAGCTGTTCTTCGTCGCCACCGAACTCGGATTACTCGGCATGGATTTCGAAAGTATTCTCGAAACCGACGAACCGCGCTGGCGCAGCGCGTTGAAGACCGCTTCGGGGCTGTTCCGCGGCGTCATGGTCTTCATTCCCGCCATCATCGCGCTTTCGAGCATGCTCACCGGATGCGCGGCGAACGGCAGCTCGCTCAATCGCGAGTTGCAGAGCCGCGCGGCGATCCGCGTGGAGCACGACTTTTCGACCGGAATGAACGGCTGGTATGGCGGGCGCAACTGGGCGCAGAGCTGGGTGCGCGAGCCGGGCAGCGGGTACATACGCGCCGGGCAACTCGCTCTTTACCGCCCCTCGCAGCCGCTCACGAATTACCGGCTGGAATTCCTCGGCCAGATACGGGGCTCGAGCATCGGCTGGGTCTACCGCGCCGCCGATTTGCAAAATTATTACGTGAGCAAGCTGCTGGTGGTGAAACACGGCCCCTCGCCCGAGATGGCGCTGGAGCGCTACCAGGTGGTGGCGGGGCGCGAGACGGCCCACGTGCGCGTGCCCGTGCGGAAGCTGATGCACAACGGGCGGCCGTACCGCATCCAGCAGGACGTAGAAGGCAACGGGTTCCAAACTTCCATCGAAGGCGAGGTTGTCGATTACTGGACCGACGACCGCCTTCGCACGGGCGGTGTAGGGTTCTTCGGCGAGGCCGGCGACACGCCGCACCTGTACTGGGCGCGCGTGACGTATCACGACGATTTCTGGGGCAAGATCTGCGCAGCGATCGCCCCGAACAACTGACTTGAGAAACGAGGTGGCACTATGAGTCCACGCAAACCGATCGGCGCCGGGCCGGAGTTGCGGCCCGTGGAGTTCAGTCCCCGGACCGAGGCTCCGAAAGCGTCCCGCTACATCGCCCGGGCCGTCTCGCTGCATCTGGACGGGAAGGCGGAAGAGGCATTGCGCGAGCTACAGCGCGCGGTGGCCAAGGGCGAGAAGTCCGCTGAGATCTACTCCGCCATGGGCCAGGTGCAGTTCGAGCTGGGGCAGTTCGAAGGCGCGGCGAACAGCTACCGCGAGCTGCTGCAAATCGAGCCTTCCCATCAGATGGCATGGTTCAACCTGGCGGTCTGCCTGGAGCGCACCGGCCGCTGGCAGGAAGCGGCGGAAAAGTTCCAGAAGGCCTCGCAGGTGGACGCGTCCCGTGCCGAGGCGCAGCTCGGGCTGGGGATCTGCCTGCTGCACCTCAATCAACCGCAGCCGGCGCTACAGGCGTTCGACCGTGTGCTCGAGCGCGAGCCCGCCAACGAGACGGCAACGTTCGGACGCGCCGTGGCCCTGCAGCTCGACTCGCAGTTCGACGAGGCGGCCGAGTTGTACCGCCGTGTGCTGAAGGCGAATCCGAACTCGGAAGAGTCGCTCGCCAACCTGATCGCCATCGGGATGGCGAAGAAGGATTACGAGCTGGTGCGCGAGTGCTCCGAGCGGCTGCTCGAGATGCGGCCGCAATCGACGGCGGCGCTCGAGGGTTTGGCCGCGTGGGCGTCGGCGACCGGCGATTTCGAAATGGCAGCGAAGTTCTGCACGCTGCTGGTGGACTCGGTTCCGAATCACTTCGAGGGCTGGTTCAACCTCGGGCTGGCGCACCAGAAGGCGGGACGCATGCAGCAGGCGGCAGACGCCTATCAGCAGGCGATCAAGGTGCGGCCGCAGTCGTCGCAGGCGTATACGAATCTCGGAATCGTACGACAAGAGCTGGGCGCGCTGAAAGAAGCCAAGGACGCGTATCGCGAGGCCGTGCGGCTGGATCCGAACGCGACGGCGGCGCTGTGGAACCTGGCGCTGGTGCTCGAGCAGTCGGGCGAGCAGGAAGAGGCCGAGAAGACGTATCAGAAGGTCATCGAGAAGGACCCGGAGAGCCACGAGGCGCGGTTCCGGCTGGGGTACGTGCGGCTGCAGCGCGGCGACTATCGCGGGAGCGCCGAGGGCTTCGAGACGTGCCTGAAGAAGCGCAAGGACTGGACCGAGGCGCAGATGAACCTGGCGCTCGCGTACTGGAAGATGGGCGATCGGGATCTGGCGCAGCTTGTCTACGAGCAGGCGCTGAATTCGGACCCGAAGTCGCTCGACGCCCTGCGCGGGCTGGCGGCGCTGGCGCTGGAACGCGGGGACCTGGAGGGGTCGCTCGAGTATCACGGGCGGCTGGTGGATCTGGGCGAGCGGACTCCGGAGGTCCTGTACAACACAGGGCTGCTGCTGCAAAAATCGGGCCAGCCGGAGGAGGCTGCCCGGTTGTATCGCGAGGCCCTTTCGGAGAATCCGGATTTCGCCGAGGCGCTGCTGAACCTGGGTCACGTGATGAAGTCGCTGGGCCAGGAGGAAGACGCGCGGGCGTGCTGGAGCAAGGCGCTCGAAGCGAAGCCGGAGCTGGCGCAGGGATATTTCGAACCGGTAAGGAATTAGTTCCTGAAAATGCCGCTCCCTCCGCGGTGGAGGGAGCGGCTCCTTCCTAGACGTCCACTTCTTCCCACGAAACGATACGCTTTTCTTCCATCGCCTTGCGTCCGAGCATGGCAACGAGCGTGGAGCGCCGCGCGGATTCCGCGTTGTTCAGGGGCGTCTTGCGCGCGCGGATGTTGTCGATGAAGGCGGCAAGCGAGAGATAGGTGGAGTCCTTGCCGGCGTCGGGCACGTCGAGCTTGGTCGGACCCGAGTTCTTCTCGAGCGCGCGCCAGGTTGCCTGCGCCAGATCGATCGCGCCCTTGGCTCCGAAGACGCGCTCCTTGATTCCGGAGAAGCCGTCGGGATCGAAATAGATGTGGCTGAAGCAGACGCGCACGTCGTTCGGATACTCGTAGATGACGGCGTAGTTGTCGGTGATCGAGCGGCCGGGCGGCACGTTCTTGTAGAGGTTGATTCCGCCCGAGGCCATCGCGCGCAGCGGGTGGCCGCCGATTGACCAGGTGAACAAATCGAGGATGTGGCACGCCTGTTCGACGATGTTGTTGCCGGAGCGCTTGGCGTCGAAATACCAGGCGGTTTCGCGCGGCAGGTCGCCGGTGTGGCGGTAGCCCTGGCAGAAAAGCACCTGCCCGAGTCCGCCTTTGTGGATGAAATCGATGGAGGCGTGGCGGTTCGGATCGTGGCGGAGCTGGAACCCGGCCTGGTAGATGCCTTTGGCGGTCTTGGTTTTGTCAACGATGACGCGGCACTCTTCAGGCGTGAGGGCCATCGGCTTTTCGGAGTAGACGTGCTTTCCGGCGTCGAGCGCGGCGACGGCGATCTCCTTGTGGGTGTCCACCGGAGTGGCGATGACCACCGCGTCGACGTCGTGGCGGTCGAGCAGCTTCCGGTATTCGGCCACGCTGACCGCGCCCGGCGTCACGGCCGCGGATTTGGCCAGGGTATCGGCATTGATGTCGCACAGCGCGGCGACCTCGATGCCGGGGACGTTTTTCATGTGCCGCAGCAGGTATGCGCCGCGATTGCCGACTCCTATGAAACCGACACGAACCTTATCATTGGGGGATTGCGCCATTGCCTTCGTCACGACTGCCGCCGCCGGCAGCGAGATGAAGGCGCGGCGCGACACATCTCTTTTGTCCATAGGTCAGATTCTACCTTGTGAGCGACGGGCGGCGTGGGTCGGCGCGGCGGCGGTTGTTTGCGGTTGCCGGTCTAAGCTCCGGCGCCGCCTCCCGAGGTGCGCGTCTGCGCTGTTTCGATCGGAACTTCGCGGCGTTTCTTCTGGGCCTCGGGGGCCGGGATGCTCACTTCGAGAACGCCGTTGTTGAAGGACGCCCTGGCTTGGTCGAGTTGCGCGTTTTCGGGGAGCGGGATGAAGCGCTGGAACTGGCCATAGCTGCGTTCGGAGCGGTAGTATCCCTTTTCCTGGACTTCATGTTCGCGCTTGCGCTCGCCCGAGATGACGAGGCCTTCGTCGGTGATTTCGACGTGGACGTCTTCCTTATTGAGGCCGGGCAGTTCGGCCGAGACGATCATGTGATCGCCCTGCTGCCTTATTTCGACGGGCGGCGACCAGAAGCCGCCGCCGAATTCGCGGCCGAAGAACATGCGGTCCATGTCCTCGGTGATGCGCCGCATCATCTGGAACGGGTTCATGGAGAAGAAGTCTCTGGGGGTGAGCGAAAACGGGCTGAGCATCGATTCGCTGCGACGCTCGAGACTGCCGCCCCCCTTCGATTGCTGGGATGGCTGTTGGGTGCCGCCCTGCTGGGAAGATTCCCTGGTTACTTTGACATCCGCCACGGTACATTCCCTCCTTGATGGTTCGTTGGATTGAGAGACCGTCGCGCCGACTCTTTCATTATAGGGGTCCGGCGGCGCTGTGGTATTCTAATGGCGAACGGCGCTATCGTCTAACGGTTAGGACGGAGCCCTCTCAAGGCTCAAATACGGGTTCGATTCCCGTTAGCGCTACCAATTCCTCAAACACTTACAGACAATACGCTGGCACGCTCTGGCACAATTTTCCCCGCGCCGATAGAATAATACGAAGCCATCCGATATTCGGAGGATTGCAGTTCTACTCCGTCGAGGAGGTGTACTCCGTGACATTGCTTCGTGAGATACAGGCCGCCGCGACAGATTCCAGCATCGAAATCTCGACGGTACTGCGCAAGGCGAAAATGCTCGCTGCCCGCCTTCGTAATCCGGAGTTCGAAGCCTGGGTTGACCGCGAACTTAATGGCTACGACCCAGACGGAGAGGATGTCCCACCCTATCGCGAGATCCACGGCGTGGTACAGGGAACGCTCAGCGATGGATATCGACTTTGGAACAACGTCCCCATCATGACGAGTTTCCTACCCGAGAAGTTCCGGGCTTGGGGTGGTTCCGGCTACTTGAGGCAGCCGATCAGCGAAATCGCCGCGATGGCGGCAATGAAGCGAAAGCTTCAAGCCCCGTGGCCGCAGGAACTCGCCGTCAAGTTTGGAGCGAAGGGCTACACCAACGGCTGGCAGTGCATCGGCGCTTGGCGGGTAATTTCTTCGACCGCGCTGACGGGCGTGGTCGAGAGCGTTAGGAACAGGGTGTTGGAGTTTGCCCTTAAAATCGAGGGTGCCGCCCCGAATGCCGGCGACATCCCAGCAGGAGCACCGGCCCCCATCCCGCAGGATAAGGTCACCCAAATATTTAACACGTACGTCGTGGGTGACGGCAACAATATCGCCCCAGCCGGATCCCACATCTCCCAGCGTGCAACAGCCGGCATAGAACCGGGTGACCTCGATTCTCTGCTTAGCCGACTGCGCGAACTGGGGATTCCAGCCGACCAAGTCGAAGCTCTGAAGCGAGCAACGCAATCCGGTTCTGACCCAAAAGCCGCGGCCGAGGGCTGGGTTGGCAAGCTCGCAATGAGTGCGGCCACCGGAGCGACGACAGGCGCTATTACGTTGGCGTCGAAGGCCGTAGCCCAATACCTTGGGATCTACGTCACCTGACGGATTTCAGGACTTCGAACACGTCCTCTGGTCCAACATCTGCGAGGCCATCGAATCCCTGAGCAGGTGCAACGACGCCCCTTCGGCTTCGCTATCTTCCGGCGCTTGAACAAGGCCGAGACGCTTGCGCTGATGGAGTCGGGTTTGAGCGGTGAGCCGTCCGAATTCGCGAAGACCAAATCCAGGTCGGCACGGTAGTCGGTGCCGAACTGGGTGTGGAACTCGTCCTGGCGCTTACGGCGGCGTCCAGCTTAATCAGCGCCTCATCGGGAATCTTCACGACGCGCGGTTCCTCCGTGTCCTCGTGGCCCTTGATCGGCTTGAACGCCAGCCCATTTTCCTTGGTCTGCGAGAGCGACCGGGTGATGAACGCGGGCCCGTCCACGATATCCGACCAGCGCAACGCGAGAACCTGATGAAGATCGGGGAGCAAGGTGAGGAGCCGCTCTACGGCGACATTCTCCCGATCCTTGCCGTACAGCAGATGCTCTTCCTGGCCCCGGTCATTGCCCGCCGCTCGAATTTCAAACGCGCCAACGGTGATTCCGGCGCTCAACTCGGCCCGCTATTCCTTCGCCCGTTCGATCCGCTCCAATAGAATCTGGCCCCGCCGAAGTGAACCAGTCACAAGCACGCGCGACCCCCAGAGCGGCCTGACGATGTCCGTCATCATTCCGGGCGGCACCACGACGGTGTGTTTTCCGCCGGCATCGTCAATCAGCCGGATCAAGTCATGACTGTGCTCTAGTCCGGCATCGGCGTATTTCAATTGCCCCGTCACGCTCGTTATGTCGGCAGGCTTCTTCTTCGTCTCCTCGGTATCGCCCGTGCCCTCCCCGGGAGGCGGAGCCTTCGGCTGCTTGGGCTTCAGAGCAACCTGCCGCTCTTGGCCTCGCCGCATCGCCGTAAAGCCGACCATCTCGACCTGATCCCCATCCGGCGCAATCGCGTTCGCCAGGCCGACGAAGTTGGTGAAATACGAGGTGTCCGGAATCCTCTGGTGCAAGGCCTCCTCTTCCCCCTTGATGAAGAGGTCGAGGCATTCAATTGCTTCATCTACTATGGATTCCGCAATCGAGATGCCGGGGAGGTCAGGCTGACGGCCACCAACTACGAATGATACGGCGAAGCTGGCGGCACGCGGCACCGTCATGTACAGCGCCACGGCCTCCTTCACGTCCTTCGTCGGTTGCCCGTGCTCGCGGTAGGGCCGATCCAACTTTCGTTCCGCGGTGCGATAGAGCATGGTTTGAGCGCGGTCAACGCGTTCCAGAACCTCCTCCGTGGGGGCAATGCCATGTCCCACGCCCCGCCCGGAGAAGGACATCTGGACTTCGTCCTCTGAGAGCGTAATTCCCCGGAGGGACAAGTGGCGGCGAAACGTGACCTGCTCGTACAGGTCCCTCAGTTCTTCGGCAATGGTTTCCGGCGGGTTGCCCGCCAGCGCACGGCAGACCAATTTCTCGGCTTCAGCATATTCGCCGCAGTTCACCGCAAGCGTAGCGGCACTACGGAAGAGAATCGAGCGGGTCGGCTCGGCGTTAAGACGATCCCCGAGTTCTTCGGCGGCGCCACGCTCGAGCCGGAGAGCTTCTTCGAAGTGAGCGCACGCAGCCGTGGCATTGCCCTCCCGCCTGGCTTCATGAGCCAGATCGGCTTCCTGCATAGCCTGACGGTGAAGGTCCTTCACTGCGCTCACTTGCTCTCCAACCGGGTTACCGGACGACCGAATTCCACGACGGCGATCAGAGCGGGCGCCAGCTTATCGCTCGGCGTAACCTGCTTCTTTTTCACGCCGGTTCGCGCCCTAATCGCAGCGGCGTGTCCGTCAAGGATACCGGAAACCTCCAGCCTCGCGAGTCCCTGAAACGGCAACTCGGCGTCCTCTTCATCTCCGATCCAAAAGTCGAATCCCGGCCCCTTCGCCGATCGCTCGACGACCGTCTTCCCGGCCGTGTCCCGGACCACCAGGATCGCAATGCCGTACGCGCCATATTCCGTAGCTTCCTGGAGGTCGGCGCACGTGTGGTGGTCCTTCTCGGTGAGTTGCTGCCATGACAGGCAGTACGCTGCATTATGGTCGCCCTCGACCGCCATCTCGACGCCGGAGGAATGCGTGTTCTTCTCCAGGCAGACCGCCGCGCACGAGCCGAGGTACTGTGCAAACCCATCCAGCAGGCCGGACTTGCCGGGGTCGAGCGGCAACACGCTGAGGGTCTTCTGTTCTGGGCTGCCCATCATCGCGCAAGCATACCGCACAGCTAACTCCGGCGCTAGGGTCCGGCACGGCAACACCATTACGCCCGCCACGGAGTCGGCGCGCATTTCCGGAGGTCGCCAGCGGGCCAGCAGCAGTACGTGAGGAGTTAGAACGATGCTCGCGGGTGCTGCCCAGGGTGTGCTCGTGTGCCTGTGCGCTGGCACAGCGCTGGCACGTCGAGAATTCGTGGCGACCTTCGGCTGGCTCGCGCGTACGACCTGCACGCAACCTCGAAGACTTAGACCCATTAGGACCGGCCTGAACCGACCTGACGCACGTTCGATTCCCGTTAGGAGTGGCACGTGGTTCGCCGATAAGTGCGAGCCGTGCGAATGCCTGAGAAGGTGGAGCGCCACTCCCCCGGGCTTCGGCATCTTCAGCCGGCGCGCCGGGGATCGTTTAGTGCCTGGACCAGCCTGGGCAATCCCTCGATCCGCTTCCATCCTGCGCCGGGCTCTACGCGCTCGACCGCGATCTCGTCAAAGTACTGGTCGAGCACGGCGGCGCGCTCCTGCGCGAGCGGCGGCGAGCAGTAATCCTCCTCCTCCCAGATCGCCGTGCCGTCGCGCTCTATGCGCGCTTCGGTCAGAGAGTACGTCAACGCGCTACCGAATGGGCGCAGGTTCACGAACGCATGTTGGTGCAGGCGGTCCCGCAGTTTGTCGAGCAGTTCCAGCTTGGGCTTTGCGCGGACGAGGTAGTGGGCCATCCTGTCTTCAGGGTAGCGCCGAGAGCGGCGGCATCTATCAGCCAGGATTGCCCTGGGCCGTTCGCCTCGGTTTCTGGCGCTTAGGCGCGGGCGGCGTCGAACGCGCGCCGCTGACGGCTTCCTCCACTGCCGACACTTCAGCGCGGCGGCCACGTCCATCTGCCGTAGGCCGCGCACAGGAACAGCCGCGTCAGGATTGTTTGGTTCCTTTCAACGTTCCGTTGGCTTCCTTGCAGCCGAAGGTGCCGTCGAACTTGTTGCCGGTCACTTTCAGCTTCGCTTCGACCATGCAGTTCGGATTCACATTGATTTTGAAGGTGAACGTTTCCCCGTCAAACTTGGGCTCGAGCAGCGGGATCTCTTCCTGGCCGCCGTTCAGTGAGCCCGAGAGTTTCCCGCCGTTCTCGACGACTACAAGCGTCCAACGCATTTCCGCTGTCGAAACGTCCTTGGAGACACAATCCCATTTGCCCACAATCGCGCTGTCCGCTGCGCCGGCGAGGGAGAGCCCCAATAGAAACATCGCAAGACAAGAAGCCAGTGCGCATCTCATGGTGCCTTTAGACACCATCGTCCGATTTCGGGTTCCCGCTCCCGGCGATGCGGCCGGCGAGCGCGATCGGATGATCGCGGAACTGAAGCTGCTTGCCGCGGGCGGCGCGCCGGCGATCACTCCCCTTCGAACACGTACACGCCCGGTGCGGTGAGGCGGTAGCCTCCTTCGGCGATGGCTTCGGGCGCGGGCCGGGCGGGCGCGTGTGCGATGCGCAGTGCGGCGTCCGGAAGGACGAGTTCGGCTTCGACTCCCGGCGGGATCGACGTTTCCAGGCGGCGCCGGGCGGGGTCCCAGTGGACCCAGACAGCGCCTTTCGGCGTCAGGGTGTGGCCGGCGACGTAGGGAAGCCCCGCGGATTGGGGCGCGATGCGGAGGCGCGTGCCCCCGGAAGTGAGGATGCGGACGCCGAGCAGCGTGTCGTGCAGCCAGAGCAGCGGGGCGGCGCCCCAGCCGTGGGAGCCGGTTTCATCGACGGGCTGCGCGGGGTTCGGTTCTCCGTCTTTCAGCGCGAGGTCTTCGCGGCTAATCCAGTATTCGGGCAGCGGGCCTCCCCAGGGGCCCTGCAATTCGCGCGCGGCGCGGTTGCGCGGGTTGCCGGGAAGATAGGGCGCGTAACGGTCGATGAAGTGCGCGACGGCGCGTTCGGCCAGGCCGCTTTCCGTGAGCGCGCGCAGGGAGCGGTAAGAGAACGTCGGGTTGTTCCAGCGCGCAACTCCGGCGGGCGGCGCGCCGTCCGGAGCGGCGAAGGCGTAGTCGAGCGCGGCCCGCGCTTCGGCGGGTTCGATCAGGCCGGCGAGCGCGGCGTTCACTTGCGCCGCCTGGCTGAAGCCGCGCGGCGCGGCGGGGTCTTCGGGCGCGAGGCGGTCGTCCGCGTGCAGCGGCGCGGCTCCGGCCGCCGCGACCAGGTGGAACTTGCGGAAAGCCGCGGCCATGCGGTCCGCGGCGCTTCGCCAGCGCGCAGCGTCATCGGCATGGCCGGAAGCCTCCGCCATCTCGGCCGACCAGCGCAGCCGCTCGATCAAAAATGGCGTCACGACGCCGCTCGACTCGCGCGGGCTCGCGACGCGCGCGCCTACGTTGATGTCCGCGAGCACGGCGTCCGCGCGCCAGATGCCGTTGTCGTCCGTGTGCGCGAGCGCGTTATCCCAAAAGCGGCGGAGCGCATCCCAGTACTTCGCGATACGCACGGTTTCGCCGGTCCAGATGTAGTCGTCGTAAAGCATCGCGGTCCACTGGACGGCCCAGTCGTAGGGCGCGGCGCCCGCGGGATAGTTGCTCGGAGGGAAGGGGTGGAAGGTGCCGTCGGGGCGGGCGCTTTCTGCGTGCAGGCGCAGCACGAACTGGCGGAGCCGCTCATCGCCGTACCAGCGCGCTGCGATCAGGCCGCGCACGCGCGCATCTTCGATCCAAAGGCCGTCTTCGCGGCCGGGCGTGTCCACGAAGCCATCCACCATGGTCACTTCGGCGTGGATGAGGCACAGGTTCACGATCTGGTCGATGCGCGCGTCCCCGCAGGAAAAGCTGCCGGCGCGCGTGGCCGGATACTGCGAGCTGACAAGGCCCGCGCTGGTGAGCGTAACCGAGCCGGCGGCCGGGAAATGAATGTGCACGGTGAGCCAGCGCGCGGTGCGCTCGTCGGGCAGCTCAATGCGTTGCGCACCCGAGCGCGTGATGTAGCGGTCCGCGTAGCCCGCGCCCGCGACA
Source organism: Acidobacteriota bacterium (assembly GCA_050261515.1). GTDB lineage: Bacteria > Acidobacteriota > Terriglobia > Bryobacterales > Bryobacteraceae > JBLNDJ01. The sequence continues at coordinate 54,980 of JBLNDJ010000048.1, read as the reverse complement.
GCCTCGGGGTCGATCCAGCCGTCGGGCGTGACGGGCCGCGCCCCGCTCCTCTGCGGATAGGCGACTTCGCCGTAGCCGAGATCCAGCTTCACGCCGGCCGGAGCGCTTGCGATTTCGAGGAACGGGTAGCCGTGAACGGGACGCTCGAGGTCGAAGGTGATGTAGCGGGATTCGCCCGCCGCGCCCGTGAACGTCACAGGCAGGCGCGGCGCGCGCGGTTGGGGATGACACTTCGCCGTGCGGATACCGCGGGCGATCGACAGCGGATCGTCCGACAGCGGCTGAGCGCGCTCGAGCGTTCCCGAGGCGAGGACGGAGGGCGCGGCGACGGCGTATTCGCGCTGGGGCGGAATCTCGACGGGCGCGGGAGGCGCCGCGCCCCAGGGGCCGTCGGTCACGACGGCGGCGCGCGCCCAGGCGGAGTCGTCGAAATCCGGCGCGTGCACGTCGAGCATCTTGCCGCCATCGACCACTACGGGGTAGCGAATGCGCGCCACGCCGGGCGGGTTCATGCCGAGGATCTGCTCGTCGTGTACCGCGAACTCAGGCGCGCGGAGAACGCGCCACGAGGCGTCCGTGCGCAGCCAGGCGCCCGCGATGTACAGGCCGGCGTGGCGGTTGGCCGAGCGCTGGAACGTCGTGATGGGGCCCCAGTTGTGATGCAGCACGACGATCACGTTCCTGCCGGCGCGCAGCGCGGGGCCGGCGTCCACAGTTTCCGCCGTAATGCGGTCCTCGTGAAAGCGCGAGACCTTGCGCCGCAGCAGGCGGCCGTTCACCCAGAGGCGCGCGTTGCTGTCGGCGGCAAACAGCAGCGTGCCGCCGGCCGGCTTCGCAGGCAGGTCGATCACTTTGCGGAAATACGTGAAACGGTTCTTCGGCGCCGGCTCATCGGTGCCGTTCCAGATCCACTGCGCGGGGGCGCCGGCGGCGAGAGCGCAACAAAAGATTGCCGTTAAGTAACTCACTTGTCCTCACATGGTACTGGATCTCACAACACGCGGACTGGTATTGTGCAGCCGCCTTAAGCACTCTATTATCAAATTATCCCAACTGTGTTAAAAACATTTTCGACCGGAACTGATTGTGCTCTGCCCGAATCCCTCTGGCAGGCCTGCGTAACGCTGGCGGATGCAGCGTTCGTGCTCGGGGACAAGCGCGTGGCGGCGAGTTCGCTCGAAGCGGCGCTGCCCTATGCCGAGCAACTCGCGGACGCGCGGCTGGGGCGAACGCTCAACCGCCTTGGCGTCCTGCGCGCGCAGGCGGGACAGCACGCCGAAGCGGAACGCGCGTTTAAACGTGCCATCGCCAACATCAGGATGACGGCCGGACCGGATCACCCGGAGCTGGCGACGTACGTGTCGAACCTGGCCGCCGTATACGAGGCCGACGGGAAGCGCGAGCACGCCGTCGCGCAGTACGAGCACGCGCTCGCCATCTACGAGCGGCACGGTGCCTGCAACACCGACGCCGCCCGGAGCCTCGACGCGCTGGGCCGGCTCTACGCAGCCGGAGGAAACGACGTCAAGGCGCTCTACGCGCTCCGGCGCGCGCTAAGCCTCAAGGAAGCGGCGCTCGGAGCCGGCGATTGGGACACAGGGGTGACGCGCGAGAAGCTGGGCGAATTCTACTTCCGGCAGGGCAGACACAACGAGGCGGAGCCGTATTTCTGGAACAGCGTGGCGATCAGGGCGAAGGCGCTGGGGGACGGGGACCCCGCGCTGTGGCGCCTCTACGCGCGCCTGGCGCGCCTGTACGCCGGCCAGAAGAAATACCACCGCGCGGAGCAGTTGCTGCGCTATGCGATTCAGCTTCTGTCCGCGGCCCAGATGCCGGACCACTCAAGGATCGTGACGGAGTTGTGCGCGCTCGAGCAGATCTACCGCCAGATGGGGAGATTTTCGCAGGCCGATGCGATCGCCGAGTTGATCGAGGCGCTCGCGTCGGACCCGGCCGAGGCGGGCAATACGCTAAAGATCGAGTTCGCCGGTCCCCCGCCGCAGCCGGGAAATTTGTTCTCCGTCGGGAAACACCATTTCGAAAGCGCCTAGCCCGGGGCAGAGGTGGACCTTTGCGCGGGCTGAAGTCCGGACCGCGGCTCGGTGATCTTCAGGCGGCGCATGCGGGAGTACAGAGTCGTCCGCTTCAGGCCCAGGGCCGCGGCCGCTCCGCGAGGGCCCGCGATGCGCCAATTAGCTTTCTCGAGCGCCCTCAGGATGTACTCGCGCTCGGTTTCGGCAAGCGTAGCAGGAGCCTCCTGGGCGTTTGGGCGCAGTTCGGTCACGGGAACGTGCAGCGAACTGTTGCGCGTGAGGATCACCGAGCGCTCGATCAGGTTCTCGAGTTCGCGCACGTTGCCCGGCCATTCGTATTCGACCAGCGCATTCATGGCGTGGCTCGGGATCGTCTCGATGCGCTTGCCCGAGCGGCGCGCGATCTCGCTGACGAAGTGCCTCACCAGGAGAGGGATGTCCTGGCGGCGCTCGCGCAGGGCGGGCAGCGTGATGGGAAACACATAGAGGCGATAAAACAAATCGGCCCGGAACTGGTTCTGGGCCGTCATCGCCCGCAGGTCGCGATTGGTCGCGGCGACGACCCGGACATCAACCTCTATGGTGCGGGTGCCGCCCACGCGCTCCATGGAGCGCTCCTGAAGCACGCGCATCAGCTTGGGCTGCAGGTCGAGCGGCAGCTCGCCGATTTCGTCCAGAAACAGCGTGCCGCGGCGCGCCAGTTCGAAGCGGCCCATGCGCTGCGCAATGGCTCCGGTGAAGGCGCCCTTCTCGTGGCCGAACAATTCGCTTTCGAGCAGCCCGGCGGGGATGGCGGCGCAGTTGACGCGAGCGAAGGGCCCGTCCCGCCGGGAGCTGATGCGGTGGATGGCGCGCGCGATCAGCTCCTTGCCGGTGCCCGTTTCGCCCTGAATGAGGACCGTCGCCTCGCTCGGCGCAACGGTATCGACGGCGCACAGCACGTTCAGCAGCGCCTGGCTGCGGCCGATGATTTCGGTGAAGTGATGCGGCGTTCCGGCGGCCTCGGCGGCGACGCGCTCATGCCCCGCCGAGCGGAGGCCGGCGAGCTCGGAACGAAGCGCGAGATTCTCGAAGGCGATTGCCGCGGCCGGCGCGAGCTCGTCGAGCACGGCGGCGAGCGGGCCGCCCAGCGATTCGCGCGCAGCGGCTCCGAAGCCGAGCCAGCCCGCGTTACGGCCGCACGCCTCCACCGGCGTGAGAAGCACGTAGCGCGCCTGGGCCGCGTCCATCCCGGGGGGAACGGATTGGCGAGCTTCGTCGAAACGGACGGGAACGCCGCGCGCCAGGCCGTCCGGCACCGATGAGGTGTGCCAGACCACGTTCACCCCGAGGGGTTCGACGGCGGCGCGGAGAGCCTCGACGACCCCGGCAGGCGATTCCGCTTCGCTCATCGCGCGTATAGGCGGCACTCGATTCGGCATGAAACCTGCACCAGTTTCGGAGACGCCGGATGTTGCGCATTACCGTCCAACCCGAGAGCGAAAGGACTACGATCCGCCTGGAAGGCCGGCTAACCGGCCCATGGGTGCGTGAACTCGAACGCGTGTGGCTGGAGGAATCCGCAAAACCGTCCCCAATCACTCTCGATCTCAGCGACTTGACCGCGATCGACGACGCCGGGCGCTACCTCCTTACGATCATGCAACGCGACGGCGCTCACTTCGTCGCGGCAAGCCCCCTGATGAGATCGATCATCGACGAAATCCAACGCGGCGCCGGCGGGCGCGAGCCCTGACACGGCGCCGTCCCCGCTATTTCTTTTTGTTTTTGTCGCCGCCGCCCAACACTCCTTTGACTTCGTCGGCGGCGCCCTTGACTTCCTTGCGCGCCTCGCTGGCGCTCTTCTTCGTGGCATTCTGGACGCTGTCGTGGCCCTGGTCTTCCTTCGCGCCGACGGTATTGCCCTCGTCGGTGCGGACGGTCCCCTTGGCCTCGTTGATGCCTTTTTTAGCCTCGTTGATGCCCGCCTGCGGCGTACCTTCGGCGGCGTGCAGCGACGTAGTGGTCGCCGAATCGAGCCGCCCGGTCGTCTTCAGATTGTGATCCTTCTGATATTTCCGGACGGCGGCGCGCGTCTGGGGACCGCTGATGCCATCCACGTTGCCGGCGTAGTATCCCTGATTCTTAAGCAGCGTCTGGGCCTGCCTGACCGAGTCCGAGTCGCTCGCGGCGAAGGCAAACGCGCAGCACGCGACGGTGGCGATCGTTAAGCGAATAGACATGAAATCTCCTCCGACTGCGAAGCCGCTGCTGCCGGGACGGGAGGATGGGAACCGGAGGACTGCGCAGCGGTTCAAATTGCCGTCTGAATGATTGATTACCGGACCTTGAAAATTGCGTCACGATTTTCGCGGAAATCGTCAGAATTGCCCATATAGCGACAGCGGGGCCGGCGGCGGCGGGCCGGGGCGGCGCAACCGTGTGAAATCACTGGAATGCGGCGCGCGGCAAACCGTTTGCATTTCCGGGGGCATGGCTACTCACCTTCCCAGAAAGCTCGCTTCGGCATTTCGCACGTTCGCCGGAATGACGGCGATTCAGTTTCTGGCCGTCGCGCTGGCCGCGCTGATTCCAGCGCAGGCGTTTGCGGCCGAACAGCATGTCATAAGCCAGGGGCAACTGCGGTCCGCGCTCTCCGCCGCGGCCGAACAGCGCGCCAAGAACCTGGCCGACGTGGACCGGTTCTTCTCCGACACGCGCGTCCGCGAGGTCCTGAACAAGGCGAAAATGGACCCGGACGCGCTGCGGAGCGCCGCGGCTACGCTCGACGACTCGGAACTGGCGCAGATCGCCGCCAAGACGCGCGCAGCCGATTTGACGGCCGGGGACATCAGCCTGACGAACTCGCAGGTGACGCTCGTGATCCTGATTGCCGGGCTCCTGGTCTTCCTGACCATCCTGGTGATCGCGTTCAAATGAGGCTTGCGGCGCTTTGGGCGGCGGCGGCGCTGTCGGCCTGCGCGGCCGCGCCCGTTCTCGACGTGCCCATCGTGGTGCAGCAGAAGAACGGGTGCGGCGCGGCGGCCATCGCCATGGTCATGGGCTACTGGCACGAGAGGATGCCGGAGGTTCCGGCGGGCGACTCGGAGGGCGCGATCTTCGACCGGCTGTACGTTCCGGGCGAGAAGGGGATACGGGGCGCAGACATGGCGCGATACCTGGAGCAGCGGGCATTTCGCGTGTTCTTGATCCGGGCGGACGAGGCGGACCTCAGCCATCACGTGGCACGGGGGCGCCCCCTGATCGTCTGCCTGCGGCCGGGGAAGTCGGCGCCAAACCACTATGTGGTGGTCGTGGGGGCCGATCCCGGCAGCGGGACGGTTTCGTTCGTGGACCCGGCCCGCGGGATGGTGATTTGCCAGCGCACGGCCAGGTTCCGCCGGGAGTGGGAGCCGGCGGGCAACTGGGCCTTGCTGGCGGTGCCGCGGACAAGCGAGTAAGTGAACCATGCGCGTGCTTCTGTGGATCGCGTTCCCCGCCCTGCTCGCGGCCCAACGTGGAGATGCCGATGCGCTCGTCGGCCGCGCACTCGCTTGCGCTCAGGCGGACGAGTGGCGCGAGGCGGGCGCCCTGCTCGAGGAGGGCATGCAGCGCTTCCCGCGGGACAAGCGCTTTCCTTCCGAGATGGCGGGCGTCGCCTACCACGCGGGCGATCGCGAAAGGGCCCGGCGCAACCTGCGGCGCGCGCTGGCGATCGACCCGGCCGACGAATACGCCAACGATTTTCTCGGCACGCTCTACGTTCTCGACGGCAACCTGGAGGCCGCGCTGCGGTATTGGAACCGCATCGGCAAGCCGCGCGTGCGCAGGGTGGTGCTCGACTCTTCGGCGGGCGCGATTCCGCCGGCCGCGGGACGTGCGCTCGCGATCGCTCCCGGCCAGGTGCTGTCCGAATCGCGGCTGCTGGCGGCGCGCTCGCCGGACTATCGCCTGAGCCTCGTGCCCGGCGGCGACGGCGATGAATACGACGTCATGTTCCAGCCGGCCGCGGTGCGCCGCACGGCTTGGCGGCGCGCGATCTCGGCGGCCGCGGAGCTTCCTTATCAGACCCTACACATCGAGGCATCGAACATCGCGAACTCCGGCGCCGGCGTCGATTCGATGTGGCGGTGGGACCCGAACCGGCGGCGGGTGGCAGCAAGCGTGTCGGTGCCGGTGGGTGCGCATCCGAACCTGCTGTTCCGCGCGAGCGCCGATGCGCTGGATGAGAACTGGGACACCGGCGCGCTGTTCGGGATGCGGAAGCTGGAGACGGGCGTGGAACTTGAATACTCCCTCACGGGACGCCTGCGCTGGACAAGCGGGGTATTTGCGAGCACGCGGCGGTTCGACCGGGCGCCCGCAACGTTCATTGGCGGCCGCGCCTTGCAGTTCGAATCCGGCGTGCTCTACGACGCGCTGCGCCTGCCCGAACACAGGCTCGTGGTGCAAGTTGGCGCGAAGGCGCAGGGCGGCCCGGGGCCGGCGGGCGCGTACTCGAAGGCGCAGCTCCAGGCCGGCGTGCGCTGGGATGCGTCGCCATCGGTGAGCGTGAGTTCACAGTGGCGCGGGGGCAAGGCGTCCGGCGCGGTGCCGTTCGACGAGCTGTTTCTGCTCGGCATGGATCGCGATACCGATCTCTGGCTGCGCGGGCACCTCGCCGCGCGCGGCGGCATGAAGGGCGCGGGACCGCTGGGCCGCACGTACTTCCTCGTGCAGAACGAGATCAGCCGTACGTTGTTCCGCGTGCCGTTCGTCCGCTGCGATCTGGTTCCGTTCCTCGACGTGGGGCGCGCTTACGATTTCGGACCGGGCAGCCTGGCGGTCGATGCCGGCATCGAGTCGCGCTTCCGCCTCCCGGGCGGCCTCGTGTTCCGCGTGATCTCGGGTTTCGACACACGCACGGGCAAAAGCGCGATCTACACGGCGGTCGGCCGGTAAGCAAATCCCCCACCTGCCGCCGCACTGCTATATACTCTCAAGCGGTCACTACATCCAGGAGGTGTACGTTGGAAAAAGCGGAATCGCGGCAGCTTTCGAGGCGGGCTTTTGCAGGTGCGGGTGCGGCGGCGTTCCTGATCGTCCCCCGCCATGTTCTGGGCGGCGCCGGGTACGTGCCGCCGAGCGACAAGATCAACCTCGCCTGCATCGGCATGGGCCGCCAGGGAATGGCCATCATGATGGAGATGCTGGCGTATCCGGAGCTTCAGGTGACCGCGGTGGCCGATCCGAACCGCGGCTCCAAGGACTACGCCGAATACAGCCCGAACGCGCTGCTCACGCAAGCCCGCACGCTGCTCGGCCCCGGCTATGAGCAGTGGGGCGAAGACCTCGCCTCGCCCGGCCGCGTGAAGCTCACGCGGGATTTCGGGACCAGCCTCGGCATGGGCGGACGCGAGCCGGCGCGCCGCGTGGTCGACGCCTATTACGAATCCCGCAAGGGCTCGGGCGGCGGCTACACGGCCTGCAACGCGTACCGCGATTTCCGCGAGCTGCTCGAAAAAGAGAACGGCGTCGATGCCGTCTACATCGCGACCCCGGACCACTGGCATGCGCCGATCACGATGGCCGCCATGCGGAAGCGCAAACACGTGCTGTGCCAGAAGCCGATGACGCATACGATCGGCGAGGCGCACCGCGTGGCGCAGCTTGCGCGCGAGATGAAAGTGGCGACGTCGCTGCCGGTGACGAATCCTTCGAGCGAGGCGACCAAACTGATCTCGGAGTGGCTCGCCGACGGCGCGATCGGCCCCGTGCGCGAGGTACACAACTGGTCCGCGCGTCCTTACTGGCCGCAGGGCATCGAGCGTCCGGCCGAGGCGCAGCCGGTTCCGGAGAACCTCGATTGGGACCTGTGGTTGGGGCCTGCGCCCGAGCGCCCGTATAACAAGGCGTACCTGCCGTTCGTATGGCGCGGCTGGTACGACTTCGGCTGCGGCTCGTTCGGCGATATGGGCTGCTACAGCTTCGCTGGACTCTTCAAGATTCTCGGCCTTACGCCGCCGACATCGGTGGAAGCGTGCTCGAGCGAGGCGTACGACGAGACGTATCCGAAGTCGTCGATCGTCTACCTGAACTTCCCGGCGCACAAGGGCCGCCCGGCGGTGAAGATGGTGTGGTACGACGGCGGAATGCGCCCCGCACGCCCGGCCGGGTTGAAGAAGGAAGACGAGCACCTGTTCCACCCTCAGGAAGAGGGCATCATGTACGTCGGCGATAAGGGCTTCCTGCTGGCCGGATTCAACGGCCAGAACCCGCGCGTGTATCCGGAATCGAAGAAGTACGTCGCTCCGCCGAGGCAACAGCGCGCCCGCGGCGAGCGCTCGCGCGACGTCGCCATCGGCCAGTGGATCGATGCGATCAAGGGCGGACCCGCGCCGCTGGCCAACTTCGAGATTCAGAGCCCTGTCACCGAAGCCTTCCTGCTCGGCTGCATCGCGCAGCAGTTCCCGGGCGAGAGAATCGAGTGGGACGCGGCGAACTCGCGCATCACGAACTCGGAGAAGCTGAACGCCCGCGTGGATCCGCCGTATCGCGGCGGCTTCGCGGTGTAAGGCAGAGCACCCGGTTCCGCGGCCCCCCGGGCGGCCGCCGAAAGGATCGAACATGCTCAAAGCAATCGCCGCAGCCCTGCTCGTTGCGGGCTGCTGGGGCGCCGCATACGGCCGGGACGGATTCGTGCCGCTGTTCAACGGCAAGGATCTGAAAGGCTGGAACACGACGTCGAAACATTGGGCCGTCGAGAAGGGCGTGATCGCCCTCAAAGACCGCGCCGACAACGAAGAGCACAACGACAGCTACCTGTGGACCGCGAAGCCCTATGGAGATTTCGTGCTCGAGCTCGAATACAAGGTCCCGCCGGGAGAGGCCAACAGCGGCGTGTTTCTTCGCACGTCGGACATAAACGACCCCGTCGCGAGCGGCATCGAGATCCAGATCCTCAACCTCGAACCGGGACAGGCGCTCCAGCGCAACAGCCCCGGCGCGATCTACGACCTGGTGACGCCAAAGAAGAACATGCACCGCGAGGGGCGGTGGAACCGCTACGTAATCACGTGCAGGGGGAGCCGCATCACGGTTAACCTGAATGGTGAGGTTGTATCGGAGGCGGATCTCGACCGGTGGTCTACGGTTCACAAAAACCCAGACGGCAGCGAGAACAAGTTCAACCGGCCGTTGAAGGATTTCGCGCGGAAGGGCTACATCGGGCTCCAGGACCATGGCCTGCCCGTGCGGTTCCGGAACATCCGCATCAAGGCGCTCGACTAGCGCTGGCTCTGCTTGCGAGCCTCGCCCCTGCGCTTGCGGCGGTGAAGATCGATTACCCGGCGGACGGGTCGATTTTCCCGCCCGAAATCACCGCCCCGCTGTTTCTCTGGCGCGAGTCGGATAAGAACATCGCCGAGTGGGCGATCGGGATCACGTTCGGCGGCCGGCGCGCGCCCATCCGCCTGACTTCGCACGGCCCGCGCCTGCACGTGGGCCCGATCGATCCCGATTGCGTCGCCCCCACCAACGAGCCGCCGCGCGTAAAGCCCGAGCGCACATGGAGGCCCGACGCGGCCACGTGGGAACTCATCAAGAAGTACCCGTCCGCCACGGTCTCGATCGGCGGCGCGCGCGTCACGATCCACACGTCGCGCGACCCTGTGGGAGCGCCGGTGTTCTACCGGGACGTCCCGCTCATGCCCACGGAAACGAAGAAGGGGCATATCGAGCCGCTGGCGCTCCAGGCGCTGCCGCTGGTTGCGTGGCGCATCCGCGACATCGCCGAACCCGAGAGCCGCGTTGTCATGGAAGACATGCCGGTGTGCGCCAACTGCCACTCCTTCTCGCGCGACGGCACCACGATGGGCATGGATCTCGACGGCCTTCAGAAGAACAAAGGCCGCTACTTCCTCACGCGCGTGAAGCCCGACACCACCGTCCGCAAAGAGGACGTCATCCAGTGGGCCACGGAGAAGGGCCCGCTCGGCGGCAACATACGCGTCGGCTTCATGTCGCAGGTTTCGCCCGACGGGCGCTATGTCGTAACGACCATCGACCCGTCGGAAACCCCCTCGGGCAGTCCCACCAGCAACTACTACGTTACGAACTTCAAGGACTACCGCTTTCTGCAGGTCTTCTACCCGACGCGCGGCGTGCTGGCATGGTATTCGCGCGAAACCGGCAGACTGCAGCCGCTCCCGGGCGCCGACGACCCGCGGTTCGTCCAGATGGGCGGCGTCTGGAGCCCGGACGGCCAGTACATCGTCTTCGCACGCTCCGGCGCAAAGGATCCGTATCCGCCGGGCCTCCCGCCGGCCCAATACGCCAACGATCCCAACGAGAACCTGATGCAGTACGACCTCTACCGCATCCCGTTCAACGGCGGAAAAGGAGGCGCGGCCGAGCCCATCGCGGGCGCGTCGGCGAACGGCATGAGCAACACGTTCCCGAAGGTCTCGCCCGACGGCCGCTGGATCGTCTACGTGCAGGCGCGCAACGGCATGCTCATGCGGCCGGACAGCAAGCTGTACATCGTCCCGGCCGCCGGCGGCACGGCGCGGCGCATGCGCGCCAACACGCCGCTCATGAATTCGTGGCACAGCTTCTCGCCGAACGGGCGCTGGCTGGTGTTCTCCTCGAAGAGCCGTTCGCCCTACACGCAGATGTACCTGACCCACATCGACGCGGACGGCAACGACAGCCCCGCGATCCTTGTCGAGAACACGACGGCCGCGAACCGCGCGGTGAATATTCCCGAGTTCGTAAACGTCCCCCCGGGCGGCCTGCGCTCGCTCGGCGGCCCCGCCATCGAATATTACAAGCTGTTCAACAGCGCGCTCTACCTTCAGAAGCAGGGGCGCCTGGAGGAATCCGCCGCGCGGTGGAAGCAGGTGCTCGCCAATAGCCCGGACGACCGCGTGGCTCACGCCAATCTCGCGCTGGTGCTCATGCTCGCCGGACATCGCAAAGAAGCCGGCGAGCACATGGACCGCTCAAGGGCACTCGGGCGGAGCCAGGCACGTCCGTAGTACACTCGTTCTCTCGTATGGTTCTCCACACTCTCGACTGGATCATTGCTATTGCATCGGTCCTGATATGCTTCGTCCCCGCGTTGTTCTTCGGTAAACGTTCCGGAAAGAGCACGGCGGAGTTCTTCGCCTCCGGGCGTTCGGTGCCGTGGTGGCTCGCGGGCATCTCGATGGTCGCGACCACGTTCTCGAGCGATACCCCGAACCTGGTGGCGAATTTCGTGCGAACGCAAGGCGTCGCCGGAAACTGGCAGTGGTGGGCGTTCACGCTGACCGGCGTGGCCACGGTGTTCTTCTATGCGCGGCTGTGGAGACGCTCGGGCGTCCTGACGGACCTCGAGTTCTACGAAGTGCGCTACTCGGGCAAGGCCGCAACCGCGGTGCGCGGCTTCCGCTCGATCTACCTCGGCCTGCTGTTCAACTGCATCATCATGGCGACCGTCAACCTGGCCGCCTGCAAGATCGCGAGCGTGCTTTTCGGCCTGAACCGCTGGCAGACGCTGCTCGCCGTGGGATTGCTGAACGTGGTCTTCGCCGCGCACTCGGGATTATGGGGCGTGCTCGTCATCGACATGTTCCAGTTCTTTATCAAGATGGCGGCGGTGATCGCGGCGGCCTACTTCGCCGTCATGCTGCCGCAGGTGGGCGGCATGAGCGGGCTGGTCGAAAAGCTCTCGCATCGCGTGGGCCCGGGCGGGTTGAACTACCTGAACATCATGCCCAGCTTCACGAACAACTGGGACCTCGCGGTGGCCGTGTTCATTGTTCCTCTCACGGTGCAGTGGTGGGCCGTCTGGTATCCGGGCGCGGAGCCCGGCGGCGGCAGCTACATCGCGCAGCGCATGCTCGCGTCGAAATCGGAGAAGGATTCGCTCGGCGGCACGCTGTTCTTCAACCTCGCCCATTACATCCTGCGGCCTTGGCCCTGGATCATCGTCGGCCTGGCGTCGCTGGTCGTATACCCCGAACTGTCGGACCTCCGTAAGGCGCTGCCGAACGTGGACCCCTCGCTGGTCGGCCACGACATCGCGTTCCCGGCCATGCTGAAGTTCCTTCCGGTCGGCTGGATCGGCCTGATGGTCGGAGGCCTGGTGGCGGCGAATTCCTCCACCATCCTGACGCACCTGAACTGGGGCGCTTCCTATCTCGTTCACGATTTCTACCGCCGCTTCATCCGCAAGGATGAATCCGAGAGGCATTACGTGCGCGCCGGGCGCATCGCGACGATCATTTTGTTCGTGCTTTCGTCGTCGCTCGTGTTCGTCCTCCAGACGGCGCAGGACAGTTTCAATATTATTCTGCAAGTCGGCGCCGGCACCGGACTGCTCTACCTGCTGCGCTGGTACTGGTGGCGCATCACGGCGTGGTGCGAGATCGTGGCGATGATCAGCTCGTTCCTGATCTCGGCCGGGTTCCTGGTGCTGCACAAGGAAGGCATCGCGCTCGGGACCGCGCCCGAGTTGCTTATCACAGTCGCGTTCACCACGGTGTGCTGGGTGGTGACGGCCTACGTGGGTCCGCAGACGGACCCGCAAAAGCTGATCGAGTTCTACAAAAAGGTGCACCCGTTCGGACCGGGCTGGAAACACGTCCGCAAACTGGCCGGGATTTCCGAAGCCGAGGCGAAGAGCTACGCCGAGAAGGATAAGGACAATGTCCCGCTGGCCATGCTGGGCTGGGTGTCCGGAATCGCGGTGATCTGGTCGGGCCTGTTCACCGTGGGCAATTTCCTGTATGGCCGTATGGGCTACACGGCGGTGCTGCTGGCAGTTTTCGTCATCAGCGGCCTGACGCTGATACGAGTGACGAAGCGGCTCTGGAACTAGGACGCCCGCGGGCGCTCCGGCGACATGGGAGCGCCCACCCCCCGGCGGCCGAAGAGCTAGCAGCGTTTGTCGGAAACGGGCGCCTGCCGCTCCTCGAGCAGCGCCCGCACCTGGCTCTCCAGTCGCTCGATCCGCGCCGACAGTTCGTCGATCGCCTGCCCTTCCGGATCCGGCAGCTTCCCATGCTCGAGCACGTCGTTCGTCTCGACGCCCCCGACGCGAACCACGCGCCCCGGAATCCCGACCACGGTCGAATGATCCGGCACCGAGTGCACCACCACCGAGCCCGCGCCGATTTTCACGCAGTCGCCGATGCGTATGTTACCGAGCACCTTGGCGCCCGTTCCGACCACGACCTTGTTGCCGAGCGTCGGATGCCGTTTGCCCTTCTCCTTGCCGGTGCCCCCGAGCGTGACGCCCTGATACAGCAGCACGTCGTCGCCGATCTCGGCCGTTTCGCCGATCACGACCCCCATGCCGTGGTCGATGAAGAACCGCCGCCCGATCTTCGCGCCCGGGTGGATCTCGATGCCGGTCAGCCAGCGCGTGAACTGAGAGAGCATACGCGCCGGCGTCGTGAATCCCGCCCGGTAGAGACGGTGCGCCGCCCGGTGCAGCAGCGCCGCATGGAATCCGGGATAACAGAGGACGACCTCCAGCACGCTCTTGGCGGCGGGGTCTTCGCGAAAGATCGTCTCTACCTGTTCCCTGATCGCACCGAACATCTAGCCACGATTATCGCGCAGCGGCAACGAACTTCACGCAAACCGGAGCCGAAATCTCGACCGGCTTGCCCTGCGGCGTGAGCTTGCCGCTGGTCGGATCGACGCGGAACAGCACGATGTTGTTCGAATCCTGATTCGCCGCCAGCAGCCACGCGCCGGTCGGGTCGATCCCGAAGTAGCGCGGATGCAGCCCGCCCGAAGGCGTGGTCGAGACAAACGTGAGGCCGCCTTTGTTGTCCGCCTTGAACAGCGCGATGTTGTTCGCTTCGGCGCGGTTCGACGCATAGACGAACTTGCCGCTCGGGTGCACCTGGATCTCGGCGCCGTCCGTCTCGCCCTTGAAGTCCTTCGTATTGGCGGAAACCGTGCCCAGTTGCTTGAGCGCGCCCTTGGTCCCGTCCCACTCGAACGACGTCACGGTGGAATTCAGCTCGTTGATCACGTAGGTGAACTTCCCGTTGGGATGGAACGCCACGTGGCGCGGCCCGGAACCCGGCGGCACACTGCCGAAACCCGGCTCGTTCAGCGCGAGCGTGTGCTTCTCCGGGTCGAACCGGTAGATGAAGATCTTGTCGAGCCCGAGATCGGCGACCAGCGCGAAGCGGTTCCCCGCCGGAAAATCGGCCGAGTGCGCGTGCGGCCCTTCCTGGCGCTTCGGGTCGGCGCCCGTTCCCTTGTGCTGGTCGGTGGCGGAAGCCTCTTCAAGACTGCCGTCCGCTTTGACCGGAAGCAGCGCGATGCTGCCCGAGCCGTAGTTCGCCACGAGCACGTTGCGTCCGGTCGCATCCACCGAAAGGGCACAGGGCGCCGAGCCGTGCGAGGAAACCGAGTTGAGCAGCCTGAGCTTGCCGCTCTTACGGTCGATGCGGAACGCGCTGACCGATCCGTTGCGCGTTTCATCGGCCGAATACAAGTAATCCCCGCTCGGATGAATGGCCAGGAACGAAGGATTCTTCACCTCACCCGCCAGGCCGAGTTCCGTAATCTCGCCCGTCGCGGGCTGAAACCGGTAGACGTAGATGCCCTTGCTCTTCGGCCCCGTGTAGGTGCCGACGTACATCAGGTAGTCGGCCGCCGACGCCACGAACGCGGCGGACAGCAGCATGCAGGTTAGCCCGAGAGGTTTCATCGCAACAATGATACAGCAGGCCGCCGGCTCACACCGTCGGCTCCCGCACCTCGATCTCGTTCCGCTCCACTCCCTCGGCCTTCGGCTCAGGCAGCCGCCCCGTCAGGTTCAGATATCCCCACGCCAGCGCGGTCGTCGAACTGAGCACGCCGCTCCATGCCCCGATCGTCCGCGGGCCCCAGGCTTGCGATGCGATTCCCGCCGCGGTCATCGACAGCATCATAACCGCCCACGTCAGCGACTCCATCGTCGCGAACACGCGCCCGCGGAACTGGTCCGGCACGTTTCTGAGAAGCTGCGTCATGTTCAACACCGAGCTGACCCCGACCGCTGCGCGCGACAACGCGATGAAGACCAGCGCCAGCCAGTACTGCTGCATCTGGCTGAAGATCACGTAAGCGCCGCCGTGGACGACGTAGCAGATCGCGATCGTGCGCTTGTACGCGCGGAAGCTCACGCGCCTGCCGAACCAGTGGCCGAAGACGCCTCCGGCCAGCAGCCCGAGGCCGGCGCATCCCCAGATCTGCCCGATCCCCGCCGCGCCCTTGTCGAAGACGATCTCGCCGAACAGGCTGAACAGGATCTGCGCCGCGCCGCCGCCCGTCGCCCACCCGACGTTGACCACCGCGATCCCGAGAATCAGCGGCGTCGCCCGCATGTATTTCAGCCCCTCGGTGTACTCGTGCCATGGCCGCACCACTTCGCTCTCGGTCAGCGCTCTGCTCCGCGCACGGAACGCGGCGCCACGCGGCGGGCGCAGACGCCAGATGCAGAACGCCGAAAACAGAAACGAGGTCGCGTTCAGCGCGAAGGCCCAGCGGTAGCCGAACTGCATCACCGTCGTCCCGGCGAGCATCGTGCCGATGACCAGCGTGGTCCACTGCGTGATCTGCGTCACCGAGTTCGCCGTGTGCAGTTCCCCTTCGCTCGCTACCGCGGGCAGGATCGACGAGCGGCCGCTGGTGAAAAACGGCGAGGCGAACATGAGCAGGCCGCTGAAGACGTAGAGCTTCCAGGGATCGGGCTGCGAGACGGTCAGAATGAACAGCGCGGCGAACGCGGCGCGGAACAGGTCGCTCGCGATCATGACCCGCTTGCGGTCCAGGCGGTCGAGCACCACTCCCGCCAGCGGTCCAGCCAGAATCGCCGACACCGCGCGAGCCAGCATGATGCCGCTCACCACCAGCCCCGACTTTGTCACCGCCAGCGCCAGGCTGAACACCGCGATGTTGTTGAAGTGGTCGCCGATCTCGCTGACCACCTGCCCCATCCACGTGTAGCGGTAGTTGGGGTTTTCGCGCAGGAGTTGGCCGAACGCAGCCAACTTATCGGACCGCCGCTTCGCGCACCGTGGCCGCGCGCAGGAATTCGGTATCGAGCGGGTAGCCGAAGCCGGCGTCGTCGCGCACGGCGATCGTGCCGCGCGCGCTCACCTCGACCGGCGGATCGATCAGGTCGCGCTTCCAGTAGCGTTGGCTCGCCGAAACATCGCCCGGCAGCACGAAATTCGGCAGCGTCGAAAGGGCGATGTTGTGCGCGCGGCCCACGCCCGATTCGAGCATGCCGCCGCACCAGACCGGGACGCCGGCAGCCTGCGCCACGTCGTGAACGCGCCGCGCCTCGGCGAACCCGCCCACGCGCCCCAGCTTGATGTTGATGATCTTGCACGCTCCCAACCGGATGGCCTGCTCGGCGTGATGAGCCGTGCGGATGCACTCGTCCAGGCAGATAGGCGTTTCAAGCTTCGCCTGCAACTCGGCGTGGTCGATGATGTCGTCGTGCGCGAGCGGCTGCTCGATCATCATGAGGTAGAACTCGTCGAGGCGGCGCAGGCGGTCCGCATCGGCGAGCGTGTAGGCGGAGTTGGCGTCCGCCATGAGCCTGATGTTCGGGAATGCCCGTCGCACCTCGCGGACGATCTCGACGTCCCACCCCGGTTTGATTTTGATCTTGATGCGCTGGTAGCCGGCCGCGAGTTCGTGCGCGATCTTCTCGAGCAGCTTCGCCGGCGTTTCCTGGATGCCGATCGAGACGCCGCACGGGATCTCCTTGCGCGCCCCGCCGCCGATCTGCCGCCACAGCGGCCGGCCGAGCAGGCGCGCTTCGAGATCCCAGAGCGCGGCCTCGAGGCCGCCCCAGGCCATGCGATGCCCGCGTATCCGCTCGAACAGCGGAGCGGCCTCGCACGCGGATCCGAGCGTGCGCCCAAGCACGCGCGGCGCGGCGTAGTGCTGCAGAATCAGCCACGCCGATTCGGTCCATTCTTCGTTGTAGAAGGGATGCTCCCCCGCCGTGACCTCGCCCCAGCCGGAGACGCCATCGGCGATGGCCTCCACAAGCACGATCTCGCGCCGCGTCGTGCGGCCGAAGCTCGTCTCGAAGAAATGCACCAGCGGCATCGAGACCTGCCGCAAAACAATACTGTCTACTCGGAAGGCCATGGAGTTAACAAATACGTTCCGCCCCGCTCGAACCCCGTGACCGCAAGCCCGCGCCGGAAGCACTCGATGAATTTCCCGCTGATTTCCGACTGGAGGCGCCGCGCCTCGGCGGGCGATTCACGCCGCAACGCGTCGATGTTCGCGGGCACCTCGATACACGCCGCCGCCTCCGGACGCGGCAGCGGATTGCCCGCCAAGGCCGCATCCACGCGCGGCGACCGCAGCCACCACTCGGCCACGCACCGGTCCGTCGGCAGGCTCCCGTGCAGAGGACTGGTAGTCGTGCCGTATTTGTTGAGCACGTACCGCCGCACGACGGCCCCGAGACGCTCGATATTGAAGTACGCATTCTTGAGCTCGAGGGGATCGAAGGTCCACTCGATCAGCTCGATCGAGTGCTCGAGCGCATCGCGCCGCTGCGCCAGCTTGAGCGCCCGGCCCACGTGCCGGTCGCGGTATTCCGGAAGCACGCCCAGCATCTGGCTGTGCAGGTACCCCGCCCCGCCCGGCCTCAGTCCGGGTACCGCCAGGCAGAACCCCACCATGCGCGCGCCGTCGAACGCGCCGAAAACCTGCCCTCCGATCTCCGACGCCACCACGAACGCCCGCACCGGAAGCAGTTCGCTTTCGGCGAAACCCCACACCTGTTGTTGCAGGCGCACAGCCTGGGCGAACTCCGTATGCCTCGTCAGCCGTTGCGTTTCGATTCCTGCCACAGCGCCTCCATCTCGTCGAGAGTCGCCCCGCCGGGCTCTTTCCCGGCCGCCTTGAGCGAGCGCTCGACGTAGCCGAAGCGTTCGCGGAACTTGCGGTTGGTCTTGCGGAGGGCCTGCTCGGGGTCCACCTTCAGGAACCGGGCGAGGTTCACGATCACGAACAGCAGGTCGCCGAGTTCGCCTTCGATCTCGCCCTGCGAAGCGCCGTTCGCGCGAGCCTCGGCCAGTTCGCCCAGTTCTTCGTCGAGCTTTTCGAGGACGTCCTCGGTCCGGTTCCAGTCGAACCCGACACGGGCCGCGCGAGAGCTGATCTGCGCGGCTTCGACCAGCGCGGGTAGCGCGCGAGGAACCGATTCGAGCAGCCCGGCCTGATCCGCCTTGCGGTCTTTCTTCTCCTCGGCCTTGATCTCGTCCCAGCGGCGAGTGACATCCTCGGCCGTCTTCGCCGTGCCCGCCCCGAACACATGCGGATGCCGCCGGACCAGCTTCGCGTTGATCGCGTCGAGCGAATCCTCGATGCCAAACAGCCCGGCCTCGCGAGCCATCTGGGCAAAGAACACGGCCTCGAGCATCAGATCGCCGAGTTCTTCGGCGAGTGAAGGCCAATCCCGAGCGTCGATCGCCTCGAGGACCTCGTAAGTCTCCTTCAGCAAGTACGGCTTGATGGTGTCGAAATTCTGCTCGCGGTCCCACGGGCAGCCCTCCGGCGACCGCAGCCGGGCCATGATTTCCGTGAGTCGCTGGAACTTTTCGCCGGCCTCAGACTGAGAATTGTTGCTCATTTGGCGGGAAATTTCAGGGTAACAGATGCAAGCGGCCATCAGTAGTACCGCCAGGCGGGATCGGCGTTCCCTACGTTGCATCCCGCCCTTCGGGCTTCGATCGCCGCCGTCTTACAATAGTCTTCGATGAGCGATGCAGAATACCCCATCCCTCCCGCCACGTTCGAGTTTCTTGTCCTGCGCACCGCGACCGAAGCCCAGATGTTCCTCGGCCTGCTGCACTTAGGCGAGGAGAAGGACCCCCCGAAGCCGAACCTGGCGGCCGCGCAGCACGCCATCGACATGCTGGCGATGCTTCAGGAAAAGACACGCGGCAACCTCGGCCTCGAGGAAAAGCGGCTGCTGGATAACCAGCTGACTGAGCTGCGGTTCCGCTACGTGCAGGCCGCGCAAGCGCAGGCGAAGACGAATGCCTGAGGCGGTTTGCCTCAAAATCACGGTCCTCGGCTCGGGAACCAGCGTCGGCGTCCCGACCATCGGCTGCCGCTGCGCCGTCTGCACCTCGGCGGACCCGCGCGACAAGCGCCTGCGCCCCTCGGTCCTGCTGACCTACGGCGGCCGCAACGTCGTCATCGATACGACGCCCGACTTCCGCACGCAAATTCTGCGCACGGGCGTCGACCACCTCGACGCCATCGTCTTCACGCACGCGCACGCCGACCACATCATGGGCCTCGATGACGTGCGGCCGTTCAACTACCGCCAGCGCTCGGGCATCCCCGTCTACGGCTCGCCCGAAACGATCGCCACGCTGCGGCGCGTGTTCGAATACGTCTTCGCCGACGTGGCGCACGATTCGCACGTGCCGCGCCTCGAGACTCACCCGCTCGACGGCGAGCCGTTCGAGCTGTTCGGCATGCAGTTCCGGCCGATCGCGCTCAACCACGGAAGCACCCGGGTCTACGGCTACCGCTTCGGCTCCGCGGCGTATCTCACCGATCACAGCGAGATCCCCGCCGAGCCGCTCAAAGCGCTCCACGGGCTCGACGTCCTGTTCCTCGACGCTCTCCGCCACAAGCCGCACCCGACCCACACCACGGTCGCGCGCGCTCTCGAATACGTCGAGCACCTCAAGCCCGCCCGTGCGTATTTCACGCACATCTGCCACGACCTGGCACACGCCGAAACCGAGCGCTCGCTGCCGCCCAACGTTCACCTCGCCTACGACGGGCTGGAGATCGAAGTCGCATGAAAGACTGGCGCGGCCCGGCGGTGCTCACCATCGGGAACTTCGATGGAGTCCATACCGGCCACAGGCAGATCCTGCGGCGGGTCGTGGCTCTCGCGCGCGAGCGCGGCTGGACGCCCTCGGTCCTGACCTTCGACCCGCACCCGGCCCGCGTCGTCGCGCCTGAGCGGGCCCCGCGCCTCATGACCACGCCCGAACAACGCGCCGCCCTGATGCGCGCGGAAGGAATCGAGCAGATTCTGATCCAGCCCTTCACGCCGGAATTCTCCCGCCTCTCCCCCGAAGCGTTCGCGAAAGACATTCTCGCCGCAAAGCTCGAGGCGAAGGCCGTCCTCGTAGGCGATAACTTCCGCTTCGGCCGCGGCCACGCCGGAGACACCCACACGCTGGCAGAACTCGGAAAGCAATATGGTTTTTCCGTCGAAGCGGTCCCCGCGGTCCATATGAGAGGCCGCCCGGTTTCCTCGAGCGAAATCAGAAGGCGGATCGCCGCCGGAGACGTCTCGCTCGCCGGCCGCATGCTCGAGCGCTGCTACGCGATTGAAGGCCCGGTCGTCAAAGGCCGCGGTATCGGCTCCAGGCAAACCGTCCCCACCCTCAACCTCAAACCCCAAGCCGAAGTTCTCCCGGCCAACGGAGTCTACATCACCCGAACGGCGGACGGCCCCCGCACCTGGCCCTCGGTAACCAACATAGGAACACGCCCCACCTTCGAAGGAAACGAACTGACCATAGAGACGTTCCTCCTGGGACCCTTCGCCCCCCCCACCCCGGCGGCCATCCGAGTCGAATTCCTCAAGCGCCTCCGGGAAGAAAGAAAATTCGAATCCCCGGAAGCTCTCAAGCGCCAGATCCTCAAAGACGCAACCCGGGCCCAGCAGTTCTTCCGGCTTCTGCCTTCCGGCTTCTGACTTCTGACTTCTGACTTCTGACTTCCGGCTTCTGACTTCCGGCTTCCAGCTTCTAACTTCTAGCTTCCAGCTTCCACCTTCCGCATTTTGTTACCATATTCCTTCATACCGGGAAGGAGAAATTACCATGCTAGTATCCATGCGGCAGCTCCTCGACGAGGCTGCCAAGGGCGGTTACGGCGTCGGCGCGTTCAACGTCAATAACCTCGAGCAGATTCAGGCGATTATGGAAGCGGCGCGGGAAACCAAGTCGCCCGTGATCATCCAGGCCAGCCGGGGCGCGCGCAGCTACGCCAACGACAAGTTCCTCTATCACCTGATGGTGGCCGCCGCCGAGCTGTATCCCGAGATTCCGCTGGTTATGCACCTCGATCACGGCAACAGCTTCGAGACCTGCAAGTCGGCCATCGATGCCGGCTTCACCAGCGTCATGATGGACGGCTCGCTGATGCCGGACGGCAAGACGCCTTCCACGTTCGAGTACAACGTCGCCGAGACCAAGAAGGTCGTCGAGCTGGCGCACTCGAAGGGTGTCACCGTCGAGGGCGAGATCGGTGTGCTGGGCGGCATTGAAGACGGACACGGCGCGGGCGGCACGGGCCTCGAGCACGTCACCGACCCCGAGCAGGCCGCGCAGTTTGTCGAGGCCACCGGCGTCGATGCGCTCGCCATCGCCATCGGCACCAGCCACGGGGCCTACAAATTCAGCCGCAAGCCCGACGGCGCCGTCCTCAAGATGGACCGCCTCATCGAGATCCACAAGCGCATCCCGAAGGTCCACCTGGTCATGCACGGCTCCTCCAGCGTGCCTAAGGACTTGCAGGACATCATCAACCAGTACGGCGGCAGCCTGAAGCCGACCTGGGGCGTGCCGGTCGAAGAGATCCAGCTCGGCATCCGCAACGGCGTGCGCAAGATCAACGTCGATACCGACAACCGTCTCGCCATCACCGGGGCGATCCGCAAAGTATTCGCGGAGACGCCCGAGAAGTTCGACCCGCGCGACTACCTGAAGCCGGCGCGTGAAGCCATGAAGAAGGTCGTGGCGCTCCGCATGACCCAGTTCGGCCAGGCCGGACACGCGGGCGACTACGAGCCTATCCCGCTGGCCAAGATGGCCGAGAAGTACGCGGCGCAGCCCGTAGCGTAAAAATGCAATTCACCGCAGAGACGCAGAGAACGCAAAGAATTTTATCTGCGTTCCTCTGCGTTTATCTGCGGCTGAAATTCTTATTGGGCCGCGGATGAACGCAGATAAACGCGGATAAAAAACTCGCCTCTTTGGCCGATGTGGGATTAAGAGTATGCTCTCGCTGCACAGGGCCGAGTATCTGATCCTTGAAGCCCGCCTCCCCGGCCGGCGCGCCGAAAGCTTCGGCGTCCTCCTGCTCGACCCTGAAAGCGATTCCATCTATCCGAAATTCCGCGAGGATTATTACGCCGCCGACCCGGACGACGCCGAAGTGCTGGCGCTTCTCCCCGCCGACCTGCGGGCGAAAGCCAAGGAACTCGGCGGCGGCAAGCTGCTGGCGCACTTCGAAGACACCCTCTCGAACACCCTGCAAGTGACCGGCCGGCGGGCAGTGGTGGTGCGCGATTTCGAATCGGCGGCCGAGAAACTTTTCCGCGACCATGTCGCCCGCGAACCACGCGAGGCCGCCGCGAACGTCGTCCCGTTCGTTACCCACGTCCCCCTGTACTCGCTGCGCGCCGCCGCCGGGCGGTTCGGCCAGGACATGGAAGTCGAGCCCGAAGACTGGGTGAGACCCCCCGCCGGAGTCCGGGCCGCCGACGACCTCTACGCCGTCCACGTCACCGGCCACTCGATGGAGCCCGAAATCCCGGACGGCAGCGTGGCGGTCTTCAAATACCACCCCGCGGGCTCGCGCCAGGGCAAGCGCGTGCTGGTCTGGCGCCGCGGTGCCTCGGGCGACGGCGGCGAGTTCACCGTCAAGGTCTACGAAAGCGAGAAGCGCGTCACCGAAGACGGCTGGGAGCATCGCCACATACGCCTGAAGCCGCTCAACCCCGACTACCCCGTCCTCGAACTCGACGACGAAAGCGAGTATCGCATTCTCGGCGAGCTGGCGGGGCTTCTCGGCATAGACGAGCTCTAGAAATCCGAAGCGCAAAGAAAACCTCCGCGTCTCTGCGGTGAAATAAGTTTCTTCGCTAAACTTAGAACTTCAGTCATGAACACCGGTACCCCTGCCCTCCCCTTCTACGAAGTCGTCGAAGCCGAGGGGCACCTCATCGACTCCCACGTCATGGAGCAGATCTTCGACGCCGTCGTCGAATACAACGGCCGCTTCGAAGTCGAGCAGTTCCGCATCGGGAAGACCAACAGCGACCCCTCGCACCTGCGCCTGCGCGTTGAAGCAGCCTCCGAAGACCTGATGCGTCAGATGCTCCAGCGCCTTCTCGGACTCGGCTGCTCGGCCGTCGATACCGCCGACGCCGCGCTCGCCGCCGTCGAACGCGACCGCTCCGTGCCCGACGATTTCTACTCCACTACCAACCACCGCACGCTCATCCGGCACGGGCAGAAGTGGATCGAGGTCGAAAACCAGCGCATGGACGCGCTCGTGGTCGTTAAGGACGGCCGCGCCGAGTGCCGCCGCCTGCGCGACGTCAAAGCCGGCGACCGGGTCGTGGTCGGCACGCGCGGCATCCGCGTCATTCCGGAACCGAAGGAGCGCGACCGCTTGTCGTTCGCCTTCATGTCGAACGGCGTCTCTTCCGAGCGGCAGGTGGAAACCGCCGTCCGCCAGACCGCCGCGCTCATCGAGCAGACGCGCGCGCAGGGGAAGAACGTGCTCGTCGTCGCCGGTCCCGTGGTCGTCCACACCGGTGGCGCCGCGGGCCTGGCCGCGCTCATCCGCGGCGGCTTCGTGCAAGGCATTCTCAGCGGCAACGCGCTCGGCGTCCACGACATCGAGGCGGCGCTGTTCGGCACCTCGCTGGGTCTGCGCCTCTCGGACGGCCGCCAGGCCGAGCACGGCCACCGCAATCACATGCGCGCCATCAACGCCGTCTATCACTGCGGAAGCGTGCGCGCGGCGGTTGAAAGCGGGCGCGTTCGAAGCGGCATCCTGTACGAATGCGTAAAAGCGGGCGTACCGTTCGTGCTGGCCGGCTCTCTGCGCGACGACGGCCCGCTGCCCGACACAATCACCGACATGAACGCGGCGCAGGACGCCTACGCGGCGCATCTCAGGAACGCGGGTCTGGTGCTGTGCCTCGGCACCATGCTCCACTCGATCGCCACAGGCAACATGGCGCCGAGCTGGATCAAGTTCGTCTGCGTCGATATTAACCCCGCCGTCGCAACCAAGGTGAGCGACCGCGGCACGGGCCAGGCCGTCGGCGTCGTGGCCGACGTCGGCATGTTCCTCGACCTGCTCGCCCGCACCCTCGTGAAGTCATGAACAAATACGGATACACCGAAGAACACGCGCGCGCCGGAGTAGATGTTCCCCTTCCCGAAATCGAAACCTGGCCGAACCAGTTCGACACAGGCTATGAAATCGAGATCGTCATCCCGGAGTTCACCTCGGTGTGCCCGAAAACCGGCCTGCCGGACTTCGGCGAGATCACGATCCGGTATGTGCCCGCGAAGCTGTGCCTGGAATTGAAGTCGCTCAAGATGTACGCACTCGCCTACCGCGGCCTCGGCATCTTCCAGGAGAACATCGTGAACCGCTTTCTGAAGGACGTGGTCAAAGCCACGCGCCCCCGCTCGGCCACGATCGTCGGCGAATTCACCCCCCGCGGCGGCATCTTCTCGAAAATAACCGCCACCTACACAGCCGGACAATCCCGGAGAGCCCCGCGTGGACGCCGCGCCTGACAATCTGCTCCCCATCGCGCAGGCGCGCGACGCGGTCAGAAGCAAGGCGGCGGCGATCGGAACGGTCAATCCCCGCCGTGGCGGGCCGCTCAACGCAGCCATCCAGGCCGTGAAGCGCCTCGCCGCGCGCGCGCTTTACTGGCACGTCCGCGAGCAGGTGGATTTCAATCGCGCTACGGCGTCCGGATTCGACGCCATCCTCGCCGCGCTCGAGGAAAACAACCGGCGCCTGGCCGCAATCACCCAGGAACTCTGCGACATACGCGCCCACTGGGCCGAATGGCGCGCCGGCTGGGAGCACCGGCTCGCGGTCTCGCAGCACGAGTTGCTGCACGCCATCGCCGAACTCAAAGCCGGCTTCGACTTCCGCGCCGCCCAGATCTCGGAAGACATACAGCGCACCATGTGGGCAGACCTTGAGCGCGTTCGCACGGAATACGAGCGCCTCATCCACACCGAGCTGCGCCTCGTGCGCCAGCGAGCCGCCCTCCAGCCCGCCGCGCCCGCGCTCGACTACGGCCGTTTCGCCGAGCGCTTCCGGGGCTCGGAGGAATACGTCCGCGACCGCCACCGCTTCTACCTGCCGCACTTCGCCGGAACGCGCGACGTCCTCGACCTGGGCTGCGGCCGCGGCGAATTCCTCGAAGTCATGAAAGAAGCCGGCATCCCGGCAACCGGAGTCGAACTCAGCCCGGAACTGGCCGCCCTCTGCCAGTCCAAGAGTCTGAAGGTCGAGCACGCCGACCTGTTCGACTACCTCCCCGCCCTGCCCGATGCCTCGCTCGGAGGAATCTTCTCGGCGCACGTCATCGAGCACCTCCCGCCGGAACGCCTGCCCGTCCTCATCCGAACGGCCGCATCGAAACTGCGCCCGGGAGGCATCATCGCGCTGGAAACGCCGAACCCCGAGTGCCTGGCCATTTTCGCCACCCATTTCTATCTGGACCCGATGCACGTCCGCCCGATCCCCCACGCCCTCCTAAGCTTCTACCTGGAAGAAGCCGGCTTCGGCCGCCTTACCCTCCACCGACGGGCCCCCGCCCTCGACGCAGAGCCCGCCCTGGCCTCCCTCCCCGAAGACTTCCGCAACGCCTTCTTCGGAGGCCAGGACTACGCCCTCATCGCGAAGAAGTTGTAGGGCAGAGTCCCGGGCCCCGTCACGCGGCTTGCGATGAGCCCCGAAACCCCTCGCACCCGCCCCACGTCTCTACCGCTTACGTTCGCGCTGCTACCCTGAGACCGGGGGGCGGAACATGCGAATTTTTGCAGGCGCGCTCGTTGCGGCAGCCCTGCTGGCCGGGCAGTCTGGCCCGGAAGGGACGACTGTCCGCGGAACGCTCGTCGACTGGGACGCCGGGCCGTCCGGCGATCTCAGCGTGCGGCTCCAAAACAACCACGTCGTCTGCTTCCGCTTCGATCGCGCCACTGCGGTCGAGCGGGACGGCGTGCGGGCGTCGTTGCCCGATCTGAGGAAGGGGGATATGGTCGAGATCGCCGCCGGACGCGGGCCGAATGCGAGACTCCCGCGCGCCCGGTCGCTCCGTGTCGTCGCCATGCGCCGCGACGCGCCGCCGCGCGCCGCCCGGCCTGCGGCGGTGTTCAGCGCGCTCGACGACCTGTACCCCCGCGGCGACCTCGCGCTGGCCGGCGTCGTCCGCAGCCTGAGTCCCGGGCGCATGGTCCTTCGAACGCGCACCGCAGGCGACACCGAAATCGTGCTGCGCGACGACACGCGGTATTTCGGCGGCGGGCGCGAGTCCGCCTACTCGGGACTTGCGGTGAACGCGCGCGTGTTCGTGCGTGCCGGCCGCGACCTGGATGGCCGCGTGGAGGCCTACCAGGTGACCTGGGGCGCCATTTTGAGGACCCCGGATGCGAACCGGGTATACTAGGAGATCCGACTTTTGCATATGAAGCACTTGGCCGTGTTTGCGCTGGCCGCGAACTGCCTGTTCGCTGCCGAATTCGTCACGGGCCAGGCGGCGCGCGCCGTCATTGGCCAGCTCTTCTTCACGTCCCAGGACGCCACGTCCTCCGACTCGGTGCTGGGCGGCGCGGGCGGCGTCGCCTACGCCAATGGCATGCTGCTGGTCGCCGACTCCAACCGCCTAGCGGCGGCGCCCAATAACAACCGCGTCCTTATCTACCGGAATATCGCGGGCCAGCTGCCCGCGCCCACCGCCGAGGTCCAGCGCAACGGCTTGCAGCGCTGCCCACTGTGCGGCTTCAAAGCCGACGTCGTTCTCGGCCAGGCCGATTTCACCAAGTCGGATCCGGGTCTGTCGGCCACCGGCATGCGCGTTCCCACCTCGGTCGCCACCGACGGCGTCCGCATCGCCGTCGCCGACACCGACAACAACCGCGTGCTCATCTGGAACTCGATTCCCGCGGTCAACGGCACGGCGCCGGACCTCGTCCTCGGCCAGCCCGACTTCACCACCAGCACCGCTAACAGCGGCACCGGCGACGTCCGTGTTCCCAGTCAGCGCTCGCTTCGCGGTCCGCAGGGCGTCTGGATCTCAAACGGCATGCTCTTCGTCGCCGACACGCAGAACCACCGCGTGCTCATCTGGAGGACCTTCCCCACGTCGACTTTCCAGAACGCCGACACCGTGGTCGGGCAGAAGGACTTCACCACCGCGTTTGAATCCGACCTGACCCAGACCGACCCGCTCGCTACGCCCGCCGGCCTGTTAAGCCCGGTCGCGGTGACCTCCGACGGCGTGCGCCTCATCGTCACCGACCTCGGCCACAACCGCGTAGTCATCTGGAACACGATCCCGACCGAAAACGGCGCGCCCGCCAATCTGGCCGTCGGCCAGCCCGATCTCAACAGCGGCACCGCCAACAACTCCTACAAGGTTGTGAACCAGGGTGGAAGCGCCACGTTCGCGAGCGTTCTGTGCGAGAGCACGGGCACCGACGCAACAACCGGACTCCCGGTCTTCCCCGCCCGCTGCGCCAGAACGCTCAACTTCCCGCGCTTCGCGCTTTCCGATGGCACGCGCCTGTTCATCGCCGATGGTGGCAATGACCGCGTTCTGGTCTTCAACAGCATCCCCACCGAAAGCGGCGCGAAAGCCGACGCCGTGCTCGGCCAGGTCAACGACACCTTGGACCAGACCTCCGACACCTCCGCGAACCCCGATAGCGCGCGTATGTCCGCGGCCGACGCCATCCGCACTCCGACCTCGCTCGCCTGGGACGGCTCGAACCTGTACGTCGCCGAGCCCTTCAGCCGGCGCGTGCTCGTGTTCTCGCCCGGTGTGAGCACGTATGTAACGCCCGTGCGCAACGCAGCCAGCTTCGAGGTGTTTGCCGTCGGGACCGTCGCGCTCTCCGGAACCGTGACAGAGAAGGACGTCGTCACTATCAAGATCAACGACGACAAGGAATACAGCTACACCGCGCTCAAGGACGACAATCTCGGGACCGTGGCCAACGCGCTCGCCGCCGCCATCAACGCGGGCGATTCCGGCAAGGGCGACCCCTGGGTGTTCGCCCAGGCCATTCCGCTGCTCGCGCAGATCCGCCTGACCGCGCGCCACGGCGGCACGATCGGCAACAACATCCCGGTGACGCCCACTTCCTCGAACACCAATCTCAAAATCACGGCGGGACCCCTCTCGGGTGGCGGCGACGCTGCGAAACTCGCGGCCGGCAGCCTCATCACGATCTGGGGCATCGACTTCATCAATGGCGACCCCGTGTCCGCTCCGGCGGGCTCGAAGCTGCCCACTACGCTCGGCGGCGTCGAGGTCTACGTCGATGGCATCAAGGCCCCGCTGCTCTACGTCAGCCGCTATCAGATCAACGCGCAACTGCCTTTCGAGGTTCTGGACGCTTCCAGTTGCAGCCTCTATGTCCGGATGACGCGCCCTGATGGCGCCGTCGAGGTCTCGAACGCGGCCGGAATCCCGCTCATTCAGGCCAACCCGGGGCTGTTCGCCTCCGGCGGCAAGGACCCGCGCCCCGCCGTCGCGGTCCACTCGAGCAGCCAGGCCACCGGCACCGTCCTGATCGACGGCACGGCCAAGGCAGGCGACATCGTCAAGGTCAAGATCGCCGATGCGCGCGAGTACAGCTACACAGTCGTTGACGGAGACACGCTGGCGACCGTGCGCGACAAGCTCATCGATCTGATCAACACGGATCCCCAGGTGGAGGCCTTCGCGGCCGGCCAGTGGACGCGCGTGCGCCTCCGCGCGCGTGTGACCGGCACGGCCGGCAACGGCATCAAGTACACGGTCAGCGAGGAGGGCGGCAACATCATAATGAGCGCCACCTCGGGCGCCCTCTGTTGCGCTTCGGTCGCCGGCCAGCTTGTGGACGCCGCGCATCCCGCGCAGCCCGGCGAGACGCTCACGTTCTTCGCCACCGGCCTCGGCATGATCAACGACCCGGCGAAGTTCAACGTCCACACCGGCATGGAATACCACGGCCCGTATTTCAACCAGCCGGACGCGACGGTTTCCTCGCTCGCCGGAGGCAAGACGGCGAACGTCCTGTTCGCCGGCATGGCGCAGGGCGGAATCGGCATCTACCAGATCGACCTGGAGCTGAACTCCGATCTCCCGACCGACCCGGCCACCCAAGTGACGATCTCGCAGAACGACCAGACCAGCAATATCGTCACCTTCCCGCTGGTTAAGCCGGCCTCCGACTGATGTCGTGTGGGGCAGCCTCTCAGCCAACGTGCGGCGGGCTGAGAGGCCGCCCTACGCCGGGCGCCTGCCCCCGCTAATTTCCCAGCCCCAGTTCCGTCAGAATCTTCGGCGAAGGTTCGTCCATCGCGAGCGTCTGGTGACAGGTATTACAGTCGTTGGCGATCGTCTTGCCGCCCGCCGCCTCGTGCGTGCCGTCGTGGCACCGGAAGCACCCCGGGAAGTCATTGTGCCCGAGGTTGTTCGGATACGTTCCCCAGGTCACGCGCATCGCCGGGAACACGTTGCGGTTGTAGATCGCGACCACGCCCTTCGACGCGCGGTCGATGTCGGCGCGCCGTGAAGCGTAGACGTCCGGCTTTGTCCCCTGGTAGAACTTCTGGATCGCGGCCGGAATCGCCGCCGCGGCCGCTTCCTGCGAGCCGTACTTCCCGTTCAGTGCCTCGACCGCGGTCTTCTTGATGAATGGCAGCGACGCCGGAATCTCGCCCGCCGACATCGCCTCATCCACCGCGCGCTCGGGCAACTGGAAGGTGTGGGTCGGCCGGTTGTGGCAATCCATACAGTCCATCGTCCGCCTCGGCAGGTTCTTGAGCGAATCGGGCTTCGCGTCCGAGGCCGTGTACACTGTCGTGCGGCCCGTCTGCGCGTTGGTGTACTCCACACGCGGGATCGTCTGCCGCTTCTCGTCCGCCGGGTTGTAGTGAATCTCGATCCCCGGCCCCAGGTGCGCGCTGTGTATGCCGGGCTGGCCCTTGTGCCCGCTGATCCGCATCAGCAGGACGGTCTTCGTCAGGGTATTGTTCTCATCGTCGGCGTACTTGTCGATGATTCGCAGCCGGTCCGCCCCGTACTTCTGCGGCCAGTGGCACGCCTCGCACGTCTCGCGCGCCGGGCGCAGGTTGCGGATCGGCGTCGGAATTGGGCGCGGATAATTGTTCACCGCTACCGCGTACACCTGGTATAGCCCCGATAGCTTGCTCTGCACGAACCACGACGCCCCCGGTCCGATATGGCACGCCACGCATTCCACGCGCGAGTGCGGCGAATTCTGATATGCCGTGTACTCCGGCTGCATCACCGTGTGGCAGGTCTTGCCGCAGAACGACACGCTGTCCATGTAGGTGACGGCCTTGTAGGTGAGCTGGCTCCCGATGATGATGTTGGCGACCGTCGTCACCCCGATGAACCACGCCAGCTGCCGCAGCCCGGGCGTGTTCAGCGCCAGCGGCTTGAAGGAATCGGGCAACACGCCCGCGCGCCGCTCCCTGCGCCGCTCGAGAACAATTCCGAGCGGAATCAGAGCCAGCCCCAGGAAGAAGAATCCAGGCAGGATCAGGTAGGCGAGAATGCCGATATACGGATGCTGCACCTCGCCCCGCAGACTCGACGGCAATAGAAACAGCCACAGAACCGCGGCCGTCGTCACGACGATCACGCCGATCCGGCTGATCCAATTCCTGCTCAGATATACAACCGGCGCCAGCCAGCTTCCCAAAGACATTCCCCTCGCTCCCTATTGTGAACCGCCGCTACTCCGTCCGATGCTCATGCTTGGCTGCCTCTTCGTACGCCTCGGCTTCCTCTTCCTTCACCGACACGCCGGTCAGGAACGCCGTCTCGAGCGGATATACGTCCGGATCGAAGATCACCGAGTAGAAGTGCCACACCACGATCGCCAGCGTCGCCAGCACGGCTTCGTAGAAATGCAGCGCCGTGGCCACGTCGAGCGCCACCTTCGGCAGGAACCGCAGCGTCAGGTTGTTGGCCCACAGCATCAAGCCCGTGGCACCCATCACTACAGTGCCCCAAACCACGGCCCAGTATTCGGCCTTCTCCACGTAGCTGTGGGACGAAATACGCGGCCGGCTGTCGCGCCAGCCCATGTTGTACGCGAAATTGAGCAGCGCCTCGGAAAGGTCGCGGCGCAGGGGCCACAGTTCCTTCCAGTGCTCCCGCAGGTGGCGGCTGGTCACAAGCGACAGCACATGCACCACCCCGGCGCTCATCATGACGGCCCCGGCGATGCGATGCACCACGCCGCGCACCGGGAAGTGGTCCTCCCAGTGGATCAATATGCGCGCCCACCACTGATCGGGATACTTCAGCGCGAACCCCGTCCAGACCAGGGCCATAAACGACAGCGCCAGCAGCGCGTGCTCGAACCGCTCGAACGGATACATCCGGATCTCGCGCCGCCGCGCCGTCAGGACGTTCCGCACACGCGCAGCCGCCGAGCTGAAGCGCTTCGCGTGCAGCTTGCGGAACCAGTCGCCCGCGTTGTGCAGCAGCATGAACCCGATCGTCAGCGGGATCAGAATTTCGTAAATCAACCGCACCCACCGCACCGGCTGCGGCTCGGTTGCCCCCGGCAACTGGTGCACCAGCCCGATCGCAAACCGCGTTCCGGCTCCCGGATGGCAGGTCCCGCACGTCTTCGGCAGGTTCTTTACGTTCACCGTCGAGCGCGGATCGGAGGACGGCAGAATGTTGTGCACGCCGTGACAGCTCGCGCAGTTGGCCACCGACAGGGACCCCGTCTTGGCCGCCAGGCCGTGGAACGATTCGTCGAAGCTCACCAGGCGGTCCGCCGGAAGCCCGAAGCGTTTCGACAGCATCACGTTGCCGTGGCACTGTCCGCATGTCTCGCGTATGTTCCGCGGGTTCACGCTCGATTGCGCGCTCTTGGGCGACAGGATCCGGTGCTCGCCGTGGCAGTTCGTGCAGACCGGCGCCTCGGCGATGCCTTTCTCAACCGCCTGCCCGTGCACGCTCGCCTTGAACGTCGCGGCGATCTCGGAGTGGCACATCCCGCACGTATCGGGAACGCTCTGGTGGAACGCGGCCGACTTTGTCGCTTTGAGTTCGTGCGGATCGCCGTGGCAGACCCCGCAGGTCGGGGCCGCTTCATTGCCTTTCTTCAGCTCCTGGCCGTGCACGCTCGCCGCGTGTTCGCCGGCGACGTCGGCGTGGCAGGTGTCGCACTTCGGCTTGGGCACGCCTGCGGGGTGCGGATACTCGTCATGCCGCTCGTGGCAGGTCGCACACCCTACTTCGGCATGAGCCGAAGCCTGGATCTTCTTCGTCTGATCGGTGTGGCACTGTGCGCACACCTCAGTTTCCGAAGACGTCTGAGCGGAAGCGTAAGTGAACGTTCCCCAATAGGCGAACCCCAATATCGTCACGAGGATTGGGGAACGCATAGTCTCACAGCTTAACTCATTTTGATGCTCTGGTCCGCAAGGGCTCCGTAAAGATATATTGCAGCGATTACCAACAGGTAGAGGACCGACAGGATCGTGAGCAACTTGCCCCAACGGTCGATAACGGCTAGTTTCCTGGCAGTGGCGGCTTGCGCCGCAACGGCGGACTGTTCGGCATCCAGCACATGCAGGCTTTCATCGCTTGCCAGCCCGATTTTCCTTCTATAGATGGCAAGAAACACGACGGCAGCCGTGAGAACCGCCCAAATCACAATATGCGGAAAAAGTTGTGTCAACGACATATTTCGTACAGCCGGCGAGGCCTCGCGGCCCGGCCAGCGGCGTGCGGGCCAGGTTGCCGCACCTGCGGCCGGTTGTCAACCGGCCCGAACCGGCTGAACAGCCGGCGTCAAGTCTGGCAGCCTGCTCTGCGTTCCGGCGCGTCTAGCGCGGCGGAGCGGCCGTAGGGCTGGGACGTAGGGGCCTGCCGAGCGCCTCCTCGATAGCTTCGACCACTTGCGGCATGTACGCATCGAGCGAGCAGGTTTTGTCTTCCCTCTGCGGGCAGGTGCCGTCAAGCCGCTGGTCGATACAGACCGAGCACACGTGTTCGTGGATCGCGTCGATGTAGGTTTGAAAGTCGTCGCTCTCGGTAGCGATTACGGCTTGCGCCACCAGGGGAAACAGCGTGAGCAGCGAGCAGTGCTCGGGCTGATCGGCGCCGCACGCCCCCTCCACCGTTCGCGAATTGCATAACGAGCAAATACGATTGCGTACGATTGCTTCGATTTCGTCCAGTTTTGTGTTCATTTGAGCCCCTCCCGTTTGGGCACCCTAAGTTCGGCTGCCATGATTGCCAGCACCGCGGTGCTCAGGGGATCTTCGTTGAAGACCACCGAGCGTATTCCCGCATCCCAGGCCTGCGACAGGTGCGCGGAGTCGTTCCGCGTAATCAGGACCACCCGCTCGGGATTGAGCAGAGGAAACGGCAGGCGGTCCAGCCCATCGGAATCGACCACGATAATCCCTTCCCGCTTCGGATCCGGAACCTCCACGCAGCACACCGCGTAGGTACTGCTCCGCTCCAGCATCTCGCGCAGGGCGGAAGCATAAGGCGCGTCACCGATCGTGAGTTGGACCGTCTCCATAAGCTCGACTCCTGACGACGGAGCCGTCTCTACTTCGCTTCGCAGCCTTCCAGCGTGTGCGGCGTCTTCGCCTTGTAGCACTCGCCGACTTTGTTCAACTCAGCGCCTTTGGTATGGCAAAAGGAGCAGGCTTTCTTCTCTTTCTTCGTGTATTCCGCCTTCCCGAACGAGACAGTCGAGGGCACCACAAGGCCGCCCGCTAAAATAAGGGCGGGCAGTATGAGCTTGAGTCGGTTCATGTTTCCTCCGCGCGTTACCCATGCAATCGTTTAGCCAGACTTTAAGGTCTGACTATCTGGTTGTAACAGCTTGATCTTTCGTGGGATGGCCGGAAGCCGCGCACCCAGCGGGGGTCTAATCACCCAACCCGCTCACCCGCCACCCCGCGCCACCCCCGCCCGCAGGATGGGTGAAATCACCCACCCTTTGCGATACAATCGAATTGACCCTGTTGCAATAAGAAGCAGCCAATGTCGAAGTTATTGCCGAACTGGCAGCAATCGAACGTCCTCGAAGCGGTGTTCGACCAGCTTTCCGACGCCCTGGTGATGTATGACAACAACCACCAGATCACAGGCGTGAACCGCGCCGCCGAAAAGCTGTTCGGCGCAAGCGCCGAGGAAATGGTCGGGCGCAACTGCCGGGAGGTGTTTCGATGCTCCTCCTGCGAGCAGAACTGCGGCTTCGTCGAGGGGCTGCTTTCAGCCCAGACCGCCGTCCCGCACGGCACCGTGCGGCTCCACACCGAGGAAGGCCGCGAACGGCTGGTGCTGATCCGTACCTCGCAACTGCACGACGACGCCGGCCGCGTAGCGGGCGCGGTAGCGACCGTCAAGGACATCACCGACGAGGTCGCGCCCATGAAGCGCGAGGTCATCGCCGAGTCGGCCGGGATGCGCGAAGTTCTGAGCTTCGTCCGGAAGGTCGCCGCCAGCGAGGCCAACACCATCCTGCTCGAAGGCGAAAACGGAACCGGCAAGGACCTGATCGCCAAAACGCTCCACTACGAGAGCGCCCGGCAGGCCGAGCCGTTCATCGCCATCAACTGCGCCGCCATCCCCGACACGCTGCTGGAAAGCGAGCTGTTCGGCTACGAGAAGGGCGCGTTCACCGACGCGCGCTCGCAAAAGCGCGGCCTGTTCGAACTGGCCGACAAGGGGACGCTGTTTCTCGATGAAATCGGCGAGATCCCGCTGGTGCTTCAGGCGAAGTTACTGCGCGTGCTCGAGGAGTCGAGCTTCCGCCGCCTGGGCGGCCTGAAAGACATACACGTGGACGTGCGCTTCATCGCGGCGACGAACAAGAACCTGCGCGAAGCGGTGAAAGAAGGCGCGTTCCGCCAGGATCTGTACTTCCGGCTCAACGTCATCCAGATCGTGATTCCGCCGCTGCGCGAGCGCGCCGAGGACATCCCGCCGCTGCTCGCCTTCTTCATCGAGCACTACAACCACAAGTTCAAGCGGCACATCGAAGGCGCAACGCCGGAGGCGATGGACCTGCTTATGACGCACGACTGGCCGGGCAACGTCCGCGAGTTGCGCAACGCCATCGAGCGCGCGATGATTCTCGAGGAGTCGGGCCTCATCACGCCCGCAAGCCTGCCCATTGCGATCGCCCGCTCCGAGCCGCGCGCCTTCCCGGTCGCCGGGCCCGCGCCCCAGATCCCCGAAAACGGTCTGTCGCTGGTGGACAACGAGCGCCAGCTTCTGGTCAAAGCTCTCGAAAAGACCAGCGGCAACCAGACGCAAGCAGCCCGCCTGCTCAGCATCACCCGCGACACGCTCCGCTACAAGATGAAGAAGTACAACCTGCGGTAGCCCGGGCCGGGGATCACGCCGCGTTTCGCGGCAACACCTCGCGCTCCACCGCCGCGCGGTCGGCGATCTCCAGGTCATAGGCGTTCTGGAGATTCAGCCAAACCTGTGGCGACGTCCCGAAATAGCGCGCCAGGCGCATCGCCGTGTCGACCGTGATGGCCCGCTTGCCGTTGACGATCGCGCTGATCCGGTTCATGGGAACTCGCAGCGCGCGAGCCAATTCGTTCAGGCTCACGCCGATCTCATCGAGTTCGTCCCGTAACAGCTCGCCTGGATGGATTGGCGGCAGTTTCTTGCGCTGTGCCATAGCTTCAATGGGGCCGCGATCAATTCATCGCGGAAAGACTGGCGGCCTAATGCCCCTACCGGCCGTCAATTCGTATGCTGTACTGCCCCGCCCGATCGCCCTTCAGGGCTTCGAGATGGTTGCCACGGATGGCGCCGAGATCCCGCAGGCTGGTGGCCGCGTCCAGCCATCGGAGGCGCTTCCGCGCCTGCTGCTCGATCCCATGCAACATCCGGCTGCCGTAGCCGTCGCAAAGGGCCTGGGTCTCCCGGCACCGAAACGAGCGGATCATCTACGCCAAAGATAGTACGTATCGCGGAGAGAGTCAATCTCCGGTCACAATCGCCGTGAAGTAATCGAGCGGGGTTGTGTCGAAGTAGTAGTTCTCCGCGCGCGTGTTCGGGATTTCGCAATCCAGAATCTCGCGCGGATCGTGCGCGGCCTCGGGGGGAAGCTCGTAGTCGGGCGGCAGGAACTTTTCGCGGCCGCACAGCGCGAAGATCGGCACGCCGAGCTTCGAGGCGGCCAGCGCTACGAGCGCCGTCCCGGTCTTGTTCACGACACCGCGCGGCGAGACCGCATCGGCGCCTACGAACACCATCTGCGCGCGCGGCATTGACCGATACACGGCGGCATCGGCGATTAGCGTCACCGGAATCCCGAGCGCGCCCAGGCGCCCGGCCTGGCCCACGCCTTCGCGCTGGGGCCTCGATTCGGTCTGGATCACCGCGAACCTCTTCCCTCGCTCGCGCGCCGCCCGGAAGGCTCCGAAAACCGTCGCGCTCGCCGAGTGCGTCAGGACGGTCATGCCGTCCACGATCAGCGCCGCGCCTCGGCCGGCCACCCGCGCCGCCGCGCGGTCCATCTCCGCCAGGAATTCACGGCAGGCCGTCGGGACGTCCCGCGCGGCCAGCGCGCGCCGCGCCAGGTTCACCATGGGGGCCATGGCGGGTTGCGCCTCGACCAGCGCCAGCGCGGCGTCTCGAACGTCCTCCGCCGCCGCGAGCGCCAACACCTCCGCCGCACGCCCGGCCAGTTCGCGCGCACCGCTCATCCGATCCCTCGCGATCGCCTCGATCCGCTCGCGCACGTCCTGCCGCATGCGAACACATCGTCCCATAAACGGACAACCGTGCGCCTCGGTCACGTGCGGCTCAACGAGTTACGAATGGTCCGCGAATTGCACCTCAATATCCGCATGAAGGACGTCTGGTTCGGTCTTCGCATCCTGCGCCGCCGCCCGTGGTTCACGGCCGTGGTCATCCTCACCCTCGGGCTGGGCATCGCGGTGAACACAACCGTGTTCAGTTGGATCAACACCGTTCTCCTGCACCCCTTCCCGGGCGTCGGCGATCCGCAGGAACTCGCGCTGATCGAGACCGTGACGCCGAACGGCGACTACCTGGTCAACACGTCCTACTTCGACTATCTCGATTACCGCGAGAACCTCAAGCTGGTGTCCGGCGTCGCTCTCGGGCGCTTCACTCCTTTGAGCGTCGGGGCCGATGGAAAGACGGCGCGCGCCTGGGCCGAGCTGGTCTCGGCGAACTACTTCGACGTCCTGAAGGTCAAGCCCGTGCTCGGCCGCGGGTTTCTCCCCGAGGAAGTGCGCAACGAGGGCGGCGCGCCGGTGGCCGTCATCAGCTACGGGACGTGGCAGTCGCGGTTCGCCGGCAGCCCGAAGGTTCTGGGCAAGACGATCCGCCTGAACCGGCACGAGCTGACCATCGTCGGCGTCGCGCCCCGGGGATTCCACGGGTCGCTCGCCGGAGTGGTCTTCGATGTCTGGGCGCCGTCCACGATGGCCACGGCGATGGGGACCGGCAACGGCACGCTGCACTACCGCGCCACGCGCGACCAGACCTCCACCATCGTGCGGCTGAAGCCCGGCGTCACCATCGAGCAGGCGCGCGCGGAAGTGAACGCGCTCGGCAAGCGGCTTTCGGCGATTCACCCCGACACGAACCGGGGAGTCGACCTCGTGGTGACACCGCTCTGGAAGGGACATCTCGGGGTGCAGGGCATGCTCCTCCGGCCGCTGCGCATCCTGGCGGCGCTCGGGCTGCTTCTGCTGCTGATCGTCTGCGCGAACGTGGCCAACCTCCTGCTGGCCCGCGCGGTCGCACGGCAGGGCGAGTTCGGAATCCGGCTGGCGATGGGCGCGCCGCGCTCCCGGCTCGCCGTCCAGCTTCTGGTCGAGACTCTGCTGCTTGCGGCCGGCGGCGCGCTGGCAGGGATGCTGATGGTGATGTGGATGGGCCAGTCGCTCTCCTTCCTGCTTCCCCTTGCCGACGTTCCCCTGGATTTCGGCGGCGGGCTGGACCTGCCTGTGCTCGGCTTCGTGTTGCTGATCACGCTCGCCGCGACCCTGCTCTCCGGCCTCGCGCCGGCCTTGCTCACCGCGCGGTCCGAAGTGAACGAGACTCTCAAGGAAGGCGGCCGCAGCCGGGGCGCGAGCCGCGGCTCTCACCGCCTGCGCGGGCTGCTCGTCGTCTCCGAAATGGCGCTCGTGATGGTGGCCCTCATCGGCGCCGGCCTCTTTTACCGCAGCTTCCGGAATGCAAGCGCCATCGAGCCCGGGTTCGACACGGCCAATGTCGCGGTGTCTCACTTCTATCTTTCGTACGCGGGCTACTCGGCGCGCGAGCAATGGGATTTCTGCCGGAACCTGCGCGAGCGGCTCGAATCGCAACCGGGCGTCATCGGCGTAACGTACTCCGACGTCGTCCCCATGTCGACCGCGTCCGGAGCCGGCACCGTTCCCATGCACCGGCTTGACATCGACGGATACGCCCCCGCGCCCAACGAGCAGATGATGACCCACCGCGCCACGGTTCCGCCCGGCTACTTCAAACTGCTCCGCATTCCGGTGCTCGAAGGCCGCGACTTCACGGAACAGGATGCGGAAAACGCCCCCATGGTGATCGCCATCAACGAGACCTTCGCCAACCGTTACTTCCGCGGCCGGGACCCGATCGGCCGCAAGGTCCGTTTCGAGGGCGACACTGCGACGGTGATTGCGCTGATCAAGGACAGCAAGTATCAAACGCCGACCGAGGGTCCGACTCCGTTCTTCTACATCCCGTTCCGCCAGTGGTTCGCGCCCGGCCTGAACTTCACGGTCTTCATCAAATCCGCAGGCGACCCGCTCCAGTTCACGCCGGTTTTGCGCCGTGAAGCTCTGGCGCTCAACCAGGACGCAGTCTTCAGCACGAGGCTGCTCGCCGACGCCACCATCGCCTCGCTGTTCGCCGAACGCGTGGCGGCGAGCCTGCTGACGGTGGTCAGCGGGATTTCGCTGCTGCTCGCGGCCGTCGGCCTGTACAGCGTCATGAGCTACGCCGTGAGCCAGAGGACGCAGGAAATGGGAATCCGCATGGCGCTTGGCGCGCAGCCGGGCGATGTGCTGCGCATGGTGCTGCGCGAGGGGCTCCGGCTGACTGTGCCCGGCCTGGTTGCCGGATGCCTGCTCGCCCTGGCGGCGGCGCGCGCCGTCGGCGGAATGCTCGTGAAGGTCAGCCCGGGCGATCCGCTGACGTTCGCGGCTGCGGCGGTGTTCCTGGCGCTGGTGGCCGCGCTGGCCTGCTACCTGCCCGCGCTCCGGGCCACGCGCGTGGACCCGGTCGTCGCTCTCCGGAACGAGTAAGCGGGGCGGACCCGCCGGTCCGCCCTACACAACCGCCGGGTACACCTTCCGGATCGCGGCCACGATATCGTCGGTGTCCGCCTTCGTGTACTTCGGGTCCATCGGCACACCCGCGAAGCGGTCGAGAATGTCGATCGTGCGCGGGCACGAGCTGCGCCCGTATTGAATCGACCGGCCGCGCTCCGTGGTGAACGACGGCCAGTTCGGGCTCGCGGTCGTCTTCTTCTCGATTTGCGGCACGATGGGCAGGATCACCGACCCGGCGGGCGGGCTCGCGGGCACGCCCTCGGCCTCCAGCGCCTTTATGTAGCGGTCGCGCTGCGCCTTCGTTTTGAACCCCACGAACACGCCCGCCCCGAGCTCGCCTTCAGGATCGGGCAGCCGCCGCAGGTGCAGGCCCGGAACGTCGCGGATGCCGTCGTACACACGCCGCGCGTTGGCCCGCACGTCGGCGACGATCCGGTCGAGCTTCCGCAACTGCGCGAGCAGGACGCCGCCGCTGAACTCGTTCATTCGGAAATTCGTCCCGATGAACGGGTCCGTCTTTGCGCCGCCGAGCCATTCGGCGTGCACGGGCCGCACGGCGCCGGTATCGTGGAAGCGCATAGCACGCTCGATCAGGACCGGGTCGTTGGTCGCCACCGCGCCGCCCTCGCCCGCCGTGATGGTCTTGTTCAGTTGCAGGCTGTAGATCGCGATATCGCCCATCGATCCGAGCGGCCTGCCCTTGTAGCTCCCGCCCACGCTCTGCGCGCAGTCTTCAAGCACCTTCAGCCGGTGGCGCCGCGCGACGGCGAGGATACGGTCCATATCGGCAGGGTTGCCCTGAAGGTGCGCCACCAGGATCAGCTTCGTCTGCGGCGTGATGTGCCGCTCGATATCATCCGGGTCGAGATTGAACGATTCGTCGATTTCGGCGAACACCGGCAGCGCGCCGGCGAGGATCACGGTGTTGGCGCAGGAGTGCCAGGTCCAGGCGGGAATGATGACCTCGTCGCCCGGCCCGATGCCGAGCGCCGCCATGGCGCACTGCAGCGCCGCCGTGCCAGAGGTGACCGCGAGCGCGTAGCGCGTCTTCATGCGCGCGGCGAACTCCCGCTCGAAGGTCGCGACTTTCATCGGCGGCTGACCACCGGGCCCGTACCAGCGGAACGGCCGTCCGGTTTCGAGCACTTCGATGATCTGCTCGCGTTCTTTCGCGTCGTAGTATTCCGGTCCCCAGAAACCGGCCGTGAGGGGTTTGGATCGGACGGGCTTGCCTGCGGCGAACGCCGCCGAGCCGAGGAACTTCCTGCGATCGAGCATGGGATCGTCCTCCGCTCAATAGCATACAATCGTTCTTGATAAAAACACTCATCGAAAAAATCGCCCGCGAGGTCTCGCCGGACCGCGCCATGGATTATATGCGGTCCGTTTATGAGACCGACCGGTTCTTCACCTTTCCGCAATTTCAGCGCACCGCGGACTACCTGGCCGCCACGTTGAAGGAACTCGGGCTCCGCGACGTGGAGATCCTGGCCGCGCCCGCCGACGGCGTGACCCGTTACGGCTTCTGGACCATGCCGCTTGCCTGGGACGCGAAGAGCGCACGCCTCGAGATCGCCGACCCGGCGGTGGCGGAGGACGTGCGCGTGCTCGCCGACTATCCCGCAATCCCCGCCTCGCTCGGCATGTGGAGCGGCTCGACGCCTCCCGAGGGCATCACGGCCGAGGTCGTCGAGATGGCGACGCCCGATACGCTGCCGGACATGCGTGGGAAGTTCGTCCTGACGCATTTCAATCTGCTCAGCCAGACCTATGCCCTGAAATGGCTGCTCGTGAAGCACGGTGCGCTCGGCGTCATAAACGCGCACACGGAGAACCCGCAGCTTGAGGACGACCGCCACTGGGTCAACTTCTGGGGCGACAACGGCTGGCCGTTCACGAAGCGCGACGCTCCCCTGCCCTGCTTCTCGGTGACGCCGCGGCAGTCGAGGTTCCTGCACGAACTGCTCGAGCGGAACGGGCGCCTCCGCGTGCACGCGAAGGTCGATAGCCGCTACTACGACGGAACCTATCCCTACGTGACCGCCGTCATCCCCGGAACGAGCGGCGAGGAAGAGGTGCTCGAACTCGGCCACACCTCCGAGCAGGGCGCGAACGACAACGCGGCGGGTGTGGCGGCCATGCTCGAAGCCGCCGGGACGCTGAACCGGCTGATCGCCTCAGGCGCGCTGCCCCGCCCGCGTCGCGGCATACGCATCCTGGCGATGGGCGAGATGTTCCCGACCATGCACTACGTCGCGAATCACGCCGAGCGCCTGCGTAACACCATCGCGGCGCTTTGCCTGGACACGCCCGCCGGGCCCTACGAGATGGCGGGAACGGAATACTGGTTCCACCTGAACCCCGACATCTCGCGCTCGTTCGCCGATGCGCTCGTGCTGCGGGTGGCGGGCGAGTACTTCCCGGCGCTGAACCCGCCGCGGCACTTTCGTGCGGAGCCGTACGCAACCGGTACGGACAACTTCCTGGCCGACCCCGCGATCGGCGTCCCCACCATCTGGCCCTTCAGCGGCACGGGCGTCCACACGCACCACAACACGGCGGACAAGCCGCAGGGTGTCGATTCGCGTTCCCTGCGCGACCTCGCGGTGGTAACGGCGGCGTTCCTGTACTACGTGGCCGCAGCCGGCGAAGCCGAATTGCCCTGGATCGCGGAGGTGGCCGCCACGCGCGCCTCCGAACAACTGATCGGGCGCAACAGTCGCGCTCTCGAACAGGCGTTCGCGGCGAACACTGCCGCGGAACTGGGCGCCGCGCTCGGCCGCGGGCTCGAAGTGAACGAGTACATGCTGGAGCGGGAGAGCCAGTCGATCGCCTCCGCGGTGCGAGTTGTGCCGCGGGGGAAACGCCCCCAGGCCCAGGCCGCCGTTGAGCCGGTGCTCCACCGGCTGCGCCGCCTCGCGCAAGACGAATCAGACCGCCTGCGCGCCGCCGTGATGACGCGCGCCGCGCAGCTTGGCATCGCCGGCGAAATCCGCCCGGCCGCGCCCAAGCATCCGCAGGCGGAGGAGGCATCCCGGATCGTGATCCGGCGCAAACGCCCCGGCACGATCCCGATGGACGACCTGCCGGCCGAACGCTGGGAA
Source organism: Acidobacteriota bacterium (assembly GCA_050261515.1). Classification (GTDB taxonomy): domain Bacteria; phylum Acidobacteriota; class Terriglobia; order Bryobacterales; family Bryobacteraceae; genus JBLNDJ01. The sequence goes on along the minus strand of JBLNDJ010000048.1, from coordinate 12,487 downwards.
GGATACCCTTACGGCAGTTGGGAGCTGGTGCCCGTCACGGCCCTGTACTGGTGCGACGGCAAACGGAACCTGGCGGAGGTGATCCGGCTCACCGGACTGGAACACGATACGGCGGGCTTCGACTTCACGGGCTATTTTCGCTTTCTGGCGAAGAACGGATACGTCGAGATCGTGTAGTGGGGCGGGCAGCCTCTCAGCCCGCCTGCCTGAGAGGCCTGCCCCACAGAACCCCGGAGGTTATTCGGCGGGCGCGCCGGCCGGCTTGGCGGAGGCGCCGCCGAACGACTGCAAGGCCAGGTAGCTCGGCCCGAACCGCTGAATATTGTCGCGCTGCTTCTCGAACTGGTCGAAGTGTCCCTCTTCGTCGGCGACCAGCCGCTCGAAGATCTGCTTGGAAGCCGCGTCGGCATTGGCCGCGCAGGCCAGCGCCGCCTCGTTGTACGACTTCGCGGCGCCGTCTTCCATCGCCATAGCCTTGACCAGGATGGCCTCGGCGTCCACGATTTTCTCGACTGGGGCGGCCGGCACCATCTCCACATCGCCCTTCAGGAAAAGGATGCGCTCGGCAAGCTCCTCGACGTGCACCATCTCCTGAATCGCGATCCCACGGAATAGCGACGACAGAGGGCCGAACCCCTGATCGCCCAGATGAAAGTGGAAGTACATGTACTGGTGTACCGTCTGCAACTCTTCGGCCACCGCTTTGTTCAGCAACTTGATGCTCTTGGCTCGATCCATTTATGACCTCGGAACCTCATTATCGCTTAAAGCGCCCGGAATCCGCGCCGGGCCGGGCCGCCCATCCCCCGCGCGCACCTTCCCGCAAGGCTTGACTCCCGCCTCAAATGTCAATACGATCCTAAGTAAGAATCGTACGCAACTGGGAATCCTTGTGAGAGTAGACACCAAAGAGATCGACAGGCGCATCAAAGCGTTTACCGCGAAGGCGAGCGAGGCGGGCGTAAAGCTCACCCATCAGCGCCTGGAAATCTTCCGCGAGGTTGCGGCCAGCGCGGAGCACCCGGATGCCGAAGAAATCCTGAATGCCGTAAAGCCGAGAATGCCCACCGTGTCGCTCGATACCGTCTACCGAACGCTGTGGCTGCTCGGCGACCTCGGCCTGGTCACGACCCTCGGGCCGCGGCGCCAGAGCGTGCGCTTCGACGCCAATCTGAGGAACCACCATCACTTCGTCTGCGACCGCTGCGGCATGGTGCGGGACTTCGAAAGCGCGGAATTCGACCGCATCCGAGTCCCCGCCGCGGTACGGGCGCTCGGCACCGCCGTCCGCGCGCAGGTCGAAATCAGAGGGATTTGCGAACAGTGCAATAAACATCAGAGGAGAAAGAAATCATGAGCGAAGCCGATACGAGCGTTCAATCGCCCGAGACAGCAGCAAAGTGTCCGGTCCATCACGCCTCCTCCGGCGGCGCGACGAACCGCGACTGGTGGCCGAATCAGTTGAATCTGGAGATCCTCCACCAGCGTTCTCACCTTCCCAATCCAATGGAGGAAGATTTCAACTACGCCGAGGAGTTCAAGAGCCTCGACTTCCAGGCGTTGAAGAAGGACCTCCAGGCGCTGATGACCGACTCGCAGCCCTGGTGGCCGGCCGACTTCGGCCACTACGGCGGGCTGTTCATCCGCATGGCCTGGCACAGCGCCGGCACCTACCGGACCAGCGACGGACGCGGCGGGGCCGGCAGCGGCAACCAGCGCTTCGCTCCGCTCAATAGCTGGCCCGACAACGTCAACCTCGACAAGGCGCGCCGCCTGCTGTGGCCCATCAAGCAGAAGTACGGCCGCAAGATCTCCTGGGCCGATCTGTTGGTCCTGGCCGGCAATGTCGCCCTGGAATCGATGAGTTTCAAGACCTTCGGTTTCGGCGGAGGCCGCGAGGACATCTGGCAGCCGGAACTGGACGTCTACTGGGGCGCCGAGAAAACCTGGCTCGGCGACGACACGCGCTATTCCGGAGTGCGGGACCTCGAGAACCCGCTGGCTGCCGTTCAGATGGGTCTCATCTACGTCAATCCGGAAGGCCCGGGCGGCAAGCCGGACCCGCTTGCGGCGGCGCACGACATTCGCGAGACCTTCGCCCGCATGGCGATGAACGACGAGGAAACCGTCGCGCTGATCGCCGGCGGGCACACCTTCGGCAAGACCCACGGCGCGGGAGATGCCAAGCTCGTCGGACCCGATCCGGAAGCGGCTCCCGTCGAGCAACAGGGCCTCGGCTGGAAGAGCAGCTTCGGCACCGGCAAAGGCGGCGACGCGATCGGCAGCGGCCTCGAAGTCACCTGGACCAAGACGCCGACCAAGTGGAGCAACGACTTCTTCGAGCACCTGTTCGGCTACGAATGGGAACTGACGAAGAGCCCCGCCGGGGCGTATCAGTGGCAGGCCAAGGACGGCGCGGGGGCCGGCACCATTCCGGACGCGCACGATCCCTTGAAGCGCCGCGCTCCCACCATGCTGACGACCGATCTCTCGCTGCGCCTCGACCCCGCTTACGAGAAGATTTCGAGGCGCTTCCTCGAGCATCCGGAGGAACTCGCGGACGCCTTCGCCCGCGCCTGGTTCAAGCTCACGCACCGCGACATGGGCCCGCGGGCGCGCTATCTCGGACCCGAAGTTCCGGCCGAAGAGCTGATCTGGCAGGACCCGATCCCGGCGGCCGATCACCCGCCGATCGACGAGAACGATGTCGCCGCGCTCAAGAGCAAGATCCTGGCCGCGGGGCTTTCGGTTTCCGAACTGGTCTCGACCGCCTGGGCATCGGCGTCCACCTTCCGCGACTCCGACAAGCGCGGCGGCGCCAACGGCGCCCGCATCCGCCTGGCTCCGCAGAAGGACTGGGCTGTCAACCAGCCCGCGCGACTGGCGAAAGTGCTCGAGGCGCTCGAAGGCGTCCGGAAGGAGTTCGGCAAGAATGTTTCGCTGGCCGACCTGATCGTTCTGGCCGGCTGCGCGGGCGTCGAGCAGGCCGCGAAGAACGCCGGCGTCAACGTGACGGTTCCCTTCAAGCCGGGGCGCATGGACGCCTCGCAGGAGCAGACCGATGTGGAGTCGTTCGCGGTGCTCGAGCCGGTGGCCGACGGCTTCCGCAACTACGTGAAGACCAAGCTCCCCATCGGCGTCGAGCATTTTCTGGTTGACCGGGCGCAACTGCTCACCCTTACCGCACCGGAGATGACGGTGCTGCTGGGCGGGCTGCGCGTCCTGGACGCCAACTACGATCGCAGCAAGCATGGAGTCTTCACCAAACGTCCGGAAGCGCTGACCAACGACTTCTTCTTGAACCTGCTCGACATGGGCACGGAGTGGAAGCCGGCGGCGTCCAATGGAACCGAGGTGTTCGAGGGACGCGATCGCACGACCGGCGAACTCAAATGGACCGCTACGCGCGTGGACCTCATCTTCGGATCCAACTCCCAGCTCCGCGCAGTCGCGGAAGTCTACGCGAGCGACGACGCGAAGGAGAAGTTCGTGAAGGACTTCGTGGCCACCTGGAACAAGGTCATGAATCTCGATCGCTTCGACCTCGCGGCTTGATGCGCCTTAGCGGGGCGTGCGAACCGGCCCGCGCGCCCCTAACTTCCGTATAGCGCCGCTACCGAAATCAGCCCCAGTCCCGCGGCGAATGAAACCAGCATCAGCGCGATCAGGGCCCGCACACGGCCGTCGGCTCCGCGGAATTCCTTCCAGACCAGCAGGCCCCAGAGCGCGCTGATCAGCGTTGCGCCCTGGCCGAGCGCGTAGCTGATCGCCGGTCCGAGCAGGGGGACCTGCGCGTCGGGCAGCGCCGGGTTTTCGGGCCGGGTCGCGCTCGAGACCACGAAGTTCGCCACCGTCCCGGCCGCCCACACCGCGCCGCCCACGAGCCCGAGCAGGTGCTGCTTCTTCGTGCCCTTGAAGTAATCCAGGATCTCGAGCGGCGCGCCCTGCACCGGCAGATTCATGAAGAACAGATTGAACGGGAATGTCGAAAGGAAGATGCCCACGGCGAACACGAACCCGATCGCGTAGGGCCCGAGCCCCGTTGCGCCCTGCTTGCCCATCTCGACCAGCGGATAGAACGCGCCCATCAGGATGCCGCTCGCGACGCTGAGCACGATTCCCTTCCAGCTTGTCTTCACCTTTGTCGATTTCGCCTTGCCGCTCTTGATCGCTTCCCGGGAACGCATGGCGGAGAGCGCCGCGTACGCCAGCGCATCGAGCACGATCGCGACAACCACCAGCGCCACGCCCAGGAACAGCAGCGTCGGGTTGCCCTGCGGCTTGATCAGATAGTTCCACACCACGCCGACGATGAGCGCCAGCCCGATCCCGACGGGAAACGCCACAGACATGCCCGCTACGGCGATCGCCGCCACCAGCAGCATGTTCGCCAGGTTGAAGATCACGCCCGCGCCGAAGCCGTAGGCGATGTTCCGCCGGCCGGCCACCAGCAGCAGGTCGTCGAGAAACGAGAACCGGTCCGACCCGAGCGAGCCGAACGTGAACGCCGCCACCGTCACCGCAAGCAGCACGCCGAGCGCGTAATCCCAATAGAACAGTTCGAACCGCCACTTCCCCGTGAGCTTGTAGCTGTTCGCCCACGACCCCCAGCAGATCATCGAAAGCACGGCCAGCAGGAGCGCGGAGATATAGGTAACGGGCAGGAGCATGGTTTTGTCCGGAAAGATGCGAGGTTATCAGGGTAGTCCGGATACCGCAACCGGGGGAGTGCGAAGGAACGCTCGGGAGACGCTGGGGGAGAGGCGGGTCCGGTTCTGTCGGCGGGCCGGCCGGGGGGCCGGCCGCGGACCAGGGGGGCCGCCCCACACCGGGGTGTCCGTTCTTGGGATTAGCGTCGTTTTGCAGAATTTCGTTTTGGAGTTTGCGGTGGGCATGGAGGGCTGCCAGGGCGCGGTCGGCGTCGCGGCGGTGGCGGGCTTCGTAGCGGTTGAGCAGGGCGAGAACTTTGGAGTCGTCGGCGAGAGACCGGAAGGCGAGATAGAGGCGCGTGTCGCCGTCGATGCGGTCGTAGTTCTCCTCCACTTCGTCCTTCTGGTGGATCATTTCGACGTCGAGCGCGGCGGCCTCGATCGAGAGGACGCGTTCGAGGCGCCAGCGAGCGGCGACCAATTGCTCGACCAAGCCGAGTTCGACCTGGTCGCGGGGTTTGAGGGCGGCCAGGTAGGAGTCGCGCATCGTCTGGAATTCCTCTTCGGATTCATTGGCGAGGACGAGATTGCGGGCGTTGAGGCCATGCGTGACGGCGTTTGTGGCCGAGCGGGCGATTCCTTCCGGGGTCTTGCGGCCTTTGGCGAGGGCTCCGTTGGCGCGCGCGGCGCGCTGCTTTCGTTCGGACGACATCGGTTTCCTCCGGTTGCAGTTTATGCCCAGGCGTGCGAGTCCCCAGGCTGCGCAAAACATAATTAGCTGAAAAATAAACGACTTCCGATTTGTCGAACCTTGCGAACGCGAAGCAGGCGGGGAGAATGTGTCCGATGGGACGAGACGTGAGTTTTCGCAAGAGGGTGCGAGTGGGCCGGGGAGCGAGGGACGGCTGGCTGGGGTTCACGCCGGACGCGCGGCAGGCGGAACTGCTGCGGGGGCGGTTCAGGCGGCTGATCCTGAACTGCACGCGGCAGTGGGGGAAATCGACGGTAACGGCGGCGAAGGCGGTGGACCTGGCGCACAGCGTGGCCGAGAGCCTGACGCTGGTGCTGAGCCCGTCGGCGCGGCAGAGCGGGGAGTTTCTGAGGAAAGCGGCGGGATTCGTGCGGCGCCTGGGATTCCGCGCGCGCGGCGACGGGGACAACGAGATTTCCCTGCTGCTGCCGAACGGGTCGCGGATCGTGGGGCTGCCGGGGACGGAGGCGACGGTGCGGGGGTTTTCGGCGGTGTCGCTGATGCTGATCGACGAGGCGGCTCGGGTGAGCGATGAGCTGTACCTGTCGATGCGGCCGATGCTGGCGGTGGGGGACGGGGACCTGTGGTTGATGAGCACGCCGCATGGCAAGCGCGGGTTCTTCTGGGACGCGTGGGAGAACGGCGGTCCGGAGTGGACGCGGGTGTCGGCGCCGGCGACGGAGTGCCCGCGGATTCCGGCGGGATTTCTCGAAGAGGAGCGGCGGGCGATGGGGGAGCGGTGGTTTCGGCAGGAGTATTTGTGCGAGTTCGTGGAGGCGGAGGATGCGGTGTTCAGCAGGGAGGTGGTGGAGAGGGCGATTACGGAGGAGGTGAAGCCGTTGTGGTTGGGGGGAGGGTAGAAGGCAGAAGCTGGAAGCTAGAAGCTGGAAGTTACAAGGTGGAAGTTAGGGGCGGAGTTGGGGCTTATGCGAGAGGGGTATTTTGTGGGGCTGGATTTGGGGCAGAGGCAGGATTTTACGGCGATTGCGGTTGTGGAGCGTGCGGAGGTGCGGACGGGATTCGATTATGTGGCGTGGGGGCCGGTGATCGAGAGGCGGCTTAGTTTGCGGTACCTGGAGCGGATTGCGTTGGGGACGCCGTATCCGGAGGTCGTGGGACGGGTGCGGGAGATCGTGCAGTCGGAGGAACTGGCGGGGCGGTGTACGGTGGTGGCCGATGCGACGGGCGTTGGGGGGCCGGTGATGGATCTGTTGCGGGCGGCGGGGCTGGGGTGCGGGCTGGTTCCGGTGACGATTACGGGCGGGGATCGCGCGGCTCGGGCGGGCGGAGGGTGGCGCGTGCCGAAGCGCGACCTGGTGGTGGGACTTCAGGTGTTGCTGGAGGCAGGAGCGCTGCAAATCGCGGCGGGGATGCGGGAGGGCGAGCGCTTCGTGAAGGAAGTTACGGGGATGCGGGTGAAGGTGTCGGCGTCGGGGCATGAGAGCTTTGCAGCGTGGAGAGAGGGGACGCACGACGACCTGGTGCTGGCGGTGGCGCTGGCATGCTGGCGGGCGCGGTGGCCGGAGGTTGGGGAACAGGGGCGGGGGTTGGGGGTGGAGTGACGAGCGTATCCCTCCGGTAAGCCCAAGCGCCGTTTCTCCGCCGCCGCTCATTGGTGCGTCGCGACTATCTCCACAGCGGCGTAGTTCCACCGGTCGTTTGTCGGCGAACTGTCATGGATGTTCACGAGGCCATCAGCGGTTGCCGGTGCCGTCGTTGACTGTACCCAATAAGTGTCACCGATTTGAGTATCCACTCGCTGATGGACGAGGACTTGTCCGCTGACAGGGACTCTCGTCACCGCGCTATCCCAGTCGTTGCCTACTGCAAAGACCCAGTTGCCGGCCGACACACCCGAGATGGAAACATCCGGCGGCCCCGACGCGGCACTCGCCTTGCTCAGGAGTCCGGTGCCCAAGGCATTCGTGAATGCAATCACCGTCATAGACCCCTTGTAGCCGCCGGTTCCCGGCTGCGACGTAACGGTCGCGTTGGACAGAAGACCGGTGGCTCGCGCAGACCAAATCTCCGATGTTCCCGCCTGGGTGTTGGCGCGCTGGAGACGCGTCCAGGTGAGACCCGCACCGCTCACGGTGGCCGTCTGCTGCGAGGCCGACGGACCATCGTAACCCACGAACGCAACGAGCAGATCTCCTTGCGTAACAGTGGAGAACGCGGGCGTTGTCATCGTGTCCTGACCGTCCACGAACACCGTCACGTCCTTCCCGATGACGTTGAAGCCCCCGCCCCCCGGCGGCATCAACGTGATCGTTGACGTCGCCGCTTTGGTGTTGTCGGCCTGACTGGTTGCGGTAAGGGCGATGGTCTGCTGAGCGTCGATCGTTGCCGGCGCCGTGTACAGGCCGGAACCGCTCACGGAACCGACGTTCGGGCTGAGGGACCAGGTTACGTTTGTGTTGGCCGCATTCGACACTGTGGCGGTGAACTGCTGTGTCTGCGAGCCATAGAGCGTAGCCGCGCCCGGGCTCAGCGTCAGAGTCACAGGGGGAAGCGTAATGACCGCCGACGCAGTCTTTGTGCCGTCCGCCTGGGTGGTTGCCGTAACCGTAACCGTCTGCTGGCTCATGAGACTGGATGGGGCAGTGTATAGGCCGGACGCGCTGACGGTTCCCACGCTCGGATTGATCGACCATGTCACCGATGGATTCGTTGTATTGCCGACGGTGGCCGCGAACTGCTGTGTCTGGGACACGAAAAGAGTTGTGGTTGCGGGGCTGACGGTAATCGTGACCGGCAATAACGTGATCGTTGCGGTGGCGCTTTTGGACGGATCGGCCACGCTGGTGGCAGTGAGAGTGGCAGTCTGCTGCGCGGCGACGTTCGCCGGGGCGGTGTAAAGGCCCGCGGCGTCCACCGAGCCCGGACCCTGCGTCACCGTCCAGGTCACCGCAGTATTGGCCGTGTTGGTAACGCTTGCCGTGAATTGTTGTGTCTGCGCGGCGGAAAGGGTTGCAGTGGAGGGCGACACCGAGACCGCAATCACATTCTGAGACGATTTCCTAAATAGCGCTCCGGCCTGCGCCCATTGGTCGTCGTTCGACAAAGAGAATGTTGCAGCTACCTCAGCTGTTGTCGTCGCGAGCTTATACTCCATCGCGAGCGGCTGGTAGTTATCTGAATCTTCCGTCGCAACGGCAATCATGGCGAAGCCGGAACCTGCGTTCGTCACCCTGACGCCATCATGGGTTCCCGCACCGATTACGAGATCCCCGGCCACAGTCGGCGTGAGATCTCCGGAGCTAGGAGTGCTGCCATAGCCCGCACTCCCGCCGGCAGCGTCAAGCGGACTCGTCGTATCTGCACCGGCGAATTCCGCGGCAACCACTGACAGTTCAGTACCGCCGGACGCCCCGTGGAAGACGACTGTATCGGCGCCACCGATCACGTTCTTTGCATAGTAGATTCCTGTGTACGCTCTGGACGCCGGACTCTGTCGTACTGTTCCGGCGGGGCTATATATGTTGCCCAAGCTGTCTGTGATTGCGGTAGCTGCGGGAGCATTTGGCCAGCTTGAAACAGCAATCACAAGGAGATTTCCTGCCGTCACCGCAGAAGGAAGAGCAACCGATATCTGCGAAGCGGAGGCGATCCTGCCGGAAACGCTTTGAATGAGCGTAATGGAGGCGGGAGGCGCGTTGGGGACCAGGGTAACGGTGGCGGAGGCGCTCCGGCTGCCGTCCGCCTGGCTCGTCGCTGTGATGGTCACGGCCTGTTGCACGGCGATGACGGCCGGGGCGGTGTAGAGGCCGGAGGCAGTGATCGTTCCCGTATTCGGACTAACTGACCATGTTACGGCCGTGTTTCCGGTGTTCGTGACTGTTGCCGTAAACTGCTGCGTGCCGGACGCGTAGAGTGTCGCGCCAGCCGGACTCACCGACACATTTACCGGCACGAGCGCCACCGTGGCCGATGCAGTCTTGCTTGTATCGGCTTGGCTCGTGGCGGTTAAGATAACACTCAGATTGGCACTGACCACAGTAGGGGCGGTGTAGAGACCTACCGAACTAATCGTGCCGACGTTTGGCGTACTCGACCAAGTCACGGAGGTGTTGGTTGCATTGGTGACAGTAGCGGTGAATTGCCGCGTCTCGCTCCCACCTAGGCTAACCGACACAGGACTAACGGAGACCTCGACCGGCGGCGTCAGCGTGATCGTAGCCGCAGCGCTCTTAGTGCTGTCGGCTTGGCTGGTAGCGGACACCGTCACGATCTGCTGCATAGTGACGGTAGATGGGGCGGTGTAGAGGCCGGAGGCACTGATCGTTCCCGTATTCGGACTGATCGACCATGTTACGGCCGTGTTTCCGGTGTGGATGATGACCAGGGGCACACCTTCCGGATTCTTGTGCCGTTTGATACTCCGCTGCAACTTCAGATCAATCCGGGCCAATTGCAAATGGCGGATCGAGCCGGTAAACCGCTCGCCGGCAGCGATCTTAAGCAGCCGTTCACCATCAAGAAGCAAGATCCGCCGACGACATTTGATTTCAGCATTCAAGTGCCGTAGAAGTGGGGCTCGCCATGATCTACCAAGCTTCATCATGCCTTTGTAAAAACGGATCGTACCACGTTGAGCGCCTGACGCCGAGCCGGCTACGGATGGCAGACAAGGCAGGCAAAGCGCTCAGCGGCCGGGACCTGGAAAGGCAATTCACGGTCAAGCAAGAGGACACAGCGCCGGTGTTCGAGTTCGCGGTCGAAGGCGAGGCGGAATAGCTCCTATGAAAACGACGCTCTTCAAATTCTGTATTTCCGGGCTTGCAGCGTTGCCCGTTCTGGCGCAGATAGCGGGCGCGGGCAGCGGGGTTGGCAGCATCAGTCTCAAGCACGGAGCGTTCATCACCGAGCAGGACCTGCCGGGGGAATTTGCCATCGTGCTGGGGAAACTCGGCGGCCGCATGATGAGCGCCGGTAACGCGCGTACTACGCTGGCAGGCACGCTGACAGACGACGACGGGACGCGCGGCGTGCAGATCACGGTTCAAGCGCCGGGCTACCTCCGGTTTCAGGACAGTGGTTCGTCCGCGCGCGTGCTCACCTTCGACGGCGCGCAGTTCGGGAGCCGCAACGGTAAAGGCGGCTCGCAGGACGAACGCATTAAGGAGAGCCTGTTAGCCCATTTGCCCGACATGGTCCTGCTTCAGATGGCTGCGGGGGGCGGTTTCCGGCGCATCGGCGGCCGCTTCCGGACGGACGATGGGCGAACGCCAGGCTACACGGGCCCTTACTGGACTGTGTATGCCTATTCTCCGCCGGTCCGCAAGTCCATGGCATGGGGCCAGGCGCTTCAGCAGGGCATGTTCGTCGCGATCGATGAGCAAAACGGGTTGCTCGCCGAGGTCCGCGTTGTGGATTCGCCGCCCGGTGGAGCGCGAAACGTTATTCAGACGAGATTCAACAACTGGTTCCAACAGAGCGGGCAGTGGTATCCCGGCGAGATTGTTCGCAAGGAAAACGGCAAGCAGGTACTGAAACTGGTGGTTCAGCAGGCAGGGACAGGCCCGCAGAGCGGCGCATCAAGCGATTTTGAACCATGAGGTGACCGTGGAACGCTCCAGGAGAAAACCTGTGCAGAGGAAACTGACGTTGGCAATCCGGCGCGCCGCCATTGCCGTGGCGCTGTGGTCCGCAGGTATGGGCTCCGTGGCGTTGGGCCAGTCGTACTATGTGGCTCCCAGTCCCGCTCCCGCAGATCTCGGGTATTATCCGACGGGGGTGGGCCAGATGGAATCCATTAATCCCATCGCAGGCAACCTCGCGCTTTCGTTCCCGTTAGCACAACTGCCGCCAGGTCCGGGCGGATTCAGCACCGGAGTCCGGCTTTTGTACAACAGCGCCTACTACACGTCGGGAACCACATTCAACGGCAGCACCGTCACGATCCACTACGAAAATTACCCGCCGGACGTGGACTTCGGCGGGCCCCAATTCGACGGCGGCTGGCGTTACGGGTTCCGTTATGCGGTCTGGTCTGCTTCCGAACCGGCCGGGGTGAGTCCTGGAAAAACCACGTATCTGACGACCGCCGACGGCGCGCATCATGTGCTGCTTCTAGCCGGCACACTCAATACGAGCGGCACGGCCGGGCCGCCTCCTTCGGCATTCAACAACAACTATCCGAACCAGCCGATTTACGAGGTCGATTTCAGAGGCTGGTGCACGTCCGGCACTTCGGCATGTATCAGCGGCAAGTTCTCCGGAACGCTGATTTTTGCGACCGCGGATGGCACTCAGATTCGTGTCGAGGTAGACACGGTCAACAAGCTGTGGAGCGCGTCCTTCCCGGATGGCACCGTCGTGAGCGGTAACTACGATCCGGCCGGATCGAACATGGGCGAGATCGCGGCTGCCGAATGGAACCAGATACATGACAAAAATGGGAATACGATTTCGCTGACGAATTTCTGCTACGAGGGCGATACGTGCACCACCGCTCTCACGGACCAGCAAGGCCGCGCCATCAACATCCGGTACGGAACCCAGAACAACTGGCCGTTTACGTGGACCGACACGATCACGCAGCCCGGGGTGAACGGGACTCTTTCGACGATCGTGAATTGGGCGAGCTACGACTTCACCAGGCCTACGTATGAATGCTCCTATAACGTGAGCTCGCAGACGTTTGGAACCTGCGACGCCACAGGGACGTTCAGCGATCCTTTCGTAGTGACGTCGATCCAGCTTCCGCAGGCCAACAGCGGAGGGGCATCGACGGTGTACCAGTTCGCGTATGACTCGCCGCCCTCTTCGGTCAACTGGGGCCTGCTGCATTCGATGTCCCAGCGGACGCTGGCGTCCGGCTCGGACCTCACGCCGTGCGCCAACAACGTGGAGTCGGCCTGCCCCAAGCGGTACCAGATCGACTATCAGTATTCCTTCGACAACCCTTCGACTCACCGGGTGATGGGGACGCTGGTCAATCCGGTTTCGAGCCGGACTTTGACTTATGCGGGCGGTCCGGTGAACGGCGAAGTGACGAGTTACAGCATTCCGGTGCCGCTTACGTTCGATCCCCAAAACCCGCCAGCCGGCGGGGGGACCAGCACGATCACCAATCCGGACAACT
>JBLNDJ010000047.1:0-36380 GCA_050261515.1 Acidobacteriota bacterium | reverse complement strand
GATTCGCCTTCGCCAGCACCTTTGTGATCGCCGCCGTCAGCGTCGTCTTGCCGTGATCGATGTGTCCGATCGTCCCGATGTTCAAATGCGGTTTGCTGCGGTCGAATTTCTCTTTGGCCATTGCTAGAACCTCAAACCTCGACTACCAGTTCTTGTCCCGGGTGTTCACAACGAAGAAGCTGCTGGAGCCGATGACCGGGATTGAACCGGTGACCTCGTCCTTACCAAGGACGCGCTCTACCAACTGAGCTACATCGGCCCGCTACTGCACGTTCCGCCTGCTGCGCGGTCCGCATACCCAAAAATGGTGGACGGGGGAGGATTCGAACCTCCGTAGCCCGCAAGGGGCGGCAGATTTACAGTCTGCTGCCATTAACCACTCGGCCACCCGTCCAAGCTTCGGAAGCTTGTCCGGCACAACTCTCCCGACAAACCACGCTCCGCCCGAAATCAAGAGTATAGCGCAGCGGTGCACGGAAATGCCAATCCCAAAGGTGTAGAATCTTTTGCGATGCGATCCGTGAGCGTCTTTTTCCTGGCTTGTGCGTTCCTTCAGGCGGCGCCGCCCGCAAAACTGGTCTTCCCCTCGAACGAAGGCCCGGTCACCTTCGACCACGCCGCCCACGCGAAACGCGGCAAACAAGGATGCAAGACCTGCCACGACGCCCTGTGGCCGCGCTCGACCAGGGAACCTCTCAAGTCGAGCGACGGCTGCAAGACCTGCCACAAGCCCGGAGGCCAGGCCTTCGAGATGAAAGGCAACTGCGCCCGCTGCCATCAGAAGCAGCCAGGATAAAAAGTTCGAGCGGTTCACGGGACCCACACGTGTTCCCGGACCTCCCGGTCAGCGAGAAGCGAGGCGCGTGTTCGCGCACGCGGCCGGGCGTGGGGCTGGAGGCACTCGCCGGTCGCCAGACCTGCGCAACGGTTTTTGACCGGCGCCAATGCAGGCACTGGACGCTTCCCCGTTTTTTTTGCGGCCGCTTGCAGCAACTTGCGGGAGCCGCCGTGGGATTCTTGTTCAAGAACGAACTTTCGCCGGCCTTTGCGGGATTCCACCCGCATTTTGGTATGCGCTGGTTTGATTGGAGCCGGCGGAGGGGATTGAACCCACGACCCTCTGATTACAAATCAGATGCTCTACCAACTGAGCTACGCCGGCGGTTCCTGGAGCGGGAGACGGGAATCGAACCCGCAACCAACAGCTTGGAAGGCTGTGACTCTACCATTGAGTTACTCCCGCGCCGCGTACCTATTCTATAGGGTAACCCGCCGCTGCGGCAATCGCGCCTGCATCCAAACAAAATCCCCAATTTTGTTTCTTGCCCGCCAAATGCCTACTTTCTCGCTGGTTGACAACCGGAACCCGCTCGGCTACTATTTCTAAAGTACTGATCTATCAACGATTTGTCGGTGACGGATCACGGCGGGTGAAGAGGTTCAGCTCCAGGGTAGATGCGCCCATCATTCATCGCTTGCGGAAGCACGCTTTTTGAGCCAGCTTGCGCCGCCGCGCGCCGCCACTTCGCCGATAGATCCAACCCGGAGACTTGGCCATGGCCAACAAGCAAGATGACCCGCGCGTGAGACCTCAACCCTCCATGCCTGAGGAAGACTACGAGCATCTCATCGAGGACTACAGTCATTTTGCGCCGCCCTCGGAAGGCGAGGTCCTCGAAGGCCGGGTTCTGAAGGTCACCGATAAAGAAGTCATCGTCGATTTCGGATACAAGTCCGAAGGGCTCGTCCCCATCGATCAGTTCAGACAGCCCGACGGCAGCGTCACCGTGCAGCCCGGCGACTTGATCGACGTCATGATCGACCGCCACGGCCCCGAGTTCGAAGGCTACATCACGCTCTCGCACGAAAAGGCCAGCCGCCTGCGCTCGTGGGACAACCTCGAAAAAGCCTACCGCGAGCAGCTCATGGTTTCGGGCCGCGTGCTCGGACGCGTGAAAGGCGGCCTCTCGGTCGATGTCGGCGTCAAAGCCTTCATGCCGAGCTCGCAGGTGGACGTCCGCCCCATCCACAACCTCGACGTCTATATCGGCCAGGACATCCCGGTCAAAATCGTCAAGGTCAACCGCCGCCGCGGCAACGTCGTCGTCTCGCGTAAGCTCGCCATAGAAGAAGAGCACAACACGCGCAAGAACGCCACGCTCAGCGCGCTCGAGGAAGGCTCCGTCGTCACCGGCGTCGTCAAGAACCTTACCGACTACGGCGCCTTCATCGATCTCGGCGGAATCGACGGACTGCTGCACGTCAGCGACATGTCCTACGGCCGCGTGAATCATCCCTCCGAGGTGGTCAGCGTCGGAGACGAGATCACGGTCAAGGTGCTCAAGTTCGACCGCGACAAAGAGCGCGTCTCGCTCGGACTGAAGGAACTGCTTCCGGACCCGTGGGAGACGGTGGCCGAGCGCTACCCGGCCGGCTCGCGCGTGGTCGGGCGCGTCGTCAGCGTCACAGACTACGGCGCCTTCGTCGAGCTCGAGCCCGGCGTCGAAGCGCTCATTCACATCTCGGAAATGACGTGGTCGCGGCGCATGAAGCATCCCTCGAAGGTCGTCAAACCGGGCGATCAGGTCGAGGCCGTCGTTCTCGCCGTCATCCCGAAAGAGCGCCGCATTTCGCTCGGCATCAAGCAACTCGAGCCCGACCCCTGGACCACCGTCGAGCAGCGCTACAGCGTCGGTTCCGTCGTCGAAGGCCGCGTGCGCAAGCTCACCGACTTCGGGGCGTTCATCGAGGTCGAAGAAGGAATCGACGGCCTCGTGCACGTCTCCGACGTGTCCTGGACCAAGCGCGTCAAGCATCCCTCCGAGGTGCTCAAAAAGGGACAGCTCGTGCAGGCCGTCGTGCTGCACATCAACGCCTCGCAGCGCCGCATGTCGCTCGGCATCAAGCAGCTTCAGCCGGACGCCTGGGAGGTGTTCTTCCGCTCGCACCAGGTCGGCGATGTCGTTCGCGGAAAGGTGTGCCGCGCGGCGAATTTCGGCCTGTTCGTTGAGCTCGCGGAGGGTGTCGAAGGACTCTGCCATAATTCCGAGATCCCGGGCGCGAATGAGAAGAAGAAGGACGAGCCGCCGCTCGAGATCGGCCAGGAGTACGATTTCAAGATCATAAAGATGAGTGAGGCGGAAAAGAAGATCGGCCTGAGCGTCCGTGCGCTCGGCGAGGACGAGGAACGAACGCGCCTGGAGGAGTACCAGCGCCGTGCCGCCGCCGCAACGCTGACGATCGAGGAAGTCATGAACATGAAAGGACAGGGGGAGTCCCTCTAACCCCGTCCCCGGCTTCCCGCTCCGGCGTTTCGAGCCAAAGGAGACAACTTATGACGAAAGCGGAACTGATCGAAGAAGTGTCCAGAGTCGTCGAAATGAGTCGCAAGGACTCCGAGGTCATCGTCGAAACGATTTTTGACAGTATTGTGCGAGCGCTTCGCACCGGAGAGAAGATCGAGATCCGGGGCTTCGGAAGTTTCCGCACGCGCCAGCGCCAGCCACGCATCGGCCGCAACCCCAAGACCGGCACGCGCGTCGAGGTTCCGGCCAAGCGCATCCCGTTTTTCAAACCCAGCAAGGAACTGAAGGATCTGGTCAACGGCCCGTCCGCCGTGGCCGCGGGGGAAAACAACACGCCCCCGGCCCCCAGCGAAGTCCCGCCCGTGATGTAGTTCCCGCGGCCGGACGTTCGGCCGCGCCACTCCCCACGGCTTAGAGCAATGGACTATCTCTGGAGTCCCTGGCGGTATCGCTACATCAGCACGGCGGGCCCGCGCGATGCGTGCGTGTTCTGCGCGAAGATCGCCGAAAATCAGGACGAGCGCAACTTCATCATCCACCGCGGCGAGCGCAATTTCATCATCCTCAATCTGTTCCCCTATACGAGCGGGCACCTGATGGTGGTGCCATATGCGCACGTTCCCACGCTCGAGGAAGCGGGCACGGAGACGCTGGCCGAGATGATCGATCTCACGCGCCAGGCCGACAAGCACCTGCGGGCCATCTATCGCCCGGCGGGCATGAACCTCGGGATGAACATCGGCGAGAGCGCGGGCGCCGGCGTCGCCGGGCATATTCATATGCACGTAGTGCCGCGCTGGATTGCCGACGCGAACTTCATGACCACGGTGGGAGAAACGCGCGTGCTGCCCGAAGAACTGCCGGTCACCTACGCTAAGCTCCGCCGCGCGTGGGAAACGGCGTGAAACCGAAGCCGCTATTTCCGGAACTCTCGGCAGAGTTTATCGGAACGCTGGTGCTGATCCTGTTCGGCAACGGAGTGGTGGCGATGGTCGCGCTTTTCGGAGGAGGCGCGCCGGGCGAGATCGTCCACGGCGGCTTCACGAATATCACGATCGCGTGGGGCCTCGGCGTCACCATGGGAATCTACATCGCGGGCCGCATCAGCGGAGCGCATCTGAACCCGGCCGTGACTATCGCGTTTGCTGTGTTCCGCGGCTTCCCATGGCGCAAGGTCTTGCCGTACAGTTTCGCCCAGACCGCCGGAGCGTTCCTCGCGGCGGCGATCGTCTACTGGGAGTACCGCCCCGCGTTCCACAAAGCGGACCCGCTGCTCGAGCGCACCGCGGGAATCTTCACGACCTTCCCGGCGTTCCCGCAGGCGCCCCTTGCCGGCCTGCTCGACCAGGTGATCGGAACCGCGCTCCTGCTGCTGCTGATCTTTGCGATCTCCGACGAGCACAATATGATGGCGGGCAACCTGGCGCCGCTGCTGATCGGCCTGGTGGTCGTAGGGATCGGCATGTCCTTCGGCGGTATGCACGGCTACGCGATCAACCCCGCGCGCGACTTCGGCCCGCGCCTGTTCACCGTGGCCGCGGGTTTCCGGAACAACGGCCTGACGGACGGCACCAACGCTTTCTGGATTCCGATCGTGGGCCCGGTCCTCGGTGGACTGATCGGAGCCGCCCTCTGGGATCTGGCGATCCGCCGCCACCTGCCGGTGAAGTAGCTCCCCACGGAATAGAATCAGGAAGTGAGGTTGTTGCTTGCCGAGGACGAGCCGCGCGTGGCGCGGTTCATCGCCAAGGGACTGCGGGAGCAATCCTATGCAGTCGACGTCGCGGGCCACGGCGCGCAAGCCCTCTACCTGGCCGGGATCAACGATTACGACCTTGTCATCCTCGACGTCATGCTGCCCGTCAAGGACGGCTACACGGTCTGCCGCGAGCTGCGCGCGCTCGGGTTTTGCGACGCTATTCTCATGCTGACCGCGCGGGACGCCGTCGACGACCGCGTCACCGGCCTCGATTCCGGCGCCGACGATTACCTCACCAAGCCGTTCGATTTCGCCGAGCTGCTGGCGCGCATCCGCGCCCTGCTCCGCCGCGCCCGCGAGTTTCGTCCCGAGGTGATGCAGTCCTGCGACCTCACGGTCAACACCGCGAACCACTCGGTCGCGCGCGCCGGTCGTCCCATCAGCCTCACCGCCAAGGAGTACGCGCTGCTCGAATTCCTGATGCGGAACCAGAACCGCATCGTGAACCGCGGCGAGATCGCCGAGCACGTTTGGGACGAGAACTTCGATCCCCTCTCGAACATCATCGACGTCTACATACGGCGGCTGCGCGCGAAGATCGACGAGGGGTTTGGCCGCGCCCTCATCCACACGCGCCGGGGCGAGGGCTACATCTTTTCGCCGGGGGACGGCGATGCTTAACAGCCTGCGCGCCCGCCTCACCGCGTGGTACCTGCTGTTTTTCGCGGCGCTGCTGGCGGCCTTCTGCGTGTTCCTTTACGCGCTGCTCGCCAGGAACCTCTACCGCAACCTGGACAGCGTGCTGCTCGGCGACGCCAACACCGCCGTGAATCTCTTCGAGGCCGAGCTCGCCGAGACGAAGGGCGATACCGCCGCGGCCGCCGCCGAGACGTTCGAGGCGATGCGCGGGGAGGGCACGCTGATCTCCATCTTCGAGGGCTCGCGGCTGCTGGCGGCGAGCGACCCGCGCGCCGCCCGCGGGCTCGCCGGGGGAGGCCTCAGGACGGCGGTCGCGCGCTCCCGCAGCGGCGCGTACCGGTTGATTGCCGCGGCGCCCGTCAGCAGCATCACGTCGCAGTTGAACGAACTGGTCCGGCTTTTTCTGATCGCCTTACCCATCGCGATCCTGATCGCCGGAACCGGCGGCTACCTGCTCGCCGGCTGGAGCCTGCGGCCGGTGGTGACCCTGTCGAAGCAGACTGCGCGGATCACCGAAAAGAATCTCGACGAACGGCTCGAAGCCAAGGGGGCGGCCGCGGAGCTTGCGCTGCTGGCGGGCTCGTTCAACGAGCTGCTCTCGCGCCTGGAGCAATCGTTCGAAACGATGCGCCGCTTCGTGGCCGACGCCTCGCACGAGTTGCGCACGCCGCTCTCCGTCATCCGGGGGGAAGCGGACGTCGCGCTCGCGCGCCCTCGCGAGCCCGAGGAATATCGCGAATCGCTCGAGGCCGTCCGCGACGAAGCCCGGCGCCTCTCGCGCCTCGTGGACGATCTGCTCAACCTCGCGCGCGCGGACGCGGGCCGCCGCCCGCTCAACCTCGAAGAGTTCTATCTGAACGAGCTGGTCGAGGAGTGCTGCCGGTCGTTGCGGCCGCTGGCGGCGCACAAGGGCATCGAACTCCGCTGCTCGGCCGCGGCCGACGTGCCGTTTCGAGGCGACCAGGAGTTGCTGCGCCGCCTGGTCTTGAACCTGGCCGACAACGCGATCCGCTACACGCCCGCGGGCGGCGCGGTCGCGGTGGCGGTCGAAGCCGCGGCGGATCGCGTCCGCATCGTTGTCTCCGACACCGGGATCGGTATCCCTCCCGAATCGGCGCCGCACGTGTTCGAGCGGTTCTATCGCGTCGATGCGGCGCGTTCCCGCTCGCAGGGCGGCTTCGGGCTCGGGCTGCCCATCGCGAAGTGGATCGCCGAATCGCATCGCGGCACGCTCGAACTCTCGCAAACGTCCGAGAAGGGGAGCGTTTTCAGCGTGTCGCTCCCCGTTCATCCTGCATTCATGTAGCCGCCCCTACAATGGGGACGACGGTGATGCCGTACCGCATTCCGATACTGTTTCTCTGCGCGGCGTTCGTCAGCGGCGAGACCATCAACTTAGAAGACGCAATCGCGCTCGCGCGGAAGAACAGCCCGCAGCTTCGGAGCGCGGTCATCGCCGCGGATCTGGCGCATGAAGACCGCGCGCAGGCCAAAGCGGCGCTGCTGCCCAGCCTCGGCGCATTCAATCAGTTCATCTACACGCAGCCCAACGGCCTTCCCTCCGGTGTGTTTGTGGCCAACGACGGCGTGCACGTTTATAGCAGCCAGGCCGTCGTGCACGGCGACATCTTCGCTCCGGTCAAGACCGCGGAGTACCGGCGGTCGGCCGCGGCGGAGGCCGTGGCGCAGGCGCGGGCAGAGATCGCGGCGCGCGGGCTCGTCGCCACCGTGGTCCAGAGTTACTACGGTCTGGTGGCGGCCGAGCGCAAATCGCGCAACGCGCAGCAGGGCATCGAGGAAGCGCGGCGGTTTCTCGACATCACCGAGAAACAGGAGAGCGGAGGCGAGGTGGCGCGCGCCGATGTCGTGAAGGCCAGGATTCTGGTGGAGCAGCGCTTGCGCGAGGCGCAGGACGCCGTTGCCAACGTGGAGCGCAGCCGCATCGGCCTCGCCGTGCTGCTGTTCCCGGATTTCCGGCAGGATTTCACGGTCGCCGACGACTTCGAATCCGTGCCGCCGCTGCCCGCTTTCAACGAAATTCGGGAGCGCGCGGCGAGCCACAGTCCCGAGTTGCGCGCGGCCCAGGCATCCGTACGGCAGGAAACGCTCGGCGTCTCGGCGGCCCGCGGCGCCCTGCTGCCGTCGCTGTCGTTCGACTATTTCTGGGGCATCAACGCCAACGAATTCGCCGTCTTCAATCGCGATCATCTGCGGAACCTGGGCTCTATGGCGCAAGCCACGCTCACGATTCCCGTGTGGAACTGGGGCGCGTCCCGCAGCCGCGTGAAGCAGGCGCAGTTGCGGCTCGAGCAGGCGAATGTGGATCTCGGGTTCACCGGGCGCATGCTGCTCGCGAATCTGAATGCGTTCTACGCCGAGGCGAAAGCGGCGGGGTCGCAGTTGGATTCGCTGCGGCGGTCCGTGGACCTTGCCGGCGACAGCTTGCGGCTCACGCTGCTGCGCTACGGCGCGGGAGAGGCAACGGCGCTCGAGGTGTCCGACGCCCAGACCACGCTTACGCAGGCGCGGAATGCGTACGATGACGGCGTCACCAGATACCGGCTGGCGCTGGCCGAAATCCAGACGCTCACGGGGGTGCTCTGATGCGTGTGACCTGCCTCTGTTTCATTCTCCTCCTGGCCGCCGGCTGTTCCCGGAAAGAGGAGCAGGAGACGGAGGCTGTTGCGCCGGTCCAGGTCGCCGCCGTGCGGCGCGAGCCGATCCGGGAGATCGTGCGGGCCGAGGCGATTCTCTACCCGCGCGACCAGGCCGGCCTCACACCCAAAATCAGCGCGCCGGTTCGCATGTTCTACGTGAATCGCGGCGACCACGTCCGTAAGGGACAGTTGCTCGCCGTGCTCGAAAACCGCGACCTCGCGGCCGCCGCGCTTGAAAGCAAGGCGCAGTACGACCAGGCGCAGGCGGCGTATCACAGCACCACGGCAGCATCGCTCCCCCAGGAGCTGGCGAAGGCGGAGCTCGACGCGGAGGCCGCGGCCCAGGCTCTCGATGCTTCAAAGAAGCTCTATGAAAGCCGGGACCAGCTCTTCCGCGAAGGGGCGCTGGCGCGGCGGCTGGTGGACGAGGCGCACGTGGCCTACGTGCAGGCGAGAGCGCAAAGCGAGAACGCGCGGAAGCACCTCGCCTCGCTCGAGCGCGTCGAAAAAGAGCAGACCCTCAAGGGCGCCGCGGCGCAACTCGAAGCGGCCAAAGGGCACTACGAATCCGCCTCGGCGCAGCTTTCGTATTCCGAGATCCGCAGTCCGCTCGACGGCGTGGTCACGGACCGCCCGCTCTACGCGGGCGAGATGGCCGGCGCCGGGACGCCGCTCCTCACCGTGATGGACATCTCGCAAGTGGTCGCGCGCGCCAGCGTCCCGGAGCGCGACGCCGCGCGCGTGAAGGCGGGCGACGAGGCCGCGATCGCGCAGGACGGCGGCGCGGAGCTTCCGGGCAAGGTCGTCGTCGTGAGTCCCGCCGTCGATCCGAGCAGCACGACCGTGCAGGTCTGGGTGCGCGCCGCGAACCCGGCGGAGCGCCTGAAGCCCGGCGCATCCGTCCAGGTGTCGATCGTCGCGGCGACCGTGCCGGACGCCGTCGTCGTGCCCCCTCCGGCCCTGCTGCCGTCGAACTCGGTGCTTGTGGTGGGAAGCGATTCGACAGTGCATGAGAAGAAGGTCGAAGTCGGTATCCGCGAGCCGGACAAGGTGCAAATCCTGCGCGGGCTCGAGCCGGGCGAGCGCGTCGTCACCGTGGGCGGACTCGGGCTTCCGGACGGCGCCAAGGTCCGGATCGAACGATGAGCGGCAAGCCGGTCATCTTCGTCATCCTCACGCTGGTCGCGGTCGGCGTGTACCTGGCGTTCTCGATTCCGGTGGCCGTCTTTCCATCGACCGATTTCCCGCGCATCGTCGTGGGCGTCGATAACGGCGTCGCGCCCATCGACCAGATGCTCGTCACGGTCACGCGCCCGATCGAAGAGGTCCTCAACACCGTGCCGGGCCTGGAGCGCGTGTGGTCCGTCACCAGCCGCGGGTCGGCGGAAGTCGATCTGTTCTTCTCGTGGAACGTGGACATGTTCCGCACGCTCGAGCTCGTGAACGCCGCCCTGGCGCGCGTGCAGAGCTCGCTGCCCCCCACGGCGAGGATCACCGCCGGCCGTCTGACGTTCGCGGCGTTTCCGATCATGGGCTACAGTCTGACGTCGGACACCGTGCCCATGACGAACCTCTGGGAGACGGCGACCTACGAGCTGAAGCCGCGGCTGAACCGGCTCAACGGCGTCTCGACGGTTCTGGTGCAGGGCGGGGAAGAGCCCGAGTTCGAAGTGCGCTGCGACCCGGCCAAGCTGCTTGAAACGGGAACGACCGTCCCCAACATTCTCGACGCGATCGGCCGCAGCAACCTGATCGATTCTCCTGGCCTGATCGACCGCGAGCACGAACTTGTGCTGAGCCTGGTCAGCGGGCAGGCGCGCGACGCTTCGCAGATTTCGAAGATCGCCGTCAAGACCACGCCCGCCGGAGTGCCGGTCCGCATCGGCGACGTGGCGCAGGTGCTCGCCGCGGTCAAGCCCGTCTACACCGTCGTGACCGCGGGCGGCAAGCGCGCCGTGCTGCTGAGCATACACCGCCAGCCGGACAGCAACACGGTGCTCGTCGCCGGCGAGGTCCACGCCGAAATCGAGCGCATCGGCAAGGAACTGCCGCGCGGGGTGGTGCTTCAGCCGTTCTACGATCAATCGGAGATCGTCAACGAGTCGATCAAGAGTGTGCGCGACGCCATACTGATCGGGCTCGTGCTGGCCTCTCTGATTCTTGTGCTGTTCCTGCGCGACTGGGGAACGTCGATCGTGGCGGGGCTCGTGATTCCCGCGACCGTCGCGATCAGCTTCATCGTGCTGCGTGCGGCGGGCGAGAGCTTCAACCTGATGACGCTCGGCGGCCTGGCCGCGGCGGTGGGGCTGGTGATCGACGACGCGATCGTGGTGGTCGAAAACATCGTGCTGCATCGCGACGCGGGCGAGACGCGCGCCGGGGCGGTCCGCAACGCGATCCGCGAAATCCGCGTTCCGCTGATCGGCTCCACGGTCACGCCGATCGTCGTGTTCCTCCCGCTGGTCTCCATCGCGGGAGTGACCGGCACGTTCTTCCGCGCGCTTGCCGTCACGGTGGCGGTGGCGCTCGGTGCCTCGCTTGCGCTCGCGCTCACCTGGACCCCGGCGCTGAGCCACTACTTCCTCCGAGCGCAGGGCGGTGGCAAGCACCGCGCCGTCCCGGGCCGCCTGATGCGCATCTACGAGAGCGCGCTGCGCATCTGCCTGCGGCATCCCTGGGCGCTCGCGCTTTCGAGCGCGCTGCTCGTCGCCGCGTCATTCGCCTGCTACCGCGCCATCGGCTCGGACCTGCTCCCCGGCATGGACGAGGGCGGCTTCATCATCGACTACATCATGCCCGCGGGCTCGTCGCTCAACGAGACGAATCGCGTGATCTCGGCCGTCGAGCGCATCATCCACGAGACGCCCGAGGTCGAGAGCACGTCGCGCCGCACGGGCCTGCAACTCGGCCTCGCCGCCGTCACCGAGGCGAACACGGGCGATATTTCCGTCAAGCTCAAGCACGACCGCGAGCGCGACTCCGAAGTGATCATGGCCGAGATTCGCGGCAAGATCGCGCAACGGCAGCCGGTGCTCCAGGTGGAGTTCTTGCAACTGCTCCAGGACATGATCGGCGACCTCACGAGCGCGCCGCAGCCCATCGACATCAAACTGTTCGCGCAGGACCCGCAGTTGTTGCGCGCCTGGGCGCCGCGCGTCGCCGATGCGATCCGGAAAATCCCCGGCGTCGTGGACGTACTGAACGGAATCGACAACACGATCAGCGGCCCGGCGGCCGTGTTTCACGTAGACCCCGCCATCGCGGCGCGCGCGGGCTTCACGCCGCAGGAGGTCGAGCTCGACGCCAGCGCGATCCTGCAAGGCGAGCCCGCGCCCACGCCGGTCGTGGTCAACGATCGCGCCTACACGATCCGCGTGCGGTTCCCCGAGCGCACGCGCGCCTCGATGGACGCGATCCGCAACACGCTGCTCGTCAGCTCGACCGGGAGAACGGCCACGCTCGGCTCGCTGGCGACGCTCGAGGAACTGCCCGGCCAGACCGAGATCCGGCGCGAGAACCTCCAGCGCGATGTCGCCGTGACGGCGCGTCTGGAAGGTGTGAACCTGGGCGCCGCGATGGACTCCGTGCAGGCCGCCGTCGCCGGGCTTCGCCTTCCGCCCGCGATCCGCGTCGCCTACGGCGGCGCCTACGAAGAGCAGCAGAAGTCGTTCCGCGACCTGGCGTTCGTGCTCGTGCTCGCCGTGCTGCTGGTGTTCATCGTGCTGCTGTTCGAGTTCGGCAGCTTCGCGGCGCCGGCGGCGATCGTCGCCTCCGCGCTGCTTTCGACGGCCGGCGTCTTCGTGGCCCTGCTCATGACGGGGACGACGTTCAACCTGTCATCGTTCATGGGCCTGATCATGGTAATCGGCATCGTCGCCAAGAACGGCATTCTGCTGCTCGACGCGGACCAGAAATTCCGCGCGGAAGGCGCCCCGGCCGAAGCGAGCATGATCCAGGCGGGCGAGCGCAGGCTGCGGCCGATCGCAATGACTGCACTCGCCACGGTGGCGGGCATGACGCCGCTCGCACTCGGCCTCGGCGCCGGCTCGCAGATGCTGCGGCCGCTC
Source organism: Acidobacteriota bacterium (assembly GCA_050261515.1). GTDB lineage: Bacteria > Acidobacteriota > Terriglobia > Bryobacterales > Bryobacteraceae > JBLNDJ01. The sequence goes on along the minus strand of JBLNDJ010000047.1, from coordinate 23,953 downwards.
GCGATCGCCGTGATCGGCGGCATCCTGGCCTCGATGGTACTCTCGTTGATTGTCACGCCCGCCGTGAACTACTACATCACTCGGTCGCGTCCGTAGGATCGTCCGGCGGAGGCGGCGGAACGCAGTAGTAGTAGTAAGGCGGCGCGTAGTAGCAATAAGGAGCGTAGTAATAAGGAACGTAGGTGTAGGGGACATAGTAGTAGGGCGTGTAATACCACGGCGCGTAGCCAAAGCCGAAGCCGAAGCCAAAGCTGAACCTCGGGCCCACCCGCGGCCGCACATGAAACCCGCCCCGAAACCGTCCGAAGCCGTGCGCTCCAAAACCCCTGCGCGGGCCCATGAAGTGCGCGCCACCGTGCCCGCCGCGGAATCCACCGTGCGCGCCGCCGAACACGCCGCGCCCGCCGCCGAATCCACCGTGCCCGCCGCCAAACCCGCCGCGGCCGCCCCCGCGCTGCCCAAAAGCCCCCGTCGTTGCTACGAGCAGCGACAAAAACAGCACAACTGTCCTGCCCATAAACTGCCTCTGAATCCAGGTTACCGCCGGGAGGGTGGGATCGTTATACGCGCTCCGGCTCGGGATGCACCCACGGCGCGCGGTACGGCCGCCGCAGCAGCCGGTTTGCCTCGCCGTCCCCGATGACCGCCTGCTTCACCGGATCCCACGCCAGCGTCCGCCCGGTCTTCATCGACAGGTTCGCCAGGATGCAGCTCGCCGTCGAAATGTATCCCTGTTCGATATCCGCCACCGGCCGGCCGCGCGTCGCGATTGCCTCGAGCATGTTCCGCATGTGGCCGCGGATCGCCGGGGCGCAGTGCTTCTCCAGGCGCGGCTCCGTCTTGTCCTCGGGATACTGCTCGAGCTCGTACGTCACATCGCGATGTACCGCCGCGCCCTCGGCCGGAATGAAGTCGTAGCTGAAGACGCTCAACTTGAGCGTGCCCTTCTCGCCGTAAATCGTCGCGCCCCAGGGATACTTCGGATCGGGCTCCCGCCCCCACGCGCGATGCTGCCAGATCACCTGCAAATCGTCGTAGTCGAACGTTGCCGTCTGCGTGTCGCTGATGTTCGCCTTCGTGTTCTTGAACATCAGCGTTCCGCCCGCCGACGTCACGCGCTTCGGCCACCCCAGCTCGAGCATCCACCGCACCATGTCGAACATGTGAATGCACATGTCGCCGACGATCCCGTTGCTGTATTCCATGAACCCACGCCATCCGAGCGGATGCATCATCGGGTTGAACGGCCGCATCGGCGCCGGGCCCGTCCACATCTCGTAATCGAGATAGTCGGGCGGGTTCGTATCCGGCCGGTTCTCGCCCGAGCGCATGTGGTAGTAGCAGTACACCTCCACCAGGCCGATCCTGCCGAGCCGGCCTTCGCGGATGAACCGGTCGCGCGCCTCGATCAAGTGCGGCGTCGAGCGCCGCTGCGTCCCTACCTGCACCACGCGCCCGTATTTCCGCGCCGCCGCCACCATCGCCTGCCCCTCGACGATGTCCACCGAGATTGGCTTCTGCACGTAGACATCGGCGCCCGACTTCACGGCCTCGATCATCGGCAGCGCGTGCCAGTGGTCCGGCGTCGCGATCAGGCAAATGTCGAGGTCGCGCTCCTTGAGCATCTGGCGGTAGTCGCCGTACGTGCGCGGCTTCTTCTTCGATGCTTGCCGCGACGCGACGATGTCCGCCGCCTCCGCGAGCATCTTCTTGTCCACGTCGCACAACGACACCACATCGACCGGCGCGACCTGAATCAGCCGCAGCAGGTCGCATTTGCCGTACCATCCCGTTCCGATCAGCCCCACGCGCTTCGGCTTCTGATCGGCGAACGCGGGAAAAGCCATGCCCGCGGCGGCGGTTGCGAGAAATCGGCGGCGATCCATGGCTCTCAGTATATATTCAGGCTCGTGGACGCCGGACCCACGACATATAGAGAACGATGGCCAGATTTCCCGTCAGCAGCGCGGCGTGCCACCGGTTGGGCCTCCTGGTGAACACGACGATTTCCCACGGCAGATACAGCGCCGCCGAGAGCAGTGCGAACCACTCGGCCCACACGCGGCGCCGCCACAATCCCCACGCCTCGGTGAACCGCGCCGCGGAGTAGGCCGTGGCCGCGCCCGCAAGCGACAACAGCCGCCCGTCGGTCACGCGCGCCGCCGCATTCAGCAACGACCGCGCCAGCCGCCGCTCCGGATCGACGTGCAAGTCGAGCAGCAGGCGCGCGGCGGTTTCCTCGACATCTTTGTGCACCAGCGAGAGCACCCCGAAGCCAAGCAACAGCACCAGCGCGCCCTTCAGAGCTTCGAAGGACGCCAGCGCGCGCAGCCCGGCCGCGCTTGTCCGTTCATCGACGGTCACTTCCTCGCCCCGCACGCCCGCAGCGGAATCCACTGCCGCGGATTCACCGGCACCTCGTTCACATACAATCCCCAATGCAGATGCGGCGCGCTCGATCGCCCCGTCGAGCCCACGTACCCGATCACCTCGCCCTTCTTCACCGCCGCGCCTTCCTTCGTGGCGAACTTCGAAAGGTGCAGGTATATCGACCCGACCCCCTGGCCGTGATCGATCGCGACCGTCCCGCCGTGAAGCTGGAACATCCGCACGATCGTCACGCGCCCGTCCGCAATCGCCGCCACTGGATGGCCCGCCGCTCCCCGCTGATCGATGCCCGTGTGGAAGCTGCCCGTCGGCTTGCCGTTGATGAGGCGCTTCACCCCGAACGGCGATACCACGCAGCCCGGCACCGGCCGGGCGAACGGCTCCTGCCAGTACCGCACGTCGCTCACTGTTTTGCGGAACGCGCCCACGGTTTCCGATTCGCCCGGCGCGGGCTTCAACCCCGCAACGGCTTTCGTCACGACCACGTTCTGCGACCGGAAGCGCCCGTCCAGAATCGTGAGCGCCGCCGTGTGCACCACCGTGCCGTCCTTGCCCAGGAACTCGAGCTTCGCGGCGCCCGTCCGATCGCTCACCGCCACAGGCATCAGCCCGAGCCGTTCGCCTCCGGCCTGCGGATAGAGCCGCACCGTGCGTCCGTTCATGCGCGCCGATTCGGCGGGCCCAGTGAGCCGGAGAACCTCCCCCTGCCGAACCGAAGCCGGCGTCACCTGAAACGTCTGTGCGAACCCTCCCGCCGCCGCAACCGCCAACACGAGCCAGCGCATGACAGTATGCTAACGTAGGTGCGAATGTCCGAACTAAGCCGCATCGGCGTGGCGATCGCCACTGATCTACTCGGCAAATTCGACGGGTTGATCGACAAGCGCGGATACACGAACCGCTCGGAAGCCTTTCGCGACCTGATCCGCGCCGAGCTCGTGCGCGAGTCCTCCAGCCGCCCCACCGGCCGCGTCGTGGGCTCCCTGACCGTGGTCTACGATCATCATGTCCGCCTGCTCGAAGAGAAGCTCACCGAGCTTCAGCACAATCACCAGCGGCTGATTCTCTCCGTGCTCCACGTGCATCTCGATCACGACAACTGCATGGAAGTGATCGCCCTGCGCGGCCCCTCGGCCGAGGTGCAGGATTTCGCCCACCAGTTGTCGGCCGTCAAAGGGGTGAAGCACTCGCAGTTGGCCATCACGGCCTCGTCGCCGCTGTAGCCCTACTTCCCCCGCAGCCGGAACGTCAGCCCCACCACCGCCGTGAACGGATACCCCGGCGTCGCGTGAATCCGGCTGATCGCCGGCGCTCCCGGAGCCGCGCGCGATTCAAAATAGTTCTGCGTCTCGTAATAGTCCCGATTCGTCAGATTGTCGAAGCTCGCGTTCAGCTCGATCCCTCGCCGGAGCTGCCGCGCAATCCCCACGTCGAACACCATCAACCCGCTCGCGATGATCGACGGGTCCTCGCCGTCCAGCCGGTAGTGGTTCACCGCGCGCATGCGGAACGACCCGCTCCACCCGTGCCACGCCGTCACCGTCAGCGCCGAGTTCGCCACGAAGTGCGGCGCGCTGTCCACGTACACGCGATGGTCCCCGCCCTTATAGAACGCGTTCGAAATCTTCGTGAGCCCGCCGTTCAGCGAAACGTGACGCGTCAGCTCGAACGACGCCTTCGCCTCGTACCCGTACGCGCGGCTTGGTCCCTTGAACTCGAAGCTGCCATCGTCCGGGATGTACACCTGCTCGTTCGAATGATCGATGAGGAACGCGTCCGCGCTGAGCGCTACGCGCCCGAAGTGCGACGCCGCTCCCGCCTGGTAGAAATCGGTGGTGGCGACGCGGGGGCCGTCGGGCCGCTCTGCCACGCCGCGCGCGTCCTGCGTGTTGATGCCGCGCCCGTAGTTCACGTTCAGCGTCAGGGGCGCCTTGTGCGACGGCGTGAACGCCGCGCTTCCCTTCGGCTGCCACCGGCCCGCGCTCCGGGTGGCGCTGTTCGCCGCGATCACGCGGTCCTTCACATCGAAGCGGAACTCATCGAACCGCAGCCCGCCGCTCACGATCAGCCGTCCGGCCAGCAGGTTCACGCTCTCCTGCGCGTAACCCGCGCCGTTTGTGACCCGCGCGTTCACGCGCGTCGTAACGCCCGCCGGCACGCGCTCCACCTGCGGGTACAAACCGACGTTGATCTGGTTGTCGTGATAATTCGCCCCGGCGTTCAGGACCGCCGCCGCGCCCGCCAGCTTGTGCACGTGGCTGTACTGCGTGTTGGCGCCCTCCTGCAAGCGCGAATCGTGCTGCTGGAACGCGTCGCCGTTCACTTCATCGTTCAGGAAGAACGTGAAGTTCGAGTACAGGTCGAACAGCGACCGCGCTACAAACCCGTCGGCCTTCCACACGCCGCCATTGGGGAATGCCTTGCTGTAGTACACCGACGCCGTCCCGAGTTTCACGCGTCCACCGCCGTAGGGGTCGATGTACCCGAAGCGGTCGAGCAGCCCGGCGTCCACGAGATCGAGGGGAATCTGCCCCGACGAGTAGAAATCGTTGCGCCCGAACAGCAGCCGGAAGCCGAGCTTCTGGTTGCCCTCGAAAGCCCGCGTGAAATTCGTATTCACGTTGTCGCGCCGGTACCGGCTGGGGCTCTCGAACGGGCCATCGGTGTTCGAGCCCTCGTACGCGAAATAGGCGTCGGTGCGTTGGAGCGCCGGGCTGTAGGCCAGAAATACGCGCCCGGTATTGAAGTTCCCGCCCTGGATCCGGGCCGTGATCTCGTCCGGCATCGTCTCGCGCTGGCGTATGTGGACCACGCCCAGCCCGCTGAAGTCGCCGTATTCCGGGCTGAACGGCCCGTTGACCATATCGACTTCCTGGATCAGCTCCGGGCTCAGCGCCTTGAGCGCCCCGAGATACCCCTGGCCGTGCCCCTGCGTGCCCTGGTTCTGTTGCACATCGTCCACCAGGATTTTCAGGCCTCCGCTCGTGCCGCCGTGGTCGAGGTTGAAGCCGAACCGGCGTATCTCGAGCGACTTGCCCCCGCCCTCATGCTGCCCCGCGTTGATGCCCGCGTTGAGCTGCGCGAGCACCTGGTCGTCGCGAGTGAACAGCGTGCGGTTGAAGACCTCCGCATTGCGAAGATCGACTGCCGGTTCGAGTGCCCTGGCCGTGATTACGACGCTTTCATGCTGCCCGGCCAACTCGGAAAGGCGAATGTCCACGCGAACAATCTCAGCGCCCGCGACTGATACCTCGCGTGAAGCCGAACGGAACCCCAGCGCCGCGGCCGCCAGGCTGTAAGCGCCCGAGTCGAGTCCGGAAAACGCGAAGTGCCCCCGGCTATCGGTCCGAGCCTGCCTGCGCAAGCCGCCCGGCCCCGCAAGCCGCACCTCCGCGCCGGGAACCAGTTGCCCCTGGGGATCGGTCACATCTCCGGCCAGCCCGCCCGAGGCCGCCAGCGCGTACCCCATCGAGGCCATCAGGCAGAGCGTCCGGAACATGTCACCGGCTAGCGTAGCACAAGTAGAAAAATAGTGCTACCGCCGGCGGCCTGCCTAAAGTCATTCCGCGGCCGCCCCCGGGCCGGCCAGGGTCACCGGAAGTACAGCACATCCGGACGCACAAACGTCCGCGCGTCGGCGCAAGGCCCGCACTCGATGCGGTAGCCCTGCCAGGCGGCGAGCGCCGCCGCCCGGATCGCTTGCGGGTCGTCGGGCCTGTGGTACGCCGCCAGCGCCATCCGCGGATGCCACCGTGCCAGCGTTTCCCGCGCCCCCGCCAGCGCCCGCCGCTCGGCGCCCTCGATATCCATCTTGATGTAATCCACCCGCCCCAGCTTCAGCTCGGCGACAATCTTATCGATGGTCGTCAGAGGCAGTTCCGGCCCGGCATGCGAGTGCTCCGGGTGCATCACGAACGTATCGGCGGCCGAATTCCCCGGGTCGATGTTCATCCTCAGCGTGGCATCGGAATCCCACACCCCCTTCGGATACACGATGACGCGCCCCGCGGCAGCCTCCTCCCTGAAATTCCGCCGCAGGCATTCGATGTTCTCGGGCGCCGGCTCGATGGCGACCACCAGCTTCGCCCCGGCCTGAAGCGCCACCCGCGTATAGACCCCGACGTTCGCGCCGCAGTCGAGCACCACATCGCCCGCCCGCACCGCGCGGTCGCCTGTGCCGTAGATCCGCCGCTCCTGCTCGGCCAGGTTGAAGGGCAGCGTGTAGTCGCTGCCCTCGGGAATCCAGTAGCGTCCGTCCGGCGTTTCCCAAAGGTGGAAACCGGCGGGGTCCTTCTCCACCAGGCGGCTGGCTTTGAAGATCTTCCCGTTCAGCTCGATCTGCCGCTTCAGGTTCGCGGTGCTCCGGATCGCCTCGTCATAGGGACAGCCCTTGTTCCGCCCGACCAGGTAAAGAAAGGAAAGCCGCACCGGCGGGTACAGAACAAACGCGGCGGCACCGGTAAGAGCCAGCGTACCCAGCGCCAGCTTTGTTTTGAGGGCCATAAGCGCGATACCGAATATAGCAGGAAAATGAAGGCGTGCCCCGTCTCGTTCTCCTCGCCGCCGCCCTCTGGCTCGCGGGCTGTTCCAGCGAGCCCCGTTCCGAAAGCGCCGGGCCGGCCGGCTCCAAACCGGCGCCCGTGAAAATCCTCCAGTTCTACGCCAGCCCGGCCGCGGTCGGGCGCGGCGACACCGTGTCGTTGTGCTACGGAGTCGAGAACGCCGCATCGGTGCGCCTGGAGCCAGACGTCGCCTCGATCTTCCCGTCGCCCAACCGCTGCGTTCAGTTCGCCCCGCGCGAGACCGCGAGCTACACGCTCATCGCCGGCGGCCGGGCGGGGCAGGGCGAAGCAAGGCAGTCGCTCGAGATCCGCGTCGGACCGCGGGCGTCCGCCAAACCGCCTGCCGCAGCCGGCGGCGAAGCGGCGCTCATCGAAACCTTTACGGCAAGCGCCGAGCAGGTGGCCCCCGGCCGCCCCGTCACCATCTGCTACATAGTTCGCGGCGCAGATTCCGTGAAACTCGACCCGCCCCCGGCCCCGGTCGAGTTATCCGAACGCGCCTGCATCTCCGTCCGCCCCACGCGCACCCAAACCTATACCCTCACGGCCACCGGAAAGGGCCGCACCGAGCGCCGGCAACTCGTCGTTCGGGTGAAGTAACAGGATTTCCCCACGCGCCAGAACAGGCGCACAGAGCGCGCCAGGCTGCCGTTCAAGTGAGCGCAGCGGATCCCGTTATCCGATTTCATTAAGGTGTGTTGCTTTTCCCCCTAAATAGGTCTATAAAGGCATCACAGTGCGGCGAACCATCCTGGTGGTCGATGACGAGCCTCATATCCGGGGCCTGCTGAAGAGCATCCTGGAGCGGGAGTCCTATCGGGTCCTCGAAGCGCGCGACGGCGAACAGGCGCTCGGCATCTGCGGTGCCGAGGGCAGCGCGATCGACTTGCTTTTGACCGACATCGTGATGCCCAACATGGACGGCATTCAGTTGGCCGAACGGGTCTCCTCGGCCCACCCCCACATGCGAGTCATATACATGTCCGGAAAATGTGAAATGGAGACCGTGGAGCGGAATATCGTCGAAAAAGGGTTCGGTTTTGTCCGAAAACCATTCTCAATCGACGCTCTGGTGATCCAAATTCGCCAGTTCCTCGCGCCCGCGACGTTCCGGAAGGGCCCCGCAAAAGAAGAACTGCCCCCCTCTACGAAGACGGCGCGGGGGAAGTAGGTTGCGCCCGGCATCCCCCTCACAATAGTAAACTTCGCCCCTCAAAGGACTCCTGTAGCAAGTACAGTAATTCAGTACTATTCGATTGAGTTCCTAAATTCAACTAAAGCTCGGCTTAGACTCAGCCGAATAGTAGCGCAGGTGGAACTTCATGCCAACAGGCACTACGGCATCCACAATATCGGCGCTGCCGGATCTCTCGGCGATCCGGAGGCGGAAAGGGATCAGCCTCGAAGAGATCGCGCGCAGCACCAAGATCTCGACGCGGTACCTCGAGGCGATCGAAAAGTCGGACTTCGATATATTGCCAGGCGGCGTCTTCCGCACCAGCTATCTCCGGCAATATGCCCGGGCGATCGATTACGACGAGTGGGACCTGCTTTCCTATTACGACTCGACGCATCAGGAAGAAATTCCTCTGCCGGTAGCGAAAGCGCGCATCTGGAGCCTTTTCCGCGTACCCCACCCGATCGTGCGGTTGTTTGCGCCCGAAAAGTAGGCGCGCAGCGCCCGTCCAGGTTAGTAGGCTTGGGCGGCGTAGCTGGCGAGGTGTAGCCGGCTGCCCTCGGCGTCCGCTTGCATCCGCTTCAGTTCGCGCAGCTTCTCTTCTGTCTCGCGGATCGTCTTCTGCAACTGGGCCGGCGAAAGCCTCACCTGCGGGCACGCGCTTCCACGCGCCGCGACGTGCAGAATCGCGACGTCGGCGTCCGACGGCCGGGCCGGGCGGTGTTTCTCGGGCTGTTTGTTTCCCTTGCCATCCCCATTGACCGGTTCGCCCTGCCCATCGTCCCACCAGACGGTCGAGTCCACCGCGTACTTGGCGATCAGATCCATCAGGACATGAACGTTGGCCGCCTCCTCTTTGCTGAACCGGCGCATCTCGCCGCTGAAGCTCATGGTGGCGTCGTCCATGTTGATGAGGTAATTCTCCGAAGCCAGCGCCTTGTAGCTGGCCCCTTCCTTCTTCTCGCCTCTGGAGATAACCCAGGTCAGCTCATGCTTGACCGAGTTCCAGGTGACCGACTCCAGGCGGCGCGGCGTGCGGTCTCCGGTGACCCCCTCGGGGGTTTTATGCTGCTGCTCCCGGTCGTCGGCCTGGCGGCGACCGACATTTCGATTGCGTGCCGATTGCTGGTCCGCCGCCGGGCGGCGGTCTTGGGCGCAGCTCATTGCAGGCAGAGCGAGCAGCATCCCGAAGGTCATCATAACGGGTGATTTCATATTCCCCCCTGAGGTAGAGGTCGACTCTATCCATTGGATTCACCCCGCCCGTGGAAGTTTCACGAACCCTTACCGCGGCTTTACAGAGGCTTACAGCCAGCCGGCCCCGCGGCGCGTTTTTATATTCAGGAGGACGTTACTCATGAAAACGATTCACAGTGTACTGCGGGCGGGCGCGGTAGCGGCTCTGGCGAGCGGCCTGATGTTCGCGCAAGCGCCGGCCGCCCCGGGTCCGGAGGGCCAGGCGGCCCCGGCGCAGCACCGCTTTGCCGGGAAGGGCCGGCGCCACGGCCACGGCATGGGCGCGAAGCTCATGGCCGGGTATCTGGGGCTGAGCGACCAGCAAAAGACGCAGGCGCAAGCCATCTTCTCCAACGCGCGAACGGCGGCGCAGCCGCTCCGGGCGCAGCTCCGCCAGGCGCGGGCCGATCTGCGGGCCGCGATCCGGGACGGCAAGCCGGTCGATCAGCTCGCTCAAAACCAGGGGGCGCTGCTCGGGAAACTGGCGGTGATCCGCGCCAATGCGGCCGTTCAATTCCGCGGGCTTCTGACCCCTGACCAGATTCAGAAGCTTGACCAGTTGCACCCGGCCCGGCCCGCCCAGGGCTGACGGGTCTTGCGCTCCCGGGGGCCGTCGCGAGCTGTTTGAGAGGCGGCCCCCTGAGCGCCGGCCCCCATGCCGGGCGTTCGCTCGTGCTCTCCGCTTGCGCCCCCCTTCTTTTTTTCGCCGATTCTGCCGATCCAGGCATGGGAGGAGAGCGTATGGACAACGCTCTGAAATGGCGGCAGCTGGCGGTCGCTCTGGTTCTGGTGTTCGTCGCCGTCGCGATCACGGCCCGTTCGATCGAGGCAGGCCGCACTGCGCCGCCGATGGGCCTTCGGGCGGCCGATTCGGGCGGGGGCCAGTTGCTGATCACATGGGACGGGAGCGCCAGGCCGGTCCTCGAGTCGCGCGGGGCCGTGCTCCGGATCGTCGACGGGGCGAACCGGATGAGAATCGATCTCACGCGCCGCGCCCTGATCAGGGGGCGGGTAAGCTACGCGCGGCAGTCGGGCCGCGTGGACGTGAGCCTGATCGTGTTCGGCGGCACGGCGAGGCGCGTTGAGGAGATGGTCTCCTATCTCGGCCGGGAGGTGGCTCGCTAGCTTAACAGTTTCTTCAGCAGCGCCTTGGCTTCGTCCAGCCGCGGGAACTCTTTTTCAGCCGCGCGGAACTCCCGCGTGTGAACCCTGCGACGCGCGCCGCGCGCCTCGACCGGGTAGCGCAGGTGCAACATCTCGTGGAACAGCACATATTCGAGCGCCAGGCGGGGTGCGCCGGCCGTGTCGAAAACCCGGCTGATGATGATGGCGTTGTGCGAGGGGTCGAAGTGGCCGAGCGTCGTGCGCGACCGCAGGCGGCTCCAGCCGAGCAGCGGGCGGGCCATGAGCCCGTAGAAATGCCGCATGTTCAGCTCGTCGAAAATCGCTTCCAGATTGTGATAGTCGCCCTCCGGGCCCGAGATGAACTTGCGCCCGCGGATCTGCCGCACCAGGTGTATCCGGCTGCGCATGTCGCGCCGGTTCAGGTATAGTCGATACCGGTGCGCGTACACCGCGGGAACGGGCTTCCGGAGCAGTTTTCCCAACAAAATGTAGGCAAGCGCTTCCACTACCGGCGCCGGGGCGCCTTCGAGCAGATCGCTCATGCGGATGCTCAGACGCCCGGCCTCGATGCGGGCGTAGCTGTCGGGATTGGCGAACCGGCAGAATTCGACGGTTGTTTCAGGAGGCCGCGTGCGGGGCTTCAAGTCGCGAAAAACACGGAGGTAGATCTCCTCCGGCGACTCGAACAAAAGGGCGCTCTCGACTTGCATGCTTTCAGAAACTAACATAGCAAGTTAGGCTTTCAGTTCTTTTCTCGGTTTGGAGGATTCGTGCCTAGAGCCAAAATCAGCGCGCTCGGCTGCTACGTGCCGCCGCGGGTGCTGACGAACTTCGATCTCGAAAAGATGGTCGAGACGAGTAACGAATGGATTTTAGAGAGGACGGGCATTTCCGAGCGGCACATCGCCGCGCCCGAAGTGGCGACGTCGGACCTGGCGGTCGAGGCCGCGAAGGTTGCGCTGGCGGCGCGAGGAATCGAGGCGTCCGATCTCGATGCGCTCATCGTGAGCACGGTGACGCCCGACATGATGTTCCCCTCGACGGCCTGCCTGGTGCAGAATCGCCTAGGCGCCAAGGGCGTGTGGGGTTTCGACCTGATCGCCGCCTGCTGCAGCTTCCTGTACGGACTGACGACGGCGTCGCAACTCGTCGCCGCGGGCGTGCACCGCAAGGTGCTCATCGTCGGCGCCGACACGATGTCGCGCATCATCGACTACAAGGACCGCTCCACCTGCGTGCTGTTCGGCGACGGCGCGGGCGCATTCGTGGTCGAGCAATCGGACGATGATTCCGTCGGGCTGATCGATTTCATGCACGAGATCGACGGCTCGGGCGGAACGGCGCTCTACATGCCCGCGGGCGGAAGCCGCAAGCCCGCGTCGCGTGAGACGGTCGAGAACCGCGAGCACTACGTGCACCAGGAAGGGCAGCAGGTGTTCAAGTTCGCCGTGCGCCGCATGTACGAGGTGTGCCGCGACCTTCTGGCGCGCAACAACGTGGACCCGAAGGACGTCGCGGTGCTGATCCCGCACCAGGCCAACCGCCGCATCATCACGGCGTGCGCGGAACGTCTGGGCCTGGACTGCGACAAGGTGATCATCAACATCGGCCGCTACGGGAACACGACCTCGGCGACGCTGCCGCTGGCGGCGCGCGAAGCGGTCGAAACCGGCAGGGTCAAGAAGGGCGATCTGGTGTTGTTCTCGGCGGTCGGGGCGGGTTACACGGTCGGCGCGAGCCTGTGGCGCTGGGCGTTCTAGCGCCCTCCAACCGGGTCCGCCCTACCACACCAGCGCGCGCCAGTCGCCTTTGACGAGGACTTCGCCGCGGTTAGCGAAGGCGGCGCGGAGGCGCTCGAGGTGGCGGTCCGGGAAGCCGCTGAGCACCGCGCGGCCGTCCGGCGCGAGCACGCGGAGGATCTCGGAGGCGAAGCCGGTCAGCGTTTCCGCGTTAATGTTGGCGGCCAGGAAATCGATCGAGGCCGTGCGCACGGAGCGGATCGAACCCGCGAACAGGCCCACGCCGATGCCCTCGTCGCGGAAGCGCTCCTGCGCGGCGGCGGCGACTTCCCGGTCGATGTCGCAGGCGTAGATCCGGCCCGCGCCCAGGCGCGCGGCCGCTACAGCGAGGATCCCGGAGCCGGTGCCGAAGTCGAGCACCACCGCGCCGGGCCGGAGGCGTTTTTCGATCGCTTCGAGCGCGAGCTGCGTCGGCTCGCCCCAGCCGGTTCCGTAGCCGAGGCCGGGGCGCATCTCAATTCGCAGGCGGCCGGGCGGCGTGGGCGCGTCCTGCCAGGCGGGGACAAGGAAGAAGCGCTCGCCGAGGAGCAGTGGCTTCCACGGCTCGCGCGAGACTTCGATCCAGTCGCGTTCCTCGGCCTTCTCCCAGCGCGGATGGTAGCGTTCCCATTGGGCCGTGCCGAAGGGGGCTTCGAAGAAGGCCTGGAGCACCGCGTCTTCCTCGGTGATGCCCGTCGTGCCGCGCTCCCAAAGTTCGGCGATGAGGAGGTCCCTGTCTTCGGGCGCGCATTCGAGGCGGAGGATGTGCACGTAGATACGGTAGCACCGCGGGGTTCAATGCACGCGCCGCGCGTGGTTCGCCCAGAAGCGCTCGCGCAGCACGAGCTTGCGGATCTTCCCGGTGCCGGTCTTGGGCAACTGCTCCTCGGTGATCTCGATGCGCCGCGGCGTCTTGAAGTGCGCGAGCCTGCCTTCGAGAAAACTCGCAAGGTCTTCCGCCGTGAGACTCGTGCCGGGCTTGCGGACGACGATGGCGGCGGGCGTCTCGCCCCACTGCTCGTCGGGCGCAGCGACGACGGCGCACTCGTAGACGTCCGGGTGCGCCAGGATCGCCTTCTCCACCTCGATCGACGAGATGTTTTCGCCTCCCGAGACGATGATTTCTTTTTTGCGATCCACGATGTGAATGTAGGTCTCCTCGTCCCAGACGGCCATGTCGCCGGTGCGGAGCCAGCCGTCCTTGAGCACGGCCGCGCTGGCTTCAGGATCTTTGTAATAGCCGTCCATGACGTGGTCGCTGCGCACGATTAGCTCGCCGACGGACTTCATGTCGCGCGGCACGTCGCGCATTTCTGCGTCGACAACGCGCACCTCGACTCCGGGGAAGGGGAGCCCGGCCATGGCCTGGCGGCGGTAGCGCTCGGCGTCGGTGGCCGGCGTGAAGGTGGATTTCGGGCGCGCGGTCGAGACCACCGGCGCCGTCTCGGTGAGGCCGTACCCGGCCACGGTGCGGCAGCCGAACGCTTTCTCCATGCGCTCGATCAGCTCGGGCGAAGACGGCCCTCCTCCGATGTGCACCAGCTTCATGCTGGACAGGTCGAACTTGCCGAGGTCGGGCGAGTTGAGCAGCGCGGTGGCCATCGTGGGGACGAGCGACATGTCGGTGGCGCGGTGCCGCTCGATCAGGCGAAAAACGAGCGTTGGCTCGAAACGGCGCACGAGCACCTGCGTCGCTCCCTGCAAGGTCGCAAGCTGCGGCCGTCCCCATCCGTTGGCGTGAAAAAGCGGAATGGTGTGGAGCTCGACGGAGCGGTCGTTGCAATCCATGTCGGTGAGGATGTCGAGCGCGTGCAGGTACAGCGTGCGGTGCGAGAGCAGGACGCCCTTGGGCGTTCCGGTGCTGCCGCTGGTGTAGAACAACTCGGCCGGCGCGTTCTCGTCATAGGCAAGGATGTCGGCCGGCGTGGGATGCCCTTGGGCGAGCAGATCCTCGTACGCCGCGTCGAGCGAGATGGATTTTTCGGGGCGGAGCTTTTCGACCAGCGGCGCGAAATCGGCTTCGTAGAACAGCACGCGCGCGCCGGAGTGGGCGAGCACGCCGGCGAGTTCGGCCGGGGTGAGGCGCACGTTGAGCGGCATCAGGACGGCGCGCGCCTGAATTACGCCGTAGTAAGCCTCGAGCAACTGGTGGTTGTTGAGGCTGAGGAACGCGACGCGATCGCCCGGGGCGACGCCGAGGCATTCGACCAGCGCACTCGCCAGGCGGCGCGCGCGATCTCCGAACTCGCGGTAGGTAAAAATACGATCACCGCACAAGATTCCGGCTTTCGTTCCATAGAGATCGACCGCGCGCTGGAGGAACCGCACGGGTGTCAGCGGAAGGTTCATGAGTGTGCCCCTTTGTTGGTTCCAGTGTACTCCAAGTGCCTGCTAATTCAATGCTTTTCTGCTAAAATGGTGGTTTACAAAATGGCCAATTCAGATCGTCCCGAAACGCCCCAGGTTCCCCCTGCCGCGCCGCCTCCGGGCGGAGGCGGGCAGGTGCCGCTCGGCGCTGGTGGCGGCGGAAAGAACCTGATTCCGATCAACATTGAAGACGAGATGCGGCGGTCGTATCTCGATTACGCGATGAGCGTGATCATCGGCCGCGCGCTGCCGGATGTTCGGGACGGGTTAAAGCCGGTGCACCGCCGCATCCTGTACGGCTTGCACGAGATGGGTCTGACGTTCAACCGCCCCACGCGCAAAAGCGCCAAGATCGTCGGCGAGGTGCTGGGCAAGTTCCATCCGCATGGGGACACGGCGGTTTACGACGCCTTGGTGCGCATGGCGCAGCCGTTTTCGATGCGGTACCCGCTCGTCGACGGCCAGGGGAACTTCGGGTCTGTGGACGGCGATCCGCCGGCCGCGATGCGGTACACCGAGGCGCGCCTGGCGCGGATCGCTTCGACGATGCTGGCCGATATCGACAAAGAGACCGTCGATTTCCGCCCGAATTACGACGAAAGCGAAACCGAGCCCGAGGTGCTGCCCACGCGCATCCCGAACCTGCTGATCAATGGGTCGTCGGGCATCGCGGTCGGGATGGCGACCAACATTCCGCCGCACAATCTGAACGAGATCGTCAACGCGACGATCGCGCTGATCCAGAATCCGCAGACGCCGCTCGCGAAGATTCTCGAGATGGTGCCGGGGCCGGATTTTCCGACCGGCGGATTCATTATGGGCCGGCAGGGGATCGTGGACGCCTACACGCGCGGGCGCGGCCAGTTGAAAGTGCGGGCGAAGGCATCGATCGAGCACATGGGCAAGGACCGCGACAACATCGTGGTCACAGAAATCCCGTACCAGGTGAACAAGGCGCGGCTGATCGAGCAAGCCTCGTCGCTGGTGAACGAGAAGAAGATCGAGGGCATTTCCGACATACGCGACGAGAGCGATCGGGAAGGAATGCGCATCGTTTTCGAGCTGAAGCGCGGCGAGCAGGCCGAGGTGGTGCTGAACAACCTGTACAAGCACACCCAGATGCAGACGGGCTTCGGCGTCATCATGCTGTCGATCGTCAACGGCCAGCCGCGCGAACTGGGGCTCATCGACTGCATCAAGCGGTTTATCGATCACCGCGTCGAAGTGGTGCGGCGGCGCACGGACTACGAGCTGAGGAAGGCGCGCGATCGCGAGCACATTTTGCTCGGGTTCCAGAAGGCGCTCGATCAGCTCGATCTCGTCATCGAGACGATCCGCGGGTCGGCGAATCCGAAGGAAGCACGCGAGCGATTGATGGGGCTGTTGCCGCTGCCCGAGCGCGCGTTGCAGGAAATCGTCGGGGTCGAGGCGACCTACCGGTTCGACTTCAGCGAGCGGCAGGCGCAGGCGATCATCGAGCTGCAACTCCAGCGGTTGACTGGTATGGAGCGGCAGAAGATTATTGACGAACTGGCCGACATCCAGCGGCGGATCGCCGAGTACCTCGAGATTCTGGGTTCCGAGAAGGTGCTGAAGAACCTGATCATCAAAGAGCTCAAGGAAGTCCAGAAAGATTTCGGCGATGAGCGCCGGACTCAGTTTATCGAGGACTCGGGCGACATACGGCTCGAGGACCTGGTGCCGGTGGAGGACGTGGCCGTCACGGTCACGCATGGCGGGTACCTGAAGCGGACGCCGTGCGACACCTACCGGCGGCAGTCGCGGGGCGGCAAGGGCCGCATCGGGATGGGCACGCGCCAGGAGGATTTCCTCGAGCACCTGATCATCGCTTCGACCCACTCCTACCTGCTGATCTTCACGAACAAGGGGAGGGTGTACTGGCTCAAGATTTACGAGATTCCGGATGTCGGGACGGCCGGGAAGGGCAAGCACATCTCGAACCTGGTGAATTTGCAGCCGGACGAGGCGATCAAGGCGTTCCTGCCTGTGAAGGAGTTTGTCGCCGACCGGTACGTCGTGATGGTGACCAAGCACGGCGTGATCAAGAAATCCGAGCTGACGGAGTTCGATAATCCGCTGTCGCGCGGAATCATCGCGATCGGGCTCGACGAGGGCGATGAGCTGATCGGCGTCGAGGTGACCAACGGCGACAACTACATCTTTCTCGGGTCGTACGAAGGCAAGGCGATCAGGTTCCATGAGAAGCAGGTGCGGCCGATGGGACGCCCGGCGCGCGGCGTGCGGGCGATGGACCTGGCTGAGGGCGACTTCCTGGTCGGGATGCAGGTGGCCGAGGAGGACGGGCTGATCCTGTCGATTTCCGAGAACGGCTACGGGAAGCGCACCCCGGTGAAAGATTACCGGCTGACAGCGCGCGGCGCCAAGGGCGTGATCAACATGAAGGTCACGGGGCGCACGGGCAAGGTGGTTTCGGTGATGGAGGTGAAGGAGGAATCCGACCTCATCATCATCACGCAGCAGGGGAAGATCATTCGCATCGACTCGACCGAGATCCGGCAGGCCGGCCGCTCGACGCAGGGCGTGCGCCTGGTCCGTATGGAAGAAGGGGACAAGGTGGCCGCGGCGTCGGTGATTCCCGAGGAGAACGGGAACGGCAACGGCAACGGCAACGGGCCGGAGACGCCGGAGCTGCCGCTACAATAGTCTCGTATGACAGGTTTGGTTTCCCTCGACACTCCTGGTTCGCTCGATCCGGTTCTGCTCGAGCAGAAGCAGGAAAAGCTGCTGTCGCTGCTGCGCGAGATGGGGCGCGTGATCGTCGCCTATTCGGGCGGGACGGATTCGGCGTACCTGGCCTGGGCGGCGAACCACGTTCTCGGCGAGAACGCGCTGATCATTACGGCGGATTCCGCGTCGATTCCCGAGTCGCATAAGCGGGACGCCGAGGCGCTGGCTCGCCAGTTCGGGTTCCGCCACGAGTACATCACGACGCACGAGTTCGAGAATCCGAGCTACTCGGCGAACAACCCGGACCGGTGCTTCCACTGCAAGGACGAGCTGTTCGCGCGGCTTGAAGAGGTCGGGCGGGCCCACGGGTACGAGCACATCGTCTACGGCGTGAACGTGGACGATTTGGGCGACTACCGTCCGGGCCAGAACGCGGCTAAACAGCACAGCGTCGGGACACCGTTCATCGCAGCCGGGCTGCGGAAAAGCGAGATTCGCGAGCTTTCGCGCAAAGCGGGGCTGCCCACCTGGGACCGGCCGGCTTCGGCGTGCCTCAGTTCCCGGATTCCATACGGGACGCCGGTGACGGTCCAGACCGTCAAGACCGTGGAGCAGGGCGAAGAGGCTCTCAAGGCGCTCGGGTTCCGCCAGTTCCGCGTGCGGTTCCATGGCGAGCTGGTGCGCATCGAGATTGCCCGCGATGAAATGGAGCGGGCGCTCAGCCTGGAGATGGCGGGGAAACTTACGGCCATTTTCAAGCAGCTCGGCTTCCACTACGTCACGCTCGACCTCGAAGGCTACCGCCAGGGGTCGATGAACGAGAGCCTGAAACACGCAGAGAAAACTTCTTAGGTTTTCTCTGCGTTCTCTGCGCCTCTGCGGTGAAGGTTTTCCGGCGCGCTACATCTCCGAGATAGCGGCCATCAGGCAGCCCTTCGCCGTCGCGGTCAGCGGCTCGGCCGCCAGGCGAACCTCCGAGATCGCGATCGGGAAGCGGCTCTCCTGAAGCACCAGTTCGAAGCGCTCGCGGAAGCCCGGGGGCAGCGCCGTGCCGCCGCTCAGCACGAGCGGAATCGGCTTGCCGATGTTCGGCAGGCTGTTCGCGTTGCGGAAGCCCTCGTTGAGCGAACTGACCAGGGTCCGGATCATGTCGTCGTAGTAGACGCCCAGAACCTGGTGGATCTTGTTGGGGTAGTGGCCGTTGATCTTGAACGAGTCTTCCTTGATGATGCGGACGCGGTTGGCGCGCGCGCCGGCGACGGCGGCCGCGCTCGAATCGATGAAATCGCCCGCCTTCGGGACCGCGAAGCTCAGGATCGGCACAGAGAGGTACGAGAAGCAGATGTTGCAGAGCCCGCCGCCGCAGCTGATGCCGATGCCGGTGTAGTTGGAGTCTTCGAGCTCGCTATAGACCACGGCGAGGCCTTCGTTGATGCTTTTGACGCGATAGCCCATCTCGGTAAGCATCTGCTTGAGCGTTACGTCGTGCCAGGTGAGGTTGGCTTCGGCGCCCATCGGGGCGGCCGGGATGCTGAAGCAGACATTTTGCGGCGTCGGGCCGGCGCTGCCGGTGAGGGCTTTCAGGATCTCCGAGATCACGCGGACGCTCTCGGGCTCGTTCGAGTTCAAAACGCCGCCCATCATGGGCCGCCGGACCTCCGTGTTCAGCAGGTCGGCGAATTTCTGCGAGTCGTTGCCGTGAATCCAGATTCCCGAGTCATCGACGATGTAGGGGATGCCTTCCTTGCGCAGCGCGCCCTGGGTCACCCTGGAAAACGGGACGTTGATGAATGCGTTGAGCTGGGCTTCGTACCGGAAGCCTTGCTCCGCTTTACGCGCCGCGACGAGGCGGCTGGTTCCGATGTCGAGCCCGATTCCCGGGCTGAACTTTGCAATTTGAGTCATGACGCATCTCCTTCCGGCGCGCCTTTTCGAAGCGCCAACAGATTCTTCCGGTACTGCCTTTTCAAAAAATCCCTGTAAGCTGCAACGGGCATGCGCCTCGCGACGGCGGCGTCGGCGAGCTTGCTTTCAGACAGTGCGACCGCGGCTTCCACGCGTCCGCCCGTGGAGGTGAGGTAATCGCGGTCGTAATCAAAACCACAGAGAAAAAGTCCGGGCAGGGGACTTCCGTAGTTGTCGGGCAATCCCACTTCAGTGAACGGAAAATTCGCAGCCCAATCGGTGTGGTACCCGATCTGCATGTTGGACGGGTTTACGGACACCTGGGCGTGGGTGACGCAGTTGGCCACCGCGAGCTTGTAACGCGAGCGCAGCATTTCGATGAGCAGCGCCCCGGCGCGGATCTGCGCCGGCGTGATCGAGGCAGGTTCGCCGCCGCGGCGAGTCTGGGCCTCGAATGAGACCCCGAAAAAACTGTCGTTCAGGTTGAGATAGAGCCAGCGGTCGTCGGCCCACACGGAGTAGCCCGAATGGTTCGCGGCATCGGTCTCTTTCACGATGCGGTGAACGCGGCCGAAGCGATCGACCACGAAGTTGTACGCGCGCTTTTGCTGCACGTAGCCGAGCAGGTTTTCGGCGATGGATTTCAAAGCGCCGTTTTGAGCCGGCTCGAATGGGATCTGGTCGCTTTCAGTGGTGTGGAAGACGATTCCGGCGGGTTCGCTCATCCAGGCGGCCGGGCCGCGGTCGAGGTGCTTCGGGTCGAAGACCGGGTAGGAGCGCGGCCGGTTCGGCACGGTCCAATGGTTATCGATGCGGAGGCCGTTGCTGTATTCCTCGTCATCGCCGTTGTGATCCACAAGCCAGACGTCGGCCAGGGGCGCGGCAACGGCTGGTTTTGCGGGCGCCGTGGCGCGTGCGGGCTTGGGCCGGCTCGCCTCGGGATCCGGTGTGCTGCCCCGCCAGGCGCGCAACGAAGCCACAGAGGAGACCGCCAGGGCGGCCAACAGCAGCGGCCAGACCACGCGCCAGCGCCTGGTGAAGTCGGAGGCAGGGACCTGGACGGTGGCCGTCCTCAAGTATCTGAGGCGGTCGAGTGGGTTGCTGATGTGCTGGGCATGCCAGTCGATCAGCTTCGCCGAGTAGATCTCTCCGCTCCGTTTCCGGCTCATTCGCCTTTTTGTTCCCGCACAAAAGATCGGCGGTTAGGTCCAAAACCTTAGGGTGGTGAGCCGGAAAATACGGATTTTTTGACGGGTTTACCCGAGCCACTGAGGGTTGTGGACAGTGCCGTCGAACTGGGTCGAGGTCTTGTAGAGCTCGAACCGGCCCCCGGCCGAGACCGGGGCGGTCTTGGCGAGGAGAGCCGCAACCTGCTGTTCCGAAAAGGGATGGAAGGTGCGGGCGGCCGCGAGCGCCTGGTCGAGGTCGCGCATGGATTCGCAGCCGGTGATGACGACGCTGGTGGGCAGGTTCATCGCGTAGTGCAGGTACTCGGTGGGCGTCGCGGTGTTGCTTTTGAAAAGTATGCCGCTGCCCATCGGCTTCATGCCGAGGACCCCGATCTTGCGCTCGACCAGCACGGGCAGCACCTTGTGTGCGAAGGACTTGTAGTGTGCGTCCATGAGGTTGAGGGGCATCTGGACGGCGTCCGGCGTGAAGTTGTGCTGGAAGCCGGTTTGGAGCATTTTGAGGTGGATTTCGGGGTCTTTGTGGCCGGTAAAGCCGAGAAAACGCACTTTTCCGGCTTTGCGGGCATCGTAGAGGGCTTCCAGGGCGCCGCCGGGGGCGAAGATGCGGTCCGGGTCGTTGGGGCGGAAGACCTCGTGCATCTGGAGGAGGTCGATGTGGTCCGTCTGGAAGCGGCGGAGAGAGTCTTCGAGCTGGCGGGCGGCGGTTTTCCGGTCGCGGCCGTCGATTTTGGTCATAAGGAAGACTTTCTGGCGGTAACCGTCGCGGAGGGCGCGGCCCATGCGCTCTTCCGAGAGGCCGCCGTGGTAATCCCAGCAGTTGTCCATGAAGGTGATGCCGTTGTCGATGGCGGTCCGGATCAGGCGGATGCCTTCGGCTTCGGGAGGATTGCCGATGTGGAAGCCGCCCAGGCCGACGATGGACACCTTTTCTCCGGTGCGGCCCAGGGTCCGGTATTGCATTTGGCCCTGCTGTGCCGCGCGGAGTTTGTCACCAGCGGCCGCGAGGCCTAGCGTGCGGAGAAAGTCTCTGCGTCCCTGCCCCATGAACCTATTTTAACCGCCCGGCCGCCGCCCGATGGGCGGCGGCCTAGAGACGCAGAGAACGCAGAGAACTACACTTCTTTCATGGCGTCGGGGTCCCAGGATACGATTCGGTTTTCGAAGTAGCTGAGGTTCGACGCTACGGCCGGGGCGGCCGCGCGGTAGCCGAAGACGGGGTCTTCGACCACGGGTTTGCGAGTGCGCACGGCCTGTATGAAGTTGCGGTGGTGGTCGCGGTGGTCGCTGTAGCCGCGCGGGGCTTCATATTGCTCTTCTCGCGTGTCGGGCATCAGGGCCACAGAGGGCGCCTTCGGCGGATACTCCTGGCGGTAGCGCTTCAGGAATTCATCCTGGGTCGCCTTGGCGAACGTATCGATGCTGTAGCCGGGCTCGGTTTCGTTCGGCGTGCGGGTTATGGTGACGCCGTTGCCGATGGTCATGATGCCTTCGCTTCCGATGAAGCGGAAACCGGAAGTCTCGCCAGCTCCGCTCTTGAAGTTCACTCGCAGGGCCAGCGTGAACTCGGGATGCGAAGCGGTCTTCGGGTAGTCGTACTCGCCGAGGAAGACATCGGGGACGTCCCGGCCATCCTTCCAGTAGCGCAGGCCGCCGGTCGCGAAGATTCGGTTCGGGCCGTGGGAGCCGAGCACGAAGTGGATGCCGCTGAACAGGTGGACGAACAGGTCGCCGCCGACTCCGGTCCCGTAGTCCTTGTAATTGCGCCAGCGGAAGAGGCGGATGGGCTCAAACGGGCGCTTGGGGGCGCGGCCGAGGAAGGCGTCCCAATCGATGGTCGTGGTGGAGGCGTCGGGCGGGATGAAGTACTGCCAGGCTCCGACTGCGGAGTCGCGGTCCCACCAGGCTTCGACCATGTTCAGCTCGCCGATGGCGCCGGCGCGGAACAGGTCCTGCGCCTTCTTATAAACGATGGAGCTGACGCGCTGGCTGCCTACCTGCATGATGCGGCCGGTGCGGCGCTGCGCCTCGATGACGGCCGGGCCGTCGCCGAGCAGCTGCACCATGGGCTTTTCGCAGTAGACGTCCTTGCCCGCATTCATGGCATCGATGGAGATCTTCGAGTGCCAGTGATCGGGGGTGCCGACGATGACGGCGTCGATATCCTTGCGGGCGAGCACCTGGCGGTAGTCGCGCGTGGTGAAGATGCCGGAGCCGTAGATCTCCTTCATGCGGGTGAGGCGGCCATCGTAAATGTCGGCGGCGGCGACGAGCTTCACGCCGGGAATGGAGGTCGAGGACTCCGCGTCGCCCTGGCCCATGCCGCCGCAGCCGATCAGCGCGATCTGGATGGTGTCGTTGGCGGAGACCTTTTTTCCCTGGGCCGCGGCGGTCTTCAGCGCGAGTCCCGCGGCTGATGTCGATTCGAGAAAATGGCGGCGCGTGATCATGCTTTGACCTCCTGCATCGCGGCGGCGTCCCACTTGCAGATGCGTTTTTCGAAGTAGCTGGTGTTCGAAAGCAGCGCGGGCCCGGCGGCGCGGAAGCCGAAGACGGCGTCCTCATAGACGGGCTTGCGCGTGCGGACCGCTTCCCAGAACACGCGGTGATGATCGAGGTGGGCGTTGTGGCCGGGCGGGGGATTGTAGACGTCCTGGACCTCGCCGGTCATGGCCTCGGCGGTAGCCTCGGGGCGGCGCTGCCTGGCCAGGTAGGCCTGCGCCATGGCCTTGGGGAAGCTTCCGGCCGAGTAATCGACCTCGGGCTGCTTGGAGCGCTTGGTGAGTGTCACGGTGGGGCCGCAGACGATGGTGCCTTCGCTGCCCACGAAGCGGAATCCGAAGCGTTCCTCGGGCGCGCTGCTCTTGAAGTTGACGCGCAGGGCGAAGGTGAACTCGGGGTGCGCCTCGGTCTTCGGGTAGTCCATCATGGCGAGCATGACGTCGGGGACATCGCGCCCGTCTTTCCAGTAGCGGAGGCCGCCGGTGGCATAGACGCGGTTGGGGCCCATGGAGCCGGTGGCGAAGTGGAGGCCGCTCAGCAGGTGAACGAACAGGTCGCCCGCGACGGCGGTTCCATAGTCCTGATAATTGCGCCAGCGGAACAGGCGGATGGGCTCGAAGGGACGCTTGGGCGCGCTGCCAAGGAAGCGGTCCCAATCGATCGTGGCCGGCGAGGCGTCGGGCGGGATGGAGTACTGCCAGGCGCCCATGGCGTTGTTGCGGTCGAGCCAGGCTTCAACCATGTTCAGCTCGCCGATGGCGCCGCTTTGGAGCAGCTCGCGCGTCTTGTGATAGATGAGCGAGGTGACGTACTGGCTGCCGATCTGGATGAGCCGGCCGGAGCTTTTCGCGGCATCGATGACCGGGTGGCCCTGCTCGATTTTCTGGACCATCGGTTTCTCGCAGTAGACGTCCTTGCCGGCGCGGAGCGCGTCGATGGTGATGGCCGAGTGCCAGTGGTCGGGGGTGGCGACGATGACGGCATCGACGTCCTTGCGGGCGAGGATGTCGCGGTAGT
>JBLNDJ010000046.1:0-3268 GCA_050261515.1 Acidobacteriota bacterium | reverse complement strand
TCAAACCCAAATCCGCAACATCGCTGCCGCGGTAGGTGTGGCGGCGTCGTTTGCGGACGACCTGATTCAACGCAACGTTTCCGTGGATGATGCCCGCACGGCGATCATTCGCGAGGCGGCGAAGAACACGCCCGCCATCGACAACCGACAACCGGCGGTAGTGACCCGCGACGCGGGCGACGGTCTGATTGAGCGTCTGGCGGACGGGCTGTACAGCCGGATGAACCCTTCTCACAAACCCGAGGCCGGCCGCGAGTTCGCCTACTACCGCGTGAGCGATATCGCGCGGCGCTGCCTTGAGCACCGTGGTCTGTCCACCTTGGGCAGCCCGGCCGAACTGCTTACCCGCGCCTTGCACACGACCAGCGACTTCAGCGCGGTCTTGGCCGAGGTGTACAACAAGAGCCTGCTCGCGCTGCGGAACACGCCGAGTGCGGTGCAGCAGTTGTTCCGCCGCGCGACTGTGGCCGACTTCCGCGCGCGGCACATCATGGAGATCGGCGACGGGCCGGCGCTGGCCGAAGTCGGCGAGAATGGCGAGATCACCTGGGGTTCGATCAGCGACAAAGAACTGGCGAGCTACTCGGTCAAGAGCTATGCCCGCGGCTTCGGGATCAGTTTCAAGGCCCTGGTCAACGACGACATGCAGGCGCTCGCCGATATCTCCGCGAAGATGACCCGCGGCGCCCGCGCCTGGTTCGCGGGCTTCCTGGCGAACGTCATCGTGAGCAACCCGCTGCTCGCGGACGGCAAGGCGGTATTCCATGCCGACCACGAGAACCTGGCCGCGGCTGGCGCCGTGCCGTCCGACACGACCATCGGCGCGGGTAAGCTGGCGATGCGCCTCCAGACCGACGCGAGCGGAAACCCGATTGACGCGCCGCCGCGCTACATCGTGATTCCAGCCGCGCTGGAAGGCACGGTTGAAAAGCTGCTGGCCACGCTCTACCCGACCAGTTCGGCCACTGCCGAGACTTCGGCGCGCGGTCTGATTCCTGTGGTGATTCCGCAGTTCGACCAGGCGGGTGAGGATACCGCGTGGTACCTGTTCGCTTCGCCGTCGGATGCGCCGGTGTTCGAGTACAGCGAGCTTTCCGGCTACGAGGGGCCGCGCGTCGAGACGCGGCAGGGATTCGACACCCTGGGGACCGAGGTGCGGGTGGTCTGGCACGTCGGGGCTGGGGCCATCGACCATCGCGGCGCCTACAAGAATCCGGGAGCGTAGTCATGACCCTGGCAGAGCTTCAGGCGAAGCGGGAAGAAATTCTCGCAGAGATGGGCGCGCCGGATGTGCAGTTCGAGGCTCGGGGCGTCAAGCGGCGCCCCCAGCCCGAGCTTGAGGCGGCGCTCGCCAAGATCGATGCGGAGATTGCGAAGCTGCAATCTCCGCTGGACAGGCTTTTCACGATTCAAACGAAACGAGGACTTTGAGCATGACGAACTACATTCAACCGGGTAACAACATCACCGTGGCTGCGCCCGTGGGCGGGGTCACATCGGGCCAGTTGGTCGTGATTGGCTCTCTGATCGGCGTGGCGAGCACGACACAGGCGGCGGGCGTGAACGTGGAGATCGCCACGACCGGCGTGTACGAGCTGCCGAAGGTGGCGGCCGATGACATCGCCGTCGGGGACAAGCTCTACTACGCTTCCGCGACTTCCAATCTCACCAAGACCGCCGGAACCGGCAGCAAACCGCTGGTGGGCGTTGCCATCAAGGCGGCCGGCGCCGGCGTGGCGACCGTCTACTGCAAGTTGGGCGTGCATGGGCTGACCGGACCGGCGTAGAACAAGCTTCCGGCCTGAAGCCGGAGGATGGGACTTCGAAACTGGGGCGGGGACCCATCTTCGGAATTTCCGAAGATGCGCGAGCCGCCCCGATTTTTCGAAGCCGGCTTTCGGGCTCCGAGTTCGCCGCGCGGGGCTTCCGGTTTCTTCCCCCATGCGGCAAAGGGGCCGGGTCTTACTCCTTTCTACCGGCGGGCCGCCTCCCGGCGTTTACTCCTTGGCGCTCACGGCGGCAAATCAGGGGCGCCAGTGTCCCTCCTGGCTGGCGCCCTCTTTTTGAGGTGTGGTATGGACTTTTCCGCGCTCAACCGGCGATGCATCTCAACCTTCGGTCAGACGGTCACCTACCAACCTGCGGTGGGCGAACCGTTCGAAGTCACGGCGATTATGGAGCGGGCGACCGATGAGCAACGGCGCGCCGATGGTGTCTACGCGCGCCTGTTCGTCAATCTGGCCGACTTCGGCGCGGCGCCCGCGGCCGGCGACGAAGTCATGATTGACGGCGCGACATACAAGGTGTTCCAGGTCATGACGGACCCGGCGGGGGGTGGCTGGCTCAGCCTGCGGGAGAACGTCTGATGCCCAAGTTGTCCAAAGCCGATCAGGCGGCCAAGATCAGCACGAATGAGGCGCGGCGCCGAAAGGAGGTGGCGCTCGCACGCCTCCGCGAGATGGAGGCCGCGCAGCGGGCCGGCTTGCTTCTGGTGGCGTCCGAGGTGCGCCAGACGTGGGCCGAGGGCTTTTCCGCGCTGAAGGACCGCATCCTAATCCTGCCGGATCGCTTGGCGGCGCGCCTGGCGAACCGGCCGGAGGCCGAGGTGCGGGCGATTCTCCGTGACGAGCTTGAGGAATGCCTCCGAGGGATTCATGCCGACGCAGCAATGTAGCGCCTTTACAGTCTGGTGTGAGGCGCTGGAAGCCCTGCTGCCGCCGCCGCGCCTCACGGTGAGCCAGTGGGCCGATGCCCATCGCGTCCTGGATAATACTTCGCCCGAGCCGGGCCCGTGGCGTACGGATCGCACGCCCTACTTGCGCGAGATCATGGACTCGCTTTCGCCATCCATCTCGTGCGAGCGCGTGGTCTTCGTCAAGGCGGCGCAGTGTGGCGGCACCGAGGTACTGCTGAACACCTGCGGCTACCTGATGCACCACGCGCCTGCTCCTACCCTGCTGGTGCAACCGTCCGTCGAGATGGCGAAGCGGTTCAGCAAGCAACGGCTGGACTCGCTGATCGAGGGCACGCCCGTGCTTCGCGGGCGCGTCAAAGACCCGCGCTCGCGCGATAGCGGGAACACGATCTTGATGAAGGAATTCGCCGGTGGCGTGCTGATCCTGACGGGCGCGAACAGCGCGGTGGGCCTGCGCAGTCTGCCGGCGAAGTACGTCTTGTGCGATGAGGTTGACGGCTGGCCGGCGGACGCCGACAGCGAGGGCGACCCGTTTCAGTTGGCCGTTAAGCGCACGGTGGCCTTCGGATCGCA
>JBLNDJ010000045.1:0-51944 GCA_050261515.1 Acidobacteriota bacterium | reverse complement strand
GAACTCCGGGCTATACTTTAGCCACCACCCGCCTGGCACCTGACACCTCCCATTCAATGAAAAGTGTCCCCTCTACCCGTGTCTCAATTTGATTATCCAGTACAGGCGTCTGTCCCCTTTTTGTTACCCTTGTTTCAAAGGGGCTGCTTCCATGGACCTCGACGTCAATCGCAGGGAATTCCTCGTCACGAAACTCGCGGCCGGCTTCGCTGCCGCCGTCTCGCCCGCGGCAACCGCGCAAACCATCACCACCGGCACGGACGGCCTCGATGCATCCGAAATCAAAATCCCCGTGCACGACGGCGAGATTCCCGGCTACCGCGCGCGTCCCGCCAAAGGCAGGGGGTTCCCCGTGATCCTCGTAGTCCAGGAAATCTTCGGAGTTCACGAACACATCCGCGATCTCTGCCGCCGCCTCGCCAAGCGCGGCTACCTCGCCGTCGCACCCGAACTCTTCGCGCGCCAGGGCGACGTCTCAAAGATCGCCGATATCCAGGAAATCGTCCGCAACGTGGTCCCGAAGGTGCCCGATGAGCAGGTCATGTCGGACCTCGACGCGGCGGCGAAGTGGGCCGCCACCGAAAACGGCGACTTGTCGCGGCTCGCGATCACCGGCTTCTGCTGGGGAGGCCGCATCGTCTGGCTCTACGCGGCGCACAGCCCGAGGCTCAAGGCGGGCGCCGCCTGGTACGGCCGCCTCACCGGCAGCACCGACGAACTGCATCCGAAGAACCCGCTCGACGTGGCCGGTTCGATCCGGGCGCCCATCATCGGCCTCTACGGAGGGTTGGATCAGGGTATCCCGCTCGACACCGTCGAGAAGATGCGCGCCGCGCTGAAGGAGGCGGGCAACGCCTCCGAGATCATCGTCTACCCGGAAGCGCCGCACGCCTTCAACGCCGACTACCGCCCGAGCTACCGCAAAGCCGACGCCGAGGACGCCTGGCGGCGCATGCTCGACTGGTTCAGGAGCCACGGCGCCGCTTGAAACGCACTAGCATATTAGCGTGACCCGCACCCAGTTCGCCGCCGCCCTGCTCGCGGCGCCGCTCGGCTTCGAGTACCGGCAGGATGAGCCCGAACCGAAGCTCCCCAGCGGCAAATCCCAACGCGACGAGATCCTCAAGGTCGAACACGAAAAAACGATGCGCGACGTGGACGAACTCCAGAAGCTCGCCGCGGAACTCAAAGCCGAGATCGAAAAGAGCGACTACCGCGTGCTCCCGGTCGCTTCGCTCAAGAAGACCGAGCAGATCGAGAAGCTCGCCCGCAAGATCCGCAACCGCCTGCGGCGCTGATCTACTTCTTCGTCTTCGCCTGGGTCCGCGGCCGCGCGCGGTGCTTCGCCGGGCGGTGCTTCTTCGTCGTCACCACGGGATTCCGCTTGAACGGGTGCTTCTTCGAAGCGACGGCCGGACTTGCCTTCGGAAGCCGCGGCGAGAGGCGGTCCCTCGCCAGCACGCCCGATTCCTCCGGGCTGTACAGCTTCCGGTAAATCGCCGCGTTCCTCAGAACCGAGAACACGTAGTTGCGCGTTTCGCTGAACGGAATCGTCTCGATGAACTCGGCCGGCTCACGATACTCCGCCCAGGTCTGCCAGTTCAAAACGCGCGAACCGCCCGCGTTGTAAGCCGCCAGCGCCAGTTCCCACCGGCCCGAATGGTTGTCGTACATCGTGCGCAGGTAGGTCGTCCCGATCCGCAGGTTCACCTCCGGCCGGAACAGGATGCTGGGGTGGAAACGCCGCCGGTTCATCTTCAGCAGCGCGCGCCCGGTGGAAGGCAGGATCTGCGTCAGCCCGTACGCCTGCGCGGGCGATACCGCCTGCGGATTGAACTCCGACTCCTGCCGGATCAGGCCCGCCACGAGGTACGGATCGAGCCCGCGCAGCCGCGAGTAGCGCTCGAGTTCGGTGCGCCACGGCATGGGATACAGCAGCCGCCAGAAGCTCGCCGGCGCGTCTTCGAGCGGAATCGACAGGTACCCGGGCACAAGGTTCTTCATAAGCCGCATGGCGCGCTGCGGCGTGTCGTACTTGTTTGCGGTCTGCGCAAGCTGCATCGCCAGCACGTGCGGCTGGTTCTCTTTGCGCGCGCCGTAGCGCAACTCCAACTCCGCGAGGTCCGGCAGGCCCGCCGATTCGAGCAGCCGCGCGCGCTCGATTCGCGCCCTGGTCGCGGGCAGCGGATCGAACCTCCTCTCGATCATCCGCACGGGCCACACCACTTTGTTCAGGAACGCACGCACCTCCTCCGATTCCACCGCGCGGAACAGCGCCGGATCGGTCAGCCGCTTCTCCGCGAGGTCGTTGTAGTAGTGATTCGGAAACCGCGCGACGATCTCGTTGTAGTAAGCCTTGGCCATCTCGGGCGCGCGCGCGCCTTCCGCCAGCCGCCCCAGAAAATACAGTGCGGCGCTCGACCGCTCCGAGCCCGGAAACTTCAACAGGTGCTCGCGTATCAGCTCCGCCGCCTCCGGCTTGCGCTGTATGTACGAGTTCCATGCCACCTTCCAATGGCAGTAGTCTGCCTGCGGCTCCTGCGTAAACGAATCGAAGCACGCGCGATAGAGCGGAACGTAGAGGTCCGCGCGGTTCTGCAGAAGGTAGCGGTTCCCGGCCGAGTACAGCGCCTTCAGCCGCCACGGCGACTGCGGATATTTCTCCAGCCGCTTCACCGCGTCCATCAGCAGATCCTCGCGGTCCTGCCGGCGCGAGCATTCGGCGATGTAATAGAGCCGCTCGGCATCGGCCTCGGCCGAACTGACGTTCAGCCCGCTCAGATACTTGTATGCGGACTCGGTCTGGTACGCGAGGAAATCGAGCGCGCCCATGCGCACGCGCGCCACCTCGCGGTCGCCGCCGCCGGCGATCGTGAGCATCGCTTCGTACTCGATGCGAGCGCGCCGGTAGTCGCCCGCCTGCGTGAGCTTCTCAGCGCGCTGGAACATGGCCTGCGTCGTCGGCGGCGGATACAGGTCGCCAAGCGCGGCCTTCAACTCGGCCAGCGCGGGCGCGGCCTGTTCCGCCTCGCCGCTCGCGGGATACTGATAGTAGACGCGCTGGTAGTAGACGGCCGCCGACGCGAGGTCCGTCGAGGCCCGGTAACAGGCCGCCAGCAGCGCATCGCCCGCCGGCTGCCCAAGCTGAGAATAGTTATCCCGCAGGATGCGCACGGCCTCGGCCGGATTCGCAAGCTCTTTATACGCGCGCGCGGCCAGCAGCGCCGCGTCGCCCGTGAGCGGCGAAGGCGGCGAACTCCTCCACACCGGGTCCAGGTCCACGAGCACGCTCTTGAAATCGCCGAGATCGAACTCGGCCGCGGCAAGCGAATACGCAATGTAGTCGGCCAGCGCCGGCACCTTGTCGCGCACGGCGCGCAGGTCTCGCACCGCCGCCGCGGGCTGCTTCTGGATCTGCGCCGTGATGCCCGACTTCACGAGCGCCAGCGCGCCCTGCGGCGCCGCGGGCGTGGAAGCCGGCGCAGCGGCGGCCTTTACGCGAGCCCCGGTGGGTTTCGCGGAAGCCGCTGCGCGAGCGGGAGCCTTGCGCGCGGGGGCTTTGCGCCGGGCCGCGGCCGGTCCGGATCCTTCTGCGCCGAACGTCGCGGCGGTGAACACCAACAGAGCGAAGGCGGCCCGCGCGGCCCGCCTATCGAAGCGGACCTGGATATTCTTCGCCCAGTGCGGAAACTTCGTCATTGGCCAGGGTTCGTAGCAACTCCAAATGAAGATAGTCGGGCGCGCCGCCGAATTCTCGCGCGTAAGCTGCACGCGCCGCGTCGATTTCTTCTCTCAGTTCGGCGTAGATCTTCTTCCGCGACCGCCCATCGCGAACGGCCTGCGTCTTGTACAGCAGGATTTCGGCCACGCGCACGCGGGCGAACCGCTGCGCCCGCGGATGCGAGAGGTCCGGGGCAAGCTTCGCCCTCCGGTCAAAAATCAATCCCGCAAGCGCCGCCATCGTCTCGAGCGCGCCCACGTCCATGCCCTCGCCCGCGCCGATCAGGACGGCTGCCGCGCGCCCGCCCGCCACCACCGGGACCACCGCGCAATTCGCCGCGCCCGCGCGTTCGAAAAACGCCGCCGCAGGACTGGAAATTTCAGCCGCGGTCGTTGTTGTGACCAGCGCATCCGGGGATTTCACGGCGGCCGCGAGCGCCCCTTCGAGCGCCACTTCGGTTCCCGCGGAGGGTGCGCCCTCGGGCGGCCCGAGAACGCCCGCGACCTTCAGCGACGTCCCGTGGACCGTCATGAGAATCGCGCGCGAGCAGAACCCGCCGATTGAAGCGATCAGGGCGGAAGCCCACCCGTCTTCGCCTTGAGAGGAAAGGAAACGGCGCAGCGCTTCTCCGAATTCCCCGGCTGTTTCGCGCCGCGCCCACCGCGCCAGTTCAGCGAATTGCTCGCTGAAAACCGCCTCCACCCGATCGAGTGCGGAGCGGACGCGGGAGTTCGGCTGGGCCGCGGTTAAAGACATCGGCTGGAAGTTTCATTCTAGCAACAGCGGACCAAAAGCATCATCGCAGAGGCGCAGAAGACGCAGAGAAAACCCGCGTCTTGAGGCCGCGAAGCAACCGGGCGGTGGAGCTTCTTACAATGTGCCCGGATTGCGCGACGCCATCTCCAGATGGAACGGCCACACCGTGGCGTTCATCCGCATCTGCGTCTGCCCGTCGGACAAATCGAAATACACGCGCCCGTCGGGCCCCGTCGCGCCCTTCCCCTTGAACAGCGACTCGCCCAGCGTCAACAGAAGGTCCGAGAACTCGAACGTGGGCAGCCCGCGATTCATCGCGAACGCATACGTCCCGGAGACGTCGCGCGCCTCTGCCTCGCCCGCCAGTTCCACCGACCGCGCCTTGAACGAGCCCTCCAGCCGCAGGTTCCGCATCACGTCCAAGCCGGTCCCGGAAGACTGCACCAGGCTCCGGCTGTCCCACTTGCCCCCCATCCATTCGACGCCCCGAAGACGCACGTTCATGCGATACGCGGGCGCGCTGCGCCGCAGGTTCGCCGTCAGCCGTCCGGTCATCTGGCCATCCTCGAACCGGGCCGCCAGGTCGGTGGCCTCTACGGTCGTGCCGTCCCAGCGCACGTGCGCGCGCACGTTCTCGAGCGGCAGCCCTTTCACCTGCATCGACCCGATCTCGACCGCCGCCTCGGCCCGCCGCGCTTCGAGCCACTGGGGCACGCGCGTCCGTCCCAGCCGCAGCGCGCGGGCGAACAGCGTCTCTTCGCGCCGCAGCGTGGGCATCAGCAGCCGCTCCAGTTCCGCGGCATCGAGCGCCGGAATGCGCAGCGTGAGCCGGTGCGGCCGCGCGTTCGCGGCCGCATAGCGGTAGTCTCCCTTGAAGGCGACCGGGCCCGCGCGCCCCTCGATGCGGTCCACCACCGCGCCGTCTTCGCCCAGCGCGACGCGCGCCGAGACCAGTTCGACCGGATCGGCGAGCCCCTCCACCGGAATGGATGCGTTCTCCAGCCGGAACGCGCCCGTCCACGCGCCCGGCTTCTCGCCGTCCTTGCGGTAATCGAGCTGCCCGGTCCAGGTTCCCGCCGTGCAGTGCTCCACCAGCGGCACCGCACCGAGCAGCCGCGCGCCGCGCTCGGCGCCCGCCAGCTCCATTCCCGCCGCCGTGATCCGCGCGCTCCACGCCTGCCCCGCCCACGTGTACTCGCCTTCGCCCGTGGCCGTCTGCGTTCCCGCTTCAAAAGCCGCCGGTTCGAGATGCACTTTCTCGCGGTCCAGGCGGACCTGCGCATTCCGGAACCGCAGCGGCGGCCCGTCCGGAATCGTGACCGTTGTCTCGCCGGCGGCGACCTTGCCTTGCAGCAGGCTCTCGGGCGAGTACCCGATCACGCCTGTCAGCTCGCCCGTCACAGCCAGCGCCTCCGGCAGCTCGAGCCCCATGTGCCGCGCCACTTCAGGCAGCGGAGCGAACGGCAGCCGGTCGAGCGTGATCAGAGAAGCCCAGCGGGGCCGCGAAAGGAATCCCGTGGCGCGGAATTGGAGCGACACAGGAAGTGTTCGCGCCGTCTCCAGCCGCAGTTCCTGCCCAACCAGGTCGAGCGTGCCGTGAAAATCGAGCGGCCACCCGCCGCCGTGCGGCGGCAGCAGGTCCCAGCGGTGTATGTCGCCGATCTGCATCCGGCCGGTGATCGCGATGTTCGACAGCGGGCCGGAAAGACGGGCGCGCGACGTCAGCCGCCCATGCACGCCGATATCGTGCCCGTGGGCCAGCCGCATCAGGTCCGAAAGCGAGCCGTTCTCGATCTCGATGGAGCCGTCGATCTCGCCGCCTGGTGCGCGCCCCGGCCGCCACTGCCCGCGCATGGTGAACCGCCCGAAGCCCTGGCTGCCGCGATCCGTCCGCGCGGGCTCGCCCTCGAACTCGAGGCGCCACTCACCGGAAGGAGAAGCCGACGCATCGAGCCGCGCCTCCGCCAGGTAGAAGATCGATTTCGTATTGCCGAACTTGAAGTTGATCCGCCCGCCGCGGACCTCGATCGCCGGTAACTGCGCGGGGCCCGGGAGCGATTCGAAATTCCAGTGCCCGCCCTCAGGCCGCGTGAGGTTAATGCTCGCGTTCACCAGCCGCAGGTTCGAAAACTCCAGCCGCCCTGTCCACAGGCTGGCGAGGCTCACGCGAGCCTCGAGCGATTCGACATACGCGAACGGCTCAATCCCCACCCGCGGGTCTTCGCGCACCACCACGCGATCGACTGAAAACCCCGGCCCGTTAAACAGGTCCAGCCGGACCTTCCCGATCTCGACCTCCCGCCCCAGCGCCGCCGAGAGGCTCGTTTTGACGCGAGTGCTGAACCTGCCGGCATCGACCAGCGGTACGATCAGGCCCACCGCCGCCACCAGCGCCACCGCCGCCAGCGCGAGCCTGAGGAGCGTCTTCTTCCGCAGTCTCATCGCGATCCCGCGGACTCGATCAAAGACCGGTACGCCTCCCGGTCGTCAATATCGCGCACCACGCCGGGGTCGTCGACGTCCACATACCGCGCCGCATGCGCGTGGATGACATCCCGGGCCTGCGCCCCGGCCGCGAGCGCAAGAAATTCCGGAATCAACTCGCGAGAGCAGCACACCGGATGCCCGTGCCGCCCCTCGAACCGGGGAATCGCCAGCTGAGCGCCGGGAAGCGCGGAGACCAGCTTCGCGACCGTCTCGGCTCTCACAAGCGGCAAATCCACCGGCATAAACAGGACGCCCGAAGCCGCCGCCGGAACCGCGCGCAACCCGCATTGAAGCGAACTGAGCTGCCCCGCGGCATACCCTTCGTTGAAAACAAAGACAGCCTCGCCCCCGCGAGCCGCCCCATCCCGAATCCGCGCGGCCTCATGCCCAAGCACGACGATCACGGGAGCGCACGAAGCCCCCAACACGCCAATCAACGTATCGATAAAGGTTTCGCCCCCCGGAGCGACCAGCAAAGCCTTAGGGCTCCCCATCCGCCGGGAGGCGCCCCCCGCAAGGATGACAGCCGCCGGATACGCCTTCTGACTTCCGGCTTCTGACTTCTGACTTCTGCCCTTCACTTCAGCAACGCTTTCAACCGCTCATTCGCGAAGATCGATTTCGACATCTCCCGCCAGTTCGACTCCGCCCCGCGCCGCACCGCGATCATCTCCGCCGCCACCGAAACAGCGATCTCCTCCGGCGTCACCGCCCCGATCTCCAGCCCCATCGGCGCGTTGATCCGCTCGAACGCCTCGCGCGGCACGCCCTCTTTCTCCAGTTCCTTCACCACGGCGATGACCTTGCGCTTGCTGCCGATCATCGCGACGTACCGCGCCGGAGTCCCGACCGCCCACCGCAGCACCCGCATATCGTCCCTGTGCCCGCGCGTGACAATCACCAGGTAGCAGGACTCGTTCACATCCAGCCGCGGGAAAATTTCCTCGTATTCCCCGGCCAGGACCTCAACGGCCTCGGGAAACCGCTCGCGGTTGGCAAACGCCTCGCGGTCGTCCACCACGGCGACGAAGAAACCCGCTAGACTTAACACCTTGGACAAACTTTTGGAGATGTGCCCGGCGCCGAAAACGATGGCTCTCGGCTGGGGCAGCACGGGTTCGACGAACACGTCCAACTGTCCTCCACAGATCAGGCCGTTGTCATACGCCGCGTCCTGGCCGAGTTCGAACGTCAGCCGCTTCGGCTGCCCGCTCTCCATCGCCTCGCGGGCGGCGTTCCAGACGTCGGCTTCCACGCAGCCGCCGCCGACGGTCCCTAGAATGGAGCCGTCGTCTCTGACCAGCAGTTTTGCCGCCTTATAGCTCGGGATGGAGCCTCGGACTTCGACGATCGTCGCCAGCGCGCACTTCCGGCCCATCCGCCGAAGCCGCACCAGCTCCTCGAAAACGTCCATCGGGACGAATTATAGCATTTAGGTTGAGTACTATAGCCTGTTTTGGCATTTCATGATATGATCCGCTCTACAGCAAGAGGTTTGGGCTTGTCCACGGGGTTGGCGTTCGTGTTCGACCTCGACGGTGTAATTGTGGATTCGAACCGCGTCCATGCGCAGACCTGGCGCGAGTACCTCCGGCGATGCGGACTCGAAGCGCCGGAGGGTTTCGACCTGCGAATGTTCGGCAGGCGGAACGACGACATTGTGGCCGACGCCTTCGGCGAGGACCTCACTCCAGCAGAGGTCTTCCGGCACGGCGCCGAAAAGGAGAAACTGTACCGGGAAATCATGCGTCCCGTGCTCGGGGAGCACCTGGTTCCCGGAATCGCGGCGTTTCTCGAGCGGCATCCGGAAACGCCCAAAGCGATCGCGACGAACGGGGAGCCGGCGAACGCCGACTTCGTCATCGACACCGGCGGATTGCGGCCTTACTTCCGCGTGGTGATCAACGGGCATCAGGTCGAACGGCCTAAACCCGATCCGGAGATTTATTTCAAGGCGGCGGAACTGCTTTCCGTGGCGCCTGCGAATTGCATCGTTTTCGAGGACTCCGTGGCCGGCGTCGAGGCCGCCCGCGCATCGGGCGCCCGGGTCGTTGCCGTCCTGACGACGCACACGGTTGACGAGTTGCCTCGGGTTGACGCAAGCATCCGGGATTTTACGGATCCCGAACTGGAAACGTGGCTATCCGCGCAAAAAGCGGTCTAGCAAGATTGGCGGCCCTGGGCCTCGCCTCGGCGGCGCTCGGCCTGGCGGCCCCAACCGTCTCGATCGAGCGGGTCAACGAACGCCGCGCGGGCGACTTCGCGCCGGTCCTGGAAGGCGAAGCCGTCACGGTGGAGGGCGTCGTGTCCGCACGGCGGATGGTGTATCCGCTTTACGCCCACATCCCCATCCAGGACGAAGGCGGCCACGGCCTGCTGCTCGAGTGCGCCCCGGCGCAGTTCGCGTCGTTCCAGCCCGGCGAGCGCGTCGAAGCCCGCGGCACCGTTTCGAAGCGCGCCGGCATGCCCGTGCTGCTCGTCTCCCACATCACCGTGCTCACGCGCGGTACGGCTCCGAGCGCCCGCAAGCTTTCGCTCCCGGAGGCGCAGTCGCTGCGGAACCTCGGCCTGCTGGTCGAGGTGGAGGGTCGCGTCGTTGACAAAGGCGAAAACGTCCTGGGCGATTACGTCCTCATCGGCGACGTCAAAAAGCCGCTGAAGATTCTGCTCCCGCGCGGCGCCGCCAAACCCGCCAGCCTCGACCGCTTCGAGATCGGCGACCACGTGCGCGCCGAAGGCATCGCCTCGCAATACTGCCCGTTCGCACCCTATAACCGCTCCTTCCAGCTCGTGCTGTCGGAGGAAGAGGACATCGTCCTCATCAACAAGCGCTGGCTGATTTCGCCCGAGTGGTTCGCCGTCTCGCTGGCGTTCCTGGTGTTCGCGCTGGCGCTCTGGTGGATGCGCGAGCGCCGCATGTCGGCCCAGCGCAACATGGTCCGGACGTTCTATATGCTCAGCGAGGACGTGATCGGCGTTGCCTCGCCCTCCGAGATCCTCACGCGCCTCGCGGCCACGCTACCCGGCATCCTGAAACTGGCCGGACTGCACGTCTATCTCTACAACCGCGCCACCAAGGAGCTCGACCGCGTCCGCCAGGCGGCCGAGAGCGCACCGTTTTCGGTTCCGGTCAACGCGCCTGAAGGCGCTCTGCCGCTCGGCCCGGCCGTGTGCTTCCGCAACCAGGCGCTGCTGACCATCGCCGACACGCGCCGCAGCCCGTTTTTCCCGGACGGCCGCCCCGAGCGCCAGCCCGGCTCGGTCATGTTCGTCCCGATGTTCGCCGAATCCGAAATCGTCGGCGTGCTCGAGATGTACGCCAACAAAGCCGAGCACGAATTCACGCGCGACGAGCGCATCCTGACCCAGCACCTGGCCAACCAGATCGGCATCGCGCTCCGGCTGCTCGAAGAGAAGTCCATCCGCGAGCAGCTCTACCGCAGCGAAAAGCTGGCCGCGGTGGGGCAGTTGATCTCGGGCATCGCCTCGGAGCTGAAATCGCCGCTCGACTCGATCTCGACGCTGGCCGAAGACATCGCGCTCGCGCCCGCCGGAACGCTGCGGACCGACCTGCAGACCATCGCCGGCGAAGCCCAGAAGGCCTCGGACATCGTCGCGCGCCTGGTGTCGTTCATGCAACCCGAGCGCGCAGAGCCGAAGCGCATCGAATTGAACGCGCTCCTGCGCAGCCTGATCGAGTTCCGCCGCCAGGAGTGGGCGACGCGGGGACTGGATATCGAAGAACAGCTCTCGCCGGGACCGGTCCACATCCTGGGCTCGCAGGGCCAGCTCGAGCGCGTGTTCCTCGACCTGCTGGTCCAGGCCGAGCACGCGCTTTTGGAATCCTCCGACAAGCGCCTTGCAATTGCCACCAGCATTCTGGGCCGGCGCGCCGTTGTCGAGATCGCTTACGCCGTGCACGCGGCCAAGGCGCCGTGGGAAGGACTCACGGCCAACTCCGGTTTTGCGCCGCACGCCGACGGCGTCACGCGCGGCATCATCAACAGCCACGGCGGCGAGCTTCGCATGACGCGCACGCCCGAGGGCGTCTACCGCCTCGAGCTCGAGTTCCCGATGGCCCCGGCCCGCATGGCCGAAACCGGCGGCGTGGCCCGCGCTTTCACCTGCCTGGTGGTCGAGCCCGACGCCGAGCACCGCGAAGGACTGGTCCGCGTCCTCACACAGCGCGGCTGCCGCGTGATTCCCGCCGCGAGCGGCGAGGAAGGAGCCGAGCTCGTCCAGCGCCTCCGTTTCGACATCGTGTTCTGCTCCGTGCGCCTCCCCGGCCTGAACTGGATCGAGCTTTCCGAAAGCGTCCGGAACGAAGTCGGCGGCTTCGTGCTGCTGACCGAAGGCTTCGACTTCGAGATGTCGCGCGGCCTGTTGAACGCCGAAAGCCACGTGCTGAGCAAGCCGGTCTCGGAAGACGAACTCGACCGCGTCCTGGCAGTGATCGAAGCGCGCCTGTCGAGCCCCGAGTCGCGCCTGCTGCTTATCCGGCCCCACGATCGCAAAGCGGCGGGGAATCCGTACTGATCCGGCCGTCAGCCGTACTTCCCGTAACGCAGCGGCGGCGGGCGGATTGGTTCGGCAAGCAACCCACCTCCAGCCGCGCACGTAGAATAGAAACAGGCTCATGAAAATCACAGCCGCTCTCTCCGCCCTGCCACTCTTGCTCTGCGCCGGCCTCGCCGCCGCGCAAAACCAGGAAGCCTACAACGGGCCGCGCCCGCCCAAGCCCGATGTGCCGTACCTGATGCATGCCGACAACCTGGTCGAGACCGAGGTGGGCGAGGCCAAGGAATCCCAAAAGGGCAAGAACGAGACCGCCTACGTGATCCCCGGCGTGAGTTCGCCCGCGCGCACTCCGCTTGCCGAGCCGATCTTCCTGTTCGAATCCGACAAAATCGCGCCCGACTCGCTCGGCCTCTACCGGCTCGAAGTGAAAGGCGGCAACCGCCAGGTGGTGATCTCGCAAAAGAAGAAGGACCGCCCGCTGCGCCTGATGGTCACGCACCTCACCGGCCGGCTGTACCGGATCGAGGTCAACGAAGGCATGGGCCTCGAAAACGGCGAGTACTCGCTGAGCCCGCAGGGCGCAAACACCGTCTTCTGCTTCGAGGTCTATTGAGGATGGCGGCGCGGAGGATTCTCCAGCTTGGCGATCCGACGCTGCGCCAGGCCTCCTGCCCCGCAGGCTCTCCGGACGCCACGGCCGCGCTCCTGGCCGACCTGCGCGACACGCTCCACGAGTTCCGGCGCGCGCACGGCTTCGGACGCGGCATCAGCGCCGTCCAGATCGGCGAAACGGTTCGCGTCATCTACATCGAGTACGAGGGCGCGTCGTATTCGCTCGTCAACCCCGCCTTCGAGCGCCTCAGCGACGAGAAGTTCCGCGTGTGGGACAATTGCTTTTCGTTTCCCGGTCTGATGGTCCTGGTGGAGCGGTCTCGTTCGGTGACGCTCCATTACGCGGACGAGAACGGCCAGGCGCGCCTCCTCGAAGCGGAGGGCGCGCTGGCCGAACTCCTCCAGCACGAAATGGATCACCTCGACGGCGTGCTCGCCATCGATCTTGCCATTGACCGGAACAGCTTCTGTACCAGAGAAGAATACGAGCGGAGGTACCGGAAATGAAAGCAACCCGCATCAGACTCGCACTGCTCGCCCTCGCCGCCGCGCTCGCCGGGCTCGGCTGGCAGGCCGCCCATAGAACCGCGCCCGCGCCCGCCGATCCTCTGGTCGCCGCCCTCGCCAAGGTGCCGACCGCTTCGCTCGCCGACGCCATCGACCAGGTCACCGGAAAGCGCGGCTTCATGTCGCACGACATGCGCCCGCAGTCGCCCGGCAGCTTCGCGGGGCGCGCCGCCACCGCGCTGCTCAAGCCCGCGCCGCCCGAGAAAGCGACCGCGCAGCTCTCGGCCCGCGATTCGGTCGCCATGATCGACAACGCCAAGCCCGGCGAGGTCGGCGTGATCGTGATCGAGGACGGACTCGACGTCGCCGCGCTCGGCGGTCTCATGGGCACCGACGCCAAAGTACGCGGCCTGGCCGGCATGGTGCTCGACGCCGGAGTGCGCGACGTGGGCGAACTGCGTGAAATGAAGCTGCCCGTCTACGCCCGCTCGGTCGTGCCCTCGAGCACCGTGGGCCGCTTCGCCAGTGTCGGCCGCGGCATGCCCGTCGAGTGCGCGGGCGTCACCGTCGCGCCCGGCGACATCATTGTTGCCGACGGAGACGGTGTCGTCAGCATTCCTCAGGACAAGGCCGAAGAAGTGCTGAAGCGCGCGCAGGAAATCGACGAGCGCGAAAGAAAGATGGCGCCGCTGATCCGGCAGTACAAGTCCTTGCTGAAAGTAGTCCAGATGTTTAACAGAATTTAGTATCTAAGGCGGATTCCCGCTAAATCCGGCGGGAGATCCGGCCGATGTGGTAAGCGATGAGGGACAGGCGAGTTGAGCCTCGAATGCTGTGCTCGGACTTGATCGAGGTCTGGTGGAAAGACAAGTCCGGCCGGCCCGCAAGAACCAACGCGAACCTTGAGGACATCTCAAATTCGGGCGCCTGCCTGCAGTTCGAGGAACCGGTCCCGGAAGGCGCGGTCGTGCACATCTGCCTGCCGGTTCAGGAGATCGAGGCGCGCGTGCAATACTGCGTGTTCCGCGAGACGGGTTATTTCGCGGGAGTGCTCTTCGCCCCAGGCTTCGAATGGGACGAGCGCACCTTCCAGCCCAAGCACCTGCTCGATCCGCGCACCCTGCTCAACCCGCGCAGATTTTAGCGGGGCCGGTTGCCAAACCTGCGCGGCGGTTAACACCGCGCCATCAAATTAATACTCCAGCAACCAGCGAGCCTTTTCGAGCACCTTCGCCGCATTCGGCAAAAACGCCTCTTCCAGCGGCGGGCTGAACGGCACCGGCGTATCCGGAGAACCGATCCGCACTACCGGGGCATCCAGAAATTCGAACGCCCGCTCGGTAATCCGCGCCGCGATCTCGCCGCCGAAGCCGCCCGTCAGCGTGTCCTCATGCAGCACGATCGCGCGAGACGTCTTCCTCACGCTTTCGAGCACCGCTTCTTCATCGAGCGG
This sequence comes from Acidobacteriota bacterium, assembly GCA_050261515.1. Classification (GTDB taxonomy): domain Bacteria; phylum Acidobacteriota; class Terriglobia; order Bryobacterales; family Bryobacteraceae; genus JBLNDJ01. Next base: position 37,890 of record JBLNDJ010000045.1, on the reverse strand, counting down.
CACCAGGGTCCGCAGATCGACGATCTCGACCGACGCGCCCTCTTTCGCCAGCGCATCGGCGGCCTCGTTCGCCACGTATACCATCGCGCCGTAGGTGATGATCGAAAGGTCCGTCCCCTCGCGAAATACGCGAGCTTTCCCGAGCGGAACCGTGTAGTCGCCCTCGGGAACGTCTTCCTTGATGCGCCTGTAGAGCGCCTTGTGCTCGAGGAAAATCACCGGGTCGTTGTCGCGGATCGAGGCCTTGATCAGTCCCTTGGCGTCGTAGGCCGTCGCCGGCGTGACCACCTTTAGGCCCGGCACGCGCGTGAACCACGCCTCGGGATTCTGAGAATGAAACGGCCCGCCATGCACGCCGCCGCCCGAGGGGGCGCGCACCACGATGGGCACCGGCGCGTTCCACCGGTAGCGGCACTTGGCGGCGTAGTTCACGATCTGGTCGAACGCGCAGCTGATGAAATCGGAAAACTGCATCTCGGCGACGGGCCGCATGCCCGCGAAGCTCGCGCCGATCGCCGCGCCCGCCACGGCCGATTCGGCGAGCGGCGTATCGACCACGCGGTTCTCACCGAAATGCTCCAGCATCCCGGCGGTCACTTTAAAGGCGCCGCCATAGACGCCTATGTCCTCGCCGAGCAGGAACACGTTCGGGTCGCGCTCCATCTCCTCCCAGATTCCCTGGCGGATGGCTTCAAGGTACGTGATCGCCATGGCTCAGCTCTCGTAAACGCCGTCGAGCAACTCGGAGGGATCCGGATACGGGCTCTGTTCGGCCCACTCGATGGCGGCGTCCACCTCACGCCGGAGCCGCGCAAACGTCCGGTCGATGGCCTCGCGGGTCGCCCAGCGCTTCTCGATCATCTTCCGTTCCAGGCACGCGATCGGGTCCTTGGCTTCCCATTCCTTCCACAGGTGTTTCGGAACGTAGTCGCCGGCATCGTGCGCGGAGTGTCCGGTCATGCGGAACGTCTTGCACTCGATCAGGTACGGGCCGAGCCCCGCGCGCGCGTGCGAAGCGGCGCGTACGGCCGCCTCGTGGACGGCGAAGGGGTCGTTGCCATCGACGATCTCGGCCGGGATGCCGTAGCCCGGGCCGCGGTCGGCCACGTTGGCACACGCCATCTGCTTATCGACCGGCGTCGAGTACGCGTACATGTTGTTGTTGCAGATGAGGACCAGGGGAGCACGCGTGACGGCGGCGAAGTTCACGCCCTCGTGCCAGTCGCCCCGGCTGGTGGCGCCGTCGCCGAAGAAGCAGAACGTGATGTCCGGACTGCCCTTCAACTTCTGCGCGAGCGCCGTTCCGGCGGCCACGGGAATCGCGGCGCCGATCGCGCTGATGATGGCGACAATCTTCAGCTTCAGGTCGCCCATATGCATGTTGCCGTCCCGGCCGCGTGTGAGACCGCCCACACGACCCATGTATTGCGCAAAGACCTGACGGGGTTGGACGCCGCGGAGGAAGTATAAACCCATGTCGCGGTGGCAGGGATACAGGAAATCGCCGGGCTCGGCGGCAACGCCGGCGCCCGCGCAGATGGCTTCCTGGCCGCGTCCTATGTAGACGCCACCAACGACTTTGCCCTGCCGGTAGAGCTTGTTTTGAATCCGGTCCTCGACTTCCCTCATGAGGAACATCGTTTCCAGGAACTTTTGGGCCAACGCAGCGTCGGGGTCCGGCTTACTCGCCGACAACCGGCTGGCCCCAGGTAGTGCCAGAGACTCAAGAGTAGCCATGGCATTCTCCAGGTGCAATCCGGAAGCGCGCTCTCCCAGCCTCGCGGCCGGGCGCGCACCTCCGCTTTTTCAAGGATCTAAAGTCAGAGTATACGCCACGTTTCGTTGCTCGTGCGCGAGCAGCCACCGCTTCCGGTCTATGCCGCCGCCGTAACCCGTGAGTTTTCCTTCGTTCCGATCACACGGTGGCACGGGATGACGATCGGGATCGGGTTCGCCCCGTTGGCAAGTCCCACGGCGCGGGAGGCCTGCGGATTGCCCACCCGCCGCGCGAGTTCGCCGTAGGAAATGGTCCTTCCGTAGGGGATGTGGATCAGCTCGCTCCAAACGCGCCGCTGGAAGGGCGTGCCCTGCGGCGCCAGCTTCAGGTCGAATTCCTGCAACTCGCCCGCAAACCACGCGCGCAGCTGGCGGACCGCCTCCCCCAGGGGAGCCGGATCTTCGCGCCACGCCGCTGCGGGCGCGGCGCCTTCGAACAAAAGCGCCCGCAGCCCGGAATCATCGGCTGCCAGCAGCAGCCTTCCGACCGGGCTCTCCATCCACTGGTAACAGACTGTCATGACGGCTTTCCCAGACCCGCAGGCCGAACCGGCTCAGGTAGATCGGTATGTCGCGATACTTCGAGTCCGCCTGCCGGATCTCCCGCAGCATAGCGCGCTTGCGAGCCGCATCCGGGCCGCTCAGGATGCTGACCGACCCGCCCGCCCCGCCCGCGCCGTTCACCTTCCATCCGTCGGCGCCGTAAGCCTTCGCGATCTCGATGATGCGCTGGTGATCCGGCCCGACCAGCGCCGGATGAAGCGCCGCCTGCGCCTCGGTATTCTCGATCATGGCGCGGCCGAGCGCGCCGAAGTCGCCCGCATAGAGCGCGTCCTTCGACTTCGCCGCGGTCAGGCGCAGCGGGCGCAGCTTCGGAGCCTCGGGCCCCGCGTCCTCGAGTTCGCGAATCACCATGCTGTGCACTTCCGAGGAGCTGTGCGTCTGCCCCACGAAGATCAGCGACAGGCGGCTCTCCAGCTCCCACCACAGCGAATCGGGCACGCGGATCTGGCTCACCGTCGAGCGCGGATAGTCGTGCATCTCGATGTAGTTGATGCCGCCGTAAGCCGACGCGATCTGGTCCTGGATCCCGCACTGCTGATGAAGCAGTTCGGTCTCGATCTTCTGCGCGGCCGCCGCAGCCTCGTGCGGAGACAGGCGCCCCGGCGTGAGGCAATCGAGCGCGCCGATCAGAGCCACGCTCACCGCGGCCGATGTTCCCGTGGAGCACCCGCTCGGAGCCTCGCTGAAAATTGAAACCTCGATCGCGACATCATCCGGCACCCGCATGTAATCGATCGCGGCTTCGAGCAAAGGATGCTTGTCGTATATGCCGTTCGGGTCGGCAATGGTGTATGTCTGCCCGTAATTCTCGGCATGGATTGTGATGCGCCGGGCGTCCCCGCGATGCTCGCGCACAAGCATCTGCACCTCGGCATAGGGGTAGACGGCAATGTTGAACACCCGGCCATAGCGGGCGAACCAGGTGTCCGTCCACCCGCCGTTATCGCAGACGCGAATGGGAGCGGAAGACTTGACGATGCGGGGCATAGGAGCTATGTAGGGCGGACCCCAGCCGGGTCAAGGGACCCGGCGCGAACAAGAGGTCCGCCCCACAAACACTAAACGAACTTATACACGCCCGGCACCGGCAGCGGAGTCACCGGAATCGGCGTGTTGTAGTCGAGCGTCCTGGGCAACAGGTCGAGCTGGGAGTTCATGATCATGTCCCAGGTGATCTTCTGGCCCGAGTAGGCCGCTTCGCGCCCCATGATGCAGGTCATCGTGCTCTCGGCCACCGCCATCGCTTCGTTGATGTACGGGCCGCGGCCGAGGATGCTGTTGACCATATCGATGTGCTCCTGCTCATACGGATTCACGGCCTTCCGCGACCCGCGCTGGGAGCTGGTATCGATGCGTCCCTTGGTGCCGACAATCAGCTCGCTCACGTTCTCGGCGGCGTTGTGATACTGGCGGCAGTAGCTCGACATGTGGACGCCGTTCGGGTAAACGAAATCCGCGCCGATGTGGTCGTAGATGTTGCCGTACTCTTCCTCGCGCGGGCGCCACGCGGCGCCGCCCGAAGCCACGCACTCCACCGGATGCGCGCCCATGAACCAGTTGCAGACGTCGATGTTGTGCAGATGCTGCTCGACGATCTGGTCGCCGCAGATCCACACGAATGAATACCACGAGCGGCTCTGGAACTCGAGGTCGCTCCACTTCGGATCGCGCTTGCCCTTCGGTCCGGGCCATCCGCCGCCCAGGAACTGAAGCACGGGGCTGCCGACCCAGTAAGCGTAGGTGGCGACTATGTCGCCGATCCCGCCGTCCTTCACTTTCTTGTACAGGTCGAGGTAGTAGGCCTGAGAGCGGCGCTGCGCGCCCGACTTCACCGTGAGCTTCAGCTCTTCCGACTTCTTCGCCGCGGCCATGAACCGGCGGACGTTGACCGGGTCCGTGCCGAACGGCTTCTCGCAGAAGACGTGCTTCTTCGCCTCGACGGCGGCCTCGAAATGCGCGGGCCGGTAGGCGGGCGGAGTCGCCAGCATCACGATGTCAATGTCCGACGCGATGACTTTCTTGTAGGCATCGAAGCCGCTGAAGCGGTGCTCGGCATCGACCTTGATGCGGTTCAGGAACTTGGTGGCCTGGAGTTCCTTGAACGAGGCTTCGAGACGGTCCTCGAAGGCGTCGCCCATGGCGACGAGCTCGACGTTGTCGCAGGCCGTGAGGATATTGCGGACAGCCTCGGTGCCGCGGCCGCCGCAGCCGATCAGCCCGGCCTTGAGCTTCTCCTTGCCGGCGGCGTGAACCTGCTCCGGCTTCACGATGGTGAAGGCCGAAGCCGTCGCTCCGGCAATGGTGGATCTCTTCAGGAAGGATCTTCGAGAAAGTGCGTCTGACATGATTATCGTGACCTCGGTCGGGTTCTATTCTACATCAGGGTTCGCGCGGCGGACGCCCTCGTCCGCGCCCGGCCCTGGCTACAACCCGGTCCGTCCGTTCAGATCCCAAACCACCTTGCCGCCTTTCACCGTCAACTCGGCAACCAGTTTGCGGTTGCCCTTCATGACGTGCCTGGACGAGTCCAGGAACCCGAAATCGCCGGTTTGCAGGCTGAAAGCCGCTACATCGGCTTCGACTCCGGGGGTGAGGTGTCCGAGTTCTTCGTGGTGGATCTCGCGCGCCGGGTTCCACGTCGCCCGCGCGATCACGTCGGCGAGCGGCATGCCCATATTCAGGAACTTCGAGAGCAGGTTCGCCATGTCTTTCATCCCGGCGTTCATGCTGTCCACGTGGAGGTCGGAGGAAATCGAATCCGGCGTGAAGCCCTGGCGAATCGCGGGGATGGCCTGGCGGAACAGAAAGCTGCCGCCGCCGTGGCCCACGTCGAAGATGACGCCGCGCTTTCTCGCTTCGAACAGGTAGGGCAGCAGACGGCCCTGCTCGTCGAGCATCGGCACGTCGCCGAGGTAAGTGTGGGTGTATATGTCGCCGGGGCGCAGCTTCTTGAGCACCAGGTCCTGGAAAGGGCGCTCGGGCCGGAAGGTGGCAAAATCAACCATGACCGGCACGCCCGCCTTGCTGCCCGCCTCGACGGCGCGCTCGACCGCGATCCATTCCGGCCCGGCGTAATGCGCGACCTTGATCCCCACCACCAGCCCCGGATAGCGCAGAGCCTCCTCCGACGCGCGCCCGGCGTCCATGTCCGTGGTGTCCTGCTCCACAGTCATGCGCCCGCCCATGCCGCGGCCGACGATGTTCAGCATCGCGAGCACGCGCGTGGCCGAGCGGTCGATGATCTGGCGCTTGAAATCCGCGAAATTGCGCCAGCCGGAGCTGCCCGCATCGACGACGGTCGTGACTCCGCTGCGGAACGTGAAGCCGTCGGGCCGCACCGAGAGCGCGCCCGTGTACTCGGAATCCATCGTGGCGGCGAAGGCGTGGACGTGCATGTCGAGAATCCCGGGCGTGACATAGAGGCCCGTCATATCGACGACGCGCTTTGCATTCGCAGGCGCGATGTCCGGCGCGACCGCGGCGATGCGGCCGCCCTCGATCGCGACATCGAGATCGGCGTGGATGCGGTTCTTCGCATCGAGAACGTGGCCGCCCTTGAGCAGCAGGTCGATGCGGCTCATCCCCGGGCCTGCTTCAATACTTCGCGGAGCCGCCTGCCCACGAGCAGGTCTTCGCCCGGCTGCAACGTCGAAGGGACGATTTGCAGCCGGTTGGGAGGCGGCGATTTGCCGTCTCCGCCTTCGTGAACCGCCGCGACCATGCTGGGGTTGTCCGAGCTGAGCACTTCAATGCGGGGCTCGCCGTCGCGCAACTGCTTGACGCAATCGGCAACGCTCAACCGGAACGCGGCCTCGTCCCACTTCACGGTCAGGGTCGGATAGCGGTTGCCGCCTTGCGGGATGCGTATGTCGGTGGTCACGCCATCGACGGTTTCAACCAGGCGCGCGATGCGCTTCACGCGATCGCTCCATTCCTTGTCCATCGCGCCGAGGTCGCGCTTGGTCCAGGTTTCGACCGCGGCCAGGCACCCCATGATCTCTTCCTTGCCCACCTTCATCGCGCGGCAGACCGCGCCTTCCCACGGGCTGTAGTTGGCGAGCGCGGCTTCGATCAGGTCCTTGCGGCCGAGCAGCAGGCCCGAGCACTGCGGCCCGCCGAGCCCCTTGCCGCCGCTGAAGGCGTAAAGATCGACGCCCATCTTCGAATAGCGGGAGAGGTTCTCGATGGGAGGAATGCCCGCCGCGTCGTCGAGCAGCAGCGGCACGCGCGATTGCTTCGCGATCGCGAGGGCTTTTTCGAGCCGCTCGCCGAGCGCGGTGGTGTAAATCATCGCGGTCTGGCCGTTGATCGCGCCGGCAAGCTCGTCGTGCGTGTGGGCGAGGACGAGCTTCCCGCCGGCCAGGCGGATGGCGCTGTCGAAGGCGATGCGCCCGCCGAACATGACGACTTCGTTCTTCAGACCCGTCGTGTCGGGGAGCTGCCAGACGCGCGCGGGATCGTTCCCGGCGATGCAGGCCGCGGTGGCGGCGGCGAGCGCCCCGGCCGCTCCCGAGGTGACCATGCCGGATTCGGCGCCCGAGAGCTCGGCCAGCCGCCGGCCGACGCCGCGCTGAAGCTCGAACATATCGACAAAATGCAAAGCGGCCTGCTGCTTCGCCGCTCGGACTTCGGGGAGTTCGAGCGAGCCGGACAGATACGTCCAGGTTCCGCGGGCGTTGATGAGCGGGCGCACGCCGATGCGCGTGTAAATATTGTCCCGGGGCGCGACCTTCGCGAGCAGGTCCTTCGCGGCGAAGGAAGCGAGCCAGGGCAGCGCGGCAGCGGTCCGGAAGAAGGTGCGGCGGCTGGCGAGAAAGCTCGGTGTCATAATTTTGGTCGTTTGCGGATCAATAGGCCTATACTGGCGCCGAGAAAGACCCCGGCGGCGTTGGCGGCCATGTCGGCGGAATCGAAAGAACGGCCCGGGACCAGCGTCTGGCCGTACTCGAGCGCGATGCCGAGCAGGATCATACTGGCAGCGGCGACGAGCCCGGCCCGCAGGCGAAACCCCAGCACCGGGATGAACGCAAGCCCCGTATATGCCGAGAAATGCAGGAGTTTGTCGCTGATGTGACTGGCTCCGATCCACTCCATCGGCCGGCTGTTGCCCGGAAGCAGCTCCCCGGCGGCCACCACGGCGATAGCGACCAGCCACAGCAGCACCGAAACCGCGGCGCCCCTGACGACGTGTCGGATTATGGGATTAGCTTCCTTTGGCAAATTGGTGCTTTGGCCGCGGCGGGACGGCCGCGCGGAGGGTGGCGATGAACCGGTCCAGCTCGGCGAGGCGGTCCTGGCACTCGTGACAGACCAACAGATGTTCCTCAACTGCCGCGACGCAGGACTCGTCTTCGAGCTTCCCGGTCGCGTATTGATCGAGGGTCTCCGAAGGCACGTGTGTCATGAATCCAGCCCTCCGCCAGTTTACCTCAAAGCGGAACCAAAAATGAGAGAGAAGAATTGCCGCGCAAACCCACAATCTAGGTAGGTATCTGTCCCTGGGCGGGACATCGCGTAACATCCGCGCGAGGCCGCATAGCCTCGCGCGCGAATACCTTCTACCCAACCGGTGCGACCGACTCCCGACCCACTTCAACTGCAACAGTACGCTGGAGCAACCCCACTGGCCCGCCCCGCCGGCTTCTGGCTTCTGGCTTCTGGCTTCTGGCTTCTGCCTTCTGCCTTCTAGCTTCCAGCTTCCGCCTTGTAGTACCTTCAAAAGTCGGACCTCACCACCATGGACAGCACTCTCACTCGAAGAACGTTCGTCTCCTCCGCCGCGGCCACGCTCGTGACCGCGCGCAGTTACGGCCAGATCGCGGGCTCGGGCGAGCGGCTGCGCGTCGGCGTGATCGGATGCGGCGGAATGGCGACGCATCACATGCGCACGCTGGTGAAGATGCGCGAAGAGGACAACTTCGAGTTCGTCTCGGTGTGCGACGTCTACGACAAGCGCGCGGAGGCCGCGGCAACGCTCACCGGCGGCAAGCCGGAGCGCGACTACCGCCGGCTGCTCGACAACAAGGACATCGACTACGTCCTGATCGCGACGCCCGAGCACTGGCACTACCAGATGGCGTCGGACGCCGTAGAGGCGGGCAAGGCGGTCTACTGCGAAAAACCGGTGACGCAACACGCCGAGCAGGCCAGGAAGCTCGCCGCCAAGGTGAAGGACGCCAAGGCGAAGCTGCAAGTCGGCGTACAGGGCATGTCGGACGATTCCTACCAGGCTGCGTACAAGTACGTCCAGGAAGGCGTGCTCGGCAAGATCGTGCTGGCCCAGATCGATTACTCGAGGAACCACGCGCGCGACTTCTGGGATTACGAGATCGACCCCGACGCCAGGCCCGGCGTGAACCTGGACTGGAAGGCGTGGCTCGGTCCGGCGCCCAAGCGTCCCTGGAGCCCGGAGCGCTATTTCCGGTGGCGGCAGTATTGGGACTACTCGGGCGGCATCGCGAGCGACCTGTTCATCCACCGGGTCACGCGCATCATCCGGGCCGCGGGCCTGGGGTTCCCGGAGCGCGGCGTCGGCTCGGGCGGCAAGTGGCAGTTCACCGACAGCCTGGCCGAAGTGCCCGACACCTTCAACGTGATGCTCGACTACCCGGGCGGCCCGACCGTGCTGCTGGTCTCCTCGATGGCCAACGACACGCCGGTCGATCACGTGCTGCGCGGCCATAAAGCGACGCTCGAGTTCACCAAAGAAGGGTTCACGATCCGGCCGCAGGGCCTGTTCGCCAAAGACGCGAGGGAAATTACCTACAAGAAGACGGGCGCCGAAGACGTGAAACTGCACCACCGCAACCTCATGAATGCCGTGCGGAAAAACGAGCCGCTGCGCTGCGACGTCGAACTGGGCTACCGCGCCGTGGTCGCCTGCGAACTGGGGGTGCAGTCGTTCCGGCGGCAGCGGTACATGCGGTGGGATGCGAGCAAGCAGCAGGTGGTAGCGGCGTAGGGACGCGCCTCCACATCCCCTCACATCCCTTCGATTCTCGCCGATAAGCCCCCTGAGGCTTATTGCGTGATCATTCTATCCGGACTTGTTCTGGTCATCGGCGCGGTGGCATTGGGGTTCCTGCTTGAGAAGGGACAGTTGCTGGTGCTGGTGCAGCCGGCCGAGCTGATTATCATTGCCGGGGCGGCGCTTGGGATCGTTCTGGTGTCGAACCCGCCGCGGAATCTCAAGAACCTGGGGAGTGCGCTGATGACGGTTTTCAAGCGCTCTCCTTACTCGCGCGCGTTCTACATCGACGTGCTGAAGCTGCTGTACGTGCTGCTGTCGTATGCGCAGCGGCAGGGCGTGGCGTCGCTCGAAGAGCATGTTGAGCAGCCCGAATCGAGCCGCATCTTCGGCGATTATCCGGCCATCGCGTCGGACCCGGGGGCGCTGGCGTTCCTGTGCGATTCGATCCGGATGGTGACCTCGACCGGCATCGGCGCCGACGACATGGACCGGCTCATGGCGGTGGACGTGGAGGTGCAGCGGACGGGCCGGCAGCAACCGGTGAACGCGCTGCTCAATGTCGCCGATTCGCTTCCCGGCCTGGGAATCGTGGCGGCGGTACTGGGCGTGGTGGTGACGATGCAGGCGCTGGGCGGCCCGGCCTCCGAGATCGGCCAGAAGGTGGCGGCGGCGCTGGTCGGGACGTTCCTCGGCATTCTGCTTTGCTACGGCGTGGTCGGGCCCGTCGCGACCAACATCCAGAACCGGACACGATCGCGCATGGAAGTGCTGCTGGTGCTGCGGACCGGTCTGGTCGCTTCGCTGCGCGGATGCTCCCCGATCGTGGCGGCCGAGTTCGCGCGGCGCTCGATTCCCGAAGAGCTGCGGCCCCCGTTCGTCGAGATGGAAACCGAGCTGCGGCGGAACACGCGGCTCCCGGCGGTGAAGCAGGCGGAGACCGCATAAGCGATGAGCGCGCACGACGATTCCTCCGAACATCGCGGCGGGGCCTGGAAGGTCGCCTATGCCGATTTCGTGACGGCCCTCATGGCGCTGTTCATCGTGCTGTGGCTGATGGGCTCGAGCGGCGAGGTCCGCAAGGCCGTGAGCAGCTATTTCCGCGACCCGAAGGGCTACGTGAACCTGAACGGCTCTTCGGTGGCCGGCTCGGGCGAAGCGCTCACCGTGACCGAGAAGAACGTCCAGCGGCTCAAGGAAAAGCTCGAACGCGAGATCAAGGAAACGCCCGAGCTTCAGAAGATGGCGAAGTACGTCAAGTTCACCGTGACCGGTGAGGGCTTGCGGATCGAGCTGATGGAGTCCAACGGCGGGATGTTCTTCGAGACCGGCAGCCCGCGGCCCACGCCCGGCGGCGCGAACCTGTTCCAATTGCTCGCCGGCGAACTGCGCGAACTTCCCAATCAGGTGACGCTCGAAGGCCACACGGATTCGAAGCCGTTCAGGGAGTCGGGCGTCGACGCCTACGGAAACTGGGAACTCTCGTTCGACCGCGCCAACATGGCGCGCCGCCTGATGCTCGGCTACGGGTTGCAGGCCGACCGCGTGGCCGAAATCCGCGGCTACGCCGACCGCCACCCGATTACCGACAACAGCGCCGACAGCCGCAACCGGCGGGTTTCGGTGGTGCTGCGGTTTGAGAAATAAGGGCGGCCTCCCAGGGGCCACCCGCACGGCGGCTTGGCGGCGGCTGATGGACTGATGGCTGACGGCCGCTATCTGCGCGATAATCGGAGCAACGGAGGAACCCGTGTTGCGGCTCCTGGCAACTTGGATCTTGACTTGTTTGCTTTTCGCCTCCGCCGTGCCGGCGGCACAGGAGCACGTGGTGGCTCCGGACGAGTTGCGCGAGAGTCTGCGTTCTGCGGCCGCGGCGCGGCAGCGGAATATCGCGCGGATCGAGTCCGCTCTCACGGCCGCTCACGCCGATCCGGCGCGGACGCGGCAGGCCGTCGCGATGCTGAGCGACGCCGAGCTGGCCCGCATCGCGGCGCTCTCGGAGAAAGCCCAGAACGACTTTGCCGCCGGGTCGCTCACGTCGCTTCAGGTCACGATGATCATCGTCGCCGCGATCCTGATCGCCCTGATCGTTGCGATCAAGGCGATTTAGAACCGCTAGACGATCGTCACCTCGACGCCGCGGCTGCGAAGTGTTTCTACCATCTCGGGGCTCACGCCCGAATCGGTGATCACGCGGTCCACCTGGTCCAACGGGGCGATGACCGACATGCTGCGGCGGCCGAATTTGCTCGAATCCGCCACCACCGTAATCTCGTTGCTCGCACGCACCATCAAGCCGTTCAATTGCGCCTCGAGAATGTCCGGAGTCGAAGGACCGATCTCGGCGTGCAGGCCGTCGACGGCGAGGAACAAGTGGTCGGCGTGCAGCTGGCGCATCATCTGCTCGGCGTGCGGGCCGACGCACGATTGCGACAGCTCGCGCAGGATGCCGCCGATGACGATCACGGCCAGCCCCTGCGCGTCGGCGAGCTCGGAGCCGATGCTCAGCGAATTGGTAATTACCGAGACGCCCTTCATGCGCGCCTGCTTGAGCTGCCGCGCGATTTCTCCGGTGGTGCTGCCGGAGTCGAGGATGACCGTCTGGTTCGGCCGCACAAGCTGCACGGCGGCCTTCGCGATGCGGGTCTTCTCCTCGTGATGAAGGATTTCTTTAAGCTTCAACGGATAGTCGTGCAGCGGATCGATCGCCCGGACCGCGCCGCCGTGCGAGCGCCGCAGCGCCCCGAGTTTCGCGAGCGCGTCGAGATCGGTGCGCGCGGTCACGGTGGAGACGCCAAAGCTCTCGGCCAGCTCCTCAACCTTTACGCGGCCGTTCTTTTCGAGGGTTTCCAGAATCTTCTGACGCCGCTCCTCGCCGAGCATCCGTTCGCGCCGGGCAGGCGAGCTTCCATCTGTTAGGATTGCCATCGCATTACACCAGTTTGACCGGCGGCGTAGTCTTCCACTTGCCGCGCGTGAAATCGGGAAATTCAACCGGGCGGCCGTTATCCGCTACCGATCGTGCGGTAAGCGGAATCACCGCGCTCCATGTCGCGGCGTCGTACACCGTCATATCCGGCTCCGCTCCGGAGCGGATTGCGTTGAAATACCGTTCCCACATCACCGCGGTGTCGGCGCCTCCGCCGTGCCCGCGGGCCGTCTTGTACTTCGCCGGGTCGATCGAGCGCCACAGCGGATGCTCGAACCCGGCGTAGCTCTCGCCGAAGGATTCCCACTCGCGCGGCTTCGCGCTCCGCCCTTCAATATAGATCTTCCGCAGGTTGCCCGAGTACAGGCCCCGCGTGCCTTGCAGGCGGAACTCGCCGGTGTGCGGATGCGGCGTGTTCGTATCGTAGTGCAGCGTGACCGTCTTGCCGCCCGCGGTCGAAATCAGCGACGTGTTCGAATCCCCCTGAGTGAACGCCATCTGCATGTAGGGGTGCCGCTCGCCGTAGTAGATCTCCGTGTAGGCCTTATTGCAGACGGCCTTACTGCTCATCGACACGATGTTCTCGAAGCGGTCGCCGTGGTTGATGCCCAGCCACCAGGAGATGGGGCCGATCGGATGCGTCGGGTAGAGGTTCGCGTTGTGCGTGAACTCGAACTGCATCCGCCAGGGCTCGCGCTCCGGGTCCGATTTTACCAGCCGCAGGTCGTGCACGTAACCGCCGGCGGCGTGCAGCAGGTCTCCGAAGACTCCCTGCTGCGCCATGTTGAGGATACGCAGGATCTCGCGGATGTAGTTGACCTGCTCGAGCATGATGCAGCGCTTGCCGGTCTTTTCGGACGTTTCGACGAGCTGCCAGCATTCCTCGAGCGTGAGGGCTGCCGGGACCTCGGTGGCGCAGTGCTTGCCGGCGTTCATGGCCGCAACGCAGATGGGCGTGTGCCACTGCCACGGCGTGGCCGTGACGACCACGTCGAGATCGTCGCGCTCGCACAGGCGCTTCCAGTCTTCGGGGCCGTTGCCGTAAAGCGCCGGCGTGGGCTGGCCGGCTTCTTCGACGTAGCGCTTGGCGCGGTAGAGGTAATTCGGGTTGATGTCGCAGAGCGCCTTGACCTCCGCACCGAGGCCGAGGCAGGTGTCGAGGTGATAGGAGCCTCGCCCGCCGACTCCGGCGAAGCCGAGCCGCAGCGGCCTTGCCCCGCCCGCGCCTGTCAGGAATTCTCTTCGTGTGCTCATCGCATGCTCCTACACAAGCGCGCCGGGGTCGATGGGGGCTCGCGATTTCCAGCGGCCTCCGGTGAAATCGGGAAACTCGACCATGCGGTTCCGGCCCGCGACCGAGGCTTCCGACAGCGGAGCGATCGCGCTCCAGGCGGCGGCGTCATAAACGTCGATATCGGGCGCGCGGTTCGCGCTCAGGTTCTTGATGAGACGGTAGAGCACCATGTAGTCGCTGCCGCCGTGCGCGGTCTTGCTGGCCGCCTCTCCGTGCTCGGCCCAGAGCTTGTGCCCGTACTCGGCCTCGTAAGGCGCGATGTCTTCCCACTCGGGATTGTGCAGCCAGTTGGGGCCCTCGCTCCGGTTGCTGCGGCCGTCCACGAAGACCTTGTTCAGCATGCCGGAGTAGACGCCCTTCGAGCCCTGCACGCGGGTAAGCTTCTCGGTCGGCCGCGGCGTGCCGGTGTCGTAGTAGAGCGTGATCGTGCGGCCCTGCGCGGTCCGGATGAGCGTGGTGTTTACGAGTCCCTGCTTCGTGCTCATCGAAACAAGGTGCGTGAAGCGATCGCCGCGGTTGATGTCCATCCACCATGCCACGGGGCCGATCGCGTGCGTGGGATACAGGTTTCCGTTGCGGCGTTTGGCGTGTTCGAGCATCCAGGGCGTGCTCGCGGCGCGCAGGTCCTGGCAGTAGCCGGTTTCGGCGAACAGCGGCTCGCCGAGCAGGCCGCCGCGAAACATATTGAGCACCAGCAGGGTCTGGCGCAGGTAGCAGTCGTTTTCAAGCAGCGCGCAGTGGCGCCCGGTCTTCTCCGATACTTCGACCAGCTCGTGGCATTCCTCGAGCGTGACCGCGGCGGGCGTTTCGGTGGCGGCGTGCTTGCCCGCCTTCATCGCCGCTATGGAAACCGGCGCGTGCCACTGCCACGGCGTGGCGTTCAGAACGACATCGAGATCGGCGCGCTCGCACAAGCGGCGGAAATCCGTCTCGCCGCGTCCGTAACCTTCGGGCGCTCGGCCCGCGCGGCTTTCCACCAGCTTGCGTGCGCGCTCCAGGCGCGCCGCATCGATGTCGCAAACCGCCGGGACCTCGACGCTTTCGAATCGCAATGCAAGATCGAGCAGGGCCGCGCCGCGCGCGCCCATGCCCACAAAGCCGATCCGCAGCGGCTTGGCTGCCGCCGCGGCGCGCGCCGGTTCGAGCGCGGCTCCGGCAAACAGCGCCGCTTTGAGCAATCCGCGGCGATCGAGGTCCGTCATGGTTTGCGCTCCTTACGCCAGGTGCAGCAGGCGCTCCGCGTTCTGGTAATACACCTTGCGCAGAATCTGGTCGGGCAGGCCAAGGCCGTAGATCCGCCACCGCCCCTGCGGCGGAACCGGCGCGGGCGCGTAGTCGAAGTACTCGTCCTCGGTTTCGAGGAAGCGGTAGTAGATCCGGTAGAGCTCGTCGCCGAAGATCTGCTGCGGCGTGTCGTAGCCGTTGTAGATCGCGTCGGTGCCGAACATGATGCGGTCCTGATACTTGTCGAAGAACTTGCGCGAGGCGCGCGGCTGGCGGCCGAGCTCGCCGATGCGCGCTGCGAACTCGACGTGGAAGTTCGGGAAGCGGTCCATGCGCTCGGCCACGTGCGCGAGATTTTCCGAATAATTTCCGAAGTGGAGCACGATGAACTGCGTGCGCGGGTGCCGCGCAATGACGCGGTCGCGCGCATCGAGGAGCTCATCGTTGCTCGGAAAATCCTTGCCGTAGAAAGACCAATCCGGATGATTGTTGAGCTCTTCGAAGCGCTCGTTGTAGCGGTCGATCGGGGTGAAGAAGGCCACCGGGTCGGAGACGTGAATCGCCACCGGCAGGTTTAGCTCGCCGCAGGCTTCCCACATGGGATCGAAGCGTGGATCGTCCACCTTCACCAGCTTGCCGTCGGGATCGCGCAGGAACAGGCCGAGCGTCTTGAGGATCTTCAGACCGCGCGCGCCGTCGTTCTTGGCGCGCTCGATGAGATCGGCCTGGAGCTTCGGATAACCGGGCTCCTTGGCGCGGTTATAGAAAGGCTGCGTAAACGTAATGAAACGGCCGGGGTGAGCGAGATCGTACTTTTGGACGCTCTCTTTCACCGTGGAGGCGACGCCGCCGGTGAGATTGACGAGCGTCTTGATGTTCCTGCGGTCCATGACCGGGAGGAGTTGTTCCGGCGTAGCACTGTAGTTCAAGTGCTCGCCGTCTTTGCCCGCGAACGACAGATGCGTGTGGACGTCGATCACAGGGAAGCGTGCGCGCTCAACGGGATGCTCCGGAACCGAGAGCATGGAGCGGGGCTGGAAATCCTGGAGATCAAGGGGCTGGCCCTTGCGCGCGGGCTTCTCGGCCTTCTTGGCCTGGGAGCAGGCGTTTGTCCCCATCGCGGCGGCCGACCCGAGGGTCGCAGCCGCTAGCTGTCGGCGAGTCAATTTCATTAAACTAAGGCCTCCATAGGAAAGTCACAAAGAAAGATAATAGCAAAGAAAAGAAAATTGACAACCATTTTTCGATGTCTTGCGGATGGGAGCCCCAGGCATGAGAAGGGTTGTCCGAAATGCAACGCAGAGAGTTCCTCTCGAGCGCGGCGGCCGGCGTGCTGCGGGCGGGCACCGGCGGCCAGGACTTCACACTTCCGATCATTCCGGCTCCCGATGACCCTCGCTTATGGCCGGAGTACCGGCGGGCGCTGGCTGTATGGCGCGCGGACATTCGCAAGCGGCTGGGATACGACGGGGCGCTTTATCTGCGGCGCGATTTCGCGTGGGCGCCGTCTTCGTTCGCGTGTTCGGCGGGTACGACTCTGTCGTGCTGTGGCACGCCTACCCGCGCATCGGGCTCGACGCGCGGAACCACGGCGCGAGCCCGCATCGGACGTGGACACGCCGGCGGAGAATCGCCGAATGGATCGCGGAAGGCCGCAGGAAGAGGAATGGCAGCACGCGGCGGCGGGGCCTGCGTATCTGCGTTACCCGTGGGGCAACGAAATGCGGGCCGGCGCGTGCAACGGGGGCGAACCCGGAGGGACGACGGCGGTCCGGGCGTTTCCCGCGGGACGGTCGCCGTTCGGGTGCTACGATCGAGTCGTATCCGTTTCGGGCTGAGGTCCGTTAGTTCACAGCGGGAGCTAACCAGATATTGCCGGAGGCTTCGCCCAGGTTAAAGACCAGCTTGTCCTTCGCGACCGACAATTCGGCGTCGTAAACGCTGCCGAGCGAATTGTGGACGCTGTGGAAGTGGACGACCGCTTTCGGCTCGCCGATCGGACGCTTGGTGGCTGGATCGAGGCGGCGGGCCCAGAGGCACTCAAAGCCGTCGCGGTCGGAAACGTAGTAGATCAGGTTTCCTCCGGGCGCCCAGCGCGGCTTGTTGATCCAGGGGCCCCTTTCCGTTACGAAGATCCACTCGGAGGGCGGGGCGGCCGTGTCGCCGCGCAGCGGAACCAGGGCCACACGGTGGTCGCTGGGCGGAGTGCGCACGATGAGCGCCAGCCACTTGCCGTCCGTCGAGACGGAGGGCGAATAGAGCGCGCTTTCCCGCGACTGAACCAGGATCCGCGACTCGCCCGAGAGCTTGATTTTGCTGATCGCGGAAAAGCCCGAAGGAGTCCGCCACTGGTAGAGCAGGCCGCTGCCGTCGGGCAGCCAGAACCGCGGTTCTCCGCAGTAGGAGCAGAGTTGCGCAACACCGCCGCCCGCGAACGGAACAAGAAAGATGCTCATCATCGGCCTTCCGGACGTGAAAGCCGCCCGGGATCCGTCAGGAGAGAGAATCGCCGCAGTCTCGTCTTCGCGGGTTGCCGTCAGCGCTCTCTCGACGCCAGTGGCCAGATCTTTGACCCAGACGTCGTAGTTCCCGTTGCGGTCGGAGAGAAACGCTACGCGCTGGCCATCCCGCGAGACGACGGGGCGCCGGTGATTCGCGGAGCTGGAAGTGAGCTTGGTCAGCGGCCCACGCGCTTCTCCGGTCTCGCCATTGGTCGGCAGGCTCCAGACATCGGATTTATACGTCAGGACCGAGTAGACGAGCGTGCCGTCGGCGGCGGCCGCGGGCTGGTCTTCCCGGCCGGTGCTGAAAGTGATCTGCTCGGCATCGCCGCGAACCTGCCCGGCGCTGCCGGAAATCGCGATGCGCCAGATGTTGGTCTTGTCGCCGGAGGCCGCCGAGAAAATGATGTGGCCCGAGGCGGTCCAGGTGTAAGGTGCAATCCTCCGGTAGGTCAGGGTGCTTTCGGGCGGGGTCAATCCGTGCGCGTCAAACACCTTGCGCGCCCCGGTGCGGACGGGAGTTCCGCCGGCGGCGGGCACCACCCACCAGTCCCAGTTCTGTCCCAGCGCCCGGTCGAGATCGTTGTCCCCGCCCGGGCATCCGACGAAGACGATGTACCGCCCATCGGGCGACCACACCGGATAGGCGGCGTAGGGAAACTCGGGCGCCAGTTGCACGGGCGCGCCCCCGGTCGTGGGGACGACGAAGAGCTTCCCCCAGCGGAACGTCCGTTCGCCCATCCAGTAGGCGATGCGGTCGCCGCGGGGCGAAAAGCGGGGGCGATAGCCGCCGCGCGCCAGCAGCGTGCTCTTGCCGCCGAGCGAAGGCACGGTGTAGATTCCATTCGCGGGTCCTTCGGCGCGGTACGCGATCAGCGATCCATCGGGCGAGAAGGACGGCTCGATCTCGTCGCGGGGGTCCTCGGTAAGACGGTGAGGCAGCCCGCCTGAGGTGCGCTGCACCCAGATGTCGAGGTCGCCGGCGCCGCTTCGATCTGTGGAGTAAGCCAGAAGAGTGCCGTCGGCCGAAATCGTCGGCTGGAACGTCAGGCCGGCGTCGGAGGTGAGCCGGCGCAGAGGGATGGCCGGGGTCCGGCCGCGGGACAGCATCCAATATGCCAGCGAGAGCGTGATCACCACGGAGGCGGACATGGCGGCGATCACGAACCAGAGTGGCACGGTCCGCGGGCGCCCGGGAGCGCCGTTGTGCACGGAACGGAGGGAGAACGCGGGGACGTAGGCGCCCTTGGGCAGCGTAATGACGACCCGGTCGTTCCTGCCCTCTCCGTCGTAATACTTTTCTAGCTTTTCGCGCAGCCGCCGCGCCTGCACGCGGACGACGGAGTCGGAGCGGGCGTCGTAGGTGGGCTCGCGGCCGAAGATCTCGACCGCCAGGACGGATTCCTTGATCTGGCAGGCGTGGCCGGCGAGGCGCTGCTCGACCACGAATTTCAGGAAGTGGCTCAGCCGTTCCGCGCCCCGGAACGCGTCGCTGGCGAGAAGATGCTCCAGTTGCGCCGCGACCGCCTCGGCGGACACGGCGTCCGCCCCGCCCGGCGAATGGCCGGAGGGCGCAGCATGGCCCGACGGCTCACGCCCGTCCGTGGCCCCGTTCACCATCATCAAAACTATACCGTAGCTGGAACAACAGGCGCGAACAATCCGGAATTTTGTAAAAGAGGCTGATGTAACGCCGCCGTTGCGCCCGAATACAGGATCTCAACCGTTACGTCACCCCTGTTTGGTTGTGCTGACGTGCGATCG
This sequence comes from Acidobacteriota bacterium, assembly GCA_050261515.1. GTDB lineage: Bacteria > Acidobacteriota > Terriglobia > Bryobacterales > Bryobacteraceae > JBLNDJ01. The sequence goes on along the minus strand of JBLNDJ010000045.1, from coordinate 18,871 downwards.
GCTCTATGCTGGACCGGCAAGAAGGAAGGCTTGAGGTCGCCCTCGCTTCGAATGATCGCAGACATGAGGAGACGATGAACATGTGGGGAGTGGAGAAACGGTCAGCCATCCGGCTGGTCCTGCCGGCGCTGCTGCTCGGCTTGCCGGGCTTCCTGACCGGCCAAACATTTTCGGGAAACATCACCGGCCTGGTGACTGACGCCGGCGGCGCCATTGTCACGGAAGCCAAAGTCGCGCTTACGGAGACGCGCACGGGTGTCCAGCGCGTCATGGACACAAACCCGGCAGGCGCCTATACCTTCGCGGAGCTGTCCGCGGGGACGTACGTGGTCCGGGTAACCAAAACCGGCTTCAAAGAGGTAGTCAGCAGCGAGATCACGCTGACTCCGTCGGCTACCGCGCGCTTTGACGCCGTCCTCACCGTGGGCGACGTGCTGGAGCGGGTGGAGGTCTCGGCCCAGTCGCCCACGATCAATACGGAAAACGCCCAGCTCGGGTCCATCCTGACGCGGGATGAGCTTGTGAACCTGCCGACGAACAGCCGCTCTACCATGGACTTCCGCTATCTATCGTCGTCCAACCAGGACGGCGGCTACATCGCGGGCCAGCGCAGCTCGTTCGGCTACTATTCGATCGACGGCGTCAGCGGGATGTCGCCGGCCTGGGGGGCCTGGAGCGGACCTCAGATGACGATGTCGCTCGAGGCCGTGCAGGACATGACGCAGGTGACCGCCACGCCCTCGGCGGAGTTCGGCGACGTCGCCACGATTTCGCTGACCACCAAGTCGGGGACCAACAACCTTCACGGCGCCGGGTTCTGGGACACGAAGAACTACGCGCTCGACGCGCCCGACTACTTCTCGCACACCAAGCCCAAGGGGCCGTACCGCCAGTTCTTCGGCGGCAGCGTGGGCGGTCCGGTCTACATTCCGCACGTTTACAACGGAAAGAACAAGACTTTCTTCTTCTTCAGTTGGGAAGAGTTCATCCAGCCGGGCAGCTATACGACGCTGGCGTCGGTCCCGTCGCAGGCGATGCGCGACGGCGATTTCTCCTCGCTGCTGGCGCAGGGCGTGGTGATCTACGATCCGACGACGGGAACGCCTTTCGCGAACAACAGCATCCCGGCCAGCCGGATCAGCGCGGTGTCGAGCAAGGCACAGGCCGTGAAGTACCTTCCCCTGCCGAACTTCGGCCCGGCGGATTCCTTCAGCCAGAACTACCTGGACACTTTCCCCAACTCGCATCCGCACTACTACCCGACCACGCGCGTGGACCACAATTTCCGGGACGGCAAAGACATCCTGTCGGCCCGCCACACCTTCCGGCACCAGAACGAAGACACGAACATGAACGGGCTGCCGCTCTATAACCGCACCCAAAACCGGAACACGACCAACGCCTACATCTCCGAGACGCACCTGTTCTCGCCGACGGTCGTCAACGAGTTCCGAGTGGGCTATAGCCGCGACTTTTCCCTGCGGCACGGGTTGACGAAAGGCGCCGATGTCATCAACGAATGGGGATTGCAGCTTCCCCATCTGGACGCGCTGAAGGAGTTCTACGGCTTCCCGCAGGTCAACTTCGAGAACTTTACCGGCCTGACCAACGACGCCAATGCCGGCTGGGCGCAGGACGCGATGGAGTACCTGGACAACGTCACGTTCAGCCGCGGGAAACACACGATCAAGGTGGGCGGCTCGTACCGGCACTACAAGGTGAACGAAACCGGCGGCGATCCCTCGCAGCTTTTCGGCCACACTGACTTCACGGCGTTCGGCACACAGAACGCGCAGGGCGAAGGCGGGTTCGACTATGCCAGCTTTCTGCTCGGAATCCCGTTCCGGAGCGGCACGAGCGACCGCCCGCAGAATATCATCGTCCGCTACGGGACGACCGCTTTCTACGTCCAGGAGGATTGGCGTGTCACGTCGCGGCTGACCGTGAACGCGGGCCTGCGCTGGGAGAAGACCACCACGCCGGTGGACCAGAACGATATGCGGTACGCGTTCGATCCAGCGACGGGGAATCTCGTGGTGCCGACGCAGAAGGTGATCGACACGCTGGTGAGCCCGGTGTTTCCCGCGAACATCCCGATCGTGACGGCCGCGCAGGCGGGATTCCCGTCGCGGTCGCTGCTCGAAACCGACCAGAACTGGGGGCCGCGGCTGGGCTTCGCCTACCGCCTGCCTTTCAAGACGGTCATCCGCGGCGGCACGGGGCTCTTCTACACGCCGCTTCTCACCTGGGGCGTGATCGACTCGTACGCGGGCGGCCCGTTCCAGCTCAGCCAGAGCTTCAGCAACCGCATGGTGGACGGCGCGCCGGCGTTCCAGTTCCCGAATCCCTACACGCTGTTCGGAAGCGGCGACTTCGCGGGCATCTCGATCGGAGGCCTGCAGAAGAAAGTGCGGACGCCCTATACCGAGCAATGGAACTTCACAGTCGAAAAAGAACTCGGAAGCACGCTGGTGGCGCGGGCCAACTACCGCGGACATCGCACGCTCCAGACGCTTTATTACGCCGATCTCAACCAGCCGTTCGTCAGCAACAATCCGGACAACGAGTGGAACACGGTGTATCCCAACTTCTGGTATGTCGGCAACGGCCGCAACGGCGGCTCGGAAATCGGGCACCTGTTCGAATTCCAGTTGCAGCGCAAATTCTCGAAGGGCCTGAGCTTCGACGTGGGCTACACGCACGCCAAGGTGGTGACGAACGTGCGCGGCAGCGACATCCTGGCCTGGCCCGAGTATTCGTGGGACCTTCATCGCGACACGGGCAACGAAAACGGAATCTCGCGGCACCGCTTCGTAGGAAGCGCGATCTGGGACATTCCCTTCGGAACGGGCAAGCGCTACGGCTCCGGCCTGCCGAAAGCTCTGCAATACACGCTCGGAAACTGGGAGACATCGTACATTGTGGTCCTCCAAAGCGGCCAGTTCCGGGATCCCAGTTGCGGAAGCTGTCCGGACACGTCCTACGCGCGAGTGTGGGGGCGGCCTGATCTGGTGGGAGATCCCAAGATCTCGAACGCCAACGCGACGCGCTGGTTCGATCCGGCGGCCTTCGCGATCCCGCAGTTCGGCACGCTCGGCAACAGCTCGCCCGGCGTGATCGTCGGGCCGGGCCTGGCGAACTTCGATTTCGGTCTGTTCAAGTACTTCCCGATTCGCGAGAACGTCCGGCTCAAATTGAAAATGACCGCGACGAACTTCTTCAATCACCCCAACCTCGGCAACCCCAACACGGACATCACCTCGATCAATGCCGGCCGGATCACCGGTCTCACCGGCCGCGGCATGAACGGCTCGAGCAACACGATGCGCAGCATCATGCTTGGAGCTCGAGTCGAATTCTGATGTCCCGGCATTGCGGCGGGGAGAGATACTCTCCCCGCCCAAAGGCCTCCCCTATGCGAAGACGCGATTTCGTAGGTCTGGCCGGGGCTGCGTTCGCGGGTCCGGACAATCCGCCGCGTGTGCGTGCAATCACACGGGGGCCCAATTTCCACTGGTTCGGCTATTACGACAAGCTGCAGTTCGATCCCTCGAATCGCTATGCGCTCGCGATGCGGACGGGGTTCGAGCACCGCTCGCCGCGCCCGGACGACCTGATCCAGCTCGGCATGATCGACTTGCAGGATCACGACCGCTGGCAGGACCTGGGCGAGACGACGGCGTGGTGCTGGCAGCAGGGCTGCATGTTGCAGTGGGTGCCGGGCTCGGCTTCCGAAGTGATCTGGAACGGCCGCGAGGACGGACAATATGTGAGCCGCATCCTCGACGTGAAGACGGGGCGGCGGCGCACGTTGCCCGGCCCCGTTTATGCGCTCAGCCCCGACGGCAGCCAGGCCGTCACGACCGATTTCCGCCGGCTTTCGGACACGCGCCCGGGCTACGGCTACAACGGCATCCCCGATCCCAACAGGGATGTGCTCGCGCCCGGCGACTCGGGCATCTGGCGCATGGACCTGCGCAGCGGCGCGCGCGAGCTGATCTTCTCCGTACGCGACGCGGTGCGGATTCCCTGCGCGCGCCACGACTGGCACGGCGCCAAGCACTGGTTCAATCACCTGCTCTACGCGCCGGATGGGAAGCGCATCGTCTTCCTGCACCGGTGGACCGGCGGCGCGGCCGGATCGCGCCGCGTCACGCGCATGCTGACGCTCAGCCCGGAGGGGTGCGAGCCGCACGTGGTGGACGATTTCGGCGGCATGTCGCACTTCATCTGGCGGGACGCGAACCACATTCTGGGATGGGCCGACCGTCCTCCGGCGGGCAAGGCCTTCTATCTTTTCGAGGACCGCGCGCGGCGGGTCGAGGCGGTGGGCGCGCGGGTGATGAATGGCGACGGCCATTGCACCTACCTGCCGGGCAACCGCTGGATTCTGTGCGATACCTATCCGGATGCGCAGCGGTTGCAGCATCCCTATCTGTTCGACACGCGCACGAACAAGCGGCACCCTCTGGGCCACTTCTTCTCTCCGCCCGAATACACTGGCGAATGGCGCTGCGACACGCATCCGCGCGCCAGCCGGGACGGGCGGCTGGTCACGATCGACTCCCCTCACGCCGGCGGCAGGCAGATCTATCTGATGGACGTCGGGACGATCACCGGTTGAGCATGAGTCAAATCTGACACGGACAGGGGACAAACGCCTTTCTCTAGGGAAAAGGCGTCTGTCCCCTTTTCGGCGAGCTACTATGAATCGAATCCTTCTGTTGTGCACTCTTGCCGCGAGCGCGGCGCCCGCGGCGCAAACGCCGCGGTTCACGGCCAGCCTGAACGAGGGCTGGCGTTTTCAAAGGCAGGCGAATCCGGGCTCCGCCATCGAGTGGCAGTTCCGCGATGCCGCAAAGCCGGGCTTCGACGACTCGGAGTGGTCGCGTGTGTTCCTGCCGCATTCCTGGGACCAGAGCGCGCACGCGCCGTGGGTTTCAGTGAACCACTGGCGCGGCATCGGCTGGTACCGGCGCGAATTCGAAGTTCCCGCGCGAGCGGCCGGACAGCGCGTCTTCCTGGAGTTCGAGGGCGCGATGCAGGTCGCGACCATCTGGGTGAACGGCCGGCGCGCGGGCGAGCACACGGGCGGCTATACAGGGTTCACGCTCGATGTGACGGACCTGGTGAAGCCGGGCCAGCGGAATCTTCTGGCGGCAATGCTCGACGACACGAACAATCCCGACATCCCGCCGGCCAACGAGACGAACATCGCGATCTACGGCGGCCTGTACCGGGACGTATGGCTGCACGTAACGGGGCCGGTCCTGATTCCCGATGGAGGCGTCTCTATCCGCACTCCCGTCGTGGGCCGGGACCGGTCCACCGTGCAGGCCGGCACGGAGGTTCGGAATTCGCTGGGCGTGGGGGCCAAGGTGAAGCTCGTCTCCGAGGTGATCTCGCGAGATGGCGCGGCGGTGGCGCGGTGCGAGACGGAGAAGGAGATTCCCGCGGGCGGCGTCGAAACGCTTGAGGTCCCGGAGCTGGCCGTGGCGAAGCCGGAGCTGTGGCACCCCGATCATCCGAATCTCTACACGCTGCGCAGCCGCGTGTACCGGAACGGCGCGCTCGCCGACGAGGTTTCGACGCGCTTCGGGTTCCGCGCGATGGGTTACACGCCGGGCGTGGGCTACACGATCAACGGCGAGTTCATCAACATACACGGCGTGAACCGGCGGCAGGACTACGGCTTCCTCGCCGACGCCGTGCCGGATGCGATCGGCCGCCGCGACCTGGAGATCATCAAGCAGCTCGGCGCGAACATGGTCCGGACGTCGCACTACGTGCAGGACAAGAGCATTATCGAGGCGGCCGACGAGCTGGGCCTGCTGGTCTGGGAAGAGATCCCCAACATCAAGATCTACGACTACACGCCGGGCCCGATGACAGAGAAAGGCGACTCGCGCTACACGCGCAAGTTCATCGACAACTGCATTGCGGCGATCGGGGAGATGATCCGGCGCGACCGCAATCACCCGTCCATCATCATCTGGGGCATCGCCGACGACATGACCGGCTATCCGTACATTGAAGACCTTCGCGAACTGCACGACAAGGTGCACGAGCTCGATCCTACCCGCTGGACCGCCGGGCGCGTGAACCCGATGATCACGGATGTGCGCGACCCGACCAACGGCGCATTCTTCAATTTCCAGAAGCTGTCCAAGGAGCATCCCGATTGGAAATGGCTGTGGAACGAGTGGGGCGCGTTCAAGAACGAGCGCGGCCTGATCGTTGAGCCGGCGGGCCGCGAGAGGCTCGAGAACAGCGTCGGCATCGTCTCCGAGTACCGCCGCCCCACGTCGCCTTCCGAGCTTGCGGGCGCGATCGTGCAGGAGGCGGCATGGATCAAGTTCGAGGCCATGCCGTGGATGGCGAGCGCGAAATGGGAGATGTTCGACGCCGGCTGCGCGGCCTGCGAAGGCACCAACGGCATCTTCTCCTTCTACGGCCCGCCCGAAGCGCGGCCGTGGGGCACGCGCTACAACGGCGGCGACTATCGCGGATTGAGCGACCTGTGGCGCATCCCCAAGGCCAGCTACTGGTTCGTGAAGGCGCAGTGGAGCGAGGAGCCCTTCGTCCACATCGCGAGCCACTGGACGTGGCCGGGGCAGGAGGGAAAGACGAAGATGGTGCGCGTCTACTCCACGTGCGGCGAGGTGGAGCTTTTCCTGAACGGGAAATCGCTGGGGAAACGCAGGCCCGAGCCCGTCGAGAGCCTGATTGCGGAATGGAAGAGCTACGGCTACTATGAGCCTTGGGCGCAGCTGCCGGAAGGCACGCGCCTGCGCCACGGCCCGTTCGTGTGGCGGGTTCCTTACGAAGCGGGTACGCTGCGAGCGGCCGGCGTGAAGGACGGCGGCGAGTACGCCGATGAGAGGCGGACGGCCGGGCCCGCGGCCCGGGTAGTGTTGAAGGCCGATCGCGAAACGCTGAAGGCCGATGGACGCGACGCCGTGCGCATCGTCGCCACCGTCGTCGACAAGGACGGAGTGACGGTTCCGAGCGCCACGAATTGGCTGTCGTTCCAGGTGGAGGGTCCGGGACGCCTGCTCGGCACGCCGGTGCTCGATGCGGTGTGGGGCATGGCGGCGATCAACGTCATGTCGGATTCCTCGGCGGGGAAGATCGTGGTGCGGGCTTCGTCGCGGGGCCTGGAGAGCGGAACCGCCACGGTGGCCGCACAATGAGACGGACTGCACGCTGGGCGTTCCTCGCTGTGCTGGCTTGCGGCGTCGCATACGGAGCAGCGCCGCTGTTCGAGGAGACCGAACTGTTCGTCGGCGGGCAGGACGGCATCAACACGTACCGGATCCCCGCGCTGACCTGCACAAAGAGCGGGACGGTGCTGGCGTTCTGTGAAGGGCGCATCGACAACAGCGAGGACGGGTCGCCGACGCACCTGGTCCTGAAGCGCAGGACGGGCAACGCGCGGGCGTGGAATCCCATGCAGATCGTGCTGGCCAGCCGCGCCGGGATCGCCTACATGAACCCGGTGCCGATCATCGACCGGGCCAATGGCGCGATTCACCTCCTGGTGAACTACTACACGCACTACGACCCACACACGGAGGAGCGCGACGCGAAGGTGTGGCTCCTGACGTCGCGCGACGAAGGGGCGCACTGGTCGAAGCCCGTGGATCTCACGCCGCAGGTGGGCGCGCAGGAACTCGGGCCGGGGATCGGCATCCAACTCGAGAGCGGCCGCTTCGTGGCGCCGACATACCAGGGCGTGATCTACAGCGACGACCGCGGGGCGCACTGGCGTGCGGGCGGGCGCGCGCCCGGGCCTTCGAGCGAAAGCCAGGTGGTCGAACTGGCGGACGGCTCGCTGATGCGGAACACGCGCGGGGCCCCGCTGCGCACCATCACGGTCAGCCGCGACCGCGGCGCAACGTGGGGCGAGGCCTGGCGCGACCCGGCCCTGACGGACTCGCGGCTGTGGGACGGCTGCCAGGCCAGCCTGATCCGGCACACAAAGAACCGCCTGCTGTTCGCCAATCCCGCCGACCTTCGCTCGCGCTTCCTCATGACGGTGCGGCTGAGCTACGACGAGGGGAAGACGTGGCCCGTCTCCAGGCTCATCAGGAACGGGACCGGGGCGTACTCCAGCCTGACTGTTTTCCCGGACGGGACCATCGGGCTCATGTACGAAACCGGCAACGGCTTCGACGAGCCCTTCGATTTCCACGTGAAGATTGCCTTCGCCCGGTTCAATCTCGAATGGCTGACGGACGGGAGGGACCGCCTGCCGTGAGCCGGGGCTGGCTGGCTCTCGCGATCCTCTGCGCGGCGGGACGCCTGCTCGCGCAGGAGTCCGCGAACGTGATGCCGCGCTCGCCCGTGCTGGTGAAGTCGCTGGGGGACGCGGCGGAGTTCCTGGCGCGCTGGCAGCCTCCGGCGAGCGCGGAGGAGTGGCGGCGGAAACGGCGCGGGAAAGAAGCGGCGTTCCGGAGGGCGATCGGGCTCGAAGTGCTGCCGCCGCGCTCGCCGCTGAATGCGCGGGTTCTCGCGCGCCACGACCTGGGCGATTACACGATCGAGAACGTGATTTTCGAGAGCCGCCCCGGGTTTCCGGTGACGGCCAATCTGTACCGCGCCAGGACCGCGCCGCCAGGCAAGCGCGCCGCGGTGCTCTGCCCCATCGGGCACTATTTGTCCGCCGGGAAAGCCAATGCCGACGTACAGGCGCGCTGCATCAAGCTTGCGAGGATGGGATTCGTCGTTCTGGTCTACGACGCCATCGGCCAGGGCGAGCGGCTGGCGCCCGGCAACATACACCACGACGCGGGTTACGCGCTGCTGCCGCTCGGGGAGACGATCGCGGGCTGGATGGTGTGGGACAGCATGCGCGCGATCGACTACCTGCTTACGTTGCGCGACGTCGATCCGGCGCGGATCGGCGTCACGGGCAATTCCGGCGGCGGCCTGAACACGCTGTTTACGGCCGCGCTCGACGCGCGCGTACGCGCCGCGGCGGTGGTGGGTTTCACGTTCGAGTTCGCCAACTGGCTCAAGTATGCCGGGACGCATTGCACGTGCACGCACCTGCCCGGCATCTTCCGCTCGATGGAGTGGTTCGAGGTGGCGGGGCTCATCGCGCCGCGCGCGCTGCTGATGCTTCAGGGAACGGACGATGGGATCTTCCCGATCAGCGGCGCGCGGCGGGCCGCGGCGGGGACCGGGCGCATTTATGAGCTTCTCGGCCGGCCTTCAGCGGTGCGATTCACAGAGCTGGCGGGCCAGCCGCACGCCTACTCGGCGCCGTTCCGCGAACAGATGTACGGATGGATGGCGCGGCATCTGCTGAACCAGGGCGACGGCGGGCCGGTTCCGGAAGGCGATGTGCACCCGCTCGAGGAGAACGATCCGCGCTTGCGATGCGATCCGGAGAAGACGATCCTTCGCGGTGCGCCGACGGTCGTGGACCTCGCGCGGGAGCGGGCTGCCGCGGCGGTCGCGAAGCTGCCGGCCGGAGATGTGGCTTCGTGGGTCCGCGCGCTGACAGCGCCTCCCGATGCGCTGCCGCACTTCCTTGCGCCGAGTGGCGCGCGCGGGAAAATTTCGTTCGTCAGCGAAGACGGCCAGTCGATCCCCGGCTTGCTTTGGCTTCCGGAGAAAACCGCGCCGGCCGCCCGGGCCGCCATCATCGTGGATGCACGGGGTAAGGCGGCGGCGGTGGAGTCCGGGCTCGTCGAGCCGCTGCTCGATGCGGGCTTTGCGGTGTTGTCCGTGGACCTGCGCGGCCGCGGCGAGACGCTGGACTTTTACCGGCCGGGTGTGTGGAACACGAACTTCCGGCTGGTTGCAAACCAGGTACTGTTCGGGCGGCCGCTCGCGGGCCGGCGTGCGTTCGACCTGGTCCGCGCGGTGGATTACCTTTCGAGCCGCGATGTGACCTTGATCGGCCTCGGCGACGATGCCCTTCCGGTCCTGCTCGCCGCCGCAGCGGACCAGCGCATCCGGCGCGTGGCGGTCGCGCGTTACTTTCACAGTTTCGTCTCGCAGATGCGCGCGAGGCGGCCCGCGGCGGGAGCGTCCCTGAGCAACTCCTGGAACGATCCTCAACTGACGGGCCGCATCGACACCGGAGACTACCAGGTCGATTTCGGCTCGGTGATTCCATCATCGCTGAAGTTCGCGGACGTGCCGGACATCGCCGCCATGATCGCGCCTCGCCAGGTGTTGTTCTGCCAGGCGCTCGACGGCGCGACGCCACGGTTTCATCGGGCCGCGGGGAATTGGATGAGATACGCGCCGGAGAAGCCACTCACGCCCGAACTCCTGCTGGAGTGGCTGCGAGAAAACGAATCATGCTCAGATACGCGTTAGCAGTCCCGCTCGTCTTGTTTGCCGCCGAACCGGAGGCCAGGCAGTTCTCGATCGTCATCGACAAGGCGGAAGCCGAGTACACGGTCGAAACCGCCGGCACGATGGACCCCGAGAACGTCGAGATCACGATCGAGAACCTCGGCGAGACGCCCGTCGTGAATCCGCGCATGACGGTCAACGGCCTCTACGACTGGTACGACGCCAAGTCGCTCGCGGCCGAGATCACGCGCGGGTGCCGCACCGATGAGGAGAAGGCGCTCGCCATCTGGTCCTGGGTGCGTTACCGGACGTTTCAACGATCGCCGCACGACGAGACGGCCGTGCACCCGGTGCGGGCGATGAACGGCTACGGGTACGGGATCTGCGGCCACGTGGCGCACTGGATGAAGTGCCTCTGGACCGCCGCGGGCGTGCAGGGGCGCGTGCAGGAACTGTGGGGCCACACGGTGTCCGAAGCCTACTACGACGGCGGCTGGCATCTGCTCGACGCTAACGCGAAGGTGTTTTACCTCGACCGCGACAACCGGACGATCGCCAGTCTCGCCACGCTCGAGCGTAACCAGCGGCTCATCGAACGGGCGATCCACCCGCGCGAGATGCAACCGTGGTTCATCGGGCCGGACCCGCCGGGGCGGAACGAGGAATTCGTCAAGTACATCGTTTCCTACAAGGACAATTACGAGGAGCACAGCTTCGACGCCGAGATCGCCAAGGAGTACTCGATGGCGATGACGCTGAAGCCGGGTGAGAAGCTCATTCGCTGGTGGACGCCGGAGCTGGAGAAGTTCGAGGGCCGGAGCAGCCGCGCCGAAGCCCCGCGGCGCTATGCGAATGGCCGGCTGATTTGGGAACCCGATCTGCGGCGCGTCGATCTGCGGCCGTATCTGTCGATTCCCGGCTGGGGCAACGTCGCGACCCGCGCGCAAGATGGGAAGAATCCGGCGGTCCACGTTGCCGACTTGCAGGATTCGCTCTACACGCGGCCGTCGGTCTTCACGATTCCCATCGCGAGCCCGTACCCGATCGTGGGAGGGCGCTTCTCATGCACGCTGGTCAAGGAGGGCTCGTCCGATCTCGATCGCGCGACGGTTTCGTTCGGGCGTCCGAGCTGGGGGTCCGATGGCGATCTGTATGCGTTTCGCTGGGGCAGCGGCGCAGAGACCGCTGATATCGATCTCGACTCCCGGCTGATGCGGGGAGACGCGCCCTACCGCTATGACATCGCTTTTACCCTTCTGGGCAACGCCGAGGCGAAGCCGCCCACACAGTCCGGGCTCGATGCGTTCCGCTCCGTGACGGACCTTCAGGTTTCCCCGCACAGCCTGCCGGCGCTCGCTCTGGGAAAGAACACCGTGCGTTTCCGGCGCGAGGGGACGGGTCCGGGAAAAGTGCGGGTTACGCACCGGTGGCGCGAGGTACACGGCCCGCGGCTTCCGGATGCGCCCGCGGCGGCCGCCTCTCCGGCCGATGGCGGCGAGACGGACAGCCTGAGTCCCGTACTGCGCTGGGCGCCCGTGGCGGACGCGACCGACTACCAGGTGATGGTGAGCCTGCGGCCCGATTGCCGCTGGCCGGTGTCCACGACGCTACACCAGAACGTGGGAGCGGCCAAGGCGGAGTGGACCGTGCCGGCGAGTTTCCTGAACCCGGGCACGACGTATTACTGGCGAGTCCGCGCGCGTAACAGCCGCGGAGATGCCGGCGAGTGGGGCCGCGTGTTCCGGTTCCGGACCGCGGCCGGCGCGCGCTGAAGCGGCAGGCGAAACCGCCTGCCGCACCCACAATCCTTAGTAGCTCGCGATGACGGTGTAGCGGTCTCCCGCCGGCAGCTTGACCCATTCCTTCCCGGGGTCGAAGTCGCGCCAGTCTTTTCCGTTCACGGTGACCTGGCGGATGCGTTTGCCTTGCGGGTGGCGCAGGCGCAGCAGCACCGCCTGGGGCGCGACTCGCTTTTCGAGCTCGATCGTGGCGGTCAGGCTGCCGGCTTTGCTTTCGATCGTGTAGGAGACGGCGCCGAACCAGGTGGGCGCTTTCGTGACCGCGATCTTCTTGCCGTCTTCGAGCCACGCGCGGGGCGTGGCCTGGGCGAGCAGCAGCGTGTTGTCGTCGAGCTCGCGGACGAGCATGTTGCGGTAGAGTTCGAACCAGGCGCCGTCGGTCGAGGGCGGCCCGAAATACTGGCCCCAGCGCCAGCGGTGCTCCACCGGCTCGAGGGTGCTGTGGCTGAACGCGCTCGCCATATAGCTATAGAAACCGCGAATGACGGCCTTCACGTCGTCGCGCTGCAGGTAAGCCGTCGCCTGCTGGTTGTAGACGGGCTCGTTGGCGATGCCCCAGCCGTTCAGGAACAGGTTGTCCTCGTGGTCGTTGAGGAGCGACTCGGCGAGATCGCCCTCGGCGGCAAGCGCCTTCAGGCGCACCATGTGGAGCGAGCCGGTGTCTACGTCGGTGGGATACCAGTCGTCGAGAATGCGGCCGTGCCTGTTCGCTTCGCAGGGCACGTAGGGAATCCATGTGTGGTCGCGCAGTTGGACGAGCGGCGAGCGGACCGTGGCCTCGCGGAAGCCGCGCTCGACGGCTTCGCGGAAGGCGCGCGCGGCGTCGAGGCACTCTTGGGCGCGCGGATGCCCGGCGCGCTCGAGCGCCTTGCCGAACACGTCGAGGCCCGCGTAGAGGTACGCCTGGTTGAATCCCCAGGTGCCGCGGCCGGTCGCGTCGTTGAGTGGGCCTTCGACCAGGCCGCCTTGCGCCTTGCGGATCTGCTCGAGAGACCAGTCCAGGGCCTTGAGTGTCGCGGGCAGCAGGCGCTCGAAGTTGTCGCGGTCGCCCGACAGCAGATAGTTCTGGCCGATCGAGTAGAGCATTCCGGGCGTGTAGACGAGCCAGTTGGCGTAGCCGTTCACGTGGCCGCTGACTTCCTGGTTGTTGCGGTAAATCGCCTCGAACTCTTCGGCCGCGATGCCGTTGTACGCGCGCAGGCCGTAGAGCATGTAGTCCACATAGACGGCCTGGTTGACGGGCCACGGGGTTCCTTCCTGGCCGTAGGCGAAGTTGGAGTAGGGCAGGTCGATACGGCCGTCGTCGTGGCGGCGCGGGAGGCGCAGCGCGTGCCAGAGCGAAGCGCGGAACAGGTCGTTGACGGCCTCTTCGGGGACCTGGAACTGCGCGCCGCGCGCCGAGTAATCGGACCAGAACTTCAGCGTGGCGGCGCGTGCGGCGGTGTGATCGAGGGCCGCGAGCGCGGGCCGTTCGGCGGGCGCGACGGGCTGGGAGGGCAGCGTAACCGTGAACTCGCGCGTGCCGCGGGCCGGGAGATCGAGCGTGAGGGTGACGTCGAGCCGCTTCATCGGCGCGCCGTGCTCGCCCACGCCGGACCAGGCGACGCCGGCGCCGGGCGCGTCGATCGCGAGAAGCGTGTTGCGCAGGCCGTGGTCAACGAACAGCGTGCGCGCGCCCTGTTGCTCGGCGACGAATTCGGCGTCGGCCTCGCGCGCGAACTTCCGCTCGTGCGACATCGTGACGGGCACGGCGCGGGCGTGTCCGGTAAGGTCGGTAAGCTTCACGCGGGCCAGAAGCAGCATCTTGATGCCGCCGGGCCGGCCGGCCGGAGGGCCGTTGAGCGGGTACGCGAACTGCTCCACTTCATAGCGCGTACCGCTGCGTTCGAAGACGGTCGTCACAACGGGCAGGCCGCCGGCGAGGCTCTGGCTTTTCCAGTACGGGCCGATGCCCTGGAACAGGTCGCCGAAATCGAACCAGAAGCGAAACTTGTCGGGATTGCCGAGGTCGTTCCAGACGCCCGCGCCGCGGTCGACGCCGAACTTCGCGACCGCGCCATCCCAGCTCAGGCAGACAATGTGTCCGGGCGCTGGCTGCGATGGGTGAGTGTAGTTGGGGCTGCCCATGTCTTCCCAGAGGCTCTTGTACTGCTCATAGCTGGCCTCGGGAGCGGCTTGCACCTGGTCGAGAATGCGGCGCCCGCGCCAGCGCTCGAGTTCGCGCTGATGATCGGCGAACGGGACGGGCGGGCTGCCGGCCGAGACGTAGACGTCGAGCGAGGGAATCCAGAAATTGCGGTTCCGGAGGAGCTGATCGATAGTGAGGGTGAAGCCGCGGCCGGGGCGGGTCTCGACAGTGATCCGGCGCGGGTCGATGCGCCAGGCCGGGTCCCCGGTGAGGCGGCGGACCGTATCGGGGTCGCTGTGCGCGATGAGATCGGCCCAGATGATTTGCAGGTTCTGGATGGTCTTCACGTCCTGCGCCGGATAGGCGAGGGTAAAGGTGCGGGAACCGGTCTTCCCCGCCCCGCCGGGGTTGCGTACTTCGACTCCGCCCGCGGGCGTAAGTTTCACGTCGAAAGGCGCGGCGCGATGGCCGGTAGAGATGTGGACGTTGAGTTCTTCGCCGCCGCAGACGAGCGGCACGAGCAGGGTGACGGCCAGGACGGGGAGTTTCATCGATCTATTTCCATGAATCTATATTCTTTCTGTGGGGCGGGCTCCGCTGCTTATCTCTTCAGGCGGCTCTTGTCGCCCCAGACCGATTCGGTGTGGTCGAGAATTTCGGCGGGCGTCAGCCAGAAGCGTTTCACTTTGCGCTGGCTGTGAAGCCTGGCCTGGTCGTTGTAGTGCTTCGAATCCGCGTGCTCGGATTGGCCGTAGGGGAGGAGGCTCCAGACTTGTTTGGGGTCTCCCTCCATCACGATCAGCAGGTGGCCCCAGCCGTCGTTCGAGTGAATCTGGCCGTTGTCCTGTTCCGGGCCTTCGTCGGGGTGCAGCACGCCGAACAGCTCAACGCTCGCTCCGTCCATCGGGAACGTGCCGCCGCGCACCGCGACATTGATTTCTCCCCAGGGCACTTCCGCTTTGCCGAACTTCTTCTCGAGATTCGCGACTCCTTTTTCGAGCGCCTGCCAGGCCTGATCCTGTTCTTCGGGTGAGTGAATGTCGATCTTGCGGCGCTCGTATCCGACGAACCTTTCGTATTTCGCGGGCGTGAACAGGTCGCGGTAGGCCTTCGCCCAGTAATAAAGGTAGGAAGTCTCGACGGAATCGACTCCCGAGCGGCGATTCCACGCCTGGAGCTTTGCATTCGCTCGCGCCGCGGCGGTGTCCTTCGGACGGCTCGATGCGGCTTGCGCCAGCAGCGGCACGATGACGTCCGCGGGCAGGATGTAGGTGTCGTAGCCGAGATCGATCATCTCTTCGAGCGTGAATTTCTTATCCTGCGTGAGCACGTTGAAGACGCGCTCGCCGCGCGGATTGAGCGCCTCCTCGCCCGCGCCCGCCTTCACGGCATACGACAGGTAATACGGCGCGGGCACGAGCGGCTTCAGGCCGGAGTTCCGCGTAACGACCCAGTACGGGTTATTGCAGTTCTGGAGGAATCCGGAAGCCGGGTTGAGCACCTGCGGGTAGTCCTTGAACGGGAAGAAGGGGCCCCACTCGGTTTCTTTCGTCCAGCCGGGAACGGGCTTCAACCAGTCGTACTTTTCGTTCCGCTGGGCGACGTTGCCGTTGTGGACGAAGTAGATGTCCTTCGCATCGGAAAAGAGCAGGTTCCAGCGCGGCATCAACTGGCGCGCGACGGCGGCCTTGAACTCGTCGAGGTTCCTGGACTTCATGAGGCCGTAGAGGCCTTTCGAATAGTTCACGCCGTCGTAGTTGGGCAGCTTGACGGACCACGCGCGGTTGCGCTCGCGATCCACCTTCACCACGGGCCCGTGATGCGTGTAGTACATCGGTAGCGTGACGGTTTCCATGCCCTTGGGGCCCTTCACGCGGAAGGTCGCGTACTCGACACGGATCGGCCGCCACTCGCCTTCATAGAGATACTCGAGCGGCTTGGCCGGGTTCGTCTTCTCCTCGTACACGTCGGACATGTTCGGCTGGTTCCAGGTGGCGGACCAGGTGATCCTGTCGTTGAAGCCGTCGAGGAAGAACGGGCTGCCGAACCAACTGATGCCGCCCGCGTCGAGGCCCGGCGCGATGAGGTGCGCCTCGTAGTTCTGGAAGCGGTTGGCCCACGGCATGTGCGTGTGCTCGACGTGGATGATGCGCCCGTTCGCGGATTTCTCCGGCGCGATGGCCCACTGGTTCGAGCCGAAGTTCGGGAACGAATACGTCGCCTCGGAGATTTTCATGAGCGCGTCCTGGATGCTATAGAAACGCAGGTAGTGGCTGCGCTCGAGCGCCTCGATGTCCTCGGCCGTCACGCCGTCGATCCATGCGGGGATGTCGCGGCGGTGCTCCGCGATGTAGTGATTCACGCCGCGCGCGAAGGCGTCGAGAATCCTGTACACGGCCGGGTCGATCTTGTCCTTGTTCTCGAGGACGCACCGTTTGGTCTTGAGCAGGCGCTGGAGATAGTCGCCGTCCCAGCGGTATTCGTAGGGAATGAAGTGCAGGTATCCGTCGCCGAGCGCATCGAAGCCGAGCACCTCGGCGCGCCGGCCCTGCGCGTCGCGGTACTGAATCATCATGCGCTCCAGATGGTCCTCGGCCTGCGCGTAGCCGTAGCCGAAGAAGGCGGCCTGCTCGGTGTCGCCCACGATGTGCGGCACGCCGTAGTCGTCGCGGTAGATGGTGACCTGCTTCGCGAGCGGGTCCGGTTGCGCCCAGGCGGCGGCAGCCAGGAGGATCGGGATGAACCAGCGGGGCATGCGAAGATTATAATGACTGCGCGAGCCGCCGCGGGCGGGATAAATGCGCAGCGCCAAAACGACCAAACTTCTCGACTGGTTCCTGCTGATGGTGGTCAACTTCATGTGGGCCACGCAAGCTCCGGTCATCAAGCTGATCGGCGACCGGCTCGGGCCCGTCGCCATAGCGTTCGTGCCGATGATTTTGAGCACGCTGATGTTTCTGCCCGCGCTCTGGTACGAGGGCAGGAAGCTGGGGCGCCCGTTTCAGTTCCGCTGGTGCGACGCGAAGCATTTTGTGGCCGCGGGGCTGTTCGGGTTCTTTCTGCTGCAACTGACGTACACGCTCGGCGCGCAGCGCACATCGGCGGCGAACGCGGCGGTCATCACCTTGACGATTCCGGTGCTGGTGGCCGTGTGCGCGTCCGTCATGCTCGGCGAGAAGATGAACGTGGTGCGCGCGGCCGGGTTCGCGCTGGCGCTGGCGGGCGTGGTGATGACGTCGCTTCCCGATCTTCGGGGCGCGAGCTTCGGCGGAAGCCGGTACCTGCTCGGCAACGTCCTGTTCTTCGGCGCGTGCGCGGGATCGGCGTTCTACAACACGTACTGCAAGCTGCTCATCGACCGGAAGTACACCGAGCTGGAGGTTTTGGTTTACACCTCGATTGTCGCGAGCGCGGCCAGCATTCCGCTGTTTCTGTGGGTGGAACCGCTGCCTGCGGCGGCGATCGCGCACATGGACCGCGGCGCGGTGTGGGGCATTCTGGAACTGGCGTTCATCGTGTACGGATGTTCGCAGTTGCTGTTCTTTTTCATCCTGAAGCGGCTCGACGTGACGCAGGCGACGCTGAGCAACTACGCGCTGCCGTTCTTCATCGGGCTGCTGGCGGTGGTGGTGCTGAAGGAATCGATTACGCCGCTGGTGTTGCTGGGCGGCGTGCTGGTGTTCGCGAGCACGCTGCTCGTGACGGTCTACGAAAGTGAGATCCTGGCGCGGATCGGACGGCGGCGCGCCACGCGTTACCCTGACCCTATATGAACAATCCATCAGCGCGGGTGCAAAGGACGGCCGCCTCGGCCGCCGACGTCGAACTGTTCCGGCACGTGGAAGAGAACCTCTACACAGCCGTGGTGTCGGACTCGCTCGACGAGCTCGGGTACCGCAACCAGGCGTTGCGCGAGTACATGCGGCCGCTGTCTCCCGGCGACCGTTTCGCGGGCTGGGCCCGCACGATTTCCTACGTGGACGTATACCACGTTGCGCCCGACCCCTACGGCATGGAGATCGAGGCCGTGGACAGCATCCTCCCGGGCGAAGTGGTGATGGTATCGACGGCAGCGTCGCTGCAAAATTCGCCCTGGGGCGAGCTGCTTTCGACGGCCGCGCGGGCGCGAGGCGCGCGGGGCGCCGTGATCGACGGCCTGGTGCGCGACGTGCGGAAGATTCAGGAGCTCCAGTTTCCGGTGTTCGCGCGAGGCATCAAGCCGGTGGACTCCAAGGGCCGCGGCATCGCGATCGACTACAACGTCCCGGCGGAGGTCGCCGGTGTGCTGGTGTCGCCGGGCGACCTGGTGTTTGCCGATTTTGACGGCGTAGTCGTGGTGCCCGCCGCGGTCGTGTCCGAGGCGATCCGCATGGCGACGGAAAAAGCAAGCAAGGAAGACTCGAGCCGCGGGGATCTGATGCGCGGGGCGTACCTGCGGGACGTGTACGCGAAGTTCGGGGTGCTGTAATAAAAATTTGAGCCACGGATGCACACGGATGCACACGGATCAATGGGGTGAACCCCTCTGTTGAGACAAACCGGATTGGCACACTTGCCGTTTAATGGTTTTCCCTTCTCAAACAGCCGATCCTCCGCCGGAATGGTCCTCGGTTGGCGAAGCGGAGGCGGG
>JBLNDJ010000044.1:0-40246 GCA_050261515.1 Acidobacteriota bacterium | reverse complement strand
AACGTGAATCTCGATGTCGAGCTGATCACGCCGGTCGCGATGAACAAGGGCCTGCGGTTCGCGATCCGCGAGGGCGGCCGCACGGTCGGGGCAGGAACGGTGACCGAGGTGTTGGAGTAGCTGCCGCGCGGCACCGAGAGAAACAACATGCTGAGAGAGCGCATTCGCATTCGTTTGAAGGCGTACGACCACCGGGTTCTGGACCAATCGACGACGGAAATCGTCGAGACGGCGAAGAAAACCGGAGCACAGGTGGCGGGTCCGATCCCGCTGCCGACGGTCAAGAACCGTTTCACGGTGAACCGGTCGCCGCACGTCGATAAAAAGTCGCGCGAGCAGTTCGAGATCCGGACGCACAAACGGCTGCTTGACATTCTCGAACCGACCCAGGACACCGTGGATGCGCTCATGAAGCTGGATCTTCCGGCGGGCGTAGACGTGGAGATCAAGGCGTTCGGGAAGGATAAGAGATAGAAGCCAGAAGCCGGAAGTCGGAAGCCGGAACAACGGCCTCGGACCTCCGGCGGAGGGCAGGAGCGACGGGAGGAATAGACGGAAGCTGGAGCGAAATCAGATCAAATTCTGACTCCTGTCTCCTGTCTCCTGAATTGTTATGACCCCAGGAATTCTTGGCAGAAAGATCGGTATGACGCAAGTCTTCCGCGCCGATGGGCAGGTTGTGCCTGTCACGCTGCTCAAGGCGGGCCCTTGCGTGGTGGTGCAGAGGAAGACGCCGACGGCCGACGGCTACAACGCTGTGCAGCTTGGCTTCATGGAGTTCGTCAAGCCGGCTCGCATCAACAAGCCCTCGACCGGCCACCTGAAGAAGGCGAATGTCGAGGGGGTCAGGTTCCTCCGCGAGCTGCGGCTCGGCCCGGGGGACGACGACTTCAAGACGGGCGACCAGGTGCTGGTCGGCCAGTTCAAGCCGGCCGAGAAAGTGGACGTGATCGGCATCAGCAAGGGCCGCGGGTTCGCGGGCTTCGTCAAGCGGCATCACTTCCGCGGCGGCGACGGCTCGCACGGCTCCATGTTCCACCGGGCGCCGGGATCGATCGGCGCATCGAGCTATCCCTCGCGGGTCTTCCCCGGCCAGCGGATGGCGGGGCACATGGGCACGCAGCGGGTCACGGTGCGGAACCTGGAAATCATCGATGTAAATGCCGAAGACAACGTGCTGGTGGTGAAGGGCGCGGTGCCTGGCCCGAACGGCGGCTACGTCGTGGTCCGGCGTGCGAAGAGGTGAACGACCATGCCAACAGTGGACGTTGTCGATTTGAATAATCAGAAGGTCGGCGAGCTGGAGCTCTCCGATCAGGTGTTTGCCGCCGAGATCAACGACGCGCTGCTTTACGAGGCCGTCCGCCACTACCAGGCGGGCGAGCGCAGCGGCTCGGCGAAGACGAAGACGCGGCACGAAGTGGCCGGCTCGGGCAAGAAGCTTTGGAAGCAGAAGGGCACCGGGCGGGCGCGCATGGGTTCGGTCCGGTCGCCTGTGTGGCGGCACGGCGGCACCGTACACGGCCCGCAGCCGCGCGACTACAGCTATAAGCTCCCGAAAAAGATGCTCGTGGGCGCGCTGCGCTCGGCCCTGACGGCCAAGCTGCGCGATGGAGAGCTGAAGGTCGTCCAGGCGTTCTCGCTCGCCGATCACAAGTCGAAGACCGTCGCCGAGACGCTCAAGAAGCTCAAGGCGCCGAAGAAGGTGCTGCTGGTCGAAGCGGGCCAGGAGAACCGCAACCTGACGCTTGGGTCGCGGAACCTCGAAGGCGTGACGCTGGTGGCCACCCGCGACGTCAATGCGTATCACCTGCTCGGGCACAAGAACGTGTTCCTGAGCGAGGCGGCGGCGAAGAAGCTGTCCGAGGGGCTGTCGAAATGAACATTCAAGACGTGATCGTGCGCCCCGTCGTCACCGAGAAGGGCGTCGCCAAGAAGGAAGCCGAGCGGACCCTGTGCTTCGAGGTCGCGCCGGAGGCCAATAAGATCCAGATCCGCGCCGCGGTGGAGAAGCTGTTCAAGGTGAAGGTCGAGAGCGTCCGGACGGTGTCGAACACCGGCAAGCTCCGCCGCCGGGGACGCTTCAGCGGGTACCGTTCGGACTGGAAGAAAGCGTACGTGACCCTGAAGGAAGGCCAGAAGGTTCCGGAGTACGCGGAGATTTAGTCATGCCAACGAAAAGCTATCGGCCGTATACGCCCACACGCCGTTTTCAGAGCGTGGTGACGCGGGAAGAAATCACGAAAGACCGGCCGGAAAAATCGCTGACAACGGGAAAGAAGCGCACGGGCGGCCGCAACAGCAGCGGCAGCATCACGATCTGGTGGCGCGGCGGCGGGGCGAAGAAAGCATACCGCGAGATCGATTTCAAGCGCGACAAGGCGGGCATTCCGGCCAAAGTCGCGGCGGTCGAATACGACCCGAACCGTTCGGCGAACATCGCGCTGCTGAACTACGCCGACGGAGAGAAGCGCTACATCGTCCATCCGTTGGGGCTGAAGGTGGGGCGCACGGTCGTCTCCGGTCCCCAGGCCGACATCCTGATCGGCAACGCGCTTCCGCTGAAGAATATCCCGGCCGGCACCGTGATCCACGCGATCGAGCTGAGGCCGGGTAAGGGCGCGCAGATGGCGCGTTCGGCGGGCGCTTCGGCGCAGCTGGTTTCGAAGGAAGGCGGGTTCGCGCTGTTGAAGCTTCCTTCGGGCGAGACACGGCGCGTGCCGGTCGAGTGCATGGCGACCATCGGGCAGGTCGGCAATGTCGATCACGAGAACGTGTCGCTCGGCAAGGCGGGACGCAGCCGGCATCTCGGGCGCAAGCCGCACAACCGCGGCGTCGTCATGAACCCGATCGATCACCCGCACGGGGGCGGCGAGGGCAAGACCTCGGGCGGACGCCATCCGGTGACGCCGTGGGGCCAGCCGACGCGCGGCTTCAAGACGCGGAACAACAAGCGGACCGACAAGTGGATCGTCAACCGCAGGGGGAAGAAGTAACCCATGGGTCGAAGCGTAAGCAAGGGACCGTTCACGGATACGCATCTGATCAACAAGGTGCAGGCATCGACGAGCCGGAACGACAAGAAGGTGATCCGCACGTGGTCGCGCCGTTCGACGGTGCTGCCGGAGTTCGTGGGGCAGACCATCGCCGTGCATAACGGGAAGAAGTTCATTCCGGTGTACGTGACCGAGAACATGGTCGGGCACAAGCTGGGCGAGTTCTCGCCGACGAGGACGTTCAAGGGCCACTCGGCGAAAGCGGCGACGGAGAAGTCGGCCAAGCCGGCCTGAGGCGCGAGAGGAACGAGATGGAAGCAAGAGCCGAAGCAAGATACATCCGGGTGTCGGCGCAGAAGGCGCGGCTGGTGGTCGATTTGATCCGCGGGCGCAATGCCGGCGAGGCGATCAACATCCTGCGGGCGACCAACAAGCGCATGGCGCCGGTGGTCGAGAAGGTGCTCCGCAGCGCGATCGCGAACGCCGAGAACCGCTCGGCCGACGTCGATGTCGATCAGCTCGTGGTAAAGGAAGCGTACGTGAACGAAGGGCCGCGGCAGAAGCGGCTGCGCCCGGCCCCGATGGGCCGCGCTTACCGCTACCAGCGGCGCATGGCCCACATCGCGATCACGGTTGGCGAACGGGGGAAGGCCGCCGAGGCCTGAGGACAGACGATGGGACAGAAAGTTCATCCGTACGGATTTCGCCTGGGCGTCAGCAAAACCTGGCGGTCGCGCTGGTTCGCCAAGCAGGAGTACGCGAAGCTGCTGGCCGAGGACCTGGAGCTCAAGGGCGAGCTTCGCAAGCGGCTCAAGGCGGCCGGTGTGAGCTCGGTCGAGGTCGACCGGCCCGGCAACAAGCTGCGCATCACGATCCGCACCTCGCGGCCCGGCATCATCATCGGCCGCAAGGGCGCCGAGATCGAGAAGCTGAAGCAGGACCTGGCCAAGCGCACCAAGCGCGAAGTCTTCATCGACATCCAGGAAGTCCACAAGCCGGAGTTGGACGCGCAGCTGGTGGCCGAGTCGATCGCGCTCCAGCTCGAGAAGCGCGTGGCGTTCCGCCGCGCGATGCGCAAGGCCGTCGATTCGGCTCTGCGGTTCGGCTGCAAGGGAATCAAGGTTCGTGTTTCGGGCCGTTTGAACGGGGCCGAAATCGCGCGCTCGGAGTGGTATTTGCAGGGGCAGCTTCCGCTGCACACGCTGCGCGCCGATATCGACTACGGCTTTGCGCAGGCCTATACGACGTACGGCGTCATCGGAATCAAGACCTGGGTTTACAAAGGCGACCTGCTCGACGCTCAGATCCGCAAGGGCCTGACGAGCGAGCCCGAGCCGCGGCGCCAGCCTCGCGAACGGCGCGAGCGCGGGGACCGTGGCGATCGCGGGGACCGGGGAGGGCGCAGGGAGCCCGTCGCGCCGCCCGCCGCCGAGCCCGCGGGTCCGGTGGTGCAGGCGACGCCGGCCGATTTGCCGCAACCGGCGCGGTCCGGCGGACCGATCCTGCCGCCCATGACCCCGCCGCAGCCGGGCTGGAAGCAGGAACTGAAGCAGGAGCCCCCGGCGCCGAAACCGGAAGAGACGAAATAGGGAGACACGGCTATGTTGATGCCGAAGAAGGTCAAGTACAGAAAGCAGCAGCGCGGACGCCGTGCCGGCAAGGCATGGCGCGGCGGCTCGCTCGCTTTCGGGGACTTCGGGCTGAAGGCGATGGAATGCGCCTGGATCACCGACCGGCAGATCGAAGCGGCGCGCATCGCGATGACCCGTTTCATCAAGCGCGGCGGCAAGGTCTGGATCCGGATTTTCCCGGACAAGCCCATCACCAAGAAGCCCGCCGAGACCCGTATGGGAAAAGGCAAGGGCGCGCCGGAAGGCTGGGTGGCGGTGGTGAAGCCCGGCCGTGTGCTGTTCGAGATGGAAGGCGTGTCGCAGGACATCGCCCGCCAGGCGATGCGGCTGGCCGCGCACAAGCTGCCCATCCCCACCAAGATGGTTTCGCGGCCCCAGGCCGCCGAGGCCGGTGCCGAGGAGTAGGAGAGCGCATATGAAAGCAGACAAGGTTCGGGACCTCGATTCGAAGGAGCTGGGCGTTCAGCTTCGCGAGATCGACGACCAGCTCTTCCACCTGCGCTTCCAGATGCGCATGGGCCAGATGGACGGCTTGAAGAAATACCGCGGGCTGCGGAAGGATCGCGCGCGCATGTTGACCGTGCTCGCCCAGCGGAAGTCGGAAGAGGCAAAGGGATAAGCGATGGCTGACGAGACGGCGGCAAAAGGCCACAAGAACGAGAAAGTCGGCGAGGTGGTCTCGACCAAGATGAGCAAGACCATCGTGGTCGAGGTGTCGCGGCGCGTGCCGCACCCGCTCTACAAAAAGATCGTCAATAAGCGGAAGAAATTTTACGCGCACGACGAGCAGTCCACGGCCCGTGTGGGCGACGTGGTGCGGATCGTCGAGACGCGGCCGCTCAGCCGGCTGAAGCGTTGGAATCTGGCCGAGGTGGTGCGGCGCGCCGCGCTGGTCGGAGTCGAGGATACGGCGACGTCGGCGCCCGAAGGCGGGCCGGGCCGGAGCACGAAGTAAACGGCAAAAGCCCGAAGCCGGGAGCCAGAAGGCGGGCGCCGGGCGCGGGCGTGAAATAGCCGGGATTTTTGGGAGATTGCCATGATTGGAATGCGAACGATGCTGGAGGTCGCCGACAACAGCGGCGCCCGAAAGCTCCAGGCCATCTTGCCGCGCGGCGGCGATAAGGGGCTGCGCGCCGGCCTGGGCGACGTGCTGACGGCGAGCGTCAAAGAGGCCGCCCCGGATTCGGCGATCAAGAAGGGCAAGGTCGTGCGCTGCGTGATCGTGCGGATGCGCAAGGAAACCCGGCGGAAGGATGGGACCTATATCCGGTTCGATTCCAATGCGGCGGTGCTGGTGGACGTCAACAACGAGCCGGTCGGCACGCGCGTATTCGGGCCGGTGGCGCGCGAACTTCGCGATAAACGGTTCATGAAGATCGTATCGCTCGCTCCGGAGGTGATCTGAGATGGCGCGCGTAGGAACGGCTTTCAAGACGCGGCGCGCGGGAGCGCCCGCCGGCGGCCTGAAGACCTCGCTGCTGCGCAACGACACCGTGAAGGTGATCGCGGGCAAGGACAAGGGCAAGCAGGGCCGCGTGCTCAGCGTGGACTACAAGACGGGCAAGGCGCTCGTCGAGGGCGTCCAGATGGTGAAACGGCACACGCGTCCGAACCCGGCCAAGCAGATCAAGGGCGGCATCGCCGAGCGCGAGAGCGCGATCGCAATCTCGAACCTTATGATCGTTTGCCCGTCCTGCGGCCCCTCCCGCATCGGGCACAAGGTGGACGCCACGAGTGGAAAGGCGCGCCGGACGCGCGTTTGCCGCAAGTGCGGAGCGCCCCTGGAGGTTAAGAAGAAATAGCCATGCCGACAGCCAGGCTCAGGGATCAATACAAGAACACGGCGGTGCCGGCGCTGATCAAAGAGTTCAGCTACCCGAATATCATGGCCGTGCCGAAGCTCGAGAAGATCACGATCAACATCGGGATGGGCGAAGCGACGCAGAACCCGAAGCTGATGGACGGCGCGGTGGCTGAGTTGGCGCAGATCAGCGGCCAGAAGCCGGTGGTGACCAAGGCGCGCAAATCGATCGCGGCCTTCAAACTGCGCGAGAATATGTCGATCGGCACCATGGTGACGCTGCGCGGCGACCGGATGTACGAGTTCCTCGACCGGCTGGTGAACGTGGCGCTGCCGCGCGTGCGCGACTTCCGCGGCGTTTCCACCAAGTCGTTCGACGGCCGCGGCAACTATACGCTCGGCATCAAAGACCAGTTGCTGTTTCCCGAGATCGACTACAACAAGGTCGAGAAGACGAAGGGCATGAACATCTCGATCACGACGACGGCGCGCACCGACGCCGAGGGACTGGCGCTGCTCAGGCATCTCGGGATGCCGTTCCGCCCGTAGGAGAATCGATGGCAACGACCGCCAAGATTGCGAAAGACGAGAAGAAGCCGAAGTACAAGATCCGGCACCGCAACCGCTGCTGGCGCTGCGGGCGGCCGCGGGGCTATCTGCGCAAGTTCCATCTGTGCAGGATCTGCTTCAGGCAGTTGGCGCTCTCCGGCGAAGTCCCGGGAGTGATCAAAGCGAGCTGGTAAATGCAAAGCCACCGCAGAGACGCAGAGAACGCAGAGAAAACCAAAGCTCAAAATTGGATTTAGTTTTCCTCTGCGTCCTCTGCGTCTCCGCGGTGAAAGAATTCGGCCTGCGTGCGGGATGATACCCGACAGACCTGGCCGGGAAGGTGAACGATGACTACAGACCCGATCGCCGATATGTTGACGCGGATCCGCAACGCGATCAAGGCGCGGCACCCGAAGGTGGACGTGCCGGCCTCGAAGCTCAAGATCGAGATCGCCCGGATTCTGCGCGAAGAAGGCTACATCATCAACTACAAGGTCGCCGAGGAAGGCGCCCGCAAGACGATCAAGATCTATTTGAAATATCAGCCCAACACCAAGCCGGTCATCAGCGAGCTGGCGCGCGTTTCGCGCCCCGGATGCCGGGTGTACGCGAGCAGCGCGGAGATTCCGAACGTGCTCGGCGGCCTGGGGGTGAACATCCTGACGACGCCCAAGGGCGTCATGACGGGCCGGGACGCTCGCAAGCAGGGCGTGGGCGGCGAAGTCCTTTGCCAGATCAGTTAGTGGAGTTCGAATCATGTCGAGAGTAGGCAAAAAGCCGATTCCACTGCCCAAAGGGGTGAAGGTGACGATCGGCGAAGAACTGAAAGTGGAAGGGCCGAAGGGCAAGCTCACGGTCCCGATCCCCCCGGGCATCTCGGTCAAGCAGTCCGACGGGACGCTCGAGATCGTCCGCGACGGCGACCGGTACGCGGCGCTGCACGGGCTGACGCGGGCTCTGGCCGCCAACGCGGTCCAGGGTGTGTCGGCGGGCTTCACCAAGGAGCTCGACATCGTCGGCATCGGCTACCGCGCCGACATCAAGGGCCGGATCGCGACGTTCACGCTCGGTTACTCGCACCCGATCGAGTACCTGCTGCCGGAAGGCATCGAAGTGAAGATCGACAAGCAGACGCACATCTCGGTGAGCGGCTACGACCGGCAGGTGGTCGGGCAGGTGGCCGCGAACATGCGGTCGCTGCGCCCGCCGGACCCCTACAAGAACAAGGGCGTCCGCTACACGGGCGAAGCGCTGCGCAAGAAGGTCGGCAAGACCGGGGCGGGTGGCAAATGATCCAGCGGGTCAACAGAGACGAGATCCGGCGCCGCGTGCATACGCGCATCCGGCGCAAGGTGCGGGGCAGCGCGGCGAAGCCCAGGCTGGCGGTGTTCCGCAGCCTGAAGCACATTTACGCGCAGGTGATCGACGATACCAGGGGCATGACGATCGTGGCGGCATCCTCGGCCGAGAAGAACGGCCCCAACGGCGGCAATGTCGCCGGGGCCAAGGCGATCGGCAAGCTGATCGCCGAGCGGGCGAAGGAAAAGGGCATCCAGAAGGTCGTCTTCGACCGCGGCGGATTCCTGTATCACGGGCGCATCAAGGCGCTGGCGGATGCCGCGCGCGAAGCTGGACTGGAGTTCTAGATGGCAACGACACCGGCAACGATTACCAAGCCGCTCGATTCGGCTGGGCTGAACCTGAAAGAGCACGTCGTATCGATCAACCGCGTGACCAAGGTGGTCAAGGGCGGTAAGAACCTGAGCTTCTCGGCTCTGGTGGTGGTGGGCGATCCGGACGCGCGCGTGGTCGGTTATGCGACCGGCAAGGCGAAGGAAGTCCCGGCGGCGATCAAGAAAGCCATCGAGGCGGCCAAGAAGAACCTGCGTAAGATCAACGTGAAGCGCTCGACGATCCCGCACGTGGTGCTGGGCGTCTACGGCGGCGGCCGCGTGCTGCTCAAGCCGGCGCCCGAAGGCACCGGCGTGATTGCCGGCGGCCCGGTGCGCGCGGTTATCGAAGCGGTCGGGATCGCCAATGTGGCTACCAAGTCCATCGGCTCGCACAACCCGCACAACGTGGTGAAGGCGACCGTGGCGGCGCTGGAGATGCTGCGCGACAAAAATTCGGTCGCCGATATTCGCGGCCTGACTGTGGAGAAGCTCTGACATGGCCGAGGGGACGATCAAGATCAAGCTGGTGCGCAGCACCATCTGCGCGCCGCTGAAGCACAAGATTCTGGTCCGCGGGCTCGGCCTGCGGAAGATCAACCAGGTGGTGGAGCGTCCGGACACGCCGGGCATCCGCGGGATGGTCGCAAAGGCGCCGCACCTGGTCGCTATCATTAAATAGCCGGGCGCAGGAACGAACGATATGAATCTCAGTGGATTGAAGCCTCCCGCGGGGCAGAAGAAGAGCAAGCGGCGCATCGGGCGCGGCATGGGCTCGGGACGCGGCAAGTATTCCGGGCGCGGCCAGAAGGGCCAGCGCTCGATCAGCGGTTTCAGCCAGATGCGCGGGTTCGAGGGCGGACAGATGCCGCTCCACCGGCGCCTGCCCAAACGTGGATTCAGGAACATCTTCAAGAAGGAATACGCGGTGATCAACGTGGGCCGGCTGTCGCAGCTCGAAGGCAGCGAGTTCACGCCCGAGAGGCTGGTCGAACTCGGCGTTATCAAGTCGCTCGGCGACGGACTGAAGGTGCTCGGCACCGGCGACGTCACGCGCCCCATCCAGGTCCGCGCGAACCTGTTCTCGAAGTCCGCCGCGGAAAAGATCAGGGCCGCCGGGGGCGCTGCGGAAGTAATCGGATGATTCCGGGCTGCTGCCGCAAGCCGAAGCTCCATCGGGAAATTCGGCTCGAGGCGGCGGACGAAGCGAGTCAAGCATGAATAAGTTTTTCGAAGCCGTTGCGAACATCTTTCGCATACCGGACCTGCGCAAGCGGTTCCTGTTTACGCTGGGACTGCTCGCGGTGTACCGTTTGGGCGGACACATTCCTACGCCCGGCATCGACGCCAATAAGCTGGACCAGTTCTTCCAGACGGCCGGCGCGGGTACCGTCTTCGGATTCATCGATCTGTTCTCGGGCGGCATGTTCCGGAGGCTGACCATCTTCGCCCTGGGCATCATGCCCTACATCACGGCGTCGATCATCCTCCAGCTGCTCACCGTCGTCGTCCCCACGCTCGAAAAACTCCAGAAAGAGGGCGAGCTCGGGCGGCGCAAGATCACACAATGGACCAGGTACCTGACCATCGGTCTGGCGGTGATGCAGTCGTTCGGAATCGCCTCGACGCTGATGGCGAGCGAAGGCAACTTCGTGCTCCATCCGGGCATCGGGTTCATCCTGATGACGATCCTGACCCTGACCACGGGCACGGCGTTCATCATGTGGCTGGGCGAGCAGATCTCCGAGCGCGGAATCGGCAACGGCATGTCGCTGATCATCTTCGCAGGCATCGTGGTAGGCCTGCCGCGCGCGATCGAAGAGATCTACACGAACGTGTTCGTCACCCGGCAGTGGAATGCGCTCCAGTTGCTCATCATTCTGCTGGTGATGGTGGCGGTGGTCGCCTTTATCGTGCTGGTAGAGCGCGGCGAGCGGCGCATCCCGGTCCAGTACGCCAAGCGCGTGGTCGGAAGGCGGATGATGGGCGGCCAGTCGACGCACCTGCCGCTCAAGGTCAACGCGGGCGGCGTGATCCCGGTGATCTTCGCCTCCTCCATCCTGACGTTCCCGCAGACGTTCGCGCTGCTGGGGTTCGTCAAGAACAATGCGTGGCTGAGCGCGATGCTGGCATCGATCCGCCACGGGCAGCCCCTGTACGTGCTCGCTTACGTCGTAGGCATCATCTTCTTCTGCTTCTTTTACGTGTCGATCATCTTCAACCCGAACGAAGCGGCCGACAATATGCGCAAATACGGCGGGTTCATCCCGGGCATCCGCCCCGGCAAGAACACGGCCGAGTACATGAACAAGATCCTGACCCGGATCACGGTGGTGGGCGGCCTTTACCTCGCCGTTCTTTCGCTGATCCCGGAGATCATGATCTCGGGCATCAAGCTGCAGTCGCTGCCGCTCGTCGGAAACTGGATCGACCGATACTCCCCGCGCTGGCTGCTGGACGGTCTGGGAGTGAACTTCTACTTCGGCGGCACGTCGCTGCTGATCGTGGTCGGCGTGGCGATGGACACGGTCAACCAGGTGGAGGCGCAGTTGATCATGCGCCATTACGAAGGGTTTACGCCGCGCTCGGGCCGCATTCGCGGGCGCCGGAGCGTGTTTTAAGAATTTGCCGTCAGAGCCGTTTGCCGATGGGTGCCATTTGATACATGACTAATTCCGCACTTTTGTTGTTCGGGCCTCCGGGCTCCGGTAAAGGGACGCAGGCCGTCCTGCTTTCGGAGTTCCTGCATATCCCGCATATTTCGACGGGCGACATTTTTCGCCAGAGCGTGAAGGAGGGCACCGAACTCGGCAAGCAGGTGCAGGCCATCATGAACGCCGGGCAGCTGGTCCCGGACGAACTGGTCGATGCGATCGTCGCTGAAAGGCTTGCTCAGCCGGATTGCCGCGACGGGTACATTCTCGACGGCTACCCCCGGACCGTCCACCAGGCCGAAAATCTTGACTGCCTGCTCCTCAAGCAGGGCAAGGCCAAAGTGGTGGTTAACTTGCTGGTAGACTACAATATAATAGTCGCTCGAATCACCGCCCGCCGCAGTTGCCCGGTTTGTGGGGCTTCCTACAACCTGGTCTCGAATCCTCCGAAGCGCGACGCGGTGTGCGACCGGGACGGGGCAGCGCTGGTGCAGCGGGCCGACGATACGGAAGACGTGATGCGGAAGCGGTTCCAGGCGTACGATGAGCAGACGCTGCCGGTGATGGACTTTTTCCGCGCCAACGGGTACAAGCTGGTCGAGGTTGTGGGTGGAAACGGAGCGCCCGAGGACCTGACCAAACAGATTCTCGAGCGCTTGAAGCAAGGATGATTATTCGCAAGACGGCCGCTGAGCTGGAAAAAATGAAGCGAAGCGGCGCGTTGGTTTGGGAGATCTTGCAGAAGCTGCGCGGCATGGTCCGCGAGGGCGTAACGACGCTGGATCTGGAGACGGCGGCCGAGAAGATGATGCGCGATGCGGGCGCGCGGCCGGCGTTTAAGGGATACTATCAGCCGGCGGCGGGCACCAAGTATCCGTTCGTGCTCTGCACGTCGGTGAACGAGGAAATCGTTCACGGCATGCCGTCGGCGAAGCGGGCCCTCAAGGCGGGCGACGTCGTCTCGATCGATACGGGAGTGGAACTCGAAGGGTATTACGGCGACTCGGCGGTAACGATTCCGGTCGGCGAGATCAGCCCGGAGGTTGAGAAGCTTCTGAAGGTGACCAGCGAATCGCTCGAGATGGCGATCGATAAGGTCCGGCCGGGCAACCGGCTGTTCGATATCTCGGAGACGATCGAGAAGCACGTTGTCTCGAACGGTTTTTCGGTGGTTCGCGAGTACGTGGGACATGGGATCGGGACGCACCTGCACGAAGAACCGCAGGTGCCCAATTACGTGGACCGCAGAAACGAGAATCCGCGGCTGAAGGAAGGCATGGTGCTTGCCATCGAGCCGATGGTGAACGCCGGCAAGCCTGAAGCGAAGGTGTTGCGCGACCGGTGGACGGCGGTGAGCCGCGACGGATCGTACTCGGCCCACTTCGAGCATTGCGTGGCCGTGACATCGAACGGCCCGTGGGTGCTGACCAGGCCGTAGGCGATGCCGGAAGAGAAGGCGGGGACGGTGTTGGAGCTGCTGCCGAACGCCACCTGCCGGGTGGAACTGGAGTCGCGCAAGCAGGTTTTAGCGCACGCCGCCGGAGCGGCAGTCAGGAATTTCGTCCGGGTGCGCCCGGGCGACCGGGTAACGGTCGAGCTTTCTCCGCACGACCCGGGCCGGGGACGGATTACAAAGGTCTTGAAGGAGCGTTAGGCGCGCCGGGCATCGGAACGCTGATGGCGGCTGATGGCCGAACGGGTTTAAACATGAAAGTACGAGCGTCGGTAAAAAAGATCTGTGATAAATGCAAGGTGATTCACCGCCAGGGCGTGGTGCGTGTCATCTGCGTGAATCCGAAGCACAAGCAACGTCAAGGGTAAGGGAGTAAGGATATGGCGCGTATCGCGGGCGTGGACCTGCCGAACAAAAAACGGGCTGAAATCGGCCTGACGTACATTTACGGCGTCGGCCGGGCGCGGTCCAACTCGATCCTGTTTCGTGCGGGCGTGGACGCTAACAAGAAGATCGCCGATCTGAGCGAGGATGAGGTGAGCCGCATCCGCCAAATCATCGAGGAGGAAGGCGCGGTCGAAGGCGACCTCCGCAAAGAGATCTCGATGAACATCAAGCGCCTCATCGAGATGGGCTCTTACCGGGGCCTCAGGCACCGGCGCGGCCTGCCCGTGCGCGGCCAGCGGACGCACACCAACGCCCGGACGCGCAAGGGGCCGCGGCGCGGTACCGTTGCAAACAAGAAGAAGTCGGCGGCGAAGACGTAGAGAGGCGTAATGGCCAAAGCACCTGCGAAGTCATCGAAAAAGAAGTCGTTCAAGAAGAAGGAAAAGAAGAACATCCCGCTCGGCGTGGTCCACATCCAGGCGACGTTCAACAATACGATCGTCACGGTGACCGACCAGACGGGCAACGTGGTCGCCTGGTCGAGCTCGGGCTCGCTCGGCTTCCGCGGCTCGCGCAAAGGCACTCCGTTTGCCGCGCAGCAGGCGGCCCTGACGGCGGCCAACAAGGCGAAGGAAAGCGGGATGCGCACGGTCGAAGTGAGAGTCGCAGGCCCTGGCGCCGGCCGCGAGTCGGCCATCCGCACGCTCGCCACGGTCGGGCTCAATGTGCTGGCGATCCGCGACGTCACGCCGATCCCGCACAACGGCTGCCGGCCGCCGAAGAAGCGGAGAGTCTAAAAGAATGCAGCGCAGAGGCGCTGCGGTGAAGATTTAAGCAGGATGACCGCCGGAAATCCGGCCGTAAACTGCACCTGATTTACCAGGTTAGGGAGGA
Organism: Acidobacteriota bacterium; assembly: GCA_050261515.1. Classification (GTDB taxonomy): domain Bacteria; phylum Acidobacteriota; class Terriglobia; order Bryobacterales; family Bryobacteraceae; genus JBLNDJ01. The sequence continues at coordinate 26,211 of JBLNDJ010000044.1, read as the reverse complement.
TACGAATTTGGCACGATACAATGGCCCCGTTTGCAGGCTTTGCCGCCGCGAGGGCATGAAACTGTTCTTCAAGGGCGAGCGCTGCCAGACGGAGAAGTGCGCCATCGAGAAGCGGAACTTCATCCCCGGCCAGCACGGCAAAGACCGCAAGCCCAAGATCGTCGGCTACGGCCTCCAGCTCCGGGAAAAGCAGAAGGTCCGGCGGTTCTACGGCCTGCTCGAACAGCCGTTCCACAACCTTTACGAGAAGGCCCTCAAGATGAAGGGCGTCACCGGCGACAACCTGCTCAGTATGCTCGAGCGGCGCCTGGACAACGTCGTCTATCGCATGGGCTTCGGCACTTCGCATCCGCAGGCGCGCCAGATCGTCCGCCACGGCCACATCCGTGTGAACGGGCGCAAGGTCAACATTCCGTCGTTCATGGTCAAACAGGGCGATGTGATCGAGGTCAAGGAAAAGAGCCGGACGAATCCCACAATCCTGGCGGCCCGCGACGCGACGGCTCATCTGCCGGTCGCCAACTGGCTCGAAGTGGATCGCGAAGGGCTCAAGGGCCGCGTGATCGGCCTGCCGAAACGCGAAGACCTGGTACAGATCCAAGTCAACGAGCGGCTCATCGTCGAGCTGTACTCAAAGTAACGTTTTCAATGAACCGCGGAGACGCAGAAGCATCGCAATCGACGCCTCCGCGTCCCTGCGTCTCTGTGGTGAGGATAGGAAGCTATGTTTAAAGGTTTTCAGAAACCCAAGCGCCTGGTTGCCAACACGGAGAGTCTGACGGACCGCTACGGCAGCTTCTCGGCACAGCCTTTTGAGCGCGGTTTTGGAACCACAATCGGCAACAGCCTCCGCCGGGTGCTGCTGAGCTCCATCGAGGGCGCCGCCATCACGGCCGTCCGGATCGAGGGAGTCGCGCACGAATTCAGCCCGATTCCGGGCGTGGTGGAAGATGCGACCGACATCATTCTCAACCTGAAACAAGTTCCGTTCAAGATGACGGGCGAGGGCGCGCGCACGGCGCGCCTGCGCGTCGAGACGCCGGGCGAAGTTCTGAGCTCCCAGATCGAAACCGATCACGACATCGAGGTGCTCGACCGCAACGTTCACATCGCCACCGTCAGCGAAGGCGGCAAACTGAACATCGAGGTCCGGCTGAAGCTCGGCCGGGGCTACGTGAGCGCGGACCGCAACTTCGACGAGGACCTGCCGCTCGGCTATATCCCGATCGATTCGGTCCATTCGCCGGTGCGCAAGGTCAAGTTCTCGGTTGAGTCCGCCCGCCTTGGGCAGATGACCGATTACGACAAGCTCACGCTCGAGGTCTGGACCAACGGCGCCATTTCGCCCCAGGACGCCATCGGGCAGGCCGCCAAGCTGATCAAAGACCACCAGTCGATCTTCATCAACTTCGAAGAGCTGCCCGAGGTGGCCGAGGAGCCGGCCGAGCGCGCGCTCGACCAGATGAACGAGATCCTGAACCGTTCGGTGGACGAACTCGAGCTGAGCGTCCGGTCTTACAACTGCCTCAAGAACGCGAACATTCAGAGCATCGCGGATCTGGTCCAGAAGACCGAGGCCGAGATGCTCCGGACCAAGAACTTCGGACGGAAGTCGCTCAACGAGATCAAAGAGATCCTGTCCGGCATGGGCCTCCAGTTCGGCATGAAGTTCGACGCCCAGGGACGGCTGATCTCCGGTTCCGGCCAGCCGGTCACCCCGACCGCGCCTTCAGAACGGCCGCGCGACGATGACGAGGAAGGCGGCGGCGAAGACGACGAACGTCTCGGCGACAACGAAGAATCCGAAAACGCCAAAGACGACAACGAGCAGTTTGAAAGCCTGAGCGAGTAGGAGAACTAAGGTGAGACACAAAGTAGACGGATATAAGCTGGGGCGCACGGTCGATGCGCGCAGGATGCTGTTGCGCAACCTCGTCACCAGCGTGATCGAGCAGGAACGCGTCATCACCACGGTTCCGAAAGCCAAGGCGGCGAAGCCGATCGTCGAGAACATGATTACGCTGGCAAAGGCCGATACACTGCACGCGCGCCGGCAGGCCGCAGCCTACCTGACTACGCCCAAAAGCGTCAAAAAGCTGTTCGATACGCTCGGCGCGAGGTTCGGGCAGCGGGAAGGCGGCTACACACGCATCGTCCGCCTCGGGCCCAGAAAGGGCGATGGAGCCGAGCGCGTCATGATCGAGCTGGTTGGTTCCGAGCTCGTGAAGCGCGCTGCTGACCGCGCCAAGCGGCGGGAGGAGCGCCTCAAAGCTCTTCGCGAAGGCCGCGAGGCCGAAGAGGGTGGTGGCGAGAAGTCCTAAGAAGAAGCTAGAAGCTGGAAGTTGGAAGTTAGAAGAAGGGGGCGGCGTTGCCGCCCCCTTTTTTGCGTTACAGGCTAAGATTTACTTGACAGGTTTGCACTCATATTTTATGCTTGTGTCGTAGGAGGGTTTGAGACACATGCTGACCAATTACGATCCTTTCGCCGAGAACCGGTTGTTCCCTGTGGATGTCCTCGAGACCGAGAACGAACTCGTGCTCAAGGCCGATCTGCCCGAAGCCCGCCCGGAAGACGTCAAGATCGAGATCGAGCAGGACACCCTGTCGATCCGGGGCGAGAGGAAACTGGAGAAGCTCGAGGGAAAGGACGCCAGGTATCACCGGATCGAGCGCGGCTACGGCGAGTTCCAGCGCCTTTTCGGCCTGCCCGAGACAGTCGATGCCGAGAAGGTGAAGGCCGAATACAAAGACGGCGTTCTCACCGTGAGGCTGCCGAAAAAGGAAGTCGCCAGGCCGCGCACGATCAAGGTCGAAGTCGCGGCGGCGTAATGACTGGCACACTCAGCGGGGGCGGGCTCAGCGGGGGCGGGCGACCTTTTGGAACCCGCCGCCCGCTTTCGCATCCATCATAATGAACTTGGAGGCGATGAAAGCTTGAATAACGTGAAGACCGTTCTGCTATTGGGTCTCCTGAGCGGTTTGCTGCTGCTCGGCGGCGAAGTGCTGGGCGGCCGAAACGGCCTGTGGATCGGCCTGATGATCGCAGTGGTGATGAATTTCGCGAGCTACTTCTTCTCGGACAAAATCGCGCTTTCCATGTATTCGGCCCAGCCGGTCACAGAATCCCAGAACCCGCAGATCTACAGGCGCCTCGCGCCCCTTGTGCAGAATCTCTCCATGAAAATGGGAATCCCGATGCCGAAGTTGTGGGCTATTCCCGAAGACTCTCCCAACGCGTTCGCCACGGGACGCAACCCGAAGCATGCTTCGGTCGCGGTGACCGCGGGCATCCTCCAGGTGATGGACGACCGCGAACTCGCAGGCGTGCTGGCGCACGAACTCGGGCACGTGAAGAACCGCGACATTCTGACCAGTTCGGTTGCGGCCACCATCGCCGCCGCCATTACGATGCTTGCCCGCATGGCATTCTTTTTCGGGGGCGCGCGGTCAGACGAGGACAACCGCGGCGGAAGCCCGTTCGGGGGCCTTTTCATGCTGATACTTGCGCCGATCGCGGCGATGCTGATCCAGATGGCCATCTCGCGAACGCGCGAATACCAGGCCGACGCAAGCTCGGCGAAGTACACGGGCGACCCCAACGCGCTGGTTTCGGCGCTGCAAAAACTGGAAGGCTACTCGAAGCGCATCCCGATGGACGCATCTCCGGCCACGGCCCACATGTTCATCATCAAGCCGTTCACGGGCGATTCGCTGATGCGGCTGTTTTCGACCCATCCTGCCACTGAGGACCGCATCGCGCGGCTGCGCGCGATGGCCGTCCCGAAGCCGATTTGAAAACCGTTCGCATCAGCCGCAAGGGCGCTGCGCGCCTCGCTTCCGGGCACCTGTGGGTGTTCGCCTCCGACGTATTGGACCGGGAGGGAGCCGAGCCGGGAGCCTGCGTGCATGTTGCCGGCGCGCGCGGCGAACCGCTGGGCGTGGCCCACTACAGTTCCACCTCGCAGATCTGCCTGCGGATGCTTGGCGCAGAGCCCGCCGGCCGCGAGTTCTTCCGCAAGCGGATCGCCGCGGCGGCCGAGCTGCGCAAGCGCGTCGTCGCGAATACCGATGCTTACCGGCTCGTACACGGCGAAGGCGATCTTCTTCCGGCGCTCATCGTGGACCGCTACGGGGACTTCTTCGCCATTCAAACGCTCGACCAGGGAATGGACTCTGCCAAGGCGGACATCGTGGCGGTGCTCTCCGAGATGTTTCGGCCGCGCGGGATCGTGGAGCGCAACGACGCCGCGGTCCGCCGGCATGAGAACCTGCCGCTCGTCTCGGGCGTGCTGGCGGGCGAAGATCCCAGCATCGTCGAGGTTAACATGAACGGCATCATCATGCATGCCGATCCGCTGCACGGGCAGAAGACCGGCGTGTTTCTCGACCAGAGGGAAAACTACGTTGCGGTGGCGCGCCACGCGCGAGCGGGCCGCGCGCTCGACTGCTTCACTTCCACGGGCGGCTTCGCGCTGCACATGGCGCCGAACTGCGAGGCCGTGGATGCGATCGACAGCTCGGCCGCCGCGCTCGAAATCGCCGAGCGGAACCGGAAGGCCAACGCGATCGGGAACGTCTCATTCCGCGAAGCCGACGTATTCGATTTTCTCGGCGGGCGGCGCGGCACAGGCCGGCGCTACTCGACGATCGTGCTCGATCCGCCTGCCTTCGCCAAATCGCGGGAGAGCGTGGAAGGCGCGGCGCGCGGCTACAAGGAGATTAATCTGCGGGCGCTGCAAATTCTCGAGCCGGGCGGTGTGCTGGTGGCGTGCTCCTGCTCGCACCATGTCAGCGAGGCGATGCTGCTCGAAATCGTTGCCAGCGCGGCTCTCGACGCGGGCCGCACCCTGCGCGTTCTCGAGCGGCGCACGCAGGCGCAGGATCATCCCATCCTGCTGACGGTGCCCGAAACGCATTATTTGAAGTGCCTGATTTTCGAGGCGATCTGAGCGGCTACCGCTCCGGGGCCGAGCCGCTTTCCTTCGCCAGCCGCACGCGCGCGTTTTCGAGCTTCTTCTGAATCTTGGCGACCTCGACCGGGTCGAGTTCCGACTTCGCGCTGCGATTCCACTCGCGCAGCGAGATTTCCCACTGCGCGATCGCATCCTTGAAGCGGCCCTTCTCGAGGTAAACGTCGCCCAGGTGGTCCCGTACCGTGGGATCGCTCCCCGTGCTGGTGCGCTCGAGCGCCCGCCGCAACGCGGTCTCGGCCTCATCGAGCCTGCCCAGCCGGAAGTTCACCCAGCCGAGGCTGTCGAGATAGGCGCCGTTGTTCGGCTCAAGCTCCACGGCCTTCGCGATCAGCTTGAAGGCTTCCTGAAGCCGTATATTGCGATCGGCCAGCATATAGCCGAGATAATTCATCGCGCCGGCGTTCTGCGGGTTGATCTCGAGCACCTTGCGGAACTGCGCCTCGGCGGCATCGAGATTGTTCATCTTCTCGTACATCGCGCCGCGCATGAACACGACGGACTCGAGGTCGTCGTCGTTCCGGCAGAGCTTTTCGGCGGAGTCGATCGCCTCGCCTTCTTCCTTGAACCGCTTGCCCTTCTCGTAGATCTGGGCGAGCGCGAGGTAGGTGTCGCGGTCGTTCTTGCCGTCCAGTAGCTTTCGCGTCGCGGCGGCGGCCTCGTCGATGCGGCCCATGTCCGCGATCAGCGAGGCACGCACGAGCGCCAGCGTGCGGTCGTTCGGATATCTCTTCAGCGCGGCGTCGGCTTCCTGCTCGGCCTTGGCGTAGTCCTTCGCCTGGCGGTACGTTTCAACGATCAGGGCGCTCGCGCGTCCGCCGTTATCCGGATCGAGTTGGATCAGGGAGCGGTAAGTCTCGACGGCCTCGGGAATCTTCTCGCTCTCGCGGTAAAGCGCGGCGAGCTGATTGAGCAGAATTCCGCGATTGGACTGGTCGTTGGCGGTGTAGGATTTTTTCGCCGTCGCGTTCAGCAGTTCCTTCATCTGCGCGATCGCGGCGTCGAGCTTGCCCTCGGCTTCGAGCAGGTTCACTTCGTTGTACTTGACTTCGAGATTATCGGGCGCGATTTCGCGGGCCCGGTTCTGCGCCGCGTGTGCCTTGGCGAAGTCGCCTTTCACGCGGTAAATGCGCGAAAGCTGGATTTGGATGGCGGCGTTGTTGGGCTCGGCGGCGGCCATTTCCTCGAAGAGCTTCAAAGCCTCGTCGGGCTGCTCGGACATCAACAGGTCCTGCGCCAGGTTCTTCTTGATCTCGGGATCCTTGGGGGCGGCTTCGAGCGCGCGCCGCAGCGTCTGGGCCGCGCTCTTATAGTCGTGGGCCTGCTCGTAGGCGTTGGCCAGGGCGACGAGCGCCTGCGGGCGCGGGTCCTTTTCCGCCAGCTTCTTCCACATTTCGAGCGCGCCCCTGGAGTCGCCGAGATCGGAGTAAACCTGCGCGAGGCCTGAGATGGCAAACTCGTTGTCCGGGTCGAGCTCCAGCGCTTTCTTGTACGCCTTTTCCGAGTCGGCCGAATTCTGCGCGACCTTGTGCAAGCGTCCGAGCATGAGCCAGGAGTCGGTGTCGTCCGGCTGGACCGCGACCACCTTCTCATACTGCTCGATCGCCTTCTTGAGCATCTGGTCGTTGACGCGGCTGCTCTGCTGCTGATCGCCGATCAGGCGGGCGTAGATGCGGCCGAGCATGCGGCGCGCCTCGATGTTGTCGGGGTTGACCTTGAGCATCTCCTCGGCCTGCGTCACGGCGTCGCGCAGCTTACCCGATTGCATGTACAGGTCGGTCAGCTCCTCGCTGACATAGCCTGCCGAGGGGTCTGCCGTGAGCGCCGCGCGGTAATGGCCGATTGCCTTATCGACGTAGTCGCTCCGGTAGCCGTAGGTTGCGGCAAGCTCGGCATACATGTGCCCCATCGCAAAGTTGTAATAAGCCGTGGCGCGCTGGTCGTCCGGCTTAGGCGCCGGCTGCGTCTGGGCCAGGCCGCTCGCGGCCAATGTGAGCGCCAGCCCGAAGGCGGGAATCATGGTCCTGAGTTTGCCATTCATGGAACGAGATTTCCTAAGGTACCCTCAACATCAGGATATCACCGGGGTTCAAGGGTCTCCTCGATTTGACGCCGGCCGGGCCCAACCCGGTGCGATTGATTTGCTACTCATAGAAGAATGGCGGGAAATGACGCGCCGCGGTCACTGGTGGCCGTGGTTGGGCCGACCGGCTCGGGCAAAAGCGAACTTGCGTTGCGGATCGCCGAAGAGTTCGACGGCGAGGTGGTCAACTGCGATTCGCTCCAGCTCTATCGCTATCTCGACATCGGCACCGCCAAGCTTCTGCCGGCCGAGCGCCGCGGGATCCCGCACCATTTGCTCGACATTCTGAATCCCGATCAGGTGTTCACGGCGGGCGAGTACGCACGCACCGCGCGCGAGGTCATCTGCGAGATCGCATCGCGCGGGCGGCTGCCCGTCGTCTGCGGCGGCACCGGCTTCTACCTGCGGGCGCTGCTCGAAGGGCTTTTTCCAGGGCCGCGGCGCGACGACCGCCTTCGCGCGCGCCTGGTTCGGCGCGAGGCGCTCCATCCCGGTTGGCTGCATGCGCTTCTGGCGCGATTCGATGCACCCTCAGCCGCGCGGATCCAGGCGGCCGACGTTCAGAAACTGATTCGCGCGGTCGAGGTACTGCTCCTGTCGCGCCGTCCGTTGTCTTCCTGGTTCGAAGAAGGACGCGACGCCTTCGAGGGCTTTCGCGCGCTCAAGCTCGGACTCGACCCGCCGCGCCGCGAGCTTTACGCGCGCCTGGACCGCCGGACCGCGGCGATGTTTTCCGGCGGGCTCCTCGACGAAGTGCGGCACGTGCTGGCGCTCGGATTCCCGCCCGGGAGCAAGGCGCTCGAGGCGCACGGATACAAGCAGGCTCTTCAGATCTTAAGGGGTGAATCTCCGGAGGAGATTGCGGTGATTTCCGCGCAACAAAACACGCGCCGTTATGCGAAACGGCAGTGGACGTGGTTCCGCAGAGACAAAGAAGTCATTTGGCTACAAGGGTTTGGGGCGGATGCAGCCACGCAGGCCAAAGCGCTGACGCAGGTGGGGAAATTCCTGTAAACCACAGCAATGTGGTGCCCAAAGATTTTTTTATGGGGCGAGGGAACATTTCCTTATCTGGACCGTCTCTACACAAGGACCAACCGGTTCAAAAATGCAGTGGAGACTGGAACCTACCGGTTCAGGAGACTGACGTGAAAAAGCTTATTCTCGCGTTCCTTTTCATCGCGCTCGCGGTCGCGAGCGCCAAAACTTACAGCCTGAAGCTGTTCCAACCATCCGTCGTGGCGGGCACGGAGCTGAAGGCCGGCGATTACCGGGTGAATGTCGATGAAAACAAGGTCGTCATCACCAATGGAAAGCAGTCGGTCGAGAGCGCGGTAAAAGTCGAGGAGACGAACTCCAAGTTCAACACGACCACCGTGCGGTATGCCAACGCGGACGGCAAGACCCGCATCCAGGAGATCCGGCTCGGCGGCACGAAGCTGAAGCTGGTCTTCGACTAAAGGCTTTCTAGTTTCAAATGGCCGGGAGGTGTGCCGCCTCCCGGCTCAGATCCTGAATGCCCTGCCGAGGTCCCCACCCCCTGTATCCTCCTGCTAGACTGTAGGGTTCATTCGATGCAGCGGTTCCTTGTTCTCCTGTTGCTCCCGCTGTGTCCGCTGCTGGCCGTCGAGCGCGCGGACACTGTTCTGGTCCTTCCGTTCTCAAACGAGTCCTCGCCGGCGGCGCTCGACTGGATTGGAGAGAGCGTAGCGCAGACGATCCAGGAGGCGCTGGCGACGCAGGGCCTGCTGGTGCTCGAGCGCGAGGACTGGCAGGAGGCCTACCGCCGCCTTTCGATCCGCGAGAAGGCCCACCTGACGCACGCTTCCGTCATCAAAGTCGCCGAGTCGCTCGACGCCGCGAACGTGATTTGCGGGTCGTTCGAGTTCACGCCGCCTAAAGACGGCGCGCCGGCGGAGTCGCGCGGCTCGCTCCACATCGCGGCGTGGACGCTCGACATGAAGCGCATGCGGAAGGGGGCGGAGTTCATCGAATCCGGGCCGCTCGACGATCTGGCGGCGCTGCAATCGCATCTCGCCTGGCAGGTGCTGCAGTACCTGTCGCCCGAAACGGCGCCCTCCTCAGAGGAGTTTCTGAAGCAGAATCAGCCGGTGCGGCTCGACGCGATGGAGGGCTACACGCGCGGGCTGCTCGCCGCGAGTCCCGAGCAGAAACACCGTTACTTCACGCAAGCCGCGCGCCTCGACGACCGGTTCGAGCAGCCGAAGTTCGAACTGGGGCGGCTGTACTGGATGCAGAAGGATTACCGGCTGGCGGCGGAATGGTTCGCGAAGCTGAAGCCGGAGGCGCCGCGCTATCTGGAAGCGAGCTTCCTGCGGGGGCTGTGCCTGTATTCGCTCGGCGAGTACGCGGCTGCTCAGGAAGCCTTCGAGCGCGTCTCGGTGCTGGTTCCGTTGAACGAGGTCTTCAATAATCTGGGTGCGGCGCAATCCCGGCGCAACCTGCCCGACGCGGCCGCGAGCTTTCGCAAGGCGCTTGAAGGCGACCCCGCGGACCCCGACTACCACTTCAACCTCGGGGTCGCGCTCTGGAAGAGCGGGGCGTACGCGGAAGCGGCCGAGAGCTTCCGGTCGGTCCTCGACCGCAAGAGCGAAGACACGCAGGCGATGCTGCTGCTCGGCCGGTGTCTCAAGAAGAACGGACCCACGGCGGGGGATTTGAAAAGGCCTTTCGAGCGCGTGAAGCTCAACTACGAAGAGGGAGCCTGGCGCCAGCTCAAGGCGCTGGCAGGCGGGGGGAAGTAGGAGCTACTTCACTTTTGAGGTGGTTTAGGGATTACGCGCGCCGGCGTTCTCTCTCGATGCGCTCGGCGAGGAAGACTTTCAGCAGGGATTAATAGGGGACGTCGCGCTTGTTCGCGAGCACCTTCAATTCTTCGATCATGGAAACGGGCAGCCGCAGGGAGATTGTGCGGAGCCAAGGGTTCATTGAAGAATACGTCCCCGGCCTCTTCTGATGTAGACGTATACGGGTTACGACACGATCTTCTTCCGCACGGCGTACAGCACAATTTCGGCCGTGTTATGCAGATTGAGTTTCTGCATAATATGCGTGCGGTGGGTCTCGACGGTGTAGGGGCTCACGTCGAGCAGCGCCGCGACGTCTTTGTTCGTCTTTCCCTGCGCAAGGAGCTGCAGCACTTCCTTTTCGCGGTCGGTGAGCAGCTCGTATGAGTCAGTCACGCCGCTTTGTTGCAGGCGGCGGACGTAATCGTCGAGCAGCGACTTGGCGATGGCGGGGCTGAAGAACGGTTTTCCCAGCGAGACCGAACGGATCGCTCTCACCAGGTCCTCTTCGGCCGAGTCCTTCAGTAAGTAGCCTTTGGCGCCGGCCGAGAGCGTGCGCACCAGGTACGTCTCGTCCGAGTGCATGCTCAGAATAATGACCGCGACCTGCGGGCGCGCTTTGACGATTTGGGTGGTCGCGTCGATGCCGTTGAGACGCGGCATGCCGATGTCCATGACGATGATGTCGGGCCCGAGCTGCTCTGCCATTTCGACGGCTTCACGGCCGTCGGCAGCCTCGCCGATCACTTCCAGATCCGGTTCGCTCTCGAGCAGAAACCGGAGCCCCTTCCGGACGATGCCATGATCGTCGGCAAGCAGGATGCGTTTCTTCAACCTTTCGCCTCCACCGGGAGCGGAATCGAGATTTTCAGCAGCGTTCCTTTGCCGTTTTGCGAGAGGATGTTGAAGGAGCCGCCGAGCTCGCGCACGCGCTCCTCGATTCCAATCAGGCCCAGGCCCAGCGACGTTCCGCGGCGGCCCTCGCGCACTTCGTCGGGGACGCCCCGGCCGTCGTCCTGCACGGTGAGCAGGAGCCGGCCGGCGCCGCCGTGCAGCGCGATCCGTATGTGGCTCGCCTGCGCGTGCTTGGCACAGTTGGTTAGGGCTTCCTGCACCACGCGGTAGGCGCAGGTCCGGTGCGAGTCGGGCACGTCGGCGGGCAGGCCTTCGATCACGACATCGACCGGGATGCCGGTGCGCCGCGAGAACTCGCGGCCCTGCCATTCGATGCCGGGGCCGACGCCCAAATCGTCGAGCACCGACGGGCGCAGTCCCATCGCGATCGCGCGGACCGAGCGCAGCGTCTCGGCGGCGAGTTCCTTGGCGTCGTCGAGATGCCGGCGGAACTCCTCGGGCGGCGCGTTGCGCAGCTTCTCGACGTTGCCGAGCTCGACGCGCAGGGCCGTGATGGTCTGGCCCACCTGGTCGTGCAGCTCGCGCGAGAGGCTGCGCCGCTCGTCTTCCTGCGCCCTGACGAGCTGGCGCGAGAGGCGCCGCAGCTCCTCCTCGGCGCGCTCGGTCTTTCTGTGCTGGTCTTCGGCGCGGCGCTCCAGGCGCGACACCCAGACGATACTGGCGAGCGCGGAGGCGAGGCCGAGAACGAGCGCGACCGTGAGGGTTCGCTGGCCGGAGCGGCGGAACCCGGCCATCGCGCGGTCGAGTTTCTGCTGCCGGTCGGAGAGATCGGCGGCGTTGATGGATTTCGCCTCCGCGGCGATATTGAGCACGGCCTCGCGCCGCGCGAGCACGCGGCCGCGCAGGAACGACGTGCTCAGGGCGAGCTTCTGCACCGGCGTCCAGGTGAAGATGGGCTCGAGCGTGTCCCAGTAGCCATCGACTTCCTTGCGAAGCTGGCCAACCAGGCCGGATTTCGTTTCGGTGTTCGATTCATCGAGCACGCGGAGGCCGGCATCCATCGTCGCCTGGATTTCACGCAGCTCCTGGCGATGGGAATTAGCGGACGCGGTCGAGAGATCGAGCAGAAAGTCGCGGGTGTAGATACCCGACAGGTAAATGCCCGACTCGATGTCGCGCAGCGCCTGCTCGACGCGCGCGTGCGTCTGGTGGACGGACGAAATTGTGCTGTAGATCTGGCCGGCTCTCCTCCAGCTGTCGAGTCCGGAGAGCACAGTCAGAAGCAGCAGGGTGCCGAACCCCACTACGAGTACGGGCCAGGTCCGAATTTGCACGCCGACGAAGCCTCTAGCTTATTATCGGACAGGCAGGCGTAAATGCCGTAGCGGCGCGCCTACCGGTTGATGCCGGCGGCCCTACAGGTGGTTCCAGAGCGTGCGTTCTTCGAGAGTGTGGCCGTCTTCGCGGCGTTCCATCTCCATCCGCCGCATGGCGAGGTGGCGCGTGACGGCGTCGCGCGTGCCGAGCCCGAGCGCGAGGCCGCCGGCCAGCGCCATGCCGCCCAGGATCAGAACGAACCCCGCGAGGAACACGTTCCTGGCGAAATCGAGCGTGTCGGCGGCGACCACGGCCGAGGCGAACACCACCAGCGCGCGCACTGCCAGTGCGAGGCGCCGCGGCCCGGGCAAGTCCTCATTCACCGCCCAGATCAGCGCGCTGCGGCCGAGGTACTGGCCGAGCCACATGCCGGCGAGCAGAATCAGCCCGCCCACGACCAGCTTCGGGAACAGAAAGACGATCTGCTCGGCCATCCTTTGCGTGACCTGCGTTCCGAGCGCGTTGAGCGCGGCCAGCAGGCCGATGACGAGGATGCCCCAGTAGGCCGTACGGGCCGCGACCCGCGAGGCGCGCAGCGTGCCCGAGGGATTCAGAATCGTCGAGAGCCCGGATCGCCGAAGCCACAGGTCGAACTCGATTCCCTTAAACACGCGAAGCACCAGCCAGCGTCCAAGCCGCGCGACGAGAAAGGCGACCACGAGGATCGTGAGCGCCGCGATCACCGGCGGCAGATCGTGTTGCATTTGCTGCGAGAGGCGCTCGAGCGCCCCCCGGATGATGGCGTTCAGCGTGTCAATCATGCTTAACCTCCGTCACCTCCCTGGCCGGCTGTTCGGGGCGCGAGGGTGCTGCCGGGTGCGGCTTCTGCGGCGCACCCGTCCAGTTGGCGACCAGGTAGGGTTTCAAATTTTCGTAGCTGAGGCACAGGTCCTCGATCTTGGCTTCGACCTCGTCGGGCATCAGGTTCGCCGTCTCGATGACGAACGACGCCACGCGCGCCAGGTACAGCGGCGTCAGCGAGCGCAGCAGGTGGCCCCGGTCGAGCGCGCGCTCTTTGTGGGCGCAGGCAAAATCGTAGACGGCGCAGGCCCAGAGGCCGTCGTCGAAGTGGAAGCGCGTGGGGTCGGCCGTGCGCGCGAGATCGACGATCGCCCTTCGCGTTGCGGGCTTGAGCGCGGCGGACCAGATTTCCCCCAGCTCGTCGCAGCCCTGCCGGAACTTGTTCAGCATGCGCGCGGTGTCCACGGCGATGGGATCCAGTCCCACGTCGTAGCGGAAGCCGAACAGGTCCACGTTCTCGCTGCCCTGCTTGTTGCGCCAGACGGGCTCGTACTGCTGCATGAGATCGAACACGGAGCCGACCACCTGGCGCAGCATGGCGCTCAGGTCCGCGCCGGGGTCCTTGGCGTCGTGCAGTTTCGCGCCGAGGAAACTCTGGCAGACGCGGAAACCGTCGCAGATCGCGACCGTGGTCATCCAGATGTCGATGCCGTAACGGGCGACGTCGGTCTCCCAGTCGTCGCGCTCCAGATACCGCTTGAACAGCCGGCTCGACACGCCGAAATCGCCGCCGATCGGCTGGCGCACGCGCATGCCGTAGAGCGCGCGCGTGAGCGGATAAACGATGCTGTTCGTGATCGTTCCGTCGTACTTGTGGCGGTGGTAATACGGCGCGACGAAGTCGAAGCCGGCGTGGAGGACGGGACGGATGAGCAGGTCGATCCACTCGGGCGTGATCGAGCGCAGGTCGGCGTCCACGACCGCGCAGGCTTTCGCGCCGAGCAGCGCCGCCATGTTGAACACGAGCCGGAACGCGCTGCCCTTGCCCGGAATGCCGTGGTAGGGCACCGAGAGGCGGTGCACCGGGAACAGCGGATGCGAGAGCAGCAGCAGGCGGTAATCCTCCATCTGCGTGGAGAGCACCACTTTCTGCGTGCCGTCCGTCGAGCCACCGTCGGAGTTGATGATAACGGACGTGTATTGCGGGAAATACTTTGCAAGGCCGGCGTGGGCCGCGCGGACGACGTGTTCGATCGTCCGCGCGTTTTGAAAGCTGGGAATGCCCACGACGATATCCGCGCTGCGGAGCGAGTCCACAGCGCGGATTGCGTCTTGCGGGAGATGCTCTTGCATGATGCTATGCCGCCTGCATGCGGACCCCTTCGGTGTCGGCCTCGACCGCCCGCGTCAGCAGATCGAAGAAATCGGGGATGGCGGCGGTCACGCGGTTCCAGTTCGGAATCAGCGGCAGCCCGAGCGGGTCCTCGATGAACTCGGCCGCGGCCTGTTGCAGACTGCGCGCGAACGTGGCGACGGCCTGCTCCTCGGCGTGCCGGTCGAACCGGAGGTCGTTCAGCATGGCGTCGGCGTAGTAGCTCGCGATGGTGTCCTCGGCCAGGCGGACGTAGCGCACCTGAAGCGTGCGGAACAGGCCGTCGCTGAAGACCACGCCTTCGCCGGCCAGCGTGCGGAACAGCGTCTTGGCGATGTCGCGGGCCATGCGGCGCAGGCCTTTGGTCGCATCGTCGGCCGAGAGCGCCTGGTGTTTGTGGTCGTAGCGGTCCGCCAGATCCACCTGGCAGATCCGGTGCGGCGAGCAGTTGCGGTAAACCTCGGAAAGCACGCCGACCTCGAGGCCCCAGTCGCCCGGGATGCGGTTCACTCGCGCCAGGCTCGACTTCATCGCGAACTCGCCGGCCAGGCAATAGCGGAAGCTGTCGAGGAAGCCGAGCAGCGGTGTCTGGGGCGCGAGGCCCGCCAGCGCGCGGATCAGCGGCGTCATGAACAGGCGCGTCACGCGGCCGTGCATGCGGTCGCCCACGCGCGCGTAGTACGCCTTGCAAAACTCGAAATCCAGATTCGGATTGACCACCGGGTAGCAGAGCCGCGCCAGAAACTTCCGGCTATAGTTGACGATGTCGCAATCGTGCAGCGCGATGACGTCGCAGTCGCCCGAGGCGAGCAGGTAGCCGTTCGCGAGCCAGCAGGAGCGGCCTTTGCCGTCCTCTCCGGCCGACAGGCCGTTGTCCTTGAGCAGGCTCAACAGGTCCTGTACGTGCGGGCTGTCGATCCAGATCACGGAGACCGGACACTGCAGCCGTGAGAGAAACTGGCGGGCCTTGAGATATTCGGCTCTGCCGGCCCGCCCGAGCGCCACCACGATGTGCTGCACGTAATCGACGCGAGAGAGTTCGTCCACAATGCCCGCCATGGCAGGAGTCTCGAACTCGGAGTAGAGCGCGGGCAGAACCAGGCCGATGGGCCTCGTCCGCGAGTACGTGCGCAGGTCCGATTCGAGCCTGAGCAGGCCGTCACGGCTGAGTTTGTGCAGCGTCGAAACGCATCCAGTCTGGTAGAAATCCGACATTCGTACTCTCCTATGCGAGCTTGGCGGCGGGCAATCCCGAAACCGCGCCGAGCACTCCCTCGTTCCACCCGTGCGGCCCCGGTGAGGCGGTTACGATCCCGTGCGGAACCGCCTTCTTCAGCGCCGCCGCATAGCGGGACTGGATTATGATCGGAATGTCGCAGGCCTTCAGGAACTCCGCGTCGTTGTGGGCGTTTCCGGCGCCGATCGTGGTGAGCTTGCCGCCCGCGGCCTTCAGGTACAGGGAAGCCAGCAGCCGCACCGCCTGCGCCTTCGTGTTTTCGCCGGTGATGTGGTAGAAACGGTCGCCGCGCGTCCACCGCAGTCCCCGCCGCTCGATCGCTTCGAGCAGGCGGTAGGCGCCCGTGCCGATGACCTCGAACGGCTCGTCGAACTCACGCTGTTTGGCGAGCGCGGCCTGGGCGACCGGCAACTGCGTCCGGATGGCGATGTCGGCCAGGCTCATCCGATTGAAACCGAGCACTTCGCAGCCGGACTCCTCCGCTGCCAGCCGCAGCGTTTCCACCAGCATGGCGTAGGGCGTTCCCAACTCGATGACGTCGTACCCGTCGCGATGGCTGCTGTTTGGGACCTTGAAAGAGAAGTATCCCCGGGGCACGTATACGGCGCCTCCGTTTTCCACGACGAACGGGTCGTCGATTCCGAGCCGCTCGCGCCAGAGCTCCACCTCGGCGCGCGTCTTGCTCGTGCAGAAGATCAGAGGAATGCCGAGTTGCTTCAACAAAAGCAGTGCGGGCGCCGCCGGCTCGGAACTATAAGTGTGCGAGTGCAGCAGCGTCCCGTCCAGATCGGTGAATAGGATTCGCATACACTTCGAAGATAGGCGGAATGCCTCGCGGCAGCTATCCCGAAAAGCCTGTAGGGTCTTGACGGGAACAGGGGAGACTAGAGGATCTGGACTTCGATGACGCCCTTGCCCCAGACCGTCTGGCGGCCGATACCGATCCACTTGGCGGCGCGGAGGTAAGGCAGGAACTCGCCAAGCTCGCCTTCGTACTCGGCCTCGCCGACGAAGCCGCCGAGCGGGTGGCGCTCTCCGGATTTCGCGGACCGCCGCTCCGCCTCGCTGAACTGGAGATTGCAGGAGGTCATCTTCACCGCCGCGGCGCGCTCGCCCATCGCTTTGAAGTCGATATCGAGCGGACCGGCGCCGTAGAGGGCGCGCAGGGTGCTGAGGCGGTCGCGTATGCGGCCGAGCAGGACCGGGAACTCGGGGCGGGTGGCGAGAAGCTGGCCGTGCTTGAGCTCTGTCGGAGTGAGGAAACGGACCCGGATTTTTGCGGCTGTCTCGGCGCTCGCCGAGAGATCGAGGCTCACCGGCGGAAGCAGCTCGTTAGGCACAAACGCCTGGCCGTTGTAGACGCGGGCCGCGGGACCTCCGTTGGCGTCAAGCTGATCGGCGTGTACCAGCCGGGCGCGCCCGCGCCGCGGGCCGATGCCTTCCTTGACGACCTGCGCGAAGGCCAGGACGAAGTAGACGATGGCGGGGTCTTTCAGGTCGAAGATGTGGACGTCGAAGTGGAACGGCTTTCCGGGCTCAATGGTCATGCCGTCCAGATGCGCGGCGCGGAACACGAATGGGCGCGGCCAGTCGTGAAGGCCGCTCGGGCCGTCTGCGGGTTGAGCCACCGGCTCGAAGATGCGCGCGTAGGGGCAGGTGGGCCGCTTCTCGCACTCGCGGGCGTTGTGGCAGTCCGGGACGCAGACCAGTTGGCGGAAGATCGAGCCGAACGCCCCGCGAACGATGTTGCCGGATTTTCCAGGCGGAAAATAGACGGACTCCTGGGCAATGAATTCGAGCCGGAAAGCAAGCAATTCGAACGTGGTGGGGCGCGGCGGCTCCGCGCTAGCGCTGACTTGCTGCGCAACTTCCTGAGATGTTTCGGTCAAGCTGTCGCTCCGCCGCAACCTAACAGGTTACCGCAAAATCGTCCCGCGGAAGCCGGGCGATTGGGGGGCGCCGGGCATGCTATGGTAGCCTTTTGTTCTCCGATGAGACACGACGGCCTCAGTGAATTTCCCGTAGTGGTGACGCTTCCGGTGCAGTGGGGGGACCAGGATTCCTTCGGTCATGTGAATAATACTGTCTACCTGCGTTGGTGCGAGACGGCGCGAATCGAGTACCTGATTCGCGTCGGGTTGTGGATGGTCGCGCCGGACGGTACAGGCCCGATTCTGGCCGCCATCTCCTGCGATTATCGCCGCCCTCTGCGCTTCCCCTGCAACGTCCGCATCGGGGCGCGGGTCACCAAAATCGGAAACTCCAGTTTCCGGATGGAGCACCTGGTCGTCGGCGACGTGGACAATACGGTCGCCGCCGAGGCGCACTCCACTCTCGTGGTGCTGAACTACAAACATGGCAAGCCGGTTCCCGTGCCGGACGCTGTCCGCGAGGCGATCGAGCGCCTGGAAGACCGGACTTTCGAGCGCCCCGCGGCAGTATAAGCTCATTTCACGGCAATCGTCACGCCGGTCCGGGCGGGGCATCTGCGTCGCCCCCCAAGCCTATCGGTTAAGCTCACGGCGGCCCGCGCAGTCAAATTGGGCAGCGCCGGCGGCGCTTGGGCGCAGAAGTCAGAAGCTAGAAGCTGGAAGCCGGCGGAACGTAGGTTCTCAGGAAGCTCGCGGTTGGAGCGGGGGCGATGGCGAAGGGTTCGGCGCTGGCGGGCACGAGCCACACCTCTCCTGGGGCAAATGGCTGGCCCGCGATCGCGCCGTAGCCGGCCGTCACGATCAATATATGGATTCGGCCGGGCTCGGGGTGGTACTTTGCCTCGCTGTCGTATTCGATCGCGTCCGTCACGAAATGGCTGGATGTCACCAGCCTTCTCACGCCTCCCCCGAGATCTTCGGGTTTCGAGGCTCCGGGGTGCGGTTGGGGGTCCGAAACCGCGATTGCCTTATCCAGATGCAGTTCGCGCGGGCGGCCGTAGTCGTACAGCCTGTAGGTAATATCGCTGTTCTGCTGGATTTCGACCAGCGCCAGGCCGGGGCCGATCGCGTGGATCGTTCCGGGCGCGGTGAAAAATGTGTCGCCGGCTCGGACGGGCACCCAGCGCAGCAGGTCCTCTATTTCGCCCGAGAGCGCCGCCTCGCGCAGCCTTTCGGGCGTGACCGCGTGCTTCAAGCCGAGCGCGATCGCGGCTCCCGGGTCGGCGCGGAGGATGTGCCACATTTCTGTCTTGCCCGGCGAATGCTCCCACTTGCGCGCGACTGCGTCATCGGGGTGCACCTGCACGGAGAGCCGGTCGGAGGTGAAGATGAACTTCACCAGCAGCGGGAACGAATCCCACGCGCGGTCGGTGCCGAGGAACTCGGGGCCATACTCGCGCATCAGGGTCCGCAGCGAACGGCCATCATCCGTCGTGTTCTCGTCGAAGGTGAACCAGACCTCGCCGATCTTGGACTCGCTCCGGCGAAACCAAGGCTCGAGATTGGTCGCGCCCCAGATCTTGTCCCGGTAGGACGGCGTGAGCCGCATGGGCGCCGGCGTCATCGTGCCTGATCCGTAATAAAGCGGTGGATGCGCGCCAGGCCGCGCTCGAGTTCGTGCATGGAAGTCGCGTAGGAAATGCGGATGTAGCCGGGGGAACCGAATGCCTCGCCCGGAACGACGGCAACATGCTCCCTGCCGAGCAGCCGCTGGCAGAACTCGAGCGTGTTGCGGATACCGTCCTCTCTGAGGGCCGCGCTAACGTTCGGGAATGCGTAGAACGCGCCGTGCGGTTCGGCGCAGGTCACGCCGGGAATCTTGCGCAGACTGCCTACGACGAAGTCGCGCCGCCGCCTGTATTCGGCGAGCATGACATCCACCGAGTCCTGCGGCCCGCGAAGCGCCTCGACGGCGGCCTTCTGCGCGATCGAGGTCACGTTAGACGTGCTCTGGCTCTGGAGTTTTACGATCGCGGCCACGACCGGCTCGGGTCCGAGCACCCAGCCCACGCGCCACCCCGTCATCGCGTATGTCTTCGACGCAGAGCCCGCCACCAGCACGCTCTGCTTCGCCCCTGGCGCGCCGGCGATCGAATACGGCGTGCCGCTGTAAACGAAACGGCAATAGCACTCATCGGTAAGCAGGTAGATGCCGCGCTTCGACGTCAGCGCGTAAATGCGCTCGAACTCCTCCGCATCGATCACCGCGCCGCTCGGATTCGACGGCGAGTTGATCACGACAATCCGCGTGCGGTTTGAAAGCAGCGGCTCGATCATGGCCGCGGTGATCTGAAAACCGTCGCGCTCGGACGTTTCGGCGAACACGCAGCGGCCGCCCGCATAATTCACCACGTCCTTGTAAGTGACCCAGTAAGGAACCGGGATGACAACCTCGTCGCCGCGGTTCAGCAGCACCTGCATGACGTCGAAGATCGCCTGCTTGCCGCCGACGGCCACGACGCATTCGGTGGGCTGATAGCGCGTGCCGAAATCCGCGGCATGCCGCGCGCAGATGGCCTCGCGCAGCTCGAGCGTCCCCGCCGAGGACGTGTACTTCGTGAAGTTCGCCGCAATCGCGCCCACGGCGGCCTGCTTGACGTTATCGGGCGTGGGGAAGTCGGGCTCGCCCGCGCCGAAATCCACCACGTCGATGCCTTCGCGCTTGAGCCTCTCGGCTTCGGCGGCGACCTTCATGGTCGTCGAAACGCTGATTCGTGAAATTCTCTCTGAGAGTTCGCCGGTGTCCAACATCTTGCTATACGCCGTTCAGGACGCGGTCCCTCAGCCGTATCTCGACCGAGGGCGGCACGAGCCCCGAAATATTCCCTCCGAGTGCGATGACCTGTTTGACCAGCCGCGAACTGATGAAGGAGTACGCCTCGCCGGCCATGAGGAATACGGTCTCGATGGAAGGACACAGGCGGCGGTTCATCAGCGCCATCTGCAGCTCATATTCATAATCGGAAATTGCGCGGATGCCCCGGAGGATCACGGTCGCGCCCAACTCCTGGGCGTGCTCCACCAGCAGCCCGTCGAACGTATCGACTTCGACGTGGCTGTAGCCCCGCACCACTTCGCGGAGCATTTCCATGCGTTCTTCGACGGTGAACAGCGGCTTCTTGTCCTCATTGCGCAGGATCGAGACGACGAGACGGTCGCACAGGCGCGCGCCGCGCTCGATCAAGTCGAGGTGTCCGTTCGTGATCGGGTCGAACGAACCGGGATAGATAGCTGTTACGTTGCGAGGCCCGGAAGCCACTTGTTCTGCGCCTTTCCTACGGGGATTTTGGATTCTGTTCCGATTGTAGCGGGTTTCAGGGAAGGTACGGCCATCAGCGCGGCGGGCCGCTAGTCACGGAGACAGGAACTGCTTCACCGCAGAGGCGCAGAGGACGCAGAGAAACCCAACGCAAAGAACTTTGGTTCTCTGCGTTCTCTGCGCCTCGAGGACGCCGTGAAGCGGCGGCCGGGCGGTGATTTTGTGGAATTTTCGGTCTTCACACCTGCAATCTTTTGGTCCATGATGAGGACATTCCGGAGGGCAAATGCCTCGCCAACCGATGCCGATCTCGGCCTGGTGGTTTCAGGGCGCGATTCTCACTTACCTGGTGGGTTTCTCGATTCTCGGGATCCTCGCCTTCCTTACTTACCAGCAGCAGCCCCCGATCCCCGCGCGAGTGGTGAGCGCGGCCGGAGAAACCCTCTTCACGCGGGACGACATTCTGAGCGGCATGAATGTGTTCCAGCGCTACGGGCTGATGGAATACGGCACGATTTACGGCCACGGGGCGTACCTGGGGCCGGACTTCACGGCCGATTACCTGCACAGGTCCGCCGCGTCGCTGTCCGCGGCGGAGCTGCACGAGAACACCTACGACGCCGCGAACGATCTTCTGACCTGGAGTCCCGCCAGGGCCGCGGCGCACAAGGAATTGCTGAACCACTACGAGGGGATGTTCCGCAGCAAGTCGAGCGGCGGCGGCCGGCAGGCGGAGTGGATCGCAAACCCGGAGGACATCCGGAAGCTGACCGCGTTTTTCGCCTGGACCGCCTGGACCAGCACGGCGAACCGGCCCGGGAAGAGCTTTTCCTATACGAACAACTGGCCGCCGGAGCCGCTCGCGGGCAACCAGGTCACCGCCGAAGCCGTGACCTGGAGCGCGATCTCGATTATCACGCTGCTGGGCGGCGCCGGCGTGATCCTCTACTTCTTCGGCCGGTACGACTGGCTGGGGTGGGAGAAGACGGCGCGGCCCGTGCGCCTGAGGCCGGTTGAAGAATTCCAACTCGCGCCCGCGCAGCGCGCCGTCGTGTGGTTCCTTGTCGTCAGCTCGCTGCTGTTCCTGATTCAGACGTTCCTGGGGGGCCTCATGGCCCACTACCGCGCGGAGCCGGGGAACTTCTTCGGATTCGACATTTCGAAGTACATCCCGTTCAACATCGCCCGGACGTGGCACGTGCAGCTCGCCATCTTCTGGGTGTCGGCGTCCTATCTCGCGACCGGCATCTTCCTCGCGCCGTTCATCGCGGGGCGGGAGCCGCGCGGGCAGCGCGGGCTCACGATTGTGCTGCTGGTGGCGGTTGCGATCGTCGTCTTCGGGAGCATGGCGGGCGAATACGCGGGGGTGCGGGGCTGGCTCAGCGGCGCGACCGACTGGTTCTGGTTCGGACACCAGGGCTGGGAGTATCTCGATCTCGGCCGGCTGTGGCAGATTCTGCTGATCGTGGGGCTGTTCCTGTGGGTGTTCATTCTGTGGCGCGGCCTGCGCGGGCGGCTCGCCAACGAGCATCACGGCCGCCTGCCGTGGCTGCTGTTCTATGCCGCGCTGGCCATTCCGGTGTTCTACGCCGTGGGCCTGCTGGCGAGCCCGCGCCAGGGATTCGTGGTCACGGATTTCTGGCGGTTCTGGGTGGTCCACCTCTGGGTGGAAGATTTTCTCGAGCTGTTCACGACCGTCGTGGTGGCTTACATGTTCGTGCTGCTCGGTATGGTCGCGGCCGACACGGCGCTGCGGATCGTGTACCTGGACATCATTCTCTACTCGGTGGGCGGCGTCGTCGGAACGATGCACCATTTGTACTTCAGCGGCTCGCCCGCTGCGCACATGGCGCTGGGAGCGACGTTTTCGGCCATGGAAGTGGTTCCCTTGCTGCTGCTGACGCTTGAAGCCTGGGGGTTCATCAAGTCGGGCGACCGGTCAGTGGCGGGCGACCGCCATCTGCACAAGTGGGCGGTATGGTTCCTGATCGCCGTCGGCGTATGGAATTTCTTCGGCGCGGGCGTGTTCGGGTTTCTCATCAACCTGCCGGTTGTGAGCTACTTCGAAATCGGCACCAACCTTACGGCCAACCACGGCCACACGGCCATGATGGGCGTATACGGCATGCTGGCGGCCGGGCTTCTGTTGTTCTGCCTGCGGTATATGATGCGGCCCGATAAGTGGAGCGACCGCGCGGCGAAGATCAGCTTCTGGTCGCTGAACATCGGCCTGGCCTGGATGGCGTTCGCGAACCTTTTCCCCGTCGGAATCGTGCAGCTTCATCACGCCGTGAGCGAGGGATATTGGCACGCGAGAAGCCTGGACTTCCTGATGATGCGTTGGGTCCACATTCTCGAGTGGGCGCGCCTGCCTGGCGACGCGCTGTTCATTGTAGGAGGAGCGGTTCCACTGTTGTTGCTGTGCCTGCGCGCCCTGCTTTACCCGAATCCGCAGCGCGCGGACGCCGCGGCCAACGTGCCGGAGCGCCTGTTCACGGAGGCCGGGCCGGCGGCGTAGCGGGCAGCTACACTGGTCTGTGATGCTGCCCAACGAACGCGTTCTCGACTCGGGCGACCCGTCGATTTACGAGATCCGGGCGAAGGCGCCGGGGCCGGAGGGCGCGCTGCCGCTGACGCCCGAAATGCTGCGCGAGCGGCCGTCCGGCGACCTGTTCGGCTGGTCGCAGAACGCCGGCATGGGATGGAAGCCGGTCGAGCTCGGGGGCAGGGAAGTCCTGCTGCTGAGCACGCACGGCGGCATACGCATGGCCGACGGCACGCCCGTGGCGCTTGGGTATCACACGGGGCACTGGGAAGTCGGGCTCATGATGCAGGAGGCCGCCTGCGAGCTGAAGGCGGCGGGCACCGTGCCCTTTGCCGGATACTGCACCGACCCCTGCGACGGCCGCACGCAGGGCACGGCCGGGATGTTCGACAGCCTGCCCTACCGGAACGACGCGGCCGTTGTCTTCCGGCGGCTGATCCGGTCGCTGCCCACGCGGCGCGCGGTGATCGGCTTCGCCACCTGCGACAAAGGGCTGCCGGCGATGATGATGGCGCTTGCCGGCACGCCCGGTCTGCCGTGCGTGCTCGTGCCAGGCGGCGTGACGCTCGTGCCGGAGCAGGGTGAGGATACGGGCACCGTGCAGACCATCGGCGCGCGGTACGCCCATGGCGCGATCACGCTCGAACAAGCCGCGGAGGCGGGCTGCCGCACGTGCGCATCGCCGGGCGGCGGGTGCCATTTCCTGGGCACGGCCGCGACCTCGCAGGTGGTGGGCGAGGCGCTGGGGATGTCGCTCACGCACTCGGCGCTCGCGCCTTCGGGCCAGCCCATCTGGCTCGATATGGCGCGGCGCTCGGCCCGTGCGGCGCTCGCGCTCGAAGAAGGCGGGCTCGCGATGGGCCGCCTCCTGACGGACGCCTCGATCCGCAACGCGCTCGTCACGCATGCGGCCTTCGGCGGATCGACGAACCTGATCCTGCATCTGCCCGCGATCGCGCACGCCGCTGGGCTGCGCCGCCCGGGCGCGGAGGATTGGGCCGCGGTAAACCGCGCCGTTCCGCGCCTGGTGGATGCGCTGCCGAACGGACCACGGAATTTTCCGACCGTCATGGTGTTCCTGGCGGGCGGGGTGCCTGAGGTGATGCTGCACCTGCGCCGCATGGGGCTTCTCGAGCTTGACGCGCTCACGGTGTCGGGCGCGACTCTGGGCGAGACGCTCGACTGGTGGGAAACCTCCGAACGCCGCGCCACGCTGCGCCGGCTGCTCAAAGAGCGCGAAGGGATCGACCCGGACGACGTCATCATGGGCCCGGACGCGGCCGCGCGCCGCGGGCTGACTTCGACCGTCACGTTCCCGAAGGGGAATCTTGCGCCGGAAGGCTCGGTGATCAAGAGCACGGCGATCGATCCGTCGGTAGTCGATCCCGATGGCGTGTACCGCAAGACCGGGCCCGCGAAGGTGTTCACCACCGAACCCGCCGCGGTCGAGGCCATCAAGAGCGGAGCGGTGCGGGCGGGCGATGTGCTCGTCCTGGTGGGCCGCGGGCCGATGGGATCGGGCATGGAGGAGACCTACCAGGTGACCTCCGCGCTGAAGCATCTCGATTTCGGCAAGCACGTCGCGGTGATTACGGACGCGCGGTTCAGCGGCGTTTCGACCGGCGCGTGCATCGGGCACGTTTCGCCCGAAGCGCTGGCCGGAGGGCCTCTCGGCAAGCTGCGGGACGGCGACCTCATCGAAATCGTGATCGACCGCAACAGGCTCGAAGGCACGGTCAACTTTGTGGGCGCGGGCGGCGCGGCGGCGCTCGCGGCGCGCGAGCCGCATCCGGACCTGAAGCCCGATCCCGCCCTTCCGGCCGACACGCGCCTGTGGGCCGCGCTCCAGGAAGCGAGCGGCGGCGCCTGGGGAGGCTGCGTTTTCGACGCCGATGCGATTATCCGAAAATTACGGTTGACAAGCGCCGAAATCGCGGATTAGCATTCGGACAAATGAAACGTACTGCGCTCCCTCTCGCAGCGATTCTCCTGCTCGGCGCCGGGCTGCTCATGGCCGCCAGCGACGTCGCAGGAACCTGGGATCTCGTCTCGGCCGTGGATGGCGGAGACGAGATGTCGTGGAAGCTGGTCATCAAGGAAGACAACGGAAAGCTCACCGGCATCCTCTCCGGCGAGCCCGGAGACTTCACCCTCGAAGACATCAAGGTGGACGGCGACACTCTCACCTTCAAGGTGAGCATCGACTATCAGACCTACACCACCGAGTCGAAAATCGCGGGTTCGAAGCTGAACGGCACCTTCAAGAGCAGCGGGTCCAACGGCACGCTCAAGGGCACAAAGGAAGGTTGACGCCCGCTACTTGGGCGGAATTTCCCTGATCCGTATATTCCGGAACATCGCGACCGAATTTTGGTCGTGCAACTGGAGCCCGATGGGGCCCGTCTTCGGACGCGAGGGGTCGCCCGCGCTCTCGGCTACCGGTTCGCCGTTGAGCTTCACGCGAATCAAGCCGCGGCGCACCTCGATGTCCAGCGCGTTCCAGTCGTCGTCCACCTGATAGCCGGTTTTGGCCTTCGCGAACAGGTAGACGCTGCCGGTCGGGTAATTGTCGCCGCAGTGATTCGCGATCTGGATCTCGTAGCCGATGTGCGAGGGCGTTTTGCCGAACGAGGGATCGGCCGCGACACGCGCGCGAGAGCTGTCGCGGATCGAGACACCGCTGTTGCCGCCCCAGCGCAGCCAGTATTCCAGGTGCAGGTCGAACTCATCGAAATCCTTCCTGGTGTACAGCCACGCCTGGTGGTACATCCAGCGGTCGTATTGCTCCCGCGTCCAGCAGAGCTCCGCGCGGTTCTTGACGACGTCGCGCTGTCCGGTGAGCGTGCCGTCCCTGAGAACAGTCCAGACGCCGTCGCCTATCGGTTCCCACCCGTCGAGATTTTTCCCGTTGAATAGATTCACCCACTGAGCCGGCGCGCAGGCTGGAAGCAGAAGCACGATGAGAGCGGCAAGTCGATACATGGAACAGTTGTACCACTGAGGGGCGTCAGCCCCCCGGCGGCCGGCGGCCCGC
>JBLNDJ010000043.1:0-25276 GCA_050261515.1 Acidobacteriota bacterium | reverse complement strand
CCTCGCGGGAGCGGCCATTGCGGCCTGCCTCGCCCTCGCGCTCAGCGGGCTACGGGGTTCGCCCCCGCCCTACGACAGCGCGCTTCAGCCCGGGCCCCGGCCCCGGCTCACCGTTCGGTAGCGGGTCAGTTTGACTGAACCCGCGAATCGATCAGGGCCACGACTTCTTCCACCGTCCACGGATGATCCGCAATCCCCGCAGCCATGGCCGGCGTCATCTTCAGGTGAAGGCCGATCGCGATTCTGCGGATGGGGGAACGCTAGCCCGCGTAATTCCGTTCACAAGGAAGTGAGCCTATCTCGCCCACCTAGCCAGATACGGTAATTGTCGCTGCACTCGATCTCAAATACCTGCTGCTGCGGGATAAACGTCAATCGGTCCAGTCGGTCAATAAACCCGATGTGCCCAAGCAGGCCGATTTTCGGTCCGGATAGCGCCTCCGTGAACCCCACACTAGAGCAGATTCGCACTTAGTCGTTGATCACGAGCGTCACGGGCGCTATATGGCAGTCTGCACTCTTGCCAACCTCGGCGGGGAATACGCTGAAATCGGCCCCGGTGTCCACAATGGCCAGCATGGGGAATCGATTTGAGTGGTAATGGAGTACCACCCTCAGCATGGGGCGATATGCAACTTGACCGTGGGGGTACGCAGCGCTACCTGTGCCGGTCTCGACTCGGCGGTAGGCTTGTCTGAGAATCATGCGGGCCGCTCAGTAAACGAACAGCCCCTCCGATTCGTCCGGTTTGAAATAATACAGCGGTTCGTCCTCTCCCGCTTCAGCGGCCACCCTGACCACCACTTCCAGCTTCCGATCAGAGGCGATCACGACAGACTCGTCGTTTGAAAGTGCAACCCAGCTTCCGGGCCGCACATGCTCCAACACTTCAGCGAAGTCTTTCACGGCTGTCACCTTTGCGGCCATATCATTATGGCCCAATATTATAGACGCAATTGTGAACGGTTGGAAGCGCAAAAACATGCCCGTAAAATCGACGTTCCGGGCCGTTTTCAGCATGGTACTGTCCATGACGCATGGCCGGAGCGCTTCGGTCCCTTGTCTTGGCATTCTTGGATTTGTGCTTCTGGTCGGAACCGTTGGGCTCCGAGTTCTCTCGGGTTTTTTTCAAACTGACCCACTACCCACCGTTCCATGACCTCCGCCCGGCTCCCCGAGCTCGCCGTTCCTTGACTTCCGCCCCGCCCCGGCTCACACTGAAGCTGGCTGGTGCAATATGACCTTGAAATTTTGGGCCGTTTTATTCGGCGTTCCGGCGCTTGCGGGCCTGGCGCCGGCGCAGCAGGTCATCTCGATCAAGGCCGGCCTGGTGAACTACGTCGAAGGCAAGGTCCTGCTCGATTCGAAGCCCGTCGAGCTGAAATTCGGCAACTTCCCGTCGGTGCGCAACGGCTCCGAGCTTCAGAGCCAGGAAGGCCGTGCCGAAGTGCTGCTCGGTCCCGGCGTCTTCCTTCGCATGGGCGAAGCGAGTTCGTTCCGCATGGTAAGCGACCGCATCACCGACACGCGCCTGGAGCTCCTCAGCGGCTCGATGATCGTCGAGTGCGGCGACATGGACAAGGACGCGCCCGTCACCATCTTGCATAAGGACGCCTCGGTGACCCTGGTCAAGAACGGCGTCTACCGCCTGGACGCCGAGCCCGCCCGCCTCATGGTCTACGACGGTGAAGCGCGCGTGGCGCAGGGCGGCCAGACACAGAACGTGAAGAAGTCGAAGATGCTCACGCTCGACGGTGTCGCGGTAGCCGAAAAGTTCGACAACAAGACCGGCGACGCGCTGTTCCGATGGGCGTACCGGCGCAGCGAGAGCCTTTCGGTGGCGAATTTGTCGGCAGCGCGGTCGGTAGCGCGCTACGGCAGCAGCTACAGCTCGAACGGCTGGATTTACAACCCGTATTTCGGGATGTACACCTACCTGCCCTATAACGGCGTCTACAACAGTTTCTGGGGCTATTCCTACTGGAGCCCGCGTCAGGTCAACGAGGCGTATTACTCCGTCCCGCGGCACTACGCGGGGGGCGGCAGCGGCAGCACGCCCTCCGGCCGGCAGACGTACACGCGCATCCCGGCGACCTCGGCCGGAACGTCCGGGTCTGTCGCGAGGTCTTCGCCGCCGACGGCGTCCGGAAACTCTTCCGGCACACATGTCTCGCGCCAAACGGTTAGCGTCGGCCCCAGCCACGGAAGCGGCGGCACCGCCCGCACACGGTAGCAATCAGGACCGCGCGTCCACCACGCAGCGGAACCCGACCGCGCCGGAACGGTCCTTCGACGGCGCCAGCAACAGGTACTTGCCGTGTTCGGTTGTCCTGTACGCCTGCGGAAAGTACCACATGGAGCCTTGCGGGCGGTAGTAGCTGCCGCCTTTAAGAATGCCGGCGCGCGTGTGCTCGTCGGTGTATTCGTCGGTCCACTGCCAGACGTTGCCGGTCAGGTCCTCGACGCCGAACGGGCTCGCTCCTTTCGGGTGCGCGGCCACGTCATCGGGCCCGCGTATTTTGCGGCCCTTGTCCGGGACCGGCACGGCGGCGTCGTTCCACTCGTTGCCCCACGGATACACGCGGCCGTCGGTGCCTTGCGCGGCATATTGCCACTCCCACTCGTGCGGCAACCGCTTGCCCGCCCACTTCGCGTAGGCGCGCGCGTCTTCAAGCGCGACCCACGTGACCGGTTTGCCGCCCCAGCCCTCGGGATACGAGCCGTTGGCCCAATCCTTCAGGAAATTGTGCGCGTCGGCGGGTTTGTAGCCGGAGGCATCGAGGAACTTCTTGAACTCGGCGTTCGTGACCGGGTAGCGGTCGATGAAGAACGGCTTGATCTCCATGTCGCGCAGGTGGTGCCGGCGCGGTGAATCCTCCCACGGATACTGCACGTCCACGCCGATCTCGTCGCCGCCTTCGATCATGATGCCGGACACCTGGAAGCGGAAGCGGCCGCCGGGAATCGCGACCATGCCGGCGGGCGCAGAGGCGGCCGGTTTCGTCGCCGCGATCTCGACCAGCTTTTGCGTGAGGAACCCGCGCTCCTTGGCGAAGCTCGCCAGCGGCCGCTTCGCCAGCTCCGCCATCTCGCCGAGGAATTTGTGGAGCTCCGGCGTCGCCGACGACGTCTCGAGCAGCGCGCCGTAGCCGTTCGGCTCCATTGCGAAGGCGAGGTTGCCGGGTTGCAGCTCGACGCCGTTCCACAGGTCGAAGTAGCGCGCGCCGGGCTTCGTCTGGATGCGGATCTGCGGGCCCGACACAGCGTACTCGTTGCGGTTCACGAAGGTCCAAACGGTTTGGGACGCGCCCGGGAACTTGCTCGCATAGACGCCGCGCTGGAGCACCGGCGTGTGCGGCTCCCAGCCTTCGCTCACGAGCAGCGGCGCGACCAGGCGCTCGATCTTCGCGATGCGCCGGAGCGCCTCGGCGTCGCGGTCGTCGATCTGGTTCCAGATGCCCCAGATGTTCTCCCAGCTCTCATAGCCGACACCGTTGAAGAAGGCGTGCTGCAAGTCGTCCGTCTTGTCGCGCGCCCAACGCCGGCAGATGTTGACCATGTGGCGCGGCTCGAGCCATTTATAGCGGCTTACCGTGGGGATTTCGTTGTATCGCCAGTATCCCCAGGTCATGTTGTTCCACGCGAGCATCTCGTCGCCAGCGAGCCCGTTTTCGGGTTCGAGCGCCAGGGGATGGCCGGCCGCGTCGGAGGCGTCGCGATACGCGAGAGGCAGGGCGTCCATCGTGTCGCCGTTGATGCCGTCGGCGCCGATTTCCTTGAACAGGCGCGCGGTCGCCTTCCAGGGCGGCTCGCCCAGCTCGCGCGTGCCCTGGTCCCAGAGCATGATCGGGAACAGCACGCGCACGCCGCGGCGGTGGAAGCCCGCGACCAGTTCGTGCACACCGGCGAGCCCTCCGGGCAGGTCGTGCAGGTGGTCGTTCTGGTTGCGGTCGTCGATCCCGATGTTGGGATAAGTGTGCCAGAGCAGCACGCTGTCGATGCCGCCGTAGCGCTTCTCGAGGTCGTCGAGGTACCGGTCAACCGTATACTTGCGCGTGGCGGGGTCGTACAGGTAGCGGTCTTCCATCATGACCTGCGGCTGGATGAAGCTCGATTGCGTCCACTTGAGCTCGGGCCGCGCGTATTGCGAGCCGTCGTATCCGATGCGGAGCAGGCGCTCGTGCCGCCAGTGCCGTATGTCGGAAAGCCAGTTCTGAAACTCCCCGGGCCGCGGCGGACCGGGAATCTCCTGGCCCTGCGGGCGGTACTTCGAATCCTGCGCCGCCAGCGCCGCGGCGGCGGCGAGCAGCAAAATCAGACGCTTCACGATTGAGGCTCCTCCCGGCTCGTGGCGGCGAGCGCCGCCAGAGTGCCGGCTTTGTCGGGCACGAACGTGAGCCGCGCCCCGCTTTCCACCAGCCGCTGCGTTTCAAGGATGTCGAACAAGGCGCCTGCGACCGCGGGATCCGCCGCGATCTCGCTGAGCGCGGTGCCGATCATGTTGGGCCGGATCGCGGCGGCCTTGGCGAACTCGGTCGCCGCCTCGCGCTCGGCCGAGCTTGTGATGACGCTCACCTGGTTCGCGCCGGCCTGCTTGATCGCCGATGTCACCTGCCGCAGCCGGTTGACCACCTTCTCCTCGATCTGCCGGATCATCCCGCGGTCGCGGAAATGAACCTTGCGGATGTAGACCGAGCCGAGCGTGTAGCCCCAGGCCTGCGATTTCTCCGACACCTCGGCCCGCACCGTCTGGCTCATCTTGTGCCGGGTCTCGAGCAGGTCGGCCAGCGGCATGTTGCTCAGGCAGCGCACTGTGGCGTTCGACACGTTGGCGCGCAGCGAGCCGCGCGGGTCCGTGTTCTTGAACAGGAAAGCGATCGGGTCGCTGATGCGCATCTCGTACCAGATGCCGATGCCCATCGGCGCGCCCTCTTCCGAGTTCACCGGCTGGCTGCGAAGGTATTCCTGGTCGATCCGCAGGTCGAGCGTGTAGCAGGTTCCGAGGAAATTCACGATGAACGCCGACGGGCCGAGCTTCAAGGGCAGAATGTGCAGCCCGGGCTCGTCGAGCACGCCGATTACGCGGCCGAACAGGACGTACACGCGGCACCTGCGCTCTTCGACCGTGGCGTAGATGCCGCAGGCGCGCATCAGCCCAAGCAGCACCGGCTCGAGCACCAGCAGGCCGAAGAACGCGGCGAGCCCCGCTATGAGGGCTTCGGGAACGGCGAGTGCGGGATTCATCGGCCGGTCTCCATGAACACCTGTTGCGCTTTCGTGTAGAGCGCAAGGCGGACGTTGCGCACGTAGGCGGCGAGCACTCCCGCGCCGCGCCCTTTTAGCCCGGTGAGCTCGGCCGCGAGCTTGCGCAGCGGCTCCACCTCGGCCTGCGCCTTCAGCGTTTCGATCTCGACGGCGCGCTTCGACTGCACGATCTTCTGATCGGCGGCGGCCTGCGCGAGGCTGATGTCGCTCGACACCTGGTTGTGCGCCGTGTTGATCGCCGCCAGCGCC
This sequence comes from Acidobacteriota bacterium, assembly GCA_050261515.1. GTDB lineage: Bacteria > Acidobacteriota > Terriglobia > Bryobacterales > Bryobacteraceae > JBLNDJ01. The sequence goes on along the minus strand of JBLNDJ010000043.1, from coordinate 19,762 downwards.
GATTCGACCTCTTCGGGCGGATCGATGCCCGTGATCAGCGAGGCGTCGAACACCACGCCGTAGCGGGCGGCCGTGGCGACGCATTCCTGGTCCATGTAATCGTTCAGATCGCGCAGGTTCTTGCGGAGGTCGTTGATCGAGACGCCCGCGACGTCGGCGCCCAGGATCGTGGCCGGGGCTCCGTCCGCGGCCGCAGCGGCAGCGGCGACGGCGGCGGGCTTCGCCTCGAAGTTGGCGATCTTCTGCCGCAGCACCGAGACGAAGTAGGCCAGCACGTGCACGATCGGCCGCTTGATGCCGAACAGGAACGCGTACAGGTTGCTCTCGCTGACGCGGTAGCGGATCTGCCCGGTGAGCCCCGTATTGAGCTGGTCCTTGGTGACGGCCTCGAGGATGGTGCCTGCGGCGTTGGCCTCCGGCTGCTCGAGGTCGAGCGCCATGTTGATGGTCTCGGTGGCGATGGAGACCTTGTGGATCTTTTCCCAGGGCATCTTGAAATATGGCCCGCCGGGGCCAATGACGCGAACCTGAGGGTAGATGTAGCGTTCCTTTTCGTCCGGCCGGAGGCGCTCGGAGATGGGATGGTCAAGAGTGCTGGCGCCGCCGGGCACGCGCTGCGCGCGCCCGAACGCGCTCTTCACCGCGCGTTCGTTCTGGTCCACCGTGTAGACACCCATCAGGATGAAGCGCACGATGAACCACGCGGCGAAGCCGAAAAGACAGCCGCTGAAGATGAGCATGGGAAGGTAGTATATCGAACCCTGGCTCTAAAGTTTCCCGGCGCGCCCGCCGATACTCGCTCATCATGAAAGAAGCTCTAATCGGAACCGACAGGAACGGAACCATCCGGGCGATGAATTCCGAGGCGGAGGCGCTCACGGGCTGGGCGGCCGAAGCGGCCTCGGGCCGCGCGCTCGCGGAGGTGTTCCAAATCGACGGGGGCGCACTTCTGACGCGCGACCGGCGGAATGTGCCGATCGCGGGCCGGGCCGAAGCAGTCCGCGACTTTCGGGGACGCCTGCGCGAAATCCGGCTCCACTTTTCGAGACAAACGAACCCGCCGCCGCTCAACGCGGCCTGACCGCTACTCGTTGAACAGGTGGATTTCCTCGGTCTTCCGGGGCCGCGTTTCCAGGTAGACGCCGGCAGCGCAGCTCGCAGCGATGAGCGCGAGCAGCACAATGCCCAGCGCGTCGAATCTCCCGGTCCACAGGATCGCCAGCACCGCCACCGAGGTGCGCAGCACCCACGTCAGGGCTTTCGTCACCGGCTGCCCGTTCCGCCGCAGGCGTACGGCCGCGCGCCCCAGCCCGTAGGCGAAAAGCATACCCAGCAGCCCCACGATGAGGCGGAGGAATTGGATGGGCACCACTCGCACATCTCCAATGTGGGCCAACCGGAAGCCGAATGCAAGGTGGATCAAACGCAAATCCACCGCAGAGACGCAGAGGACGCAGAGAAAAGCCTAAGAGATTTTCTTCTTTGGTTCTCTGCGTCCTCTGCGTCTTGAGGCCGCGCAGCGGCCGGGCGGTGAGTTTCCGAAGCGCGGCTATAATCAATCGAAGGAGACTTATTCGATTGCTTCGTCTTCGCAATCTGTTCTCGACCCTGCTGTTGCCCGTTGTGGCGATCATGCTGATGGTTCCGTTCGACGTGCTTGCCCAAGACCACGTCGCGACCACGAACGATCTTCGAAACGAGCTTCGCAGCGCCGCCCAGGACCGGCATGACAACGTCGCGAAGATCCAGAAGTTCCTCCAGACCGAGACCGCGGTCAAGACGCTTCAGGCCGCCAAGGTCGATCCGGAGAAGGCACGGGCCGCCGTGTCGCTGCTCAGCGACCAGGAACTTGCCCGGCTCGCCTCGCAGGTGGACCGCAGCCAATTCGCCGGCGCCGGACTCACCATCACCAACCAGCAGCTCACCTACATCATCCTCGGCGTACTCATCATCGTTCTGGTCGCCGTGCTCGTAAGGTGATCTCGTGAGAGCGCCCGCCATTCTCCTGGCGCTCGCGACCGTACTCGGAGCCGCAGTCCGGCTCGATGTGCCTTTCGTGCGCCAGGAGAAGAACGGGTGCGGCTCGGCCGCGCTGTCGATGCTGATCGCGTATTGGGAGCGCAACGGCGGGACGGTTCCCTCCGGGGCCGGCGACGCCGCCGCCATCCAGCGCGAGCTGTATTCGAAAGAGGCGGAGGGCATCTACGCTTCCGATCTCGTGCGCTATCTCGAGCGCAACGGCTTCCACGCGTTCACGTTCCAGGGCACCTGGGAGGATCTCGGCCGGCACCTCGCGAAAGGACGGCCGCTCATCGTGTCGCTCGGCAACTCGCGGCTGCACTACGTCGTCGTTGCGGGCATGGAGCCCGAACGCGGCCTGCTGCTCGTCAACGACCCGGCCGGCCGCAAGCTCTCCGTGCTCGATCGCGCCGCCTTCGAGCGTGCCTGGAAGGGGCGCTGGACGCTGCTCGCCGTTCCGCGCGACGCCCGGTGATCTGCTCGCTGCTCCTCCTCTGCCTGCTCGGCCAGGCGGCGGATCTCGACTACCAGCGCGGCATGGCGCTCGCGCGCGAGCAGCGTTGGGAAGAGGCCGAGGCCGCGTTCCGCGAGGGCGCCCGGCGCGCGCCCGCCGACAAACGTTTCCCGCTCGAACTCGCCGGCATCGCCTTCAAGCGCCGCGATTACGGCTCGGCGCTGCGAAACGTGCATCGCGCGCTCAAGATCGACCCCGCAGACGCCTACGCGAATGAGTTCGCCGGCACGGTCTACCTGCTCGAAGGCAACACCGAGGCGGCGCTCAAGTATTGGAACCGCATCGCGAAGCCGCGCATCGAGAACTTCCGCACCGAGCCCGCGCCGCGCGTGGATCCGGTGCTGCTCGACCGCGCCTTCGCCTTCGCGCCCGCGAGCACGGTCACACTCACCGAATACCGGGCCACGCTCGCGCGCCTCGGCCACCTCGACCTGTTTCCTTCCTGGACCCTCACGCTCGAGCCGCGGCCGGATAGCGACAGCTTCGACGCCGTGCTCCGCACTGTACAAACCCGCTGGTGGCTCAACGCGCTGCGCGGGCTGCCGTATTGGACGCTCTACCCCGGCGCGCGGAACCTCGGCGGGCGCGGCATCGGCATTCAATCGCTCCTGCGCTGGGACACGCAGAAGCGGCGCGCCGCGCTGGCAATCACCGGACCCATCGCACGGCAGCCCGCCTGGCTCTACCGCGTGTTCGCCGACGCGCGCAACGAGAACTGGATCATCCCCGGCCGGGACGGATTCAACCTGAAGCGCACCGCGGCGGGCGCCGAGACCGAGGCCCTGTTCGGAGACCGCTGGAAGTGGACCTCGGGCGCCAGGTTCACCCATCGCCGCTTCGCCAACGCCGGGTTCACGCCGGGCAGCACGCTCGAAGCGCACACGGGCCTCTCCGCGGCGCTGCTGCGGATTCCCGAACGGAAGCTCTCGATCACGGGCGGGGGCGACGCGCGCATGGGGCGCTTCTTCGAACAGGGCGTGTTCACGAAGACGGAAGCGTCCGCCGAAGCAAAATGGCATGAAACCAACGTGCGATTTCGCGCCGGCAGAAGCAGCGGCCCCGTGCCCTTCGACGAGTTCTACATGCTCGGCTACGAGCGCGACAACAATCTCTGGATGCGCGCGCACATCGGCACCTCGGACGGCAAGAAAGGCAGCGCGCCGCTCGGTTCCGGCTATCTGCTCGCCAACTGGGAAACGGATAAGGTCGTCCGCGAAGGGGGCTTTTACACTTTCAGCCTCGGCCCGTTCCTCGACACCGGCAAAGTCTACGGCCGCCCGGGCACGCAATTCGGTTACAGCGGCTGGATGTTCGACACAGGCATTCAGCTAAAGGTGCGAGTGCGCCACGCCGCGGAAATTGTCGTGCTCTGGGGCAAGGACCTTCGCACCGGCCGCAACGCCTGGTACGCCACGGCGCGATAAAGTGCTCGACAAAGTCAAGCCTTTCGCCGAGAATAAGGGCAAATTGGAGATCCCAATGCTTTTGCGCGCCTATATCACTCTCGTTTCGCTCACTTGTCTGTTTCCGCTTTACGGCCAGAACTGGGACGCGTTGCGCGGCCTGAAGGCGGGCGATGCCGTTAAGGTCTTCGAGACGGACGGCCGGCAGCACAAAGGCACGTTCAGGGCGGTTTCCAGCGATGCCATCTCGCTCGAAACCCAAAGAAGCGAAATGTCCATCGAGCGCTCGCGCGTAGGCCGCGTTCAGATCCGGAGCGCCTCGCGCCGCCTGCGGAATGCGCTGATCGGAGCGGGAATAGGGGTGGCGACGGGCCTCACCGTAGATCAGACGCTTGGGGTTCGAATCCGCAATGAAAGCAACGAAAGCGGCGGCGCCCGCGCCGTCACGTACATGGCACCCATCGGCCTGTTCGCAGCGATCGGCGGCGCGCGCCCCGCGTACCGAACGGTTTACGAAGCGCGCTGACTGCCGCACCCGGCCGGGCGCGCCCCAGCCCGCGATAAACTAGCAGTGAAAGGGCTGAATTGCACTCCCACAACCACGGCGGCGACAAGGGCCGCGTGCTGGTCTGGTCGCTCATCGCGACCACGGCTTTCGTCGTCATCGAGGCGCTGGCGGGCCTGGAGGCGCACAGCCTCTCGCTGCTCTCAGACGCCGGGCACAACATCACCGACGCGCTCGCCCTGATGCTCGCCTGGTTCGGCGTCTACTTCGGCCGCAAACCGCCGGACCATACCAAGACTTACGGCTACCACCGCGCGGGCGTGCTCGCCGCGTTCATGAACGCGCTCGTGCTCCTGCTGCTGGCCGCCTACATCTTCTACGAAAGCTACCAGCGCTGGCTCGAGCCGCAGGTGGTACGCGAATGGACCATGTTCGCGATCGCCGTCCTCGGCCTCGCGCTCAACGGCGCCATCATGTGGGGTCTCAAGAGCGAGCGCGGGCACGACGTCAACATTCGCAGCGCCTGGGCGCACATGCTCGGCGACGCGCTCGGCTCGATCGGCATCGTCATCGGAGCGATCGCGATCTATTTCACCGGCTGGCAGCGCATCGACCCGCTGCTGTCGGCGCTCATCGGCGTCCTGATCGTCTGGACCGCGTGGGACATCATCAAGGAGAGCCTGAACATCCTGCTCGAAGGGCTGCCGCGCGGCCTCGACCTCGGCGAGGTCACGGCGGCCATGCGCGGGGTCCCGGGCGTGCGCGGCGTGCACGACGTCCACATCTGGAGCCTCGGCTCGAGCACGCACGCGCTGAGCTGCCACGTCCTGATCGAGGACGTGCCGCCGTCGGAGAGCGAAGCCATCCTGGTCAGCCTGAACAGAGTGCTCGGCGACCGCTTCAGCATCTGGCACACCACCGTGCAGTTCGAGCACATGGACTGCCCCGGCTGCCCCATTCCCACGCGCTATAACCACGTCCCTCAGTGAAGTGATATGCTGCCGCCATGCAGCCGATCCGTTTCTCCGCTTTGCTGTTCGCGGCGGGCCTGGCGGCCTTCGCCGCCGACGCGGTTCCTCCCAAGACCGATCTCGACCTCGAACTCCTGACGCCCATCGACCAGAAGGCCAGCGCGGCCGACCAGCAGATTTCCTTCAAGACCGCGCGCGACGCCAAGAAGGACAATGCAGTTATCGTACGGAAGGGCGCCCCCGTCGTCGCGCGGGTCACGCAGATGCAGAAGCAGTCTTCCTACATCCGCAACGTGAAGCGGAATTACTTCATAGTGGGAATCAAGCTGGTCAGCATCGACATGGGAAGCGGCCCGGTCCCGATCACGGGCACGCTTGAGACCATTCTTCCGACGGCCAGCAACGACTACTTCGCTCCCCTCTCGCGCGGCCCCGATAAGTGGGGAGCGTTCCAGGAATACCGCTTCCAGTTCCATTTCCCGGACCCCACGCCCGGCGAGAGCTTCCTCGGCGCCGTCCAGGAATACCTGCGCGTGCCCAAGGGCCTGCGCCTGGTCTTCCGCACGCCGGACGAGCAATAGGTAGGGCAGGTTGCCGAACCTGCCCTACCGCGCGGAAGCCAGCTTTTGCGCTGCGAGCACGTCGAAAACGTACGTCCCCGCACCGCTCATCACATACTCGGTCTGATACCACAGGAACGGGAATTCCTTCAGCTCCATCAGATCCGGTTTGATCAGCGAATTGCCCGAGATCACGCCGCCCGGGATGTGCGACCAGTCCGCGCGGTTGTACCCATAGGCGACGGTCGCCGACCGCGCCCCGACGCCCGACACGAAACTCACGTTGTTCGCCGGATGCGCGCCCAAAACGTAATTCACGACGTTGAAGACCCCGTCCTTGCCGAACATCTCCGGCAGGTGCTTGTGGAAGTAGTAGGCGCGCAGCGCGTCCTCCTGCAGGTTCCACCCGTGCCCCCACACGAAACCCGAGTGAATCCCCGAGCGGCTTTCGAGCTTGTACTCGGGCGAAGAAATCTCGCGCGGGAACTCGACGCCCCACGGGTTTGAAGCCGCGCGCTCCGCGGCAGCGGCCTTCCACTTTTTCGCCAGAGCCATGACCGCCGCGCGATACTCGCCCTCAGGCATGAAAGGAAGAGCGCGCACCAGCGCCGCGCCCCGGATCGACTGGAACTGCTCGCCCGTAATCCCCTGGATCACCGGAACGAGCGCGGCGAGATGTTCGCGGTATCGCGCCTCGCCGGTCGTGATGAGCATCTCGGCCGTCGCCGCGATCTCCTCCGAGCGGAACCCGCTGTCCCGCGGGACGTACGCGTTGATCGGATAAACCGGGGCATGCGCCTGCTCGTACTCCCAGATCTTCGCCGCCGTGGCGAGCGCCTCTTTCGCGAGCGCCGGCGAGTGCTCCTTCATCGCGCGCGACGCGGCCGCGAGCGCCTGCACGCTTTCGTATTGCAAGCCCGTGTTTCGGTTCGTGAACGCCCAGCGGTCGTCTCCGTCCACGCGGTTGTTGGTGATGTTCACCGGATCGCCCAGATGCCCATACTGAAGCAGCGTTCTTTCGATGATGCCGGGCAGGATGTGGCCAATGGCTTTGTAGCCGGCCAGCAGCCCCTCGACGCCATATTCGATCTGCTCGATCATGTCCGGCCGCCCGTCGGGCGCGTGGATCAGAACCTCGCGCGTGGCGCGCCGCACCGTGGTCACATCCACATGCGGCTGAAACTCCTCCTGCGCCAGCGCAAGCGGCAGCACGGTCATCGCGATCGAACCGCCCGGAACGTCGTGGTCGCCCGCGTCGTGCCATCCGCCCCAGTCGAGCCCGGGGATGTGCTGGTTGTCGGCGAACCGCGTCTCGCGCGCGCCCTGACGGTAGCCGTCGATGTAGACCTGGTTCGCGGGCGCCTGCGCGGCGTCGTCCAGATGGCATGCGCCGTGCCACGTGCGCGTGCCCTCACGCACCGCGATGTGGCACATCTGCGCCGGCAGATAATATTCGAGCGTCGGCCGCCAGGCTTTCTCGTAGACGCCTGCATCGATGCGGAACGGCCCGGCGGTCTGGCCGCGGTACTCCACGACGTACACGCCCGGCTCGCGCACATCGCTGAAATCGAACACCGCGTAGTCGTAGCGGAGGAACTTGCCCCAGGGCTTCGGCGCGCCCGCGCGAACCGTCTTCCGTTCGCCCGAAAGCTCGAGCTTGTAGAGCGCGGCGCTCTCCCGCGCGCGGTCGCGCGGATCGAGCTCGAAGATCGCGCGCTTGGGCTGGTTCGGATGATAGCCCACCTGCGAGACAGCAATGACCGGCGGCCGCACCCAGGTGGGATCGATCGACGGCGCGATCTCGATCGCAACCTCGGTCTCGGCCGACCCGGGCGCCAGCGGCGCAACGAGTGGGAACCATCCCTGCACGTTGCCCTCGCGGTCGTCGGCCAGCTCGAGCGTTCCGTTCTCGCGGCGGAACGTGATCGCGCGGCCAGGGTCCTCCTGCGCCACGCGCAGCGTGTGCGTCCCGCCCGCGAGCACCGGCTCGAAGAACTGCCGCGGGAAAACGCCGCTTGCACTCTCGCCCTGGAACGACTTCGAGTAATACGCGCCGGGATAAAGGAAGATGCGGAAGCCGGCGCGCTCGACGCGCGTCCAGTCGATCGGCTTGTCGAGCTTCAGCGTGACGAAGATCCGCGAGCCGTCCGTGCGCGTGACGATCCGATAGCCCAGCTTGAGCCCGGGCGCTTCGCCGTAGACGGTGGCCGTGGCGCTTGCGCGATCCACCTCGCGCTTCAGCACGCGGAGCTCGGCATGTTCGCGGCCTCCGCCTTTCGGAACGAGGAACAGGTCGCCTGAATCGAGCAGCCGATCCTCCCGTTGCAGCATCTGGAGGCCGCCCTGATGCCCGACCTGGTAGTTGTTATGAAACACCAGGAACGAGAAGCCCGGGGCCTCGAAATATTCTTTTTCGTTCAGCTTGATCTGCGAATCCGCGAAGCACACCGCGGCCGTAAGGAGAAGAAGTGCGCCACTACGCATGCCAGCCTCCTGGCAACGAACAGCTTCTCGCTGCTGATTATTTGGGAAGCGTTTCCATCGCTTCGGCAATTTCCGCTCCCGGGTGCTCGTAATCCTGGAGCCGCCCGGAAAGATATGCGTCGTAAGACGACAGGTCGAAATGGCCGTGCCCGCTCAGGCAGAACAGAATGACGCGCGGGCGGCCTTCTTCGCGAGCCGCTAGAGCTTCGTCGATCGCCGCGCGGATCGCGTGCGCCGATTCGGGCGCCGGAAGGATTCCCTCGAACTGCGCGAACTTTACCGCCGCCTCGAACACCGGCAATTGCCGGTACGCGCGCGCATCCACCAGGCCGCTCTTCACGAGGTTGCTCGCCAGCGGCGACGCGCCGTGATAGCGCAGGCCGCCCGAGTGAATCCCCGGCGGAACGAAGTCGTGTCCCAGCGTATACATCTTCATCAGCGGCGTCAGCTTGGCGATGTCTCCGAAGTCGTAGGCGTAGGAGCCGCGCGTCAGCGTGGGGCACGCCGCCGGCTCGCTCGCCAACAGCCGCACGGGCGATCCGGCCAGCTTATCCGGCACGTAAGGCAGCGTGATGCCTCCGAAATTACTGCCTCCGCCGAAACACCCGATGACGACGTCCGGGTCCTCGCCCGCCAGCGCCATCTGCTTCTTCGCCTCGATGCCGATCACGGTCTGGTGCAGCAGCACGTGGTTCAGCACGCTGCCGAGCGCGTAGTTCGTGTCGCTGTGCGTGGCCGCGTCCTCCACCGCTTCGCTGATCGCGATGCCGAGCGAGCCGGGCGAATCCGGATGCGCCGCCAGCACGGCCTTTCCCGACTGCGTGTGCGTGCTCGGGCTCGAGAACACCTCGCCGCCCCAGGCGTTCATCATCATCCGGCGGTACGGCTTTTGCTCGTAGCTCACCTTCACCATGTAGATGGTGCACTCGAGGCCGAACATGCGGCAGGCGAGCGAAAGCGCGCTGCCCCACTGCCCCGCCCCGGTCTCGGTCGCCAGGCGTTTGATGCCGGCCTTCTTGTTGTAGTAAGCCTGCGGCACGGCGGTGTTCGGCTTGTGGCTTCCGGCCGGGCTCACGCCTTCGTACTTGTAATAGATGTGCGCGGGCGTGTCGAGCGCCTGCTCCAGGCGCCGCGCGCGGAAAAGCGGCGTCGGGCGCCACAACTTGTAGACGTCGATCACCTCGCCCGGAATGTCGATCTCGCACTTGGGCGAAAGCTCCTGCTCGATCAGCGACTGCGGGAAGATCGGCGCGAGCGCCTCGGGAGCCAGCGGCTCGCGCGTCGCCGGATTACGGTACGGCTCGAGCGGCTCCTTCAGGATGGGCAGCACGTTCACCCACGCGCTGGGGATCTGGTCCTCGTTCAGCAAGAACTTCGTCGTGTCGGACACGGAGACTCCTTCTATGCGCGCCGCGCGGCGCGCGACGGTCTAAAATTAAACCGACTATTGTACCGCTTCGAATCGCACCCGCATCTCCCGCGCGATGCGCAGCGCGAGTCCGTCCGGGTAGGTCTTGTAGGGCTCGTAAAGGTCCATGTGGGTGCGGCCGGGGACGATCTCGCAGGCCGAGCCTTCGCCCTGATCCTTGAGGAATCCGCACAGGAGCTTCGTGGCTTCTTCGAGGTGGAACGTGTCGGCGTCGCCACAGAAGATGTGCAGCTTACCCTTGAGCTTCGGGCCGAGCCGCGGCCATTCGCGCTCGAGCTTGAGGCGTATGTCGTAGTCGCGCCACGCCTCGAGCACGTTTTGATCGAGCTCGCCGGTCACGCGGTTGAACATGCGCATGGGACGGCCGTCCGCGCCGCGCGGGCTGAAGACGGCTTCAAAGGACGCCAACTGCCCGCCGTACATCCCAAGCACCTGCTCGTACTGAGCGAAGGCCTCCCACGAAGCGATCGGCCGCTCGTGATCCCGGATCAGGTTGCGCGGCGTCCCATCGGCCGCCCGGTACACATTGTCCTTCGAGCCGGGCGTCGCGTTGACGCCGCAGAAGCTGCGGAAATCCACCGGATCGGGCGACGTCGGCCAGGCGCCGCCGTAGAAATCCGGATACGTCACCTGCGCCCAAAGCGACGCCCATCCGCCCGAGGAGTGGCCGGTGACGAACCGCGCCGAGGGCTTCGCGATCAGGCGGAAGCGGCGCTCGAGATACGGAATGAACTCCTCGGTGAGGGCGCGCCCCCAGGGGCCGTTATTGACCGAATCGGCGAACTCATGATCGCCGCCCGGGAACGACCCGTCGAGAAACACGAGCACCGATTCCATGGCCTTCCCGCGCGCCATGTCGCGCCGCATCAGCAAGCCCTCGCCGAACGCGCCACGATAGCTCCCGCCGAACCCGTGATGGACGTACACGGCCGGAAACCGCCGCTCCGGCGACTTCGCGAAGCTGGGAGGAAGCACCACGCCCGCGCGCATCGTAATCGGGCGTCCCCAGAACCGCGTGAGCAGAGCGCTCTGAAACTCGACGACCTTGACCTCCGCCGTGTCCGCCGCCCGGCCGCGCTCCGGCTCGCGTTTCGAGATCGTGAGCGCAATCGGGGCCGCCACGTGCGCCGGGTCGAGATCCGCCACGCGCACGACCGGCCCGTAGAGATCCCCGCCGGCCTGCCCCGTGTATGGATAGCTGTGATTGCGGTCGAGCAGCGCCATGATCTGATAGCTCCGGCGCGGAGCTTTCGAGAACGCGCGCGGCGTGGCCCTGACATCGGGATCGAACTCGACCGTCTCGCCCGGCGCAATGCTCTCGAACTCGAGAGCGGCAACCCACCCCCGCCCGGGAAAGAAGCTGCCCGAAAGCGTCTCGCGCGGCTCGGCATCGTCCGTCATGAACACCAGCATCCGGCCCGACACGGGAGCGGCAGCGGCCTCGGGCGCCAGCGTGACGCGAAACCGCAGCGGCTGAGCTTGCGCGAGACAAGCAGCCAGCACGAACCCAATCAGGAGGATCCACTTCGTTTTGCGCACTCTCACCCCTCCGTACTCGGATACCTGACGCAACCTCGTAAGAACCAGGCACAAATTGTAGGATATACAGCATGGCACTCGACAGACGCGCCTTCCTTCAAACCGCGGCGCTCACGCTGCCCGCCCTCGCCCGCGCCGCGAAGCCCATCAAGAACTGGGTCTGGATTCCAACCGCGGCCAACCGCCCCGCCGACCACTGGAAGCGCCGGTTCGCCCTCATGCGCGAGTCGGGCGTCGATGCGATCCTCCCAGAAGTCTACGCCGGCCGCGTCGCTTTCTTCGACAGCAAGCGCCTGCCTGTCAAGACCGACTGGCTCGGCACGCTGTTGCCGCTCGCGCGCGCCGAAGGCATCGAGGTCCACGCCTGGATGTGGGCCATGCCCTGCATGATCCCCGAGATGATCGAGAAGCATCCCGACTGGTACAACGTCAACGCGAAGGGCGAGTCCGCGGCCACCAAGCCGGCCTACGTCGATTACTACAAGTTCCTCGATCCCGGCCGTCCCGAAGTGCGCGAATGGGTGCGCGGCACCGTCACCGAGCTCGCCTCCATCGGCGAGCTCACCGGCGTCCACCTCGACTACATACGCCACCCCGACGCCATTCTCCCCATCTCGCTCTGGAAGAAATACAACATCGTTCAGGACCGCGTCTATCCACAATACGACTACGGCTACACGCCCTACGAGCGCGAGCAGTTCAAGAAGAAGTACGGCGCCGACCCGCTCGAGCTCAAGGACGCCGGACTCGAAAAGAAGTGGTTCCAGTTCCGCCTCGACATGGTCACCGGCCTGGTAAACGAATACCTCGCGCCCGCCGCGCGCGCCAGGGGCAAGGCCATCACCGCGGCCGTATTCCCGGGCCCAAGCATGGCGCGCACGCACGTGATGCAGGACTGGGGCCGCTGGCGTCTCGACGGCTTCCTGCCCATGCTCTATAACTCCTTCTACAACGCGGGACCGCAGTGGGTCGCGGACGAGACGCGCGAGGGCGTCAAGGCCGTCAAGAAGCCGCTCTACAGCGGGATGTTCGTCGGCGGCATGAACGAGGCCGTGTTCAGCGAAACCGCCGGGCTCGCCCTGAAGGCCGGCGCCTCGGGCGTCGCGATCTTCTCCGACGGCGGCATGGACGACGCCAAATGGAAGGCGCTCGCGAAGCTCAAGGGCGCCTCACGCTAATCTGGTAACTTGCCCGGGACGAAAACGGCGCACGAACGCACAGGCCGGCTCGCATTCCTCGTCGCGGCCGGCATCCTGCTGAGCCGCCTAGTGGGGCTCGTGCGCCAGCGCGTCTTCTCGCACTACTTCGGCCTGGGCGACGCGGCCGACGTCTTCAGCGCCGCCTTCCGCATCCCGAATTTCCTTCAGAACATGTTCGGCGAAGGCGTGCTCTCGGCCTCGTTCATCCCCGTCTACGCAAACCTGCTCGCGCGCAAGGACGAGGAGGAAAGCGGGCGCGTTGCCGGCGCGGTGCTCGCGATCCTCGCGCTCGTGACTTCCCTGCTCGTGCTCGCGGGAGTCCTGGCGACGCCGCTGCTGATCGACGCCATCGCCCCCGGGTTCCACGGCGCCAAGCGCGAGCTGGCGATCCGCGTGGTGCGCATCCTGTTCCCCGGGGCGGGCCTGCTCGTTCTCTCGGCGTGGTGCCTCGGCGTCCTGAACAGCCACCGCAAATTCCTCCTGTCCTACGCGGCGCCGGTGATCTGGAACTTCGCGATGATTGCGACGCTCGTGATCTACGGCGGCCGCAGGGGCCAGTTCCCGCTCGCCGAGACGCTGGCCTGGGGATCGGTGGCCGGTAGCGCGCTTCAGTTCGGCGTGCAAGTCCCTACGGTGCTCCGGCTCGTGCGCCGCCTGCGCCTGTCGCTCGCGGCCGCGAACGAAAACGTCCGCACCGTGCTGCGGAACTTCGTCCCGGTCTTCATCAGCCGCGGCGTGGTGCAGATCAGCGCGTACGTCGATGCGCTACTCGCAAGCCTGCTGCCCACGGGCGCCGTGGCCGGGCTCATGAACGCCCAGTTGCTTTACACTCTGCCGGTGAGCCTGTTCGGGATGTCGGTCTCGGCGGCGGAGTTGCCCGCGATGTCAAGCGCGCTCGGTGACGAAAGCGAAGTGGCCGGGCATCTGCGCACGCGGCTCGATGCGGGCCTCGGCCGGATCGCCTTCTTCGTCGTGCCCGCCTCGGTCGCCTTCCTCGCCCTGGGCGACGTGATCGCCGCCGCTCTGCTCCAGACCGGAAGATTCACGCGCGCCGACAGCGTCTACGTCTGGGGCATCCTCGCCGGCTCGACCGTCGGCCTGCTCGCCTCCACCCTCGGGCGCCTCTATGCCTCAACGTATTACGCCCTCAGGGACACGCGCACGCCGCTCAAGTACGCCGGGCTGCGCGTGGCCGCGACGACCGCGCTCGGTTACGCGATGGCGCTCCCGCTGCCGCGCGCCCTGGGAATCGATCCCCGTTGGGGAGTCGCCGGACTCACGGCGTCGGCGGGCCTCGCCGGCTGGCTCGAATTCGCGCTGCTCCGGCGTTCGCTCAACCGCCGCATCGGACGGACGGGCATCGCGCCCTCGTTTCTCGCGAAGCTCTGGATCGCCTCGATTGCCGCGGCCGCCGCGGGCTGGGCCGCGAAGCTCGCGATCGGCGAACGGAACCCGGTGCTCGCGGCGGCGCTGATTCTCGCGCCCTACGGCCTCGTCTACCTCGGCCTCACGAGCGCCTTCGGAATCAGTGAGACCCGCTCCATCTTCCGCCGGCTCTCACGGCGGTAACTACCCGTTCCCCAAATACACAAACCGCGCGATAAACAGCGCCGTCAGCACATACACCAGCCAGTTCACCTTCCGGTACCCGCCGGTGAAAACCCGCAGCAGCGTGTAGGCGATGAACCCGAACGCAATGCCGTTGCCGATCGAAAACGTGAGCGGGATCGAGATCATCGTCAGGAACGCCGGCAGCGCGAACACCGGATCGCCCCACGGAATCTCCGCCACCGTCGAAACCATCAGGCTCCCCACCACGATCAGCGCGGGCGCGGTCGCCGCCGCCGGAATCACCCCCACTACCGGAGCGACGAACAGCGCGGCGAAAAACAGCAGCCCCACCACCACCGCCGTGAACCCCGTGCGCCCGCCCGCGACAATGCCCGCGGCGCTCTCGATGTAGCTCACCACCGTCGAAGTGCCCGTAAGCGAGCTCACAATCGTGGCCGAAGCGTCGGTGAATAGAATCCGCTCCACGCGCGGGATGCTCCCGTCCTTCTGGATGAGCCCCGCCTTCTTCGTCACCCCGATCAGCGTCCCTATGTTGTCAAACAAATCCACGAACAGGAAAACGAAGATGATCTCGAGGAACCCCACGCGCAGGATGCCGGGGATGTCGAGCTTGAAAGCCGTCGCCGTCGCTTCCGCCCACCGGAACGTCTGCGGCTGCCAGTGAACGATCCCGCACAGCGCGCCCGCGGCCGTCGTGATCAGGATTCCGATCAGCATCGCCGCCTTCACGCGCCGCGCCATCAACGCGCCGGTCACGACCAGCCCGAACACCGCCAGAGCCGCATTCGGGTCGCGCAGATTCCCGAGCCCGACCGCCGTCTGCGGATTCGCCACGATGATCCCAGCGTTCCGGAGCCCGATCAAAGCGATGAACAGCCCGATTCCCGCCGCCACCGCCGCATACAGCTCCTGCGGCAGAGCGGCGATGATCAATTGCCGCACACCAACGGCGGTCAGAAGCAGGAAGGCCAGCCCCGAAAGGAACACCGCGCCCAGCGCCGTCTGCCAGGGCACGCCCATGCCCTTGACCACCGTGTACGTGAAGTACGCGTTGAGCCCCATCCCCGGAGCGAGCGCGATCGGATACCGCGCGAACAGCCCCATCAGCAGGCTGCCGAACCCCGCCGCAATGCAAGTCGCCGCCGTCACCGCCGCCAGCGGCATCCCGGCCTCATGCAGAATCGCGGGATTGACAAAGATGATGTACGCCATCGTGAGGAACGTGGTGACGCCGGCCAGCGTTTCCGTCCGCCACCCGGCGCCCAGTTCCTCAAACCTGAAGTATTTTTCGAGGGCTTGTCTCAAAGGAAAACTCGAATCCACCACAGAGGCGCAGAGGACGCAGAGAAAAGCCTAAGAGTTTTTCGTTTTGATTTTCTCTGCGCCTCTGCGTCTCTGCGGTGAGAATTTTGTTCTTACGCGTACGTCGAGACCGCCCCGAGGTTCTTCTCCCGCCGCTCCTTCGCGATGCGGTCCAGATACCCGCTCTCGCGGAACGCCGCCAGAGGCTCCTCGGGCAGCCCCTTCGACTTCCGCCACTCGCGGATCGCGGGCCGCACGTCCGTCGCGAACGCTGCCTTCAAGCACTCCTCGGCGTCAAGCAGGTTGCACTTCTCCTGGTGCGCGGCGATCGCGGCATGATCCACGATCTTGGCCTTCGCATACAGCTCCTGCGCGACCATCGCCGTCTGGATCATTTCCTCGGTCTTATCTTTGAGGTTGTGGCTCTGGTCCACCATGTAGGCGATGTCCGGCTTCGTCCCGGTCTCCCACTCGTAATGCGCGATCTCGTAGAAGATGCGGAACGTCTGGTAGGGATCGATCGACGCCATCGTGAGGTCGTCGTCCGCATAGCGCCGGTCGTTGAAGTGGAACCCGCCGAGCATGTCCTCGCTCAGCAGCCACGCCACGATCTGCTCGATGTTCTGCGCCTGGTAATGATGCCCCGTATCGACGAGCACCTTTGCCTTCGGCCCCGCGTGCTTCGAGTAGATATAGGACATGCCCCAGTCGGCGATGTCCGTGAAGTACGAATAGGGCTCGAACGGCTTGTACTCGATCAGCATCTGCTTGCCCTCGGCGAGCCGCGCGTGCGTCTGCTTGAGGCACTCGGTGAACCACTGCTTCCGCCGGCGTATGTCCTGCGCGCCAGGGAAGCTCGAGCCGTCGGCGAACCACAGCGACAGGTCGCGGCTCCCGGTCGCGTTCATGATCTCGATCGAATCGAAGACGTGCTGTAAGGCGGCCTCGCGCACCTTCGGATCGGGATTGCCGAACGAGCCATGCTTGTAGCACTGGTCCTGGAACACGTTCGGGTTGATCGCGCCCACGCGCACGCCGGCCTTGGCAGCGGCGGCCTTGGTCGCATCGACGCTCTTGATCCCGGCGGGAAAATCCCACAGCACGTGCACCGCGACGCTGGGGCAGCAGCCGGTGACTTTGTGCACCTCGCCCGCATCCGCGAACTTCTCCTCCGTCGTGGTCGCCGCGGCGGCCTGCACGAATTTGCCGAAGCGTGTCCCCGTGTTCGCGAATCCCCACGAGGGAAGCTCGATTTGGAACCCGTCGAGGGCGTCGAACACTATCTCGTCTAGTCTGGCGGACATCGGATCTCCTCCTGGCGAACCAGACTATGATATCTGAGGCCGCTGGGGGCGGGGACGCTCTGCTTTAGCGCGTTACTTCGCTTCGAGCCAGCCGTCGGATCGGACCAAGCTCTCGAACGCTTTGCGGGCTTCCCTGGCCTGCTTCGGGTCCCACGTGCCCTTCGCGCCCTTCTCCATGAGCTGGTTCCACAAATGGGCGAATTTCTGCACACGCCCGGTGAACTCGAGCCTGCGTTTTTCAGCGGCGATCTGCTTGCGGTTGTCCGGCCGGCGCAGCTCGCGATGCAACATCTCCATCATCAGGTGCGATGGTGCAAACGGATCCGAGTGAGATGTGTTCGGCGCCTGTGCAACGGCTCCTCCGGAAATAAGCAGAACAAAAACGGCGAGGCGCGACTTCTTCGACATGGAAACCTACTGCGGAGTCATTATTCTAGCTCCGCGGTCAAGTAAGCGTCACGAAAATTTCAGCATTTTAAGGTTTTTAATTCGTCATCAACCGATCGGTGTAACCTGACATTACAAATGGCGGACGCTCCCGGATCCACCCAATTTCGCGAAGGCGCGGTGCGAGGCTATCTCCACCGCCCGCACGGCAGAACCATGGGCGCGCTCGTCCTCACGCATGGAGCCGGAGGCAACTCCGCCATGCCGCTGCTGGTCGCCGCGGCTGAAGCGTTCGCGCATGCGGGATTCGCCGTGCTGCGGTACGACCTCCCGTTCCGCCAGAAGCGGGCGCGGGGCGGTCCGTCGCGCGGAGACGCCGAACGCGACCGCGCCGGATTGAAGGACGCCGTCCGCGCCCTCGGCGTCCTCGAACCCGGCCGCGTCTTTCTCGGCGGGCAGTCTTACGGAGGCCGCCAGGCCAGCATGCTCGCCGCCGAGGATCCCGCGGTGGCCGAAGCTCTCGTGCTTCTCTCCTATCCGCTCCATCCGCCCGGCAAGCCGGCGCAGCTTCGCACGCAGCATTTCCCCGCACTCCGCACGCCCTCGCTATTCGTCCACGGCGCACGCGACCCGTTCGCTACCGCGGAGGAACTCCGCGCGGCGCTCGCCCTCATCCCCGCGCGCACCGAACTCTCGGAAATCGAAGGTGCGGGGCACGACCTCGCGCGCGGCCGTTTCGACCTGAAGCGGCTGCTCGTCGAGCCGTTCCTGAAGCTGCTATCGTGATTCCATGTTCACGAAGATCTCCGAGTTCTCCCGGACCTGGACCCACGAAAGCGCCGCCACCCTGAAGATCCTTCGGACCCTGACGGACGCCTCGCTGGCGCAGCGCGTCACGCCGGACGGCCGCAGCCTCGGCCGCCTCGCCTGGCACATCACCGCAACGGTCAGTGAGATGGGATCGCACGCCGGACTGCCCGTCGCCGTCGCGAGTGAGCAGGACCCCGTACCCGCCTCCGCCGCTGAAATTGCGGTGCTCTACGAGAAGTCGGCTAAGGCGCTCGAGGAAGCCGTCCGGGCGAACTGGACCGACGCGCAGCTTGCCGGAGAGATCCCGATGTACGGAGAGACCTGGACGCGCGGAGCGACGCTCAGCGCGCTGATCACGCACCAGATCCATCACCGCGGGCAGATGACCGTCCTCATGCGCCAGGCAGGCCTGAAAGTGCCCGGCATCTACGGGCCGGCTAGAGAAGAGTGGGCCGCCATCGGCGTTCCGGCCCAGGCGTAGCGCCTACTCTACCCACCCCTCGGTGCGCACGAGGCGATCGAACGCCTTGTGTGCCTCCTTGGCGTGTTTCGCGCTCCAGAGGCCTTTCTCGGAGCCCTTCACCAGCTCGTTCCACGCCGTGGCGAAGGTGGCCATGCGCTCCACGAACTCGCGTTCGCGCTTCTCGACCGCCGCCCGCTTCCGGGCCTCCTGGCGTTCCGGCACCCGCTGCAAATCGCGCAGCGCCGCGGCGCGCGCATCGTCTGGCAGGCGCGGAATGCCGCGAGCCGCCCCCGGTCCCTGCGCCTCCAGCGCGAAACCGAACAGCAATAAACCAAGCCCGATCCAGCGCATAAGAGAGTTCAGTCATTTTACCCGCAACTCGGGTAAAGGCCTCCGGATTTAATGTTCCGAAACGTTAATGGGCGGCAACCCGCGGGGCGCCCGGCGCGTCCAGGGAAATCCGAATCTGAAATGCGATAATGGTTGGCTCGGTGAAAACACTAACTCCGCTTCTCCTCTTCTGTCTGTTTGGCGCTGCCGCCGGCGAGGCGCAGACCTATGAGTTTGGCGTGCTGGGCGGCTACGCCCGCATGAATGCGAAGGACCTGGGGTCGGTCTCCGCTGAAAGCCCCAAAGAGAGCGATACCAGCATCCAAGCCGATCACGCCGAAGGCATCTGGCTTACCGCGAACACGCGCGGCTACTACGGCCACGAACTCACGTACCTGCAAACCCGCTTCAACGTGGACTCGGTGCTCCGCACGGTCGTCAATAACTCGACCGTCACCACCACGGCCCGCGACCGCACCGCCGTCCGCCAGCTCTCCTACAACTTCCTGATCTACTTCATGCCGCGCGGCGAGCGCTGGCGCCCCTTCGTCACCGGAGGCTTGCAGGCGAACCAGTATCACCAGCCGAACATCGAGGGCTGGCCCTCGGGATACGTCCGGCACTACGGCGCGAACTGGGGCGGAGGCATCAAGTTCCACCTGCTTCCGCACACCGTGCTGCGGCTCGATGCCCGCGACTACTACGGCGGCAAGCCCTACAAGCTGAACCTGCAGACCGGCGGCTCCATCCACGAGCTGACCGCCACCGCCGGCTTCGGCTTCACATTCTAAAGGGAAGTCACTAAAAAGGGGACAGTCACCTTTTTGAAAAATGGTGTGCGGTGTGTCAAGGATTGAGACACGGCAACTGGGGACGCCTTTCCGATCGCTGCATTTTTGTAGGCTACGGAAGGATTCCGTTCCAGAATGGTCCTGGCAGGAGAAGCGGAAGCGGGCTCTGCTGGAGAGCAA
>JBLNDJ010000042.1:0-198810 GCA_050261515.1 Acidobacteriota bacterium | reverse complement strand
TGTCGAGCCCTGCCAGGCGTTCGTCTTTCAGCACCGCCATCGTCTCGGGCTCCCCGCTTGCCGCGACGAACTTGCCCGCCGCGGTTTCGATGGAGGGCGTGCCGTCGCGGATCACAAGTTTCCCGCGCAGGGAAGCCTGCGGCTGAGCGGCGGCCGCCGAGACCAGGGCGAGACAACAGAGAAGAACCCCGCGCATTAATTTCATTTTAGGCCCTCAGCCATCAGCAAGACTACTTCACCGCAGAGACGCAGAGGACGCAGAGAAAAACCAAATCGATTCTTTGTTTCTCTGCGTTCTCTGCGTCTCGAGGCCGGAGCGCAGCGGAGGCCGGGCGGTGAGTTTCTGGAGAGCATCAACTCTGGACCTTCGCGCGCGCCACCGCCGGCCCGCCGGCTCTCTCGCGCTCGCCCCGTAGCAGCGCCGTTCACCCCGCCGGCCACGCTGCCGGATGGACCCTCACTTGACACTCAGTTGCAAGTAGGGAAGAATACAACAGGGTTTTCGGTGTGATTGCGACTCAGTCGCAACTGGAACCCGAGAAGCTTATGGCGACGCCTGTTTTTACGCGCCGCTCCCTGCTTAAGGCGGTGCAGGCGCGCGGCATACGGTTGACGGCGCAGCGGAAAATCCTGGTCGAAATCATCCAGGATGCTCGCGACCATCTCGATGCCGCATCGCTGCTCGCTCTGGCGAGGAAGCGGAACGTCCGCATCGATCGCGCAACCGTGTACCGGACGATCGAGCTGCTAAAAAAGCAGCAGTTGATCGACGAGCTGGACCTGATGCATCTGAATGGCGAGAAGCACTACTACGAAGCGCGCCCCGTGCGCGAGCATCTGCACCTGGCGTGCTTCGGCTGCGGAGAGATTGTGGAACTGGCGAACGGCGCGTTCGAGCGGCTCAAGAACGACGTCGCCTTGCAGAGCGGATTTGAGATCCAGGTGACGCGCCTGGAGATGGGCGGGTATTGCCGGCGTTGCGCGGCCGGTGCCCGTTCACGAGAGATTCAGCAACATTAGGCCCAGGTCCCCGCGAATCGTTCGTGGCTGAGCGCGCGCGGGAACCTGGCGATTCACGGCCCGCTGGCCGCGAACCACCCTCATTTTAGGTTCGCCGCCCACGGGCATTCAACACCGAGGGAGTCACGATGGCGAATCGAAGGGTTGTGTTCCTGCTCGGCGCGCTTGCCTGCTGCGCCGCGCATGCCCAGGTCGCGGGCACGGTCGTCGATGAAACGAAGGCGGTGATCCCAGGCGCGCTCGTGAAGCTCGAGCGGGAATCGCCGCGCGCCGTCCTGACGGCCACCACCGATGAGCGCGGCGAGTTCGCGTTCCCGAACGCCGGCGCAGGCGCATGGCGCATCACGGTGGAAAAACCCGGCTTCGAGACAGCGCGGCAGCGCGTGCGCGCCGAGGCGGGTGAACTGCGCGTGCCCGACATCGTGCTCGCGGCCGCCGCGGTCCGGACCGCCGTCACGGTAACCGAGGGCATCGGCTACCAGCTCCCCATCGTCTCCACGGCGACCAAGACCCCCACGCTAGTGCTCGACATCCCGCAATCCATACAGCCCGTCACGCGCGCGGTGATCGAGGAGCAGGCCGCGCTCTCGATGAACGACGTGCTGCGCAACGTCAGCGGCGTGAGCCCGAACCTCGGCGAAGGCCGCCGCGACCAGATGCTGATCCGCGGCTTCGCGGCCACCGGCGACCAGTACATCGACGGCGTCCGCGACGACGCGCCCTATTACCGCGACCTCTCGAACATCGACTCGGTCGAAGTGGTGAAGGGGCCCTCGGCGGTACTGTTCGGGCGCGGCTCCTCGGGCGGTCTCGTCAACCGCATTACGAAGAAGCCGGAGTCCGAGCGTCCCGTGGCCAGCGTGCGCGCGCTCGGAGGCAGCTACGGCGCCAAGCGGACCGAAGTCGACGCCTCCATGCCCTGGCTCGACGGCAAGCTCGCGGGCCGCGTCAACGGAGCCTATGAGGATTCCGGCAGCCATCGCGACTTCTTCAGCCTGAACCGCTACGCCGTCTCCCCCGCCCTGCTCTGGAAGCCTTCGGAGGCCACGGACCTGCTCGGCCAGTTCGACTACCTCAACGACGAACGCATCCCCGATCGGGGGATTCCGTCCCTGAACGGCGCCCCCGCCCCCGTGCGCGCCGGAGCCTACTACGGCTATCCCGAGGACGATTTCATCCGCACGCACGCCGCCGCCTTCGCCGCCACCCTGAATCATCGTTTCGAGAGCGGCTGGGCCGTGCGCGACGTCTTCCGCAACGCGAACTACGACACAGGCTTCAGCAACACCTTCCCGAACACGACCGTCATCACCGGCGGCGAGCCGTTCGTGACGCGCGGCCAGTACAATGCCGTCAGCGGCCAGCACAACGTGTTCAACCAGACCGAGGTCTCCGGCACCCGCGGCTGGGGCGGCGTCCAGAACCTCGTGCTCGCGGGCTTCGAATACGGCCGCCAGAGCAAGAGCACGACGCAGTTCACCGGCACGGCCGCAACGGTGGCGCTATTCAACCCGGTGCTCACGGCGCCCGTGTACTCGACGAATCCGGCCACGCTGAACCGCTTCACCGGCATCGTCGCGGGCTTTTACGTGCAGGACCAGATCTCGTGGCGGCGCTGGCGCCTGCTCCTCGGCGCGCGCCGCGACCGCTACGAACAGACGCAGGACAACCTGCTGCCCGGCAGCCAGGACCTCGCGCGCACGGACAACGCCTGGAGCCCGCGCGTGGGCCTCGTCTACCGCGTGGTATCGTCGGTGTCCACGTACGCGAGCTTCACGCGCACGTTCAACCCGTCTGGCGAGGGCCTCTCGCTCGCGGCCAACAACGAAGAACTGAAGCCCGAGCGCACGCGCAACCTCGAAGCGGGCGTGAAGACCGATCTGTTCAACGGCGTCCTGACCGCCTCGGCCGCCGTGTTCCGCCTCGACCGCACGAACATCAAGACCACCGACCCGCTGAACCCGCTGCAGTTGATTCTGGTGGGCGCGCAGCGCACCGACGGCGTCGAGGTGAATCTCTCGGGAAAGGTGTGGCGCTCGCTGAACGTGACCGGCGGCTACGCGTTCTTCGACCCGCTGATTCGGCGTTCGAACAGCCTGTCGAGCGGCATCCTGATCGAGGGCAAGGTTCCGTCGCTGGTTCCGAAGCGCAGCGGCAGCCTGTGGGGGACATACTTCTGGCAAAACGGATTCGGAATCGGCGGCGGCGTCTTCCAGGCCTCCCGGCGCTTCGCCGCCAACGACAACCTGGTCGCCCTGCCCGGCTATGTCCGCATCGACGCGGCGCTCTTCTACCGCGCGCGCCGTTGGGGCGCAACGCTGAACCTGAGAAACCTCCTCAACCGCCGCTATTACGAAACGGCGTACACGAATGCGCAGATCTATCCCGGCGCCCCGGTGAACGGGCTGCTGGCGATGCATTACCGCTGGTAGGGCGGACCCTTGGTCCGCTCATCCACAGCCTCGCCTTGGGTTATCCCGCCCCCAACCTGATAAAATCGCAAGTTCATGCGCCGGGCATCCGTCTTCGTGACGTGCATTGTCGATCAGCTCTTCCCGCGGGTCGGGATGGCCATGGTCGACGTCCTAGAGCGCATCGGCTGGCAGGTCGATTTTCCCGAAGACCAGACCTGCTGCGGACAGCCCGCGTTCAACACCGGCTACCGCGACGAAGCCCGCGCGGTCGCCCGCCACTTCCTCGATGTCTTCCGCGATGCCGAGTACATCGTCGTGCCCTCCGGCTCCTGCACGTCGATGATCGCGCACCGGTATGAGGAACTCTTCGAACACGAGCCGCACTACCTCAACGAAGCCCGCCGCCTCGCGCCGCGCGTGTGGGAATTTTCGAAGTTCCTGCTCGAAGTCGCGGGCGCCGAGGATGTCGGCGCACGTCTCGATAAAATCGTCACCTTCCACGACAGTTGCCACGGCCTGCGCGAGCTCGGCATCAAGGAAGGCCCGCGGCGGCTGCTCGCGCGCGTTCGCGGACTCGAACTGCGCGAGATGGACATCGCCGAGGAATGCTGCGGGTTCGGCGGCACCTTCTCGGTGAAATTTCCCGAGGTTTCCGGCGGCATGGCGCGCACCAAGATCGACTCCATCCTGCGAACCGGCGCACAAGCCGTCGTCGGCGTCGATGCAAGCTGCCTGATGCAGATCGGCGGCGCGCTCTCCCGCGCGGGCTCGCCCGTCGAGACGATGCATCTGGCCGAGGTGCTCGCTCACCGCTGAGAGGACCCATGCCCGGCGCCTATCAGGACAACATCCGCGACACGCTGGTCAACATACACCTGCAAAACGCCGTGTACACCTCGACGGCGCGCCTGGCGAGCCATCGCCGCGCCGCGGTCTCGCCCGGCGCCCTGCCCGAGTTTCAGGAGCTGCGCGACCAGGGCCACCTCATCAAGCAGCACACAGAAGACAACCTCGACCACTACCTCGAACAGTTCGAATCGAATGCGCGGGCGCGCGGCGCGAAAGTGGTGTGGGCGCGCGACGCCGCCGAAGCGGTCGAGTTCATCGCCGGGCTCGCGAAAGAAAAGGGCGCGCGCCTGCTGGTCAAATCGAAGTCGATGACCACCGAGGAAATCGAGCTCAACGAGCGCCTCGGCCATCACGGCGTCGAGCCGGTCGAGACCGATCTCGGCGAGTTCATCATACAGCTCGCGCATCACCGCCCCTACCACATCGTCGCGCCCGCGCTGCACCTGACGCGGCATGACATCGCCGACCTGTTCTCCGAACGCCTCGGCGTCCCGCGCGAAACCGAAATCGAGAAGCAGACCAAGATCGCCCGCGCCGTGCTCCGCGAGCGATTCCTCGCCGCAGACATCGGCATCTCCGGCGCGAACTTCCTGGTGGCGGATTCCGGCTCCGTCGTCATCGTCGAAAACGAAGGCAACGCGCGCCTCACAACGACCGCGCCGCGCGTGCACGTCGCCGTCGCGGGAATCGAGAAGCTGATTCCGCGTGCCCAGGACCTCGCCGTGTTTCTGAAGCTCCTCGGCCGAAGCGGCACGGGGCAGCCGCTCACCGTCTACACGTCGTTCCTCACCGGCCCGCGCCGCGCGCCCGAAATCGACGGCCCCGACGAGCTGTACATCGTCCTGCTCGACAACGGCCGCACGCGCCTGCTCGCCGACGCCGAAAAGCGGCAGTCGCTCTACTGCATACGCTGCGGCGCCTGCCTGAATCACTGTCCGGTCTACCGCAAGATCGGCGGGCACAATTACCCGTGGGTCTACTCGGGCCCCATCGGCGCAGTCATCACGCCGCAGTATCTCGGCGTGACGCATGACCCCTGGCTCCCCTTCGCTTCGAGCCTCTGCGGCGCCTGCGCCGAAGTCTGCCCGGTCAAGATCGACTTGCCGAAACTGCTGCTCGATCTCCGCACCGAAGTCGAAGCAGCGAAGACGCGCACCGGAGAGAATCGCCTCGAGCGCCTGGCTTTCAAAGCCTGGGCCTGGCTGATGCGCCACCCGCGCCTCTATGAAATGGCGGGCCTCATGGCCCCGGCCGTGCTCCCCTCCGACGGACGCTGGGCCTCGCGCCTGCCCGGTCTGTTCAATCAGGGTCCCGCGCGCGCATGGCTCAGCCAGCGCGACCTGCCGCCCGTTTCGAAAACATTCCGGCAAATGTGGCGCGAGCGGAGGCCGTCATGACGTCGCGCGAAGCCATCCTCGGAAGCGTCCGGAAGGCGCTCGGCCGCTCCGAGGCGCAGCCGCCCGCCCCGGTGCCGCCCGCGCGCATACGGATTCCCGAAGTGCCGCTCGAAGCCCGCATCGAACAGTTTTTCTGCGCTCTCGAAAGGCTCGCGGGCAAGACGCTCCTGGCTGGCGGGCCCGAAGACGCCCGGAATTACATTGCCGCGCTCATTGGGGAGAAACCCGCAGTGGCGTCCAATGCGTCTTTTCTAAGTACATGCGGCATTACGAGCCTGCCTTCGGTCCGGACGAATTTTACGGACCGCGACGCCCTCCGCCAGGCGTGCGCCTCGGCCGGGTTCGGAATCACCAGCGCCGATTACGCGCTGGCCGACACGGGGTCGCTGGTCATGCTTGCCTCGCCCGAAGAGGCGCGCCTGGTGTCGCTGCTGCCGCCTGTGCATGTGGCCGTAGTTCCACGCGACCGGATTCTGACCGGGCTCGACGAGCTGTTCTCGATCCTGCCGGACCCGGGCGCAGCCAGCAGTTCGATGGTGCTGATCACCGGCCCAAGCCGCACGGCCGATATCGAGCAGATTCTCGTACGCGGCGTGCATGGACCCGGCGAGATCCACGTGGTCGTGGTCTGATGCTTCTACAACAGAGCAAGGAGAGAGATTGATGCGACGTTCGATGATGACGCTGCTGTTGCTGGCGGGGTCGGCGCTTGGAGCCTTCGCCCAGACGGGAGAGATCTCGGTCAGCGCCGGCGCCTCGAAGTTCAGGAACGAATCCCTCGGCAGCCTTTCGGCTCTCGAAGAATTGAAAGTGAAGAGCGATTTCCGCATCGGCTTCCGGTTCACGATCAACCAGTGGAGCCACTTCGGCCACGAGCTCGGTTACGCCTACAACCACGGCAGTCTTGATGAAGGCTCGGCCGGCTCGGTCGGAATGCCGATTCACCAGGGCATGTACAACTTCCTGGCCTACGCGACGCCCGAAGGCTCGAAGATCCGGCCGTTCGCGACCGGCGGCGTGCACTTCAGCACCTTCTACCCGCCGGGAACCGGCGTCTTCAGCGGCAACGGCTTCACGAAGTTCGGCTACAACTACGGCGGAGGGGTGAAGTTCCGGGTGACCGACACCTGGCTCGCCCGCATCGACGTGCGCGACTACGCAACGGCCAAACCCGACTTCGGCCTGAACCCTTCGGGCTGGCTACACCAGCTCGAAGTCAGCGCGGGCGTCGGCTTCGCGTTCTAGCGCGCCCGCCGCACGGCCGCTTTCCATCCCTCGAAGAGCGCGTCGCGCCGCGGCGCGCTCATAGCCGGCTCGAAGGTCCTCTCAGCCCGCCAGAACGCTTCAAGCTCATCCACTCCGCTCCAGAACTTCGTCGCAAGCCCCGCCAGATATGCCGCGCCGAGTGCCGTGGTCTCGGTATCCACCGGCCGTACGATGCGGCAATCGAGAATGTCGGCCTGGAACTGCATGAGGAAATCGTTCGCGGCCGCGCCTCCATCCACGCGCAGCTCCGCCAGCCGCTCGCCCGAATCGGCTTGCATGGCATCGATCAGCTCGCGCGTCTGAAACGCGATGCTCTCGAGGGCGGCGCGCACGATGTGTGCGCGCGTGGCCCCGCGCGTCAGCCCCGTAATGATGCCGCGCGCCGCCGCGTCCCAATGCGGAGCGCCCAGCCCGACGAACGCCGGAACGAAATATACGCCGCCGTTATCCGGAACCGAGAGCGCGAGCGCCTGCGACTCCGCCGCCGTTCCGATCAGCCCGATCTGGTCCCGCACCCACTGGACCGCCGCGCCCGCCACGAAGACGCTCCCCTCGACGGCGAATTCGGCCAAGACGCCGGCCGAAGCCGCGCGTGTCTCGAGCAGCCGGTTCCGCGATACAGGCCGCCGCCCGCCGGTGTGCATCAAAGCGAAGCAGCCTGTGCCGTAGGTGTTCTTCGAAAGCCCGGCGCGGAAACAAGCCTGCCCCGCGAGCGCGGCCTGCTGGTCGCCCGCGACACCCGCGATCGGAATCGCGCGGCCGAACAGCGCCGTCTCCCCCACCACCGCGCTCGACGGCACGATGCGCGGCAGCATGGCGCAAGGCACGTCGAAGATGTCGAGCAGCTCCGGGTCCCACTCGCCGGTCTCGAGATTCATGAGCATGGTGCGCGACGCGTTCGTGACATCGGTCGCATGCACCGCCCCGCCCGTCAGGTTCCAGATCAGCCACGTGTCGATGTTGCCGAACAGAAGTTCGCCATCGCGAGCGCGGGCACGCGCGCCGGGCACGTGGTCGAGAATCCACCGGACCTTGCTCGCGGAAAAATAGGCGTCGATGACGAGTCCGGTTTTGCGCGTGATCCCCGCGGCGGCCGGAGAGGCCGCAAGCTCCGCGCACCAATCCGCCGTCCGCCTGCACTGCCACACAATCGCCGGAGCGACGGGCTTTCCCGTTGCGCGTTCCCAGACCACCGTGGTTTCCCGCTGATTGGTGATTCCGATCGCGGCAATTTCGGAAGCCGCCCGCCCCGCCAGCACGCGCCGCGCCGCATCGAGCTGTGCGGTCCATATCTCCGCCGCATCCTGCTCGACCCACCCCGGCTGCGGGAACCGGCTCTCGATCGCGCTCGACTCCATCGCGACCCGCCTGCCGCGTTCGTCATACAGGGCAGCACGCGCGCTCGTCGTGCCTTCGTCGAGAGAGAGGATAAACACCAGAGCAGCATACCACCGTATACTGAAAACAATGTTCTTCCGCCGCACTCCTCTCAAGGAGCCGACTTTCGACGAACGCCTGGACGCGCTTCGCCAGGCTGGTTTCCGCATCGACCCCGAAACGCCCGGAAGCGTGCGCGTGAGCAAGGACAATTGCGCCGCCATTGTCACCGGCATCCCAGGCCGGCCCCCGCACATCGATTGCGCCGGATGGGTCGTCGCCGGCCGGATCGCGCTGCTGGTCGACGGAGGCTTCCAGAAATTCTGGAGCGTGGAGGGCCGGCGCAAAGCCCCCGCCCTCGCCTCGCAGCTCACGGCGCTTCACAACTTCGAGGAAGACCTGCGTGAGGCGCTCGGCATCGAGAGCCTCTATAACACCTCGCTCGGCACGACGAACGATCTGCACGTTTACGATCGCGTCGAGGGCCGGGAGTAACTAGAGCCTCGCCAGCGCCGCCCGCGCGCGCTCGCGCTCAGGCATCTCCCCCGCGTAACGCAGAAACAGCTCGTAGGCCCGCTTCGCCTCGTCGCGCCGGTTCGCACGCTCCGCAAGCGCGCCCCGCAGGTACAGCACGCGCGGAAAGCTGATCGGCAACAGAGGTTGCGGATTCACCGGATCCGGCGCCGGATTTCCCGCCACGAGCTGCGCGGCGCGGTCGAAGGCGCCGGTCTCGAAAAGCGCCCACGCCAGGGGCACCGCCGGCCAGTTCGGCGAGGACGGCAGCGTCGCCGCGTAGATCTGCTCGAGCGGCGCGATTGCGCCTTGGAAATCCCTCGCCAGCAGACGTGCGTAAGCCTCGCCCGGCGGCACCGCGCCCGGCAAGGGTTTGCGCCCGGTCGCGTGCTCCCAGAGGGCCGTCAGATACGCGGCGTCCTTGCGCGCCTTCACAAAGCGAGCGAAAAGCTCGTCCGCGCCGGCCAGATCCCCTTGCATCAGCCGCGCCCAGGCGGCCTTGTACAACTCGCCTCCGCCGAGGAACGACGCATCCTTCGCATGCGCTTCCAGGTACAACTTCCCGGCCTCGGCGAAGCGGCCCAGGTAGTAATGCGCGTCGCCAAGCGAATCGATCGGATTCGCTTCATTCGGCCGCAGAGCGCGGTACTGCGACAGCGCCTCGACTGCGCCCGCCAGGTCGCCCGCCCAGGCGCGCATATAACCCAATTGATTGAGAAGCGTAACGTCGCCGGGCTGCGCCCGAAGCGCTTGCTCGTACCACTTCGCGGCTGTCTTGTAGTCGTGCGCCGCGGCGGCGCGCTCGCCGGTGACCACCGCCGAGATCATCGCCAGCCGGTTGCGTTCGAGCGCGGGAAAGCGCGCCGCGTTCCCGTTCG
This sequence comes from Acidobacteriota bacterium, assembly GCA_050261515.1. Lineage (GTDB taxonomy): Bacteria > Acidobacteriota > Terriglobia > Bryobacterales > Bryobacteraceae > JBLNDJ01. Next base: position 189,096 of record JBLNDJ010000042.1, on the reverse strand, counting down.
CGGCGGCGAGCACCTCGGCGGCGCGCGCACGCTCGCCGCGCGCGAGCAGCGACTGCGCCCACCCCAGGTAAGCCGCGCCGAAATTCGGATCGGCCGCGACCGCGCCTTCGAAATCCCCGGCCGCGTACGACCGCATCGCGCCGAGGCTTTTCGTCGGAAGCTCGCGTGCCTCGGGATCGATCGCGCGCGCGATCTCGCGCGCCGCCGCAAGCAGTTCGCCTCGGGCCGACATAGCCTTTACGACGCGGCCCGTGCGGGCGTCCTCGAGATCCGCGTTCACCCGCAGGTGCCCGCCCCCGGCCGAAAAGTAGCCGTGCAGAGTCCGCGCCGCCCCGGTCGCGGGCACCTCGCGCAGCGCGCCCGCAACGAGCGGCGTCGAGTGCGGCGTCCCGGCGAGTTGCAGCCCGACCGCATCGGCGAGCGCGCGCCCCATCCAGTCCAGTTGCGGGTCGCCGGCCAGGTTCTCGAACGGCAGGATCGCCACGATCCCCGCGCGCCCCCGTTCCTCGCGACCGCAGGAAAGACACACCGCCAGCGCCGCCGCCGCAAGCGCGATTCGCGCGGCCTTAAAGCACACGCTGTTCCTGCGCCATCAACTGCTGGAACTCCGCGTTATCCTTCAATCCGGCGAATTCCGGGTCTTCCAGAAACTTGTTCTTCTCCTTGAAGCCCTCTTCGAGCGCTTTGCGTATGTAGGTCAGGGCGCGGTCGTTCATCCCCGACTTCGCGTACACCTTCGCCAGGTAGAAATGGAACCGCGACCGCTCCTCGACGGTCCGTTCCTGAAGCAGCACGCCGTAGGAGCTGCGGTGCTCGAAGACCTCCGGGTCGAGTTTCAGCGCCTCCTGGTAGGCCTCGAACGCTTCTTTGTATTTCTTCCGCGCGAAGTACGCCGTCCCGAGATTGCTGTAAATCGACGCCGACGCCGGCGTGAGTTTCAGCGCCTTCTGATACTGCCGAACGGCGCGTCCGTAGTTCTTCCTCGCGTAGTAAACGGTGCCGAGATTGTTCACGGCTTCCGAGTACTTCGGATTCGCCTTGATGGCCCGCTCGTAATAACGCCGGGCCGTTTGCAAATCCATCATCTGGTGATAGGCGATGCCGATTTTGTTGAGGATCACCGCATCCTGCGGCATCTCACGGTACTGCTCGATGGCCTCGCGATACATTTTGCGGGCCATGAAAATGTCTGCGCGTTTTTCAGGAGTGAGCGTCTCGGGCTTGACGGGCTCGGCGGCAGGGATCGAGAGCGGCGCATCCGGCAGTGCCGGCGCCGCAGGATTGGCCGCGGGTTTTTCGGCCTGAAAATCGAGAGCGAAGGCAAGAATGGGTGCGAGCGCAATGAGAAGAGACCTGCTTTTTCGCATAAGGCCCTCCTAGGCAGCTATTTAAGCACACCCGCGAATCGGCCGGGCGGTGAAGCAGCCCTATTTGAACACGCCCCAGATGCGGTGCAGCAGGCCGCCCTTCTTCTTGTCGTCTTCCTTCTTTTCCTCGGCCTTGCCCTGCTCGGGCGGCCGCTTCTCAACCGCGTTCGGAGGCGGCGCAAGCCGCGGCTTAGCGAATTGCGGGCTCGCCGCCACGGGCGCGCCCGACCCGGACGGCTGCAACGGCGGCGCCGATTCCCACGACGCCACGCGCGTGCCGCCGGTTCCGCCGTGCAGCGCGCAGGTCTCCACCGGCTGCGTTCCCGAGAAGAACACCTCCGGCCTTGTCAGAGGGCATTGCGGAGTCGCGAGCTGCCCGCTCTGGGGATCGATTTCCACCGTCACGATGCCGTCCGGCGCCGCGAACTCATGCACGTTGCGGTACTCGCGGTACTGGTGCGCGCGCTTCATGAACTCGGTCCATATCGGCAGCGCCGAGTGCGCGCCTTCCAGGTTCAACTGGCGGTTGTCGTCGAAGCCGACCCACACCGCGCAGATCAGCCGGGACGTGAACCCGACAAACCAGCCGTCGTGCGACGTCCCGGTCTTGCCCGCCGCCGGAAGCGTGAACCCGCGCGCCCGCACGCCCGCGCCGCTGCCGGTTCTGAGCACCTCTTCCATCAGGCTCTCCATCATGTAGGCGACCCGCGGATCGAGCACCTGCCGCTTATCCGGCGTCGCCTGGAACAGCACGTTGCCCTGCCGGTCCCGGATCAAATTCACCCAGCTCGGCTTCACGTACACGCCCTGGTTGGCGAAGATCGTATAGGAAGCCGCGACCTCGAGCGGCGTCACCTCGTATGCTCCGAGCGCGATCGCCGGCGTCGCGCGGATATTGATGTTCATCCCCGCGCGCTTGGCGAGAGACTCGACCGCATCGTATCCGACCATCTCGGCAATCCGCACCGTCGGGATGTTCAGCGAATGCGCCAGGGCGTAACGCAGCGTGACCTCGCCGTTGTACTGTTTCTTGAAGTTCTCGGGCGAATAGGGTTTGTCGTCGAACCAGAACGTGGTGGGCTCATCCTCGAACTTCGTCACCGGGGTGATGACGTTCGTCCCGCCGCCGAGCGCGGTGTTCAGCGCGGCAGCGTACACGAACGGCTTGAACGACGAACCCGGCTGGCGCTTGGCAAGTGCGCGGTTCAACTGGCTCACGCCGTAATCGCGGCCTCCGAGCAGCGCCTTCACCTGCCCGGTCTCGGGATCGATCGCCACCAGCGCGCACTGCGCCTGCGGCGGTTTCACGCCCGCCGGCCAACGCCGCCGCGCCAGCCGCTTATCCACTTCCGCCATGCCAATGCGCACGGCCTCGGCCGCCGCGTGCTGGAGGTTCAGGTCGAGCGACGTGTACACCCGGTAGCTGCTGCTCTGGAAATCGTAATCGCCGAACTCGCTTTGCAATTCGTCGTTCACCAGATCGACGAAATACGGGGCTTCGGTCGATTCCATCGCCGCCGGCGCCACGGCCAGCGGCTCGGCGATGGCCGCCCTGTATTGCAGCTCCGAGATGTACCCGTTCTCCTTCATCATCCCGAGCACAATGTTGCGGCGGTCGCGCGCCGCCTGCGGATGCCGGTACGGATTGAGCCGGCTCGGCTGCTGGATCAGCCCGGCGAGCGTCGCGGCCTCGGGCAGCGTCAACTCGCCGATGTCCTTGCCGAAGAACGCGTGCGCAGCCTCCCCGAACCCGTGGATCGCGAAGCTGCCGCGCTGCCCAAGCGGAACCTGGTTCGCATAGAACTCGAAGATCTGTTCCTTGCTCAGCTTCTGCTCGAGCTGAAACGTGATCATGACCTCTTCGGCCTTGCGCTTGAACGTCCGGCTCGGCGTGAGCCAGAACAGGCGCGCCAGCTGCATGCTCAGGGTCGAAGCGCCCGCGCGGATCTTTCCTTCCTTCAGGTCGAGGAACGCCACCTTGATGACCCGCAGAGGGTCGAAACCGGCGTGCTGGAAGAAGCGTTTGTCTTCGGCCGAAACCACCGCGTCAACCAGCACCTTGGGGATGTCTTTGTACTTGACCAGGCGGCGCTTCTCGCGGCTCCGGTCCGAAAGGTTCGTAATCAGTTCGGGCTCGAGCAGGTATTGCACGCGCTCGGTGTTGTCCCGGAGCGAGATAATCTGGGAAACGCGCTTACCCGAAAACTTGATAACTCCCGCCTCATCATCGAAATAGGAGTCCGGCCCGGGGAAAATCTCTACAGCGCCGTCCGGACGCAGGTGGAACCAGCCCATACGCGCTCCGCTGGTCTCCCCATAGCCGCTCGCGCGAAGCTGCGCGACGATCTCGTCGGATGTGATCTCGTCGCCCACCGCCACCACGCGCGGTGCGGCGAACACCATCGATGTAGCCTGGAAGGGGCCGTTGCCGGCCAGCTTGCGGTCGATGATGCGCGAATAGCGCACATAGGCCATGGTGAAGGTGATCAACAAGATCAGCGTCAGCACGGCGGCCGCGCCGATCGCAATGCGCCCCGCCGGAGTCAAAAACACACGTGCACAGCGGGCCTTACGCGGTACCTGAATCCTGACTGCCACTCTCAGTCTATTCTCTCACGACCGGAGCGAACCTACCGCTCGCTCTCTTCGACGGAAAGCAGTTCGGTCCAGATGTCTTCATTTTGTTTCCAGTCGGGGGACTCAAGTCCTGCGAGCTGAAGCTGTTCCACCTTCAGGGTTCCATGGCCGAACGGACATATGTATTCGATCCGCGGCCTGCCGCTCAGCAGCATCTGGCCCCAGGAGCCGGTCACGATGGGCATGCGCAAACGCCGCGCGCAGACACGGCAGCGGTAGCGCTGATCGAGGATGGCGAGATACCCGAGGCCGCAGCCGATCAAAAACAGCAATCCGGCGGCAAACGTCCACGAGAGGTCGTACCCAAAGAATTGATTGCGATACAGATGCGGGGCCGGCAGCAACGCGGTGATCCCCAGCCAGAGGGCATACAGAAGCCCCCCGGCGGCTGCCAGCTTGGCCGCTAGCAAGCCCCAATATCTCATACTGGTAAGACTGCCCTGGGGGGCCGATAGTTGCTATCTATCTGCGCTACCCTTTCAGAACGTTTCGTGCCAAAAACACCACGTTCGCCGGACGCTCCGCCAGCCGCCGCATGAAGTACGGATACCACGCGGCTCCGTAGGGCACATACAGCCGTATACGGCAGCCCTCGCGCACGAAGCGCCGAGCCAGGTCGCGCCGGATCCCGTAGAGCATCTGGAATTCGTAGCGGTCCGGCGGAATCCCGCGCTCGCGCGTGAAGCGATGCGCTTCTCCGATGATGCGCGCATCATGCGTCGCCAGCCCCGGGTACGTTCCCCGCTCGAGCAGCGTCTTCATGAGCCGCGCGTAGCCGGCATCGACGTCCCGCTTGCGCTGAAACGCGACCGTGCCCGGCTCCTTGTACGCGCCCTTGCACAGGCGCACCGGCATGCCCAGCTTGCACAACCGCTCGATGTCCTTTTCGCTGCGGTAGAGATAAGCCTGGATCACCGCCCGCACGTTGCCGTAGGATTCGTGCATCGCCGTCGCGATGGCGAGCGTGCGGTCCACGTACGCGCTCGACTCCATGTCGATTTCGACCATGCGTCCCAAACGCGCCGCTTCCCGGACCAGGCGCTCCACGTTCGCTCGGCAGGCATCGGTCGAAAGATCGAGGCCGAACTGAGTGAGCTTGATGGAAACCGTGGAGTCCGCCCGAATCCGCCCGATCGATTCGAGGTAGCTGTCACGCGAGGCCGCGGCTTCTTCGAGCGAGGTGACGCTCTCGCCCAGATGATCGAGGCTTGCGAGAATTCCCTCGCCGGCCAGCCGCTCCGCGACGGCGAGAGCGTCCTCCAGCTTCACTCCCGCGACGAAGCGCGACGTGAAACGCGCGGCAGCCGGCGCCGTCTCCATCCACCGCCGCAGGCCCTTCAGGCCGGAAAGGTACAGGAGCGAACTGCGAAGCATCGCGCCAGGCTACAGTTCGAGACCGTACACGCCCACGCCCCTCTTCCCGGCGAGCATTGGCAACAACGCACCGCTCAGCTTCATCCGGCTATCCCTCTCACCAGCAACTCTACAACAACCACACCCCCGCCAGAATTGTCAGCACCGTCAGCGGTGCGCCAACCTTGAAATACTCCCAGAACCCGATCGAAGCTTCGCGCCGCGCCCGCTCGACCACGATCAGGTTCGCCACCGACCCGAGCAGCGTCAGGTTCCCGGCGAACGTCGAGGACATCGCCAGCGCAAGCCAAGCCCGCCTCGCGTCCGGCAAATGCGGGATCAGCGGCTTGAACACCAGCACGGCCGGAACGTTGCTGACGATGTTCGACAGCGCCGCCGACGCCGCGCTCAGCACCCCCACGCGCCCAAGCTGGAAGCGCGAGGCGAACGCGAACAGGTCTTGGGAGAACGCCTTCTCCATCCCCGCCACCACGATGAACAGGCCCACGAACATCACCAGCAACTGCCAGTCGATCTCGTGATAGACCTTCTCCGGCTTCACGCGGCGCGTCACCAGCAGCAGCGCCCCGGCCAGCAGCGCGATCTCCGCCACGGGCCATCCGAGAAAGAAAAAGACCAGCATGCCCGCCGCGACCGCGATCGACTTCGCCATCAGGACGCCATTCACGCGAGCCCTCGGATGCGCGATCTCGACCCGCTCCTCGGCGCGAAATTCTTTCCAGTAAGCGAGTGCGATCACCGCCACCGTAAGCGCCAGCCCGATGGCCGCGGCCGGCGCGAGAGCCCGCGCGAACTCCCCGTAAGGGATGCGCGAAAACGACCCGATCATCATGTTCTGCGGGTTGCCCGTGATCGTGGCCGCGCTCCCCACGTTCGCTCCCATCGCCACCGCCAGCAGAAACGGCACCGGGTTCCGCTTGAGCGTCGCGCAGATCTCGAGCACCAGCGGCGTCAGCACCAGGCACATCGTGTCGTTGACGAACAGCGCCGAGAAGAATCCCGAGACGAAGACCATCAAGGCGAGCAGCACGATCGGCCGGTGTGCATGCTCCACCACCCGGACCGCGACCGCGCGAAAGAACCCCGACAGCCGCAGATTCGCGACGACAATCATCATCCCGAACAGCAAGATGATGGTGTCGTGATCGATGGCCGCGTACGCCTCCTCGATCGACAACACGTTGAACCCGATCATGGCCGCGGCCCCGATGATCGCCGCCCCCGTCCGGTCGATCCGAAACCCCGGCAGCCCGCCCACGGCCAGCACGAGGTATGTAAGCAAGAAGATCAGCAGCGCAGGGAGCACGTTTCAGGATAGCGGGCGGTGAGAGGCCCAGGTCGCCGGTACCCCCTGCCCGGTCCTACCCAAGTTTGGCCAGCTCATTGCTTTGCCAGCGGCGGGAGATGGAGAACCGTGCAACAATGCATGACCGGAAAACTGCTCACGATATTCTGCCTCCTGATCGGCAGCCTGGGTTTGATGTCAGCGCGTCAACAAGCCGGAGGTCAGACTAACCCTAATGCCGACAATACCAGGGCAAACAAACAGGACAGGAATCGGAACGAACCTACCGCTGATCAGGCCAAGGACAACAGCTCCGATCGAGAGATCATGCGCCGGATACGGAAGTCAGTCGTAAGCGACAAATCCCTTTCGACCAACGCGCACAACGTAAAAATTATCTCTCAAGGGGGCAAAGTTACTTTGAAAGGCCCTGTCGCCTCGGAAGACGAGAAGAGAAGCGTCGAGGAAAAAGCCACTGAAGTGGCAGGGGCAGGCAACGTAACCAATCACATAACCGTCAAGGGCGAATAAACGGGGCGGGAGCACACGCCCCCGCGTCATCGCACCAGGACGACAACAAATGAACTTAGAGGGGGAAACATGGCAGGCAAGAACACAGCAGCGTTCGGGATTTATCGCGACAGAACGTCGGTTGAGGCGGCGATCGACCACCTGAGGGCGGCCGGGTTCCGCACTGAGGATATCTCGGTATTGTTCCCTGATAACCAGGGCACGAAGGACTTCGCGCACGAGAAGAGCACCAAAGCTCCCGAGGGCACGGCAACCGGCGCCACCGCGGGCGGCGCGATCGGAGGGACGCTCGGACTTCTGGCGGGGATCGGCGCGCTCGCAATTCCGGGCGTCGGCCCGTTCATCGCGGCGGGTCCGATCATGGGAGCCCTGGCCGGCATTGGTGTCGGCGGTGCCGTCGGCGGACTGGTCGGCGCTCTGGTTGGCATGGGGATCCCGGAGTATGAGGCGAAACGCTATGAGGGCCGCATCAAGAGCGGCGGGATCCTGCTATCGGTACACTGCGATAGTTCCGATTGGGTGAAGCGCGCCAAGCAGATATTGCAGGAGACGGGCGCCGATGACGTGGCGTCTGCGGGTGAGGAGGGCGCGGATTACGCGAAGACGGACAAGCCGCTCCCGCGAGATGTGGAGCGGGAAGAATACCGGGATGAGACGGGTCGGCCTAGAACTCGCACTTCAGGCGGCGGAACCCTCGAATAGATGAATCGGTGAACACTCAACGCCGGGCCGGCCGCTTTGGCGACGGCCCGGCAACACCCCGAACAGCAAAATGATGGTGTCGTGATCGATGGCCGCGTAGGCCTCCCCGATCGACAACGCGTTGAACCCGATCATCGCCGCCGCCCCGATGATCGCCGCCCCGTCCGGTCGATTCGAAACCCCGGCAGCCAGCGCAGGGAGCAGGTTTCACGATAGCGGCACGCGCTTCAGTTCCCTGTCACTCACGGTTGCCGCTCCTTGGCGGCGGACCAATGGGTATGGATGGTCCGCCGTCACTCCATCGCCCGCCGCTCCAGATCTGCATCGGACTCCGCCCAGGCCGGCGCGATCCAGAGGGCAGCCCCGCGACTGTGGTTCCCGAGGATCTTACAGCAGGGCCACCAACCTACGTCAAGATATGGACAGGCCCATATGAGCCTGAACGCGAAAACCTGGCTCGGCTTCTTCTTCCTTGCCCTGGCGATGGGCCTGTTGCTTTTCGCCACGGCCGGAACCCTCCGCTACTGGCAGGCGTGGGTATACCTCGCCGTCTTCTTCGGCGCCTCGCTCCTCATCACGCTCTACCTCATGCGGAACGACCCGGCGCTCCTCGGCCGCCGCCTGCGCGGGGGCCCCACGGCGGAACGGCGGCCCGCACAGCAAGTCATCATGTCGCTTGCCTCCCTCGCGTTCATCGCCTCGCTCGCCGTTCCCGCCCTCGACCATCGCCACTCCTGGTCGAACGTGCCGTCCTGGGCCGCTGCCTCCGGCGACGCGCTTGTGGCCCTGAGCTTCCTGATCACGTTCCTCGTCTACCGCGAGAACCCGTTCACCTCCGCGACCATCGAAATCGCGCCGGACCAGCGCGTCGTGTCCACGGGCCCCTACGCGATCGTCCGCCACCCCATGTACGCCGGCGGCTCGCTGCTGTTTCTCGGCACGCCTCTCGCACTCGGATCCTGGTGGGGACTTCTGGCCTTCCCCGCCGCCCTGCCCGCCCTCATCTGGCGCCTGTTCGATGAAGAGCGCTTGCTCGCCCGAAGCCTGCCCGGCTACGCTGCCTATTGCGCCCGGGTGCGTTGGCGTCTCCTACCAGGAATCTATTAGCTCAATTTAAGCTGAAAATTCCTGAATCGAGACCCCGTTACGGAGTATCTAGTCTGAAAGACGGACGCTGCCAGGATGACAACCTCTATGACGATGCGAGTTCTGCTGGTGGACGATGAGCCGGGCGTCCGGAATTACATGAGACTGATCCTTCAGAAGCACGGCTGCGCGGTTGTCGAGGCGGAGGACGGCGTGGACGCCTATCGCGTCATCGAGCGGGAAGGCGGCAACTTCGATCTCCTGATCACCGACGTCCGCATGCCCGAGATGGACGGCCCCAGCCTGGCCAGACAGGTCCGCACTCAGTTCCCCCGCATCCCTGTCCTGTTCGTCTCCGGCTACCCGGCCGAAGAGCACACGTTCGCCAGCTCCGATCTGTTGATGAAACCCTTCCGCCCGCAGACCCTGATCAGCCGCATTCAGCAAATCTCGAGCCCCCAGGCGGGTGCCTAAGACCCCCGAGGGTGGAGGGGGTACTAGAACCCAAGGGGCTTGAACCCAGCTCCGTCCGGGTAGATCATGAGGACTGGAACGCTTGGAAACAGGCGACTGCCGTTGGCTCCGCCCGCGGCAGCCGCCCTCCGGGCGTTCGGCTATCCGCCGGTCACCGTGTTTCTGCGCCCTCGTAACCCCGAAGTATGAAAAAATCGTAGCGCGGTGAAGAAACTCGACTTCCTGTTCTTCGACGCCGGCGGCGGCCATCGCAGCGCGGCCAACGCCCTGGCGCTCGCGATCCGGCAGCAGCAGAGGCCGTGGGACGTCCGCCTGGTCAACCTTCAGGAAGTGCTCGACCCGCTCGACGTCTTCCGCAAGCTGTTCGGCCTGCGCCTTCAGGACGTCTACAACACGCTGCTCAACAGAGGCTGGACGCTCGGCGCCGCGCAACTCCTGGTCGGGATGCACGCCATCATCCGCCTCTACCACGGCCCGCAAGTGCGGCTGCTCGAAAAATTCTGGAAAGGCCGCGATACCGACCTGGTGGTATCGCTGATCCCGAACTTCAACCGCGCCATCGCCGAAAGCCTCCACGGCAAGCCTTTCGTAACGATCCTGACCGACATCGCCGACTACCCGCCGCACTTCTGGATCGAGCGCGAATCGCAATACCTCGTCTGCGGCTCCGAGCGAGCCGTCGAGCAGGCGAAGGCCCTCGGCCACACGCCGGACCGCATCTTCCGCACCTCGGGAATGATTCTTCACCCGCGCTATTACGACCCGCAAACAACGGACCGCCGAGCCGAACGCCAGCGCCTGGGCCTCGACCCGGACCTCGCGACCGCGCTGGTGCTGTTCGGAGGACAAGGCAGCTCCGCGATGCTCGAAATCGCCAATCGCCTCGACCTGCAACTCATCCTGATTTGCGGGAAAAACGAAAAGCTAAAGCAGCGCCTCCAGGCAACCAAACCCCGTCGGCCGCGCCACATCGAAGGTTTCACGACAGAGGTGCCCTACTACATGCACCTCTCAGACTTCTTCATCGGAAAACCCGGCCCCGGCTCCATCACCGAAGCGCTGGCCATGAAGCTCCCCGTCATTGTCGAGCGCAACGCCTGGACCCTCCCGCAAGAACGCTACAACGCCGACTGGCTCATGGAACGAGGAGCCGGCCTGGTCCTCCCCAACTTTCGAAACATCGCCGAAGCCGTGCAGACTCTCCTGGAACCCGCAACCTTCGCCCGCTACCGGAACAACGCCTCTTCCATCCAGAACCAAGCCGTCTTCGAAATTCCAGGCATCCTGGACAGGCTCCTGGCTCCCAGCTCCTAGCTTCCGGCTTCTGACTTTAGGCTTCTGACTTCCGGCTTCTGACTTTAGGCTTCTGACTTCCGGCTTCTGACTTCCGGCTTCTGGCTTCTGGCTTCTGGCTTCTGACTTCTCCCTGTAAGATAGTTCTCATGCTCTGGCTAGGAATCGACGTCGGCACCGGCGGCACGCGCGCGCTGCTCATCGACGCGCAAGGCAAAGTGAAAGCCGGCTTCACCGCCCCGCACGAAGAGATGCGCATGGAGCGCCCCATGTGGGCCGAGCAGCGCCCCGAGAACTGGTGGGACGCCGCGCAGAAGGCCATTCGGGGCGTGCTCGCGCAGGCGGGCGTCGCAGGCAAGGACGTCCGCGGCATCGGCCTCTCCGGCCAGATGCACGGGCTCGTGCTGCTCGACGAAGCGAACCGCGTCATCCGTCCCGCACTCATCTGGTGCGATCAGCGCAGCCAGGAGCAGGTCGATTTCGTCAACGCGAAAATCGGCCGCGAGAACGTGCTCAAGTACACCGCGAACCCCGTCCTCACGGGCTTCACGCTGCCCAAGCTCCTCTGGGTGCGCGACAACGATCCGCGGAGCTTCGAGCGAGTGCGGAAGGTTCTGCTGCCGAAGGATTACCTCCGCTTCTGTCTCACCGGCGAGCACGCGACCGAAGTCTCGGATGCCTCGGGCACCTCGATGTTCGACGTGGTGAATCGCCGCTGGTCCTACGAGATGATGGATGGCCTCGGCCTCGACCGCGCGATGCTGCCGTTCTGCACGGAGTCGAGCGAGATCAGCGGCTGCGTGACCGCTGCGGCGGCCCAAGCGACGGGCCTGGCCGAGGGCACGCCGGTGGCGGGCGGCGGCGGCGACCAGGCGTCGAGCGCCGTCGGCAACGGCATCGTCGAGCCCGGCATCGTTTCGGACACGCTCGGCACCTCGGGCGTCGTCTTCGCGCACATGGAAAACGTGGCGTACGACCCCCAGGGCCGCGTCCACACGTTCTGCCACGCGGTCCGCGGCAAGTGGCACGTGATGGGTGTCACGCAGGGAGCCGGCCTCAGCTTCCAGTGGTTCCGCAACCAGCTCGCACCGGGCACGGACTACGACGCCCTCACCGCCGAAGCCGCCTGCGCGCCCGCCGGATCGAACGGTCTCTACTGGCTGCCCTACCTCATGGGAGAGCGCACGCCGCACCTCGACGCCGCGGCCCGAGGCGGCTGGATCGGCCTCACGGCGAAGCACACGCGCGCCGACCTCATCCGCTCGCTGCTCGAAGGCGTGAGCTACAGCCAGAAGGACTGCCTCGACATCATCGAAGACCTCGGCATTCGGGTTGAATCCGTGCGCGCTTCGGGCGGCGGAGCGAAGAGCCCGTTCTGGCAGCAGCTTTTGGCCGACATCTTCGATAAGCGTGTGGTGGTGCTCGAAACGCAGGAGGGGTCCGCCTACGGAGCCGCCGTGCTCGGTCTCGTCGGAACCGGAGAGTACGCCTCCGTCCCCGAAGCCTGCCGCGTGACGATTCGTGAAGTACAATCGACCGCGCCGCAGCCGGACAAAGTCCCGGTCTACAAACGCGGCCACGAGGTGTTCAAGTCGCTCTACCCGGCCCTCAAAGGAATCTACCCCACCATGTAGTTTTTTTATCTGCGTTCATCTGCGTTCATCTGCGGCTACTAGACAAAGTGGACTACTGTGACGTCAGCCTCCCCGTTCCGCTCGACCGCGCGTTCACCTATGCCCTGCCCGAAACCCTGCGCCACAGGGTGAAGCCCGGCTGCCGCCTGCTCGTCCCCTTCGGCACGCGCAAGCTGGCAGGCTTCGTCGTCCGCTGCCATGACGACGCCCCCGAGGGCGGCGCGCGCGAAGCCCTCCGTCTGCTCGACACCGAGCCCGTCCTCACCGCCGAGATGCTCGCGCTCGGTGAGTGGATCGCCGGCTACTACTGCGCGCCGCCGGGCGAAGTGCTGCGAGCGATGGCCCCGGCGGGAGGCGAAATCCGCCACGGCAAAGTCTACGCCCTCACCGAAGCCGGCCGCGACGCGCTTCGCCAGCTCACGCTGGGCGACACCGCCGCCGACCCCGCCGTCCGCCTCATGCAACTCCTCGAGTTCCGGGCCCTCTCCGGCCCGTACCTGACGAAGAAGCTCCCCGAGGCCGCGCGTGTGCTCCGGGCCCTCGAAGAGCGAGGCTTCGTCGAAGTGGAAGACACGCAGTCGCAGCGCGACCCCCTGCGCGCCCCCGCCGCGCGCCTGCGCGTCGAGCGCACCACGCCCGTCCCCGAAGCCAGGTACAAGAAGGCCGAGCGCGAGCTGCTCGCCTATCTCGACCTGCACCCCGGCTCGCACAACCTCGGTGAAGTCGAAGCCTCCGTCAAGAACGCCGGGGACGCCGCGCGCGCGCTGGCCCGCAAAGGCATCCTCTCGCTGCGCCCCGAGCTCTCGCCCGTCTCGACGCGCCACGCCAGCGCCCCGCACGTCCTGAACGCGCACCAGCAGGCCGCGCTCGACGAGATCCGTGGGGCGATCGAGTCGCGCGAGTTTCGCACCTTTCTGCTCGAAGGCATCACGGGCTCGGGCAAGACCGAGGTCTACCTGAACGCGATCGAAGCGACGCTTGCCATCGGCCGAGGGGCGCTGCTGCTGGTCCCCGAAATCGCCCTCACGCCCCAGATGGCCGGGCAGTTCTTCCAGCGCTTCGGCGACCGCGTCGCGATTCTGCACTCCGCCTTCGGAGACGCCGAGCGCGCCGAGCAGTGGCGCCGCATACGCTCGGGCGCGGCCGGAGTCGTGGTCGGAACGCGCTCGGGCGTCTTCGCCCCGGTGGAGAACCTCGGCCTCGTCGTCGTGGATGAAGAACACGACCAGAGCTACAAGCAGGAGGAAACGCCGCGCTACAACGGGCGAGATGTCGCGATCGTGCGCGCGCAGGCGGCCGGAGCATGCGTGGTGCTCGGCTCCGCGACGCCAAGCCTCGAAAGCCGCTACAACGTGGAGCGCGGAAAGTACACGCTGCTTCGCCTGCCCGAGCGCATCGGCCGGCGGCCGCTGCCCGAAGTCGAGCTGATCGACATGCGCGTCGAGTTCCTCGAAACGCGGCGCCAGGCGACGTTCTCGCGCCGCCTGCTCGACGAAATCGGAGCGCGCCTCGCTAACCGCGAGCAGACCATGCTGCTGCTCAACCGCCGCGGCTTTTCGAGCTTCGTCGCCTGCCGCTCCTGCGGCGAGCGCATCCAGTGCGTCAACTGCTCGGTCACCCTGACGTACCACCGCCGCGACCAGCGCCTGCTCTGCCACTACTGCAACTACGCCGAGCGCGTCCCGAACCGCTGCCCGAAGTGCGCGAGCGAGCACCTGTACTTCCTCGGCATCGGCTCCGAGCGCGTCGAGGACGAGTTGCACCGCAGCTTTCCCGAAGCCCGCATCGCGCGCATGGACCGCGACACCGTCACCGGCAAGCGCCAGTACGAAACGATCCTCTCCGGCTTCCGCGACGGCGCCTTCGACATCCTGGTGGGCACGCAGATGATCGCCAAGGGGCACGACATCCCGAACGTCACGCTCGTGGGCGTGATCTCGGCCGACATCGGCCTCGGAATGCCCGACTTCCGCGCCGCCGAGCGCACTTTCCAGTTGCTCACGCAGGTCGCCGGACGCGCGGGCCGCGGCGCAATCCCCGGCCGCGTGCTCGTCCAGACCATCAATCCCGACCACTACGCCGTGCGCTTCGCCTCCGAGCAGAACTACGCCGGCTTCTACGAGAAGGAACTGAACTTCCGCCGCCTGATGCGCTACCCGCCCTTCAGCGCGCTGGCCAACATTCTGGTGCGCGCCGGGAGCCAGGAAGACGCGCTGCGCATGAGCGCCGACCTCGGCGCGCTGCTCGATCCCGCGCCCGAGCAGATCAAAGTGCTCGGGCCGGCGGAGGCCCCCGTGCCGCGCATGAAGAGCGAGTACCGCTACCAGTTGCTCCTCAAAGCCGCCGGCCGCCGCGCGCTCAAGGACACGCTCGACTGCGTGCGCGCCTTCGCCGCGAGCCGCAAGTGGCCCGCGACAGCGCTCGTCATTGACGTGGACCCGCTGAGTCTGCTGTAATCGGCTGCCGTGCGACGCGCTGCTCTGCTTGTGCTGTGGCCCCTCGCCCTTCCGGCTCAGCCCTCCACTATCGAAGGACACGTTTCCAACGCGGTCACCCGCGAGCCGCTCGCCAAGGCGTCTGTGGTGCTGGCGCGCGCCTCCGGCGAACCCGCCCAGACCACCACGACCGATTCAACGGGCAAGTTCTTCATCGGCGGCCTCGAGCCCGGCCGCTACCGCCTGCGCGTATCTCGCAGGGGTTTCGTGACTCTCGAATCCCGGCCGGTGCTCGACCTGACCCGCGCGCGCGAGCTGACGGGCATCGATCTCCGGCTGACCCCCTACGGCGTCCTCTCCGGCCGCATCCTCGACGGCGATGGCGAGCCGCCGGCGGGCGCGCAAGTCCAGCTCCTGCGCATGCGCTACCTCAACGGAAAGAGGAAGCTCGCCACAACGAAGGTCGCATTCGCCAACGACCTCGGCGAGTACCGCTGGCTCGACATCGAGCCTGGACGCTACTACATCTACGCCGAGAACTGGGAGAATACCCCGGCGCCCGTGGGCGAGGAAGGACCCGTGCCTGTGTACTACCCCGGCGCCGCGGAGCCGGCCGGCGCGGCCCCGATCGATGTCGCCGCCGGAGCGCAGGTGCGCGTGCAGGACCTCGCGTTGGGCAAAGCGCGCACAGGGAGCGTGAAGGGACGGGTCGTGGTCGAACTGCCGGGCGCCGAAAGCATGCCGTCGGTCCGGTTCCACAGAACAACCGGGCACGACAATTCCGCCGCCGGCACCTATCACACGCCCGCGGCGAAAGTGAATACCGCGGGCGAGTTCGAAATCCACGGGCTCACGCCGGGTTTGTACATTGCCGGCGCGCAGGTTGCCAAGGGCGGCCGGGCATACGCCGGTTGGACGACGGTTGAAGTGAGCGGGGCGAACGTCGAAGGCGTCGTCATCACGGTCGGCGCCGGCCTCACGCTGGCGGGCCGCATCCGGGCTGAGGACCCCGCCAGGCTCGATCTGAAGAACGCGCGCGTGAAGCTGTGGCGCACAAGTTCCCTCGCCGATTCCCTTGCCGTGGGTTGGGAAGAACGCGTCGCTGCGGACCGCACCTTCCGCATCGACGGCCTCGACCCCGCGCGATACGGTCTCCTGATCGCAGGCCTTCCCGACGGCTTCTACCTGAAGAGCGTCCGCGCGGGCGGTACGGACGTGACGTACTCCGGCGTGGACCTAGCTTCCGGCTCGCCCGGAGCGATCGAGATTCTCGTCGGCGGGAAGCCCGGCCAAGTCTCGGGCACCGTGCGGAACGCGGACAAGCAGCCCGTCCCCGGAGCCATCGTCGCGCTGGTTCCGGCAGACGCGCAGCGCCCGACGATCCCCGAGTTCTATCCGGAGGCGGCTGCCGGCGAGAACGGCGGCTTCACGTTCCGCAACGTCCCTCCCGGCGAATACAAAGTCTACGCCTGGGAGATCATCGAACCGTCCGCCTGGATGGACCCCGAATTCCTGAGGCCGTTCAAAGACAGCGCCGCGCCCGTCACCGTGGGCGAGAACGCGCCAGCCAGCGTGCAAGTGAGCATCAGCCAATGAAACTTATCGCGGCCGGCGGAAGCAGCGCGAGGGCTCCTGGAAGGTGCTGATAGATTGCGCCTGCTTCTCGTGCGCTGCGACGCGTTGACGCGCATCGACCGGGTTTGCTCTCATACTGCCATGGCCGTGTTCCGGGCGATGGAGGAAAACCTCCGGGTCACGCTCGCCAATTTCTCGCGCGCCAACTCGGGCGAAGCGCGCGAACTGGCGGGCGTCGCGGTCGCGTCCTCGGGCGTGGAGTTCCCGATGTTCAATTCGGCGGTCCTCACCGCGCCCGTCTCTACTCCGGCGGAGCTGGATGCGCGCATCCGCACCGCGGGGCGGTTCTTCGCGGCGCGCAACCTGCCGTGGTCCTTCTGGGTCTGCCAGGACTGGATCGACGCCGGCCTGCGCGGCTCGGTGCAAATCGTCTTCGACCGCAGCCGGCTGCGCCTGGTGATCGAGTTGCCGGGCATGGCCGCTGCGCGCATCGAGCCGCCCGTGCGCAGGCTTCCCGCGCTCACGATTCGCCGCGTCTCCACGCTCGACACGCGCGCCGACTTCAATCACATCATGTCGGTGGCGTTCGGGATACCGATCCACGTTGCCAGCACGATCTACGAAGCCGAGCCCACCTGGAGCGGCGGCTTCACAGGCTACGTTGCTTACTTTGAGGACCTGCCCGTGAGCTCGGCCGCAACGGTGATGACCGGCTCCACCCTGGGCGTCTACGCGGTTGGGACGCTGCCCTACTGCCAGCACCGCGGATACGCCGAAGCCGCGATCCGCCACGCGCTCGACCAGGCCGGCGCGGCCGCATGCACGGTGCTGCAATCGAGCGAGTCGGGCTTTTCGCTTTACAGCCGGATGGGCTTCAAGACCGTGACGCGCTACGCGGTGTTCGCGACATAGCGGCTCAGTTCCCCCGCCGCGATCAACTCGTCCACGCGGGCGATGGCGCCCGATACCGGCTGGTCGCCTGCAAGCCGCGGGATGAGCGCGGCGGTTGCTTCGAGCGCCGGGCTGGTCTTCAAGGGCAGCAGGAAGTCGAGTGCGCGCGCGGCGGCGATCGCTTCAATGGCAAGCACCTGGCGCGTGTTCCGCACGACGTCCCTCAACTTGAGCGCGGCCGTGAGACCCATGCTGACGAAATCCTCTTTGTTCCCGCTCGTCGTGATGGAGCCGGTCGAGGCGGGCGTGGCGAGCACGCGGTTCTCCGCCACCAGCGCCGCCGCCGTCACCTGCGCCATCATGAGACCCGACTCGAGCCCCGGGTGCGCGGCCAGAAACGGCGGCAGACCTTCATTGAGGAACGGGTTCACGGAGCGGTCCACGCGGCGCTCCGAGATGCCCGCCAGCGCCGTCAGCGCGATCGCGAGATAGTCCAACGCGAGCGCGAGCGGCTCGCCGTGGAAGTTGCCGCCCGACAGAATCTCTTCGCCGATGACGAGCGGGTTGTCCGTAGCGGAGTTCAGCTCGATCTCGAAGACGCGGCGCGTTTCGGCGAGCGTGTCTCGAACCGCGCCGTGCACCTGCGGCGCGCAGCGGAGCGAGTAGGCGTCCTGCACGCGCCCGCAGCCGAGGTGCGACGCGCGGATCGCGCTCGCTTCGAGCAGCCGCACGAGATTGGCCGCGCTCCGCGCCTGCCCCGGATGCGGCCGCGCCGCCTGGATCGCCTCGTGGAACGCCCGCGGCGTGCCGCGCTGCGCGTCCGTCGTGAGAGCGCAGACGACGTCGGCCGTATCGGCGAGGGTCTCGGCCGCGGCGAGTTCGAGGCAGCCGATCGCGAGCATGGCCTGCGTCCCGTTGACCAGCGAGATGCCCTCCTTCGCCTTGAGCACGATGGGCTCGATGCCCGCACGCCGCAGCGCTTCCCCGCCCGGCAGGAGGACGCCTTCGTACTCGGCTTCACCCTCGCCGATCAGCACCAGCGCCATATGAGCCAGCGGCGCCAGATCGCCGCTTGCGCCCACACTGCCGCGCGACGGCACGCGCGGCGTCACACCGCGGTTCAGCATCGCGCAGAGCCGCTCGGCGATGACCGGACGGATGCCCGAAAACCCCTTGGCGAGCACGTTGGCGCGAATCAGCATCATCGCCCGCACCTCAGCGCGCGCGAGCGGCTCGCCGGTCCCGCAGGCGTGCGAGCGAACGACGTTGCGCTGGAGTTGCTCGAGTTCGCCGGGCTGGATGCGGATTTCGGAGAGGTGGCCGACGCCCGTGTTCACGGCATAGATAGGCTTGTCCCCGCCCGCCAGGCGTTCGACCACGGCCCGCGAGCGCAGCATCTTCGCGACGGCATACGGCGCGAGCGCGACAGGCTCCGCAGCCAAGGCGACAGCGCGCACCTGCTCGATCGTCAGATGCTCGCCGTCGAGAGAGATCATGTCAGTTCACCTGCGGGAAAGCGGTGATACGGAGTTTCGCCGCGCCGTAGGGAATGAGCGTGATCGTCTCGACGGGCTCGCTCGTCGCCGCGGGACTCGCAGGCACGGGCCCCGCCGAATCGTTCACCATCCTCCACGCCGGGATGCGCCGCCCTTGCGCCTTGATGACAACCGGCGCGCCCTCGGGGCTGAACGGATAAGGACCGACGGGTTTCTCCTCAACGCGGAACTTGCCCGGAATGAGCCCGTAGTTCCACGGCGTCGTCGGGTACACTTCCCAATCAGGAGCCTGCGGGCGGTCCTTGTACTTCTTCCAGTTCTCGCCGATTCTGAGCGAGTAGACGAGCGGCCCGCGCTCTACCGCGACCGAGTTGTTGTACCAGCGCGTGACGCGCGTCTCCATGGGGAAGACGATCTCGACGCGGTCGCCATCCTTCCATTCACGCTCGATCGCGTGGAACGTGCCCGCGCGGACGCCGTTCAGCTTCTTCCCGTTCACCGCGACGCTCGCGCGCGCCGCCCACGCGGGGATGCGCAGCTCGAGCGGAAACGTCACGGGCGAAGCCGGCCGCACGGTGAGTGCGATCTTTTCGCTGAACGGATACCCGGTTTCCTCGACGATCGTCACCTTCACGCCGCGCACGGGCGCCGTCACGCGGCTCGGCGCATAAGCCGCGGCCACGAGCCCGCCCTTCGCCGATGCCATCCAGAGGTTCGCGGCGAACTTCGGCCAGCCCTGGTGCATGTTCGCGGTGCAGCATCCGAAATTCGGCTCGAGGCCATAAAGGTTCGAGTCAGGCCCGTTGTTCGTCCAGTCGCGTTTGGCCACGCTGACAAGAACCTGATTCGGCTGCTGGTCGTACTGATGCGCCCACATGTCCTTCGAGAAGGTGCCGGGCAATGGGTTGTAGGCGATCTTCTCCAGGCGGTCGCCGAAGGCCGCGTCGCCGGTCACGGCGATAATGTGCTCGAGCGAGAACATCGCCTCGACCACCGAGCATAGCTCCGAGCCCTGCACGGGATTGTTGCCCGCGTAGTGCTCGTCGCCGCTGTGCACCCCGTTCGGCAGCAGGTGGTAGCGGTCGAGCTGGCGGAACTGGTTGTAGAGCAGGTCGAGGTCGCGGCGGTCGCCGGAGACCTGATACCAGACGGCCGCGGTCTTGAGCGCCTGCGCGTTGTTGACGACGTGCGTTTCGAGAGTGAGGTCAGGCTTGGCGACCTTGCCCGTGTAGCGGAAGTTGACGAACTGCGCGGGCCAGTCGTGCCCCTGCGCGTGCAGCTTGCGCGCGAGGTCGAGCAGCTTCGCGTCGCCATTGCGGCGGTAGAGCCAGAGCACGGTGAGGACCTGGTCCTGCCAGCGGTAGACGGCCCACTGCTTGAGCGGGCGCTGGTCGAGGTTCGCGGCCATGTAAGCGAAATAGCGCTCCATGAATGGGATGACGCGCGGGTCGCCGGTCGCTTCCTGATACTGCGTGAGCGCCTTGAGCATCACGAAATTCGGCCACCAGTCGGTGTTCTTCACCGGGCCGATCGCGCCGTCGCTTCGTTGATTGGCGAGCGTCCACTCGATCCACTTGCGCGCTTTATGGATGAGCGTGGGGTCGTCGAGCAGGTAGGCCAGCGGCACGAGGCCGTCAAGATAATAAGGCCCGCGCTCCCAACCTTCGCCCGAGCCGCCCAGCCACGCGCTGTTCGGCCCGAGGTCCGGCCAGAACTCTTCAAGATGGCCGCTGAGGCCGTCCGCCTGGACGCGCAACTGGCGTTCGAGCCAGCCCGCGGGATGCACCGAACCGAGCGGAAGCAGCGTGTACGGGATCACGACGGCGAGGAGGCCTAGCATACCAGTCACTAGATTATAGTGATGGGAACCTCGCCATGAAACCTGCATTCGCCGTATTCCTGCTGGCGGCCGCGGCAGCGCTCGCCGCCGAACCTCCCCGGATCGAGGACATGAGGGGCAAGACGGTCCTCCTGTTCACGCCGCATCCGGATGACGACGCGTTCTGCTGCGCCGGCACGGTCTCGCTCCTGACCGCGAACGGCAATAAGGTCATCGTCGCCATCTATACGAACGACGACAAGGGCTCCTACGATCTCGAGATGACGAGCGAACGGCTGGCGCGCATTCGCAAGGCCGAGGAGGAGGCGGGCAACCGCGTCGCGGGCGTGCCGAAGGAGAACCTCATCTGGCTCGGGCACCACGACGGCATGCTCGAGTACGAGAACAGCAAGGACCTTGTCGAGCAGGCGACGGCGCTGATCCGGCGCGTGCGGCCGGATCTCGTGCTCTCGGCGGACCCCGGGGCCGACTACGTGCGCTGGCACAAGACCGACCACAGGATGGCAGCGATGAACACGCTTGACGCGATCCGCGCGGCGGAGTGGCACTTGTACTTCCCGAACCAGCGGCTGCAGGAAGGGCTCGAGCCGTGGCGCGTGCCGGCCTACGCGTTCTTCTACACGACGGAGGCGAACGTCTGGGTGAACATCGATAGCGTGGTGGAACGGAAGCTAGACGCGGCACTCTGCCACGTGAGCCAGTTCGAGCCGGGCGTGCACAAGTACAGGCCGGATTGGGAGCCCGCGGATCGCGCGAAGGCGCGCGAGGAGCTCAAGGCGGCGATCCAGCGACGCGACGGGCACTACGTCGAAGCGTTCCGGTACGCGACGGAATTCAATCAGTTCTAGTAGTTCTTCGCGCGCTCGAAGCGCGCTCTTTGCGCCCGGCCCATCGCCTTCGCTCCGGCGAGCGACGGGTCGGCGGCGGCGAGTTCTTCGCGGTGCGCAACCACCTTCTCCACCGCCCTCGCGATGTCGTCCACGTCGCTCTCGTCTCCGATCAGCAGGAACTGCGGGAGCCAGACGGCTTCGTCGTAAGCCGCGCGTTCGGACACCGGGCACTTCACCGCGGTGTAATCCACCGGCTCGGGGCGGCCGATGCGAAGCTGCGGGCTGTTTTCCGGCGTCGCATAGAAAAGGTCGCTCTTGTAGACCGGTTCGTAGAAGCGGCCGTCGCAGGGAATTCCTTCGCGTTCGAGCGCGGCGACGAAAAGGTCGCGGTGGGGCGCGGGGCGCACGGTGGCGCGGTACTGGAAGACGTAGTTGTACATCGTCTCCTGCGTGAGCGCGGGCTGCGGCGGCAGCGGGCGCACGCCTTCGATCGCGCTGAGCAGCTTGGTGAGCCGCGCGGCATTCTTCGTGCGCTTCTCACGAAAGGCGGGCAGCGTCTCGAGCTGGCCGACGAGCAGGCAGGCTTGCAGCTCGGTGAGCCGGTAGTTCGAGCCGAGCATCTTGATGCCGTACTGGTCCGTGAGGCTCGCGCGGCCGCAGTTGACGATGGTCTGCATCGCTTCGAAGTAATCCAGGCGCGAGGTGAGCACCATGCCGCCTTCGCCCGCAGTCATGAGC
This sequence comes from Acidobacteriota bacterium, assembly GCA_050261515.1. Classification (GTDB taxonomy): domain Bacteria; phylum Acidobacteriota; class Terriglobia; order Bryobacterales; family Bryobacteraceae; genus JBLNDJ01. The sequence continues at coordinate 166,908 of JBLNDJ010000042.1, read as the reverse complement.
TTGCTTTCCTGGAAGCTGAAGCAGCCGATGTCGCCCATCGAGCCCGCGCCGCGGCCGTTGAACTGGCCGCCGTGCGCGTGGGCGCAATCCTCGATGACCTTCAGGTTGTGCTCGCGGGCAAGAGCCAGCAGCGCGTCCATGTCGGCGAAGCGCATCGCCAGGTGCACCGGCAGCAGCGCCTTGGTGCGCGGCGTAATGGCCTTGCGCGCGGACTGGACGTCCAGGCAGTAGGTGTCCGGATTCACGTCCGCGAACACCGGCACGCCTCCGGCGAACAGAACCGCGGTCGCCGTGCCGTCCCAGGTGTAGGCCGGAACGATCACCTCGTCGCCGAAGCGAATCCCGGCAGCCTGAAGGGCGATCACGAGCGCGACCGTTCCGTTGGCCACGCACAGGCCGTACTTGGCGCCGTGCGCGTCGGCGAAGCGCTGGGCGAACTCGCCCGAGACCTTCCCCGGCACCGGGAATCCGCCCCAATGGCGGCTCTCGATCTGCTTCACCACGCGCTCGATGTCGGACGGCTGATACTGCGGCCAGCAGGGAAAAGCCGAGCGGCGGACCGGTTCGCCGCCGGCGATCGCGAGTTTGCTCATGGTCCAGAGATTAGCACAGCGCGGCCGGGTCACCGCTCGCACATCCGCCGGTACTTCCGCAACAGCTCGTAAATGACGATGCCGCCCGCGGTGGCGACATTGAGCGAGTGCTTGGCGCCGAGCATGGGGATGCGGATGTGCGTGTCCGCCAGCGCGAGCAGCTCCGGCCGGATGCCGTCCACTTCATGGCCGAAAACGATGCAGACCGGGAAGTGCGGCTTCCAATCGAACAGATCGACCGAGTGCAGGCTGGTCTCGATGGCCGCGATTTCATAGCCGGCGGCCCGCAGGCGCTGGACGAACGGGAGCGGGTCCCAGGCGTATTCCCACGGCACGGTTTCCTCGGCGCCGAGCGCGGTTTTCGAGACGCCGCGCTTGGGCGGGTGCGCGGTGATGCCCGAGAGATAGAGCTGTTCGAGGCCCGATCCGTCCGCGGTGCGGAAAAACGCGCCGACGTTGTACATGCTGCGCACGTTGTCGAGCAGGACACAGGCGGGCAAACGCAACGATTCGTAGGCGGCCGCCTGCGGGGTGGCCTGGTAAGGGAGACGGTCCATCCTAGTTACAGTTCGATTGTATCGTCGGTGTTCGAAGGAACTGGATGGGGGCCGGCTCCGTGATCCGCGCCACTTGCATTGCGGTCGCGAATCGAGAGATTGTAGTCCCCATGGCTTCCTTGAGTGGTGCGCTCCCCGGCCGACGCCGCATCGAATCGGTCGATGTGTTTCGCGGCCTCACGATGGCGGTCATGGTCTTCGTCAACGACGTGGCCGGCGTCACGGGCCTGCCCTGGTGGACGTATCACATGCCTCCGGGCCAGGACGGCATGACGTACGTCGATATGGTCTTCCCGTCGTTCCTGTTCATCGTGGGGATGTCGATGCCGCTGGCCATCGAGCGGCGGCTCGAAAAGGGCGACTCGATGCTGCGGTTGTGGAGCCATATTGTGGCGCGAGCGCTCAGCCTGATCGTGCTCGGGATCATGCTGGCGAACCAAGGCCAGGCGGACGCCGCGCTGACCGGAATGCGCGGGGGAGCCTGGATGGCATGGTTCCTGGTGGCCGCCATCCTGTTCTGGAACGTGTACCCGCGGACGGGCCCGCAGGCGCTCTACAAGGGGCTCAAAGTAGTGGGTCTGGCGGCGATGATCGGGCTGTTTGCCATTTACCGGCGGAGCACCCCGGACGGCCCCGCGTGGCTGAGCTTCTCATACTGGGAGATTCTCGGGCTGATCGGGCGGGCCTATCTGGCGGCGGCGATCGTGTACATCCCGCTGCGGCGCAAGCGGTGGGCTCCGTTTGCGCTGCTCGCCGTGTTTGTCGCTCTGAACGCGGCGGCGCGGGCGGGATGGGTGCCGTTCCTCCGCCAGATTCCGTATTGGGCATGGCCGTTCGACGCGGGCGCGTTCCCGTCGCTGATCATGGCGGGCGTGGCGTGCTCGGCCATTTTCCTCGACAAGCGCATCGCCGCCACGCTTCGCGAGAAGATGCTCTGGGCGGGCGGCTTCGCGCTGGCGCTGTGGGTGGCCGGACTGGCGCTGCGGCCGATGGGGCTCACGAAACTGGGCGCGACTCCGTCCTGGTGCCTGTGGTGCTCGTTCACATCCGTGGTCATTTTCATGGCGCTTTACTGGATCTGCGACGTGAAGCGGCGGACGAAGTGGGCGGCTCCGCTGCGCCCGGCAGGCGCGAATACTCTGTTGACTTACCTGCTGCCGGATCTGTGGTACGGCGCAATCGGGTTCGGGGCATTCGGCCTGGGCGCGCTGACAGCGTCGGGCTGGCCGGGAGCGGTGAAATCGGCGCTGTTCACGGCGTTCATACTGGGCGCGGCGGCGGTGCTGACGCGGCTGAAAGTGAGGCTGCAACTGTAATATATGGGAATATTTCGCCGTTTGATGGCACTACTCCCGGTGCCCTGCGTTTTCATGCTGGCGTATCTGGCCGGGGCCGGCCTCGAGCGCCTCTTGTTCGCAAAGCGACCCGTCGTGCCGGACTTCGCCGGCGCCGTGGGGGCCGCGTTGTTCGCGGCGGGCGCGGCGCTTGCGGGATGGGCCTGGGCGCTCTTCTGGAAAGCGCGAACCACGCGCGTTCCGGGCGAGACCTCGACGACGATGGTCACCTGGGGACCGTACCGCTTCACGCGAAATCCGATGTACATCGGGCTCGCGCTTGCGTATCTCGGGGAGGCCGGCATGCTGAGGCAGGTCTGGCCGGTGGCGCTCCTGCCGCTTGTGATCGCGTACCTGGACCGGGTGGTGATCCCCGTCGAAGAGGCGCGACTGCTCGAAGCGTTCGGCCGGCGGTACGGGGAGTATCAATCCAAAGTGCGCCGGTGGTTGTGAGGCGGCGCGGGCGCCCTTTGGTTACCCTGGAGATGGTCCTCTATGCGCGCGCTTGTGTGTCTTCTCTTGGTTTCGGCGGCGGGCCTCGCGGCCGATCGCGAGCTGTTGAAGGTCATCATGCCGGATGCGCGGGTCGTTTCGGGCGTCAATGTCGCCGAGGCGAAGAAGACGCCGTTCGGCCGTTTCGCACTGGCTCGTTTTTCGGATTCGCAGGACCAGGGCTTCGATGAATTCGTGAAGGCCAGCGGCTTCGATCCGCGCTACAACCTCGACGAGATCGTGATTGCGAGCCCGGCCGCCGCGGGCTCCGACCGCAAGCTGATCGCCGCGCGCGGCACATTCGCGCCGGCCCGCATCATCGAACTGGCGCGGAACGCGGGCGCGGAGATCGCGAATTTCCAGGGTGTCGAGGTGATCTCGAACGCTCGCGCCGTATCCTCTTCGCCCCACGGCGTGCCGGCGGCGGTGGCCTTCCTCAGCGAATCGATTGCCGTGGCGGGCGATGAAGAAAGCGTGCGCGGCGCCATCGCGCGGCGGCAGAACGGCGCAGGCCCGGGCCAGGATCTCGCGGCGCGCGTGGACGCCGTCAGCGCCGCGTCGCACGCGTGGTTCGTTTCGAACGTCCCGGTCGCCGAGCTGGCCCAGGGGCTCCCGGATTCGAACGTGAGCGGCGCTCTGAAGGGCGATGCGCTCCGGTCGATCCGGCAGGCGAGCGGCGGGGCCGTGTTCGGCGACCCGGTCCGCTTCTCGGCCGAAGTGATCACCGCGACCGCGGAGGATGCGGCGAACCTGGCCGACGTGGTCCGGTTCCTTTCGGGAATCGTACAGACGAGCGGGCCCGGAGGACGCCAGCCGCTCGCGGCCGGGCTCGACCTGAAGGCCGAGGGCACTCTGCTGAAGCTCGGCCTCTCGCTTCCGGAAGCGCAACTGGAATCGCTCATCGAGCAGGCCGGCCGCTGAGCCGCGTATAATCGGGCGGATATGCGGAATCGCCCGTTTGCTCTTTTCGCGCTCCTGCCGCTGTGCGCGGTTGCGTGCGCCGCCGAGTCGCCGCTCCTGCGGTTCGCGCCTCCCGGCTCGCGCGTGCTCGTGGGCATCAACCTGCGGCAGGTGAAGGCGTCGGCGATCGGCCAGGCCATTGTTTCCGAAGCCAGCGCAAAGATGGAGGCCGGGGCCTCGGACAAGTTCATCGCGGCCACGGGGATCGATCCGCGTGATATCGACGAAGTCCTGATCGCATCGCCGGAAAGATCGCGGACCGTGTTCCTGATGCGCGGTTCGTTCGACCCGACGCGCTTTGCCGAGATGGCCGCCGGTCCGGACATGACCGCGTCGATGTTCCAGGGCGTCCAGATCCTGGCGCCGGCCAGGCAGCAGCAGCAGCCGATGGCATTTGCCTGCCTCAGCAACACGCTGATCGCCGGCGGCGACCCGGCGATGCTGCGCAGCGTGATTGCGGCGCGCGACAGCGGTCCCGGGCCGGGCGCCGCGCTCGAGGCCAGGGCTGCGGAGCTCGCGGCGGCGCACGACATCTGGTTCGTCTCGATCACGCCGCCGGTGGGGCTCGCGGGCGGCATCGCGTCCGGGAAGGCCGCGGACAATCCTCAGATGCAGATGCTGCGATCGATCGAGCAGGCGAGCGGCGGCGTGAGGCTCGGCCCGACTCTCGACGTGGCCGCCGACCTGACGACGCGCACGCCCGAGGATGCGCAGAACATCGCGGCGGCGCTGCAGCTGCTCATCGGCCTGGCCGCGCAGGGGAACCGGAACTCGAAGCAGGCCGCGGCGATCCTCGAAAAGCTGGCGCTGCGCGCGGAACGCAACACGGTAAAGCTCGCGTTCTCGATTCCCGAAGACGAGCTGAAGAAGTCGGTTCAGGCCGCGGTCGAGAGCGCGCGGCGGCGTGCACAGGCGGCGACGGCGCCGCGCGCCGCGACACCCGCGCCCGCTGCGCCCGCGGGCGTGACGATTTACTCGTCGCCGAAGGACATGGGCGTGGTAACGCTGCCGCCGCCCAAATAACGCTACTTCGCCGGCTGCTTGGCGATGATCAGGCTCTTGACCTTGTCGTAGGTCGCCTTGGGAATTACGTTCTTGCGCTCGAGGTCGGCCTTCGATTTGTAGGGCCGGTTCTGCACGATCTTCGCGGCGTAAGCGTCGCCGATGCCGGGCAGCGCCTTCAGCTCCGCCTCGCTCGCGGTGTTGATATCGACCAGCGCGGCGCTCTTGGCGGCCGCGGTGGGGTGCTTCGCGGCTTGGTCCGCGAACGACGCTCGCGGAAAAGCGGCCAGCGCGCAGAGCACCGCCAGGAACATTACGAGCCGTCCCAGTTTTGTCACAGCTCCCCTCCTGCTGTGATTGTAGGTCAGCTTTGGGTCAGGCGCACCGCATCAGGGTCATCTGCGACCGCCTGCATGGGAGACGCGGCGCTAATGTCGATGCGCTCGACCTGGGCCGGCAGCGGCAGGGCGAGCAGGCAGAGGACCAGGGCGGATCTCATCCCGTATATCAGCACACAAAAAAAATTACGCCCGGACGTTTTGGGGAGCATCTTTCATCACGCCGGGACAGGCGTTGGAGTTGGCGCGCGCGCCCGACTCGCGGCGAGGCGCCGGAGTTGGTGCGCCGGCGTGCGGGACTCGCGGCGGCCGCCTGACCGAGGCCTCCGGCGAAAGGAGCGATAGCCATGAAAAAACTGGCGGCCGTAGCGCTTTGTGCGTGCTGTGCGTTCCAGCTCGCCGCGCAGGAAAAGGAAAACGAGCGCCTCAAGGAGTCGCACGACGTCCTCAAGGAAATCCTGGGGATGCCCGACACCGGAATCCCGAGAGACCTGTTGAACAAAGCCTATTGTGTGGTGGTCTTCCCGTCGGTGAAAAAGGCGGCGTTTATGGTGGGGGCGAGCTACGGCAGGGGAGCAATGACGTGCCGGACGGGTGCGGATTTCAACGGACCCTGGAGCGCTCCGGCCATGGTCGCGCTCGAAGGCGCGAGCTTCGGGTTGCAGATCGGGGGCGAGGCGACAGATTTCGTGCTCCTGATCATGAATGAGAAGGGCGCCAACTCGGTGTTGTCGAGCAAGGTGAAACTCGGAGCGGACGCATCGGCGGCGGCCGGGCCGGTCGGGCGGACAACGTCGGCCGAGACGGACGCCGCGATGAGGGCCGAGATCCTTTCCTGGTCGCGCGCGCGGGGCGTGTTCGGCGGCATTTCGCTGTCGGGCTCTACGTTGCGGTCCGATGACGATGCCAACAAAGCCCTTTACGGCCAGAAGCTGGCCGCGAAAGAGATCGTGCGGGAAAGCAAGGCCAAGACTTCGCCGGCCGGAGAAGCGTTCGTCGAGCTTCTTCAGTCCATGTCTCCCACGCGCGTGTCGTGAGGGAACACTTGGGGGCGGGCGGCCCCGTCTCCCGAGCACGCCGTGAGGGAATGTCCGGGAACATTCCGGGCGAGCGGAGCGTATTCTCTTTCCGATGAACCTCTCGGGAGACGCTGCCTATGCGGTTCGCCAGTTCCGCCGCTCGCCTGTGTTCACGCTCACCGCGGTGCTGACGCTGGCGCTCGGGATCGGCGGGACCACCGCGATCTTTTCGCTGATGCACGACGTGATGCTGCGGTCGCTGCCGGTCGCATCGCCGGGCAGTCTGTACCGCATCGGGTCGGGCAATGACTGCTGCGTAGAGGGCGGGCCGCAGGACAACTGGGGGATGTACTCGTATCCCCTGTTTGAGCGGCTGCGGGATTCGGCTCCCGAGTTCGAGCAGGTCGCGGCGTTCCAGGCGTCAACCTCGCGCTACAGCGTGCTGCGGCCGAAGATCGACCGCGTCGCCAAGCCACTCGACGGCGAGTTCGTCACCGGCAACTACTTCGACGTTTTCGGAATACGGCCGTTCGCCGGGCGCCTCTTCACGCGGGCCGACGACACCGCATCGGCCGCGCCCATAACGGTGCTGAGCTACCGCTCGTGGCAGAAGGAATGGGGCGCGGACCCGGCGGCCATCGGCTCCGTGGCGGTCATTGAAGGGCAGCCGTTCACGATCGTGGGCGTCGCGCCTCCGGGTTTCTTCGGCGACACGCTGCGCAGCAATCCGCCGGATTTCTGGCTTCCGCTTCAGCAGGAGCCGCTCCTCCGGGGCTCGAACGCGCTGTTGCGACAGTCCATTTCGGGGTGGCTGCGCGCCATCGGACGGTTGAAGCCGGGGGCGGCGACCGCCGGTATGTCCGCGCATCTCACCACCGTGCTGCGGCAATGGATGGAGCACGACGCAGGCTATCCGGCCGTCTGGATGAGCGCCCTGCGCGGCGTGCTGCCGAAGCAGCACATCGAGGTGATTCCGGCGGGCAACGGCGTCGAGGAGATGCGCGAGGGCTACAGCCGCAGCCTGCAAATCCTGCTTTCGGTGTGCGGGCTGGTGCTGCTGATCGCCTGCGCCAACGTGGCGAACCTGCTGATCGCGCGCGCGACGGCGCGGCGCGCGCAGACGTCGATCCGGCTGGCGCTCGGCGCCTCGCGCGGGCGGCTCATCCGCCAGGCGCTCACCGAGAGCGTTTTGCTGGCAGTCGGGGGCGGCGTCGCGGGCATGTTCGTTGCGTGGGCGGCCGAAAAGTCGCTCATCGCGCTGGCCTTCAGCGGGGCCACCTACCTGCCGTTCCGCACTACGCCTTCCCTGCCCGTGCTGGCGTTCGCATTCGGGCTGTCGCTTGTGACCGGTATGATTTTCGGCGCGGCGCCCGCGTGGCTCGCCACGCGCCGCGATCCGGTCGAGGCGCTGCGCGGCGCCAATCGCAGCACGCGCGACCATTCCTCCATTTCCCGGAAAGCGCTGCTCGTCGTGCAGGCGGCGCTCTCGGTGGTGCTGGTGGCGGGCGCGGCGATGCTGGCCCGCAGCCTGGGCAACCTGGAGCGCCAGGACTTCGGGTTCCGCGCCGACGGGCTGGTGAGCGTCGCCGTAAATCCACCGCCGGCGACCTATTCGCAGGAGCGCCTCGACGCGCTCTATCGCGACTTGCGGAACCGCCTGGAGCGCGTGCCCGGCATCGAGCGCGCGAGTCTCGCGATGTATTCGCCGCTGACGAGCAATTGGAGCGAGATGATCTACGTGGACGGGCATCCTCCTGCGGAGTTGAACGAGAACTCCGTGGCCTCCTGGGACCGCGTCAGCGCGGGCCACTTCGAGACCGTCGGCCAGCCCGTGCTGCGCGGGCGCGGCATCACCGAGGCCGACACGCAGACTTCGGAGAACGTCGCGGTGGTGAACGAAGCATTCGTGCGCCGGTTCTTCCCGAAGGAAGACCCGCTCGACAAGCACTTCGGGCTCGATCTGCCACAGTACGCGCGCTCGTTCCGCATCGTCGGCGTGGTGCGCGACGCCAAGTACACCCAGCCGGCGCAACCCGCACGGCCCATGTTTTTTCTCCCGCTCCCCCAGACTACGCAGTACAAGGAGGACATCCTCCAGATGGTGGATTCGCGCTCGCACTTCATCGGCGCCGCGATGCTGCGCACGCGCCTGGCGCCGGGCGCGCTCGAGCCGCTGCTGCGCAAGACGTTCGCGGAAGCGGACCCGAACCTGACCGTAGTCGGCGTACGCACGATGAAGGACCAGATCGCGGCGGTCTTCGACCAGGAGCGCGCCGTGGCGGGCCTGGCAGGCCTGTTCGGCGTGGTGGCGCTGATTCTGGCGGCGGTGGGGCTCTACGGCGTGACGGCGTACACGGTGGCGCAGCGGACCAGCGAGATCGGCGTACGGATGGCGCTCGGGGCGGATTCGCGCGGCGTGCTGCGGCTCGTGCTTGCGGGCGCGTTCCGCATGGTGGCCGTCGGTCTTGTCCTCGGCGTTCCGCTCGCGGTCGGGGCGGGACGGCTGATGTCGGCGCAGTTGTACGGCGTGAAGAGCTGGGACCCCGTGCCGCTCGCGGTCGCGATCGCGGCGCTCGCCGTGTGCGCGTTTCTGGCTGCGATCATCCCGGCTCTGCGGGCTGCCTCGATTGATCCGATGAGTGCGTTGCGGACGGAGTAGGATGGGGGGCTTCATCCCGCCCCCCTTTCAAATGCAGGCACCCACAGTACCGTTACCGGAATGGTACTCCGCTGCCGCGGAATTTCCTTGTCTGTTTTATGCGCGGATGATAGTCTCAGGATTCCGGATAAACCGATGCTAAACGTCCGCATACTCGTGGTTGCTGCCTGTTTGATTGCTGCCCCCGCATTCGCAGGGACTGTGGTTTTCGACAATTACCCCATTGATGGAACTACGAATGCCTACACGATAGGACCGGCGGATTTGGGGTATAGCGTCTCCAATTCCTTCACGCTTAATTCTCCAGCTACGCTCACGGGCGTGAACTTCGGAGTATGGCTGTACTCGGGAAGCGCGGTATCTTCCGTGGATTGGTCCATCGGCACGCAGTTTTTCGGCAACGAAATCGCGTCGGGCACAGCCTCGATCGCATCCAGCACGTTTCTGTTTAGCAGTTGGGGCTACGACGTCGTTTCCCTCTCGTTTGCGCTTCCGAACATCGGCGTTTCTTCCGGCACGCTTTATTACCTGACTCTCGGGAACGCCGTCGCCACCGATGGCCCGGTGTACTGGGATCAAAACAACGGGATTGGGCCGGATGGCGGCGGGATTATCGCTAGGCAGACCAACACCCTCGGCTTCCGCGGGGCCGAGTCTTTCCAGTTACTCGGCGACTCCAGCGTGCCCGAACCAGCCAGTTGCGCGCTCATCGGCTCCGGCCTGCTTGCCCTGGGAGTCTTGCGTCTCCGCAAGACGCGCCACGATGGCCGCTGAGGGGCGCCTCCTTTTTACAGTGCGAATCATCGGCGCCGATGACGAGCAGGTTCGGCTTTCGCATGAGCGCGCCGGCTGCCTCGCGCCCGCAAAAGCCGGATTTGAGTGTACTGTCCCGCGTTTTAGGGTTTACGGCTGGTGGGTGCAGCGGGGCTCTTCCGCGAGGTAGTCGCCGGTGAGCGCGTAAGCCCGCGAGCGGGAGCCTCCGCAGAGGTTGCGGTACTGGCACATGCCGCACTTGCCCTTAATCGTCGAACTATCTCGCAGAACCTGGAACAGCGGGCCGCGGCGGTAGACTTCGATCAACGAGTTCCTGCGCACGTTGCCGGATGAGATCGGCAGGAAGCCGCTCGGGTAGATCTCGCCCGTGCGCGAGATGAACATGAAGCCCCGGCCGCTGTTGATACCTACGGAACTGTCCAGAGGCGAGCGGCCCGGATGACCGTGGCCGTTTCCCCCGCCCTCGGCCTTCCTGCGCTGCGCGAGATAGCGCCGGTAGTGCATCGCCTCGGTTGTCTTGATCACGGCGCGCGTGCGCTTCGAGCGCTCGTACATGAAGCCGAAGACCTGCTCGAACTCGGCGGCGTTCAGCTCCTGCTGCGATGCCCCGCGCCCCGTCGGCACCAGGAAGAACACGTCCCACATATCGGAGCCTACGCGGTCCACGATGTCGGCGATCTCCTCGAGGTGCTCCCAGTTGTGCCGGCTCACCGTCGTGTTGATCTGCGTGGAAAGCCCGATGCGCTGCGCCTCCTCGAGCGCCAGAATCGCGCGGTCAAACGAGCCGGGCACCTGGCGGAAATCGTCGTGCGAGGCCGCGTCCCATCCATCGACGCTCACCGAAATGCGCGCGACACCGGACTGCTTGAAGCGCGCGATCGCCTCGGGCGTGAGCAGAGGCGTGGGGCTGGGCGACACGGTGGTGCGCAGCCCCGCCGCCACGCTGTGCTCGATTAGTTCGTACAGGTCGGGGCGCTTGAGCGGGTCGCCGCCGGTGAAGATCATGATGGGGTCGCCGAACTCGCGGATGGTGTCGAGCAGGCGAAAGCCTTCTTCGGTGGTGAGTTCGTCGGGGTGGCGGTAGGGGTCGGCGGACGCGCGGCAGTGCACGCACGCCAGGTCGCAGGCGCGGGTCACTTCCCAGATCACCAGGAACGGGGCCTGGCTGAAATCACGCATAATTCGTCACGCTCCCCTCTGGATCGAAGGCAATTTGCGGGCCACCGCGATCCCATTGATTCTGCAGGAATTCGGCCGTCTCCGCTGGGGCATATCCCCCAGCTGCGCTCGCGGACGGCTATTTCTTCTTTCTGCTGCACTTGAAGACTTCCGTGGACTCTTTCCCATCGGAGAACGCCGTCCAGCTTTGGGTGAAGTGATCGGCGTCCTGAAAAGTCACCGTGAGGTGGCGGATGTGCGCTGCGCCGGGCTTTGCGAGGTTCGTGATATCGGCGAAGCGGAAGCGAATCGTCTTCCCGTTGGCATCGGCCCCGGCCGCGCGCATGCGGGGTTGATTGCCCATGCTGCAATAATGCGTTGCCACGAGCCCCGCGCCGTCGCGATGATAGATCGTCACCATGTCCGGTTGCGGAGCCGGCATTTTCATCGATTCCAGGACGGCGTGTCCCCCGGAGACGACGGTGTAGGTAATGCCGCCCTTCACGCCGCCTGCCTCCCCTTCCCACTCGCCGGCCAGCGACTTGAGTCGGGCCCATGCCGCGTCAGCACCCGTGTCCGCCGCCGGGAGGAGCAGCGCCCCGGCCAGAATCAGCACCAGAGGTTTGTAGACCATAGCCGGATAATAGCTCGGGCGGCGTGAAACCGCCGGGCCGGGCCGGTTAACCATTGTCCTGGCCGTTCCGGTGCAGCCGCTCCTCGCACTCCCGGCAATACCAGTCGCGTTTCAGGTCCACGCGTTCCACCGAGTGCGACGGGCTCATCACGCAGGACCAGTCCGGGCAGTGCGCGAGGCCTTTGACATGCCCGTACTCGTGCCACAGCTCACGCAGCGCGCGGCCTTCGAGCAGCGCGCGGTTCGGCGGCAGGCCGTAAAATTCCTCGCGCAGGCGGTGGATCGAAAAAATCGCCGCGCGGCCCGGCATCTCCGCTTCCCCGAACACGAACGTCATGACGGGGATGAACAGGTCGCAGGCCGTCGCGGCAACAACGATCTGGCCGTCGTAACGCGCCTTCAGCTCGACCAGCAGACGCGTCGAGTCGTATTGGCGGCGCGAAGGGTTGAGCGCGACCGCGGGGTCCACGCGCGCCGGACCGATCGGAAGCTTCGCCTTCTTCGACAGCTCTTCGAGCAGGTTCCGCGGGAAGTCGCCCACGGGAACCAATACGGTTTTTGGGTCGCCCGGCACGGCTCCTGACTACGCCCGGGCGGCCTTGGCCGGGAGCTTCAGTCCGAACCGCCGGATCTTGTGGTAAAGAGTCACGCGGTCGATGCCGAGCGCCTTGGCCGCCTGCGTCTGGTTCCAGGCAAAATCCTCGAGCACGCGAATGATGTGCTTGCGCTCGAGCGCCTCGATGCTGAGGTCGTCGGCCCCCTCGGCGGGCTTCGCGATCGCGAGATCGTGCGCGCGCACCAGCGGCTCGTGGCCCACGACGACGGCGCGCTCGACGATGTTCTCGAGCTCGCGCACGTTGCCCGGCCAGTGGTGCGAAATCAAGACGTCCATGGCGGAGCGGTCGAAGCCGGTGAACTTCCGGTTCATTTGCGCGCTGTATTTATCGAGGAACGAAGTCGCCAGCAGCGGCACGTCGCCGTGGCGGTCGCGCAGCGGCGGCAGATGAATCGTGAACACGTTGAGGCGGTAGAAGAGGTCGGAGCGGAACCGTCCTTCCTTCACCAGCTCGGTCAGGTTGCGGTTGGTGGCCGCGATCACGCGGAAATCCACGTGGATCGGCTGCGTCCCGCCGACGCGCACGATCTCGCGCTCCTGCAACACGCGCAGCAGGTCGGTCTGGGTCTTGAGGCTGATGTCGGCGATCTCGTCGAGGAACACCGTGCCGCCCATCGCGGCCTCGAACTTGCCCTTCTTGCGATACTGCGCGCCGGTGAACGCGCCTTTCTCGTGGCCGAACAGCTCGCTCTCGATCAAAGTCTCGGTCAGAGCGCCGCAATGCACGACCACCATCGGGTTGTAGCGCCGCGGGCTCAGGCGGTGCACCGCGCGCGCGACGAGTTCCTTGCCCGTCCCGCTCTCGCCTTCGATCAGCACCGTGGAATCGACGCCCGCGACCGTTTCGATCTGTTCCCGAACCTTGCGCATCGCCTCGCTCTGCCCGATCAGCTCGGAGATGGAGGCCTGGTTGCCTTCGGCGATCTGCTCGCGGAGGATGCGGTTCTCGCGCTTCAGCTTGTGCTGCTCGAGCGCGTTGCGCACGACGACGGAAAGGTCGTCGGGATCGAACGGCTTCGTGATGTAGTCGAAGGCGCCGTGCTTGAGCGCGCGCACCGCCGTATCGACGGACGCGTACCCGGTCATCACGATCACGGCGGTATCGAGCTGTTCGGATTTGATCTTCTCGAGCAGCTCGATGCCGTCCATCCCGGGCATGCGTATATCGGCGATGACGAGGTCGAACTCGCGGCCCGCCAGCTTCGAGAGGGCCGTTGTCGCGTCGCCCGACGCCTCGGTCTCGTACCCCTCTTCGCTGAACCAATGCACAAGCGAGTCGCGAACGACCTGCTCGTCATCCACGATGAGTATCGATAGTTTCTGTTCGGACATCTGAATTCTCCGTAAACTGACGCTCGGCGGCGGAAGGCTCCCCCGCGGGCAGAATCACGTGGAAGGTGGTCAGCGGACCCGTATCCACCTGGATCTCGCCGCCATGCCGCTTGACGATTCCGTAAGCGACCGCGAGTCCCAATCCTACACCCGAGGCTTCATGCTTCGTGCTGAAGAACGGCTCGAAGATGTGGGGCATCACGTCCTTGGGAATTGGGGGGCCGTCGTTGGTGATGCTGATATCGATGCGCTCGTCGTCGAGCAGCTTGGCCGCGATCTTGACCCTGCCGCCGCGGTCGCCCTGGCTCGCGATGGCATCGACGGCGTTCATCGAGATCGCCACCAGCACCTGCTGGACCTGAGAGGCGTCGCAATAGACCTGCGGGAGCGCGGGGACATCGCATTCCAGCTCGACGCCGTGCATCTGGAGCTTGTGCAGCGCCACGGCGACGGTGCGATCGACGACCGTCTTCACGTCCGTCATCGCCATCTCGGTGTGGTGCTTGCGCGCGAACACCAGGAGGTTGCTGACGATCTCGCCGCAGCGCTTGCTTTCGTGCTGGATGGTTTGCAGCCAGTCGAGCACCGGCTTGGCCGGCGCGAGTTTCTTTTCGAGCAGGCGCGCGTAGGTGAAGATCCCGGCCAGTGGATTGTTGATCTCGTGCGCCACGGCCGCGGCCAGCTCGCCGAGCGAGGCGAGCCGCTCCGAGTGAATCAGCTTTTCCTGCGCCGACTCGAGTTCCTTGGTCTTGCGCCGTATGCGGTCTTCGAGCGTGCGATTGGCTGTTTCGAGCTCTTCGGCCATGCCGTCGAAAGCGCCTGCCAGCTCGCCGATCTCGTCGCGCCGCCGGAAGCGGAAGCGGTAGGCGAGGTTGTGGCTCGCCAGCACCCGCACTCCGGCCGTGAGCCTCTTGATGGGCCGCCGGATCAGGAACCACACCAGGCCGCCGGCGATGGCGATCATGAGCACGGCCGAGAACGCCACCTGGGCGCGCATGCGCCGCTCGTGCGCCGCCAGGGCTTCATCCACCGATTGCAGCGACGACACGACGTCGAGCACTCCGAGGATGCGCTGCGACGGTGGATGCGCGTGGCACGCGGCGTTCGAGCACGCGGGTTCGTTCTCGATCGGCCGTATGAGGCCGATGACGCGCTCCCCGCCCATGCGATAGACGCGGAACGTGTCGCGCGTCGCGGGCTTTTCGAGCGGCTTGTTCGAAGCGTGGCAGCCCAGGCAGGCGTCGGCACGCTTGTTCACCATCGTTCCGGCCTCGCCCGGCGTGGTCGAGACCTGTATGCGGCCGGTCTTGGCGAAGATGCGGATCTTTTTGACGCCCGGCTGGGCGCCGATCGAGTTGATGATTTCGAGCAGCTGCTCGCGGTCGTTCCGCAGCATGCTCGTGCGCGTGGAGTGGAAGATGACTCCGGCCATCCGCTGCTCGGTCATGACGGCCGTCGTCTCCAGGTTTTCGCGAAGCACACGGAGGTTGGCCGAGCCCAGCCACAACAGCACCGCGGCCAGGCTCGCCACCAATCCGGCAATCAGCTTCGCACTAAGACTTCGCATAGCTGCCGTGCGGCGCTTCGTGGAACACCGGGAAATAGCGCACCACGAGGCGGAACACGTTCATACCCACAACCACGATCGACAGCGTGATGGCAAGCTCCATCCAGGACGGGAAATAGCGGCCCGAAGAGGCGTCGAGCGCGGTGGTCGAGACGTTCAGGCGGTTCACCAGGAAGCCGCCCACGGCCATCGCCGAGCAGGCGAACAGCGCCTGCGGATTCGCCCGCACTTTCTTCATCGCGGCCAGCGCGCCGGCCCCGCCGAGCAGCGCCATTTCAACCCAGAACATCAAGGCTTCGAAGCTCCCCGCTCCCGAGAAACGGAACGCGTGCGCCAGCGACCCGCGCACCGCCAGGTCGCCGAACCTCACCACCAGGAACGCGCCCAGGAACCACGCCATCGCCTTCGCGATCGACTGCAACAGGCTGAACTCCAGCGCGTGCCCGAAGGCCCGCGCGCTCAGGCCGCTTTCGAAAATCACCATCGCCAGGCCGATCGAAACCGCCGAAATCCAGAACAGCACCGGCAGGATCGGCGAATACCACAGCGCATGGAGCTTCGTCGGCAGGATCAGATACAGGCTGCCCAGCGAGGACTGGTGCAGCGTCGAAAGCAGAAATCCCAGCCCGACCAGCGGCACCACCAGCGCGTGGACGATCTTTCCCGCGCGGTGCCACTTGAGTTTCTCGAACAGCACCGGAGAAAACTCGAGCGAGAGCACGGTGGTGTAAAGCATCACGCACCAGGCGACTTCGAACATCACCGAGTGCGGATTCCACCAGAACATCGCCCGCCAGATGTTCCACGGCCGCCCGAGATCGCACATCAGGCCGACCACCACGAACACGTAGCCAAGAAACGCAGTGAGCACCGTGGGCCGCACGATCGGGCGCAGCCGCTCGATGTGCAGGATGTAGACGGCCGTCGTGATGGCGAAGCCGCCCGCGGCCAGACCGACCCCGCACAGCACGTCGAAGCCGATCCAGATGCCCCACGGGGAATGGTCCGTGAGGTTCGTCGAGGCACCTAGGCCCCGCGTGACGCGCACGAACATGGCGTAAGCGCCCGCGGCCAGGATCGCGAAGGCGACAACGCGCCAGAAAATGGAACGAACTCTCGTCATTGTTGCCCTCCCGCTTCGACCGCGGCGGGTTGCGCCGCGCCTTCCGCCTGCGCGACTTTCCGCTTTCGGTCCGTAAGCCACCACAGGGCGCTCAACAGCACGGCCCCGGCGCCCACTACGGGCGGGATCTTCGACAGAACGCGGAACGTCAGCAGCGGAAGCGGCTCGGCGGGCAGGTTCGCCGGCAGTCCCATCGCTTCGAAAGGCACAGAGGAGAGCATCAGCACCGAGGTGCCGCCCACTTCGTGCTCGCCATAGATCTTCTGGACATATTTATCGGGCTCGGCCGCCAGCCGCGCGCGGGCTTCTTTGAGAAGCGCGTCGCGATCGCCGGCGACGGTGGCGCCGAACTCGCAGGCTTCCGCGCAGGCGTTGATCTTGCCCGCGGCCAGACGGTCCGCGCAGAACGTGCACTTGCGGACGCGGGGCGCCAGCGCCGTCCATTCGTACTTCGGGACGCCGAACGGGCAGGCCTGTATGCAGTAGCGGCAGCCCAGGCAGATATCGGCGTTGTAGACCACGGGTCCGCCGGGCGTCTTGTGGAGCGCGCCGACCGGGCAAACCGAGGCGCAAGTCGGGTCCACGCAGTGCATGCACATGCGGCGGTAGTTCACGTCTTCGCCGTTGCGCGCCTTGGTCTGCTTGACGATCGTGAACTGGTTCGCCGCCAGATCCTGCGCGTCGGTTTCGGGCAGGCCGTTCTTTTCGCGGCATGCCGCCATGCAGGCCCCGCAACCGACACACTTAGTGTTATCGAGTAGAATTGCGTGCATCGAGTTGTCACTCCTGCGTTACGCGCGGAAGAACTGGCGCGTCACTTCGCGCCACTTTTCAGCAGGCAATTCAGCGCCCACTTCAGGCGAGATCCTTCCACCGTCGAGCGAGGTGGCCATCGCGGCCGGAGCGACCGCCCGGCGCAACTCGGCCACCGACTCCTCCATCCACCGCTTCGCGAACGCGCCCGTGAGCAGGTTGCGAAAGCTCACCTGTGTGTCGGGGGAGAAGATTTCGAGCAGCCAGCCGTTGCCGTAAGGGTCTTTCGAGATCGATTCGGGGTTTTGGAGTGCTTTATCGTTAACTCCGACGATCTCGCCTTCGGCCGGAGCGAGCATGGGGACTTCGCCTTGATTGGTATGAACCGTCCAGCCCTTTTCGCCCTGGCGGAACCAGCGCCCGCGCTGCGGAACGTCAATCTTTTCAATACGTCCGAGCAGGCTGGCGGCGAACTCGTCCAGACCGATGCGGACGCGGCCGTTGCCGGCGTCGAGCGCCCAGGCATGGCCGGGGTGATAGCACAGGTTGTCTGGAAGCGTAACTCCGGAAACAACCGGCGAAGCGGAAGAGGCTGCTGCGGGCGCCGCCGCCTCCTCCGCCACCTTGAAGCGATACTTCTCGCGATGCAGCAGGACGTCGGCGATGATGAACACGGCGAACGTCAGTAGAACCAGCAGTGCGACCATTTCTAATTTCCTCCGCCACAGGAATGTGCATTCGGATGACCTGTCCGGAGGGAGGTGTTGCAAGGACACCTATATTACTGATAATAGGATATTAATCTGTGTGGTATTTTGACATACCCCAAAACCGCACGGAAGGGGAATGTCGGCATTTGCAATAGCGCCGCCAGGTCCGGGGCGTCAACTGCCCTGTTTTCAGCGTGTATCATCGCTGTTGTGTAATTCAGCCCTGCTATTGCGCTCTACAACGCAATTCCCGTGTTCCTAACCGCCGCTCCCGCCAATCTTGTGAACTTTATTAAACCCCGCACCTGCTCATGCTGGGTCTTCTTGGGTGAGGCATTTCCCGCAACTGTGGCATTTTTCAGCCAAATGGGCGCCGGCACCGTGGCCCGCCAAGTCCCGAACGTTGAAGCCGGCTTCGCGGCCGGTCTGCTCTCCGGCGCCCAGAGCGTGACCCCGGCCGGCACTTCGGCCTGGGCGGTATCCCTCTTTTCAGTGCCGTGCGGCGCATCAGGATACTACAATCGGCTGTTGGAGCTCACATGAACCGCATCCCCCTGCTTATTGCCGCCCTTGCCGCCGCGCTCGGTGCCGCCTCCCTTCCCACTGCAAAACCCGAAGAGGTCGGATTCTCCTCCGAACGGCTGCAGCGGATTCACGACATGGTCATGCGCCGGATCGAGGCCGGGCAGCTTTCGGGCGCGGTCACGCTCGTC
This sequence comes from Acidobacteriota bacterium, assembly GCA_050261515.1. Classification (GTDB taxonomy): domain Bacteria; phylum Acidobacteriota; class Terriglobia; order Bryobacterales; family Bryobacteraceae; genus JBLNDJ01. The sequence goes on along the minus strand of JBLNDJ010000042.1, from coordinate 148,574 downwards.
GCGCGGAGGGGCCGCGTGGTCCAGCACGAGGCGCTTGGAGTGATGGACCTCGACTCAAAGAAGCCGATGACGAAGGACACGCTGTTCCGCCTGGCCTCTTCCTCGAAGCCCGTCACGGCGGTGGCCGTGCTGATCCTGATGGAAGAGGGGAAGCTCAAGCTCACCGACCCCGTTTCGAAATACATTCCCGAGTTCAGGAACGCGCGCGTGCTGGTCGAGGCCGAGCGGGCTCCCGAGCCGATGACCGACCGTCCGGCGTCGGCGGAAAAGACCTACACGGTGCCGGCCGCGCGGGACATCACGATCATCGACTTGCTGACGCATACATCGGGGCTGGCGAGCGGCGGGCCCACTAACGCCGAATTCATGAAACTGCGGAGCGCTCGGAAGCCGGCCGAGACGCTGGCCGATTTCATCCCGCGCCTGGGCGCGCTGCCGCTCGATTTTGAGCCGGGCACGCGCTGGCGCTACAGCGGGCTGGCGGCGTTCGACACGCTGGGGCGGATTGTGGAGATCGTATCCGGGATGACGTTCGACCAGTTCCTGCGCACCCGGCTGTTCGAGCCGCTGGGGATGAACGACACGTTCTTCAACGTTCCCGAGAAGGACCGTCCGCGGCTGGCGACGATCTACACCCGTACCGCAAAGGGACTCGCCAAGCCCTCGAATCCGCTCGTGATTGGTTCGCCGGCGTATTTCTCGGGCGCGGGCGGGCTGGTCTCAACGGCGGCGGATTACTTCCAGTTCGCCCAGATGCTCTGCAACGGCGGCGAGTGGAACGGTAAGCGCATCCTGAGCCCCTGGACCGTGGATCTCATGATGAGGAACAACGTCGGGGATCTCTTTCTGGGGCAGATCGGGCGCCCGCCAAAGGGCGTCGGGTTCGGCCTGGGCGGCGAAGTGGTTCTCAACGGCGCGGAGGCGCGCATGCGGAAGCCCGACGGCAGCTACGGCTGGGACGGCGCGTTCGGAACGTACTGGTGGGTGAACCGCCGCGAGCGGATGGTGGCGATCTTCTTCGTCCAGACGCCCGGCCGCGAGCACCAATACGACTTCGACAATGCGGTTTCGCAGGCCGTGGTGGAGTGATTTTTCAAGGCCGGTTCAAGAAAAGATGACCGCATTGCGGGCACTGCACCTCCGAGGCGCTCCGCATTTTGCCCAGAATTGCCAGAACAGCACGACCACGATGCCTACGACGGTCAAGAACAGGATGGCGAGAATGAAACAGTTCGCGTATACCGGTTTAACTTGGCTGAGTTGCCCCCACTAATGGCGTAGAGCCGTAGAGCCTGTGAACTGGCTGGTTTGGTGCGGATGAGAGGACTTGAACCTCCACGGAGTTGCCCCCACTAGAACCTGAATCTAGCGCGTCTGCCAATTCCGCCACATCCGCATTTTCGGTTGGCTACAACTTATTCTCCGCGACCAGCAGCGCGGTGTCAAATCGCGGCGTCAGATTACGCCCGATTCCTCGAGCGACAGCTCGCCTTTGTCCGCATCGAGCACCGCCGGCACGCCCAGTGGGAGCGTGAGCTGGTCGTCGGTGTGGCCGATCGTCAGGCCCGAGAGCACAGGGATGCTCAGCTTCCCCAGGATCTGGTCGATCACCTCGCCCGCCGAAAACGTCGATTCGAACGACGGCTTGAATTCGCGCGGACCGCAGTTGCTGCACTCGCCGAAAACGATGCCCGCCGCCTGTTCGAGCTTGCCCGCCAGGCGGAGCTGCGTCAGCATGCGGTCCAGGCCGTAGGGCTGCTCGTCCACATCCTCGATAAACAGGATGCGGCCGCGCGTGTCGATCTCGTAAGGCGTCCCGAGCGTCGAGGTCACGAGCGTCAGGTTCCCGCCGATCAGCCGCCCGCGCGCCCTCCCCGGCCTTACCGTGCGCAGCGTGTGAGACGGGCGCAGCTGGTTCGCCTCAGGCGGATTCGTCAGCGCCCCGGCCGGCGCGGTGTCGAACAGCGCGCGGCGGAACCACTTCTGCGTGAACTCGGAAAAGCCCGAGATCATGACCGGGCCATGGAAGGTCACCAGCCCGGCCCGCTTCTGGATCGCCAGGTGCATCGCCGTGATGTCGCTGTATCCGAGGAACACCTTCGGATTTGCGCGCAGCAGGGCGTAATCGATGCGGTCGAGCAGGCGCTCGGATCCGTAACCGCCGCGTATGGCAAAAACGCCCTTCACCTCCGGGTCGCGGAACATCGAGTGCAAATCGTCGATTCGCTCCTGATCGGTGCCGCCCAGGTAACCGACGCGCTTGCCGACGTTGCGACCCAGCTTCGGGCGCAGGCCGAAGTAGCGGACCGTACGATCGACCAGCGCAAGCCGGTCCGGGTCGGAAACGTAGGTCGCCGGCGTGATCAACCCGACCGTGTCCCCTTCCCGCAGCGCGCGCGGCCGCACGAGCGCGGGCTCCCCGCCTCCCCGCACAGCCCCGCCCGCGGCAGCCGCAATGCCCGCGGCCAGGAACCCTCGCCTTCCGATCATGCCGCGAAGATAACACAAACCTGCCGGGCCTATTTTGCGTCACAATAACAGAAGCAGGCTTGCCACCGCCCGCGCTTCCCCTTATGTTCCACACGCCCAAATTCGCGATTCTCGCGGCCGCCTTGTCCGCGCTGGCTTTGGCGGCGCAGGCGCAGGACGACGCCGTCGTCTTCCGCAGCGACTCGCGGCTGGTCGTGCTCCACGCGACCGTGCTCGACTCGGACGGCCGCCTTGTGACGGACCTTCCGCAAAGCGCCTTCCACGTCTATGAGAACGGCGCGGCCCAGGACCTCAAGGTTTTCCGCCGCGAAGACGCCCCCGTGTCGATCGGGCTCGTCATCGACGACAGCGGCAGCATGACCAACAAACGCCAGAAGGTCGCGGCGGCGGCCCTGGCGCTGGTCGAAGCGTCGCATCCCGACGATGAGGTTTTCGTCATCCACTTCAACGAGAAGACGTACCTCGACACCGATTTCACGCACGAGCGCGCGAAGCTCGAGCAGGGCCTGAAGACCTTTCAGACGCACGGCACCACGGCGATGCGCGACGCCGTCCGGCTCGGCATCGAGCACCTGCTCCAGAGGGCGCACGAGGACAAGAAGGTGCTCATCGTGATTACCGACGGCGAGGACAACGAGAGCCGCGTTACGCGCGATTATGTGGTCAAAAGCGCGCAGCAGAGCGGCGTGCTGGTCTACGGAGTCGGTATTCTGAGCGAGATCAACGACGACGAAACCCAACGCGCCAAGCGTGAACTCGATGCGCTGACCCAGACGACCGGCGGCCGGTCCTATTACCTGAACGACGTCTCGGAGGCCACGGCCACCGCCGAGGAGATCGCGCGCACCATACGCAACCAGTACACGCTGGCCTACAGCCCGACGCACCCCGAGCTCGACGGCACGTTCCGCCGGATCGAGCTCACGGTCGACCGCCCGCAGCTTGCCGTGATCACGCGCTCGGGATATTGGGCGACGTCCACTGCCACGGCCAGCAACCGCGGCCCCGACCGCTAGCCTGCCGCCGAGCACGCCCCCGAAGCCGCGCCGCCGAATTCGTCACGCCGGCGTAATCGCAACTTCATCTCCCGCCGATAGATTGGTAGCGTCACGCAGGAGGTTTCGATGCGCGTCAACGTTCTCATGACCGGGCTCGATCAGGATCTGGCCGCCGAGCTGTCGCGGGCTCTGGCGGAGCTTCGCTACACCGTGGTCGCGGAGCCGTTCCGCTCGGCCCGCGAAAGCATCAAGGCGATCGACCGCGCAGCGGCCAATCTCGTGTTTTGTGCGGCGGAGCCTTCCGCCTACGAACCGCTGCTGAATGGGCTGCGCGAGATGGGCCGCCTGGTTCCGGTGGTGGTCGTAAGCCGCCTGCCGGAAGTGGATGATTGGCTGGATGCCATGGAAGCCGGGGCCGCCGATTACTGTGCGGCGCCCTTCGAGCCGCGGCTCATACGCAGCATCGTTCATAACGCCGTCCGGTACCCCCGCTCGCTCGCGGCTGCCTGTTAGCGCCGGCCGCCTCCTTGACACCCATGACGCGCCGCGTTATAAATGGGCTTGAGAGGGCCTTTTAGCAAGCTTCTCACGCATTATGCGCCGCGTCATCAAGCGATACGACAACCGCAAGCTGTACGATACTTCCGCCAAGGCCTATGTATCGCTGCCGGAACTGGCGGCGCTGGTCCGCTCGGGCGACGAAATCGAGGTGATCGACAACGCGACCGGCGAGGACCTGACCGCCCAGACGCTGACCAAAGTCATCCTTGAAGAAGGTGCGCAGGCGCAGACGTGGCTGAACCCGCAGTTTCTACACGAAATGGTGCGAGCGGGCGGCAAGGCGGTGGATCGCCTCTGGCAGGCGTCGCGCGCGCGCGTCGCCCACCTGAACGACATCCGCCAGGAGGTCACGGGCCTGAGAGAGCGGCTGGAGGACCTCGAAAAGCAGATCGAGAATCTGGAGGGACACCATGGCAACGACACCGCGTGATACGGCTGCGAACGCTCTGCGCGGAGTATGGTATGCGAGCCTCGGCCTGGCCGCCGTCATCGGCGAGGAAACCGGCAGGATCGTAGGCACGCTCGTGAAGAAAGGCCGCGAGATCGAACCCTCGGTCCTCGAAACGGGCCGGAAAGCGGGCCAGGGCGTCAGCGATGCCGGCGCCCGGCTGAAAGGCCTGGCGGACAAGGTCGGCTTCCCGACCAGGCAGGAAATCGACGAACTCAAGGCCAAGATCGACGCGCTCTCCGCCAAACTCGAAGAAGCGACGCGGCGCAAACAGGAATAGAATCCGCTGAACTGGAAGCCTAGATGAACTTATACTGCCCCGGGATCGGCAGCGGCACCGGCTCCATCTTCAGGTCATAGCCGAACTTCTTCGGCTGAAGGTCCTGCTTCGAGGCCATGATCATATCCCACGTGATCTCGAGGCCCGAGTAGGCCGACTCGCGCGCCATGATGCAAGTCATGGTGCTCTCGGCCACCGCCATCGCCTGGTTCAGGTACGGCCCCTGGCCGAGGATGCTCTTCACCAGGTCGATGTGCTCCTGCACGTAGGGGTCGATTCCCTTCTGGCCCAGGTCCTTCCCGTCGGTGCGGCCCTTGGTCCCGACGATCAGGTCCTCAACCTTGTTGTAGCAGCCCTTCGGATACTGGCGGCAGGCGCTCGACAGGTGCACGCCGTTCGCGTACTCAAAATCCGAGCTCATGTGATCGTAGATGTTGCCGTACATCGGCTCGCGCGGGCGCCATGCCGCGCCGCCCGAGGCGACGACCTTCACCGGGTGCGTCCCCATCACCCAGTTCATGAAGTCGATGTTGTGGAAGTGCTGCTCCACCATCTGGTCGCCGCAGATCCAGATGAACGAGTACCAGTTGCGGTGCTCGTATTCCATGTCGCTCCACTCGGGCTTGCGCTCGCGCTCGTGCCACACCGCGCCGCTCAGGTAGCGCGAGTAGAGCGCGGCAATGTCGCCGATCGCGCCGTTGCGTACCTTATCCACAGTCTCGACATACTCGCGGTCGGCGTGCCGCTGCGCGCCCGAGACCACCGACAGTTTGAGCTGCTCGGATTTCTTCGCCGCGGCCATGAAGCGGCGCGTGCCCACCGGGTCGGTCGCGATCGGCTTCTCGCAGAAGACGTGCTTCTTCGCGTTCACCGCGGCCTCGAAGTGCTCGGGGCGGTAGCCCGGAGGCGTGCAGAGCATCACGATATCGACGTCGCTCGCGATCAGTTTCTGGAACGCGTCGAAGCCCGTGAACCGATGTTCCGCGTCCACCTTCACGCGCGGGGCGATGCGCGCGTACTGGGGGTCCTGCGTGAGCCTGCGAAGCGAGCCCTCCAGGTGATCTTCGAACAGATCCGCCATCGCGACGATCTCGACGTTCTCATTCCCCGTCAGGATGTTGCTCGCCGCCGCGGTTCCCCGCCCTCCGCAGCCGACCAGCCCTGCCTTGAGTTTCTCGCTGCCGGCGCCGCGCACGAGCTGCGGGCTCACGATGGTGAACGCCGTAGCCGCGCTCAGAAAGTTTCTTCTCGAGAGGTCCTGTTCTGCCATGGGTGGCAGTATATCTTATTTAAATCCTGGCTAAGGCGAATGTTGAGACCGCTGTTCGGCTCCTGCCGGTGCCCACCCGGCCATGTTTCAGCCGGACGAGTGGTCCCCGAAGTAACTTGCAATCTACAAGCGATTTTCCGTAAGCTGCGGGTATGGCCGGCAAGCTCCGTACAACGCGGCGCTCCGGCTGCCCGGTGAGCATCTCGCTGGAGACGCTCGGGGACCGCTGGTCGCTGCTGATCGTTCGCGATTTGATGGTCCGGGGGCTGCGGACGTTCCGGGAGTTCCAGGAGTCGGGCGAGGGGATCGCGACGAACATCCTGGCCGACCGCCTCCGGAGACTCGAGGAGGCGGGCCTGATCTCCGCCGGACCCGAAAAGACGGACCGGCGGAAGGTGAACTACCGGCTTACGAAGAAGGGCATCGATCTGGCGCCGGTGCTCCTCGAACTGCTGATCTGGGGCGCGCGTCACGAGCGGACTGGGGCGCCGCGCGCACTGATCGAGAAAATGGCGCGGAACCGCGAAGCGGTGCTCGCCGAGGTCCGGCGGCGGTGGCGGGAACGGGATCCCGAGCCGCTTCTGCCCCGGTTTGAAGACTGACGAGGGGGAAAAGGGATGAGCAGAGTACGCGTTCTGGTGGGCACGCGCAAGGGCGCGTTTGTCCTCGAATCGGATGGGAGCCGCAAGCAGTGGGACGTGAGCGGCCCGCACTTCGCAGGCTGGGAAATCTACCATGTCAAGGGATCGCCCGCCGATCCGAACCGGCTGTATGCGTCGCAGACCAGCGGCTGGTTCGGGCAGGTGATCCAGCGCGCGGATGACGGCGGCCGCACGTGGACCCCCGTTGGCAACAAGTTCGAATACGAGGGCGCGACGGGCACGCACCAGTGGTACGACGGCACGCCCCACCCCTGGGAGTTCAAGCGCGTCTGGCATCTCGAGCCGTCGCTCAACGATCCCGACACGGTCTACGCCGGCATCGAAGACGCCGCGCTGTTCCGCTCGGGCGACGGCGGCCAGACGTGGCAGGAACTCCCGGGGCTGCGCTGCCACAGCTCCGGTCCGCACTGGCAGCCGGGCGCGGGCGGCATGTGCCTGCACACCGTCCTGCTCGATCCGGTCAACCCGCAGCGCATGTTCATCGCCATCTCGGCCGCGGGCGCGTTCCGCACGGACGACGCGGGCAAGACGTGGCGGCCCATCAACCGCGGGCTGCGCTCCCAGTACATTCCCGACCCGGACGCCGAGACCGGCCACTGCGTTCACCGCATCGCGATGCACCCGTCGCGGCCGGACGTGCTGTTTATGCAGAAGCATTGGGACGTGATGCGCAGCGACGACGCGGGCGAATCCTGGCGCGAGGTCAGCGGCAACCTGCCGAGTGATTTCGGCTTCCCCATCGGCGTGCACGCCCACGAGCCCGAGACCGTTTACGTCGTGCCCATTAAGAGCGACTCGGAGCACTTCCCGCCCGAAGGCAAGCTGCGCGTCTATCGCAGCCGCACGGGCGGCAACGAGTGGGAGCCGCTGACCAACGGCCTGCCCCAGCGCGATTGCTACGTCAACGTGCTGCGCGACGCGATGGCCATCGACGCGCTCGATTCCTGCGGCGTGTACTTCGGAACGACCGGCGGGCAGGTCTACGCCTCTCCGGATGCGGGCGATACCTGGGCGCCCATCGTTCGCGACCTCCCGGCGGTGCTCTCGGTGGAGGTCCAGACGCTCGCATGATCCGCGTTGTGCTTCCGGCGCATCTGCGAACCCTCGCGGCGACGGGCGCGGGCGAGGTTTCGCTCGAGCTCGAGGGCCTCGTGACGTTGGGCGCGGTCCTCGACGCCCTTGAAGCGCGCTACCCCACGCTGCGCGGAACGATTCGCGACCAGGCCACCGGGAAACGGCGTCCGTTCGTACGGTTCTTCGCCTGCGAGCGGGATCTCTCGCACGAATCCCCCGATGCGCCGCTGCCCGAGGCGGTGGCCCAGGGCGCAGAGCCGCTGCTGATCGTCGGCGCCATCGCCGGCGGGTCGGCCCAGGTTATCGGCGATCACACCGAAACCCACCCAACGTTTGATTCCATCAATGACGCACCCCCATTTCGTGGGGCTTGTCTTCATTTCACCTTCCAATAGAACGCAGCACCGGCCGCAACCAATCGCGAAGTTCACTAGCCCACGGTCGGGCGACGCTTCATCGTCCGCATCCGCTCCCCGAGTTTCGCCTTAGCACCCCTTGGCACAGGCTCGGCTGTGTGCGTGTCTCGCTCTGTGGGCCTCCGGCACAGATTTGTGCCGGGAAGTAGCTACCTGCGCTCCAGAGTACTAGTACTATCGTTTCTCGCATTAACAAATGTACATATTCAACGTGAGGTTCTTAGGATATATAAACCATATAGCTTTGCCGCAAGCTGACTAACTCGACGGGGCCAGGGAGGATGATATGAATCGAAGGCAGTTTCTTCAAGCGAGTGCCGGCGCGGTCACGCTGCTGGCGACTCGGGGACGGGCGTACGGGTACTCGGTGAGCATGCCGCTCGCGAAGTTTGTCGACTCCTTGCCGGCATTCGGCGCCGAAATCCCAATTCTGACTCCGGACAAGACGAGGTATCCCGGAGTTGACTACTACGAGATCGTAGCCGGTACGTTCCGGCAACAGCTGCACAGCGGGCTGCCGGCGGGCGGCAGCAGATTGTACGGCTACGCGGCGGACACGGATACTCCGGCGTTTGCCGCCCTGGGCGGGGCGATCATTGCCGCCAGGGGTACCCCGGTACGCATAAAATACCGGAGCGCTCTTCCGCCGGCGCACATCATTCCATTCGATCCGACATTGCCGACCGCCCCGGGGATCTTAGGCGGAACGCAGGACCGCATCGCCGTTCACTTGCACGGCGGACTGGTGCCTTGGGCCAGCGACGGCGGTCCGTTCCATTGGGTGGATCCGAACGGCGTCGTCGGCGCATCCAACGTCAACTGGCTGCACAACGATCTGGGTGCCTTGACCAACGACCTGTACTACCCGAATAACCAAAGCGCGCGCTTGATGTGGTATCACGACCACGCGATCGGAACCACCCGGATCAGCGCCTATGCGGGGCTTGCGAGCGGCTACATCATTACGGACACGGCCGACGCGATTGTCGATTCGCTGTACCCGCTGGGCGCAGGCAAGACCCTGCTCCTGGTGTTCCAGGACAAGGTATTCTACAACCCGGCGATCGATCCGGGATTTGCTGCCGTTGCCGGCCCCGGCACGCTGGGTGGCGCCGTGGCGGGCGATCTCTGGTACCCGCATGTTTACGAAAAGGCCATCTGGAAATACCAGGGCAATGCCAAGGACGCGCCTGCTGTTTCCTGTGTCCCGGAGATGTTCGGCGACACGATGCTGGTGAACAGCCGCGTGTTCCCGCGAACCCCGGTGGATCGCGGCGCGTACCGGATTCGCACTCTGAACGCCTGTAACGCTCGCTTCTTGAACCTGAAATTCGTGTATGCGGACGCGAGTGGGACGGAGCCGCTGGGGGGCTACCTGCTGCCCACCGTCGCGCCGGTGAATGCCTGGATGATCGGCACCGAAGGCGGGTTCTTGCCGTTCCCTGTGCAGATTTTCGCGAACGGCGTTCCGACGAACCCGCTGAACCTTACTCCCTGGCTGCAGGGGCCGGCGGAGCGGTCCGACATGATCGTGGATTTCAGCCAGTGCACGGCGAACTCGAAAGTGCTGTTGTTGAACGACGCACCGGCGCCGTACCCGGCCGGCGCGCCGTTCTTCGATTACTATCCGGGCGCGCGCAAGAACCCGGCGGTGGTCGCGCCGGGTTTCGGTCCGAACACACGTACCATCACGCGGTTCGACGTCGGCGCCGTCGCGGGGCTTCCCGCCGCGCTGCCAACGCTGACGGGCGCCAACCCGCCGCTTCCCACGGTTCCGGATACGATCAACGGCGGGCTGATGCTGGGTCCCCTGACCGGCACGCCCTACGCCGGATACACGGTCAACCCGCTCGCCAGGGAGATCACCCTCAACGAGGCGTTCGACGCCTTCGGCCGCCTGATGCAACTCGCGGGCACGAACGTTCCGCTGGGCAAAGGGAAGAATTATGGCCGCACATATATGGATCCGGTTACGGAAAGCGTGACATACGGGACCCTGGAGGTCTGGAACATCTATAACCTGACCGCCGACGTACACCCGTGGCACTTCCACCTCTTTAACGTGAAGGTGCTCCGCCGCCGTCTGTTCCGGAATTTCAGCGGCGGCGTGCCCAGTTGGTCCGGCCTCGGCCGCAATCCCGATCCGGGCGAGGAAGGATGGAAGGAGACAGTTAAGATGTGGCCGGGCGAGTGCTGCACGGTCGCCGTGCTCGTGGAGCATCCGCTCCCGTCGCGGAGCGTGACCGTGCCACAAGCGGAAGGTTCGCCTCTGACCAGCACCCTGCCTGCCAGCCCCCGTATGGCTGGCGACGAGTATGTGCACCACTGCCACATCCTGGAGCACGAAGAGCACGACATGATGCGTCCGCTTCAGGCGCTGTAGTTCCTGGGACTGCGCGACTGACGGGAGCCCCGGCACGCGAACACCGGGGCCCCCGGGGCGCGCAGACCCGCCCGGACGAGAGGCTTCACGCGCCAGGAGGATACTACAGCCATGCCGGCCGGGAAAGAGCGTCATGCAACCCGGCGGCGCCGTGTTCCCGCGGCGCTGATCACTATGGCCGTAACGGCCGGGTGCCTCCTGGGCGGCGCTTGGTACAGGGGACGAAACGCGTCCGGTCAGGCGGCGCAGGCGCGAATGCCGCGTTACCATGCCTGCCCGATGCACCCGGGCTATAAGTCGGAGCGTTCCGGCGAGTGCCCCGCCTGCGGCATGAGGCGGAACCCGTATCGGCGGGCGATGCGCGCGAGCAGGGGGCGGCCGGCGCGTTACAGTTGGACGAGGCGCAGCGCCAGCTGGCGGGCGTTCGGGTGGAGCCCGTCACGCGGCAGAGCGGGCGGCAGGTGCTGCGCACCACAAGGCGGGTGGCGCCCGACGAAAACCGCCTCTACCGCATCAACGCGTCCACGGAGATGTGGATTCGCAGGATTAGCCCCGCGACCACGGGCTCCCGCGTGAAGACGGACGAGCCGCTGTGCGGATTCTACACCACCAATTTCCTGACGGCGGCACAGTCTTACGTTTACATTCTGAATGCCAGCGACGCGCTCACGGCATTATCCACAACTGGCGCAGGTTGCGGCGAAGTGTCGCCCGCCGCCATGGGAATACCGACTGGCACCTGGTGAGGACGAATTCGAGCACTCGTTCCTGGAACTTGTCCCGCAATGCCGCCGGATCCGGGTTTCAGGTCGTACTCCGCGACTTACGAGCTATGGAAGTGGCATTTCGATTTGAAGAAACAAGTGCGCGGCTTCCCTGCGGCGGCATCCCGCTCTTCTTCGTGCTGAAGCGCCACGCTCGTTCGTAAGAGCACCAGCAGCAAGTACCAGTACCGCGACCCTTTCACAGTTAGTTCATTTAGGTTACATTACTGTATGCGCTCACGGGTTCTGTTGTTTCTCGCGGCTATCCTGGCCTTTTCCGGAATTGCCAGCGCAGGCGTCATCTACTCGGACCTGCCGTCGTTTCTCGGCGCGGTGCAGCCGGGTTACTATCTGGAAGACTTCAACTCCCTGTCTCCTACGCAGTACCCGCCGCCGGAGTCGTTGCCCTTCTCCGGGAACGGTTTTGCGTACACGGCGTCCGCAATGTACGGCCTGTACCTGGGCCCAGCCGGCGCCGATCAGCTCTTTGGGGCTAATTTTAGCAACCAGGCTGTGGCCTTCGTGTTCACAGGCGCCAACGTCACGGCTATCGGTGGATCGTTCTTCGTCACGGATAGCCTCAACCATGTGCTTGCGGGCAATCTCACGCTGACCCTCAGTGACGGGACCATAATCCCGCTCGTGAGCGGGTCGCCTGTTCCATTCGCGGGATACACATCCGACGTTCCTCTGACCAGCCTTGTGGTGACCGGAATGACATCCGAAACCTTTGTCACACTGGACAATTTCTATGTCGGGGCCGCAAACTCGGCGCCCGTGCCGGAGCCGGCGACGTGGGCACTGTTGTGCGGCGCAATCCCGCTATTCTTTGCGCTGAAACGCCGCGCGCGCCTTACCGCGTGACCGCCGCCCGCCGCTCTCTCACCAGCGCCAGCACAGCCACAGTCGCCACCAGCGGCACCAGGCTCGCGCCCACCAGAATCGGCCCGAACGAGTAGCGCGTCGAAATCCACCCGATCAGGAACGTCGAGATGATCGTCCCCGCGCCCGCCGCCGTGCCGCCCATTCCACTCACCGTCGCCACCGAGCCCGTCGGGTACAAATCCGCCGGAAGCGCGAGTCCCATCGTGGACCACGCCGCGTAGGAGAACGTCGAGATCGCGAACAGCGCAATCAGCAGCGGGAAGCTGTTCACCGCGGTCGCGAACACGAGCAGGCTCATCCCCACGCCGCACATCGTGATGACGAGCTTGCGCGCGCGCAGCACGTTCCAACCGCGCCGGATCAGCCAGCTCGAAAAACCTCCGCCGAAGAAGTTGCCCAGGTCCGCCGCCAGGAACGGAATCCAGAAGCCCAGCAGCGTGTTCTCGAGTTTGAATCCCTTCGACACCAGGTAGATCGCGAACCAGTCCGTGACGAAAAACCACACCGGGTCCGTGAGGAACTTGCCGATCAGGATTCCCCAGGTGTGCTTCATGCCCAGCAGTTCGCGCCAGGAACGAGCCCCCTCCTGTTTGCCGGCGGCTGGCGGCTGGTGGCCGGCTGCCTCTTCCTCCCCGCGCCCCGCCAGAATCATCTCGCGCTCGGCCGCGCCCAGGTTCGGGTGCTTCTCCGGCGGATGATAGAACGCGCGCCACGCGATCACCCACAGCAACCCGAGCGCACTCGTGATCAGGAATGCGGGCCGCCAGCTTCCGAACCGCGCATAGATCGTCAGCACGATAAACGGCGCGAGCGCGCCGCCCACCGACGAGCCGCTGTCATAGAGCGCGACCGCCCATCCGCGCTCGGATTTCGGAAACCACTCCGAGACCGCCTTGGCCGCGCCCGGCCAGTTCGCCGCTTCACCCGACCCGAGCAGGAAACGGAAAAACGCGAAGCTCTTCAGGCCCGTCGCCAGCGACGTCAGCGCCGCGGCGGTTGAATACCAGACCACCGACAGCGTCAGCCCGCGGCGCGTGCCAAGCCGGTCCACCAGCCGCCCGGCCACCGTCTGCATCACCGCGTACGCGATGCGGAAGCCGATGACTACAAGCGCGAAATCCTCGTTGTTCCAGGAAAACTCCGTCTTCAAATGCGGAGCGAGAACACTGAGCGTCTGGCGGTCGATGTAGTTGATCACCGTGGAGGCGAACAGCAGCCCGCCAATCCACCAGCGCAGGTTGGGAATAGTTCGATGTTGGTTTTTCAAATTCCACCGGTCTTAATGAATGCGATATGCAAATACGCCGGGCTCGCAGGCCAGCGTGATTTCGGCGCCGGCCTTCGCCAGGCTGCGTACGCCAACCACCTTGCCCTGCTCGCTGATCGCTTCGATGCGCCGCGGCGCGGCCGCAACCTTCCAGGGTAGCGAGCCCGGCGCGAGTTTGACGGCCACCGCCCCGCTCTCGGGCAGCGGCGTCACCACGATCGCCGCGCCCTCGCGCGCCACGCGCACGCCGCCCGGCGTGGTCACGCCCGCGACCGTCGCCTCGCTGCCCCGCCCGTTCACGTAGACGGACTCGGGCGACCGCGTCCACTCGACGGTCTTGCCGCCGCGCCGCTCGATGGCGGATTCGACTTCCCCGCCCGCCACCGGCACTCGCGCGTGATAGACGTAATCACTGCGGTTCACGAAAATCTCGGCGCCGTTGTCCCACTTCACACGCTGGCGATGAATGTCGCCCTCCACAAACTCGACCGCTCCGATCCTGCGCAGCGCCAGGCCGCGCATGACATCGTGCAGCAGCCAGTATTTCCGCACCACGTCGCGGTTGAACAAATCGGCCACCATCGCAGGCCGCCCGGTCAGCACTTCCGTGGCGATGTAATCGTCGCTGTAAATGCCGTGCGTGGCCTCATCGAGGCCCGCGGCGTAGCGGTCCGGATAACCCGCGCCGTGCAGGATGAACTTATCGTGATGCGCGGCGTCGAACCACGGAATGCGTTCGGCATCCTTCGCGCCGATCTTCCAGGTGAACGATTCCGCCTCCGTATCAACGCGCAGATGATTCGCCTGCGCGCCGTCGAGCCAGCCGATCAACTGATCGTGTCCGGCCTCGGAAATCTGCGGCGCGTCGTCGCCCAGGAAATCGCGAATCCACCCGAACGCCTCGCCCCACGCCTTGCGCGTGACGCTGCGGTCCACGAAGCGGCCGTCGTCCGTCCAGAAATCGTAGGGCGCGATCGACGACCACACGTCGATGAAATACGCCGTCGGCGCCAGGCCGCTCTTGACGAGCTTCACGTTGCGCTCGACGAACGGGCGGACGCGGTCCGGCCGCGCCCGGTAAGACTGCGCCTGCCGCGCGAAGTGGAACCACGCGCGTTTCGGCGCGCCGTCCGCCTCGAAGACGATGTCTTTGTAGCTGAAGCCGTCGAAGTCGGGATAGAAGTCGATGTAGTTGTCGTGCGGAGCAAACCGCACGCCGGCCTCGGTGCACTCCCGCACCATCGCGGCGAAGTCCTCTACCGTGCCGCGCGCCGGGTCCGGCGGATAAACATCGGGCAGCCGGTAGTCGTAGCCCCACCGCTGCCAGTTGTGCCACACGACGGCGGAATCGGTGAGCCCGTAGCGGAACGCGCGCGCGAGCAGCCGGGCGGCGGCGGAATATTTCTCGTTGCCCCAGTAATCGAACACGAAGCGGCTCGCGAGCTTCGGCACTCCGGCCGAAGCCTTCAACCCGTCCATCGCGCGCCACGCCTTGACGCCGTCCCACACGTTCGAACCCGGGATGAACGTGATCGTCTGTGTGTGCGGCGTGCTCAGCGTTGCGATCTTGCGCTCGATCTGGACCTCCAGGCTATCGGGCGGCACGTCGAGCGCCTGAATCATCGAAACGCCGTTGGCAAATTCAAAGCCGGCGAACGACGTCGCCAGGCTGTGGCCGTCGAAGCTCAGGCGGAACGAGCGCGGCTTGTCGATCACGTTTCCGGGCCCGCCGTACACTCGATCGAGAGCCTGCGTCCATGCCCCCGCCCGGGCTTCCTCGATGTAAACCGCGCGCCACGGCTTCGGCGCGGGTGCGTTCTCGAGCCACAGCCTCGCGCGCAGCGCCGGCCCTTCCACCCACAGCTCGCTCAACAGGTCGAACCCGCCCGCCCAGCTTTCAAATTTGTGGCGCAGCCGCAGGCGTCCCCCGGACGATTCATCGGCGACGCCCGAAAGCGACGAGACCGACGGCGATTCTGCAAGCGAGTCGCCGAGCACGCGCACATTGAACCCTTGAAACGACAGGCTGCGCGTGCCGTCGTCGAAGCTCACTTCGGCATCGAGGATGCCGCGCTTCCCCGGCCGTACTTTTGCCTTGTACGCCCCCGCCGAGCCTAGCTCGCGCACCCCGCCCGCGCTTCCTGGCGAGGCGGCCGCGCCGCCCGCAAACAGCGCGGGACGAATCCAGCGCGCCTCGGCGGAGGATTCCGCCTCCGCTTCGAGCTCGACGACCACGGACTTTCCGGCGAACTCGGTGAGGTCGGCCTTGTAGTCGGGCGCGCTCGTCTGTGCGAACACCACGCGCGCTTCTCCGCCCTCGAAAGGCCTCACGCGCGCGCGGAACAAAGCCGGGCCTGTCGCGCCGGCGCCGAACGTGAGCTGAATCCGGTTCGCCGCGGGCAGCGCGACGGGAAACTCCACCGAAGCCGACCGGACGTTTTCGCGCCTGGACGGCTCGCGCGGTCCGAGCTTCATGACGATCTCGCCGCGGCTCTCTCTGTACTCGACCGGCGACGCCGCTTCGAAATGCTCGCGCCGCGGCACGAGCGACGGCCCGCTCACAGTGCGCGCGAATTCGCGCCGCACCGGCATGCGCCACAGCGGAATGCCGCTGCCCGAGGCCAGCGCCACCGGCTTCCATTCGATGCCCGGATCGGCGCGCGGCGGATCGGGGTACCGCGTCTGAAGCACCATGACGGCGTGCGCGGCGAGCGGCTTCCCTTCGTGCGTGAATTCGGCGAACGCGTGGACCGGATAGTGCGCGTTGTAGCTCCCCGCCGCCGCTCGCGCGGTGAACCGCACCTCGCCGCGCCCGCGCGCCGGGACCTCGAACGCCGCCCGGCCGGGCGCGATGCTCCATCCATCAATGACAGTCACCCGCAGCGTTCCGCGCAGCGGCGCGGCGCCCGAGTTCCTCAACGAAACGATCACCGGAATTGCCAGGTTTTGCGATGTGAGCTCGAGATTTCCGCCCGCCCCGTAAGCTCCCAGAGCAGGCTGCTCGATCTCGATCGTGAGCGGTCCCACCGTGTCCGTGGGCGGCGCGTAAGCCATAGCGAGTGTGGCTGCGGCGAAGACGATCAGTGATTTGAGCACGGACCATTCTACTATTGCGCTACTTTGGTGTTTCACCCATGAGTGCCCTCGCCATCAGCCGTCTGCTTGCGCTTGCCTGCGCGTTGTTGTTTTCCACCGGAGGCGTGGCCATCAAGTCCACATCCTTCGGGCCGTGGCAGGTCGCCAGCTTCCGTTCGGCGATAGCGGCTGTGGCCGTGATGGCGCTCGTACCCGCGGCGCGCCGCGGCTGGAGCTGGCGCGTGCTGCCCGCCGGGGCCGCCTATGCGGCCATGCTCATCCTGTTCGTCTGCGCGACGAAGCTCACCACCTCCGCCAACGCGATTTTTCTGCAATCGACCGCGCCGCTCTGGGTACTTTTACTCGGCCCCGTGCTCCTGAAGGAGCGCGCGCGGCGCTCGGACCTCGTCTTTGCCGCCGTGGTCGCCATCGGGCTTTCGCTGTTCTTCGTCGCTCGCGAAACGGCCGGCGCGCTGGCGCCCGACCCGGTGCGCGGCAACCTTCTGGGAGCGCTCTCCGGCGTTGCCTGGGCGCTGGTGGTGATGTCGCTGCGCTGGCTCGGCAAGCACACGCACAACGGAGACGGAGCGCTTGCGAGCGTAGTCGCGGGCAACGCGATGGCGTTCCTGATCGCGCTGCCGTTGGCGTTGCCCGCGCCCGCGGCGCGCCCCACCGACTGGGCGATCGTGATTTATCTCGGCGTCTTCCAGGTCGGTCTGGCCTACCTGCTGCTCTCGCGCGCCATCCGCCACATCCCTGCATTCGAGATGACCACGCTGCTGCTCGTCGAGCCCGTCTTCAACCCGATCTGGACGTGGATGGTCCAGGGCGAGCGCCCCTCCGCCTGGGCTCTTGCCGGAGGCGCGCTCATCCTGACCGCCACCTTCCTCCACACCTGGCGCGCAACGCCCCGCTAGAACTCCACGCGCGAACGCCCCGCCCCGAGCGCACGCCGTTCGCCGTGCCACACGATCTCGCCCTCGACGCCGGCGGGCAGTTTCACCTCCGCCGCCAGCTTCCCGTCGCGAACCGTGTAGCTCACCGCAATCTCGCCCCGCGGATGCGGCATCGCGCCCGACACCTCGGTCAGCTTCCCGAGCGCCGGCCGGATCACCACCCGCCGGAACCCCGGCGCCGCCGAATCGATCCCCAGCACCGTCCGGAACAACTCGACGTTCGGGCTCGCCCCCCAAGCATGGCAATCCGACCGCGACGGCTCGAACATCTCCGCCCACGTCGTCAGCCCGCGCGAAAGCTGCCCGCGCCACTCATCGAGCATATCGAGATACCGGTCGCCCTCCTCCGCCGCCGCAAGCGCCGAGTGCAGGTAATACCGGAAGTAGATCGTGCACTGAGTCAGCGAGGCGTCCGCCACTGTCCGGTCCATCAGGTCCCGGGCTTCCTTCTCGCGAATCAGCCCCGCCAGCACCGCCAGCGCCTGAACATGCTGCGAGAACTGCTTCTTCGCCGGCGTATCGGCGTAAAACTTCCGCGCCGGATCCCAGTACAGATTCTGAATCGCCGCCGCCAGCTCCGCGGCCGAAGCGTCGTATTGCTCGGCCATCGCCTTCGAACCGAGCGCCGCCTCCAGCCGAGCCGCCCACTGATACGCCAGCAGCAACTGCAAATCGAGCGGAGCCGACGACCCGTCCGCTTCGGCCGGAGGCACGCCGTCCCGCCACTCCTTCGCCCAATCGACGAAGTTCCACCACGGCATGCGCCCGAGCGACGCGTTCCCCTTCTGGTGCGACCCGAAGAACGCCAGCACCGCCCGCACGCCCGGCAGCATTTGCCGCACGAACACCGGATCGTCCTGATACATCCAGTAATCGTGCACCATCCCGATCCACCACAGCGAGAACGGAGGAATGTACTGCTGCAAGGCCGAAGGCGCGCGGCTGTACGTCGCTCCCTCCGCCGTCCGTGAGGAATCGAGCTGCTCGATCGCGTTGCGCACCAGCCTCCCGTCGCCCGTCATGTAAATTGAGACCAGCGCTTGGATGCGTGTGTCGCCGGCATACTGAAGCTGCTCGTAGTACGGGCAGTCCATGTACGTCTCGTGGGCGCACAGCCGCGCCGTGCGAAAACCCGTGTCGAGAATCTTCTGGATCTCCGCCGGCCCACCCTCGAACCGGGCCTTCCGCACGAACGGATACCCCGTGTAAACGCCGCGCAGGTCCTCAATCGTCAGCGGCGCCGACTTCGTCGCGATCGTGAGCTTCAGGTAGCGGTACGTGCGCCACCACAGCGGGCGGAACATGCGGTTCGCCCCGCCGTCGGGAAGGAACACGTCCTGATACCCCACGAACTCCTTACCTTGAATCTCGTCGCGGTTGTCCTTGCGCTCCGTGCCCGGCACATACAGGGCTTCGGCATACGCGGCCGTGATCGACGCGCCCGCGCCCCCGCTGACCACCAGCTCCGGATACGCCGTCGTGAGCCGGTCGTTATCGAGCAGCAAAGTGGCTTTCACGTTCGCGGGAACAATGACGCGCCCCGCCTTGGCCGGGAACCCCGCGGGCACCGTCGCGCCCGACGACTGCCGCACGCGAGCCAGCCGCTCCGGCTTCAACTCGGCAAAGGGAATCGAGCGAGGAACCAGCATCCACCGGCTTGGAGCGTCCCGGGCTTCGCGAGGCCCGCCCGGAGCCCCCGGCACGGCCGCCTTCCATGCCGAATCGTCGTAATCCACCTGCTCCCATCCCCACGGATATTTCGAGGCGTCCACCCGGTCCCCCGGCCCCGCGGCATAGTAGCCGCGCACCAGCCCGCGAGTCGATTCGGGCTTGTAGGCCTCATCGCGAACGCACCGCCATTGCGCGCCGGTCTCGACCGCGGGATCCCCCGCCAGCAGGAACCCCGTCCCGTTCGACATCTGTGCCACCGGCCCATCCGGCCCCGCGTTCCACACCACCGCCGCGATGACGTTCTTCCCCGCCCGCAGCATCGGCGCGATGTCGTACGTCTCGTACCGCCAGTGATTCAAATCCCCGCGCGCCGGACCAAGCCCAGCCCGCTCCCCGTTCACAAACAGGTGATACCGGTTATCGGCCGTGACATGAATCTTGAAAGAGGAAGGCTTCTCCGGAAGCTCGAACGAGCGCCGGAAATGGTACACGCCATATTCGTGAGGCGAGGCCCCCGGAACCGAAATCCAGCGCGCCGTCCAAACCTCCTCGGCACAAGCCCCTGCACCCACCATCAACCCCAAAACTGAAACCGCGGCGAAGAGTTTCATACGCGTCCGACCAGCATATCGCCAAAAAGGGGACTGACGCCTTTTCCGCAGGAAAAGGGGTCTGTCCCCTTTTCCGACCGCCGCGTCCTCAGCATCCAGAGTAGTCCCCACCGCCAGAGCTAAAATCAAGTTTATGCCGTTCCCCGTGCAACGCCTCCGCAGAACGCGAGCAACCGAGCCCTTGCGCGCCCTTGTGCGCGAAACACACTTGCAGCCCTCGCAATTTATCTTTCCGCTCTTTGTTGTGCCTGGAAAAGGAATCCGGAAGGAAATTGGAGCGATGCCGGGCAACTATCAGCTCTCGATCGACGAAGCCGCGCGTGAAGCGGCTGAAGTCGCGAAGCTCGGCATTGGAGGAGTGATCCTGTTCGGCATCCCGGACCACAAGGATGAAACCGCCTCGGAAGCATACGCCGAAGACGGCATCGTCCAGCGCGCCGTCCGCGCCCTGAAGAAGGAAACGCCGGACCTGCTCATCGTCACAGACGTCTGCAACTGCGAATACACCAGCCACGGCCACTGCGGCAAAATCGTCAACGGCCAGGTGGATAACGATGCGACGCTCGATTGGCTCGCCCGAGCCGCCGTCTCGCACGCCCGCGCCGGAGCCGACATCGTCGCGCCGTCGGATATGATGGACGGCCGCGTCGCCGCGATCCGAAAGGCCCTCGACGGCGCAGGCTTCGAGAACACACCCATCCTCTCCTACGCCGCCAAGTTCGCCTCGGTTTTCTACGGGCCCTTCCGCGAAGCCGCCGAATCGACGCCGCAGTTCGGCGACCGCCGCAGCTATCAGATGGATCCCGCCAACGGCCGCGAAGCCATGCGGGAAATCGAGCTCGACCTCGAGGAAGGCGCCGACATGATCATGGTCAAGCCCGCCCTGCCCTACCTCGACATCATCCGGCAGGCGCGCGACCGTTGGGACGTCCCGATCGCCGCCTACCAGGTGAGCGGAGAATTCAGCATGATCATGGCGGCCGCACGCAACGGCTGGATCGACTGCCGGCGCGCCATGCTCGAATCGCTGACTTCCATCCGCCGCGCCGGCGCCGAAATCACCATCACCTACTTCGCCAAGCAGGCCGCCGCCCTGTTACGCCAATAACTACTTCGCGAGCACCCGCGCCGCTTTCCGCGAATCCGCCGAAGCCACGCAGACCAGCGCGCTGAACTTCCCCGTGCCGCCCGCGAGCCCGTGCAGCGACACCACGTTGATCCCCGCCCCGGCCAGCTTGCCGGCCAGTTCCGCCGCGGCGCCCGGACGATCGTCGCCCGTCACCAGGAACGCCTTCTGCTTCCGGTCGAGCGTCACGCCCGCCTTCTTCGCGATCGGCCCGAGATTCGCAGCCTTCTCGTCCACAATGAAAATCACTTCGGCGATCCGGGCCGACTTCGGATATCCCAGGAACCCGACCAGGTTCACCTTCGCATCCTTCACCGCCTCGAGAATGCGGGCGCCCTCCCCAACCTTGTTCGGGACTTTCCCGACGTAGAAGCCAACCTGCGTAACTTTATCCATGAACTTACACTAAGGCTTCAGACAGGTAAGGGTCAACTTATGGGTTCTGTTGCGCCGGATACCGCACCACCGTGAAGTTACGCAGCGTCACCGTATCGGACGATGAAGAAGTCATCCGCCCCAGGAACGATACCGTAATCGAAGCAGCCAGCGAATCGGAAGCCGCGCCCGCCGATGCCGCCAATGGAAGCGACGCTCCCCAACTCTGCACGTTCCACTGCGCGCCGCTCGTGTGGATCGCCGCATCGGCTCGCCCCGCGGCCGCCGCGTCGCCCGCCGCGGCCGACCGCGACACAACGGTCGTCGAACCCCACCGCACGTCGAACGCGAACCCGGCCGCCGTTCCTTCGTGCGAGTAATCGAACCGCACATCGACGCGGTCTCCCGGCTTCAAAAATCCCGCCGGGATCTTGCACGTCCCAAGCTGCGTCGTCACCGTCGAGTTCGTCCCCACGCCCGTCGCGCTGCACAACACCTGCGGAGCCGTGTGCGTCTGCCCGCCCTCGGCCGTCTTGCGAGCCTGCGCTGTCGTATTGAACCACGCGTCGCCATCGGTCCGCGCGCTCGGGTCGCTCGCGTATCCCGCATCCTGCCACGCCGCCCGCGAGGCCGAAGTAGCGCCGCGGAACGTCGCGCCCGTCACGCGGCCATCCGCGTCGACGCGCCCCAGTTCGCTCCCCGAAGCCGCGAGCCAGAGCTGAAGCGCCGCGCTCCCCTGCCCCTGCCCCGCCCGCACCGTCAGGCCCGTCGAGCCGGTCGAGGCTTGCGAATCCCAAACGTACAACGTCGAGCCCGCCGAGTTATTCCCCACCGACAGCCGCCGGTTCGAGTTGTCCCAGTACAACCGTGCCCCGTTCTCCGCCAAATTCCCGCTTGCGTCCACGAACGGAACCGACCCCGCCGCAAACGCCGTATACAGGCACGTATTCCAAACCGCGTCGAGCCCGTTCGACATCAGGCACCGGTTCGCCCCGCCGATCCCCAGCCGCGTCCACCGTGCCGGAGAGCCCTGCCCCACGATGATGTCCCCGCGCGCCGGCGTTCCGGCCGACGTGTCGCCGTGCGCGCCGCCGAGCAACCCATGGGCCGTCGGCGTGCGCGCATCGACCAGGCGCGTGTCCTGGTCCGTGACGAACTTGTTTAAAGCCGAAGGCGTCCCCGCAGTGCCGGCCAGCGCGGCCTTCTGATCGAGCGTCGGGTCGTTCGCGTTCGTGTGCGTCGGATAATTCAGCGCCAGCTTCGATTCGCGAATCCCCGCCACCGCGGAAACATTGGCGTCCGACACCACCCCCAGCCCGAGCGACGGATTCGGATACGTGCCCGCCAGCGCGCCGCCCGCCTGCCCCTCCGGATTCCCCGGATCGGCCAGCCGGTAGCTCGCCAGTAGCGTATCGCCCGGCTGCGGCACCGAGCCGGCCTGAAACGTAATCACGTTCGACGACACGGCGTAATCGACGTCCAGCTTCTGCAACACGCCGTTGCGGTACACGCTCAGGCTCGCCGCCGGACTCGGAAGATTCGCCACCGTGAACACCGCGTTCGACCCGTTCACCAGCCCCGCGGGCGTCTCGCCATCCACGAATCCCGGCCCGGTGCTCCCGCCGCCGGACCCGCACGGCCCCGCCGTCCCATCCACGCGAACGCAATCTTCCAGGCTCCCGACCACCGCCTCGAGCGCGCCCATCGAGTTGATGTACACCGCGCGCGACGGCGCATACCCCGGCGCCTTCACCGGACGCGCCGCCAGGTCCGCCACCAGCCCCACCACATCGGATTCCTGGATCGGCGCAGTCTCACCCGGCGGCGTCACAACCCCGCCCGGAGGCACCACCGAAGCCCGCACATCCTTGATCCGCAGCGGTGACGTGCTCGCCGGAATCACCCACGTTTCTTCGAACTGAATTTTCCCGTCGCTGCTGTACCGCACCGAGTAACTCGACCCGCTCGCGTTCGGAACAAGCTGCACCAGCACGACGCCGTTCACGATCGGAACCGTCGTGTAATGCTGCGCGATGTTCGTTGCATCGGACGCCGCAAAGCTCTTCCACTCAATCAGAAGGAACCCGTTGAACGGATTGCCGTCTGCCTTGTACAGAGTGTCTTGAACCGTCGAAAGCGGCGGAGCCGCCCACGCCATCACCCCGCAAATCAACGCCGCCACCAGGCGCCATCCACAACCACGCGCGACCATTGAGCCTCCTAGCGGCCCCAGTCTAGTAGCGCACTCCATGAGCCACCGGGTGTGCTACGCTCGTAATTCCCGCGTTTTAAAGGGATATTTTTTCAGGGAGGCTTGTGACCGGCGAACCCTACTTCAACTCGCCCTTCACGATCCGCTCGGCCCCGATGTACGGCCGCAGCGCTTCAGGAATCACGACGCTGCCGTCGCGCTCCTGGTAGTTCTCGACGATCGCGACCCACGTCCGCCCGACCGCGAGCCCGCTCCCGTTCAGCGTGTGGACGAACTCCGGCTTGCCCTTGGCGCCTTTCGCGCGGATCGCAGCCCGCCGCGCCTGGAACGCCTCGAAGTTCGAGCACGAAGAAATCTCTTTGTACTCGTTCAACCCCGGCAGCCACACCTCGAGATCGTAAGTCTTCGCCGACGAAAACCCCATATCGCCCGTCGAAAGCACTATCCTCCGGAACGGCAGCCCGAGCCGACGCAGAATATCCTCGGCGTCGCGCGTCAGCTTCTCCAGCTCGTCGTAGCTCTGCTCGGGCCGCGTGAACTTCACCAGTTCGACCTTCTGGAACTGGTGCTGCCGGATGATGCCGCGCACATCGCGCCCGTACGACCCCGCCTCGCTGCGGAAGCACGGCGTGTACGCGCACAGCCGGATCGGCAGGCGCTCTACGTCGAGCGTCTCGTCGCGGAACAGGTTCGTCACCGGCACTTCCGCCGTCGGCGCCAGCCAGAAGTCGGATTTTTCGATCTTGAACAGGTCCTCGGCGAACTTGGGCAGCTGCCCCGTGCCGAACAGGCTCGCCGAATTCACCATGAACGGCGGCAGTACTTCGGTGTAGCCGTGCTCGCGCGTATGCGTGTCGAGCATGAAGTTGATCAGCGCCCGCTCGAGCTTCGCCCCCAGCCCCCAATAGACCGCGAACCGCGCGCCGGTGATCTTCGTGGCGCGCTCCAGGTCGAGCACCCCCAGTTCCGGCCCCAAATCCCAATGCGCCCTCGGCTCGAAATCGAACGCGCGCGGCTGGCCCCAGCGATGGATCTCGACGTTGTCCGCTTCGCTCCGCCCCACCGGCACGGACTCGTGCGGAAGGTTCGGAACGCTCGCCAGCGCCTGCCGGAATTCTTCCTCGAGCGCGGCCACTTGCTTGTCGAGCGCCGCCGAGCGGTCCCCGATCTCGCGTATCTTCTGTTGCCGCTCGGTCGTATCGGCGCCGGCCTTGCGCAGCCTGGCAATCTCCGCGCTCTCGGAGTTGCGCAGAGCTTTGAGCTGTTCGGTCTCGGTGACGGCGGCCCTGCGCCGCGCGTCGAGCCCGCGAAACTCCTCCACATTCAGAGAGAAGCCGCGCGCAGCCAGCCGCGCCGCGATGGAATCGAGATTCGAGCGAAAGAAGTTCAGATCGTACATTGGGATTCGGGAAATTCCCAGTTTACGCCGTCTGGTCGGCGCCGGTGAGCATTTTCTGCACCGCCTGGACCAGCGTCGCCGGCCGGAACGGTTTCCGGATGAACGCGAACTGGCAGATGGCGCTCGCATCGGCCACTTCGTTCTCGGTCACGAACCCCGACATGAACAACACAGGCAGTTCCGGATTGAGCGCCACCAGCGCGCTCGCCAGCCGCGTGCCGTCCATTTCAGGCATTACGATGTCGCTGATCAGCAGATCGATCTTCTCGCGCTTCGATTCGAAAAGCTTCACGGCCTGCTTGGCGCTTGTCGAGGCCAAAACCTCGAAACCGCGTTTTTCGAGGATGGACTGCACTAATTTGAGCGCCATCGGTTCGTCATCCACCACAAGAATGGTCCGCATCGCCCTTCACCCAAACGTTAAGGCCAGTGTAACCCACCGCGCATCCGGCCGTCTCATTAAAGCGAGAGGCCGCGCAGAACATTCGGCCCTGTTCCTACGTCTAAACAGGAAAAGGCAGTCACATGAGTACGAGCACCATTTCCGAACATGCCAAGCTCGCTGAACTGCGGGCGAAGACGGACCGCCAGTTGATCCGCCTCGTCAGTAACGACCTCGAACTGGGACTGAAACTGGCTGCGGGCGCAGAGGCCGACCGCGCTTCTGCCGCGCGCGCCTGCGAGGAAGCCGGGAAGCTTCTGCCCAAGGTCTACAGCCTCAGCGAACGCGTGCGCCTCGAAACCAAGCTGGGCGAACTCCGCGCTGCGCTCGATCGGCCGTGCGCCTGCACGGCGGGCGGTCCCGCATAGCTCTCAAGCCCCGTCCGACAGCCGTTGTATCATCAATTTCAATGCGCTGCCTATTCGCTATTCTTGTCGGATTCCTGATGCTGTCCCTGCTGGCGTGCAACCGCGAGCCGCAACCGCCCGCTGCCAAAATCGTTCCGAAAAAACTCGAGAAGCACGGAAGCGTGCGGACCGACAACTATTACTGGCTCCGCGACCGGCACAACCCCGAAGTCCGCAGCTATCTCGACGCCGAGAACGCGTACACGCAGGCGGTCATGGCCCACACGCGGGCCCTGCAGGACAAGCTCTACACAGAGTTCAAAACGCGCATCAAGCAGACTGATGACTCGGTCCCCTACAAGAAGGACGGCTACTTTTACTACACGCGCGTCGTCGAGGGGAAAGATTATCCCGTCTATTGCCGCAAGAAGGGATCGCTCGAGGCGCCCGAACAAATTGTGGTCGATGTGAACCAGGTCGCCGAAGGCCATAAGTTCACCTCTGTGCCGCCGCCCGTCATCACGCCGGACGGCAACATCGCGGCCTACGCCGTCGATACCGCCGGGCGCCGTTTTTACAATCTTCACTTCAAGGATCTGCGGACCGGCGCGGTTCTCGCCGAAACCATCCCCAACGTCACCGGCAACGCCGAATGGGCCAACGATAACAAGACGCTGTTCTACACCAAGCAGCATCCGGAAACGCTGCGCGCCTACCAGATCTTCCGTCACGTTCTCGGCGCCGATCCCGCCAAAGACGAACTCGTCTTCGAGGAGAAGGACGACACCTTCCGCTGCGGTGTCTTCAAAACGAAGTCGAAGCGCTACCTCATGATCGCCTCGACCCAGACCCTCAGTTCCGAGTACCGATTCCTCGACGCCGGCACGCCCGCGGGCCAGTTCAAGGTCCTCCAACCGCGCCGCCGCAACGTCGAGTATGAGGCCGATCACTTCGGCGACAGCTTCTTCATCCGCACCAACTTCAACGCGAAAAATTTCCGGCTCATGAAGACGCCCGTCACACGGACGGCGATCGAGAACTGGAAGGAAGTCATTCCGAACCGCGACGACACGTACCTCGAAGGCGTCGAGCTCTTCAAACAGTCGCTCGTCGCCGTCGAGCGCAAAAACGGCCTGATCCAGCTTCGCGTCATCCCGTGGTCGGGCTCGGGCGAGCACTCGATCGATTTCGGCGAGCCCGCCTACGTCGCCGTACCGAGCGACAACCACGAAATGGATACGCCCGTCGTGCGCTACAGCTACAGCTCGCTCACCACGCCGCACTCGGTCTACGACTACAACATGGCGACCCGCGAGAAAAAGCTGCTCAAGCGCGACGAAATGCTTGGCGGCTTCGACCCGGCCAACTACAAAACCGAGCGGCTTTACGCGACCGCGCCCGACGGTGTGCGCGTCCCCATATCGCTCGTCTACCGCACGAGCTTCAAGAAAGACGGCACCAGCCCGCTGTTCATCTATGCCTATGGCAGTTATGGCTACAGCACGGACCCGAACTTCAACCCCTACGTCGTCAGCCTGCTCGACCGCGGTTTCGTCTTCGCCATCGCCCACATACGCGGCGGCCAGGAGATGGGCCGCGCCTGGTATGAAGACGGCAAGCTGCTCAAGAAGCGGAACACGTTCACCGACTTCATCGCCTGCACCGAGTACCTGGTCGAGGAAAGATACGGCGACCCGAAGCGCGTGTTCGCCAACGGCGGCAGCGCGGGCGGCCTGCTCATGGGCGCGGTCCTCAACATGGCGCCCGGCGACTTCAAGGGCGTCATCGCCGACGTGCCGTTCGTCGATGTCGTGACCACCATGCTCGACGACTCGATCCCGCTCACCACCAACGAATACGACGAGTGGGGCAATCCCAACGAGAAGGTCTACTACGACTACATGCTGTCGTACTCGCCCTATGACCAGGTGAAGGCGCAGAACTACCCGAACATCCTCGTGACCACCAGCTTTCAGGATTCGCAGGTGCAGTACTTCGAGCCCGCCAAGTGGGTCGCCAAGCTGCGCGCGACCAAGACGGACCGGAACAAGGTGCTGCTCAAGACCGAAATGGAAGCGGGCCACGGCGGCGTCTCCGGCCGCGACAAGCGCTATCGCGAAACCGCGTTCCGCTACGCGTTCCTGCTCGACCTGGCCGGCGTGCGGGAATAGGGAACGACTCGTGAAGCAGCGGCTCGTCTCCCTCGACGCTTTTCGCGGCGCCACGATGGCGCTCATGGTGCTGGTGAACTCACCGGGCGACGGCCGGCACGTCTACGCGCCGCTCCAGCATGCCGAATGGCATGGCTGGACCCCAACCGATGTCGTCTTCCCGTCGTTCCTCTGGATCGTCGGCGTGGCCATGACGTTCTCGCTCGAACGCCGCGTGGCCGAAGGCGCCTCGCGCGCGCGGCTGTTCCTCCAGGCGCTGCGCCGCGCGGCGATCCTGTTCGCCCTCGGACTCGTGTGTTACGCCTACCCCGCCTTCAGCCTCTCCTCGCAGCGCATCCTCGGCGTGCTGCAACGGATCGCGATCTGCTACCTCGCCGCCGTGGCGATCTATCTCACCACGCGCGTGCGCGGCCAGGTCGTCTGGATCGTTTCCCTGCTCGCCGGCTACTGGCTCCTCATGACGCT
The DNA here is from genome assembly GCA_050261515.1 of Acidobacteriota bacterium. GTDB lineage: Bacteria > Acidobacteriota > Terriglobia > Bryobacterales > Bryobacteraceae > JBLNDJ01. The sequence goes on along the minus strand of JBLNDJ010000042.1, from coordinate 120,226 downwards.
CGTGCCCGTGCCAGGCTACGGTCCCGGCAGGCTCGATCTCGAAGGCAACTTCGCGCACTACGTCGACCGTATCGTGCTCGGCGCCCACAACTACATGGGAGACACCTGGGATCCCGAAGGCATTGTCAGCACGCTCCCTGCGATCGCCACCGCGCTGCTAGGCATCATGGCGGGCCGCATCCTCCGGATGAAGAACACGCTGCCCGAGCGCACCACCTGGCTTTTCTTCGCCGGGAACCTGCTGCTCGCCGCGGGCCTGATCTCGAACGTCTGGATGCCGATCAACAAGAAGCTCTGGACGCCGTCGTTCACACTCTTCATGGCGGGCCTGGACTTCGTGGTTTTCGCTATCTTCCTGTGGCTGATCGACGGGCGCGGCTACAAGCGCTGGACCAAACCGCTGGCGATTCTCGGCATGAACGCGATCGCCGTCTATATGGCCTCGGAGATTCTCGACCAGGTGTTCAATGCGATCCGCTGGACCGCGGACGGCCACGCGGTCACGCTGCGCGCGTGGCTCTACGATACGCTGTTCGCGGGCCTTGCCTCACCCATGAACGCCTCGCTGCTCTACGCGATCGCCTACGTGCTGCTGATGTTCGCGCTGGCCTACGGCCTGTACCGCCGCGGCTGGTTCGTGCGGATCTGAAAAGGGGACAGACGCAATTTCCGTCGCTCCTTATCCATCAGTTCCAGCAAACAGGCATGCCTGTTTTGAGTCCGGCGCCTCCTGCTCCGGCTTCCTTGGACGGCCGCGTTTCAATACCTGAAGCCGGCGGCCCGCTTGCCGCTCCAGAACAGTGACAAATTCGCGCGAGCCAAGTGGCTCTCCGGTGTAAGCCGCGCGCCGCACCGCCTCCCAGCGTTTATCCGGTATGGCTGCCGTCAAACATTCTCGCCACGCGGCGTGGTCCCAGCCGCCCACTTGTCCGATCCATTCGCGGTCCAGCACCGGGTCAACCGCGCCTTCCACGCAATGAGCGCGCGCGCTCGACCACGGCCATTCGCAGGCGACACCGGCCAGACCGGCGCGCACCGGGTTCAGATCCACGTAGCACAATGCTTCATATAGGTGCGCGGAATCCAGGGAGCAGGAATAGAAGCGGCTCTGCCACAGGTGGCCGCTGCGCTCATGACAGCGGTTGATTTCCAGCGCATACTCCGAGTGCGTGCGGCAGAGGGTTCGCGCGAGGGAATCAGCCTGGCGCGGTATCGCCACCAGGTGGACGTGATTCGTCATCAGGCAATAGCCGAGGATTTGCACACCATGGCGAGCGGCGTGCCGGGCCAACAGGGCGAGGTAGAGCCTGCGGTCGCCGGCGGAAAAGAAGACGTCCTGGCGGTTATTGCCACGCTGCGTGACGTGATGGGCCACGTCTGGCACCACGAAACGCGCTCGCCGCGGCATACCAATGTGGTGCAGCGGGACAGCCGGCGTTCTCACGGAAAATGCGTCTGTCCCCTTTTCTGTCCCCTTTTCAGAGAAGGGCGGTATCGAGCGAAACTTCCGAGTATTCGGCGGGTTCGGGTTCGCGCCCGCCCCCGCGCATGTAGGCGATCAGCTCTTCCTCCGAGCCCTCAAACAGCGTGTCGACGAGTCGCCTCACCGCCGCCCGCCGGAGCGTCTCACGCGTCAGAACCGGAGTATAGACGAACGCCCGCCCCGCCTTGCGCCGCGCCACCGCGTTCTTCCGCACCAGCCGGTCGAGCACAGTCATCACAGTCGTGTAGGCCAGCTTACGGTCGGGACCGAGCGCCTGCTGGACGTCCTTCACGTTGCCCTCGCCCAGTTCCCAGAGCGCCTTGAGGCACCGGAGTTCGAGCGGCGGCGGGATCATGGCTATTTCTCTTCGATGGACCGCAGCGCCTGTCCGAGTTTTTCGCCGAACAGGCTGGGCGTTGTTGGAGCCGGAGGCCGCTGCTTGCGGGCCGGCTCAGGCGCGGGCGCGGCGGGCGCTTCGCCCTCCTCCGCCAGGTACCGGGACTTCTTCAGCACCACGCGCTCGAGCGAGTTGCTGTAGGTGGTGAAGTCGCCTTCCATCTGCCGGTCTTTCTCCACCAGCACGCGCATGCACTCCATCTTGGCGTCGATGTCGTCAAGGTAGTGCAGCATCAGCGCCTCGGGAAACAGCGGCAGCTTGGGCGAGCCGAACTCGAGCGAGCCGTGATGGCTCAGGATCAGGTGATGCACCAGCGTCCGCAGCTTGGGCGGAAAATCGGGCAACTGCGCGATCTTCTCGTCCACCATCCGGCCGGCGATGAAGATGTGGCCGAGTAGCTGCCCGTCGCTCGTGTAGCCGAAGCTGCGGTCGTAGCTCAGCTCGTGGATCTTGCCCACATCGTGCAGCACGGCGCCGGTAATCAGCAGGTCGAGGTCGAGCGACTTGTAGTGCGCCGCCATCGCGCGGCACAATCCGCACATCGATAGCACGTGCTCGATCAACCCGCCCAAATACGCATGGTGGATGAACTTCGCCGCCGGCGCGCGCATGTAGCGGCGCGCGATTTCCTCGTCCGACAGGAACAGCTCGAGCAGCGCGCGCAGATGCCGGTTCTCGATCCCGCAAACGATCGCGCGCAGCTCTGCCATCATTTCTTCGGGCTGGCGCGAGGAGGCGGGAAAGAAATCGGCGATGTCGATGGAGGCTTCTTCGACGCGCGCCAGCTTGTGCACCGTGAACTGCCGGCGGTTGTTGTAGATCTGGAGCAGCCCGCGCACGCGGACGAAATCATCGCGGTCGAACGTGTCGATCACGTCGGCGACGTTGTCCCACATCTTGGCGTCAAGCTCGCCGGTGCGGTCGCCGAGCACGAGCGAGAGGTAAGGCTCACCCGTCTTTTTCTGCCGGATCTCTTTGGCATGCACCAGGAAGGTCGCCGAAGCGACCTGTCCGGGCTCGATCTCGCTAGCGAACGGAGCTTTCATCAGTTCTGGGCCGGAATGGGCGAGGAGCCCGGGATCTGCTGGGTCGAGGTCGCTCCGGGCGTTCCAGGCGCCGCGGCCGTGCCGGTCGGTCCGGCCGGAACGCGCGGGGACTGCCCGCCGCCCGAGCGGCTGACCACCGACGTGCTCGTGCCCGGCACCGGCACCATCCACAGCATCCTCCGGCGGCGCTGGCGCAACGCGACTTCTTCCTTGGTGACCGTCTGGGGCGTCAGCTTCGCCGGATCTCTCCAGGTGGTGTCCTTACCCGGCGCGGCGCCCGAATCGATATAGCCCGCGCGGATTTCGAGGAACGCTTCCTGCCGCAGCTTGGTCAGATACTCGCGGACGCGCGGCTCCATGCGAGGCATGTAGAGCTTCTCCATGACCTCGTTCTCCACCGCCTCGAACGGCTGCAAGCCGGGCTCGTTGTGCTCCTCGACCTTCAGGATCAGGAAGCCGTTGGACGCCTTAATCGGGTCGGTGACGTAGCCCTTCTTCTGCGCGAACACGATGTCTTCGATTTCCTTCTTCAGCATGCCCCGCTTGAACGGAGCGAGTTCGCCGTAGTTGCGTCCGGTCTCGGCGTCGGAGTTGTCGTGCGCGAGATTGCCGAAGTTCTCGCCCTTGCGCGCGCGCGCCACCAGGTCCTTGGCTTTCTTCTCGGCCGCGGCCTGGCCCGCGGCGTCCTTGCCCTCGGTCGAGATCAGGATCTCGCGCAGCACCACCTGCTCTTCGCGAACGAAATCGTTCTTGTGTTCTTCGTAGTACTTGAGCTGCTCGGCCTTGGAGATGGTGATGCGGCCGCCGACCTCGCGCCGTATGACCTCGCGCGTCAGGAACTGGTCCTTCATCTGCTGCTTGAAGTCTTCAAACGGCATGCCGGTCTGTTCGCGGACGAACTGCTGGAACTTGTCCTGGTCGGAGATTTTCTGATCGACCTGGATCTCCGCAAGCCGCTTGCTCACCTCGCTGTCCACGTTGATGTCGAGATCTTTGGCCTTCTGGACAAGCAGGATCTGGTCGATCTTGTCGCGCAGCATGTCGGTCTCAGTCTGCTTGAGCAGCGCCCGCATGCGGTCGGCGGGGAGCTTCTGGCGCATCGCTTCCGCCTGGGTCTGCTGAAGGGTCTTGTCGAGTTCGCTTTTGGTGACAATCTGGTTGTTCACCTTGGCGATAATCTGCTCGACGATCTGTACGTCAGCGGCTAGGCAGGACGCCGCAAACAATAGGCCGGACGCGAGTACACACTTCATACGCATGGCTCAATGACGTATTGTAGCAGGGCCGAGTTCCTCCAACCGCTGCTTCAGAAAGTCCAGAACCCCCTGAGGCGACGACACCCCGTCCAGCGGCAGGCGCAACACTCCGGCGGGAGTGAATTGCGCTCCCTTCGTGCCCGAGACGAGCGCCATCAGCCGCTCCGGATCCACACGCGAATCGCCGTGGAATTTCACGTTGAGCACACCCTGGCGGCGGTCTATGTGCTCGATGCCGATCCTCTGCGCGAGCGTCTTCAGAATCGAGTAGTCGAGCAGGTGTGCGACGGCTTCAGGCGGCGGGCCATAGCGATCCGCCAGTTCCGCCATGATCTTCCCGGCCTGGTCGGGGTTCCCCGCTTCGGCGATGCGCTTGTAAGCGCGCAGCCGCTGGCGCTCGTCGGAGACGTACTCGGGCGGAATGCGCAGGTCGAGCCCCAGGTTGATGTTGGCATGGATCTCGACCGGCACTTCCTCGCCCTTCAGCTCGCGCACGGTCTCTTCGAGCATGCGCACGTACATGTCGAAGCCGACCGCGTTGATATGGCCGTGCTGCTCGCCTCCGAGCAGGTTGCCCGCGCCGCGAAGCTCCAGGTCGAGCGCCGCGATCTTGAACCCGGCCCCGAGGTCGCTGAATTCCTTCAGCGCAGCCAGGCGCTTGCGCGCGGTCTCGCTTAGCTCGGTGTCGGCCGGAACAAGCAGGTAGGCATAGGCGCGGCGGTTCGAGCGGCCCACGCGCCCCCGAAGCTGGTATAGCTCGGAAAGGCCGTAGCGCTCGGCGTTTTCGATGATGATGGTGTTGGCGAGCGGGATATCCAAGCCGTTTTCTACAATTGTAGTGCACACGAAGATGTCGAACTCGTGGTGCATGAAACCGAGCATCACTTTTTCCAGTTCGGCTTCGCTCATCTTTCCGTGGCCGACCCCGATTTTGGCCGCCGGGACGAGGTTCTGGATGTCCGCCGCACGCGCCCAGATGGAATCCACCCGGTTATGGAGGAAATAGACCTGCCCGCCGCGCCCGAGCTCCTGCTCGATGGCGGTCCTCAGAAGATCGGGGTCGTAATGGGCCACCACGGTCTGGACCGACAGACGGTCTTTGGGCGGGGTTTCGATGACCGAGAGGTCGCGCAGCCCCAACAACGACATGTGTAGTGTCCGGGGGATCGGCGTCGCAGTCATCGTCAGCACATCGACGCTCTTCGACATCCGCTTCAGCCGCTCTTTGTGGCGCACGCCGAAGCGCTGCTCTTCGTCCACGATCAGGAGGCCCAGATCTTTGAATTCAACGTCTTTCGAGAGCACGCGATGGGTGCCGATCAGGACATCCACCTTGCCGTCGGCCGTGTCGGCCAGCACGGCCTGGATCTCCTTGGCGGTGCGGAAACGGCTGAGCATCTCGACCCGCACGGGGAACGGGGCGAAACGGCGCTTGAACGTTTCGAAGTGCTGGAAGGCCAGGACCGTGGTGGGGGCGAGCACAGCGACCTGCTTGCCGTCGCCGAGCGCCTTGAAAGCCGCCCGCATAGCGACCTCGGTCTTGCCGAAGCCGACGTCGCCGCAGAGCAGGCGGTCCATGGGCTGGTCCAGTTCCATGTCGCGCTTGATGTCCTTAACGGCCGAGAGCTGGTCCGCGGTCTCCGTGAACTCGAAGGAATCTTCGAACTCGCGCTGCCAGTTGCCGTCCGGCGAAAAGGAAAAGCCTTTGGTCATCCGGCGTTCGGCGTAGAGCTTCAGAAGCTCGTCGGCCATATCGCGCATCTTCGCTTTGACGCGGGTCTTAGTGCGCTCCCAGGTGGCGCCGCCGAGGCGGTCGAGCGCCGGGCCCTGCTCGCCCGCGCCGCGGAACTTCTGGATGAGGTCCATGCGGGCGAGCGGCACGTAGAGGCGCGCGTCAGCGGCGTATTCGAGCAGCATGTAATCGCCGGCCTGCTCGCCCTGCCCGACTTCACGCAGCCCGAGGAACCGGCCCACGCCGTGCTGCTGGTGGACGACATAGTCGCCCGGTTTGAGATCGGCAAGATCGGTGGCGAAAGCGGCCAGATTGCTCTTGGGCGCGGTTTTCTTGCCCGCCCAGTCGGAAGCGCCGAACAGGTCCTCGGAGCCGAAGATGGCCAGGCGCTCCTCGGGGAAGACCACGCCGCGGCGGATCGCGCCCTTCACCAGGTGCGTGCTCGCGACCGATCCGGCCAGGTAGGCGCGCTCGGCGAGGTACGAAGGCGTGGCGCCCGCCGGCTCGAGGCCAAGCTGGAACGGCACCGCGTATTCCTGGAAGATCTCGGCCAGGCGCTCGAGTTCGCCGTTGGTGGCGGCAAAAAAGACGACCTGACCGCCTTGCTCCACCAGATTGCGCGTTTCCGAGACCGCGACCGGAACGTTGCCCTGAAAGGTCATCGACGGGCGCGAGCCGATGTGCAGCGCCGGCTCGCTCGCAAGCGCCAGTTCGCGGACGGCGATCTGCGTGTGCGGCACGGCCTGCGCTTCGAGTTCCTCCCAGCGGAAGAAAACGCGCTCAGGCGGGCAGACCGTTTCTCGGCTTGGCTCTTCGAGGCGCTTCCAGAGGCGCTCGGCCGCGCCGCGGAGCTGCTCGGGCTCATCCCAGACGACGACCGGCCGGTCCATCAGGCCGAACAGCGAAGCGGCGCGCGGGCGCACGAGGGGGACGAGCAGTTCCCAGCCGGGGAAGGGTTCGCCCGTCCCCCCGAGGTCCTCGAACAGCTTGCGCGAGCGCGGATATTCGATGAGCGGCAGCAGCGTCGCTTCCTGGGTTTTCGTCACGGAACGCTGCGTTTCGGGCTCGAAACGGCGCATCGACTCGATCTGGTCCCCGAAGAACTCGACGCGCAGGGGCTTGGCGGTTTCGGGCGGGAACACATCGAGGATGCCGCCGCGGACCGAGAAGTCGCCGGCCAACTCGACCGGTTCGCGGCGCTCGTAGCCGATGCTTTCGATGTGCGCGACGACGTCTTCCATCGCAATTTCGTCGCCGACCCGGAGGGTGAGGGCGAGCTGGCGGTAGAACTCGGGCGGCTCGCTTTTGAGAAGCGCCGAGGCGACCGGCGTGATTGTGATCGGCACGCGTTCGGTGGCGAGCCGCCAGAGCGCCGTGGCGCGCTCGCCCGCGATTTCGGCGTGCGGGGAAAGGCGCTGGCCGGGCAGCACGTCGAGCGCGGGCAGAAGCTGCGGGTGCGGGATGCCGCGGCCGGAGACGAGCAGGTCGAAGAAGGTTTCGATGGCTTCCGAAAGCGTTTCGGCCTGCTTGTTGCCGTCGGCGACGACCAGGACCGGCCGCTCGACCGCCTGCCACAGCAGCACCGTATAGAGGGCTTTGGCGGTGGTGGTGAGGCCTGTGAGCGAAAGGTGCTGCGGAGGCGCGCCTTCGCGCGCGCCGATGAGCGCACGCAGCAATTCCTGGAAAGCGGGATGGCGCGCCATCCCGTTGAAGAGGTCTCGGATGACCGGGTGAGTCAAAGCTTCGGATTACGCGACAGAATTTCTTCCACTATGCCTGTAGTAGAATAGCCCGGCTCGAGAGGAAGCGGCAGCACCCTGCCGCCGGCGGCTTCCACTTCCTCGCGGCCTGCGATCCAATGGGCCCAATCAGCCCCCTTGACCAGTATATCGGGCAGAACGGCAGCGATTAGCTCGCGCGGCGTGTCTTCGTCGAACAGGGTGACGGCATCCACGGCTTCGATGCCGACTGCGAGCGCGGCGCGGTCCTGTTCGCTGAGCAGAGGGCGCTTGGGGCCCTTCAGGCGCTGGACGCTGGCGTCGGTGTTGAGCGCGAGAATGAGCAGGTCGCCCAGCGATCGCGCGGCTTCGAGCAGGCGGACATGGCCGGGGTGGAGGATGTCGTAGCAGCCGTTGGTGAAGACAACGGTCTTGCCCTGCTGTTTCCACGCCGCACGCGCCACGACGAGTTCATCACGAGTGTAGAATTGGCCCACCGGGAGACTATGGTAGCGCAGGCGGCCATCAGCCGTGCCCGCCCGATGGTCGGCTTGGGCAATGTGATATTCTGGCCGGGTCCAAATGGCTGTGTCCGCTCGGAAGGCTGACGTCGATCCTGCGCGTCGGCATTCGCGTTTGTTCACCCAATGTGCGGATTTGCTGTTTGCGTCCGCCGGTCAGCCTACCCGGCGGACGCGAACGGGGCGTCGCCCCCGCCGTAAAAACTCACGGCGGAGCCAAACTGAGCCGCTATATAGGGCGGCAGCACAGGTAGATGTACGATGTCGTGTGCGTGTAGTTACAGTCGGTGTATTCCACGAAATACTCGACCGTAAGGCACGGATATTGGGTGCTGCAATATTCATTGTACTGCGGACTACAACTGGCGCTCGGCCGCGTAAAATTCTGAGTGTAAATTAGGGCCTTGACAAGGGCTATCCGCTGCTGGCTCCAGTGGAAGTATTCAGGACTTGGTAGAATAGAAGGAGAAGAAGATCGGGGGATGCGCTAACTCGCGCATTGCCTCATGTACCGCGCCGACTAAGGTCAGCCTCGATGCTCTCCTCCACCGTGTAGACGCACGCCTGCCACTTCAGAAGTAGTACCTTGGAAGACATGAGAAGAACGCTTCCGATGTTCTTGTGGGCCGTCATAGCGGCTCAATCAGATGCGGTGGCCTGGGAAAAGCTCCCCCCCTATCTCCCCATGCTCCAGCAGTACCTGGGCCTTACTGACATGCAAGTCAACCTTTTGCTTCAGGCGAACCAGCACTATGCAAAATGGTCGATGGGAAAGGAACGCGAGATCGCTGCGATTCAAAACAAGATGGCGCGTGAGACACAAGCGGTAACGGCAGGACAACTTCGCGCCCGAATTGCCGCAGTGTGCGGCGAGGTCGAGAACTATCGACTGAGTGTCACGCGGCACAACACGAATCTTCTCAGTGAGCGTCAAAGGGTCCAGCTCAGAAAACTTGAGGATGCGGTTCGACCTGCGCCGGAAATCGAGGAGGCGCAGGCAGCGAATCTTCTCGATCGGACAACATCTCAGTCCGTTTGCCGCACCATCGGGGAGACATCGAGTCCGGGTGGTCCGCACGACTAAACGACGCCTGCCGAGCGGAGTAGTACGCTAAGCAAGTGGCGTGGACTCGGATTTTGGTGCGGGCAACGAATTGGCTTGGCGATGCCGTGATGGCGTTGCCGGCGGTCCGGGCCGTGCGCGAACGATTCCCGGAGGCCCACGTTGCGGTGCTGGCTCGGGGGTGGGTCGCGGAGCTTTATCGGCGGGAAGCTTGCGTGGACGAGGTCATTGTTGCCGATGGCCGCCTTAAGCTGGCCCGATCGCTTCGGTCGCGGGGCTTCGACGCCGCCATTTTGCTGCCGAATTCGTTCGAATCTGCGCTGGTTGCGTGGATGGCGGGGATTCCGAATCGCATCGGGTATGACCGCGACCGGCGGGGCGTGCTGCTGACCAAGGCGGTCGCTCCTCCGAAGCCGGGCGAGATCCCGCAGCATGAGCGGTTCTACTATCTGGAATTGCTGCGGCGGGCGGGGTTGCTTTCCGAGTTGCCCGCCGACGCTCCCGTCACACTGCACGCTGCCGCCGAGGCTTGCCGGTCCGGCGCGGAACTGTTTCGCGCGATGGGGTTCGAGGGTCCGGTGGTCGGGGTCAGTCCGGGGGCTCAGAACAGCCGGGCGAAGCAGTGGATCCCGGAGCGGTTCGTCTCAAGCGCGCTCTCGGTGGCCGCGTCGATCGGCGGCTCGGTTGCCTTGTTCGGGTCCCGCCAGGAACGTCCTTTGTGCCAGGCGATGGCGGAGGAGGTGCGGCGGGCTGGATGTCCGGTGCTGAACCTGGCGGGAGAAACGAGCCTGCTTCAGTTCATCGAGCTGGCCGCGGCTTGCCGGGTGTTTCTCACCAACGATTCCGGGGCGATGCACGTGGCTTCGGCGCTCGCGGTCCCGACCGTCGCGGTGTTCGGTCCCACCGAGTACTTCGCCACTTCGCCGGCCGGGCCGCGATCGATCATCGTGCGCGAGCCGGTCGATTGCAGCCCGTGCATGCTGCGCGATTGCCCGATCGACCACCGGTGCATGACGGCCGTGACGGCGGAAAAAGTGGCGGAGACGGCGCTCGGCCTGCTCAAATAGAGGATCGGTGAAGGACAGGTTGCGTGTGGTGCTCGTGGTCGCGGACTTCCGCCTGGAGATGGAGACTGTCCGGGAGCTGCGGAAGGCGGGCACGCGGGTGGAAGCCGCGGGTCTCGGCGGGGAGGCGGAGCGGCGGGAACTGGCAGCCTTGGGCGTCGATCCCGACGGCGTCACGGAATCGCGCGAGCCCGTGCTCGAAGCGGCGCTCGACCGCCTGGGCGCCACGGACGCGGTGATCTTCGGCGCGGGAGATTGGAGCGCCGAGCGCGAGGAATTGTTAGACGCCGAGCGCGAATCGGCGATTGCGGACGGCCGGGCGTTGCGGCCGTTCATCGAGAGTCAGGAACGTGGACACAAGGTCAAAAATCGTGAGCCCGGAAGCGGCGGCCGAAGCGGCCGGGCGGGCGCGCGCCGCGGGAAAACGCGTTAAGCTCGTAACGAGCTACTTCGATCCGCTGCTGGCGGCGCACGCGCGCAGGCTACAGGAGCTGGCGGATCGGGATAGCGTTCTCGTGGCTGTCATACGCGAACCGGAGCACCCGGTTCTTGCCGCGCGGGCCCGGGCCGAACTGGTTGCCGCGCTCGCTGCGGTTGACTTTGTGATCCTCGGAGGGGAGCTGGACACCATTCTGTCCGGCGTCGAGCCGGACGAGTTGTTTCGCGACGATGAGATGGATGAGCGCCGCAGGCAGGACCTGATACGCCATGTCCAGAGCCGCCACAAATAGCAGTTCCCCGGCCGGATGCCGCATTCTGGTGGTGCGGATCGGCTCGATGGGGGACATCATTCACGCCCTCCCCGCGGTGGCCACGCTCAAGCACGGCTTCCCCGGATGCGTGCTGACCTGGATCGTTCATCCGCGCTGGTCGCCTCTGCTCGAATCGAATCCTTTCATCGACCGCCTGATCCCCTTCGACCGGCGCAGCCTGAAGAGTGTGCGCGAGGCGTGGCGGCACCTGCGCGAGAGCCGGTACGATTTCGCCGTGGATTTTCAGGGGCTGGTGCAGTCGGCTCTCATCGCGTCGGTCGCGCGCGCCGAACGCATCTACGGGTTCCACCATTCTTTGCTGCGCGAGAAAATCGCGGCGGCGTTCTACTCGCGGCCAGTGCGCGCGGGGAGCGCGCACGTGGTGGACATGAACCTCGAACTCGCGGCGGCGGCGGGCGCTTCCACCATGCTCACCGCGTTTCCCCTCCCCGAGGGCGCGCCCGAAGGCGAGCTGCCCGATGGGGATTTCGTGCTGGCGAATCCGCTGGCCGGATGGGGCGCGAAACAATGGCCGCTCGAGAACTACAGCACGCTGGCGAACCGGCTGCGCGATGAGCTTGGCGTGAAGCTGGTGCTGAACGGCGCGCCGGGAGTGGCCGAGACGCTCGCGCGCGTGCGCGGCGCGGTTGTCAACACGGGCGGCATCGCGGGCCTGATCCACGCGACGCGGCGCGCGGCGGCGGTACTCGGGATCGACAGCGGCCCGATGCACCTGGCCGCGGCGCTCGGAAAGCCGGGCGTGGCGATCTTCGGCCCGACGGACCCGGCACGCAACGGGCCGCACGGCGCGACCTTCACGGTCCTGCGCAGCCCGAATGCCGCGACCAGCTACAAGCGGCTGCCGGAGCCCGATCCGAGCATGAACGAGATTTCTTCTGATGCGGTATTCGAGGCCCTGAAGCAGCGCCTCTCGGCGCGGGGCACGGCGGCGGGGTGCGTTTCGAAGTGACGCGCCGGTACTGGTTTCCGAAACCTTATGCGGACCTGGCGGCGCGCCTGCGCGTGCCGCTCGGGTTCGTGCTGGTGGCCGCGTTCGCGTGGTTTTCGAAGCCGGATGCGTGGTCGCTCGCCTGGGGACTTCCGGTGGCGGCGGCAGGATTGCTGCTGCGCGGATGGGCCGCGGGCCACCTGGCCAAGAACGAACGGCTGGCGACCAGCGGGCCCTACGCGCACGTGCGGAATCCGCTGTACGTGGGGACCGCGCTTGCGGCCGCGGGCCTGGCCATCGCATCGCGCGAGCCGCTGCTCGCCGCGCTGTTCGCGGCGGCGTTCGCGTTCGTCTACCTGCCCGCGATCGAACTCGAAGAGCAGCACCTGCGGAAGCTGTTTCCGGAGTACAAACTATACGCGCAGCGCGTCCCGATGCTATGGCCGCGCCTGCGCGCGACGGGCACGGCGCGCTTCGAGTGGCGGCTCTACCGGAAAAACGAAGAATACCAGGCGCTCATCGGATACATGGCCGGGGCGGCGCTGCTGGTGTGGAAGGCTATTTCTTTTCCGCCGGGCGGGTAAACTTCGCGTCGTCGATCTCGACGTTGTTCTTCATCTCGGAAATCTTGAGCAGGATATCGCCGATGGGCAGCGACTGCTTGACCGCGAACGGCGCTTTGATGCCGCCGACGTCGCGGTAGTCGGAGAAATCCACGGTGATGTCCATGGGCCCTTGCGCCGTTTCGCGCGTGCCGGTTTCGCGCAGCAGCAGGAACGTTTCGGCGTCATAGTAACGCGTGACCGGCTTTCCCTTCGTGTTGGTGAGCCTGACGGCGAGCGCCTTGCGGCCGCCGATGGTTTCTTCACCCGCGAGCTCGGCCTTGGGGAAGAGCTCGCGCCACTTGAGCGCGGCGTTAAAGACGGCGCTCTGCTTCATGTCGTCGAGCGGCGCGCCTGTGAGCTCGATGATCTGGCCGGTGGGGTCCTGGCCCCAGGCGACCTGGCCATCAAAAGCCTGCTTGACCTCGCCGACCGACTCGAGATTCATGACGACGAGCTGCTTATTGGGCGCCTTGGAGAAGAACTCCATAGTGCCGTGGGAGCCCTGCGCGGTGAACTCCATCACGCCCTTCGCATAGGTGCTCGTGAGCTTCTCCATTGCGGCCTGCCCGCCCGTGGCCTGGATGGATTGGTCGATGATCTGGGCGGCGGTGAGGCCAGGCTTGGCCGATTGCGCGGCGGCGGCGACGGCGGCGAGGAGAAATGCGGCCGGAAGGGGAAAGTGCATGATCCTTACTCTAGCTCACCCTCGACTCGGCGGGGCCGCCAGGTCTTATCGGCGTTCATCTGCGTTCATCGGCGTCTGAATAAAAACATTACTGGCCGCCGGTGAACGCAGATGAACGCGGATCAGGTTCCCCAAGGGTCGCCCTGCTCCCGGTTTCCGGCGAGCAACCGCGGGCCGGTTCGCTCTACAATTTGCGCATGGTCAGGCGGACTTTTCTTGGAGTAACGGCCGGGCTGGCGGCGTGGGGCAGAATGGCGGCCCCCCGCGTGGTGAAGCATGTGGAGGTCTGCCGGAGCGCGGGCCGGTTTGCGGGGTGGCCGGCGAACCATGGGGCGTGGCGCTGGGGCGATGAGATTCTGGTCGGGTTCGAGCTTGGGTGGCTTCACCATAATTCCGGGCATAACCACGCGATCGATTACGACCGGCCGGCGGAGCATTTGCTGGCGCGCAGCCTCGATGGCGGGGAGAGTTGGGCGATCGAACGGAACGAGGCTCTGAAGCCGCCTCCGAATCAGAAGATTGCGGGCGTGCCGGGCGAGGCGGGCGGGAGGGCGCTTGCGGAGTGTCCCGGCGGGATCGATTTCACGAGCCCCGGGTTTGCGCTCACGGCTCGCATGAACAGCGTGGATGCCGGAGAGTCGCGGTTTTACTACACGCTCGACCGCGGAAAGCATTGGGAGGGGCCGTTCCGCATTCCAAATTTCGGACAGCCGGGGACCGCGGCGCGCACGGATTATCTTGTGAACGGGCCGCACGATCTCACGATGTTTCTCACAGCGGCCAAGCGCAATGGCAAGGAGGGGCGCGTGATCGCGGTCCGGACCGATGACGGGGCGAAGACGTGGCGGATGCTCTCGTTTGTGTGCCCGGAGCCGGAGGGGCGCGATTACGCCATCATGCCCTCTTCGGTGCGGCTGCCGGGGGGCGCGATCTTGACGGCGATCCGGTATCGGGAGTGGATCGACTTGTACCGGTCGGACGACGGCCCGGAGACGTGGAGTTATGTGGGCCGGCCGGCGCCGGGGACGGGCGGCAATCCGCCGAGCATGGTGCGGCTGGCCGATGGGCGTCTCGCGCTGACGTATGGATATCGTGTGAAGCCGTTCGGGATTCGGGCGCGGCTCAGCGGCGATGAGGGCAGGAGCTGGGGCGAGGAGATCGTGCTGCGCGAGGATGGCGGGAATTGGGATCTGGGTTATCCCCGCACCGTTCAGCGCTCCGACGGCAAGCTGGTCACGGCGTATTACTACAACACCAACTCGCAGGCGGAGCGCTTCATCGGCGCGACGATTTGGGAAGCGGGCTGAGAGCCCGCCGCAGGCCGGGCCCCTGCCCCACTTAACTCCAGGTGCGGTCCCAGGAACGCTCTTTGTCCCACTCGGGCGTCGGCTCGAAGTAACTGGGCTCGAGCAGGTGCTGCTTCACTACGTCGTCGTTCAGGGTGATGCCAAGGCCGGGCTTGTTGGGCACGGTTACGAAACCTTTGTTCACGATCGGCTTTTCGACCCCTTCGACCAGGTCGTTCCACCAGGGCACGTCCACAGAGTGGTTTTCAAGCACCAGGAAGTTTTCCGTCGCGGCGGCGCAGTGGACGTTCGCGAAACAGGAGATGGGCGAGCCGGCGAAGTGCATCGCCATCGGGACTCCGTATTCCTGCGCCATGTCTCCGATCTTGTGCGTCTCGAGGATGCCCCCGGCGCTCGCCAGGTCGGGATGGACGACATCGACCGCGTGCCGGCGGCACAGGTCTTCGAAAGTCTCCTTGAGATAGATGTCCTCGCCCGTGCAAAGCGGGACTCCGATGGAATCTTTGATCTCCTTGAGCAGGTCGGGGTATTGCCAGGGGATCATGTCTTCGAGCCAGGCCATGTTCCACTTTTCGAGCGCGCGGCCGAGCCTGATGCAGGAGTTGACACCGATGTGTCCGAAGTGGTCGGCGGCGAGCGGGATCTCCATGCCGACCTGCTCGCGGACGGCGCCGACGTAATCGCTCATCGCCTCGACGCCTTTGGGCGTGATCTCGATGCCGGTGAACATGTGCTGCACGCCGGCGCGTTCGCGGACATCGGACAGGGCGGGTCGCGTGACGGTGCCGGGGATTCCGTTGAGGAGGTCAATGCCGAGGTCCATCTTGAGCCAGGTGAAGCCTTCCTCGGCACGGCGCTTGAGGCGCTGGCCGTAGAGCTTGGGGTCGTGCGATTCGGTGGTGTCGGCGTAACAGCGGATGCGGTCGCGGAACTTGCCGCCGAGCATTTGGTAGACGGGCACACCGTAAGCCTTGCCGGCAAGGTCCCACAACGCCATCTCGATTCCACAGACGCCGCCGGCCTGCCGCGCGGGACCGCCGAATTGCTTGATCTTGCGGAAAATCTTATCGACGTTGCAGGGGTTCTCGCCGAGGATGCGGCTCTTGAGCATGAGCGCGTAGGTTTTGCTGCCGCCGTCGCGCACTTCGCCGAGGCCGTAGATGCCCTGGTTGGTGTCGATGCGGATGAGCGGGCACAGCATGGGGGAGCGCCCGAGAACGGCGACGCGCAGGTCCGTGATCTTGAGCTCGGAAGGCTTCGAGCTGGTGTTGACGTTGTGAACCGCGCCTTCGAGGGTCTTGTCTGCCCAGAAGCTTGCTCCGAGCGCCGCGCCCGCCGCCCGCAGGAAACCGCGGCGGCCCGTGAGTATGTTCGCCATGAGGGGATTCTCCTTTATGAAAGGGATATTCTACAGCCGGCCGCCGTCAGCCGTCGGCCGGGCGACCGAGGGCTGACGGCTCTGATATTCTGTCGGGTGGCTTAACATAACCCTTTTCCGAAGGAGGAACACCTGTGAGAGTCGGCGTATTTACGGCGTTGCTGGCCAATCTTTCGCTCGACCAGGTCATCGCGAAGCTGAAGGCTCTCGGCGTCAACACCGTCGAGTTGGGCACCGGGAATTATCCGGGCGATCCGCATTGCAAGCTGTCGATGCTCGAGGACGCGAAGGCCCTCGGAGAATTCAAGAAGAAGCTGGACGACAACGGCATCACCGTGACGGCGCTGAGCTGCCATGGCGAGCCGCTGCATCCGAATGCCGAGATCGCGCGGAAGAATCAGGACACCAACTGCCGCACGATCCTGCTGGCGGAAAAACTCGGCATTCCGGTGGTGGTCGATTTTTCGGGCTGCCCCGGCGACGGCCCGAACGCGACGTATCCGAACTGGGTGACGTGCGCGTGGCCTCCGCACTTCGGCGACATCCTGAAGTGGCAGTGGGAGGAGAAGGTCGTTCCGTTCTGGAAGGAGCGCACGAAGTTCGCCGCCGATCACGGCGTCAAGATCGCGCTCGAGATGCATCCGGGGTTTGTGGTCTACAGCCCGGAGACGATGCTGCGGCTGCGGTCCGAGGTGGGCCCGAACATCGGCGCGAATTTCGATCCGAGCCATCTGTTCTGGCAGGGGATCGATCCGATCGCGGCAGTGCGCGTGCTCGGCGATGCAATCTTCCACGTGCACGCGAAGGACACGCAGATCTACTCGTACAACCTGCCGAAGACGGGCGTGCTCGACACCAAGAAGTACACCGATGAAGCGCACCGGTCGTGGATTTTCCGCACGGTCGGATACGGGCATGGGTCGGAATGGTGGGCGGAGTTCATTTCGACGCTGCGGATGTACGGCTACGATTACGTGCTTTCGATCGAGCACGAGGACAGCCTGATGTCGCCCGAGGAAGGGCTGACGAAGGCTGTGAACTTCCTCCAGAATATTGTGATCAAAGACAAGCCCGGACAGGCATACTGGGCGTAGCCTGAAAAAGCTCGCGCGCCGGGCCCGCTCCGGCGCGCGAGCGTCGGAGGCGCAATGCGTTTTGCCGCGGCGCTGTTCCTTTTCGTTGTTCCCGTCCGCGCCGAGTTTAGCGCGGGCGCGGCCAAGCGAGTCATCACCCCCGATCTCAAGAGCCGTCCGGTGTACCTGGCGGGGTTCGGCCAGAACCGCGTGGCTGCGGGTGTTCATGACGATCTCTACGCGCGCTGCGTAGCTTTCTCGGCCGGCGGCACGGTCGTGGTTTGCGGCGTCGATTCGATCGGGCTGTTTCTCGACGACGTCGAGAAGATCCGCGATTCGGTGAACGACCGGCTGGAAGAGCCCGCCGACATCGTTGTCGCCGCGGTGCACGATCACGCAGCTCCGGACACGATGGGCTTGTGGGGGCCCGCGCCGGGCAACAGCGGCATCGACGAGCAATACAACGTGCTCCTGGTGGACCGCGTGGCCGAGGCCGCGGTCGAAGCCGTGCGCTCGCTGCGACCCGCGTCGCTGAAGCTGGCCAGCCTGCGGACGACCGAGCTCGACAGTTTCATCGCAGACGACCGTCCTCCCAGGGTGCTCGATTCCGAACTGGTCGTCGTCTCCGCGATCGATTCTTCAGGCGCGACGATCGCGACGCTGGTCAATTGGGCGAACCATCCCGAGACGCTTGGCCCGGCGAACAAAGAGATAACGGCGGACTATCCCGGCTACTTCTACTCGGCGCTCGAACGGAAGATGGGCGGGGTGGCGGTCCTGGTGAACGGCGCGTTGGGCGGGATGCAGTCGCCGCTGGAGGCGAAGATCGCCGATCCGGCAACGGGCAAGCCCGCGCCCGCGGGAAGTTTCCGCAAGGCGGAGATTCTGGGGGCGCGCGTGGCGGAGCTGGCGGCGCAACCGTTGAAGGCGCCGCAGCGGGCCCGCCCCGAGCAGGTGGAGTATTACGAAGCCGCGATCGAGATTCCGGTGACGAACCAGGGCTTCCGCAAAGCCGCCGCCGCGGGCGTATTCGGGCAGCGCAAGGCGCTCGGGCCGGAGGGCGTAATGCGCACGGTGGTGGGCGTGATCCGTATCTCGGACTCGAAAGGACCGCTGCTCGAGGCGGCGGTGGTGCCGGGCGAACTCTACCCGGAACTGAGCGTGGGCGGCGTGAAGCGGTACGCGGGCGCGGATTTTCCGGACGCGCCGGTGGAGCCGCCGATCAAGGCGATGATGACCGCGCCCTATCGCATGCTGATCGGGCTGGGCAACGACGAGATCGGGTACCTGATTCCGAAGGCCGAGTGGGACGAGAAGGCTCCCTGGCTCAAGAGCGCGGCGTCGGCGTGGTACGGCGAGGTCAACTCGCCGGGGCCGGATGCGGCGGCAATCGTCGCGGACGCGATCGAGGCGCTGTTGGAGGAGACGGGAGATTAGGAGACTCCCCGGTCCGGTATAATCGGAAGGATTCCCCATTTTCAGGAGCATTCATGGCAATGAAACGGATTGGTATTCTGACCGGCGGCGGCGACGTGCCGGGTTTGAATTCGGTGATCAAGGGCGTTGTGTACCGCGGCAGCGAGATCGGCTTTGAAGTGGTCGGCATCCGGCGCGGATGGGAAGGGCTGACGCACGTGGATCTGGACGATCCGGAGAGCAAGGCCCGCTACGTCCTGCCTTTAAGCCGCGAGAACACGCGCACGGTCGATCGCACCGGCGGCACGTTCCTGCACACCAGCCGCACGAACCCGCTGAAGATGAAGACCGTCCCCGAGTTCCTGAAGGGCAAGAATTTTCCGCAGCACGAAGCGACGAAGAAGGGCGTGACCTCGACGGTGTTCGACATGACGTCGCAGGTGTTGAGCAACCTCGATAAGCTCGGCATCGAGTACCTGGTGGCCATCGGCGGAGACGACACGCTGAGCTACGCCGCGCACCTGGACAAGCAGAACGTGAAGGTCATCGCGATCCCGAAGACGATGGACAACGACGTGCGCAACACGGAGTATTGCATCGGCTTTTCGACCGCGATCACACGCGCGCACAGCGCTATCGAGCGGCAGCGGACGACGGTCGGCTCGCACGAGCGCGTAGGCCTGTTCCGCGTGTTCGGCCGCGACGCGGGCTACACGGCGCTCTACACGGCGTACGTAGGTTCGATGCGCTGCTGCATTCCCGAGTTCAAGTTCGACCTCGACCGGCTCATCGACCTGCTGATGACCGATAAGAGGAACAACCCGAGCAACTACTCGATCTGCGTGCTGTCGGAAGGCGCGGAATGGGCCGGCTACAACGTGCGCGAGTACGGCGAGGCCGATGCGTTCGGGCACCGCAAGAAGGCGAACGTTGCCGAGGACCTGAGCGAAGAGATCAAGAAGCGCACCAAGCAGGAGACGGTGATCAGCGACTTGACCTACGAGCTGCGGTCGGGCGAGCCGGATTTCATCGACAAACTGGTGGCCACGACGTTCGGCAACATGGCGCTCGATTGCCTGCAGGAAGGCAAGCACGGCGTCATGACGGCGATCAACAACGGGTGCTTCGCGCTGGTGCCGATTCCGGATCCGAAGCTTGGGCCGCGCACGATCGACGTCGCGACCATGTACAACACCGAGCGGTATCGCCCGAATTACGCGGGCAAGTGCGGGATTCCGATTTTCCTCACGCGGGCGTAAGACGATTCACCGCAGAGACGCAGAGAAATGCGAAAGCACTTCTCTGCGTCTTATGCGTCTACTTCGCCAGTTGCCTTAGCACGTAGAGGAGGATTCCTCCGTTGCGGTAATACTCGGCCTCCACAGGCGTGTCCACTCTCACCAAGGCTTCGAAGGTCTTGTCGCCGGCTCGGACTCGGGCCTTACGGGAGCCTTCCACGGCTTCCTTCAGTCCTTCGATGTGGAAGATCTCCTTGCCGGTGAGGCCGAGGCTGGTTGCGGTCTGGTCGGGCGGGAATTCGAGCGGCAGCACTCCCATTCCCACCAGGTTGGAGCGGTGGATGCGCTCGAAGCTCTCGGCGATCACGGCTTTCACGCCGAGCAGGTTCACTCCCTTCGCCGCCCAATCCCGCGATGAGCCCGAGCCGTATTCCTTGCCCGCCAGGATCACGAGCGGCACTCCCTCTTTCTGATAGCGCATGGCGGCGTCATAGATGCTCATTACTTCGCCGCTGGGCTGGTGCGTGGTCCAGCCGCCTTCGGTCCCGGGCGCGAGGCGGTTCTTCAGGCGGATGTTGGCGAGCGTGCCTCGCACCATCACTTCGTGATTGCCGCGGCGCGAGCCGTAGGAGTTGAAATCCTTGGGCTGAACGCCGTGCTCGATCAGGTACCGGCCGGCGGGGCTGTCGGCCGGGATCGAGCCGGCGGGCGAGATGTGGTCCGTCGTGATCGAGTCGCCGAGCAGGGCGAGCACGCGCATGCCGTTAAAATCCTGCACGAAAGTCTCGGGGTCGGCCATTTCGTCGAAGTAGGGCGGCTTCTTGATGTAGGTGGAGTCGTCGCTCCAGACGAACAGGTCGCCCTGCGGAACGCGCATGGATTGCCACCGCGCGTCGCCTCTGAAAACCTCGGAGTACTGGCGGTGGAACATTTCGCTGGTGACGCTGGCGCGCATGACGTCGCGGACGCGTTCGGGCGTGGGCCAGATGTCGCGGAGGTAAACGGGCTTGCCGTCGGAGCCGGTGCCGAGCGGGTCGTGTTGGAGATCGATGTCCATGGTTCCGGCGAGCGCGTAGGCCACCACGAGCGGCGGCGAGGCGAGGTAATTCGCGCGCACGAGCGGGTTGATGCGTCCTTCGAAATTGCGGTTGCCGCTGAGGACGGCCGCGACCACCAGGTTCTCGCGCTGCACGGCTTCGGCCACCGGGGCGGGCAGCGGGCCGCTGTTTCCTATGCAGGTGGTGCAGCCGTAGCCGACCAAATGGAAGCCGAGCTGCTCGAGATACGGAATGAGGCCGGCCTCGCGGAAATAGTCCATCACGACTTTGGAGCCGGGGGCAAGGCTCGTCTTCACCCACGGCTTCGCTTTGAGGCCGCGCTCGACGGCGTTCTTCGCGAGCAGTCCCGCGCCGAGCATCACCGACGGGTTCGACGTATTCGTGCAGCTTGTGATGGCGGCGATGACTACGGCCCCGTCATCCAGGCCATTCTTCTGCGCTCGCCCGGCGGGCTTCGGCTGCGTGGCGAGGAAATCGGAAAAATTCTTCTTCACTTCGGGCAGCGTGACGCGATCCTGCGGGCGGCGCGGCCCGGCCATCGAGGTGACAACCGTCGCGAGGTCAAGGTCGAGCACTTCGCTGAAGACGGGCTCGGGGGCGCCGGGCTCGCGGAACAGGCCCGCTTCCTTTGTATAGGCTTCGATGCGCTCGATCAAGTCCGCCGGGCGGTTCGTGAGGCGCAGGTAGGCGAGCGTTTCCGCATCGACGGGGAAAAATCCGATCGTCGCTCCGTACTCGGGCGACATGTTGGCGATGGTGGCGCGGTCGGCGACGCTCAGGGCGCTCACACCGGGCCCAAAGAACTCGACGAACTTGCCGACGACACGCTTTTTGCGCAGGATCTCGGTGACGGTGAGGACGAGGTCGGTGGCGGTGGAGCCTGCGGGCAGCGCGCCGTGCATGCGGAAGCCGATCACCTGCGGGAGCAGCATCGAGATGGGCTGCCCGAGCATGCAGGCCTCGGCTTCGATACCGCCGACCCCCCAGCCGACGACGCCGAGGCCATTGATCATCGTAGTGTGCGAGTCGGTGCCGACGACGGTGTCGGGGTAGATGAGCCCGCCGGCTTCGAGCGCGACAGGCGCGAGGTATTCGAGGTTCACCTGGTGGACAATGCCCGTGTCGGGCGGCACCACGCGGAAGTTCCGGAACGCCGACTGGCCCCAGCGCAGCAGCGCGTAGCGTTCCTGGTTGCGCTGAAACTCGAGCAGCGCGTTGGCGTCGAAGGCGCGCGCAGTGCCGTATTCATCGACCTGCACGGAGTGGTCGATGACGAGGTCGGCGGGGATAAGCGGATTGGCGCGCGCGGGGTCGCTTCCCATTTTCTTGAGGGCGTCGCGCATGGCGGCGAGATCGACCACGCAGGGGACGCCGGTGAAATCCTGAAGCAGCACGCGCGCGGGCATGAAGCTGATCTCGCGCGTGCCGGTGCCCTGCCAGTTGGCGACGAACTCGATGTCGGCGGCCTTGACCGTCTTGCCGTCCTCGTGGCGAAGCAGGTTCTCCAGAAGAACGCGGATGGAGTACGGCAACCGGTTGACATTCGGGTAGCCGGCCTTTTCGAGCGCCCTCGGAGAGTAGATCTGGAAGTCACGGCCCCCAAGCCGCAACGTGGTGCGGGAAGAGAAAGAGTTGACAGACGCCATAGCTTTATTAAACCGCAGACCGAGCCCTCGCCCATTCGGGCTGCGGCAGCGGCGGTGAAACCGATTTCTTAGCGCTTCTCGATGAGGCCGACGATGCGGAAGTCGTAGTCCGTGTACGAGCGCATCCGGCCCTGGAGCCAGAGCAGGGCGCGGCGGTCGTTTTTCGAGATCGGCACGACCGGGCGGATGTTGTCTTCCGCCGAATCTTTCGTCACGGCGGCCCACTGCCATTTCGCGCCGCCGTCGCTCGTTCTGCCGCGGTAAATCTCGCGGTGGGGAAGCGGCTTCCCGGTCGCGGGGTCGGCATTGGTGGAAATGTAGACTGTGGAGGGGTCCTGCGGATCCACGCAGAGATTGCCGGTGTAGTCGTCTTCCCCGGCGTAGAGCTTTGTGCCTCCATAGGCGATCTCGTGCTCGGCCCAGGAGGTTCCGGTCCAACGCGCATAGTGATAGCGCAAATCCTCGCCGCCTTCGCCGGGCGGCTTCCCTGCCCCGTCCTTCTGGACGGAAAAAACGAGCACCGGCCGGCCGCGCGCGTCGAGGTGAAGATCGCTGATCCATGCCACGTTGTCGCGGTCGCCCTGGAACACTCGCGTGCCTTCGGCGGGTTCCTTGAGGCCGCCGTCGAGGGCGCGAATCGCGGTTCCGTCGGAGCGGCGCAGCATGCCGGCGCGGTAGAAGATGTGATAAATGCTGTTGTCGAAGTTGCGCGGGTGGCCTTCGGTGTAGGCGATGTGGACCGTGTCGGCGCCGTTTGAGGCGTACTTCACATAGGGCCGGTGGCGGAACTTCGCAGGCACGTCGATGAGGACCTTGCCTGCGTTCCAGGTTTCGCCGAGGTCGTCCGACCACGCCCACGACGGCTTTGAGCTATTGTCGAAGCCGCGATAGAAATCGTAGATGCGTTTCTCGCGGCTGAGGAAGTGCGGGTTCGAATATGTCACGCGCGAGCGTTCGCTCGGGACGAAGACGCGCTCCTCGTCCCACGCGGTGGCGTCGTGCGGGCGAGTGGAGATGCGGTAGTAGATCTTGTTCTCTACTCCGTGCATGGTGTACATCGCGAGGAAGCGGCCGTCGGCCCGCATGAGCAGCCCGGGCGAGTTATGGTCGTCGAGCCAGGCGCTCAGGCGCGGGGCATCCGGCCGGTGCAGCACGAAAACGGAGGTCCTGCCGCTGGCGAGGTCGTAAGTCGCGACTTCGATCTGGCCCTTGCGTCCGGGGTCGCGCCAGCCGGAGGCGACCGAACCCACGATGAGCTTGCCGCCATCGACAAGCACGCGTTCGTCTTGGAACCAGCACCATCCGCCGTCGTCGTTGATCGTGACGGGGCCGGCGCACGCGGCGATTCCGCAAGCGGCCAGCGTCACAGCCAGGAGCCGCATCATCCATCGAATCTTATCGCATGTAGAATAGGCGGCGTGAGAGTTCAGCTCTGTTTGTTTTCGTTAGCGGCGACCGCATGCTTTGCCGCGGATGCCCCGAAGATCACGGTGGCGCGGTGGCCGGGCGGGCGCGTGGCCGCAGTCTCGCTCACCTTCGACGACGGCTTGCAGACGCATCTCGATGTCGCCGGGCCGGTGCTCAAGAAGCACGGCCTCCACGGCACGTTTTTCGTCAACACGTCGGGCGGCGTGTGGCGCGAGCACGCCGGCGGCTGGCGGCGGCTTGCGGCCGAGGGCAACGAACTCGGCAACCACACCGCGAGCCATCCGTGCCTCTCCGACGAGATCACACCGGCGTGGCGCGAACTAACACCTGCGATGATGGAGGCCGAGGTGCGCGGCGCGGCACGCGAGATTGCGAAGCAGACCGGCGCCACGCGCGGGATGACGTTCGCATTTCCGTGCGGGAACACAAGCTTCGGAGCACCCGGGGAGCAGGCGCGCAACTCGGCGCTCTATCTTCAGTACGTGGCGGATTGCTGCTTCGCCGCGCGGGCCTATACGGGCTCCGGAGCGCAGAACCCGGACGAGATGAACGTGCTCGGCATCGTGGACCTCGGACGCACGGTGGGACGCGACGGGCCCGGCCTGCTCGCGATGCTCGAGCCGGCGGTGCGTAACGGAGCGTGGGGCATCTACACGTTCCACGGAACCGGGGGCCAGTATCTCTCCGTCTCGGCCGGGGCGCTCGATGAGCTGGCGGGGTATCTCGAACGGCATCCGGAAATCTGGACCGCGACGTTCGGCGACGCGATGCGCTATACGCAGGAGCGGCGTTCGCTCGGAATCGAGATGGCCGGAGCGGCCGAGGCGCGCTTGAGCTGGCCGCTCGATCCGAAGATTTACGACCTGCCGCTGACGCTGCGCGTCGAACTGCCCGAAGGTTGGACCAGCGCCCGGGTCGAGGGCGCGGCGGCGTCGAAAATGGCCGGGCGCGTGCTCTTCGCCGACGTGCCGCAAGGCACGAAGATTGTGCGTATCGTGCCCGGCCGAGGGTAAATTCTTACACGCGCGAACGGCGCGGCGCGCGAATCGTGAACGGTTTGCGCGCTTGGCCCCGCGCTTGCTAGGTTCCAGCGGAGGTTTTTGTTATGGCCGACAAGCTGGAACAACTCAAACAAAAATATCAGCCCGTATTCCGCATGATGGAGCAGCAGCAGGTGCGGCTGCAAAACGTCAACATGCAGGGGGATAAGTTGTTCATTCGCGGCGAGGCGCCGTCTCAGGACGCGAAGAACAAGGTTTGGGACCAGATCAAGATGGTCGATCCCCAGTACAGCGATCTGACGGCCGACATTACGGTGGCGCAACAGGCGGCGTCGGCCGGGGCCGCGCACGCGGCGCAGGCCGGGCAGTCCTCTCAGGGCATGAGCGGCGGCGCACAGACCTACACGGTTCAAGCCGGTGACACTCTGTCGAAGATCGCGCAGAAATACTACGGCGACGCGAGCCACTACCGGAAGATCTTTGAGGCGAATCAGGATCAGCTCAAAGATCCCAACATGATCAAGCCGGGGCAGCGGCTCGTGATTCCGCAGTAAGCGCTCCCGAGGGTCGCGGCCCGGTTACGGCAGCGCGTTATACGCGGCGTTCGTATCCGGGCCGCGCGCCGGCGAGAGGTCGCTACACGGCCGCGGCGCGGGCGGCCTGGTTCTTCAGGAACCGGATGCCTTCGAAGGCAATGGACTCGGGGGTGGGGGCCAGGTCGCGCCAGATCGACGCCGCGGCCGCCAGTTCTCCGGCGGCAAAGCCGAAGCTTTCGATGGTGAACCACCCTTTGTAATTCATCGCGCGCAGTTCACGGAAAACCCCCGCCCAATCGACGTGCCCCGTGCCGGGCGTGCCGCGGTCGTTCTCCGAAGCGTGGGCGTGCTTCAGGTACGGAGCGGCCGTGCGGAATCCAGCCGCGACGTCCTTCTCCTCGATGTTGGCGTGGAAGGTGTCGAACAGGATGCCGACGTTCGGCCGGTCGATCGCTTCCGAGAGCGCCGCGGCATCAGCCGCCGTGTTCAGAAAAAACGTCTCGAAGCGATTGATCGGCTCGAGCGCAACGGTGACACCATAGTCGGCGAGCGTGGGGGCGAGCGTCTGCCAGGCTTCGATCGCCCAGTTCCACTCGTCCTCGGTGCGCCGCCTTCCGGGCAGGTAGCCGACGGGCGAATAGAGCGGTCCGGCGTAGATCTTGGCGCCCGCTTCCGCAACGACCTGGATGCAATCCCGCAGGTGCGCGATGGTGCTTTCGCGGACGGCGGCGTCGTCGCTGATGAGGCTGAGGCCGTCGGGGATCACGCCGCAGGCCGTCGCTGAGAGCCCGTACTTCTCAAGCGCGCGGCGAATCTTCGCGGCGGGAACTCGCGTGGGCTGGATCACCGGAATCTCGATTCCGTCGAAGCCATGCTCTTTGATCGCGGCGAGCAGGGGGAACGATTTTTCGTCGAACTGCGCCGCCCATATGAATGTGTTGACGCCGAATTTCATGACCCTGCCTCCTGGCTATTTGAGAACCGACAACTGGTAGGCCGCCCACAACTGGTTGACGTCGAGCTTCACGGCCTGCGCAAACTCGGCCTTCGCCTCGGCGTTCCTGCCGGATGCCAGGTAACCGAGGCCGGTAACGTAGTGCGCGCGCGCCTGCACGACGTTCTTCGAGGTGCGCTCGCCGAACTTGGCGAAATCGTCTTTGGCCGAGCCCGCGGTCAACATACGCCGGCCGGAGGAGACGAGGGATGCGGCGACTTGCGACGCTTTCGCGGTATTGCCGAGCTTCTTGAGCGCGAGCGATTTGTGGAAGGCGATTTCGGGCGCGGCACTCGGGTCGGCCGCGGCTTTCGCGTAGAATTCCTTCGCCCGGGCTGCATTGCCGGCGGCCTCGCAGGCCGCACCGATGTTGTAGTACATCACGGCGGACCGGTCGCCCGCATGGGGCTTTCCGACGCCCAGATTCGCGGGATATTCGAGCGCGGCTTCGTAATCCTTCAGCGCTTCGGCGCTTTTGCCGGCCTTCATGAGACGGTGACCGCGGAGCAGGTGCGCATCCACGTACCAGTCGTGCGCGGAGATCGAGGCGCCTTCCCAGATGTAGAACTTGCGGCTTCCGAGCAGCTCGAGCGCCCGGTCGTAATCGCCGGTCTGCACTAGCAGCATGATCTGGCGCGTGAGGACGTCGTCCCGGTCGAGCGCGGTCTTCTGATTCTTCTCGAAGAAAGCCAGGCGGGTTGCGGGCGGAACTCCGGCGGCCTGGTAAAGCTCGTCGAGTTCGTACATCCAGCGCGGGTCCTGGCGGCGCGCGAAGGCGGCTTCGAATTCCGGGATCGCCTTCTCGAGGTTCTGCTCGCGGCGCGCGTAGGCGAGCGCAAGATTGCGGCGGGCCATGGCGAAATCGGGGTCGAGGGTGCGGGCGCGCTCCCACAGGCGGATGGCTTCCCCGGGCTGCAAATCGTAATAGAGGTTGCCGAGGTAGTAAGGGGCGCGGGCATCGCGCGGGTTGCGCTCGATGGCGCGGCGCAGCACGGTGATTTCTTCGAGGCGCGACGGGAAGCACAGCTCCCACGCGGCCTTCGCGGCGCGTTCGTAGCTGGCCGCCGCGGCGTCTTCGTGGCCGAGCTTTTCTTCGAAGTACCCGAGGCCGTAGTAGATCAGCGGCGATTTGTCGGGATAGGCCTCGGAGGCTTCGCGCAGCGTGGCGGCGGCATCGTCATAGAGTCCGGCGTTACCGTAGCTGGTCGCGATTTCCAGATAGGCTTGCACGTCGCCGGTCACGCGCTCGCCACGCTCGCGGCGCACCCACGGGTCGAGCGGATCGAGCCCCACAGCGGCGGCGAGCAACTGCTTTGCTTCTTCGGCGCGTCCGAGGTGGCGCAAGATGGCCGATCTCAGCGACAGCGCCTTGGTGCTGATCGCATCGGTCGATAGCGCGCGATCGATGTGCTCGAGCGCCATGGCGTAGTCGTGCCGCGTCGAGGCCATCTCCGCCAGCGCGTAGTAGCTCGCGGTGTTCCAGGCATAGCTCCAGCTCGCGCGGTAGAAGGCGTCGGAGGCAAGGTCGAGCTTGCCCTGCGCGCGCCGCGCGAGACCGAGGTAGTAGTACGCCTCGCCGTCGCGCGGGCGCGTGTAGTTCTTGAAAACGCGCTCGACCGCGGTTTTGAGGCGCTCTTCGGCCTGCGCGTAGAGGGCGCGGCGGTAGTAGAGCAGGCCGAGCGCGGTGTTGGCGCGGTAGTCGCCCGGGTCGCGCTTGATCACTTCGAGATAGTAAGGATCGGGCTCACGAGCGGGACTATGGAACTGTTGCAGCCGCTGGCCGGCGAGCAGCAGTTCTTCGTTCGTTTTGATCTGCTGCGGCGGGGCCGGCGGCGTGACGACCGGCGGCATCTCCATCGCTTTCGGCGCTGCCGGCTGGTAGGAGATCAGCTCTTTGCCGCCGGCCGTGAGCGACACCTTCACGTCCTCTGCCTTTATTCCCGCGGGCAGGGGAACTTCGGCGGTGAACGGCCTGGCCGGCGTGATTTCGGCCTGCTTCTCGAACACCGGCTTGCCCGCGGCGAAGACGGCGACCTTCGCATCGGGCCGCGGCTCAGTGGTGTTCAGGCCGATCTTCGCGGTCCGGCCCAGCACTTCGAGGTTCACGGCCGCTTCGAGGTTCGCGTTCTTGACGCCTTCGATGTCGCGGAACGGATACCAGAATTCCTTGACGGTTTTGACTTCGTAGGGTTGAATCCAGCTATAGTCGGGCTGGTTGTCGGAGTAGCCCCCCACCATCAGCTCGAGGTAGGCGCCGTCGGTATCGGTGAGAAGGTTGTCCCACGTCTTGCCGTCGTCGCCGGTGCCCCAGGTGAAGAATTTCTTGCCGGGCATGACGCCGTGCTCGGCGATGTGGAGCGTGCCGGCGTGCTTGCCGTGGTCGTATCCGGCGAGGAAATCTTCCTGGCACTCGAAGGCGAACATCGAGGTCGGGCTCGGGTGGTTCTTGTACCAGGAGACGTCGACGCCCTTGGTGAAATCGACGCCGCCGTACTTCTGGTGAGACACGGGCCAGCTCGAGAACTGAACCTTGGAGTGCTGCGTGGCCCACTGCACGCTGGGCGGGAAGATCACCTGGTAGTTCTCGTTTGTGTGGACGGCGACGTTGGCGAAGTAGAGGAACGAGTTCGTGACCGGCGTGCCGTTGAACAGCCGCAGCGTCGCTTCGACGTAGGCTTTGCCGGGGCGCAGCGTGAGGCCCATGATCCAGCGCATGCGGTGGCGCATCTCGAGCTCGCCGACCCAGACGGTTTTCGAGCCGTCCGCGTTCTCTTCGAGGCGGTAATCGACCGGCATGAAGCTCGATGCGCGGTGATGGTGCGGGATGTTCCACTCGACGCCGCCCGAAATCCAGGCTCCCACCATGCCGATGAGCGCCGGCTTGATGACGTGCTGGCGGTAGAAGAAGTTGTAGCCGTTGGTTTTGTCGATGGCTTCAAAGATGCGCCCGCCCATCTCGGGCAGCACGCACAGGCGCAGATATTCGTTTTCGAGGTAGACGGCTTTGTAGGTCTTATCCTGCCTGGTCTCGAAAAGCTTGTCGATCATGGGATACGGATAGATCGGGCCCTTCGCGCCCTGATAGGTGCGGCCCTCGTAGAAGAGCGGGCTCGGATCGGGACCGCCGTCGGGATAAGTGGGGACGACGAGCGGAGCCTCCCAGATTTTGACCTGCGCGGCGGCCGGGAAGAAGACGAGCGCGGCGGCCAGAATGAGCAAAGCCGGGGATTTCATAGGATTCCTCGCAACCAACAATCGTACATGAGAAGGAGGCCGTGTACGGCGCCCTCCTGGTACGCGCTACTCCTTCCAGAACAATTCCGCGTCGGAGCGGCGGACGTAGTTGGCATCGAGAGCGGCGGGGTCCTGGGCCGCTCCGGCGCGGAAGCGGGCCGCCGCTATGCGGCCGATGGCCGACGCCAGCGCGTGAGGGACGTTGCTCGCGGGCCGGCCTTCGAGCGCCGGGCGGAAGGGGCTTATCGAAGTGGAGAGAAATTCGATGTCGCCGGCGGGGAGCGTCGGGAGCCAGTCGGGGAAGCGTGCGACCACTTCGGGTGTGACGAGGTTGAGGCTCGCGTCGTACACCGCCGCATAGACCTGGCCCCGGCGCGCATCGAGCAGCGCCGCCCGCAGGGGATGCGTTCCGAACGATGCCACCGCTTGCAGGTTGGATATGGCGACGGCCGGCTTGCCCTGCGCTTCGGCGAGGCCTTTCACGGCGGCGAGGCCGACGCGCACTCCGGTGAATGAGCCCGGTCCGGCTGCGGCGGCGAAGCAGTCGATGGCGTCGAGGTTCCAGCCCGCCCCAGCGAGCAGTTGCGCCAGGTGGCCGTAGAGAACTTTCCCGAAGCCGTTTGCGCCGTGGATCGGCATCTCGGAGACAAGTTCGTCGCCGCAGAGCAGCGCAATCGAGCCGAATTCGGCCGTTGTGTCGATGGAGAGAATTCGCATCTACTTCTCGAGCCGGTAAATGCGGATCATGGAGTACACCTTGCCATGCGCGTTCTTGCCGTATAGCCGCACGGCGAGGTTCGCCGGGTACGTGGGCGTCAGGTTCGCGGGAACCCGGAACGTCCCCTGCGAGCCGGTTCCGATCACGCGGTAGCCCTGCTGGTCCGCCGCGGCTTCGCCGGTCCAGAGCCACATCATCCGCCGCGTGGCTCGCGTCTCCCGGGTGAGCTTCACGGCGTATGCGGGCGGCTTCGAAACCGTGATAGGGTCCGCCGCGGGCTGCACGATTTCGTACGGAATCTTCTGCGGCGTCTGCTCGATTTCCTGCATGATGATCGCGCGCGATTCGAATTTGTACGACCGCAGCGATTCCTTGCGGCCCTCGCGCGAGATGTGCAGCACCCAGTCGTGCGACTTGTCGGGCGGCTCCCCGCTGAAGCGGTCGCCCTTGAACTTTTTGATCGGGACCGCCTCGCCGTTGATCGGGTTGAACCACTCCGCTTCGTAGCTGTGCTTCTGAAGCACGATCTCGACAGGGCCGGGCTTCTCGACGTAGACGATGTACTCGATGCCTTCGATCTCTTCCTGATCGCGCGGCCGCTCGAGCGCGACGGCGCGGCCGCCGTCCACTTCGAAATACGGCTCAAGCTCCCAGTAGCGCGTGCGCGAGAAGAAATCGAACCAGACCGACATCTGCTTCGCGCCGGGCGAGTCGGCGCCTACGGTTCCCGCGGTGCAGAAGCTCGGGTACTGGCCGTCCATGGTCGTGTTCCAAAGCCGGCGGCGGACGTCGTCCACGCTCAGGTCGCCCTCGCATCCGACGTGGAAATTGACGCCGGGCGCTGCGTAGAGCTGGTGCTCGATCGCGCCCACCTGGTCGTCGACCGACCCGTAGGCGATGTAGTTCATCCAGTCGTCTCCGCCGAGCGGCGCCGAGGTCTGAAGCGCGCCGGTCGAGCGCGGGTGCTTATACGGATCGAGCTTCTTGAGCGCCTGCCCGAGCTCCTTGAGCAGCGCGCGGCTGTTCTCCGAGCGCTCAAACTCGTTGGCGAGCTGCCAGGTGACGTTCATCGCCGCGTATCGAGCCACCAGATACCGCAGGTAGCGCTCGCGCTGCTCCCAGGAGGGGAACAGCTTCGCGAGCTGGTCCGGCGTCCAGGCGAGCACGAGGTCCGCGATCAGGCCCTTCGCGTTCATGAAGCGTACGCGGTCGTCGAGCTCGCGGAACAGCGCGGTTTCGGGCTGGTCGGCGGAGGCGTATGCCCTCTGCGGTCCGTCCGGTTTCGAGAGCACGATGCCGCGGATGTGGTTGAACTTCTGCGCCGCGCGCGTTTCCACGATCTTGTCGAACGCGCCGCGGTCGAGCGACGGAAGCGCGAGCAGCGTGTCGCCCATCCAGAGGTGCGGGACGCGGTTGTTGTCGTCGGCCAGCGCCCAGTGGTGAACGTTTGCTCCTTGCAGGAAGCCGGGCGCGCTGGACGCGGTCGCGGTGAACTCGCCCTGCTTCGCGTCGAACTCCTTGATGCTGCTCGAGACGCGAAACACCCACTGCCCTTCGTCGGTCGGGGTGAAGCGGAGCACAAGCCGGCGGCCGCCGTCCCAGAACGCGGGCATGCGATAAGTGCGGAAGCGCGGCGAGCGGAACTCGGCTTCCAGCTTCACCGTGAGGTAGGGGTTCGGGTTCGCCGCAACCGCTTCCGCCGGCATCTCGAAGACAATCTCGCAAGGCGAGTAGACGGGCGTGGGTTGGCACACGGTCTGGGCTGACGCAAACAGGGCCGGTGCGGCGGCAAGCAAGAGCGAGCGAGCGAACATCGTTAACCATTCCAGTGTATGCCAGAGGCGGTTCTCACCACCCGAAGTAGAATTGGAGCAAGGAGGGGCTGGGTGAGGATCGCACAAGTCGCGCCTTTGTACGAAAGCGTTCCGCCACAAACTTACGGAGGCACGGAGCGCGTTGTTTCCTATCTGACGGAGCAACTGGTGGAACTGGGCCACGAGGTCACGCTGTATGCCAGCGGCGACTCGAAAACGCGGGCCCGCCTGGTGTCGCCATGCCCGCGCTCGCTGCGCACGGGCGCCGACAGCATGGACTATCTGGCGCCTCACGTCCTGATGCTGGAGCAGGTGGCGCGCGAGGCTTCTCGATACGATCTCATCCACTTTCATATCGACTATCTCCACTTTCCGATGTCGCGCCGCCTGCACACGCCGGCACTGACCACGCTGCACGGGCGCCTGGACATTCCGCAGCTCGCGCCGGTGTACCGCGAGTTTTCCGAGATGCCGCTCGTCTCGATTTCCGATTCGCAGCGCGCGCCGCTGGCCTGGGCGAACTGGCAGGCTACGGTGTACCACGGGCTGCCGCTCGGGCTGCACACGTTCCGCAGCGCGCAGGGCAAGTACCTCGCGTTCCTCGGCCGCATCTCGCCGGAAAAACGCGTGGATCGCGCCATCGAGATCGCCAAGCGCGCCGGCATGCCGCTCAAGATCGCCGCGAAAGTGGACCCCGCGGACCGCGTCTACTATGAGACCGCGATCAAGCCGCTGCTCGACCATCCGCTCATCGAGTACCTGGGCGAGGTGGGGGGCGCGGTGAAAGACGAGTTCCTCGGCAACGCTTACGCGCTGTTGTTTCCGATCGACTGGCCGGAGCCGTTCGGGCTGGTCATGATCGAGTCGATGGCCTGCGGCACGCCGGTGATCGCCTGCCGTACGGGATCGGTTCCCGAGGTGCTCGACCACGGCGTTTCCGGGCTGATCCTGAACTGCTGGGAAGAGGGCGTGCGCGCGGTGGAGCGCGTGGCGAAACTCAGCCGCAGGACCTGCCGCAGGACGTTCGAGCAACGCTTCAGCGCCGGCCGCATGGCGCGGGATTACATCGGCGTCTACCAGCGCGTGGTCGCCACCAGGCGCGTGGCGGCGCACAGGAGCGTGGGATGATCGAAGACTATATCAAGGTCCAGGAGCATTATTACATCCTGGCGACCTCGTCGCTCGCCGATGACCGCACTCGCGTGCTCAAGGAAGGCGAGACGTTCGCCGTCTTCGATCGCTTCGGCGATGTGCACTCGACCGGCCAGGGAGAGCAGGGGATCTATCACGAAGGCACGCGGTTCCTCTCGCGCAGCGCGCTCCGGATGGACAAGGTGCGCCCGCTGCTGCTCAGCTCGAGCGTCAACGAGGACAACGCTCTGCTGACGGTAGACCTCACCAACCCCGACGTGTTGCTCGACCGCCACGGTCTGGCGCCGCGCGGCACCCTGCACATCCTGCGGTCGAAGTTCCTCTGGAACGCGGTGTGCTACGAGACGCTTTCGCTGCACAACCACGGCCTCGGGCCGCTCGATCTGGCGATCTCGATGCGCTTCGACTGCGACTTCGCGGACATCTTCGAAGTACGAGGACTCACGCGCGCGCGCCGGGGCACGCATCTGGAGACGGAGTTCGACGACGGCGAGATCGTGCTTGCCTACCAGGGGCTCGACGGAGTGGTGCGGCGCACCGTGATTCACGCGTCGCCGCGGCCCGACGAAACCTCCCCGACCGGGTTCCGCTTCCATACGAGCCTCGAAGGGCAGAAGGGCGTGGAACTCTCCGTCACGGTGGCGTGCGAGGTGGGCGACGCACGTCCGAGCGTGCTCACTTATGGCGCCGCGCTCGAACAGGCATCGGCGGAGATGAACGTCGATCGCGACCGCGACGCGAAAATCTTCACGGCGAACGAGCAGTACAACGACTGGCTGGGGCGCTCGGTCGCCGACCTGCACATGATGGTCACGCACGCGCCGCACAAGCTGTATCCATACGCGGGCGTCCCGTGGTTCTCGGCCGTGTTCGGACGCGACGGCATCATCACGGCGCTGTCGTACCTGTGGGTAAATCCGGTGATGGCGCGCGGCGTGCTGGCGTACCTGGCCGAAACGCAGGCCGACGACTTCAACCCCGCGCAGGACGCCGAGCCCGGCAAGATTCTGCACGAGGAGCGCAAGGGCGAGATGGCGGCGCTCGGCGAGCATCCGTTCCGGCGCTACTACGGGTCGGTGGACGCGACGCCGCTGTTCGTTATGCTCGCGGGAGCGTATTACGAGCGCACGGCGGACCTGGCGTTCATCCGTTCCATTTGGCCGAACGTGGAGCGCGCGCTCGGGTGGATCGATCACTGCGGCGACGCCGACGGCGACGGCTTCGTCGAGTATAGCCGGCGGTCCGAGAAGGGGCTCGTGCAGCAGGGTTGGAAGGATTCGCAGGATTCCGTGTTCCACGCCGACGGCCAGCTCGCGAACCCGCCGATCGCGCTGTGCGAGGTGCAGGGGTACGTCTACGCCGCCAAGCAGGCCGCCGCCACGCTCGCCGCCGCTCTCGGCGACGACGGCGCGAGCGAGCGGCTGCGGCGCGAGGCGAGGACACTCCAGGAGCGCTTCGAGCGCGCGTTCTGGGACGACGATCTCGGCACGTACGTTCTGGCGCTCGATGGCGCCAAGCAGCCGTGCCGCGTGCGTACGTCCAACGCGGGGCACGTTCTGTTCAGCGGGATTGCCTCGGCCGCGCACGCGCGCCGCGTGGCTGAGACGCTACTGGCCTTCGATTCGTTTTCGGGCTTCGGCATACGGACGCTGTCGTCGCTCGAGGTGCGGTACAACCCGATGTCGTATCACAACGGCTCGGTGTGGCCGCATGACAACGCGATCATCGCGGCGGGCATGGGCCGCTACGGCTTGCAGGACGGGGCCGCGGTAGTGCTTCAGGGTCTTTTCGACGCCGCGCTGTTCCTGGACCAGCGGCGGCTGCCCGAGTTGTTCTGCGGCTTCCCGCGGCGGCCCGGCCAGGGCCCGACACTCTATCCGGTGGCGTGTTCGCCGCAGGCCTGGTCGTCGGCATCGGCGTTCCTGGTGATGCAGGCGTGCCTCGGACTCTCGATCGACGCAAAGGAGAAGCGCGTGAGGTTCCGCCGCGCGCTGCTGCCGGAGTTTCTGCCCGATGTGCGAATTCGCGACCTGCGTGTGGGCGGCGCGCAGGTGGACGTGCTGCTCGAGCGCCACGCAAACAGCGTCGGCATCACGGTGCTGAGGCGTCAGGGGGATGTGGAGATAGTTGCTGTGAGCTGAGCGCCTCCGGACCGTAGGTAATTTCCGAGTTCACGTCCGTGCGCCGGAATCCCTTGTTCGCGAGCGACACCGTGATCAGCCGCTTGTAGAAGAACACGGCCTTCACCTCGAACTCGCCGCCGTAGCTTACCGGGAACCAGACGCCCTCGCCGAAGCGCTCATAGCCCACGCTGAAGCCGAGATACTTCAGGTCGGTGCCCAACACGGTTTTTACCCAGAGCGGAATTCTGCGAGCGAATTTCGTGTTCACGAGCACGGGCTGGAATTCGTGCGCGTCCACGAGCGCTTCGCCTTTCCAGGCGCCGCCGTCCTCCGGCTTGGGCTCGAAGGCGATGCGGTAGACGTCCTTCCCGCGCAGCGTCTCTTTGCCCACCAGCCGGAACGTGTATTTCTTCTGCTCCGCGGCCGTGAGCGGGAACAGGTCCTTGCCGATGCCGTCGCGGGAGGAGTCGCTCGTCATCTCGTCGGCGAGATCGGAAATTACGTCACCATCGATATCGACGTCCTTGTACTCGTAATGCGGGTGATCGTAGTCGTAGAATTTGCCCTTGCTCTCGTACTTGCCCGCGAAGTGCGTAAGCTTCTTCTCGTGGCCCTTTGGGCCGGGCGCGACCGTGAACTCGCTGCGCTCCTCGCGCGCCAGCTTGCGGTTGCCGCGGCGCATGCGCACGAGCAGCGTCTGCTGATAGACGAACCCCTGGCGCGCTTTCTCGGCGCGGTCCTGGTTCTCGGCGACCTTCGCCATGATGGAAGCCGCGCTCTCCGGCTCCTGCGCGAATGCCAGGGCGAGCACGAGTGCGAGCATGTCATTCTTCCTTATCGCCGCCCAGGCGCTCGCCCGCGTGCTCCGGATCGTTGAGCGAAGCAAGCAGCTCTTCAGGGCTGACCTTCAGATGCACGATGACCACCTCGTCCGGCTCGAACGTCGCCACGATCATCTTGACGTCGTCGCCTTCGGGCCGCACGTAGATATATATCGATTCCTTGCCGCGCGAGCGCGTGCGGATCAGCGGCGTCCACCGCCCGCCGGTCGCGGTTCGCATGATCTGGTCGAAGCGTTCGGCATCGGGAGGCACGCATTTGGCTTCCTCGAAGACGGCCAGGTCGAGTTGTTTGGCGAACGTCATCGTCCCGAGCATCGGGATGTGCGTCCGCCTGATTCCGAAGCTCGATTCGACGCCGCGGACCAGCGCGTCGAAATCGCGATCGCCCGCCCAGGCCGCGGGCGCGAGCAGTGCCGCTACCAGGAGAAGGCGTTTCATGGCTTCTTTTTCTGCTGCACCTGGACGTCCGGGATTCCGAAATGCCCGCCCAACTCGCTCAACTGCTCCATGTCGATGCTGCCGACGATGTTGACCACCGTCAGCTCCTTCGGCTCGGCCGCCAGGATCACGAGCCCGCCCACGCGTTCGCCGTCGAGTTTTACGTATATGTCGGCGTTTTCTCCATCCTTCTTGCTGATCACTCCGACCATACGCGACCAGCCCGGGCCGTGAAGCTGCGTGCGGATCGCCTCGACGTCGGCCGGAGAGTATTCGCCCTCCTTCTCGAACTCGAAGGACTTCACGTAGATGCCCTTCAGCCCCTCGACCAGGCCCTTGACCTTCACCTCGTCGGGATTGCTCTTCGAAAGGAACTTGCTCGCCAGCTTCAGCATCGGACCGTCGAGCGTGACGTCCACTACCTCGGAGGCTTTATCGGCGAGCCGGTTCAGGCTCGGGGGCAGCTTGATTTCCTGCGCTGCCAGCGGCAGCGCCGCCGCCAGCAGCAGAATCGCTTTTGTCATAGATCACCTTTTCACACGCCAGATTGAGTTTCGTTCCCGCGATGCGCATCGCAAGCAACAGCCGTTCCTTTGCCGCCTCGCCCTGCTGCCGCTGCCGGTACTCGACGCCGCCGATTGTGAGCATCAGGCCGGCGAGCGACGCCGCGAGCGCCCAGCGAAGCTTCGGCAGCCGCCACCAGGCTTCTTGCTTCGGCTCGCGAGCCGCCGCCGCGCGCAGAACGCGGGCGGTGAATTCCGGTCCCGGATCCTCGCGGCGGAACGCGTCGCGCAGTTCGTCATCCAGGCGGCTCATGCTTCGTTCTCCTCCACACCCACTACGGCGCGGGCAAATTTCTCGCGCAGCATCGCGATCGACCGCTGCAAGTGGCTCTTCACCGTCGCCAGCGGCATGTCCAGAATTCCGGCGATATCTGCCGGATCGAGATCCTCCTGAAATCGCAAAATCATCACCATTCGAGGCTTTTCAGGCAGCGAAGCGACCAGCTTGCGCAGCCTGGCCGACAGCATCGGATCGCCTTCGGGCACGGGCGCAACCGGCTCGGGCGCGTCATCGAGCCCGACCTGCGGACGCAGCCTGCTCCGGCGGCCGTAATCGATCGCCCGGTGCGCCGCCACCTTCCGCAGCCAGTAACGCGCGTGCTCGGGCGACCGGATTTGCCCCATGCGTTCGTGAAGCTGGAGGAAGACGTCCTGAGCCAGTTCCTCTGCCGCCGCGCGGTCGCGCAGGTAGTGCAGCGCGATGCTGAACACCGCCGCCTGGTGCTCCCGCACGAGTTGGGCGAAATCGTCCACTGCCTCTACATAGGATAGATACGCGCCGGGCGGGGGCCGCGGACGCAGAAAATGCAGGCTCGCCGCGCCGTCGGCTAGAATGTTCGATAGATGTGGGGGGCATCAGGCATCGCCGTCGCTGGACCCGACGGCAATCAGATCTATGTAGATCCTGCATTCTGCGACATGGTGGGGTGGACCGCCGAAGAACTCATCGGAGCTCACACACCGTTCGTGTACTGGCCGGAGGACGAGTGCGGCCGGATTCAGGCCGCGCTCGATGCCGCGCTGAGCGGCGCGGCTCCGCCCGATGGATTCCGTCTCCGGTTCAGTCGCCGCGGCGGGGAACGCTTCGACGTCCGGGTCACGATCGCTCCGCTGGCGGACGGCGGCTGGGTCCAGGCTGTGAACGAGGCCGATGAAACGGACGGCCGGGGGATCTGGCTGGCCGCGATCGTCGAATCGTCCGAAGATGCCGTGATCGGCAAGACGCTCGAAGGCGTCATCCTGAGCTGGAACTCGGGCGCCGAGCGCATCTTCGGCTACACGGCGGCCGAGGCCATCGGGCGCTCGATGATCATGCTGCTGCCGTCTGACCGTCCCGACGAGGAGCGCGTCATCCTCGACCGGCTGCGGCGCGGCGAGCGCGTAGAAAGCTTCGAAACACTGCGCTTGCGGAAAGACGGAAGCATCATCAGCGTTTCGACCACCATCTCCCCAATCCGCGCCCGCGACGGCCGCATCGTCGGCGCTTCGAGCGTCACCCGCGACATCACCCAGCGCCGCCGCTTTGAAGAGCAGATGCGCGAGACGCAGAAGCTCGAAAGCCTCGGCGTGCTCGCGGGCGGCGTCGCGCACGATTTCAACAACCTGCTGGTCGGAATCATGGGGAACGCAAGCCTCGCGCTCGACACGCTCGACGCGGCCCACCCGGCGCGCCGCATGATCGAAGGCGTGTTGCAGGCGAGCGAGCGCGCAGCGAGCCTCACGCGGCAACTGCTCGCCTATTCGGGCAAGGGGCGCTTTGTCGTGCAGTCGATCGAGCTTCCGGTGTTGATTCGCGACATCGTCGCCCTCATTCACACCTCCATTCCCGCGGGCGTGCGCCTGCGCTTCGAGCTCGACGACTCGCTGCCGCCTATCGAGGCCGATGTCTCGCAGATCCAGCAGCTCGTTATGAACATCGTGATCAACGGGGCCGAGGCGATCGGGGGAGCGGGGGGCACGGTAACGATCCGAACGTTTCTCACGCGCGGCGAGGACGGCGGACCGCTCGTGTCGCTCGAAGTCGAAGACACAGGCTGCGGCATGGACGCGGCGACACGGGAGCGCATGTTCGATCCGTTCTTCACGACCAAGTTCACCGGACGCGGGCTCGGACTGGCGGCCGTGCTCGGCATTGTGCGCGGGCACGGCGGGGTCATCAATGTGCAGTCCGCACCCGGCGAAGGCACGCGCATCACCGTGAGCTTTCCGCCGGCGAGCCGCGCCGGCTCGCACGCCGGCCTCATCGAGCCGCGCAACTTCCACGGGCACGGCACGGTGCTGGTGGTGGACGACGAAGACGTCGTGCGCGACATGGCGCAGAATACGCTCGAACGCCATGGCTACGAGGTGTTGAAGGCCGCGTGTGGGCGCGAGGCGATAAAGTGGCTCGAAAGCGGCGCGCGCATCGACGCCGTTCTGCTCGACCTCACGATGCCCGAGATGAGCGGCGAGGAGACCCTTCAGGCGCTTCGGCGGCTGCGGCACAACATCCCGGTAGTTGTCTCGAGCGGGTACGACGAAGACGAGGCGGTCCGCCGGTTCGAGGGTCAAGCCATAGCGGGCTTCCTTCAGAAGCCCTACACGGCGGACCGGCTGGCCGGGAAGATCAAAGCCGCCCTACATGTACTCGGGGACGTCGATTCCTAACACCGCCAGCGTGCGTTCAAGCTGCTCGCGCAGATAGCCGGTCAACCAGAGCAGGAAGACCTTGCGCTCCCGATTTTCCTCGGTCAGGACCGGGTACTCGTGATAGAAGTTGTTGAACGCCTGTGCAAGCTGGAAGGCGAATTTCGCGACGTGCGCGGGCTCGCCCGAAGCCACGGCGCGCTCGATGGCCGAATCCGTCTTCGAGGCGGCGAGCGCGAGCTGCCAGAAATCTTCGCAAGCGAACTGGCGGGCCATCGCCGCGGCGTCGAGCTCGCGCGCGAAGTCGGGCATGGACTCCCCTCGTTCCTCGAGCTTGCGCCAGATGCTGCGCGCGCGCACGGCCGCGTATTGCACGTAGGGTCCGGTCTCGCCCTCGAAGCTGAGCGCTTCCTGAAAATCGAAGGCGATCACCGAATTCCGCGTGAACTTGAGCAGGAAGTAGCGCAGAGCCCCCGCGCTGATCTGCGCGGCGATACGGCGCTGCTTCTCGGGCGGATCGTCGGGGTGGCGCGAGGCGACCTCCCCCAGCGCCGATTCGATCAGCTTGTCGATCAGGTCGTCGGCCTTCACGCCGAGGCCCTTGCGGCCGGACATCTCGACGTAGGGGCGCTTGCGGTCTTCCTCCGAAAGCTCGATGCCCAACTCGGCGCAGCTGCGCGGCGAGAGGGCCACCATCTCGTAGGAGAAGTGAATCGAACGCTCGGCCTGCTCCTTGTAGCCGAGCTGGCGCAGGCCCGCCGCGACGACGTCCTGAAGATAGCTCTGGCGCGAATCGATGACGTTGTAGACGCTGGCAGCGTGGCCGAAGCGCGGCTGCCCGTCCGGCTGCGGTTCGGCGGTACTCACCCAGAGCTCGTGCCCGTTGGGGTAGGCCATCAGCTTCCGGTAATAAAAATCCTTGCCGAGCAGGCCGAATTTCCAAAGCTGGTAAGCGATGTCCTTGCCGACGTAAGTCACGGTGCCGTTCGAGCGCACGATGACCTTGCTGTCCTCGGTTTCCTCGTTGCCTGAGAACGACGCGCCGGGCATCACCCAGCAGCCCGCGTTCTTGCCTTCGGTTTCGAGGTAGATCGCTTTGCGCTGCTTGAGCAGTTCGAACGCCGTAGCCCAGAACTGAAGGTGCAGGATCTCGCTCTCGCGCGGGAGCACGTCATAGGCGATGCCTAGCCGCCACATGGTGGCGATGTGGGCCTGGACGATCGCGTCCGAGACCAGGTGCGCCAACTCGGCCAGCTCACCCTCACCTGCTTCGATAGCGTGCAGCGTCTCGGCGCGGCGCGCGAGCGCGGGCGGGTTCTCCTGGTAATACGCGCCCACGCGCGCGTAGAGGTCCCAGCAGAGGTAGTCGAAGCGCTCGGTCTTGATGAGTTCGCGAACCTCGGCGGCGGACTTGTTCTCGATGAAGTGAAAACCGACGACGACATCGGCCACCTGGACGCCGGTATTGTCGATATAGTTCTGCACCTCGACCGAGCGG
The DNA here is from genome assembly GCA_050261515.1 of Acidobacteriota bacterium. Lineage (GTDB taxonomy): Bacteria > Acidobacteriota > Terriglobia > Bryobacterales > Bryobacteraceae > JBLNDJ01. The sequence goes on along the minus strand of JBLNDJ010000042.1, from coordinate 78,873 downwards.
CCGCGCGCGCGCAGCATGCGGACGAAGGTGTCGCCGAGCACGGCGTTGCGCAGGTGCCCGATGTGGGCCGCCTTGTTCGGGTTGATGTTGGTGTGCTCGACAATGATCTTGCCGCCCTCGGACGCAGCTTCGGCGGCGGCCGGTGCAAGCAGCGACGCGCCGTACGCCGCCCGGTCGAGGCGCACGTTGATATATCCGTTGCCCGCGACCTCGAGGGCCGCTATGCCCGGAATCTCGCCGAGTTCGGAGGCGATCTCCGCCCCGATAGCCTTCGGCGCTTTGCGCAACTCGCGCGCAAGCTGGAAGGCGACGGGCAGCGCTAGCTCGCCGAACCGCGGGTCCTTGGGCTGTTCGACGGCTACCTGGGTCTCGATTCCGTAGCGGATCCGTAGGTGTCCGGAGACAAGTTCCTGAAGTCGTTTCTCGTATTGATGGAACACGGTAAGAAGACGAGTATAGCAGCCACAAAAAAGGGGCCCGGCGGCGAAGCCGGGCCCCGCATGCCGCGCTCTGCGCGAGCGCTTAGAATTGATACCGCAAGCCGAACTGCATCACGCGCGGCTCGACGATCTGGTCGGTGTACTTGCCGAAACCGCCGACCAGCGTCAGGAAGTTGTTCCCCGCGTTCGCGATCGAACCCGGGTCGAACCGCACCGAGTTGGCGACGTTGAACACCTCCCAGCGGAGTTGCAGGTTGTGATTCTCGCTGAAGGGCATCTGGAAGCGCTTGCTCAGGCTGGCATCGATGTTGAAGATGCCGTCGCCGCGCAGCGTGTTGCGGACGCCGCTCTGGCCGGGAAGCGAGAAGGTATAGGAATCCAGGGCCTTCTGCGGATCGGCGAAGATGTTCGGACCGCTGTTGCCGTCGATACCCGGAGCGTTTTTGAAGACACCCATGCTGGTCTGGAGCGGGCCGGTCGGCATACCGTAGCCCGCCAGGTTCCATTCCGTGGGCCACGCGCGGCCGTTGTACACGTAAGTGGGAAGGCCGCTTGTCCAGCGCCAGATGCCTCCGAGCTGCCAGCCTCCCACGAGCGCGTCAAGACCCTTCCCCATGGAAGTGCCAAAGCGCTTGCCGCGGCCGAACGGCAACTCGAGGATGCCGCTCATGTTGAACTGGTGGCGCATATCCCAATCCGACACCGCGATATTCTGGCGGCGGTCCCAGGCGTTCATGATCATACCGGTCAGGTTGTAGCCGTCGGTGCCGATCTGGTTTTCGATACCCGAGCCCCAGTCGATCGACTTCGACCAGGTGTAATTGGCGTCCATCTGCGCGCCGCTGCCAAACCGTTTCCGCAGCGTCCACTGCATGGCGTGGTAGTTCGCGCGGCCGATGGAACGCATGACGGACAGGGCGGAGTACTGGTTCTGGAACATCGAATACGGCCCGAAAACGCTGCAGGCCGGATAGCAGTAAGCATCGGCGTCGTAGAGCACCGTCAGGTAATCCGGCTGGATGTACTCATACTCCATGTACATCCGCTGCGTGGCGCTGAAGCCGCCGGCGAGGGCGTCCGGGTCCTGGGCCGCATCCGGGAACATATTCTCCCAGAACGGCTCCGGCTTGACCTGCTCGACGGGCACACCCTCCCGCGCCTGCCTGGCAAGCGACTGGGCCGCCTGGAAGTAGCTCTGCCCGGACGCTTTGTCGACGAGGTTCGTCGGCTGGGCGACGTCTTCCTCGGTCAGGACGCGGTGCGACAGGCGCCCGACGTAGGAACCCTCCAGCACGAACCCGTGCGAAAATTCGCGGGCGATCGAGAAGTTCAGGTTGATGCTGTAAGGCGCGCGCAGGCTGTCATCCACCGTTTGTGAGATTTGCATCGCTTCCGCCGGGGGAATCTGCGGGAATCCTGCCGCCGGGGCAGGCATAATGAGCGACTCGGGCATTTGGGTCAGCGAGGTGAGCCGCGGCATTCCGGCGACCGTCAGCACTCCGGCGGGATTCTGGAGAGACGATGAAAATCCGAGCTGGTTGGCGCTGGCCAGGCGCATGATGCTCTGGCCATAGACGTCGTAGAGAATGCCGGCGCCCGCCCGGATGGTGGTTTTGCCTTCGCCCCCAAACAGCCATTTGCGCCAGCCGCTGTCGCCGCGCGGCGAGTAGGCGATCGCCAGGCGCGGGCTGAAGAGCTTCTTGTCGAAAGGATACAGGCCGCGGCCTTGCGGGTCGGAAAAGCGGACGTAGCTGAGGTCGCCCGCTTCGTATTGCGGCCGGCCCGCGGCGGCCAGGTCCCCGCGCTTCGCAAACCATTCATTCAGGTAAGGAAGGGCCGTGGTCTGGTAGCCCTGCGTCTCGTGGACCGGAGGCATGAGCGACCAGCGCAGCCCGGCAGTGATGGTGAGACCCCGCCGCACGTTCCACGTGTCCTGCGCGTACATCTCGTACTCCTCGGCTGCGAAGTTCCGGTAGGTCGGTTCGCCTACCGCGAGGGGATTGCCGTCGATGTCGTAGTTGTATTGGGCATTGACCTGGGTGACGCCACCCAGCGCGCCGAGAATCGCCTCGCTGTAGGCGTTGTTGAAGCCGGGGTCCAGACCGGGAGCCGCCTGGCGCAGCTCGATGCCGGTGCCTTTCAGCCACGCCGAGTTGGTCGAGCCGCTGAAGAACGAGTTCTGGTAATCGTTACGTTTGTTCCGGATAATGCGTGCCACCGCGCCGAATTTCAAGCTGTGCGAGCCTTTGGTCCAGCTCAGGTCCTCGCTGAACTGGTGCACCGGAAGGAGGCGTGCGATTCCGCGCGTGGTTGCGAAGGGATAGTCCAGGTCGCGGTTCAGCGCAATGACGCTTTCCATGAGCGCGCCGGTGTTTTCCGTGCTCTGCCGCGTCAGCCCGTAGCGCGTGGTCGAAATCAGGTTCGGCCGCAAAACCGCGTTATAGCCCACCGCCAGGCCCTTATTGTTGCTCAGCTCGACGCTGGAGGCGGGCTGGCCGGGAAACTGCGGCATTTCGGACTTGTTGTCGTTCTGAAGGTGGCCGCGAAAGAACAGCGAATGCCTGGAATCCTTGTCCAGGAACGTGTCGATTCTAGCGATGTACGTGTTCCAGCGCAGCGGCGTGGGCGCTGTGAAGCGGAAGCCGCTCGTGTTCAATCCCTCGCCAACCTCGGCCGTGTTCGGATGTGGGTAGGAGTTAAGCACATCGAGCGCCACCTGGCTGACGCCGATACCGGCAGGGTCGATGCGCTTAATGTCTTCAGGGTTGAGCGTGCTCACCCCCCCATCCTGGTTGAGGTACTTGACGATGCCTTGCCTGTAGCTGTCGGTCGGGACTACGCGGACGGCGCTGCCGTCCTGCGCATCGCGGCGTCCTTCGTAATTCAGGAAGTAGAACACCCGGTTCTGCTTGATCGGCGCGCCGACCGATGCGCCGAAGACGTTCCGGATCAGCTTTTCCCGGTCCACGCCCGACGCGTTGTTGAAGAACCGGTTCGCCGAAGTCAGGGTGTTCCGGTGGTATTCGTAGAGCGACCCGTGATATTCGTTCGTCCCGCTCTTTGTGACCAGCGCGATCTGCGCGCCGCCGGAGCGGCCGAAGTCGGCCGTGGGGTTGACGGTGGTGACGCGGAATTCCTCCACGGAGTCCAGAGTGGGCCGCAGAACGCTCGTGAAGGCGGTGCGGTTCTGCTGGTCGTTCACGTCCACGCCGTCCAGCGTGACGTTGGCCTGGTCGCTCCGGCCGCCGGCCACGGAACCCTGACGGTAATCGGTTTCGAAATTCCGCCCGTTGCCCAGATAGGTGACCCCCGCCTGGAGCGAAAGCAAGCCGATGACGTTCCGCCCTTCGAACGGCAGCTCCATGATCGGCCTGGTGCCCACCGCGTTGCCGAGCGAAGCGTCCGTGGTGTTGACCTGCGCCGCCTCGGCGCTCACCGAGACCGTGGTGCTCGTCGCGCCGACTTCCTGGAACTGGACGTTCACCGTCGCGGGCAAATTCACCAGCAGCCGGACCTCGTTAATAACGACGTCCGTGAACCCTGCGGCCTTCGCCGTCAGCTTGTAGTTGCCCGGCTGGACCTGCTGGAACGAATAACGCCCGGCCTGGTCGGAAACGGTGTCGCGCTTGAGGCCTCGATCCACATTTTCGATGGTGATCGCGGTCCCGGGAATGACGGCCCCCGTGGGGTCGCTCACAGTTCCATTCAAGGAAGTAAGAGACTGGGCCGAGAGGCCGGCGAGGAATAACAACATGAGCACTGCAGCTCGAGATGCCGTGAGCATTTACACTTCTCCCATCGCTAAAATTTTGAGAACCGAATCTTAAGATCATATTACAGATGGGGGAGGGGTGGGGAGGGGGCGCCCGGGAATCCACAACGTCGACCGGGCCGTTCATGTATACTGGCGGGTTATCCCCAACGCAAGGAGAGCTTCAACGCGATGAATGTAGGTTTCTATGGACATACCCGCCAGTACCACAACATTAAGGCGGAAATAGACGCGAACATCAGCGAGGTCCTGGAGAGCGGCAACTACGTCATGGGCCCGGTCCTGAAGCGGTTCGAAAAGGAACTCGCCGAATATCACGGCACCAAGTACGCCATCGGCGTCGGCAACGGCACCGACGCGATCTGGCTGTCGCTGATGGCCCTTGGCATCGGTCCCGGCGACGAGTGCATCACGCACCCGAACACCTTTTTCGCCACCGCCGAAGCGATTTGGATCGCCGGCGCGACGGCTGTCTTCGTCGATTCCGACCCCAGGACGAATTGCATCGATCCCACCAAGATCGAAGCGGCCATCACACCGAAGACCAAGGCCATCGTGCCGGTGCATCTCTACGGGCAGTGCGCGGACATGAAGGCGATCCGCAAGATCGCCGACAAGCACAATCTGTTCGTGATCGAAGATAACGCGCAGGCGATCGGCGCGGCCGGCGACGGCTTCAAGATCGGCGAGCTGAGCGACTCGGCCTGCACCAGCTTCATCATCCAGAAGAACCTCGGCTGCTTCGGCGACGGCGGCGGCGTGGTCACCAATAATCCGAAGGTGGACAGCGAAGTGCGGCGGCTCCGCAACCACGGCTCCGTGCAGCGCTCCTGCCATAGCTTCGGCTTCAACAGCCGCCTGGACGATCTGCAAGCCGGCGTTCTCAGCGCCAAGCTGAAGCACATCGACGAGTGGAACGACCAGCGCAGGAAGTGGGCCGCCCGCTACACCGCCTGCCTCAAGGGCGCCAAGAACTTCACGCTGCCCTACGAGACCCCGAACTACCGCCACGTCTTCCATCTCTATGTGATCGAGACCAAGAAGGCCGCCGACCGCGACTCGCTGCTCAAATTCCTCAATGACGCCGGCATCGACGCGAAGTGCCACTATCCGATCGCGATTCACCAGCAGGCCGGGTATCCGTGGGGCAAGGGCGCCCGCATCGCCGGGCCGGTCCCGAACGCCGAGCGCAACGCGGCATGCTGCATTTCGCTGCCCATGTTCCCTGAGTTGACGGCCGAGGAAGTCGATTACGTGGTCGCCAAGACGCTCGAGTGGGACAAGAACGCGGGGTGAGCGTGGCTGGAAAATACAAAGTCGTTGTAGTGGGCGCCGGCAAACGGGGGATGCATCACGCCTCCGCTTTCCAGGCGAATGGCCGGTTCGAAGTCGCCGGAATCTGCGACATCGACCAGGCGAAGCTCGATGCGGCCGCGGCCAAGCTCGGCATCCCCGTCAAGGGCACGGATGCCGCCGAAGTTGCCGGCGCCGTCAAGCCCGACGTGTTCTGCTTCTGCACCCTGCCGACCATCCGGGCGGGCATGATCCGCACCGGCATCGCCAGCGGCGCGAAGCTGATCGCGATGGAAAAGCCCGTGGCGCTCACCAGCACCGAGGGCATGGAGATCCGCAAGCTCCTTCAGGCGAGCGGCGTGAAATGCGTCGTCAGCCACCAGCACCGTTACGGCGAGCACTACCGTAAGGTGAAGGAGATCATTGCAAGCGGCGCGCTGGGGCGCGTCCACACCGTGTACGGAACCGCGTCCGGGTGGATGATGCACATGGTGTCGCACCTGATCGATTACATGAAGTGGTACAACGGCGACGCGCCGGCCGAATGGGTGATGGCCCAGGCGGCGGGACGCGGCAAGTTCGCCGATATCCACTCCTCGCCCGATTACATCGCCGGCTTCATCCAGTTCGCCAACGGCGTTCGCGGCGTGGTGGAGTGCGGAGCGGGTGCGCCCGACGTGCCGGAAGTCGATTACTGGTGGCGCAAGTGCCGCATCGGCGCGCAGGGCACGGATGGATATGCCGAGGTGCTCACCGGCGGCGGATGGCGCGCGGTTACCAAAAACGGCGCGTGCTCCGGTCCGGGGTGCATGAATTACGACCTCGACATGCCGCCCTACATCGAGCAGATTGCCGGCTGGCTGGATGACGACAAGAAGGTTCACGAGTGCAATTTCGAGAGCGCTTACCAGGGCTTCGAAATCATGATGGGCCTTTGCCGCTCGGTGGCCGAGCGCGGGCAGATCGCTTTGCCGCTCACCTCGGGCGGAGACGATCTGGCGGCGCTCAAGGCCGTGGTGCCGGAAAAGAAGGTTTTGCTTTCGACCCCGGCCAATGCCAAGGAGTATCCGGCGTAAGTCAATCAGCGTGGGGCAGTCTCTTGGGCTGCCCCGCGTTGAACACCAGCCAGTGGCTCGTTAACCACGTTCGGGGTGCCAGGCGCTGAGAGTACTAGGCACTTTGCCTTATTGTGTAACGATACGCAATCGGATAGAGTCTAGGACATTAGGTTTCCATATGAGCATGCCACGGAAGAGTCTTCCGCGTCCTGAGGCCGAGGCCGAAGTGACTCGGGCAGTGAAGCGCGTGTATGCCCGGTATGGACACGACCTGGCTGCCTTCTTCCGACAGGTGCAGCGGCGCAATGCACAACAGACGGCGGAGAGTTCGCCCTCCCAACTGCGCGTCGCCTTCAGACGGGAGCGCACCCGGTAAGTGCGACGGGCGGACCCGCGCTTTCGCCCCAATCCAAATCGAGCCGTTTACGTCCAGGGAACAATTGATCAGGCGCTGGTTGACACCCTGACGCCGAGAATCTTGGGCCTTCAGCACCAGGACCACGAGCCCATCACGGTGTACGTCGATAGCCGTGGCGGTGGCACCGCGAGCGCAGAGCTGATTCTGAGGCTGCTCAGGGCCACTGATCAGGACGGATCGGCTCCCGTTTGGATCGTTACAGTCGCAACTGGCAGAGCCGCGAGCGCCGCGGCTGATCTTCTCAGCGCGGGCGACTATGCGCTGGCCTACCCCGAGACCATCCTGCACCTCCATGGCGTGCGGTATTCATTTGACGACCCGCTGACCATGGAAGCGGCGTCGTTCATGGCGGATTCGCTCAAGGTCGGCAACGACCACTATGCGTTTACGCTCGCGCGCAGATGCATCGCACGCTTTATTCTGCGCTTCCTGACGCTTCGTCCGGAGTTTGAGGCCGCGCGAACGCGGTTCGAACAGCAACACGGAGAGCAGCTCGACGATCTCGGCTGTCTGTTCATCGCTCTTTCCGACATCGTCTCCTCACCCAAAACCACGCGAATCATCAAGCAAGCGTTCTCACGGTACAACCGGTATCAACAACTTTTGGCCGCCGTGGGCGCATCTGTCGGCAACGATCCCAATTCCGGCGGATCGAGGCGGCTGGCCGAAACCGAGGCGGCAATTTTACAGGCGATACTCACCTTCGAGGTCAGCACAAACACCGAACCGGGGTGGAGTTTCAAGGAACAAGGCCTTCGGCAACTACAGGATGACTTTCTGCTACTGGGAGAATACCTGGGCCGCCAGCAGAACCAGCCTCTAGAGGATCTCTGCGAGCGATGGGGTGATTTCTTCCTCACGGAAATCGATCAGGCCGAAATTCAGCAGCAGCCCGAGCAGGAGCGCGACAAGGAGCGGCTCGAACGACTCAGGGTTGCACTCCGGCCGATTTGGTTCTTTTTTGTCGCGCTTTGCCACGCGCTGCAAGAAGGAGAGAACGAACTGAGCGCACACGATGCGTATTGGCTCGGATTGATCGATGAGATCATCGGCGATGACAGCTTGCCATGCACCCGCATGTTCGTAGAATTCGACCCCGAAAATCACTCAGATCAAACTACGGTCTGATTTTTCGAATTGCGCTTTGCACCGAACACCAGCCAGTGGCTGGCGGCGAAGTTCGCCAGCGAGCAGGCCGCGATGGCAGCGAGGTTCGCCGCCATGTAGTTCATCCCCAGGCGTCCCACCAGCAGCCGCATCAGCAGCAAGTTCCCGCCGATCGACAGCCCTCCCGTCGTCAGGTTAAATCGCAGGAGCCGTCCCAACATGCCGCCGTTCGCGTTGCGCGTGCGGTCGCGCCAGGTGAAGCGTTCGTGCCAAACGAAGTTGTGTAGCACGGCCATCTCGACCGCGAGTGCGGTGCCCGCGAGGTAGTTCATCTTGAGCAGGCCGGTGAGCAGAGCCAGCGCGGCAAGCTGCACCGCGATCCCCATCGCCCCGACGGCGTTGAACTTGAGCCAGCGCAGGAGCATCTAGATGCGCTCGTCCCGGTAGAGCGCCGCGGTGTTGCGGATCGAGGAGACGATCAGGATCGCCGTCATGCCGATGATTCCGATTACGCCGCCGACATCGAACAGCAGGAAGTCCATCCCCGCCAGCCGCGCCAGCGGGCCGCGCAGGAGCAGCGCGATGTTGCCCGCTATGAGCAGCACCCGCAGTTCGGTCGGGCTGAATTTCCAGAACGAGAGCTGAAACGTGCCGCGCGCGTACGTGGCGAGGTAGGACTGAATCGAGAGCAGCAGGTACACGATCAGCAGCGTAACCGCGACCGCCGCGCTCATGAACCCCGACAGCGCCAGGCCGCCCAGCAGGAACGCGGTCCCGATGGCATCGGTCATGTGATCGACGTAGAAGCCGTAGCGCGGCCGCTGCCGGTTGCGCACGCGGGCGAGGGTGCCGTCGAGGCTGTCGCCGAACCAGTTCACGACCAGCGCCGCCGAGACCCATACGAGGGCCTGCGGGTGCGACCGCGCTGCCCAGTAGCCGAGGCCCGCGGCGAACATGGCGATGAAGCCGAGCAGCGTGAGGTGGTCGGAGTTCACCCACTGCGGCATCCGGTGCGCGAGCCAGAGGAGCGCGCGCTTTTCGAGCGGCGCGAGCAGGCTCGTTTGCTCCCGCTTCATGGCGGCCGTGTCCATATCAGGCGCAGTCTAGCAGATATAATCGGGAGCGGTGCCGAAAGTAACCTTCCTGCCGTCGAACATCGTGGCCGAATTCGAGCGCCATCGTCTGCCGTACAAGGAGCACGGAAGGCCGGGCTCGCTCCTCGACGTCGCGTTGAATTTCGGCGTGCCGCTCGAGCATACCTGCGGCGGAAACTGCGCCTGCACGACGTGCCACGTCATCGTCCGCGCGGGCGAAAAGAACCTGTCGGAGATGGACGATTTCGAGGCCGACCGCCTCGACATGGCGCAAGGCCTGACGCTGCACTCGCGACTCGCCTGCCAGGCCGTGGTCGAAGGCGACGTGATCGTAGAGATCCCGCGCTGATTGTAGGGCGGCCTCCTGGCTGGCCCGCACTCAGTGGGGCAGAAACGACTCGATCACCTCTTCCGGCACCGTCCCCTCCACCCGCACCGCCGCCTGCTGCTGCGTGACGCGAAGCGCGACCCCTCGCCGCCCCAGCCCCGCGAAAGCAGCCAGCGCGTTCACCGCGCCGGCGAGCGATTCGGCGTCCCGATCGCTCGGGCAGAGCGCCACGGCATCGATGCGCGCTCCGCTGCGCAGGTCCGCGGCGGCGTGAAAACGGTCGATCAGCTTGAAAACGTTCGCCAGATTGGCGGCGTTCCCCGCTCGCGGCACAATGGCTGCCAGGCGAGGGCCGGCGCCCGCGGCCCAAAGCTGCGTTTCCGGCGGGATCGCGTCGAGTTCCGCTGCAAGCGGCGCCGGCGGACCGGTCGAGACGCCGCGCTGGTCGATGATCCCGCGCAGCGCCGCGGGGGTTCCCACAATCGCCATCGTCGGGTTCATGAACAGGACCGCGGAATCGCCGAGGCCGACGAGCGCATATCCCTTGTACGGAGTGCGCGTCGCGCCGGGGCGCGCGATCTCGGGCTCCTGGCCGGTAGCGGTGGCAAACTTCCCGCGCGCCATCACGGCCGTGTCGCGCCCGTTCGAGGCAGCAAGCAGTTCCCAGACGTTGTCGATGTCGAGCCCGCCCAGCAGCCCGGGTGCGGCCCCGGCGCCGAGCTTGCGGTAGAGCGGGGTCGAGCGCAGAGCGTCCAGGCGCGCCCCCACCAGCAGGATCGTGTCTGAGGGAACGAGAGTCGCAAGCGCGGGATCGAGGCGGACGGCGTTCGGTTTCCGCGAGCCGCACCCGGCGAAAACAACGAGAACGAGGACCAGCAGCGCCCGGCGCATACTCAGCCACCCTAGCATGTGGGGCGGCCCCCCTGGTCACCCGGCTTCCCGCCAGAAGCCGGCCGCGGGCCAGGGGGTCCCTACTATACTCAGAGCATGTCCCTCGATCGCATCTTCCTCGAGTGCTCCGTGCGCAGGCTGAACCAGCTTGCGTCGCGCATCGATGATTGTCTCGGGCGCCTCACCGATACACAGATATGGGCGCGCGGCGGCGAAAATGAGAACGCCATCGGCAACATCGTCCTGCACCTGTGCGGCAACCTGCGGCAGTGGATCGTCTCGGGCGCCGGCGGCGCCCCGGACGTGCGCGACCGTGATGCCGAGTTCGCCGCCCGTGAAGGCGCCGCGGCACGCGAACTCGCCGCGCAGCTTGGCGCCACCGTCCGCCGGGCCGCCACGGTGATCGAAGCGCTCACAGCCGCCCGGCTCGAGGAACGCGTGCGCATCCAGCACTACGACGTCACCGTCCTCGAAGCCGTCTACCACGTCGTCGAGCACTTCGCCGAGCACGCCGGCCAGGTTATTTTCGCCACTAAAGCCTTTACCGGAAAAGACCTCGGCTACTACGCGCACCTGAACAAGTCCGCCCACCGTGAAAAAACGCCGTAGCGAATCTACAATAGTAGGGATGTTCCCGAGGGCTGGAGTCTGAATGGGCGCAGTCGCGATCGATACCTCACTCAAGAAGCGCTTCGGTTTGTACGAAGCCTACATCGGAAAGAAGCTCGTGATGGCCGTCACGGGAGTAGTCCTGTTCGGCTACGTCATCGGGCACCTGGCGGGCAACTTGCAGATCTACATCCCGCCGCGCGTGGTGGACGGCCAATACGTCTACCCGATCAACAATTACGCGCGTTTCCTGCACTCGAATCCCGCGGCGTTGTGGGCGGTGCGGACGCTGCTGCTGGCGGCCGTGTTCCTCCACATCTGGAGCGCCCTGCAACTGTGGCTGCAAAAGCGCCGCGCACGGCCGGTCGGCTACTACAAGAAAGACGACGTGCCGAGCGCCTACGCCTCGCGCACCATGATGTGGAGCGGCCCGATTCTGGCCGCCTTCATCGTGTTCCACATCCTGCACCTGACCACGGGCAGCGTGGGGCTGGGCTTCCGCGAAGCCGAGGCGGGCGAGTTCTACGCCTTCCAGAACCTGGTCCACGGCTTCCGCCACCCGGCCGTCGCGATCGCCTACATCGTAGCGATCGTGCTGCTCTCGATGCATCTCTACCACGGCATCTGGAGCATGTTCCAGTCGGTTGGGATCAGCCATCCGCGGTGGACGCCCGTGATCAAGCGGTTCGCGCACTGGTTCGCGATTCTGATCGCCGCGGGATATATTTCAATACCGCTCGCAGTGCTGGCGCGCGTGGTCGGAAGCGAGGTGCCATAAATGGAACTGAATGCGAAGCTGCCCTCGGGGCCGATCGAAGAAGCCTGGGACAAGCGGAAATTCGAACTGAAGCTGGTGAACCCGGCCAACAAGCGGAAGTACCAGGTGATTGTCGTGGGGTCCGGGCTGGCGGGGGCCTCCGCCGCGGCCTCGCTCGGCGAGCTCGGCTACAACGTCCTGTGCTTCTGCTTCCAGGATTCGCCGCGCCGTGCGCATTCGATCGCCGCGCAGGGCGGCATCAATGCCGCGAAGAACTACCGCAACGACGGCGACAGCATTTACCGCCTGTTCTACGACACGGTGAAAGGCGGCGATTTCCGCTCGCGCGAGCGCAACGTGTACCGCCTCGCGCAGATCAGCGTGAACATCATCGACCAGTGCGCCGCGCAGGGCGTGCCGTTTGCGCGCGAATATGGGGGGCTGCTCGAGAACCGCTCCTTCGGAGGCGCGCAGGTCTCGCGCACGTTCTACGCCCGCGGGCAGACGGGCCAGCAGCTTCTGCTCGGCGCCTACCAGGCTCTCGAACGGCAGATCGCGGCGGGGCAGGTCAAGATGTTCTCGCGCCACGAGATGCTTGACCTCGTGCTCGTGGACGGCAAAGCCCGCGGCATCGTCACGCGCGACCTGATTACCGGAAAAGTCGAGTCCTGGGCGGGTCACGCCGTGGTGCTCGCCACTGGCGGCTACGCCAACGTCTTCTACCTTTCAACGAACGCCAAGGGCTGCAACGCCACCGCCATCTGGCGCGCACACAAGCGCGGCGCGCTGTTCGCCAATCCGTGCTTCACTCAGATTCACCCCACGTGCATTCCGATCACCGGCGAGTATCAGTCGAAGCTGACGCTGATGAGCGAGTCGCTGCGCAATGACGGCCGTATCTGGGTTCCGCTCGCGAAAGGCGATACGCGCACGCCGGACCAGATCCCCGAACAGGAACGCGACTACTTCCTGGAGCGCAAGTACCCGAGCTTCGGCAACCTCGTCCCGCGCGACGTCGCGTCGCGCAACATCAAGGCCGTCTGCGATGAGGGCCGCGGAGTCGGGCCGGGCGGCTACGGCGTTTATCTCGATTTCGCCGACGCCCTCGGGCGCCTCGGCAAGCAGGTGATCGAAGAGCGCTACGGCAACCTGTTCGAGATGTACGAGCGCATCACGGGCGAAGACCCCTACCGCGTGCCCATGCGCATCTACCCCGCCAGCCACTACACCATGGGCGGCCTGTGGGTGGATTACAACCTCATGAGCACCATCCCCGGCCTGTTCGTCGCGGGTGAAGCGAACTTCTCGGACCACGGCGCGAACCGCCTCGGCGCGAGCGCCCTCATGCAGGGCCTCGCCGACGGCTACTTCGTGCTGCCCTACACAATCGGCGACTATCTGGCTTCTGAGAAACTCGCCAAGGTCGAAACCGGCGCCCAGGCGTTCCGCGAGGTGGAAAGCGAGGTCCGCTACAACACCAAGCGGCTGCTCGATGTGAAGGGAGCGCGCTCGGTGACCTCGTTCCACCGCGAACTAGGCAGGCTGATCTGGGAATACTGCGGCATGTCCCGCACGGCCGAAGGCCTTCAGCACGCGCTCGCGCGCATTCCCGAACTCCGCGAAGAGTTCTGGCGCAACGTGCGCGTGATTGGAAGAGAGGCCGACTTCAACAACGAGCTCGAAAAAGCCGGCCGCGTAGCCGACTTCTTCGAACTGGCCGAGCTGATGTGCATCGACGCCCTTCACCGCAACGAATCCTGCGGCGGCCACTTCCGCGAGGAATATCAGACGCGCGACGGCGAAGCGCTGCGCAACGACGCCGAGTATTCCTACGTGGCGGCCTGGGAATTCCAGGGCGTGGGGAAGGCCCCCGCGCTGCACAAGGAGCCGCTCACCTTCGATTACGTCCACCCCACCCAACGGAGCTACAAATGAACCTCACTCTCTACGTCTGGCGGCAGAAGAGCGCGGAAGACCGCGGCCGCATGGAGCGCTACGAGGCGGTGGACATCAACTCGCACATGTCGTTTCTCGAGATGCTCGACGTGGTGAACGAAGGGCTGATCGCGAAAGGAGACGAGCCCATCGCCTTCGACAGCGACTGCCGGGAAGGCATCTGCGGCATGTGCGGCTTTATGATCAACGGCGTGGCGCACGGTCCCGAGCGCGGCACCACGGTCTGCCAGCTTCACATGCGCCATTTCAAGGACGGCGACGTGCTCTACATCGAGCCGTTCCGCGCCCGAGCGTTTCCCGTTGTCAAAGACCTCGCCATTGACCGCTCGGCGCTCGACCGCATCATCGCCGCGGGCGGTTTCATCTCGGCCCCGACCGGCAGCGCCCCCGAGGCGAACTCGATCCCCGTGCCGAAGGACAAAGCCGAACTCGCGATGGATGCCGCGGCCTGTATTGGCTGCGGCGCCTGCGTGGCGCAATGCCCGAACGCATCGGCCGCGCTGTTCACCGGCGCCAAGATCTCGCATCTCGGCCTGCTCCCGCAGGGCCAGCCCGAGCGCTCGCGCCGCGCCGTCGGAATGGTGGCGCAGATGAGCGAAGAGGCTTTCGGCAACTGCACGAACATCGGCGAGTGCGAAGCGGTGTGCCCGAAGGAAATCAGCATCGCCGTGATCGCCCGCATGCACCGCGAATTCCTGCTGGCCGAGGTACGGGATTGAGACAGCCGCGCACGCCGGCAAGCCGTTAGCGCACCGGTTCGGGCAGCTTGTCCGCAAGCAGGCGCCGCGACTCGGTCACCTTCTTACCGCGGCCGTCGGTCACGGTAAGCGTGAACGTCACGTCGTCCGTCACCGGCTCGTACAGCAGCCACGCGCTGCGAAGCTGTTCCTTATCGAGCCCGATGTCCCTGTGGAAGCTGCCGTCGTCCACCGCGAGGTTGCCCGAAACTCCGGCCAGCACCGCGGGGGAGGACGCACTCCAGCTCACGCGGTAGTCCGTGCCCACGCGTTCGGCCTTCAGCAACAGCGCTGTGCTCGCGCCGGCGGGCGTGTTTCCGCCGCAGGCCGCGGCAACCAGCAGCGCGGGGACAAGCGCGGCCGGTCCGGTCCATTTCGAGAACGCGCGCATCGAATCATGGGAATTTTACAACGTCACAGGCCGTCGTCGTACCAGACCGGGCGGTGGCGGGTGCGCGAAGCGCTCTTCGCGGTGGCCTGCGCGCCGCGCGGCGGCCGCCCGGCTTCGACCGCCGGTTTCACCGCAACCGCCGGCGACGGGCGCTTCAGCGCGGCGGGCGGCGCCTGCGTGCGTGCCTGCCCGGGACGCCGCGCAGCGCCTTCGACAACCCGCAGCGACTCAGTCACCGTGGTCTTCGCGCCCACCAACTCGAGCCGGAAATTCACGTCGCCGCTCGTGGGCGAGTATGCCACGCTGCCGTTGCGCAACTGCCCCGGGTCGAGCCTGAGTTCCTTGCTGGATCCCCCGTCGGTAATCTCGAGCACCGCGCGCCGCGCGTGCAGAATCGAGGGCGCGTTGCGGTTCCAGTTCACTTGCAGAAAGTCGCCGTTGCGCTCGATGCGCAGCGCGGGCGCGTAATCGGCCTCGGCAGCCGCGGCCGCCGGCGTGCGGTGGGAGAAGAACCTCACAACCTGATACTCGAGCGCCGCGAGGGCTAGCAGCGTCAGCGCCGCAACCCCGACCGGCCTCCACTTCACCGCGCCGGCCCAGTCCGGTAACCGAATCGAGCGCAGCCGGTCCAACACCGCCGGAACCCTGATCTCGCGCCGCGCCGGGGGCTCCGGCGCGGGCAGCGGGGGCGCCATCGAGGGCTGCGCCGGCGCATGCGCGGCGGCGGGCTCGGCGTCTTCCGCAGTCTTGACGCCTTCGGCCCTCTTCAGAATCTCCGCGCGGCTGAACGGAAACTCCAGGTACGTGGACTGGCGGTGTATGTTCCCCTCTTCCCAGAAGAAGAACCCGCCCACGCTGGTCTTGCTCGCGTGCGGCCGCACCAGCAGAAAGACCTGGTTCGAGCCGGGGAAGTAGTTCTCGATGAGCGACTGGTCGTCCTGATCGAGATACAGGCCGAGCCGCGTGTGGCTGCGGTACATGCCCACGACCTGCCGGTCCGCCGTGCCCTTCCGCAGCGTGCGCTCCAGGCGCCTGCGGTCGGAGTCCGACAGAACGAACGACGGCCCGCGGCGGTACTCGCACTCCACCGGCTCGTAATCTTCCACGTACACCACGGTCTCGCCTTCGGCTGCGGCTACGCGCCCGAACAGCACGCCGCCGACCTCGGCGCCGCGCTTCGGCACAGACCAGAATCCCTTCATCACGTCGGCTTCCAGTTGATCGATCACCGCGAAGCTGATCTGAACGGAAAACGGCTGCCCCTGCGGCCGCCATTCGTAGTAGGACGGAGAGTCTTCGGCTTTCGAACGAGCATTACCATGTCGCATCAGAGCCCCCAAGAACCGTTACGGCGCACTCCCAGTAATGACGCGGCTTTTGTGCTTATTGTACATGAAGCAGCATTAATTACCACATAGCCCGCACAGGGCAGCGGTTCAGGCGCGCTACGATGTAAGGCTCTGGATGGAGTTCGTCGAGCAGCTCAAATCGTCGATCGATATCGTGGACGTCGTCGGCCAGTACGTGCGCCTGCGCAAGGCGGGCTCGACGCGCTGGGTCGGACTCTGCCCGTTTCACACCGAGAAGACGCCGTCGTTCGGCGTGCACGCCGTGCACCAGTTCTACAAGTGCTTCGGATGCGGTGCGGGTGGCGACGCGATCAAGTTCGTGATGGAGATCGAGGCGCTCACGTTCTACGAAGCGCTCAAGCTGCTTGCGGAACGCTACGGCATCCCGATGCCGAAGCGCGCCGAGTATTCGGACCCCGACACGAAGCTGCGCTCGGCGCTTTACCGCATGCACGAAATCGCCCAGCGCATTTACCGCAACGCGCTCGCGTCGAACGCGGGAGCCGAAGCGCGCGCGTATCTCGCCAGGCGAGGCGTCGTCCCCGCGACCATCGAGGAATTCGGCCTCGGCCTTTCGGACCGCTCGGGCCAGGTGCTGGTGCGCGAGTTCGAGCGCGAGGGCTTCACGGCCGAGCAGATGGAGGAGTCCTGCCTGGTGTTGCGCCGCCAGGACCGTCCCGGCCACTACGACCGCTTCCGCGGGCGGCTGATGTTCCCCATTCAGGACGAGTCGGGCAAGATCATCGGCTTCGGCGGCCGCGCGCTCGCGCCCGACGATCAGCCTAAGTACCTGAACTCGGCCGAATCCGACAGCGGCAAGTCCCTCTACAAGAAGAGCCGCGTGCTGTACAACCTGCACCGCGCCAAGACCGCGATCCGGAGCGCCGGCCGCGCCGTGCTCGTCGAAGGCTACATGGACGCCATCGGCGTGTGGGCCGCGGGCGTGCACGAGGTGGTGGCCTCCTGCGGCACGGCGCTCACGGTCCAGCAGGTGCGCGCGATCAAGCGGCACTCGGAGAACATCGTCGTCAACTGGGACCCGGACGAGGCGGGCATGAACGCCGCCGAGCGTTCCATCCAGATGCTGGTCGAAGAGGGAATGAGCGTGCGTGTGCTCGAGCTCGACGGCGGCCTCGATCCCGACGAGTATTGCAAGCAGCGCGGGGCGGACGTCTACCGCGAGCGGGCCGCGCAGGCCCCCGGGTACTTCCACTGGCTGGCCGACCGCGCGCGATCGAAGTTTGACATGAGCTCGTCCGAGGGCCGCATCGCGGGGCTGAAGTTCCTGCTGCCGGCGATCCAGCGCATCTCGGACAAGCTCGAGCGCGCCACCGTTGCGAACGACCTGGCGAACTACCTCGGCGTCGAGGCGGGGCTCGTGCTCGAGCACTTCCGCAGGACCGCCGTCGAGCGCCGCGAGCCGCGCATCGAAAACATAAAGGACCCCGTACGCCCCGTCGAGCGCATTCTGCTCCACGCCATGCTCGAGGACGCCGGGGTGCGCTCCGCGCTTCTGCCCCGGCTGAAGCGCACGCCACAGCTCGAACAATTCGTAACGAAGAGAATCTTCGAGGCGATGTTCGCCATCGAAGAAAGTGGCGCCCCGCTGCACGTAACCGGGCTTCAGGCGCGCCTGGGGGAAACGGACAGGGAGTTGTTATCGGCGATGCTCTTCGCCGATAGGGCATCTGACGACGAGTACACGCTCGACAATGCCGAGGCATGCCTGCGCCGGCTCGAAGAGACCGGCCGCGAGGCGACTCGCGCCGCGCTCAAGGCTCGCATCAAACAAGCCGAGCGTGCTGGTATGCTGGAGGAAGCTCTACGCATTACTGAAGAATTAAGCAGGCTCGACGGGTCTGAGCCAGGCTTTGGGGTGTAGTAGAATTACGTGATCCGGCGATCCCGCAATTGCCGGTGGGTGGGGTTGAGGTGGCCATCGAGGACAAATACGATCGCCTGAAACAGCTCATGGACGCGGGCAAGGAAAAAGGCTACGTTCTCTACGACGAAGTCAGCGACCTGCTTCCGGATGACATTTCGACCGGCCCTGAACTCGATGACATCCTGGTAAATCTCGACGGCGCGGGCGTCGAGATTCTCGAGGAGCCCAAGCTCGGAAAGATCGAGGACTCCGAAGAGCTGCTCGAAGTAGAGCTCACCCAGGATTTCGGCGACAAGACGAACGATCCCGTCCGCATGTACCTGCGCGAGATGGGCACCGTCCCCCTGCTCACGCGCGAGGGCGAAATCGAGCTCGCCAAGCGTATCGAGCGCGGCCAGAACGCTGTGCGCAAATCGCTGTCGCGCTCGCCGCTCATCACGCGAGAGATCATCAGCCTTGGCGAGGACCTCGCGCGCTTCGCGCTCTCGGTGCGGGACATCCTGCTGCTGCCCGACCTGGTTGTAAACGAGGAGTCGCTTGAAGCGCAGAAGCAGGAAATTCTCCAGACCATCGAAGAAATCGAGCGTAATTACCGGAAAGCACAGCAATTCCGGCAAAAAATGCTCGCTATTCCGCGCACCATGAAGCCGAAGCAGCACCGCGCGCTGCGGTTCTGCCTGGCGCGCCTCACGGTGCGGATTTCGCGGCTCATCCGCTCGATTCCGTTCTCGAGCTCCGTGCAGAGGCGCCTGGTCGATTGCGTGCGCCGCGCGGTCGAGGAGTTCAGGCCCGTCGAACGTGAGATCGCGCGCGTCCAGCGCAGGATCGAGGAGCCGGGTGCGGCCGGCGGCGCGAACGCGCGGGACCTGCGGAAGGAACTGCGGCAGTGCAACCTGCGCATGCAGCAGCTCGAAGAGGAATCGGGCGCCACGGCGACCGAGCTGCGGCGCACGCTCCAGATCATCGAGCGCGGCGACTACGAGGCGGACTGCGCCAAAAAGCAGCTCATCGAGGCGAACCTCCGGCTGGTGGTTTCGATCGCCAAACGTTACACCAACCGCGGGCTGCAATTCCTCGACCTGATCCAGGAAGGCAACATCGGCCTGATGAAGGCCGTGGACAAGTTCAATTACCGCCGCGGCTACAAATTTTCGACCTACGCGACATGGTGGGTGCGGCAGGCGATCACGCGAGCCATCGCGGACCAGGCGCGCACCATCCGCATCCCGGTCCACATGATCGAAACGATCAACAAGCTTGTGCGGACCCAGCGCAAGCTCCAGCAGGAACTCGGCCGCGAGCCTTCGACCGAAGAGCTTGCAAAGAAGATGGACCTGCCGGTGCCGAAGATCCGCAAAGTGCTGCGCATCGCGCAGGAGCCGATCTCGCTCGAAACGCCGGTTGGCGAGGAGGAGGAGTCGCATCTGGGCGACTTCATCATCGACCGCCGCGTGGTGTCGCCTTCGGAGGCCGTGATCAACCTCAACTTGCGAGAGCAGACCGCCGAGGTTTTGAAGACGCTCAGCCCGCGCGAAGAGAAGATCATCAAGATGCGTTTCGGCCTGATGGACGGCAGCGAACACACGCTCGAAGAAGTGGGCCAGCACTTCGCCGTCACGCGCGAGCGCATCCGCCAGATCGAGGCGAAGGCCCTTCGCAAGCTGCGCCACCCGAGCCGCAGCCACCGCCTCCGCGCGTTTCTAGAAGCGGGCCTTGAAGATTAAGCGCACCAGGTCCACGATCCCCTCCGGCACCAACTCCTCCCACGCCTCGCCGCTCTTGATGCGCCGCCGCACCTCGCTCGCCGAGATGTTGTCGTAGCCGCCCGCAAGCGCGTGGACGCGCGCGCGCAACCGCCCCGGCGCTTCGTAGCATCCCTGCCGCGGCGCGACCAGCAGCTGATACTCCGAGAGCTGCTCCTCGATTGCGCCTTCGCGCCCATAGTCCCAGTTCACGATGCGCTCGGCCGCGTCGCGCCCGCACAGGAAGTAAAGCTCTGTCTCCGCCCCGTACGCCTCGCGGCACTCGCGCGCGATCTCGATGAACAGCCCGCCGCGGCTGGCCGCGATCGAGAACGTCGGCTCGTCCGCCAGAGCGGCTTCGAGCATCCGCACACGGTCCTCGAAGCTCGCTCCCTCGAATGTCTTGTGCGGCAACTCGCGCGGCAGCACGAACACCACTTCGTCCACCGATGCCAGCGCCGCGTGCGCCAGAGCCACATGCGCGCGCGTCACAGGGTTGAAAGTCCCGGGGAACACGCCGAGCCTCCCGGGCCGCGCCGCCGCTCTGCGGAAGAACTCCATGCAGACATGGTAAGCCGCTCGCGGGGCAGGCCCCAGGCCTCCCCCGCGGCGCCGGATGCTAAACTCGTCGTTTGAACCCCCGTGTCTCGGCAGTCAGCTTCCTCAACACCGTCCCGCTGGTCTGGGGCATGCTCCATGGAGACCAGCGCGGTCTTTTCGACCTGAGCTTCTCCATCCCCGCCGAGTGCGCCGACGCGCTCGCCGCGGGCCGCGCCGACATCGGCATCGTCCCTTCGATCGAGCTTACGCGCCAGCCGCTCGAGGTGATCCCCGGCGCGGGAATCGCCTGCCACGGCGCGGTGCGCAGCATTCTGCTGGTCGCGAAAGTCCCGCCGGACCGCATCCGGACGCTCGCGGCCGACGCCAGTTCCCGCTCCTCGGTCATGCTCTCGCGCGTGATCCTGGCGCGCCGCTACGGCGCCGAACCGCGGCTCGTCTCAATGCCGCCGGACCTGCCGAAAATGCTCCAGGCCGCCGACGCCGCGCTCGTCATCGGCGACCCGGCGCTGCGCATCGACTCCGCCGCGCTCCCCTTCCCCGTCCTCGACCTCGGCGCGGAATGGTGCGAGATGACGGGCCTGCCCATGGTCTTCGCCGTGTGGGCCCGCCGCCGGGACGTACCGCCCGCCGGCCTCACGGCGGCCTTCGAGAACTCCTGCCGCTACGGTCTCAGCCACATCGAAGACATCGTCCGCCAGGAAGCCGCGCCGCGCGGCATCACCGAAGCGCTCGCCCGCGACTACTTCGCCCGCAATGTCGTCCTCGAGCTCGGCCAGCGCGAATACGAAGGCATGCGCCTGTTCCTGCAATACGGACGCGAGTTTGATACGGTGGTCTCAACGGAAGGGGCGAACGCTCTATGATGACGCGGGAAGAAGCCATCGACCTGTTCCGCGACCCGGACCTGATCGGCATCGGCATGGCCGCCGACGCGCTGCGCCGCAAACTGCACCCGGAAGGCGTCGCCACCTACATCATCGACCGCAACATCAACTACACGAATTTCTGCACCGAATACTGCACCTTCTGCGCGTTCTACCGCCCGCTCGGCCACGCCGAGGGCTATGTGCTGCCGAAGGAAGTCATCTTCGACAAGATCCAGGAAACGATCGATCTCGGCGGCACCGGCGTCCTCATGCAAGGCGGGCTCCACCCCGAGCTCAAGATCGAGTGGTACGAAGACCTGTTCCGCGCGATCAAGCAGCGCTTTGCGATCCACCTGCACTGCCTGTCGTCGCCGGAGATCGTCAACATCGCGGAAGTCAGCGGCCTCGCGCTGCGCGACACGATCGCGCGCCTGCGCGACGCGGGCCTCGATTCCATCCCCGGAGGCGGCGCCGAAATTCTCGACGACGGCGTGCGCCACAAGATCAGCCGCCTCAAATGCTCGACTCAGGAATGGGTCGATGTGCACCTCGAAGCGCACCGCCTCGGCATGCGCACCACGGCCACGATGATGTTCGGCTGCGGCGAAACCGTCGAGCAGCGAGTGAATCACCTCGACGTGGTCCGCCGCATCCAGGAAGAAACCGGCGGCTTCACTGCGTTCATCCCCTGGACGTTCCAGCGCGAGAACACCTCGCTGGGCCACTCGGTGAAGGAAGAAGCGACGGCGGTCGAGTACCTCAAAACGCTCGCGATTTCGCGGCTCTACCTCGAAAACATTTTGAACGTGCAATCGTCCTGGGTGACGCAGGGCCTGAAAACCTGCCAGCTCGGCCTGCGCTTCGGCGGCAACGACGTCGGCAGCATCATGATCGAGGAGAACGTCGTGGCGAGCGCGGGCGCGCATCACCGAGCATCCGAAGAAGAGCTGCGCCGCCTCATCCGCGACGCCGGCTTTATCCCTCGCCAGCGCGACACACTGTATCGGACGTACTTTCTGAACTGACCGCGAACCGCCGCTGCTGCGCCAGGCCGGTCATCCCCCACAGGCAGATCACGGCGAAGTTCATGACCTGGAACAGCAGGATGTAAGCGATCGCGTCCGTCCGGCTGAACCCGAACGGAGTCAGGATGCTCACCGCCACGAACTGGTAGATCCCCACGTACCCCGGCGTCGAAGGCAGCGCGCTTCCGAGGCCCATGCCCGCCACGAGCAGGAACGCCACCGGCAGGCTGATTGCCAGTCCGATCGAACGCGCGATCACCACCGTGATGAGCCCGTCGCACGTCCAGATGGCCGCCGTGTAGATCAGGAAACGGACCAGCCGTCCGCGGTTGTGGAAGCTGCGTATGCCCTCGAGCACCTGCCGCAGCGCGTGCTCGACGTGATGCCGCAGCCGGCGCGGCACTGGCATCCGCGCCAGAAACCGAAACCAGAAGGACTCGAAGGCGGGCAGCAGCGCAATCGCCAGCACGCCCGCGAAGCCGAGCGCTGCGAAGGGCCGCGCCGCCGCGGCGAGCCATCCCGGCTGCTCGCGAAGGGTGAGCAGCACCACCGCGCTGATCGTGATCAGAACGATGGCATCCACCACGCGCTCGGAAAACGCCGTGGTCAGGACGAACGCTTTGCTCATGCCCGAGCGCCCGCTAACGATCAGCGTCCGGACCACCTCGCCCGCGCGCGCCGGCAGAACGTTATTGCCGAAGTAGCCCGCCGCGGTGGCCCAGAACGCGAGCGGCGCCGGAATGGCGCTATTGGCCGACAGCAGCACGCGCCAGCGCAGCGCGCGCAGCACGAGCGCGAGCGTCATGATGAGCAAGGCGAGCGCGATCACCTCGGGCCGCGCGCCGCACATGATCTGCCACACGCGTCCCCACTCGATGCCTCGCAGAGAGTAGTAGAGCAGAATGGCGGCGATCGAAAGGGATAAAACCCAGTAGATCGCCCTCGGACGCGGCTGGTTCATGGTTGTCGGCATCAAGTCCAGCACCCAGAATACAGGATGTATGTGTATCCTTTCCCTGGAGGGAAAATGAGCATTTCCGCAAGACTGCTTCCGGAATTCGACGAGGAGTTTGCCGCCACGCGGAAATTCCTCGAGCTTGTGCCCGACGACAAGCTGGCCTGGAAACCGCACCCGAAGTCGATGGAACTCGGCCGCCTCGCCTGGCACCTCTCCGATTTCCCCGAGTGGTGCCTCGCCGTGCTCAAACAGGACGCGCTCCGCATGACCGGGCAGGACAGCGCCGCCGCCATGGAACGCATGAAAGGCAAGAAGCGCGCCGACATGCTCGCCCGCTTCGATCACGATCTCCCGGAAGCCCGCTCGCGCCTGGCCGCCGCAAGCGACGCCGATCTGGAGGCCAACTGGAAGCTCGAATGGGCCGGCCAGACCGTCCTCGACAACCCGCGCGAAGACGTGCTGCGGAGGTTTGTGCTGAGCCACATGATTCACCACCGCGCGCAGCTCGGCGTCTACCTGCGGATGAACGGCGCGCCGGTCCCCGGCGTCTACGGCGCCTCGGCCGACGAGGCGGGTTAATCGTCCGCCTCGAAAGTCTTAATAGCCTGGAACAGGTTGTTATAGTCGTCGGTCCAGACGCGCCGGCCGGCCTGCCTGCGGATCGGGCGCGCCGCCTGCCGGATCTCGGGCTGCGCCAGGAACGCTTCGTTGCGCGTCGCGAGCACCCAGGTCGCCGCCGACAGCATGCCTTCCCGATCGCCCCGGCTGCGGATGGAAACCGCGGCAACGCCGTGTGCCGCCGCGACCTCGCCCGCCACCGGCGCCAGCTCCAGGTACTGGTTCGAGACGTGCAGCGCCACGATTCCGCCCGGCCGCAGGTGCCGCAGGTACAGGGCGAACGCCTCCTTCGTCAACAGGTGCACCGGAATCGCATCGCCCGAGAAGGCGTCCACCGCGAGCACATCGAAACCCTGCGGCGCCTCGCGCTCGAGCGAAAGCCGCGCGTCGCCCGGCGTCACCTCGGTGCGCGCGGGCGATTCGCTCAGGAACGTGAACAGCGTCCGCGCAATCTGGGTCACCTGCGGGTTGATCTCGTAGAAGCGGAACACGTCGCCGGAGCGACCATAAGCGGCGAGAGTGCCGGTTCCGAGGCCCACCACGCCCACGCGCTTCGGTCCCTCACAGCAGAACCGCAGCGCGAGCCCCGCACCCGACTCCGGCCCGTAATACGTGGTGGGCTCCATACGGCGCGCCGGCGGCAGGAAGGACTGCGACCCGTGCTTCACCGACCCGTGGAACAGCGTTCGCACCTGCGTGCCGGCGTCCGAGGTCTGCACCACGCGCACCGCGCCGTAGAAGCTGCGCATCGCCACCAGCGAGTCCTTCTGGTAGCCGTGCACCTGCGCGATGAATACGGCCGCGGTCGCCGCTACGGCCCCGCCCCACAGCAGCCGTTGCGGCAGCCCTTCGCGCCAGTTCAGCCACAGCGCCAGCGCCGCGATCGACACCAGCGACAGCGCCAGCTCATAGACGCCCGGCATCAGGCGCGGCGCCACCAGCCCCACGAACACGCCGCCGAGCGCGCCGCCGAGCGACACCATCAGGTAGAAGGATGTGAGGCGCTCCTGCTCCGGCTTGCAACGCGCCAGCTCGCCGTGGCAGTACATGCAGCCGAGGAAAAGCCCGATCGAGAACACCGGCACGGCTACCAGGAACGCCTCGCCCACGGAGATGTCGTAGATGGCGTAGCCGACCGACCCGAGCGCCACGGCCAGCAGCTTCAGGTAAAGCCCGCGCTTGTACCACCGCGGGCTTTCGAAGCACAGGATGAACGTCAGCAGGTAAATCGCCAGCGGCAGAATCCAAAGGAACGGGACGGCCGCCACGTTCTGCGAGAGCTGGTTGGTCGTCGCCACCAGCAGCATCGACCCGGCGGCCGAAAGCGCAATCCACGCGCCATACTGCCGGGTTGGCCCGCGGCCTGCGGCGGGCTTCCAGCCCTCCCATCCGCCCCGGCTCAACCAGGCCACGGTCCCGCATAAAACCGCAAACACCGCGAAACCCGCCGACCAGGCCACATCCTGCGCCCGGGCCGCCAGCCGCGGCTCGATCCACACCGGGTACGCCGCCAGCGCCGCCAGCGCCCCCAGATTCGAGACCGCAAACAGCCTGTACGGCCGCGACCCGGGAAACCGCCTCGCAAACCAGCTCTGCACCAGCGGGCTCGTGGCGCTCAGCAGCAGGTAGGGCAGCCCGATGACGGCAGTCAGCAGCATCAGGATTCGCCACGCCGGGTCCTCCCCGCCCCGCGGCTTCCACGACGGTCCCGGAATCGCCGGCATCAGCGCCAGAGCCACCGCGAGCAGCGCCGTATGGACCACCGCCTGCCGCCGCGGCGTCAGCCACCGCACCAGCAGATGGGCGTAAACGTACCCGAGCAGCAAAGCCGTCTGGAAGAACGCCAGGCAGGTGGCCCATACCGCCGCAGACCCGCCGAACCACGGCAGGATCAGCTTGGCCACCACCGGCTGAATCAGAAACAGAAGCAGCGAACCGAGCAGCACCGCGCAACCGTAAAGCAGCTTCATGGACGATTTTCCATGGTACTCCGGCCGCCCCCGCCGCCCCCGCCCGGCACCGTGCCCCCTCGCACCCACCCTCATGGAACTTTTTCGGATACGCGGGTGTCTAACCATTGCAGGCAGGCCAGGTTCCTGCTAACTTGAAGGTGAATTTGCCATAAAGGCACTGCCGTGGCGGATGCAACCCTTCATATCGGCGACGCGATCGCGGGCGGGGCGCTCGATGTCCCACGGGAGCGTCATAGTCTCTACGACGACGCTTGGCTTGTCGAAGGTCTTCGGAACGGAACCGAAGCGGCCTACGAGGCCCTGACGAACGAATACCAGCAGCCCGTTTATAACCTTGTTTTGCGGCTGCTCAACGATCCTACGGATGCCTGCGACGTCGTGCAGGAAGTTTTTCTTAAAGTTTTCCGAAAAATTGGCGCGTTTCGCGGCGAAAGCAGCCTGAAAACGTGGATCTATCGCATCGCAGTGAATGAAGCCTACAACTACAAGCGCTGGTTCAGCCGCCATCGCAAGCAGGAAGTAGGCCTGGAGACCGAGGAAGAGGGCAGCATGAGCTACCACCTTAAGCTCTCCGACCCCGGTCTTTCGCCATTCGATTGCGCCAGCGGCCACGAGCAACACGCGCTGGTAGAAGCGGCCTTGGCCCGTCTGAACCCGAGTTTCCGGAGTGCCGTGGTTCTGCGGGATATCGAGGAAATGAGCTACGAAGAGATCGCCGAAATACTTCAGATAGCTCTCGGGACCGTGAAGTCCCGGATCCTGCGCGGGCGGGACGCATTACGCAAAGAGCTGGCAGGCCGGTTGGAGCCGCAACCGGCGCTGCACTGGATTTCGCAACCGGCCGAGTAGACGCTATGAACTGCCGTACAGTGGAAAACTCGCTTTCCGCACATCTTGACGGCGCGCTCTCGCAGCCCGAGGCGCGCGGTCTGATGGCGCACATTGACGTTTGCCCGGACTGCGAATCGCGGCTGGCGCAGTTGGCGCGCGTGCAGGCCGCGCTTCGCAAGCTGCCCAAATCCGCTCCCCCGGAACGTCTCACCACAGCGCTTCGCGTCATGGCCTCGAAGGAACGCGCGCGCGTGATTGCCAGGCGGCGCGGCGCGGGAATTCTGCCGGATCGTATACGTCTGTGGGCCGACGATCTCATGCGTCCTCTGGCGCTGCCGTTCGCCGGCGGCCTGATTTCCGCCATGCTGCTGTTCGGCATGCTGATCCCCACTTTCACGATGCACCGCGTCAGCGGAACCGACATCCCGGTGGCCCTGTTCACCGAGCCCTACGTTAAGGCGCAGGCCCCCTTCGCCAGCTTCGACAACAACGATATCGATTTCGATATCGACGTCGAGGTCACCGTCGATAGCACGGGCCGCATGGTCGATTACAGCCTTCCCAAGGGCTCCAAAATCGAGAATTACCCCGGGCTGCGGCGCGCGCTCGAAAACAAGCTGCTGCTGTTCACCGAGTTCGCCCCGGCCACGATGTTCGGCCAGACGACCTACGGGAAGGTGTACGTCTCCTTCCAGCGCCGCTCGATCGACATCAAGAGTTAGCCCGGCGTGGCCGGACAGAAGCTCGGACAACATTTCCTAAGCAGCCCCGCGATTCTCGAACGCCTCGCGTCCGCGGTGTGCCCCGCCCCGGAACCCGTTGTCATTGAGATCGGACCCGGCCGCGGCGCCCTCACCGAATTCCTGCTGCCGCGGGCCGAACGCCTCATCGCCATCGAACTCGATCCCGCGCTCGCGGCGCGCGTGCGCGAGCGGTTCCCGCGCGTCGAAGTGGTCGAGGCGGACGTCCTCACGGTGGACCTCGCGCGGTGGGGACCGGCCGTGGTAGCGGGAAATCTCCCCTACTACATCACCTCGCCGATTCTCGAAAAAATCTTTGCGATGGGACCGCTGCTCAAGCGCGCCGTCGTACTGGTGCAACTCGAAGTGGCCCGGCGGCTCGCAGCCGCGCCCGCCACCCGCGACTACGGCTACCTCACCGTGGCCACCCAACTTCGCGCCCGGCCGGAACTGCTCTTCCGGGTTCAGCCTGGAGCCTTCGCGCCGCCGCCAAAAGTGGATTCGGCCGCCGTGCTGCTCACGCCGCACCCCGCGCCGGTCGAGAACGCCGCCGGCTTCCTCGAGTTCGCCGGCCGCGCCTTCCAACACAAACGGAAAACCCTGCGGAACAACCTGCTGCCCTTTTACGGAAAGAAAGTCGAAGACTGGCCCGAAGCGGGCCTGCGCGCCGAGCAGATTCCGCTCGATCGGTTGATCGATCTCTACGCACGCACGCGGGACTGACTCGCCGCTCGCTATACTAAAGGGTTCATGCCAAGAGTCCGGTTTGCGCCCTCTCCTACTGGCTTCTTGCACATCGGGAGTGCACGCACCTTTATCTTCAATTGGTTATACGCCCGTCACAACCACGGGACGATGATTTTGCGCCTCGACGACACCGATGTCGAGCGCAACACAGAGCAATCCGAGCAGTCGATCTTCGACGGCCTCAAATGGCTCAACCTCGGCTGGGACGAGAACTACCGCCAGTCCGAGCGCCTCGCTCTGCACCGCCGGATCGCCGAAGCGATTTTCGCCAAAGGCCTCGCCTATCGCGATTTCACCCCTGCCGTATCCGAAGATGAGAAGCGCGACGCAGGTGCCGCGGCATGGCTTTTCAATCCCGGAATGCGCGAGATGAGCCGCGAGGAAAGCGACCGCCGGGCCGCCTCAGGCGAGCCCTTCGTGCTCCGCTTCCGTGTGCCGCGCGACCCTGTCCGCGACATCGCGTTCCGCGACGCCGTCTACGGCGACCAGTCGAAATCCACTGCCGATATCGAAGACTTCGCCCTGCTGCGCTCGAACGGCCTGCCGACCTACCACATGGCCTCCTGCGCAGACGACGCCGACCTTCGCATCAGCCACATCATCCGCGGCCAGGACCACCTCACCAACACTTTCAAGCACATCCTGATCTTCGAAGCCGCCGGCGCCGCGCCCCCCGAGTTCGCGCACCTGCCGCTGCTGATCGCGCCCGACGGCGCGAAGCTCTCGAAGCGCAAGCACGGGCCCGTCGTCAGCGTCACCACGTACCGCGATGCGGGCTTTCTGCCCTCCGCCTTCGTGAACTTCCTGTGCCTGCTCGGCTGGTCTCCGAAGGACGACCGCGAGCAGATGTCGCGCGACGAGCTGATCGAAGCCTTCACGCTCGAAGGCATCAACCGCTCGAACACCGTGGTGAACTTCCGGGACGGCGACCCCTTCGATCCGAAAGCCATGTGGCTCAACGCACAGCACATCAAGGCTCTCCCGGTCGAGGAACTCGCCGAGCGCTTGCAACCGTTCGTCCACGCCGATCCGGCCAAGGTCCTTCAGGTCGCGCCGCTCATCCGGGAGCGCATCCGCACGCTCGCCGAAGTCACCTCCGTCGCCGACTTTTTCTTCGTCAAAGAACTCGCCCCGTACGACCCCGCCGAGCTGATCCCGCAGAAAGGGGACGCCGCCATGGCACGCCGCGTGCTCGACTGCGCCGCCGAAGTCCTCCAAACCGCCGACTTCACCCACGCGGGCCTCGAAACCGCCCTGCGCGCCGCGGCCGCGACGCTCGGGGTCAAAGCAGGCCAGATGTTCCAGCCTGTCCGGGTCGCCGTGTGCGGCCGCAAGAACGCTCCGCCGCTGTTCGAGACGCTCGAGGTCCTGGGCCGCGAAACCTGCCTCGACCGCATCGGCCGCGCCATTGAGAACCTGAAGAGGTTGCCAGCATGAATACGAGAAGCGAGCCCAAATCAGCCCCCACCGCGCCGGCCCCGTCCAACTTCATTCGCGACACGATCATTCGCGATCTCGAGACCGGCAAATTCGGCGGGCGCGTCCACACGCGCTTCCCTCCCGAGCCGAACGGCTATCTACACATCGGCCATGCCAAGTCGATCTGCCTGAACTTCGGCTTGGCTAAAGAGTTCGGCGGCAAGTGCAACCTGCGCTTCGACGACACGAACCCGTGCAAGGAAGAGACCGAGTACGTCGAGTCCATCATGGAAGACGTGCGCTGGCTGGGCTTCGATTGGGAAGACCGCCTCTTCTACGCCTCCGATTACTTCGAGCAGCTCTACGAGTGGGCCGTCAAGATGATCAAGGACGGCAACGCCTACGTGGACGACCTCACGGCCGAGCAGATCCGCGAGTACCGCGGCACGCTCACCGAGCCGGGCCGCAACAGCCCCTACCGGGACCGCACGGTCGAAGAGAACCTTGCCCTGTTCGAGCGCATGAAGGCGGGCGAGTTCCCCGACGGCTCGCGCACCCTGCGGGCCAAAATCGACATGGCGTCGCCCAACCTCAACCTGCGCGACCCGGTGATGTACCGCATCCTGCACGCCTCGCATCACCGCACGGGCGACACCTGGTGCATCTATCCGATGTACGACTTCACGCACGGCCAGTCGGATTCGATCGAGCGCATCACGCACTCCATCTGCACGCTCGAATTCGAAGATCACCGGCCGCTCTACGACTGGTACATCGAGAAGCTCGGCATTTACCATCCGCAGCAGATCGAGTTCGACCGCCTCAACGTCACCTACACTGTGCTGAGCAAGCGCAAGCTGCTCAAGCTGGTTCAGGAGGGTTACGTGAGCGGGTGGGACGACCCGCGCATGCCGACGATTTCGGGCATTCGCCGCCGGGGCTACACGCCCGAGGCGATCCGCACCTTTTGTAGCCGCATCGGCGTTTCGAAGACCAACGGCACCACCGAACTGTCGCTGCTCGAGCACGCTGTCCGCGAAGATTTGAACAAGCGCGCCCTGCGCGTCATGGCCGTGCTGAAACCGCTGCGCGTCGTAATCGACAATTATCCCGACGATCTGGTCGAGGAGATGGAAGCGGTCAACAACCCCGAAGATCCCGCCGCGGGAACGCGCAAGGTGCCGTTCTCGAAGGTTCTCTACATCGAGCAGGACGACTTCCGCGAAGATCCGCCCAAGCAGTACTTCCGGCTCGCTCCGGGCCGCGAAGTGCGCCTGCGCTACGCCTACTTCGTCACCTGCACCGGCGTCGTCAAGAACGACCGGGGCGAGGCGGTTGAGATCCGCTGCACGTACGATCCGGCGACCAGGGGCGGTAACGCGCCGGATGGGCGCAAGGTGAAATCGACCATTCACTGGGTCTCGGCGAAGCACGCCGTGGACGCCGAGGTGCGCCTCTACGACACGCTCTTCACCCGGGAAAATCCGGGCGACGAGAGCGAAGGCGTGGAGTTCACCGAATACCTGAATCCCAACTCGCTCGAAGTGGTGCCGGCGGCCAAGGTCGAGCCGGGGCTTGCCAATGTCGAAGCGGGCGCGCGCTTCCAGTTCGAGCGCCTCGGCTACTTCTGCGCCGACCCGGACACGAAGCCCGGCAAGCCCGTCTTCAATCGCACCGTGCAGCTTCGCGACACGTGGGCCAAAATCGAGAAAGCTCAAAAAGGCAAATGATCATCCTGGGAATCGGCGGCATCATGAACGATGCCGCGGCTGCGGTGCTGAAGGACGGCGTGCTCACCGGCGCCGTGGAGCAGAGAAAAGTCGCGCGTCTGGCGCGGCCGGGCGAGCTGCCGGAAGAGGCGATCGCCGCCGCGCTCGCGCTTTCGAACGCCGGCCCGGCCGAGGTCGATTGCGTCGCCATCGTGCGGCCGCTCGCAGCCGGTCCCGAAACCGCGCTGCATCTCGCGCTGCGCGCGAAGTTCCCGAACAGCCGCATCGTCCTGGTGGATCATCACACGGCTCATGCGGCCTCGGCCTTCTATGCATCGCCTTTCGACGAGGCGACGGTTCTCACCATCGACCGCGCCGGCGACTTCCGCTCGGCCGCGCGCTGGAACGCCTCCGGCAACCGCCTCGTGCTCGCCGAGGAGCAATATTATCCGGATTCGCTCGGCGACCTGTACCGCCGTGTGACCGAACTGGTCGGCTTCGATCCCGAAGCCGATCCGCACAAGCTGCAATGGCTTTCGACCACGGGCGGCGAGCGCCTCGCCCCCCTGTTCCTTGACATCCTGGGAGTGACCGGCGGGGGCTGGCCGCGCATCGACCGGTCGTATTTCAACAGCGACCGCATGAGCCAGGGAGGCTTCAGCGGCAAGTTCTACGAGCGCCTTGGCATCGCCGAGGACGCCCCCATTCCCGCGCCCATGCGGGCCGAACTGGCGGCCGGAATCCAGTGCGCTCTCGAACACTCCGTGCTCGAGATGGCGGGCGAGGGCGAGAACCTCTGCCTGGCCGGGGGCCTGTTCCTGAACGCGCTGCTGGTCTCGCGCGTCGAGTGTTCCCGGCGCTGGCGCAACGTCTTCGTGCAGCCTGCCGCGGGCAACGCGGGCACGGCGCTGGGCGCCGTTTTCTACGCCTGGAGGCGCGTCTACCAGCGTGCGGAGCGCGTCGGCATGGGCAACCTCTGCCTCGGCCCCGAGTACGACGCCGAAGACATCAAGAAGGTGCTCGAGAACTGCAAGCTGCGCTTCCGCTACCTGCTGACGTCGGACGAACTGATCGACACCGCCGTCCGCGAGCTCGAAGACAGCAAAATCGTCGCGTGGATGCAGGGCCGCATGGAATTCGGACCGCGCGCGCTCGGCAACCGCAGCCTGCTCGCCTCACCGCGCAACCCCTACTCGACCGAGAACCTGAACATCTTCATCAAGCACCGCGAGCCGTTTCGCAAGTTTGCGGCGTCGGTCCCGGCAGAGCTCTGCTCGGAGTACTTCGAAGCCGGCCCGAACGCCAGGTTCCTCGCGACGGTTGGCCGGGTCCGCCCTGTGCATCGCAAGACGTTCGAAACCGCGCTGCTGGGCTCGGATCTCGTGCGGGTCCACACCGTGACGCAGGACGACAACCCGCTCTACTGGCGCCTGCTGCACGCCGCGGGCAAGTCCACGGGGCTGCCGGTGCTTTACAACACGTCATTCAACTTATTCGGAGACCCGCTGGTCTGCACGCCAAGAGACGCGGTGCGCAGCTTCTACTCCTCGGGAATCGACTCGATGCTGGTGGGCCACTTCCTGCTTCAAAAGTAAAAAAGGGGACAGACCCCTTTTTTGACTAGTACAGCTTGATCAGATCCACACGCCTGTTCTTCGCGCGGCCGTCTTCAGTGGCATTGTCGGCAACCGGGGCAAGGTCACCGAACCCGCCGGGCAGCAGCCGGTCTCCATTCACGCCGTGAGCCTTGAGCCAGGCGGCCACGGCCTCGGCGCGCTGGCGCGACAGCAGGAGGTTCGCCTGTTTCGCACCGACATTGTCCGTATGCCCGGCGACCGCGAAGCGCCACGTTGGGTTCTTCTGGAACAGCGCCATCATCTCCATCAGCACTTTCTCGGAATCCGGCTTGATGGTGGCCTTGGCCGTATCAAACGTGATGCCGTAGATCGACGCGCGGCCGGTCTGCTCGATCTGCTGCGCCCAACCCGCGGCGTTGGCCTCCATCGTGACATCGAGCGCTTTTTCCTTGAGTGTCCTCATCATGTAGCTGGAGTTCCGGGTGATCACGTAAACCCACTGCGCCTCCTTGTGGCCCGTGACCCCCGCCCAGTTCGATCCGTCCGCCTGCCACGGAATCGCGAATCCGGCCGTCTTGAGCGCCGCCTCGGCATTGCGGGCGATCTGGATCCTGGAGGCGGTCGCCGGGCACGTGTAACTGATCTCTTCGAACGCGCCCTCGATGTTCTTCTTCTCGGTCTTGCTGACTTGTATTTCCGTCGCGTCATATTCCGACGCGCGGCAGCTATTGATGATGCATCCGGGCAACCGGCTCAGAACCTTGCTATCGACGCAGCCTTTACGATCCTGGGGAGGCTTCTGCGCGAGAACGGGAAGAGCTGAGAACAGCGTGAGTGCTGCCAGAAAAGTTCGCATATGGGGCCACAGCATATCACAAGGCCCGCCCGGAACAATTACAATTCGGTCAGAGGGGACCGTGCCTCCGCTGTTGATCTACGACGGAAAATGCTCCTTCTGCATCGCCTGCGTCCGGTATCTGCGCGCGCGGACCGGCGGCGCCGTCGAATATTCCCCGTTCCAGAAAGGCGAGTCCGTCGAGTATGTCACTCCGGACGGCGAGGTATATAGAGGCGCGCGCGCCATCTTCGAGGCGCTCGCGGCCGGCGGCTCTCCGTGGTGGCGATGGGCTTACC
Organism: Acidobacteriota bacterium; assembly: GCA_050261515.1. GTDB lineage: Bacteria > Acidobacteriota > Terriglobia > Bryobacterales > Bryobacteraceae > JBLNDJ01. The sequence continues at coordinate 44,888 of JBLNDJ010000042.1, read as the reverse complement.
GGCGCGTCCCCGGTTTCGCGCCGGCGGCCGAAGCAGTCTATCGATTCGTCGCGAAACGCCGCAGGTGCCGTTCAGTGTGCGCGGCGCCGCAGCAGGCCCAGCCCCAGCAGCGCGGCGCCCACGATCGCGAACGTGGCCGGCTCCGGCGCACTGGTTAATCCGGTCACCGACACGTCGTCTACCCAGTAATAGTAGGGCCCGTTGCGGAAGCCAAGGGAAAGCAACGTCGAGTCCGATGTCGCAACCAGACCTGGGATGCTGATCTGGGTCCACGTGTTATACGTTGGCGATGCGGACGTCAGGATGGTGGCCCCGTTCCACTGGACAGTGATGCCGGCGTCAGGTACTCCGTAGGCGGTGCCCCAGATCCAAAACGAAAGATCGTAGGTTTCGCCCGCAACCGTGTACAGGTTCTGCGCGATGTATCCGTAGCCGGCGATCGGACCGAACGTCCCGGCGTAGTCTCCGTTCTGGTGCCAGTTTCGATCGACGAAGGTGTAGCTGTTGTCGCCCGATTGAGCCCACCCGGAGAAGTTGCCGGTCTCGAAACCGCCATTCCAAACCAGGTTGATGGGTGCGGCCATAGCCGCGGCCGAAGCAATCAGAAGGAGCGTTGAGAGAGCGAGCAATCTGCGTGTCATCCGAACATTCGATTGTGCCACGCATATGCTTCACAGCACAGTATTAAATGATGGGGAAAGCACCAGTGCGGTACCAGTACCCTCTCAGTGGGTGCTAGTCGTGCCCCCAGCTCTCCGGATACGTCCGCGCCCACTTCTTCCGCTTCTGGTACCCGCGTGCCAGCTCCAGGTACACGCCCAGATCCCGGTCGAGATCGCTCTGCGTGCCGTCGAAGTAGAAATTGCGGATCGGAATCCCGCCCAAGTCGCGCGAAACCCGCGGATAGACCGCCTCGCACACGATCCCGTTCATGCACGTGAACGGGCTGATGTCGATGATGCCGTCCGCCCCTTTCTTCGCCAGGCAGATCGCCTTGCCCACGTTCAGCACCATCTCGCCCATCGCGCCGTCGTTCGGCAGATAGGGCCGCGCCGCCTGGAGCACTTCCTCCACCGGCGGCTCCTCGTAGCCCTTGAAGTCGTCGTGGAACGGCTCGAGCAGCACGTGCTCATCGTGCTTCTGCACCTTCTTGCGGACCCACGCCTTCACCGCCTCGAGCGAATACTGCTGCCCCTTCAGGTGCAGCTTGCGGAACTGCTCGGCGATCGTGTACCAGATCCACTCGGTGATGTCCGAGATCCACGCCTCGGCCTCGTACTCCTCCAGGCGCCGCACCAGGTCCTCGTTCGAGAAGCAGTGCAGGCGGCAGAAAATCTCGCCCACGATGCCGATCAGCGGCGTCGAGCGGTCGCGCCGCACGGCCATCTTGCGGAAGCGGTCGCGAGAGCGCACCAGGGCGTCGCGGATCGCCTTCAACTGCACGCCCGCGTCGAGCGGCGGCGCGGTCTCGATGGCCTTGCAGACGTCGTCGAGCGAATCCTCGTAAATCGCCTCGGCGTCGCCCTTGCGGACCTCATACGGCCTGTACTGGAGCAGCGTCTTCTGCAACAGGTCGGCGGCGATCAGCGCGCGCCACCCGGTGCGGACGAACTGCCGCGCCATGTCGCCGAAATCGCTGTAGCCGTCATTGCTCGAGGGAGCGATCACCTCGGTGTGCGGGTAGCCGTTTTTGGCCAGAATGCTGCGGAGGTATGGCGTGTACTGCCCGAAGCGGCACGGCCCGTCGGCGGTGGGCATGAACAGCGCCACGCTGGCCGGATCGATGCCCGGCTGCTCGAGCACGCGCATGAAATCGCCGATCGTCACCTTGGCCGGGTAGCACTCGTCGCCCGACGTGTAGCGCGCCCCGAGCTCGCGCGTGCGATGGTCCGAGGGCGGCGTGATATCGGCGTCGAGCCCGAGCGCGCGGAACGCCGCCGCGAACGTGCGGCCGCTGCCGTACGCCATCGGCGGAATGAAGATCCGCTTGCCCTCTAGTGGATTGCGCCGGCCGGTGACTGCGCTTCCGTCCCGGGTTTGTAGCATCGCAGAATTCCTTTGCTGTCGAGATACGCTTCGCACCGCGTCATGTACCCCGCGTCGTTGCCGTGGCCGTCGAACTGGAGCACCAGCAGCGGCGCTCCGGCGGCCTCGCGCGCGAAATGCTTGATGTAGGAGTCCGGCCCGCACTTGAAGTTCGACAGGTATACCACGTGCAGGTTCGGCCGCGTGCTCGCGATCCGCGCGGCCGACAGAATCTTCTGGCCGGAAGCCCAGTACATGTTCGGATGCAGGTCCTCCACCGGCTCGCGCCCCGTCACCAGGTAGTCGATCGGGATAACGTTGGCGCCGTAGCGATGCCTGAGCTTGCGCGGGATGTCGCAGTTCACGCTGCGGTCGTAGATGTTGTACCCGCGGCCCACCAGCAGAATGCCGGGCTCGCCCGTCTGGTCGAGCGTCTCGAGCGCCTTGCGGCCCGCTTCGAGCAGCCGCGACTGGAACTCCCGCTGCGCCGCGTAGGCGGCGTCGGCCGCTTTGTCGCTTGCGCGCCGGCTCACGCCGAGCTTCCGGATTGCCTTATACAGCCCTTCCTTCACCTGGTCGCGCCCAAGCTGGAAGTGAAGCTGCGGCACCAGGAACATGTGCCTGTGCGCCTCCAGCCGCGGCGCCGATTGCAGCACGTAAGGCAGCGTCTGGTTCCACGGGCAGAAGTGCGCCGTGCTCCGCGACGCCTGGTCCGTTTCCGCATCGAGCACGTTCGGCACCAGCACGTAATCGACGCCCAGATCGATCAGCGCCGCTACATGCCCGTGCGCAACCTGGACCGGGTAGCACGGCTGCGCCAGCGCCATTTCAAGACCCACGGCGGCGATCTTCGGATCCGTCACCGGCGAGAGCGCCACCTGGATGCCGAGGTCCGTGAAGTACCGATACCAGAACGGCAGGTATTCGTAAGTCGACATCGCGCGCGGCAGCCCCACCGAAAGCTTGCCCGGCACGCGCTCGAATTTGTTCAGCGGATGCGCGGCCGACATGCCTTCAATCAGCCGCTCGCGGAAAACGAACAGGTCTTCGATCACCGGCTTGCGCCCCGTCGCCGAAGGCTTGCGGTACTTATCCGAGCACTTGTCGCCCCAGAAACTCTTTTGTCCCTCGATCGTGAATTCCTTGATATCGCACAGGTTCGAGCAGGCCTTGCAGACGAAGTCGCGCGTGGCCATCTGGAGCCGCGAAAGGTCGTATCCGCGGAACCTCGACGGAGCCTGCGTGGCCGCGCGCCACTGCCGCGCGATCAGAGCCATGCCGATGGCGCCCATCACGCCGTTATAAGGCGGCACGGTGATTTTCTTGCCGAGCACCTTCGCGAACGCCGCGGCAACCGCATCGTTGTACGCCGTGCCGCCCTGGAAGTAAATCACCTTCCCGATCTTGCGGCCGCGCACCACGCGGTTCAGGTAGTTGAGCACGATGGAATACGCGAGGCCCGCCACCACGTTCGGCGTCGTCTCGCCCTTGAGCATCCAGCCCGTTACATCGCGCTCCATGAATACCGTGCAGCGCTCGCCGAGCGGCGTGGGCGAAGGCGACGACAGCGCCAGCTTGGCGAACTCGCCCTTGATGCTGATGCCCAGCTTCTCCGCCTGCTCCTCGAGAAACGATCCCGTTCCCGCCGCGCACGCTTCGTTCATCGCGAAATCGACGACCACGCCGTTCTCGATCGAGATGAACTTCGAATCCTGTCCGCCGATCTCGAAAATCGTATCGACGGGCTCGCCGCCGAGCGTGTTCGAAACGTGGAGCGCGCCGGTCTTGTGCGCCGTGATTTCATCGTTGACCACATCGGCCCCGACCAGCTCGGCGATCAGCTCGCGCCCGGACCCGGTCGTCCCCACGCCCTGGACGTGCAGCCTGTCGCCCCACGCGCGCTCGACCTCGCTCAAGCCCTGCTGCACGGCCTCGATCGGCCGCCCCGCGGTGCGCAAATAGATGTCCTGGATGACCGTGCCGTTCTCGTCGATGACGACCACATTGGTCGAAACCGACCCAATGTCGATCCCGAGAAACACAGGGATGACCACGCCCGGGGGCGGCGGCACGAACTTCTGAGCGCGGTCGCGGAGCAGCACCACGTCGTCCATCGAGAGCGGGCTCGTGTCCTCGACGCGCTGTTCGGTTTCGTGCTGGCTCAGCCGGTGTATATCGCGCAGAGAGCGCTTCTTGCGCTCCTCGGTTTCCAGAATCGCACTGCCGATGGCGCCGCACCACGCGTACAGCTCGGGCACGATCAGTTCCTTCTCCTGCAGCCCGAACACGCCCCGCAGCGCCGCCGTCACGCCCGCGTTCTGCGACACCGCGCCGATCAGCGCCACGGGCTTCGTGACCGGCCGGCTCTTCACAATGCTGCTCTTGAAGTTCCGCGCCACGGCATCGCACAGCCCGCGCAGAATCTCCGCCGGCGTGTAGCCCTTCTGCTGGGCGTGAATCATATCGGACTTCGCAAATACCGAGCAGCGCCCCGCAATGCGCGCCGCGCAGGTCGCCGTCCCGACCACATCGCCGACTTCCTCGACCGAGTAGCCCATACGCAGGGCCTGCTGATCCAGAAAGGAGCCGGTACCCGCCGCGCACTCGCCGCTGCGGTCGTAATCCGCGATCACGGAGTCCTCGAGCCGTATGAATTTCGCGCTCTCGCCGCCCAGCTCGAACACCGTCCGGACCTGCGGATAGAATTGCCCGATCATCCGCGCGATGGCTTTGAACTCATTCTCGAAGTAGATGCCGAGAATTTTGGCGATGGTGCGGCTGCCCGAGCCGGTGACGCGGATCCCGTCGATGCACGTTTCCGGAACGACGTCGTAGAACTCTTTGAGCAGGTCGAAAGTGGACTGGATGGGGCTGCCCGCGATGCGCCTGTACTCGGAGATGACCAGCGGCGCGTCCCACTTCACAAACCGGAACGAGGCGGGCTTGGCCGCGCAAAGCGATGCCAGTGCGGCGCGGTCTTCCGGCTTGCCGAGAGCGGCCAGTTTCAGACTGATGCCGCCGATGTCGATACCGATATTGATGCCCATGCTGAGCCTTCTTATCTTAGCCGGAAACCTCACTGTTTGAAGTCCTTCAGGCCCGAAAAGCCTGTTTTCGAGCCTAAATGCGCGCGTTTCCCGGTTAAACGGGCGGGGCGGCCCCCGGTCCGCGAGCCGCCCCGGCCGGCTCAGCCGGGGCAGGGGCCCCGGCCGCGTTTCGTATCATGGTTGCAAGGGGCGCCATGCAGATATTCCTCACAGGTGCAACCGGCTACATCGGGTCCGCGGTGGCCCGAGCGCTCATCGACGCCGGCCACCGCGTGACCGCGCTCGTCCGCCCCGGCCGCAGCGTCCCGGGGCTCAATGTCTTCACCGGCACGCTCGCCGGCCCGGAAGCCGTCGCGGCCGCGGCCGCCGAGGCCGACGCCCTCATCCATACCGCCTTCGACCGGAGCGAAGACGGGCCGCGCTACGACGAGGCTTTCGTCCGCGCCGTACTGAACGCGCTCGGCGGGCGCAACAAGACGTTCCTCTACACGAGCGGCGTCTGGGTCATGGGCAACACGCCCGAGAACGCCGATGAGGACACGCCGCTCGCCCCCCCGCCCGTCGCCGCCTGGCGGGTACATGCGGAGCGCCGCGTTGTGAAGGCCGCCGGGCATGGCGTCCGCACCGTCGTCCTCCGGCCCGCGATTGTCTATGGACGCGGCGGCGGCCTGCTTGCCGCATTTTTCAAGTCGGCCCGCGAAACCGGAGCGGCTCTTTACCCCGGAACGGGCGAGAACCACTGGACTTTCGTCCACGTGGACGACCTGGCGGACCTCTACCTCCGCGCGCTCGGCGCCGAACCCGGCTCCGTCTTCATCGGCGCCAGCGGCGCTCCCCTTCGCCTGAAGGACGTCGCCGAAGCCGCCAGCCACGCCGCCGGCGCAGGGGGACGCACGCGGAGCATGACGGCGGAGGAAGCCGCCGCCCTGGGTCCCGCCGTCCAGGGGTTGACGCTCGACCAGCGGATCTCGGGCGCCCGCGCCGAGCGCGTGCTCGGCTGGAAGCCGCTCGCTGCGCCCGTGTTCGAAGACATCCGGCACGGCTCCTATGCTGGTCTATCGCACGCAGGCTGAGGAGATCGACCCCGCGCTCGAAATCAGGCGGCTGCGCACCTCGCCACGCATTGACGTACTCATGCGCCTGGGGGAAATCGAAAGCGCCGTCTGCGATCTTGGCCACCCGGCAGCCCCGGCGCTGCGGCGCGCGATCCTCGCGGCGGCGCGCGGCCACACGGCGCTCGACGAACTGGCTGCGTGCGAACTGCCGGGCCGCATTCGCGTCAGCGTCCCCGAGGGATACGCCTACTACGCGCTCTATCCCGAGATGTACGCCGAGGCCGCGCGACGCTTCTACCGTGCGGTGCGTCCGGAGCGCGCCGTCGTCATCGGAATCCGCAGCATCGGAACGAGCCTGAGCGCAGTCGTGGCGGCGGCGCTCGAGGATTGCGGCTGCGAGGTTGATTCCTGGACCGTGCGGCCTCGCGGGCACCCCTTCCACCGGATGCTGGAACTCGAACACCCCATCGACAGCCGTCCGGGCACTCACTACGCGATCGTGGACGAAGGACCCGGCCTGAGCGGAACATCGCTCACGTCCGTAGCCGCGGCGCTCGGCCTGCCCGACGAGCGCATCTCGTTCTTCCCGAGCTGGCTGCCCGACCGCTCAGCCTTTCTGTCCCAAGCGGCGCGCGAGCGCTGGCGACGGCACGCGCGCTGGGCCGTGGCATTCGAAGAAGTGCTCCCCTGCCCCGCTCCGGACGACATCTCCGCGGGCAAGTGGCGCGAGCGGTTCTCGAACGGCGCAGCTTGGCCCGCCGTTCAACCGCAGCACGAGCGGCGCAAATATCTCGGCCGGGATTTCATCGCGCGGTTTGCCGGACTGGGCCGCTTCGGACGCGCCAGGCTTGCCCGCGCCGAGCAGCTCGCCGCGGCGGGCTTTGCCCCCGAACCGCTCGGCCTCGACAACGGCTTCCTGCATCTGCGCCTCGTGCGCGGCGGCACGCCGCAGCTCGACCGGGACCTGCTCGACGCCATGGCCCGCTACCTGCGCTTCCTCGCCGCGCAACCCGAGTCACCGCGTGGGGTCACCTTCGACGGCCTGCTCGAAATGATCGAAGTGAACACGGGCCGCGCCGGACCGCTCGAACCCTTCCGCCGGGCGTTCGAGGACGCAAAATCCGTCGCCATCGACGGCCGCATGCTGCCCCACGAATGGCTCCGTACCGAAACCGGCTTCGTGAAGACCGACGCCCTCGATCACCACGACGACCACTTCTTTCCCGGCCCTCAGAACATCGCCTGGGACGTCGCCGGGGCCTGTGTCGAATGGGACCTGGACACACACGCCACCGAGTATCTCGCCGCCCGTTGCGGAGACGCCGGGCTCGCCGCGCGCCTGCCGTTCTACCGGATCGCCTACAGCGCCTTCCGCGCCGGCTACGCCGCGCTCGCCAGCCAAGCCCTTGCGGGCACCCCGGACGCCGCGCGCTTCGAAGCGCTCGCGCGCCGGTACAGGCGCTAGGGCTTCGGCCGCGCGTCCGCCTTCAGCTTCCGCAGAATGGCGCTTTCGCGGTCGCCGTCCTGCTTCCGCCCGAGCTTGTAGTAAACCGCCGTCAGCGTGGCCCGCGCCTCGAGAAACGACGGCCAGTTCCTGATGAGCGACTCCAGCTCCTTGCGCGCCTGCTCGGCGTGCCCCTGCCCGAAGTGCGCCGCGGCGAGCTGGTAGAGTGGTTCGGGCTCGTGAGGGCGAATCTGCGCCGCGCGCGTCAGTCGCGGTATGGCCTCTTCGTATTTCTCTTCCTGCCGCACCTTCGTGCCCAGCGCGAGGTTCGCGTCGTAGTCGTTCGGGTCGAGATCGAGCGCCCTCCGGAAGGCGTCCGCCGTGGCGTCGTCCATCGCCCCGGAGGCGATTTCCCGCAGCGTGACGCCGTACAGCGACCAGGCGGCGGCAAGCTTCGGGTTGAGAGCGGTGGCGCGGAGGAACTCCTCGCGCGCGCCGGCCAGGTCGGCGCCGCGAAGCTTCATCATCCCCGCCAGCAGGCGCGACTCGGCCGCATTGCCCCCGCGCCCGAGCAGGTCCATCATCCGCTCGCCTTCTTCGAAGCGGTCTTCGCGTATCAGCGCCATCCCCAGCATGCAGGTGATGGACCGCTCGCCGGGGTATTGCGCCTGAAACGGCGTCAGCAGGTCGATGAGCTTCCGGTGCTCGCCTTGCCGGAGGTAGCAGTCGGCCAGCAGCTCGTTCACCCGCAGGTTATCGGGGAAGGCATCGTGCAGCACCGCGAGTTCGCTGCTTGCCGCGGGCAGCTCCCCCGTCCGATAAAGAGCGAGCGCGAGGTTGAGCCGGACGCCGGGGTTCTGCGGGTCTTTGACGAGCGCCAGCCGGTACTGTTCGATCGCTTCATCGAGCCGGCCAAGCTCGACCAGCGCCGAGCCCAGGTTCGCAATCGCCTCCACCCGGTCGGGCGCCTGCGCGAGATAGGCTTTGTATTGCTCGACCGCCTCTCCGGTGCGCCCGGCCGACTGTAATTGAAGCGCTTTCCGGTAACTCTCTTCGGGCGATGCAGCCTGGCCCTGCAGCAAACTCGCGGCCAGAAGATAAAGCGGCATCCACTTCGGCATGGAGAACCAAACTCAAAAGCCCACTATAGCGCGCCGTTAGCGGCTTCGCGCGGCGTCCGGTTACGGTTGCGGGAGGTTACCGGCATTTCTTGGAGCGGGGTTACATGGTTACAAGTCCGCATTAATTTTCGAGGGCATAGGCGGCTTTCTATGTTATACTCAGCCGGAAAAATCCTGGCAGGAGCGTGCGTGGCGGCTATCCCCAGTCTCCCGAAATCGCCGGATATCGATCTCATCAGAGGAGAGATCGAAACTGTTTTAGGTGCCGAAATGTTTCTTCGCGCACCCAGCCTGGCCCAGTTCTTAAGTTACGTCTGTAACAAGGCCTTGAACGGGGAAGCCGATCAAATCAAGGAGTACAACATTGCTGTCGAGGCCTTCGGACGGCAGCCGGATTTCGACCAGAAAGAGGATGCCATTGTCCGGGTTGAGGCGCACCGGCTGCGGAAACGCCTCAAGCATTATTACGAGCACGAGGGGCGGAATCACTCCGTTCATATCGTGATTCCGTCCGGACATTACGCGCCCAACTTCGTCTACGGTCCGGCCGAGGCGAGGCCGCACCCTGTTCCCGAGGCGGTGCCCGCCAGATCAACGCCCGATGCCGGGCCCTCGCGCCGCCGCTTCTGGCGGGCCGCGGCAGCCGTGCTCGCCGCGATCGCGGCGATCGCCGGTGTGGCGCTGATCCGGCGGGCCGGCTCGCCCGTTCCGCCGTTTCCCGGCACAACCGAAGGCGCGCGCGGCGCGGCGGTCGCCTCGGGCGACGAGGGACTGCGGATTGCCTGCGGAATGGCGGCGCCGAAGTACGTGGACTTGTTCGGCTTCACCTGGCTGGGCGACCGCTACTTCACCGGCGGCAAGATCGTCTCCAGCCCGGCCGACTCGATCCGCCGCGCGCAGGACCCCGCGCTTTTCCAGAGCCGCCGAGAGGGCGATTTCCGCTACGACATCCCGCTCGAGCCCGGCGTCTACGAGATGCACCTGCTGTTCGCCGAGCGCATGTACGGACCGGGCAACATCGCCGGCGGCGGCGAGACCAGCCGGCTGTTTCACGTCTTCGTGAACGGCGAGCCTATCCTGCGCGAGTTCGACGTCATCAGCGACGCCGATGGCGGCAACACCGCCGACGAGCGCGTGTTCAAGGACATTCGACCCGCCGCCGACAGCTTTCTGCACGTGCGGTTTTCGCGGTTCAAGGAACTGCCGTTCGTCAACGGCATCGTCATTCAGCCGGGCGAGCCCGGCCGGATGCGTCCCGTACGGATGACGGCGGGCAACACGCGCGTGAAAGACGCCGCCGGACGCCTCTGGCAGGCCGACCGGTATTTCGTGGGCGGCCAGTCCATCGTGCGCTCGGCGGCCGTAACCGGCACGAAGACGCCCGAAATCCACCGCACCGAGCGGTACGGGCATTTCAATTACTCGATTCCAGTGGCCGAGGGGCGCTACAGGCTCACGCTGTACTTCGCCGAAACGTGGTTCGGCCCGTCCAAACCGAGCCAGGGCGGCCAAGGCTCGCGGCTGTTCGACGTCTACTGTAACGGCGCAGCGCTGCTGAGGAGTTTTGATGTTTACCGCGCCGCCGGAGGCAGCGACCGCGCCGTCGAGAAGACGTTCCGCGGCCTCACGCCGAACTCGCAAGGCAAGCTGAACCTGGCCTTCGTGCCCGTGAAGAATTACGCGACCCTGAACGCGATCGAGGTGGTGGCGGAGTAGAGTGTGGGGCCGGCCGGCCTCTACCTCAACCCCGCACGCTCGAGCAGCGCCTCCGGGTCGGGGTCGCGGCCCATGAAGCTCCGGTAAAGGTCCGAAGGATCCTCGCTATCCCCCTTCGACAGGATCTTGTCGCGGAAATCCCGTCCCGTTTCGGGGCTGAAAATCCCCTCGCGGCGGAAGCGCGTGAATGCGTCGGCGTCGAGCACCTCGGCCCACTTGTAGGAATAGTAGCCCGCCCCGTATCCGACGGGGTCGCCGAACAGGTGCGTAAAAGCCGCCACCAGCGCGTGCCCCTCGGGCAGCGGCGCCGGCGTGAACTCCTGGATCACGCGGCGGCCGTACTCGATCGGGTCGCCGTCCTTTTCGGGCGAGTAGCGGGTGTGCAGCAGCAGGTCCACGAAGCCGAAACCGAGCTGGCGCATTTGTGCGTTGGCGCTGCGGAAGGTTCGCGCGCGTTTCATCTTCGAAAGCAGCTTGTCGGGGATCGGCGCGCCGGTTTGGTAATGGCGCGCGAACAGGTCCAGCGCGCCGCGCTCCCAGCACCAGTTCTCCATGATCTGCGACGGCAGTTCGACGAAGTCCCAGGCGACATTCGTTCCCGCCAGGCTCCGTACCTCCACGCGGCTCAGCGAGTGATGCAGCAGGTGGCCGAACTCGTGGAAGATGGTCTCGACCTCGCGGTGCGTCAGCAGCGCGGGCTTCCCGGCCGTGGGCGGCGTCAAGTTGCCGCAGATCGCGCCAAAGTGCGGGCTGAAGCCGCCGGGAACCGGGCGGCCGGTGATGAACGCGTCCATCCACGCGCCGCCGCGTTTGTTCTCGCGCGGATACCAGTCGGTGTAGAAGCCGCCGAGCGTGCCGTTTGCGTCGCGGATCGTGTAGAATTTCACGGCGGGGTCCCACACGGGCACGCCCGGCTCTTCCTGTACGCGGATGCCGTAGAGGCGCGAGACCAGCTCGAACATGCCCGCCACCACGCTCTCCACGGGGAAGTACGGCCGCAGTTCCTCTTCGTCGAAGTCGTAGCGCTCGCGGCGCAGTTTTTCGGCGTAGTAGGCGACGTCCCACGGCTGTAGCTCGGGCGCCCGCGGGCCTTCGAGCCTGCGGCGGAACTCGAGCAGCTCCGAGTTTTCGCGATGGAAATGCGCCTCGGTGCGGGCGCGCAGATCCGCCAGAAACTGGAGGGCGCTCGCGCCGTTGCGGGCCATGCGGTCCTCGAGAACGAGGTCCGCGAAATTGGCATAACCGAGCAGCCGCGCACGCTCGCCGCGCAGTTCGAGAATGCGTGCGACCAGCAGCCGGTTGTCGTAACCGCCCGAAACCGCGCGCGCCATGAACGCGCGATAGAGCTGCTCGCGGATCCCCGCGTCGTCGAGATATGTCAAAACCGGCGTGTAGCTCGGCGCTTGCAGCGTGAACCGCCAGCCCTCGAACCCTTTGCGCTGGGCGCTCTCGCGCGCCGCTTCCCGCGCGCTTTCGGGCAGGCCCGCGAGCTTCGCCTCGTCCGTGACCACAAGCTCGAAGGCGTTCGTCGAATCGAGAACGTTTTCGGAAAACTTCGTCGTGATGGTGCTCAGCTGGACGTCGATTTCCTTCAGGCGCGCCTTGTCCGCCGGGTCGAGCTCCGCGCCGTGGCGGCGGAAAGAGTCGAGCGTCTTGGTGAGAAAGCGCCGCCGCGCGCCTTCGAGGCGCTTCGCATCGTCCGTCGCCGCGTAGCGTTTGAGCGCCTTCCAGAGGCCCTCGTTGAGCGGGATGCTCGAATGGAACTTGCTCACCTCGGGCTCGACCGCGTTGTGCGCCGCGCGCAGCTCGGGAGTGGTCGCGACCGATTCCAGATGCTTCACGATGCCCATGGCGCGGTCGAGCGGCTCGGTGAGATCGTCGAGCGGCTGCATGGTGTTTTCGAAAGTCGGGCGCTCGCTTCCCGCGGCCAGCGCGGCGAGGCGCTCGCGCGCGTCGTCGAGCAGCTTCGCGATGCCGGGCTCGACATGGGCGGCCTTGATCCGGTCGAAGGGGATCGGAAACTCGATCTGGAAGAGCGGATTTTCCATCCCTTCCAGGTTACGCGAACGGCGCGGAGCTCAGTAGAAGTACAGCACGTCCGGCCGGATGAACGTCTTGGCGTCGGCGCAGGGGCCGCACTCCATCCCGTATCCCGGCCACGCGGCCTTGACCAGCTCGGGAATCTTCACCGGGTCGTCCGGCCGGTGGTAGGCCGAGAGCGACATACGCGGGTGATACGCCGCGATCGTCGCCCGGCCGCCGCGCAGCGCGTGCTGCTCGGCGCCCTCGATATCCATCTTGATGAAATCAACCCGCTCGAGCTTCAGCTCGCCGACGAGCTTGTCGATCGTGGTCAGCTCGACGCGCGGGCCCTGGCGCGAGCTCTCGGGCCGCATCACCACGCTGTCGGCCGCGGAGTTCTGCGGGTCCACGTTGAGCGTAAGGAAATCGTCCTTATCCCAGACGCCCTTGGGGTAGAGCACCACGCTCCCCGCCGCGATCTCTTCCTTGAAATTCCGGCGGAGGCATTCGAGGTTCTCGGGCGCGATCTCGATCGCGACCACCTTCTTCGCCCCGGCCTTCAGGGCCACGCGCGTGAACACGCCGACGTTAGCGCCGCAGTCGAGCACGATGTCGCCCGGATGCACGCCGCGCGCGCCGGTCCCGTAAATCTTGCGCTCCTGCTCGGCGAGGTCCCACGGCAGCGCGTAGTCGCTTCCGGCGGGAATCCAGTATTTACCCTGCGGCGTATCCCAAAGGTGGAAGCCCGCGGGGTCTTGCTCGAGCATGCGGCTCTGCTTGACCATCCGCCGGTTGATATCGACCTGGTCGCTCAGGTTCTGTGCGCTGCGTACGGCCTCGGAGAACGGGCACACAGTGGAGCGCCCGGCCAGCGTGAGTGCGGCAAGACGGATCGGAGGATAGATATAAACCACCCCTGCAAGGATGAGCAGCAGGGCGAGAGTTTTGAGGGCGCGTTTCATGGGAAACATCCGACTATAGCACGCGCCTGCTCTGTTACCAGTTCGTGAAGGAGCCGTCCGGCCGGTGGAACAACGGCACCGGCGCAGCGTGTTCGGTGATCTCCGCGATCATCGTGAGCCGCTTCGGGTCGAACTCCACGCCCAGGCCGGGGCGGCGGTTGGGCCACAACTTTCCGTTGCGGAAATCGTAGTGGCGCGGCAGGTGCGGCAGCTCGCGCGGGCCCGCGCCCAGAATCTCCATCAGCACCGGCCCGGAGAAGACCGAGCACGCATGCACCAGCGCGGCCTCGGCCACCGGCCCGGTGAAATGCGGGATCAATCCGACGTAGTGCGTCTCGCACAGCGCGGCGATCTTCATGAACTCCGTAATGCCGCCCACGTTAGGCAGCGTCACGCGCGCATAGTCGATCAGGTGCTGCTCGACCAGTTCATTGACGTCCCACCGCGCGCCGAACTGCTCGCCGGCCGCGATCGGAATCTTCACCTGCGGGCGCAGCGTCCGGTAGACGGCCGGATTCTCCGAGCGAACGAGGTCCTCGGCAAAGTACGGCTCGAGCGGCTCGAGCAGCGCGCTCATCCGCACGGCATCGGCGAAATCGAGCCGGGTATGGTAGTCGATGGCCCAGTCGCCGTCCTTGCCGACGCCCTCGCGAATTTCCTTGCAGTGCTCATAGGTGTCGCGGACGGCCTTGTGCGAGTCGAACGCCGCGCCGTTCGGCGCATCGCCCAGGCCCGTGCGGAAGGCGCGGAATCCCGCCTCGATGCAAGCGCGCGCGGTTTCCCGCGTGCTCCCCTGGCGCGGGAAGGCCGTCGAGTAGCACTCGACGTGATCGCGCGCGAGGCCGCCGAGCAGCTCGTAAACCGGCGCGCCGAGGGCTTTGCCCTTGATGTCCCACAGGGCGAGGTCGAGCGCGCCGATCGCGTCCACCTTCTCGCGACCGGCCGGGTAGAACAGGCCTCGATACATCAACTGCCAGAGATGATCGATGCGCGAGGCGTCCTCGCCGATCAGCATGGCCGCGCACTGCTCGATCGCATCCTTCGATCCGCCCTCGCCGATGCCGGTCACGCCCTGGTCGGTCTCGATGGTGACGATGTGCGAACTCTGGTTCACCTGCGGCGCCGATCGCGGGTCGCGGTAGTAGCGTATGCGCGTGATCTTCAGGCGCGTCTCGGAAGCGCGCGCGATCGGGAGGGCCGCTGCCGCGGCGGCCGCACGAAAAAACGTCCGGCGATTCATCTCCGCAAGCTATCGCATCCGGCGTTTGGCGGCAAGGGTTACAATCGACAGTTCATGTCCCGTCTGCCGCTTGCCCTGACGCTGGCTGCGTGCGCGCTCGCCGCGGCCGCCGCAGAGAAGAAGCCCGTGACGCTCGAGGCGCTCGAAGCCGAGCGGCCCGCGCGCGCGCAACCGGGCACTCCCGTCTGGTCGCCCGATGGGTCGCGATTCGTGTTCCACGAGGGCGGCAAGCTGCGGCTCTACGAAGTCGCCTCGAAGTCGAAGCGCGATCTGGTGGCGATGAGCGCCGTCGCCGCCGCCGCTACCGCGGTCCCGAAATCCGAACGGTTCGAGTTCGAGAACCGCGGCGTGCGCGAGCAGGACGTGCAGTGGATGCCTTCCGGCAAGGAACTCCTGCTCAGCGCGGGTGGCGACTTGTTCCTGTTTCGCATCGCCGCGGGCGGATGGACCCAGCTCACCGCCACACCCGAAGCCGAGCGCGACCCGAAGGTCTCGCCCGACGGCCTGCGCGTTTCCTTCCGCCGCGCGCACGACCTCTACGCCATGGAGATCGCCACGCGCAAGGTCACGCGCCTCACCAGCGACGGCTCCGATACGCGCCTCAACGCGGAGCTCGACTGGGTTTACCCGGAGGAGCTCGACCTCGGCACGGCTCACTGGTGGTCGCCCGATTCGCGATCGATCGCGTACCTCCAGTTCGACGTCAGCCGCGAGCCCGTCTATCCGCAGGTCGATTTGACGCGCTTCCCGGCACGGTTCGAGCCGCAGCGGTATCCGAAACCGGGCGACCCGAACGCGGACGTGATGCTCGGCATCGTTCCCGCGGAGGGCGGTCCTACGCGTTGGATGAGCGCGGGCGAGACGCGCGACGCCCTGCTGGCACGCGTTTACTGGCTGCCGGATTCCTCCGGCCTCGCGGTCGAGCGGCTCAATCGCGTGCAGAACCGGCGCGATCTTCTGATCGCCGGCGTCGCGGACGGCACAACGCGCAGCGTGCTTCGCGAGAGCGATCCGTATTGGATCAACGTGCGCGACGACGTGCGGTTCCTCAAAGGCGGCAAGGAGTTTCTCTGGACGAGCGAGCGCGACGGATTCAA
This sequence comes from Acidobacteriota bacterium, assembly GCA_050261515.1. GTDB lineage: Bacteria > Acidobacteriota > Terriglobia > Bryobacterales > Bryobacteraceae > JBLNDJ01. Next base: position 29,159 of record JBLNDJ010000042.1, on the reverse strand, counting down.
CCACGTCTACCGCTACTCGATCGAAGGAAAGCTGCTCGCGCAGCTCACGCGCGGCGAGTGGGAGGTGAGCGCGTCCGAGTGCGTGGACGAGCCGCGCGGGCTGCTCTACTACGTTTCCACCGAGGCGAGCCCGCTCGAGCGCCAGCTCTACTCGGTGCGGCTGGACGGCAGCGGCAAGCGCCGCATCACCGGCCCCGCGGGCACGCACTCGATTTCGATGGCGCCGAAGTGCGGCGCGTATCTCGACAGTTTTTCGAGCCTCACCGAACCGCCGCGGCGTACGCTGTACGGCAGCGACGGCAGCGAGATCGCCGTCTTTGACGGGGCCGACCGCACGGCGCTCGACGAGTATGTCGTGCTGCCCTCCGAGATCGTCGAGCTGAGAGCGTCCGACGGGGCCCTGCTCTACGGCCGGCTGATCAAGCCCGCGGGCTTCGAGCCCGGGAAGAAGTACCCGGTGGTCGTCGCTGTGTACGGCGGGCCGCACGCCCAGACGGTCGCCAACCGCTGGTACGGCGCCCTGACCACGGAGCAGGCGCTCGCGCAGCGCGGCTTCGCGGTGTGGATGCTCGACGGCCGCGGCTCGGCCGGGCGCGGCCACATATGGGAATCCGCCGTGTTCCGCAATCTCGGCTTCAAGGAGCTTCAGGACCAGAGAGACGGTGTGAGCCACCTCGTATCAATGGGCATCGCCGACCCCGCGCGCATCGGCATCCACGGCTGGAGCTACGGCGGTTTCATGACGCTGAACGCGATGCTGAATGCGCCTGATGTGTTTGCTGCCGGCGTCGCGGGCGCTCCCGTGACCGACTGGCGCAACTACGACAGCATCTACACCGAACGCTACATGGGCCTGCCGTCGGAGAACGCCGAAGGCTACGAAAAAACTTCGCTCCTGAAGGCGGCGGCGAAGCTCAAGGGGAAGCTGCTCATCGCGCACAACATCGAGGACGACAACGTGCTGTTCCAGAACTCGATGCGCATGGCCGCCGCGCTCGAAGACGCGGGCCGGCCCTTCGAGATGCTCGTCTACCCGAACAAGAGTCACGGCCTCGCGCGCGGCCGCAAGCACTTCGACCGCGCGCTGGTGGAGTTCTTTGATCGGGTCTTAGCGCGTTAGCGTCAGCAGCGACCGGGCCGGGAGGCGCAGCTTCAGCGTGCCCCCGGCGGGAGCAAGCGGCGCCAGCTCGCGGAATTGCTCCGCCTCCGTCGTGCTCACCACACGCCACGATCCCGCGGGCAATCCCTCGATCGCCGCTTCGCGCTCCGCCCCCATGTTCGCGATGTGGACGGCATACTGCCCGCCCTTCGCGAACGCGGTGACCAGCACATCGTCGCGGTTCGAACGCGTCTCGAGCGCCTCGGAATCCCGCGGCGTCAGGTCCGTGAAGTGCTTCACGATCCAGAATCGCGGTGTGGGAGTGATCTCGGCGCCGTCCTCGCGCACGAGGCCGTAGTCGGCCGTGAACTCCCACTGCATGGTGCCGCGCGGGCGCGCGTGGAGCAGCAGTTCCTGGTACATCCGCACCTCGTGGAGCCCGTAGTCGTAGGAATCGTACATCGTGCTGCGGTAGGAGAACGGGTCCACGCCCAGTTCGGTCACGAGCAGCGGCAGGTCGAGCCAGTCCGCCAGATCGCCCCATGCCTTGTACTGCTCGGGCGTTCCACCGTCCCAGGAGTGGAACCCGACGGCCCCGATGAACGGCCTCACCTCGGGATCGTTCGCCGCCGCGAGCGCCCAAACGTGCGTACCCGCGGGCCCGGTCGCATCGCCGAGCAGCAGCTTCGTCTTCAATCCCAGCGACGCGAACCGCCGGCCCATGCTTTTGATCGCGTCGCGATGCTCCTCCGGCGTGAGCAGCACGTTGATCCCAATGTTCGCTTCGTTGAACGAAAACATATCGGGCTCGACGCCGTACTTCTGCTTCGCGTAGACGAGATACTGCCCGATCGCCTCCACCAACTCGTCCCATTTCGCCATCGCGATGCGGTGCCGGTTGCGGAACGGGGACTCCGCGGAGTCCACCACGGCCCACGCCGGCACACGCCAGATCGAGATGATGTACGGAATCCCCATGCCCTGGATCTGTTTCGCCAGCTCGAATTCGCGCCGCAGCCGCGTGCCTGGCCGGTCGTTCTCCGGCGACCAGTCGAGCAGCGTCATTTCCGTACGCGCCCAGCGCACCTTCAGATTCTTCAGCGTGTACGCGGTGGTGGGCGATTCGATCTCGAAGCAGTAGTTGCCGCCGAAGCCGTCGAACTTGTAGCGGTGGTTCGCGGCGTTCACCGCGAGCGTGGCGGGCGCGTGGTCGGCCTTGCCCTCAAGCGAAAGCGTGGTTCGCAGCGCGCCGCCGTTAAGCGCGACCCACACGGTATAGAAGTGGCCGGACTTGTCCCATTCGTCGCGGATCTCGACCGTGCTCCCGGCGTCGAACTCGGCCGTGAGCGCGCGGTCGCGCGCGGCGTTCTCCAGCCGCACGGACCGCGCAGTGCCGCTAGCGACGACGGGCCCGGCCGGCTTGATCCGCGGCAGCGCGCGCCCGAGCGCCGTGCCGCCGGCGAACTTCTCCCACGGCACCTGGAGCACGAAGTAGAGCTTCACACCGGGCGAATTCGTTGTCTGTAGCACGATCTCGGTCTTGCCCCCGCGCGTGGTTACGGTCTGTTCGTACGCAGCGCGCAGGCCCGGCTCGGGCTCGAGCGCGCCGGTCCAGTGGTCTGGAGCGCGCCTGTCCCGCGACCCCGAGGTCTCACCCAGCGTGACGACCTTCGTGCGCCCGCGCAACGTCGCGGCGAGCGTGGTGCGGACGGGAAACTCCTCGCCGTCGTACACCAGATGCGTGAGCCTGCCGCTCGAATCGAAGACGGCGTTCTGGGCGAGCAGCGGCAGAGCCGCTAAAAACAGCACAAACGTGCGCATCAGAAACTCTCCCTCACTTTGGCGGCAACGTCGCCCTCGACCGGCGTGAGCCGGTATTTGAACGAATACGCCCTATCGGCGGGCAGCCTGTAGGGCTTGAGCGGATAGGCGTTCAGGCTCCAGCTATCGATGCCGCCCACGCCCATCTGCGCGAAGTCGAGATTGAGAAACACTCCGGGTTGGCGAGGAATTTCGAACGTGTATTCGGCTTCTTCCATGTCTTTCTTCGTGAAGTGCTTCGCGCCGGCGCTGAGCAGCGGCATCCCGACGGCCGCCAGCCCGACGCCCCGGTCGTTGGTCAGCGCGACCCACCGCACGTCCACCTTGTTGCCGTTCTCCTGCGGGCGCGAGTAATTCACCCATTCGCGATCTACGGTGGACGAGTACACCCCAACCCGCTCGAAGTTGCGGTCCTGGTACGTCTCGACCGGACCGCGCCCGTACCACTCGATGCGCTCGAGTCCCGCATGCAGCACGAGTTCCGTGCCGAAGCGCGGCATCATCGGGAGCGGCTTCGAGCCGGGTGTGTAGCTTGTCTCGACGATCACGTCGCCCGAGCCGTAGACCGTGTAGGTGGCCGCCGTCTTGGCGCCCAGATCCGGAAGCTCCTGCCGCACCGCGATTCGCGCCGTGCGCGCATCGACGCGCGTCACCTCGGCGCCGGCCACCTTGAGCGCCGCGTCCCGCCAGATCATGATGTCTCGCGGCGGCGTGCCCGCGGGCGGCAATCCCTTCGGCACCGGCAGCACGTTCAGCGACTTCAGCGCGCCGCGGTCGTTGTCCGTCATCGCGCGCCAGAAATCCGGCACAGGCCCCCGGTCGATCAGCTTCACGCCCTTGTAGGTGTAGTTCGTGATCACGCCCGCGCGCTTGTCGAAGTTCAGCGTGAACTCCGGCCCGCTGAGCCGCACGTCGTCGCCCTGCTCGTCGATATCGAGCGCCGCGAGCGCAGCCGTATTCACCTTCGGCGCGGGCGGCGCCTCGACGGGCAGCTTGAACTGTTCCCACGCGAGTTCATGCCCCTTGTTCGCCCACGCTGTGCCGGCCTTCAGCACGAAGCTCACGTTCAGCCAGTACTCGCCGCCGGGCTCGGGCCGGATCGCGCCGTAGGGCACCTCGAAGCTCTTCTCCGCGCCGGGCGCGATGTCGAGTTCGGGCAGCTTGCCCGAGGCGACCGTCCGGCCCGCGGCGTCCTTGATCTCCCACAGTCCCTCGGCGATATCCTTCGCGTTCGTGAAATCGAACCAGTTGCGCACGCGCACCGTCGCCGGGCCCAAAAACCGCGCGTGCAGATTCCGGTATACGTACTTGATCGCATACAGGCCGGGATGCGGCGTGCGGTCGGCCGCGATCAGGCCGTTGTTGTTGAAGTTGTTGTCGTTCCGGATACCGGCCTTGTCTTCCCACCAGCCGCCGTAGGCCAGGAACGTTTCCATGCCGGACGACTCGCGGTACTTCTCCGGCACCGGCAGGCGGATTCCCTGGTCCACCCAATCCCACACGAACGCGCCCTGAGCGTTCGTGCCCGAATAGAAAATGTCCCAATACTCGCGCAGGCCGCCGTTGGAGTTGCCCATCGCGTGCGTGTACTCGCACAGGATGAGCGGCATGTCCGGCCGCTTCTTCGCCAGCTCAACCACACTCTTCTGGGACGGATACATGAATGAGTTGATATCCGCATTCGAACCGCCGTGCGCCGTCGCGCCCTCGTAATGGAACGGCCGGGAAGGGTCGCGCTGCTTCGCCCAGCGGTAGCACGCCGCGGCGTTCGGCCCGTCGCCCGATTCGTTCCCCATCGACCAGAAGATCACCGACGCGTGATTCTTATCGCGCTCCACCATGCGCCGCACGCGGTCGAGATACACGGGCATCCACGCGGGATCGTTGGTCAGCCGGTTCTCCGGATCGTTTCCGTAGTGATGGCACTCGATGTTGGCCTCGTCCATCACGTAGAGCCCGTAGCGGTCGCACAGCTCGTACCACACCGGATCGTTCGGGTAATGCGACGTCCGGACCGCGTTCACGTTGAATTGCTTCATCAGTTCGATGTCGCGGATCATCAGCTCGCGCGGCACCCGCTTGGCGGTCTCCGCGCTGTGCTCGTGCCGGTTCACGCCCTTGATCAGCACCGCCTTGCCGTTCACCAGCAGCCGCCCGTTCCTGATCTCGACCTTGCGGAACCCGGCCTTCCACGGAATCACCTCGATGGTTTTGCCCGCCCCATCCTTGAGCGTCAGGAGCAATTGGTAGAGGTTGGGAGTCTCGGCCGTCCACTTGCGCGGATTCGAGACCGGAACGGCGAACTCGACCGTGCCGCCCGCAACCTGCTTCGTTTGCGGCGCCGCGCCCTCCATCTCGAGCGTCAGCGATGCGGCGCCCGCGCCCACGACCTCAGCCTTCACGCGCAGCGTCGCGTCGCGATATGCGGAGTCCAGATCCGTGCGCACCTCGAAATCGCGCACGTGGCGCGCGGCCGTGCTCCAGAGATACACGTCGCGGTAGATTCCGCTCATCCGCCACATGTCCTGGTCTTCGAGGAACGCGCCGTCGCTGTAGCGGTAGACCTCGACGGCAAGCTGGTTCGCCCCCGGTTTGAGGAAGCGGGTGATGTTGAATTCGGCGGGCGTGCGGCTGTCCTCGCTGTAGCCCACCTTCCGGCCGTTCACCCACACATAGAACGCAGAATCGACGCCCTCGAAATGAAGGAACGTCTGTCGCGAACTCCACCCGGCGGGTACGGTGAACGTGGTGCGGTACGACCCCACCGAGTTCTTCTCGTGCGGCACCTGCGGAGGCTTCGCCGCGTCCTGCGGCCATGGATAGATGATGTTTGTATAAATCGGAATGTCGCACCCGTGCATCTGGTAGCTCGACGGCACGGGGATGGTCTTCCACGCGGCATCGCTGTAATCGGTGCGGAAGAAATCCGCGGGCCGCGAAGCCGGATTCTCGGAACAGTGGAATTTCCAGTCGCCGTTGAGCAGCTTGAACCACGGCGACTGCGTCCGGTCGCCCGTCCGCGCCAGCGCGGCGTCCGGGTAGATCATCATCGTGGTGTGCGGTTTTTCGGCGCCCACTTGCACAACCGCGACGTCGTCCCACTCGGGCCGGTCCGCCGCAAACGCGCCAAGCGCGGCCAATAAGACACAACAAGTGCCGATTCTCACAATCAAGGTTTACCAAAACCACCGCCGGGCCGTCGCAGGAGCGGCCGGGCTTTGCTATTCTTCTTGACCATGGACCGCCGCTCGCAGTGGTCTCCGATGCGCTGGCCCGGTAGTTGGCGCGATGCGTCGCTGCTCGACCTGATCGAGGGCACGACCATCAACTGCCTCGTCGCAGGCGGCGAAAACCCGGCATTGATGGACCGCGCGCGCCGGCTCGGCATCGACGTGATCGGCGAGTCGAACCTGCCCCCCATGCGAGCCGATGCCGTCTGGCCCGCGATCCCCGCGATGAATGCCGCCGAAGGCGGCCCCACCGGCGCGCCCTGGGTCGATTCGAACGGCTGGTACATCCGGCTCGCCCGCACCCGCGCGCCCGGCGAGCCGGTATGGATCCCCGTCGCGCCGCCCAAGGAAACCGCCCTGCGCGCGGAGCACTACCTGCTCGCCGTGGCGGATGCCGCGGCGTACGGCGGGCGCTGGCTCATCGAGCTCGATCCGAAAATGGAAGCCGCCCTCGCCGGCCGCGACCAGGCCGCAGTCGCCCAGTGGAAGAGCATCGCGAAGGCCGTGCGCTTCTTCGATGCGCACCGCGAATGGCAGAGCCTCCCGCCCTGCTCCGCGCTCGCGGTGATCTCCGATTTCGCGGGCCCCAACGAATTCATCGGCCAGGAACTCCTGAACCTGCTCCCGCGCCGGGGCGCGACGTACCGCATCATCGACAAGCCGCGCGCCGGGGCCGCGCCGCTCGATGGCATCAATGGCATCATCTACCCCGACGTGCAGCCTCCGGATGCCGCGCTTCACAAGAAGCTCGCCGCGTTCGTCGAAAACGGCGGAGTGCTTGTCGCCAGCGCCAAGTACCCTGTTCCCGCCGGCGAGCCCGCAAGCGATGCCTACCGCCGCTGGAACATTTACGCCGCGGGCAAGGGACGCCTCGCCATTTCCAAAGAGGAGAGCCCCGACCCCTACCTGGTGGCATCCGACGCGCAGGTTCTCGTCGGCCACCGCCACGACGTCGTGCGCTACTTCAACTTCTCCACGCTGAACGGCTACTACACGGCATCGGCCGATGGCCGCAAGGCCGTCCTGCACGCCATCAACTACGCGATGCGGCCCTGGGGCCATCCGGTCTCGATCGCGTTAGCCACGCGCTATGCGAAAGCCCGGATGTGGGGACTCGGTGCCGCCGCGCCCGAGCCCCTCGAACTGGTCCCTGCGCAAAACGGCGTGGAGGTTCACCTGCCTCCGTTCGACGTTTACGCCGCGATAGAATTGGACGCATAAGGGTTGGGGGTCCGATGCAGCACTACATCAGCCGTAGGCAATTACTGTCGGGTTTGGGCGCAGGCGCTGCCGCGCTCGCGCTGAACCGGCCCGCTTCCGCGGCGCCCGCCGCGCCCGTCGCCATCGGCAAGTGCAAGACCTACGGCGCGGAACTCGTGCCCGCACTCGACCGCATGTTCGATCGTCTTGGCGGGCTCGGCCGCCTCGTCAAAGGCAAGACGGTCGCGATCAAGATCAACATGACCGGCTACGCCGACAACCGCGTCGGCCACACGCCCGCCGAGCTTTCGCACTGGACGCACCCGCGCCTCATCGGCGCCACCGCGCACCTGCTCGCCCGCGCCGGCGCGCGCCGCATACGCATCCTCGAATGCGGCTACTGCACCGCCGAGCCGCTCGAAGAGATCATGCTCCAGGCCAACTGGGACCCGCAGTTGATCCTCGGCGCGGCTCCGCACGTGGAGTGCGAAAACACCAACTGGCTCGGCGGCGCAAAGAAGTACTCGCGGCTCCAGCCGCCCAATGGCGGCTACATGTTCAAGTCTTACGACCTGAACCATTCCTACGAGGATTGCGACGTGTTCGTCTCGCTGGCGAAGCTGAAGGAGCACGCCACCTGCGGCGTCACGCTCTCGATGAAGAACTGCTTCGGCATCACCCCGTGCACGATCTACGGCGACAGTGCCGGAGGCAAAGACGAGCCGCTCGAGTTTCCGCAGAGCGGCCGCGGCATTCTTCACGAAGGGAACAAAATGCCCGCCGGGCACCGCGAGAACGACCCGACCCTCCCGCATGAAGGCGGCGTCCGCGTGCCGCGAGTGGTGGCCGATCTGGTCGCAGCGCGGCCCATTCACCTGGCCATCGTCGAAGGCATCTCCACGATCAGCGGCGGTGAAGGCCCCTGGATCGAGGGCTGCCGCCCGATCGCTCCCGGCGTCCTCATCGCCGGCCTCAACCCCGTTTCGACCGATGCCGTCTCAATGGCCGTGATGGGCTTCGACCCGATGGCCGGCCGCGGCACAGCGCCGTTTGAAACCTGCGACAACCATCTGCTGCTCGCCGAAGCACACGGCGTGGGCACGCGCGACCTGAACAGGATTGAAGTGGTCGGGACGCCCGTGCGTGAGGCGTTGTTTCCGTTCAGGAGATAGGGCGGACCTCCCCGGGCCCGCCCTTCTGCGTTGTTATCGATTCGGTTTGCTCGTATTCGGGTTGTTCGGATAGTTCGGCCTGGTCGTGCCGCTGGGATTCGTTCTGTCCGGATTGCTCGGATAGCTCATGGGATTGTTCGTGTTGTCCGTGCGTGTGCGATCCGCGTTGGTCTGTCCCATCGACGCCGTCTGCGACTCCGCTTCCCGAAGGTGCTCTTCCATCGTGGGAAGTTGGTTCTGGGCGAAAGTCTTGATATCGGCGTCCTTACCGCGCTCGGAGACCCTCCGGTACATGGCTATATTCTTCTTGTGACTCTTTCGCGCGTAATTCATGTACGCACGATCGAAATCCGAGCCTGAGAGCTTGGAAAGGCGATCATAAACCTCCTGGTCTTTCGGGCTCATGGTGTCCGGCAGCGTCATTCCTTTGCTGCTGGCAATCTGCTTGAGCTGTTCGTCCGACTTGCTGTGATCTTCCACCATCTGCTTGCCGTAATGCTTCACGGCCTCGGACGATCCGCGCTCCTGCGCTAATTGCCCAAGCTTCACCTCAGCCACGCTGGCCTGGGCTGCCCGGGTGAGGAAGGCGTGATCGTCCGTCTTCATCCCCGTGGTATCGCCGGCCTGGTCTGCGGTTTTTGCGGCCTTGTGTTTGGCTTTGTTGCCCGTTTCCTGGGCGGCCCCGGCAGCACTATGCGCGCCCGAACTCACCGGGTTGTCCTGAGCGGCCAGCATTTGAAAACCCAGAAATCCGGCAGCGGCGACGGGCAGGGTAATCCTGAGAAGCTTCATACAGTATCTCCCCCCTCTGGAGATCTCGCTTCGGCAGGGCGTAGTCCGCCCCGCCAGCCGATTTCATTTTACGCGCCGGGCTTTGTAGGTGCCTCAGGACCGCCCGGGCAGCTTGCTCATGATCCGGTCTTTGATCCAGTGCTCGTCCCACCACTCGACGGGCGTGATCTGCACGCCGTCGATCTGCATGCTGAAGTGCAGGTGATCGCCTCCGGCCAGACCGGTCGCACCCGTCTTGCCGAGCGTCTGGCCGCGTTTCACCGCGTCGCCGGGCTTCACCGCGAACTCGCTCATGTGGCCGTAGATCGATTGCAGCCCGAAGCCGTGATCGACCACCACGCAGTTTCCGTAGATGCCGAGATTATCCGCGAAGACGACCTTGCCGTCGTTGGCAGCCGCCACAGGCGCGTGTTGCAGGTCCGAGAGGTCGAACCCGAGGTGGGTCTGGTGATCGATTGTCTTGCCCTTGTACACGTAATTTCGCGAATCGGCGAAGAACGACTCGGTCTTGCCGTAGCGCCAGAACGGGCCGCTCCACAGCACCTTTTCCTCGGTCTTCATCCGCAGGTCGCGCAGTGTCTGGTTGTTCTCGCGCCGCATCTCGCCGTTGATCTTCAGGAAACGCGCCACCTTGTCGCCCGTCCCGTTGGGGTCGATCTGATCGACCACCTTGTCGAGGAAGGAATCGCTCAACTCGAGGTCGCGCGTGCGGAAGGCCTTCGGAAACACCTTGTACCAGAAATGCCCCTTCGCCTCCGCCCCTGATGGATTCGACGCGTAAACGATGGGCACCGTATCGGCCGGAACGTTCCACGGGAACGCGAAGATCGAGAACCGCTCGTTCGCCGGCCGCCCCGGAACCTGGAAGCTGCGAAAAGTGTACGGGCCGACGCGCACGCCAGCTTCGGTCCAATAACCCGAGACCGTGAAGGTGACCAGCTCCGCTCCGCCCTGGTTGATGTAGTGCTGGAAGCCGTCCACGCTCACGCGCGGCGGCTGCGTGTTCACATCGACCTCGTAAGAGGCCGTTCCGGTGCTGCCGCGAAAGTCGTTCGCCTGCGCGGAGACGATCAGGCGCGCCTTGCCATCTTTGAGAGCCGGGGCCTGCTTCCTGCCCGCCGTAAATTTGAACACGGACGAGGTATCTTTGTTGCCGAAGAAGAACACGCGCCGGGAAGGCCGGCCTGTTTCGAAGACTTTATACCGGGCGCCGTTCTGCTCGATTTCGGCCCTGACCTTGCGGACGCCGTGCGGGCTCGTTACGCGAACCACCACCGGCGTCTCCTGCCCGATCACTCGAACCTGAGGATCGGCCGTCACCTTCGCATCCGCCGACAACAGCAGCAGGATCAGCGGCACGCCCACGACCAGGACCGCCACACCAAACAGAAGTTTTTTCATCTTGCGGAGAATTCCCCGTATCAGATTAGCGAGTGTGGCGCAGGATGTCATCCTGCGCGGCGAGCGTCGATCGCCGCCGCCGGGCCGCGGCCGCGAGCCTGGCCGGCTAACGAGGCGGCCGCGTTCGGCAAGCTGCCTAGCGCTGCTCGATCGGCACCCACGCCCGGCCGTCGGGCTCGCCCTTATAGTCAGCGCGCGGGCGAATGAGACGGTTGTTGCGGTACTGCTCCAAGATGTGTGCCGTCCATCCCGACATGCGGCTCACCGCGAACACCGGCGTGAACAGGTCGATCGGAATTCCCAGCGAGTAATACGTCGAAGCCGAGTAGAAGTCCACGTTCGCGTTCAACCGCTTCTGTTCCTTCACGCTCCGCTCGATCTCGCGCGAAATCTCGAACAGCTTCAGATGCCCCGTGCGGCGGCCGAGTTCCTCGGAAAGCTGCCGCAGGTGCGTCGCGCGCGGGTCCTCCGTATGGTACACGCGGTGGCCGAACCCGGGGATCTTGACCTTCAGCCCGAGCCGCTCCTGCACGAGTTTGAGCGCCTTGGCTTCGCTGCCCGCGCTGAGCAGCAGCCGGATCACGTCCTGATTCGCGCCGCCGTGCAGCGGCCCCTTGAGCGCCCCGATGGCCGAGGTCGCCGACGAGTAAATATCCGATAGCGTTGCCGCCGTCACGCGCGCCGCGAACGTCGAGGCGTTGAACTCATGGTCGGCGTGCAACGTCATCGCAACATCGAAGGCGTGCTCCATTACGCTGTCCGGCCGGTTGCCCGTGAGCGTGTAGAGAAAGTTCGCCGAGAAGCCGAGCGCGGGGTCGCCGGGAATCACCGGCCGCCCGTTGCGCAGCCGGTCGAACGTCGTCACGATAGTCGCGGTCTGCGCCATCAGCCGCTCGGCCTTATGGAAGCTCGCTTCAATCGAGTTGTCGTCGGCCTCCGGATCGTACAGCCCCAGCATCGAAACCGCCGTGCGCAGCACGTCCATCGGGCTCGACTTGCCGGCGCACCCTAGAAATTCGGTCACCGGCTCCGGAATCGGACGGTTGGCCGCCAGCACCGTTTTCAGCTCGTCGAGTTCGGCGCGGTTCGGCAGCCGCCCGTGCCACAGCAGGTGGATGACCTCTTCGAAAGTGGCGTTATCCGCCAGCGTGTGTATGTTGTAACCGCGATAACTGAGGACGCCCGCTTCGCCATCTATAAAGCAGATTTCGGAGTCCGCGGCGATAACGCCCTCCAGTCCAGCCGGTTTGGTAGTCGTCGTGCCCATGAGTCTCCCCGTCTTTTTCATTCTAGCCCCCATCGCCCACTCGGGTTACCGATAGCTTACGGTAACGGTTCGTGCTTGACAAACCATGGATAGCCCGCGGTTGACGTCTCGGATACACTTGGATTGGATGGCTACGCGGCCCAAAGCGCCCAGCGCCGACGACGCCTCAGCCAGGTTTGCGGGACTCGAGCGCGACAGTCTGATCCGGGCTTTTCGCGTCATGCATACCGCGCGGCGCCTGGACGATCGTGAGATCCTGCTCAAGCGCCAGAACCGCATCTTTTTCCAGATCAGCGGCGCCGGCCACGAGGCGATCTCGGCGGCCGCGGGCATGGCGCTCCGCGCGGGCCGCGACTGGTTCTACCCCTACTACCGCGACCGCGCGCTCTGCCTCATGCTCGGCGTCACGCCCGAGCAGATGCTGCTCTCGGCCGTGGGCGCCGCCGCCGACATCGCCTCGGGCGGGCGGCAGATGCCGTCACACTGGGGCGCGCCCGAGCTTCACATCGTGAGTTCGTCCTCGCCCACCGGAACGCAATACTCGCAGGCAGTCGGATGTGCCGAGGCCTGCCGCCATCTCGACCCGCGCTCCGGCGAGGTCGTGCTCGTCTCTTCCGGCGACGGAGCCACCAGCGAAGGCGAATTTTGGGAAGCGCTGAACGCGGCCTCGCTCGCGAGCCTGCCCGTGATCTTCCTGGTCGAGGACAACGGCTACGCCATCTCGGTCCCGGTCGAATGCCAGACCGCGGGCGGCAGCGTTTCCTCGCTCGTCTCCGGCTTCCCCGCCCTTTTCATTCAGGAAGTGGACGGCTGCGATTTCATCGCTTCCTACGAGGCGATGCGGCAAGCGGCCGAATACTGCCGCGCCGGGCACGGGCCCGCGCTCGTCCACGCCCGGTGTATCCGGCCGTATTCGCACTCACTCTCGGACGAAGAGCGGCTCTACAAAACCCCGGCCGAGCGCGCCGCCGAGGCCGCGCGCGACCCGGTCCTGAAGTTCCCCGAGCGGCTGATCGCCGAAGGCGTCCTCGACCGCCACGCGCTCGAGCTGCTCGTCCACGAGATCGATCTCGAAATCCAGCGGGCTACCGAGACCGCGCTGCGCGCCGAAGCTCCCCCGCGCGCCTCTGTGCTGCGCCATCTTTATTCGGACCCGCTCCCCGATGCGCCGGCGCCCGAGCCTCAGTTCTCCGGCGAGCCGCGCACCATGGTCGATGAAATCAACCTGACCCTCGCCGAAGAGATGCGCCGCAACCCGAACCTCATCGTATTCGGAGAAGACGTCGCCGATTGCAGCCGCGAAGAGAACCTGCGCGAGGTCAAAGGCAAGGGAGGCGTCTTCAAGGCGACGCTGGGTTTGCAGCGCCAGTTCGGCCCGCACCGCGCGTTCAACACGCCGCTCGCAGAGGCGGCCATCATCGGCCGCGCCATCGGGATGGCGACGCGCGGCCTCAAGCCCGCCGCCGAAATCCAGTTCTTCGATTACATCTGGCCCGCTATGATGCAGCTCCGCAACGAACTGGCGACCATGCGCTGGCGCTCGAACGGCGGCTTCTCCTGCCCGGTGGTGGTGCGCGTGCCCATCGGCGGATACCTGACCGGCGGCGCCATTTACCACAGCCAGTGCGGCGAAGTGGTGTTCACCCACATCCCCGGCCTGCGCGTCGTGTTTCCCTCGAACGCGCTCGACGCCTGCGGGCTGCTGCGCACCGCGCTGCGTGCCGATGACCCGGTGCTGTTCCTCGAGCACAAGCGTTTATACCGCGAGCACTACAACCGCTCGCCGCACCCCGGCCCGGACTTCAGGATTCCATTCGGAAAAGCGAACCTCGTCAAGGGCGGCCACGATCTCACGGTCATCACCTACGGCGCGCTGGTGCAGAAATCGCTCCAGGCGGCTTCGCTCATCGAGAAGCGCAGCCCCGGCGTGAGCATCGAGGTGATCGATCTGCGGACGCTCGCGCCCTACGACTGGGACGCGATCCGCGCCAGCGTCGAAAAGACCCGCCGCGCGCTGATCGCCCACGAAGATTGCCTCTCGTGGGGTTACGGCGCCGAGCTCGCCGCGCGCATCTCGGCCGAACTGTTCGACCGCCTCGACGCCCCGGTCGCCCGCGTCGCCGCCCTCGACACCTGGGTCGGCTACAACCCGCAGCTCGAAAACGCCACCCTGCCGCAGGTCGAGGACCTCGTCCGCCAGATGGAGAAGACGCTGGAGTACTGAGCGTCGTGCTATTCTGCCTGTTTTCCCGATGGGCAAAAAGCTTCGCGACCGGAACCGCGTCAAAGCCGCCGCAACCGAACGGCACGCGGAAATCTCCAGACGGCTCTGGCCTTTTGCAGGCCTGTTTCTCGCTGTCCTCGTTTTCTATTGGACGCCGCTGACCTCCGGCTCCGCGTCCATTCTATGGGACGCGGTCGATGTCCATTACAGCTCGCAGAAGTATTTTGCGGATAACCTTCTTTCGGGGAAGCTGCCCTTCTGGACCCCGTACATCTTCTCCGGCTTCCCATTCCTGGCCGATCCACAGGTCGGAGCGTGGTACCCGCTGAACTGGCCGTTCTTCCTGGCCGGTATCACGCCGCGGACGATCGAATGGGAGCTCGCGCTCCACGCCTTGCTGGCGGCGGTTGGCGCGTACCTCCTCGCTTTGCGGCTGCTCGAGGACCGCGCGGCAGCGTTCGCCGCGGCTCTGCTCTATGCCTTCTCCGGCTTCTTCGCCGGCCACAGTTCCCACGTGGGAATGTTTCAGGCCGCGGCTTGGCTTCCGTGGCTGCTGCTCGGTTTCCTGCGGGCCGCAGCCGTCCCCTCGGCCGCCAATATAGCGCTGGCCGCCGTTTCGGGCGCCTGCCTCGGACTGGCCGGCCACTTTCAAACGGCGCTTTACAGCTTCAGCGCGCTCGCCATCGTTGCAGTCGCCTGGATCGCAAGAGACGTGCGCTCCTGGAGGCCCGCGGCAGCCGTTTTCGCCGCTATCGTGCTCCTTTCGGCGGCGCTCGCTGCGGTCGTGATCGTCCCCGGCCTCGAATTGACCGCGCACTCCATCCGCGCGAACGCCGATACGGCGCGCAGTTCCGATGGCGCGCTCGACCCGCGAGCATTGGGAACGCTGGTCGTGCCGAACTTGTTCGGCGCGGTCTCGGGCGCCTACACTGGTCCGGGCGACGTGACGCAACACTATTTCTACGGCGGTCTTTTGTTGCTGCCGCTCGCCGTTCTCGGGCTGCGGAGTCCCAAGGCGCGCTGGGCCGGCGCGCTGCTCATTATCCCCGCGCTCTGGTACGCGCTCGGCCCGTCGTGGGGACTCTATCGCGTGGTGGGCCTGCTCGCCGGATTCCGCAGCGTGCGCGCGCCCGTGCACGCCTGGTTCGTCGTCGCGCTCGGCCTGGCTCTGCTGGCCGGAGCCGGCCTGCTTGTGGCGCGAACACGGTGGCGCAACTTCGCGTGGGTCGCGATCGCCGTAATCTTCGCCGACCTCTTTTATTGGAACTCCGCCACCAACCAACTGGCCTATGCCCGCGTGAGCTTCGACGATCTCTACGGCCGCGCGGAACAGATGCTGGGGAACGCCGCTGCGCAGCAGCCGCCGCTCACACGCTTTCTCGCGCCCGACAAAGTCAGCGCGCTCGGGCCTATGAACGGGCCTCTCGACGTTCGCCTCGAGGCGACCTACGGTTACAACCCGCTCGAGTTGAAAGCGTACGCCGGCTACCGGAGCGCCGCCGCCGGCAACGACCACCTGCTTGCCGGCCTGAATGCAAGCCGCCGCCTCAACATGCAGACCGGAAACGTGGACCCATATCCCGGCTTGCCCCGCGTCTGGTTCCCGCGCCAACTTGTGTATGCAGCAGGCGAGCGGGAATCGCTGCGTCTGCTGGCGGGCAGCGAGCCTCCCGAAACCGCGGTCGTACTGAGCCCGGCGCTCGGACTGAAGCAGGATCCGGGAGCGGCCGCGACGCTGGCCGCCGATGGCGAACAGGGCGCGCGCATCCGGTACCGGTCATCCTCGAAGGCCCTGCTCCGGATCGCGATCCCTTACTACCCCGGCTGGCGCGCGACGGTAAAGGGCATACCACTGGACATCGTCCGCGCCGACCACGCGTTTCTGGGCGTGGTAGTGCCGCCCGGCGACAACGAGCTGCTGCTCTCGTTCCGGCCCACGTGGTTTGCCTCAAGCGCAGCAGTCAGCCTCGTTACAGCCGCTGTCATACTCGCGATGCTGTTCTGGCGAAGGCTCCGGCCGCTTACGGATTCAGCTCCAGGTCAAACTTCAGCAGCGCACCATCTTTGACATCGAGCGTCTGGTCGGCGCGGCGTCCGTCCTTGATCACCGTCAGCGTATACCGGCCCGCCGGAAGCCTGAACGTCGCGGGCGTGCGCTCCGGCCGCGGCTGGTTGTTCACCAGGATCTGCGCTCCGGCCGGTTCGCTCTCGACGCGCACGGACCCGCCCGTCTGCGAAAGAGTTACGAACACCTCTTTCGGACTCGTGACGTCAACGATCCTCAGCTCGCGGCGGTAGCCCGCCATGGTCACCGCGATTGTGTGCCGGCCCGCGGACACCCGCACGTTGCACGGCGCCGTGCACTTTTTCGCGGGATCGTCGTCTATCCCGACCGTTGCGCCCGGCGGGCTCGTCACGACCTGAAGCGGCTGGTCTCCCAGAGGCTCCGCCTGCGCTGCCGCGACCGGCTTCGGCTTGACGGGTTCCGGCTGGACCGGCTCGGGCGCGGGCGGTTCCGGCCTCACCGGCTCCACGGAGTGGTCGGGCGGCCCTTCCACCGGCGGCTCGGCCGCGGAAGCCGTCTCCGCCGGCTGCGTTCCCGCATTTTCCTGCGCGGGCGGCGGCGTGCTTTCAGCCGGGGCAGACATCGGCGCGGGCTTCGGCGCGCTCGCCGCCGCCGGAGCGGGCGGCGGCGCCGCGGACTCCGGCTCAGCGCGCTGCTCGATGAACCATCTCTGCGTCACGAAGAACAGCGCCGCCACCGAGGCGAGTCCCAGTAGCGCCGCCGCGAGCGCCTGCCAGAACAGCCCGCGCTTCTTCGGCCCGGCGGCCGGCTCGGGCTCCGCCACCGCAACCGTTCGCGCGGCCGCCGCGGCCCGCAGCGGCGCGCTCGCCGCCATCGCGGTCGGCATGGTCTGGCTCGCGCCATGCGCCAGCGCCCGCCATCCTTTCTTCGTCTGGAGCGCGGCTTCGAGCGCGTTCACGAACTCGACGCAACTCGGATACCGTTTCGCCGGATCCTTCGCCAGCGCGCGCCCCAACACCATCGCGACCGCGAACCCCAGTGTCGGGTTGATGCGCTGCGGCGGAACCGGCTCCTCGGTGACGATCTTGTAAAGCACCGTCGCAAGCTGCTCGGAGGCGAACGGCTTCTCGCCCGTCAGCATCTCGTAGGCCACCACGGCCAGCGCGAACTGGTCCGCGCGCCCGTCCACTTCCTTGCCCTGCACCTGCTCGGGCGACATGTAATTCGGCGTCCCGAGCACGGTCCCGGCCTGCGTCAACTGCTTGGACGCCGCGATCTTCGCCACGCCGAAGTCCGTGATCTTTACCGCGCCCGCTTCATCGATCATGATGTTGGCGGGCTTGATGTCGCGGTGTACGATGCCCTTCTTGTGCGCGTAGTCGAGCGCCGCGGCGGTCTGGTGCATCACGTTCAGGACGGTGCCGGGCTCGGGCGGCTCGGCGCCCTGCAGAACACGATCCAGGCTCGGCCCATCGACGAACTCCATGGCGATGTAGGTGACCTCGCCCTCTTCGCCCACGTCGTAGACGACCACGATGCCGGGGTGTGAAAGTACGCCCGCCGACTGCGCCTCCCGGAACAGCCGTTCGCGCAGGCGTCCCCGCTCGCTCTCATCGCTGAGGTCGGCAAGCTTGATCGTTTTGATTGCCACCAGACGGCCGATGGCCGGGTCCTGCGCCCGGTAAACGATGCCCATCGCACCGCGGCCCAGTTCTCCGAGGATCTGGTAGCGCCCGATTGCATCCATATCGCGATGCCATTTTAGCGCACCCCCGCCGCACGAACCCGTTTTCGCAGCGCGGATTTGGGGCCGCCGCGCAGTCCGGCCCACCGGGTCTCAGTTCTTCCTAATCGAGATCGAGATGCCGCCGCTCGGGGTCGGAACGATCTTTGTGTCCAGATTCGGGTCCGATTGAATGGTTTTGAGGAAATCCGGCTGCCGCGATTGGAAACTGCTGGCGTTGTGCGCTGCTATGGCGCCGCCGCGTGCGATCTTTCCGGACAACAAATCGAACAGTTTCTGGTTGAGCGGCGCTCCCGGATCCAGGAACACGAAATCGAAGCCTCCCTTTATGCCGGGGATCTCGTCCATGGCGTCGTTGATCCGGCAATCGATAATTCCCTCGAGCGACGCCTTCCGGAAGTTCGCTCGCGCCTCGTCGGCGACCTCTGGATCGATCTCTATCGTTACCACCTTGCCGCCCGTTTTCTTCATCGCAAGCGCAAACCACAGCGAAGAATACCCTCGGGCTGTGCCTACATCGAGCGCGCGCTTGTAGCCCTTTTCGACGATGAGGTCATACAGCATTCGCCCGTCCGATGGCGTGACCCCCTGGCCGAACGCCTGCCTCAGCAGCGCCACCGCCTCGCCGCCTTCGAGCCCCGCAAAAACCTTTTCGTACTCCGGGCTGCCGGCGGGCCGGCGGAACATCGCATCATCGATGGGCACATTGTGTTTGATTTCCGTGAACTCGACCGTAACGTGCCCGTCCTGCAGGGCAATCTTCGACGGCGTCTTGACCTCATTCACGACGCGATACTCACTGAAGCTGGTGTTATCGATGGATTCCAGCAGCCCCGTTTCCGTGTCAAACCGGAGCGTGCGCCGGCGGCCCTGAGCCGCCTCGGACTCGACGACATAGACTTCGCGGCCGCCGCGCTTTTCCCGCCGCGTGACAGCCATCGCACCCGCGGAGTTCTTGAGGCTGAGCGGCAGGCCCAATTCGAATAGACTTTCGGATTCAGCGCGTGAATGGATATTGAGATCCTTGGTGGTGCCACCTCGCTCGCTCCAGGCTGCCTTCTCGTTCCCCACCTGTTTATCGACGACCTGACCGCCTACACGGAACAGCAGCAGCCATTTCCCCGGGGACTTCGCGACCGTTTCCACCTCGAAGCTCTCGCTGCCTTCGCGCCCCGTCCCCTTTCGAGTCTGCGTTTGGATCTTCCGGACCGCCTCTTCGCCGCCTATGGCCGCGAGATACCGGTCCACGATGCTGGCTACGGAGGGCAGATTTTCGGATGGTGCGGGCGCCGGCATCTCCGGCGCTCTGAAAAGGGCCATCTCGACCGGGCTGTCCAGGCTGACCTTGGCATACCTCAGGGTCTGCCAGCCGTACCGCACGAGAAATGGGACTTTGATGCTGCCTACGGCACGGTAGTCGCCGAGCATGATCTTGCCCGCCCGCGTGAGCAGACCCGTCTTCACGTCGAAGTAGAGTGTCCTCGCGCGGCCTTGAGCCGGAACCGCCTCCACCACCCACACCTCTCGCTCGCCGTTCCTCTCCTTTGCCTTCACTGTCATGCTGGGAAAATAGTCGCGCAATTCCCGAACCAGAAAGGGGTTATAGAGCAGGCTCTCTTCGAGCCACTCCTCGGCCCCCATACTCTTCGGGGCCGGCGAACTCTCCCACGCGCGCGCTCCATCCGCTGCATGGCTTAGCACCTTGCCATCCGGCAGCTTCAGCGTGAGCCACCATTTTCCTGGGACTCTCGCGGCCGTCTCGAGCGGCAGATCGCCGGAGCCCGGAAGTGCGACACCCTGCCTGCGAATCGTCTGCACCTGCTGCCAGGCCTTCTTCCCACCGGCAGCTTGTGCATAGCGGTCCAGAATCTGCCTGATCTGTGGAAGCGACTGCGCTGAGCCGGCAACGGCCAGTGCGAACCAACAGGGCAAAGAAGCGAACCGAATGCTCATGCTCACTTATACGCATAATAAGATGAGAACGCTCGACGAACTCAAGCATCCGCTGCATGAAGATCATATTTGCTGGCGGGTCGAGCAGTTCGCCAAACCCTGCGCACTGAAGCTAATCGTGCCGAAGCGCGGCCATCGGGTCGATCCTGGTCGCTCGGCGTGCAGGGACGTACACCGCAGCCAGACCAACGGCCGCGAGGCAGAGCGGGGTCAGCAAGTACGCCCCCACACCGTCTTGTGTTCCCTCTCCAGCTTTGTGGCTTCGCAGAACCGGGCAGGAACGTCGCCGGTCAGGCTCGATTCCGAGGATGGCTCGCAGGTTTCCATGCCCTCCCGCTCGGACCCGAAGGCGATGTTGAGCGTCCGGACCGCTGGTTCGGGCGCCTCTTCGAAGACAAAACGGAACCCCGGGCCGAACCGCCGTCTGCGATACCGCCGGAGCGCCGCGATCGCGGCCAGTGCGGCCAAGCAGAACAGCGCGAACCGCGGCGGACTCGCGAGAAGCCCGGATTCCAGCCTGGCCATCCCGTAGCTGTA
Organism: Acidobacteriota bacterium; assembly: GCA_050261515.1. GTDB lineage: Bacteria > Acidobacteriota > Terriglobia > Bryobacterales > Bryobacteraceae > JBLNDJ01. The sequence continues at coordinate 8,693 of JBLNDJ010000042.1, read as the reverse complement.
CCCATAGCAAGCAGCCAGGTACACCGGCCAGAGCGCCTTCACGTTCGCCTTGCCGGGCAGATATGTGCAGGTAAACGGAATCTTGTCAAACGTCAGAAGCAGCAGTTCCACAAGCAACACCGAGAGCGCGGCGCCGTAGAGGAGGTGCGCGGCCGCCAGTGTCCAGCCCCAGAACAAGACGTGCACAGGCAGCAGCACGAGGAGCACAGGGCAGACTCCGAATGCAAGCATTGCCTTCCGTACGCCCACGCCCCAGCGGCTCCTGGCGGCCGGTCCCGTCGCCTGGAACGCCCAGTTGGCGCGCAACTCCGCAGGTAGGGAGAAGGCAAACCTCATCCCGGACAGCACGAAGAATACCAGCACGAGCTGCACCGAGAGCAGCCCCGGCGTGGGCCGCGCCGCTCCGGATTGGAACGCGGCTACGGCTGCTGTGACGAGCACCAGGGCGAACCCCAGGCCTACATACGCGGCGAGCAGCAGCCGGTGGAGCCCGCTGCGCAGCAACGTCGCGCGAATGAAATGAAAGCACGCACGCTCGATAGGATGCTTCAGAACAAAACGGTTGAGCGCCGCTTCGGCCGTGCGGGCGAGGAACCCCGGGCCGGAGCGTGCGGTTTCAGGCGACTCGAGGGACTTCTTCACGTGCCGGTTGTAGCTCGCGACATAGGCCAGCGCGGACACCGCCGCGACGGCGCCCAGCGCCTTCACCGCAAGTCCAGCCAGCGGGGAGAATACCGGGCCGCCGTGGCCGATCAGAACCTGATAGAGGCCGAGGAACCAAAACGGCGGCAGGTAGTAAATCCATGGATCATTCCCGCGGATCCACCGGATGCCGCTGTAGAGAACGAACGGCATCACGAAAAGTGACAGCGTCAGTACCAGCACGAGCGCCAGTTGGATGTACACCGAAGCGCGACGAAACCATTTCGGCTTCAGCAGGTTCAGCAGCACGCCCTGGAGACCGAAGAAGAACAGGAATACGCAAGCGGCGGCGCCGAAGGTGGCGACAAGGTGCGCGGCGAAACGGCGCGCGAGATCGAACCACGGAGCCCCGTCGGGCAGCGCGGCAACCGAGAACAGGAACGCGGGGCCGAAGTTGGCCGCTCCCCAGAAGATCGCGAGCAACAGGAGGATCGACGAAAGTTTCGCCAGGAACAGAAGGCGCGTGGTAAGCGGGAGCGGGGTGAGGATGTGGTAGTCGCGGAAGTCCGGAAACAGGGCGTCCCATTCCACCACGGTCAGCAGGCCGGTGAGGACGATCGTGAACGCGGTGAAGAGCAGCATGTCCTCCCAGGCCAACATCTCGCGCGTCCGGTCCGGCAGCGATCCGTACTTCCAGAATGCAAGAAGGCCATAGAAGAGGCCGGGCGCGACGATCAGCCCCATGATCTGCGAAAGCGCGTTCTCGAATCCGGCTTCGGATGAGATCAGAAGGTCGTTATTGAGGAAACCGGCGAAGAAATGGCGTACGAGCCGGACGAATCGGGTTTCCAGGATGGACATAGCGCCCTCCTCTCAGGCGAGCTGCATTGCATCGGAGATGTCGGCGGCAATGCGCGCTGTGTTTTCCTGAAGGACAAGCTGTGCGAACACACCCTCGAGCGAAGGCGCGTGCATCAGATCGCGCAACTCGGCCACATCGCCATCGGCCGCCACCCGGCCTTTCTTCAGGATCACAACCCGGGAACAGAGCTTTTCGACGGTCTCGAGCACGTGCGAGCTGTACAACACGATCTTCCCCCGGCGAGCCAGCGCGCTAACCAGGTCGCGCAGGATCAGCGCCGTCGTCACATCGAGCCCCGAAAGCGGCTCGTCGAAGATCAACAGTTCCGGGTCATGAAGCAGAGCGCTGCAGATGAGCACCTTCTGCCGCATTCCCTTCGAATAGGACGCCATGAGCAGATGCCGGTCGGATTGGAGCCCGAACAGGCGCAGCAGGGCGTCGATTCTATGGCCGAGGACCTTTTCCGGCAGACAACGCATGCGCCCGATCAGAAGGAGGTACTCGCGCCCCGTCAGATAGGGATAGACATGGGGCTCTTCCGGCACGTACCCGAAGCGACTCTTGTAACCGGGCAGATCCGTTTTGATATTCTGGCCGTCGAAGAAAACCTGGCCGTGCGTCGGATCGAGGAGGCCGGCGATCATCTTGACGGTCGTGCTCTTGCCGGAGCCGTTAGGTCCGAGATACCCCAGTACCTCGCCAGGACGGACGGTAAAGCTGACCTCATACACTGCAGGAATAGCCGAGTAGTATTTTGTCAAGCCCCGTGCTTCCAGCATGTCCCGTTAGACACCAGCATCGGCGGCAGTGTTTCCAGTGCCACCTCTCTCAACCCGACCTTAGCGGGAAAGGAACCTACCGAATTTAGCCGGTAGTTGTTTGAGTTGAGGTCTCATGTCGCAGCGGCAAGTGATCGAGCACGTTGCGCAGCCGGCGCATCTCCGGAAGCCGTGACCCCCCAGGAAGATTCCTTCCCGTCCGCCGTGACTTCCTGTACGGAGGCTTTCCCGCCCGGCTCAATGGTCACGGTCACGCTCTGGGGAGGCTGGCCGGGACTGAACTTCGACTTCGTCGGCGGCCGTACCAAACCACCGCGATCGCAAGCGCAAACAGAAGTAGCTTGGCAATACGTGTTTGCACCTGCCCCCTTGGGCGCAGTATGCAGCACTCTCCCAAAAATTCAACACTATTCGGCGAAGCTTCGCCGGGGCTTCAGCCCGCTGGGCACTGTGGGGCCAGGGCTAGGCCCGCAATTCCACCACCGCCTCGGTGATCTGCCCGAGGTACTTGCCGTCGGCCATCACGTCGGCGGCGATGGCGAACCTCGGCTCGCGCGCATCCCAGCCCGCCGGAACCGTCACCGCGACCGGCCCCGACGCGCTCGCGCCCGCCGCCACTTCGAGCTTCAGGACATCCGGTTCGATGCGCCACTCCGGCGGCGCGACTAGCGCGATCTCGATCTTCATCGGCCGCGGGTGATAGTTCCGCACGCGCAGCTCAACCGTCTGCCGCTCGCCGCGCGCCAGCAGCAACTGGTACGGATAGATGCTCACCCAGCTTGGGTCGAGCCCGAAATCCGTCTCGCCCTCCGGCAGCAGGTCGAAGAAGAATTGCTGCTGCTTTTTGAATTTCTCGTAAGTGGCGAGCATGACCTTCTTGTCCACCGCGAACGGCTTGCCGTGGCCGGGGCAAATCAGCGCGGGCTCGTGGTCGATCAGGTTCCGCACGGATTTCAAGTGGCTGTCGTTCTCTACGTGGTTGCGGAAGATCAGGTTGTGCCGCAGCGCGCCGTCCTTCTGTTTCGGGAAGAACGCGTCGCCGGTGAACGCCACGCGGTTGCCGTCGATATTGGCGTAAAGCGCCATCTGGTATTCGGTGTGGCCCGGCGAGTGCGTCACCTCGAACTCGAACTCCTCCCACTTGAACTTCTCGCCGTTGCGGAACGCGCGCGATACCTTCACCGGCTCGCCCAGAATGCACCCCAGGTTGTGCCCGCGCGGCCGCTCGAAGATGTCCACCATGTTTTCGTAGCACCACACCTGCGTGCCGTAGCGCCGCGCCAGGTGCGGGAAGCCGTTCGTGTGGTCGTCGTGCATGTGGCTCGGCATCACGACATCGACCGACTTCACCCCGTGATGCCGTCTTAGCTCGTCGATGCTGTGCTCGACGAACCGTATGCGGTCGTCCACCGCCGTCGCTTCCATGAAGTTGAAGAAGTGCGTGCCGGACGCCGCGCCGTAATCGATGAACATCGCCTTTCCGCTGTCGCTCACGATCGCGTAGAAAGACGCCGTGGTCTGATGATGCGCCACCAGGTGCGGGCTCACCGGGAACGGCCGGTTGAACTCCGAGGGCTCACCCTCCTGGAAGCGGTAGTAATCGACCAGCCGCCGCACGGTCTCCGCGATCGCCTTGCCCGCCTCCGGCATCGGTTCGCCGTGCGACGGGCACAACACCTCGGGCTTCTGCTCCGCCAGGCGCGCGAGCGAGTAGATGCCGAGGTCGATCCCTTCCGAACCGCCGTAGTTGATCTGGGTGTCGTACAGCGTGTGGATCTTCCCCGGCGCGCGCATCAGGTCGCCCGAGAACGCGACCTTTTTGCCGTCCACGTTCGCCACGAGCGCGATCGACCCCAGCGTGTGGCCGGGCGCCGGCATCACGAAGAATTCCGTTTTCTTCCACCGGAACGTCGAGTAGTCCGCCAGCGTGCGCGCCACCGGGATGTTGCGCGTCACGGTGTTGAAGTCGTTCCTCATGTAGTAGAGGTGGAACACCCGCCGGTTCCGCCAGAAATTCTCGGCATCGGCGAACAAGTGCCGCTCGTGCGCGGGCACCGCAATCGGGATGCCGCGCGCCGCCGCCCGCGCATCCCCCTGGCACTGATCGCGGTGGTGGTGCGTGTGCAGCACCCACTCGACCTTCGAGATCCCCATGTCCCGCAGATGATCGAGAATATTGCCCGAACCGAAGTCGATCAGCACGGCGCTCGAGCCGTCCCGCAGGACGTAGACGTTGCACGTGTCCTCGTAGACGAACAGGTTCTCGGTGAGTTTCCGGGGCGCGGATTTCGGCGCGAACGCCGGGCGGTTCTCGGCGCTCGTAACGCTGGGCGAAGCGGCGGGCGCGGCCGCGGCGATTCCCGCGGACTTGATGAAGTTGCGTCGGCTGGTGCGGCTCATCCGGCCTATCCTAGCGCCGGCGGCGCGCCCGCTACAAGCCGCTATTGCTTGTCGTAGACCTCGACGTTGTGGACTTCCTCGCCTTTCTCGTTTTTGCCTTTCAAGGTATACGTCATGACCTTGCCGTTCTTCGAGAGCACCCCGTGCCCTGTCATGGCTGTGCCGCCCATGTTCCAGGCGTGGTCGACAGTCCGCTCGGTGCGCTTTTCGATGACAGTTGAGTTCTCCATCCCTGTAATCGTGGCCGGCGTATCCCCGGAGGCCGTGAACCCCCAGGAAGATTCCTTCCCGTCCGCTGTGACTTCCTGTACGGAACATTTCCCGCCCGGCTCGATAGTCACGGTCATACTCTTGGGCGGCGGGCCGGGACTGAACTTCGACTTCGCCACGTTCAGCTTCCAGGTGCCCACAAACAGATCGCCGGCGGCCGCAGCAACCACCGCGATCGCAAGCGCAAACAGAAGCAGCTTGGCAATACGTGTTTGCATCTGCCCCCCCTTAGGCGCAGTATGCGGCAACTCTCCCAGGAATACAACACCATTCGGCGGTACCCCTCGTACACAACCGTTCCGTCGATCGCTTGGATCGCCCGCCGGTGATTGCGGATACTGGCGAGCGGGCGGGGAGCCGTATTCCCCAGGTTGATCTGATACCCTCGAAACGCTTTCCCTCGACCGGCGTCGTCTGGCGGCGACCATTGCCGCAGGGCGCGGCACCAGACCGATACAATGAAATGAGCCTATGGCAATCCAAACCCTGTTCGGCACCGTGCCGGCCGAACCCTCGCTGCTCGATCGCCTCAAGAGCGGCATCGAAAAGACGCGCAGCGGCCTGGTCGAGCATCTCGAAACCGCGCTCGCCGGCCGCAAAGAGATCGACGCCGGCCTGCTCGACGAACTCGAGTACACGCTCATCAGTGCAGACATCGGCGTCCGCACCACGAGCGAAGTTCTCGAGCTGATCCGCCAGCGCGTCGACCGCCGCATGCTCAACGACGCCCAGGAGTTGAAGCAGCTCATTCAGGAGCACCTGGTCGAAGTCCTCCAGGCCACCGAGCGCCCGCTGCCGCGCGTGGCCGAGCCGCCCGCCGTCGTCCTGGTGGTCGGCGTGAACGGCACAGGCAAGACCACCACCATCGGCAAGCTCACGCGCCTCTACAAGTCGGAGGGCCGCAGCGTGCTGCTCTGCGCGGCCGACACGTTCCGCGCCGCCGCCATCGATCAACTCGAAATCTGGGGCGAGCGCACCGGCACCGACGTCATCCGCCAAAGCCCGGGTTCGGACCCGAGCGCCGTTCTGTTCGACGCCATCCAATCCGGCAAGGCCCGCAAGATCGACTACGTCATCGCCGACACCGCCGGCCGCCTGCACACGAAGTCGAATCTAATGTCCGAGCTCGAAAAAATGCGCCGCACCGCGCAGCGGCTCATCCCCGGCGCGCCGCACGAGGTACTGCTCGTCATGGACGCGACCACGGGCCAGAACGGCCTCGAGCAGGCGCGGCGCTTTACGGAAACATCGGGCGTCACCGGCATCGTCCTCACCAAGCTCGACGGCACGGCGAAGGGCGGCGTGGTCATCCCGATCGCGCGCGAGCTGAACCTGCCCATCCGCTATATCGGCGTCGGCGAGAAGGCCGAAGATCTTCTTCCGTTCGAAGCGGACAAGTTCGTGGCATCCTTGTTTGAAAGATGAACCATGACTACATGCGCCAGGCGCTCGACCTGGCGCGGCAGGGGCTCGGCCTCACCAGTCCGAATCCGGCGGTCGGAGCCGTCATCGTGCGCGACGGCGAAGTCGTCGGACGCGGCTTCCACACCTTCGCCGGACGCAAACACGCCGAAGTGCTCGCGCTCGAGCAGGCGGGCGACCGCGCGCGCGGCGCAACGGTCTATCTCACGCTCGAGCCCTGCTGCCACGAAGGCCGCACAGGGCCTTGCACCAGCGCGCTCATCGCCGCCGGAGTCCGCCGTGTGATCGCGCCGATCGCGGATCCCAACCCGCGCGTTCGCGGCGAAGGCTTCCGCCTGCTGCGCGAGTCGGGCATTGAGGTCGAAATCGACGAGACGCACGCGGCCGAGGCCGAGCGCCTCAACGAGTCCTTCGTCCACTTCATGAGGACCGGCCTGCCGCTGGTGACGCTCAAGGCCGCTCTCACGCTGGACGGCAAGATCGCCGCGCCCGACGACAACCGCGGCTGGATCACCAGCGAAAAAGCGCGCGCGCATGTGCAGCAGCTAAGGCACGCCTCCGATGCGATCCTGACCGGCATCGGCACCGTCCTTGCCGACGACTGCCTGCTCAACGACCGCACCGGCCTCGCCCGCAGCCGCCCCCTGCTCCGCATCGTCGCCGATTCGCAGTTGCGCCTGCCCGTGAACTCGCGCATGGTCGAAAGCGCGCGCGGGGACGTGCTCGCCGTCACCACATCGGCCGCCCCCGCCGACCGCCGCCGCGCGCTCGAGAGCCGCGGCGTGAAGGTGGTCACGCTCGACGGTCCCGGCGGCCGCGTCAACCTTCCGGCACTGGTCGAGTATCTCGGCCGCGAGTCCTTCCAGTCGCTCATGATCGAGGCGGGCAGCAAGCTCAACTGGGCGGTGCTCGAATCGGGCGCGGCCGACAAGGTGTTCTTCTACTACGCGCCCAAGATTCTGGGCGGCCTGCAATCGCTGCCGGTCGCAGGCGGCGCCGGGCGCCGCAGCCGCCGCGACGCGATCCGCTTTCGTGACGTCACGCTGCACACGGTGGGCGCCCCCGACGAGTTCGCCGTCGAGGCGTACCTCGCAAAGGAGCGCTGAGCTATGTTCACCGGAATCGTCGAAGAGATCGGCACGGTAGCGGCCATCCAGCCCCACTCGGCCGGCGCGCGTCTCGAGATCCGCTGCAAGACGGTCCTCGAAGACTCGAGTCCCGGCGCGAGCATCGACGTCAATGGCGTCTGCCTGACCGCGGTCGAAATCGGCCGCGACGGATTCTCCGCCGACGTCTCGCCCGAAACCCTGCGCCGCAGCAACCTCGGCGACCTGCGGACCGGATCGGCCGTGAATCTCGAGCGCCCCCTTACGCCCTCGGGCCGTCTCGGCGGGCACCTCGTCCAGGGGCACGTCGATGGAACCGGAGAGTTCGTCTCGATCGAACCGCTCGGCGACGGCAACTGGTGGCTGACCGTGCGCATCCCGCCCGAGCTCGAACGCTACGTGGTCGAGAAGGGCTCGATCGCGATCGACGGCGTGAGCCTCACGGTCGCCTCGATCGAAGGCGGCCTGGTCTCTGTGGCCATCATTCCGCTGACTTACGAGACGACGACGTTCAAGACCCACCGCCCCGGCGACCGCGTGAACATCGAGTGCGACGTGCTGGCGAAATACGTGGAGAAGCTGCTCAGCGCGCGCGAGGCGCCCAAGCTCACGGTCGAGAAGCTCCGCGAAATGGGTTATTGACCACTCCCCGGTCCCGGCTCCGCTCCAGGTTGCCTTCCCTGAGCAGCGACCGAGGGGAGCGGTACATTCCTGCCCGACTTTTGCATTCCCAGATGGTAACCATCGTTGTTTGGTTGCAGAAATGCGGCGGACAGTAGTCGCATTAACCAGGGCCCAGATCTTCGCGGACAGTGATTATGATGCTCTGGGCAATGACTTGAAACGTCTCACCAGCACCACTGACCTGCCCCGTTTTTCTGAACCAGTTCTGATTTGGAAAGCTGCTGTCCATGTTACGCCTGCTAGCCATCCCGCGCCGGAGCCGCCCGTCGCTAACGGCTCGCTCTGCGCGGCGGCGCGCAGCGGGCAAGGGCGCGCCTTCAGGGCGCGGCCGGAGGCGAACCCTTGCCCGCGAGCACCGCCGTGCTATCCACCAACAGCGACGGGCGGATCGGCGGGATGGCGACCATATCACCGAAGGCTTTCACAACAAAATGGAGACGATCAGCAGACAGGCGTACGGCTTCCGCAACTTCGAAAATTACCGCCAGCGTGTGCAGGTGTTATGTTCTTAGAAAGCCTTGGATTGGG
>JBLNDJ010000041.1:0-4281 GCA_050261515.1 Acidobacteriota bacterium | reverse complement strand
CGCAATGGGCGGATGAGAACCGGCGGCTTTCGTCGGAGTCGGCTTCGGAGAAGGGCGAATGGCGCACGGACCGGGCGCCGTATCAGCGGGCGGTGATGGACGCCATGGGCCCATCGAGCCCCTACGAAACGGTCGTGATGATGTGGGCAGCGCAGAGCGGGAAGAGCTCTCTCTTGGAGAACTTCCTTGGCTACATCATCGAACTCGATCCGGGGCCCGTGCTGTTGGTCGAGCCGCGCGAGGTCGACGCTGAGGCCTTTTCCAAGGACCGTCTCGCGCCTATGCTGCGCGACACGCCGTGCCTGCGCGGCAAGGTGGCCGATGCACGCTCGCGAGATTCGAACAACACGATCCTGCACAAGAAGTTCCTGGGCGGCTCGATTACGCTCGCGGCGGCGAACTCTCCTGCGGGTCTCGCGATGCGCTCCATCCGCTACTGTCTGCTCGATGAGGTGGATCGCTATCCGGCGAGCGCGGGCAGCGAAGGCGATCCGGTGAACCTCGCCATCACGCGAACGGCGAACTTCTGGAACCGGAAGATCGTGCTGTGCTCGACGCCCACGACGAAAGGCGCATCGCGCATCGAGCAAGCCTGGCTCAACTCGAACCAGCAGAGCTTCTGGGTGCCGTGCCCGCACTGCGGCGCCTACCAGTTGCTCATGTGGGGCAACCTCGTGTGGCCGAATGAGGCGCCGGAGAAGGCGGCTTACCGCTGCGAGCACTGCTCGAAGCTGATCGCCGACTGGCAGAAGCACCAGATGCTCAAAGCCGGCGAGTGGCGCGCCGCCCGGCCCGAGGTGGCCGACATCGCCGGCTTCTGGATCAACGGCCTATACTCGCCGTGGCGCAAGTGGGGCGCGCTGGCGAAGAAGTTCCTGGCCGACAAGAAGTCGATCGAGACGCTGCGCGAGTTCGTGAACACGGTGCTTGCCGAGCCTTGGGACGATGCGGCGGAAACCACGGTCGACCAGGCGGCGGTGATGGCGCGGCGCGAGCACTACCGGGCGGCAGTGCCGTACGGCGCGGTCGTGCTGACCGCAGGCGTCGATGTGCAGAAGGACCGGCTCGAACTGGAACTCGTCGGCTGGGGGCGAGGCGAGGAATCGTGGTCGATCGAGTACCGCGTGTTGCCGGGCGATCCCTCGGGCGCGCTGGTCTGGCAGGAGCTCGACACCTATCTTGAACGGCGCTGGCCGCACGAAACGGGGATCTCGCTGCCCGTGGCGGCGTGCGCGATCGACGCGGGCTACGAGTCACAGGCGGTGTATGAGTTCTGCCGGACCCGCTATCACCGGCGCATCTTCGCCGTGAAGGGCAAAGGTGGGGCGCTGCCTGTCTGGCAGCGCAAGCCGACGGCGAAGAACATCCGTGGTGAGAAGCCGTGGATCGTCGGCACCGACACGGCGAAGGAAACGATCTATGGGCGGCTCAAGAACCCGACGCCGGGTACGCCCGGTTACTCACACTTTCCGGCCGACCGCGAGGAGGGTTACTTCGAGCAGCTCCTGGGCGAGGTCCTGGTGACCACGTATGCGAAGGGCCAGCCCAAGCGCGAGTGGCGTCCGAAACCGGGCGTGCGGCAGGAGGCGCTTGACGCGCGCGTTTACACCTACGCGGCGTTGCGCGCTCTCATCTCGATGGGCTTGTCGCTCGACAACGAAGCCGATCGGATCCTGTCCGCCAACCGCCCGCGTCCGGTACCGGAGGATGAGCGGGACCGCGAGCGCTGGCTGGGGGAGCGAGGAAGGAAGTGGCTCAAGCGATGAAGGTGAGAAGTCAGCCCAGCGCGCAGGGTACGCCTGGCGCCTGGGAGTACCTGGTGGTCACTGGAGACGCCGACTCGCCGGACCTGCTGGCCGAACATGGCGCGCAAGGGTGGGAACTCGTGGCCGTCGTGCGCGAGTTCGGCACGCGGGCGACCTTCTATTTCAAGCGGAGGCGCGGGTAGATGGCTTGGACGCAGCAACAGCTCGACGCCGTTGAAGCAGCCATCGCCAGCGGCGAACTGACCGTCCGCTTTGGCGATCGCACGGTGACCTACCGCTCGATGGAGGAACTCCTCCAGGCTCGGGCCGTGATCCAGGAAGCGTTGGCCGCGGAATCCGGCACGGCGACAGACCGTTTCTCTTTCGCTCAGACCTCAAAAGGATGAACTGGCTCGACAAAGCGATCGCCTGGGTGTCGCCTGAGACGGGTCTGCGCCGGATGCGCGCGCGCCGCGCCGGGGAACTGATCCGGCTGGCCTATGAAGGCGCGCGGACCGATCGCCGCACGGGCGGCTGGCTCACCACAGGCAACTCAGCGAATGCCGAGATCTCGGTGGCGCTGTCGAAGTTGCGCGACCGCTCGCGCGATCTGATCCGCAACAACGCCTACGCGGCGCGCGCCGTGGCCGAGGTGGTCGGCAACGCCATTGGCACTGGCATCACGGCCCAGGCGCGAAGCGGCGAGCCAGGCCTGGACCGTTTGATCAACGCGGCCTGGGCGGACTGGATCGAAGAATGCGACGCCGACGGGCAGCTTGATTTCTACGGGCTCCAGGCGTTGATCGCCCGCACGGTGTTTGAGAGCGGCGAATGTCTGGTGCGCTTCCGCCAGCGGCGCGAAAGCGATGGACTCACGGTTCCGCTACAGATCCAGGTGCTCGAGCCCGACTACCTCGATCACACGAAGACGCAGAAGACCGAGACGGGCTACATCATCCAGGGTGTCGAGTTCGATCTGGTGGGCCGCCGCGTCTTCTACTGGCTCTACGGCCAGCATCCCGGCGATGTCGTTCAGACGGGCGTGCGCGGCGGGGCATTGCTCGAATCGGTGCGCGTCCCTGCCAGCGAGGTTCTGCACATCTACCGAAAGGACCGTCCGGGCCAGGTCCGGGGCGTGCCGTGGCTTGCGCCGGTCGTGGTCACGCTGCGCGATCTCGATGAGTACGAAGAAGCCGAATTGGTCCGCAAGAAGATCGAGGCCTGCTTCGCGGCGTTTGTGACGCAGCCGCAGGGCCCGGATGGTCCGCCGATCGCGCCCAGTGTCCCCGATGCGGCCACTGGTAAGCGCGTCGAGAGCTTCGAGCCGGGCATGATCGAGTACCTGAAGCCGGGCGAGGAGATCACCTTTGCTTCTCCGTCGGCCTCGGCGGGTTACCGCGACTATGTCGCCGCCAAGCAGGCTCAGATCGCCACGGGCTTGCAGCTCACCTACGAGCAGTTGACCGGGGATCTCTCGCGCGTGAACTACTCGAGCTACCGCGCGGGACTGCTCAGCTTCCGCAACGGCATCGAGGGTTTTCGGTGGCTGACTTTCATTCCGATGTTTTGCACCCCGGTCTGGGAGCGGTTTCTTTCGGTGGCCTACGCCGCCGGCGCGATCCCCGAGCTCGGCCCGTTTCGCGCCGAGTGGACGCCGCCCGGCTTTGGCAGTGTCGATCCGTACAAGGACTCGGTCGCCACGCTTAACCGCCTCCGCACGGGAACACTCACGCTGCGCCAGGCGATCGCCGAGCAGGGCTACGATCCCGACGCGCAGATCGAACAGATCGCCGAGATCAACCGGCTGCTCGACGAGCGCGGCATCGTGCTTGACTGCGACCCGCGCAGGGTCACGCAGAGCGGCGCGCAACAAAAACTGCCGGTGGCTGAACTGAAGCGTGAGTTGCGCGAGATTTCACAACTTCTTGCTGACGAGGAACCTCCCCATGACCCCAACGAGAGAACGGCTGGAAGCCCAGTTTGAGGCACTGGCTCCAGCCGACCGCGACGAACGCACGGCGACACTGACCTGGTACACGGGCGCATCCGTCCGCCGCTACGACGCGCGCGGCCCGTTCGAGATGCGCTTCTCGATGGAGCCGGGCGCGGTGCGCATGGGACGTCTGGCAAGCGGCGCTGCGCCGCTTCTGAATTCCCATCGCGACTTCACCGTCGACGACGTCATCGGCGTGATCGCCCGTGCGTGGGTCGAGAACGGCCAGGGCAAGGCCACGGTACGGTTCTCGAAGCGCGCCGACGTGGATCCGGTCTGGCAGGACGTCCAGGATGGCATCCTGCGCAACGCCTCGATGGGCGTGGCGATTCACGCGATCGAAGACGTGACGCCGCAGGGAGCGGCAATGCGCCAGGTTCTGGTGACCGATTGGGAACCCGAGGAAGTCTCGCTCGTGCCCGTCGGCGCCGATCCGGGCGCGGGATTCAAGTTTGAACGGGCAACTGGCCCACAGGAGCAGAAGATGGATGAAGCCATCGTTACCGCCACGGGCGAAGAGGCCCGGGACGAACTGAAGATCAA
>JBLNDJ010000040.1:0-131455 GCA_050261515.1 Acidobacteriota bacterium | reverse complement strand
ATCTGTTTGATTGCACCGACGATCTGAGCTTCCGAATGTTTGCTTCTGGACATTCCGTCCCCCTTTCAATCCTATGAAATCGTATTCGACTTCATGCGGATTTCGGGGGGCAGGTCAGGGGATTGATCATCCGCAACCCGTGAAGCACCTGGTACAGGCGTATCGCGCAGATTCGTCGCGCGCCACCGCGCCCATCGATCGATCATCTAGCCAAGCTCGGAGCGTCACGCTCTTGCCGGAAGGGATGAAAGTTGACATTAGTGACCGCGGTGAACTGAAGAGCACGCGCTATTTCCGCGTCCCGCCGGGAACAAAGACGTTCCGAGCTTGGCGCGGACCACGCTGCGAGTATCAAGGCGGCATTCCGCTCGCCTATAAGGGACAGGATGTCATCAATGGCTTTGAGGTCTACGGTTACGAGACAGTGAGGGAGGAACCACCCTCAAAGAAAATCCTTCGAACGGCGTGGTTTGCAAAAGATCTGGGTTGCTACGAAATGAAGCTTCACGAAGAGGTACAAGACGGTTCGGGTAAAGTGATTTCGGTATTCGAGAGGACCGCAGTCAAGATCACTCCTGGCGACCCCGATCCGTCTTTGTTCGACGTCCCTCCCTCGTACAGGGAAGTACCGCCTTCCGAAATGGAGAGGAACCTAATTACACTCCTGGCCAAGGACAGGGGGGACATTTCCGCTACGCCGGACCAAGCGATCAAGGCGCTTTCGACTTACTGGAAAGAAAAGGACGCGGCCTACGACGAAGCACACCGGCATCGCTAGGAGGCCGCTTCACTCGTACCGCAAGGTAACCGCCGGATCGACGCGGGTGGCGCGCCGCGCGGGCAGATAGCTCGCGGCGAGCGCCACCAGTAACAGCAGCACGGCCGCCGCCGCGAACGTCGCCGGATCGTTCGACTTCACGCCGAACAGCATTCCATCGAGCGCACGCGTAGCGGCCAGCGCCCCGGCCATGCCCACGCCAATCCCCACCAGCGCCAGCCGCACGCCGCGTCCGAGCACGTCGCGGAACACGTCTCCGCGCTGCGCCCCGAGCGCCATCCGAATCCCTATGTCGCGGCTGCGCCGGCGCACGAAGTACGACGTCACGCCGTAGAGCCCCACCACGGCCAGCAGCAGCGCGATTCCGCACAGCGCCCCGGTCAACGCGGAAAGCACCCGCGGAAACTCCAGCGCCGTGCCGGTCAGCTCCTCCATCGTCGTGACTTCGTACACCGTATAGTCCTTGTTCATCTGAAGCAGCCGCTGCCGCACCGCATGAGCCATGGCGAGCGGGCTAGGCCCCGTCTCGACCATCAGCGAAAGGCCGCCCGCGTTCCTCTGCATGTACGAAAAATACAGAATCGGCTCGGGCGGATCGGTAATGTGCCCACCAACCGAGTCGCGGGCCACACCCACGACCTCCCAGAGCGCGCCTTCCGTTTCGATCCGCTTTCCGACCGGATCCTCGGACGGCCACAGTCTCCGCGCCCCCGTCTCATTGACCATCACGACCTTGCCGCCCCGGGAGTTGTCGCGATCCTCAAACTCGCGCCCCCGCAGCAGCCGCGTCCCGAGCACCCGGAAGTAGCCGGGCCCGACGGCGTTCCAACGCACCTCGGGCTGCTCCCTTCGCGCGCCGGGCAAGCCGGCTTTCACGCTCCCGCCATTGTTGAACTGCTGGAACGGGATCCACCTCGCGAGGGCGACATCTCTCACGCCGGGCGTGCCCCGCAGGCCCTCGACGATCTCGCGGCTGAAGACGTCGTGTCTCTCGGTGTTCGGATTGTACGGCCGGTTCACCTGGAGCACGAGAAGGTTCTTGCGCGCAAAACCGAGGTCGCCCCGCATGCCGTTCCACAGCGACCGTGTCAGCAGCAAGCCGCAGACGAGCAGCACGAGCGACAGCGCCATCTGCGCGACGACGAGCGCATGGCGGACGAGCGGGCGGCTGCTGCGCCGGTCCCCCGCCGCGCGGACGGCCACGAGCGCGGGGGCGACGCCCGCGAGCACCCCGCTCAGCGCGAAAAGGAGCAACCCGAACAGCAGCGCGCGGTCGTCCAGGCGGAACAGCATCCCCGGACTCCGGAACCCGGCGGGCAGCAGCACGGGCATCAGGCGGATCAGCCATCCGCCGAGCAGGATGCCGCACGCGGCCCCAAGCGCGGCCAGCAGAAAGGTCTCAGTCAGAAGCTGGCGCACGAGGCGCAGGCGGGTCGCACCCAGCATGTGCCGCATCGCGATCTCGCGGCGCCGCGCTTCCCCGCGAGCGAGCAGCAGAACGGCGACGTTCGCCGCCCCGATAAGCAGCACGCACAGCGTGAGCGCGAGAATGACGGCGCTCTCCCACCCCGCGTTGCGAAGGCGGTATTCGCGATCGGACCACACCATCGCGCGCCGGTCTTTGTTCGTGGCCGGGTACGCCGCCGCCAGGTTCTGCGCGATGCCATCGATCTCCTGGCGCACCTGGGCGACGGAAGCGCCCGGCTTCATCCGTCCGATCACCGACAGCCAGTGCTCCCCGCGGTCCTGATTCTCGCCCGGCCAGAACTGCTTCCACGTCGAGATGGGAAGCCACGTGTTCGCGTCCATGCCGTTGCGGCAGCCGTGGAACCCCGCCGGCGCCACGCCGATGACGGTGACCGGCCTGCCGCTCAGTTGTATGGCGCGCCCGACGATGCGGGGATCGCCGCCGAACTTGCTCTGGAAGAACGCATGCCCGAGCACGATCACGGGCGGCGGGTTCTTCTCTTCCGTGAACATGCGGCCGTGCGCGGCGCGAACGCCGAGGAGCTGAAAGTAGTTGTCCGAGACGATCTCGGTGTAAACCGACTCCTGCCAGCCGTTCGCGGAGATTATCGGTCCGCGGAAGTCCGCCACGGCGAGGCCCGAGAGCGACTTCGCGTGCGCGCGAAAGTCGAGGTAATCGGGATAGGAGACGCCCCCGTGGGGAGCCTCCCGCGTGCCGGTGAAGACCCACACGAGCTCGCCCTGCCGCGCCACCGGCAGCGGACGCGTGAACGCGGCGTCGATCACGCCGAACACCGCGAGATTCGCCCCGATGCCGAGCGCCAGCGACAGCACCACCACCGCTGTGAACGCCGGGCTGCGCCACAGCACCCGCGCGCCGTACCGCACATCGCGCAAAAAAGTCTCGATCAACACGCGCGGCAGCGCATCGCGGCAGTCTTCCTTGATCTGATCGATTCCGCCGAGGGTGAGCGCCGCCTGCCGGCGCGCCTCCTCCGGCGTCATCCCGGCCTTCAGGTTCAGCTCCACCTGGCTCTCGTAGTGGAACCGCAGCTCATCGTCCAGATCTCGCTCGAAGCGCCGCATGGAAGCCTCCTACGCCGTCTGAAGAATCTCCGCGATGGCGGCTGAGATGCGCTCCCAGTTGGACACCTCGGCTTCCAGTTGCTTCCGCCCGGCCGCGGTCAGCCGGTAATATTTCGCCCTGCGGTTGTTCTCGGACGCCGACCACTCCGCCGCCACCCACTTTCGCCGCTCGAGCCGCTGAAGAGCCGGATAGAGCGACCCCTGCTGCACTTGCAGAACGTCCTTCGAGATCTGCTGAATCCGCTGCGCGATGCCGAACCCGTGCATCGGCCCCGGCGCGAGGATGCGCAGGACGAGCAGGTCGAGGGTGCCCTGGAGAAGATCCGTCTTCGAATCGCTCATGTAGATACTCTACAGGGGGCTCCTGTAGAATGTCAAGGGGAAAGTTATCGCCTCACTTCGTAGTCCGCAAGCCGCAGCCCGCGCCATTCGGCCCGATGAGGCCGTAAACTCCGTTTTCGGGCACTTCGAGGTTCACGTCCGACAGCGCGGCCACGCCGCGAAATGTCTTCGACAGATGTTCCGTGCGTATGACGCAGTTCATGATCGTGCCTGCTCCACAGGCGATTCGAGCGCGCCCCAATGTTCCTCGACGGCGGCGACGACGTCCGCCAGTTCGAGGCCGATCTTCTTGGCCTCGACCACCAGGCGCTCGACCTCCCCCTTGAGAAGGCGCCGGCGCTGCGCCGCGGTCGAAGAAGGCGGCGTCGCCACCGTGGTTCCGATCCCCGGCAACACCTCGAGCAGCCCCTCGGCGGTCAGCTCGGTGACCACTTTGTGCGCGGTGTTGGGGTTGATCTTGAGTTCCTTGCTGAGCGCGCGCACCGAAGGAAACGGGGTGCCGGGAGGCAGTTGCCCCGAGATGATGGCTTTCTTCGCCGCGTAAACGACCTGCTCGTAAATCGAGATGCCGGGGCGAAACGAAAGCTGGAACGGAATCACACGTGTATTATAACAGCTAGTACACCTGGGAGCGCGGAAATTTTAAGCGGGCCCACCTAGACCGCGGCGGCCGCGGCCTTGCCGATGGGAACGGCGGCGCGCCCACGCGCAGGGTCGGCGTGTCGTCGTAGTTGCGCGACTCGAGCGCGACGGCCGCTCGTATCGTCTGGTGCGCGCTCCTGGCGCAAACCTCGGAGCTTGGGCAGAACTGGGCGGACCGGGCCGCATGGATCGCCGCGCCGCTGCTCGCGCTCTTCGTTCTTGCCCCACCCCTGAGATGCGACGCTCCGGCACGGGTCTCGATATCTTCGGCCCCTTCCCCACGTCGCCAGCGTCCTCGCGAAGCTGCAAGTCGGGAACCGCGCCCAGGCGATCGTGCAAGCCCTCAAGCGCGGTCTCGTCTCTCTCGAAGAGCTCGACTAGTGCGCCGCCCGCACCGCCTCGTTCCAGTTCTGCGCCTGCGCCCACTGGTTGAGCGACGTCAGCCGCGGATACTCCTGCCGCAGCGCCGGAATATCGGCGTGATATCCCACCTCACCGAACCAACGCCACATCGAGCCCAGCTCCTTCCCTGCCTGGCTCTCGAAATCGTCGATCGGCACCTGTTCGAACTTCACCTCGCGGCCGGTCACGCGCGTCAGCAGCGCTGCCAGGTCCGCCATCGTGATCTCATCGCCCGCCAGGTCGACCGCGCGCCCAATCCACTTCTGTGGATGCTCGAATGCCATCGTCGCGAACGCCCCGATGTCGTCTACCGCGATCATCTGCAGTTTCTTATCCGGCGCGAGCGGCAGCGCGAGCTTGCCCTCGCGGATCGATCCCGCCATGCCGAGCAGGTTCTCCATGAAGAACACGGGCCGCAGAATCGTGAACGGCATCCCCGACCCGCGAATCTGCTCCTCGATCTGAAACTTGGAGTCGAAGTGCGGAATCCCGGTCTTCTGGTCCGCGCTCCCGACGGAGCTGTAGACGAAGTGTCTGACGCCCGCGCGCTGCGCGGCACTCGCCAGGTTCTTCCCTTGCCTCAGCTCGGCCTCGACGCCTCCTTCGTACGGCGTCTGGACGCCGAACACGCCGTGGGCCTCGTCGAGCGCGCTCGCGAGCGACGCCGCGTTCTCCATATCGCCGCGAACGACCTCGGCGCCCTGCTTGATCAACTCGCGCGCGGCGGGCTTGGCGGGATCGCGCGTCAAAGCGCGCACGGAAAATCCGCGCCCCCGCAGATGGCGCACGACGGCGCCCCCCTGCTTGCCCGTCGCTCCGGTGACCAGAATGATCCGCTGCTGACTCTTGCGTGGCATGCCCCCCTCCTGATTGCATTTTGCCAGCTTGCGACACTGGAATCATGCAGGGGCAAACGAACGGGATGGTCCACGTACTCAGCAGGCACTCGGCCGGGGAGACGCTCGCCCGGCTGGAAGCCGCAATCCGCGCCGCGGGCCTGACCATTTTCGCAAGCATCAATCAGGGCGGCGAGACCGGACGAGCCTCCCGACTTGTGATCTTCGGCAACCCGCGCGCCCGCGCGCGGCTGTTCGAGGCCGCGCCGACGATCGCGCTAGACCTTCCGTTCAGGGCGCTGGTGTGGGAAGACGCCCGCGGCCGCGTGCGGATCTCTTATGACAGCCCCGAGTACCTGCGCCAGCGCCACCAGGCGCCGGCCGACCTGGCGGACCAACTCGCCGCCATTGTCCCGCTCGTCGCCGACGCCGCCAGCTAGCTCAGCTTCTTCCGCCGTGCCTCGTACGCGTCGAATTCCTTTTGGAAGCTCTCGAAGCCCTTGCGCCCCATGAGCGCGAACGTGAAGCGCTTGCCCATCTCGACGCCCGGCTGGTCGAATGTGTTGATGCCGAGCAGCTCGCCCGTGAAGGCCGTCTGGAACTCGAGCAATTGCAGAAATGCCCCGATGTGCTCCTCGTCCACTCGATCGAGCGTGAACGTGCAATTCGGCCGCCCCGCGCCCGTGAGCGCCGCCGTCGTCGCGCGCCGCTCGGCGTCGATCAGTTTCGCCAGCGTCTGGCCCGCCAGATAATCAAACGCCTCGAGCCCTACTTTGGTCTTCGGAATCCGCCCCGCGTCGCGATACTTCGCCACCGCCCAGAACGTGAACACCTTGTCGTTCGGGCCTTCCATGTAAAGCTGCACCTGGGAGTGCTGATCGGTCGTCCCGAGCGCCGCCACGGGCGTCTGGCCCGTGTGCACCACCTCGCCGTTCTTTGAAACGGCCTTGCCCAGCGATTCCGCCCAAAGCTGCCGGAACCAGAACGCCGTGCCCCACAGCCGGTTCGAATACGGAAACGCAACCTGAATCGGCTTGTTCTTCTTTGTCCAGATCAGGTAGTGGTAAAGCGCCGACCGCAGCGCGATGTTCTTGTCCAGGTCCTCCTTCCAGCACGCGGAGGTCATTGCCGCCGCGCCCTTGAAGATCTTCCGTATGTCCACCCCGATCAGCGCCGCCGGCGCCATGCCCACCGGCGAAAGCACGCTGAAGCGGCCGCCGACGTTGTCCGGAATCTGAAACGTGCGGTACTGCTCCCGCTCGGCCAGCACCGCCAGGTCGCCGCGCCCGGCCGACGTCACCGCCACAATCCGGCCGTTGGTCTTGCGCCCGAGCTTCTTATGCAGCCACTCCCGCACGATCAGGAACGTGGCCACGGTCTCGGCCGTCGCGCCCGATTTCGCGATCACCAGCACGATCGTCCGCTTCGGATCCATCGACTCGAGCGCGCCCATCACGAACGACGGATCGACATTATCCAGAATGACCAGCCGCGGATTGTTCTTCGAAAAGGCCGGCTGCACGGGATGCGGTCCGCGCATCGCATTGTCGATCGCCCAGGCCCCGAGCGCGCTGCCCCCGATCCCCACCACGCACACCGTATCGTAGGTGCCGCGGAAGTGCGCGGCGTACTTCATGAGTTCCTTTGCAACTCCATCCTGAAATGGTAGATGCGGAAAGCCCTGCTGCCGCGCCTCGCTGATCTTTCGAACCGCTGCCAGCGCTTCAAGCGCGCGCGGCGTATTCTCTTTGATCTCGGCACGGGTTAGGCCGCTCGATCCGGCCATTTCCGACAGCAAATTCGAGGAATCGAAGTGGATGTTCATGGCTGTTCAGTCCAACATAATTCCAACACACATCCCCCATCGCCGTATAGAGCCGTACATGAAGGGGGATTCGGCCGCAACGGCCCGCCGAGGCCTGGTGCCGCCGGGAGTTACTGCTCACTGACGGTCGCGCCTCTGCGATCGCCGCACTCGCGGCCTAAAACCTAGCGCCGCCGCAATGTGCTCGGGTTCGGATCGAACTCGGCCGGGAAGGTCTTCGAAATGTGGTCGTGCATCGCGAGCCCTTCTTCGTCGACCAGCGACCACAACACGCCGATCCCGATCGCGCCGGCGCTGATGATGGCCAGAACGAAGCGCTCCACGCGCCGCTTCCAGGTGGGCGGATGTCCGTCGAAGGTGAGCAGCCGCAGCCCCACGCTCTGCATCCCTGCCGTCTCGCGGCCGAGCACGCACCAGAACAGGTGATAGAACAGCGCCATCGACGCCGCCGCCGCGCCGTAATACCAGGACGCCTTGCCCTCGAGCGAGAACCGGCCGCCCATCATGTAGAACGTGGCCGCCGCCACCGCGATGCCCGCGGCGACGAACACGGCGTCAAGCACCGCGGCGCGCAGGCGCGGTCCCGGACCGGCCACGGGAACATCGTCGCTGACGGCCTTGCGCTGCCTTGCCGCGGGCGCTCGCAGGTCGAGCGGCTGCTGGGCCGCCTGCGTTGCGGCGATTCGCTGCGTGCCCGTTTGCGCCTCGCGGCGCACCACGCGCTGCCTGACCGCGCTTTGCTTCCGCGCCGCGGTCTTGCGTCCCGCGATCGACTCGAACGGGATGATCTTCGGACGGTCGTCGAACAGCGGCGCTTGTCGCGCCGGCCCCGTTGCCACCGGGCGCGTCTGCTCGACGGTTGCGGGCTCGAGCACCGGAGCGGCGCCGGAGTTTTCGACCGGATACACCACAGGCGCGTCCTCGAGCCGGCGGCCACATCGGTGGCACCGGTGCTGATGCTCGGCGATCAGGGAACCGCAATGTCGGCAGCGCACGTCACACTGGTCTCGGCCGCGTGGTGAGGCAGTCAGGCGAGCGGTCCGTGTTAGGATGATCGCTTGGCTCTAGACAGGTCGCGGCGCGAGTCCTCTCAAGGAGTTAGTAACATAATCGCCGGTTTTTGTCACGGAATTTTCGAAGAAAAATTCACGAGGCTGGCCCTCATCCCGCTCCTCGCCGCCGCAGCCGTCGCCCAAACCGCCCCGGCGCCCCCGCCCCCCGCGGTTTCTGTCCAGCCCGCCTCCCCCGCTCCGGCCCCCTTTGCCCGCCCGATCGCCCCCCAGAAATCGCACCGTGCCCTCAAGGTCAAACCTCCCTACGAAGTCGCCGAGAATGAGGTTTACATTTCCGCCCTCAAGCAGATGAAAGATCAGGAGTGGTACCGGCTGCGTGGCAACTCCATCGTCCAGACCGACACCTTCCTTATGAAGGCCGACGACATCGACTACAACGAGGACACAGGCGACGTCGATGCCCGCGGCAGCGTCTACCTGCAATACTTCGCCGGAGGCGAAGAGCTCTGGTGCGACCACGCCGTCTACAATGTCGAAGACGAGAGCGGAAAGTTCTACAACGTGCGCGGCCAGGCCCCAAACCGCATCGAGGCGCGCCCCCGGGTCCTCACATCAAGCAATCCTTTCTATTTTGAGGGCAAGTGGGCGGAAAGATTGAAGGAAAAGTACATCTTGCACGACGGTTTCATCACCAACTGCAAGATGCCCACGCCGTGGTGGATCGTGCGCGGCCCGAAGTTCGACATCATCCCGGGCGACCGCGCCATCTCACACCGCAGCATTTTCTTTCTCCGCCGCATCCCGTTGTTCTACGCGCCCTACTATTACAAGTCGCTCGAAAAACTCCCCCGGCAAAGCGGCTTCCTCACCCCCAACATCGGCAACAGCTCGCGCCGCGGCATGATGTTCGGCGGAGGCTACTATTGGGCCATCAACCGCAGCTACGACGTCGCTTACCGCGCCCAGTACTTCACCACACGTGGCTTCGCGCACAACATGGACTTTCGTGGCAAACCGACTGAGCACTCTAGCTTTAACGGCTTCATCTATGGAGTGCAGGACCGCGGTGAATGGGGCAGCGTTAACGTCATCGGCCCCGGCGGCCAGACGACCACAGTACGCAAGCGCATCAACCAGAATCCGGGCTACGTTCTCTCGGTAGAAGGCGACTCGAGCCTCGGCCACGGGTTCTTCGCCAAAGGCGAGCTCAATTATCTAAGCTCGTTCGGCTTCCGGCAGACCTTCACCGAAACCTACACCGAGGGAACGTCGTCGGAGATCGCCTCGGTCGGCTTCATCACGCGGCAGTGGTCCACCCTCAGCCTCGATTTTGTCGGCCAGCGCCTCGAGAACTTCCTGAGCGCGAAAACGAACGACTTCGTCGCGATCCACAAATTCCCCGAGGTCGAGTTCCGGAGCCGCGACCGCCGCATCTGGAAGAACGTCCCGATCTGGGTTTCCTGGGACATGACCGGCGGCCTGCTCGGGCGCAAGGACATCGACTTCCGGACCCCGACCTTCGTCGAGCGCATGGACGTGAACCCGCGCGTCACGACCGCGCTGCACTGGAAGGATTTCGGCATCATGCCGAGCTTCGCCGTCCGCGAGTCGCACTACGGCCAGAGCCTCGAGCTGTCCGGCATCCTGGGCCGCAACATCACCCGGACCGGCCGCGAGTTCGATTTGCAGCTCGTGCTGCCGTCGCTGGCGCGTATCTACGACGACCCGAGTTGGCTCGGCGACAAGGTCAAGCACGTGATCGAGCCGGGCGTCACGTACAAGTACGTCACGGGCGTGGACGTCTTCGACCAGATCGTCCGCTTCGACACCGCCGAGCTGTTCTCGAATACGAATCAGGTCGAGGTTTCGCTCACCAACCGGCTGTACGCCAAGCGCGGCGACCAGGTCAACGAGATCCTCTCCTGGGACCTGCGCCAGCAGCGCTACTTCGACCCGACCTTCGGCGGGGCCGTCACCAGCAACTGGTGCGACAAGCCCGAGCTTGGCTGCCGCAACGTCGTGCTCAGCTCCATCGAGCTGACGCCTTATGCCTTCCTCGACGGCCCGCGCAATTATTCGCCGATCGTGTCAACCCTGCGGACCAGCCCGATCTCCGGGTTCGGTTTCGAATGGCGAAGCGACTACGATCCGCTGCGCCACAACCTGGTCGCCAGCAGCTTTTCCGCCGACGTGCGCCGCGGCAGGTACTTCCTTTCGGCCGGACAGAACAGCATGAAAGCAGTGCCGGGCCTGACGCCCAATGCAAACCAGTTCCGCGGGCAGATCGGACTCGGCAACGAGAACCGGCGCGGCTGGAACGCGGGCTTCATGAGCATTTACGACTACCGCCTGGGCCGCTGGCAATACGCGACCACGCAGGTGACCTACAACACCGATTGTTGCGGCTTCAGCATCCAGTACCAGCGGCTGAGTTTCGGTATCCGGAACGACAACCAGTTCCGCATTGCCTTCGGGGTGGCGAACATCGGCTCGTTCGGAACGCTCAAGAAGCAGGAGAGGATGTTCTAGGCAACCCGCTTCTCGCGGACAACCGGAACCGTGCGCGGCCTGGTCACCCTGGATCCGATCCCCCGCGACAGCGCCACAATGCTCGACACCGGCACGAGGCCCGCGATTTTGTAATTCCCGATGGACGCCATTCCCGCCGAGGCGATGCAGCCGCACTCCGCGCACGCAGGCCGGCCGCCGAACTGGCACGGCGTGATCGGCGTCTCCAGATCCGCCGAAACGCACGTCGTGATCTGCGCGAAGATGCACTCGGCGGGCGACCGCGGCGGCCGCGCGTAGCCGTTCAGCACCGCGTCCGGCATATACAACTTCGGGAACTCCGGCCTGAGGGCCGCGATCCGGCGCACCGCCTCGAGCCGCTCCTCCGGCGTCATCCGCTCCACGGAGGTCTCGTCCTCCTGCGGCGTGAACAGGCTGAACCAGATCTTGTACACTTCGGGCCGCGGCGACCATTCACGGCAGAACTCCGCCAGATAATCCGGCCGCGCGAGCATCTGGCGCGTCACTGTGCAGTGCACCGTGACCCTGTGCCCGGCGATGTGCTGGATGATGCGCGGATAGGTGGCGGGCGCGCGCCGCTTGTCGTGCTCCGGCCGAAGCCCGTCGATCGAGACAACGAAATGAACGTGGCGCATGGCCGCCCAAGCCGCTGGAATCGGCCGCACGGCACTCGTGACGAGCTGCACCTCGATCCCCATCTTCCCGATCTCCGGGAGAATCCGGTCGAGCTCGCGGTAACGCACCAGCGGCTCGCCTCCGACGATCGAGATGTGAATCGGCCGCAGTTTGCGCACGAGCGCGAGAACGCCGTCCACGAGCGCGTCCCCGCGCAGGTCCGACAAATGGCGCAGCGCAAAACCTTCGCCGAGATGATCGGGCTGATAGGCATAGCAGCCCGGGCACCGCAGCGGGCATTCCTTAGTGATTTCGAGCGAAACCAAAGGCGTGCGGCCGCTCAGGATGCGGCCCCAGCCCGGAAGAATATCCCATTTGGTCATGCGTGAGCCCCCCGGCCCGCCACCGGCCCACGACCTGCGGGGCTCCGGCATGGCTTGTTGGTTGTATCGTAGCAGGAGGCTCACGCCCTGCGCTACAGGAACACCAGCGGCAGATACTCGGGCGCGTCCGCGAACGGCTCCGCGGTCCCCGCCGCCACGTCGTAAATGCGCTCGTGCGCCGCAATCGCCGCGTCGCCGATCTCCTGGTACGGCTTGTTGCAAATATCCAGGAAACCGATGTTGTAGTTCTCGCCGTCGAAGCGGCCGAGCGCCGACTGGTCGTACAGCGTGAACCAGTGCGCGCCGACGCAATTCGGGTTCGCCGCGCAATCCTCCACGTAAACGCGGTACGCCTTGCCGCGCTCGTGCTGGTTCTTCACGTGGCCGATGCCCGACGCCGGAAGCCCCACGTCGAGCGCGCCGAAGTGATACTCGCCCACCATCACCGGCATGTTCAGCATCCGCGCAATCTCGTCGGACGTCTCGCGCGGCAGCTTCTCCTTATAGCAATTGAGGCTGAACACGTCGAAGAACTTCATGCCTTTGACGGCCCACTCGGGCGGCACGCCGGCCCACCGCATCCCGAGATTCAAATGGTTCGGGTCCACCTTCTTGCAGGCCGCCGAGATCGTCCGGAAGTAGCGCTCGACCATGACGACGCTGAACTCCTGCAAGTCGGCCGTGGCTTCCTTAGTGAAGACGCCCTGGAACTTTCCGCGCCCGAGCTTCTCGAAGGTCACCGGCATCTTCCAGGCCGCGGCGAGCGCCGAGTCGCTCGCGTACTTCGCCTTCATCGCGCGCGCCAGCTCCGACCGCGTCTCGCACGACTCCGTGTTGTACAGCATGCCCACCGCGGGCAGCTCCGAGGAAAATCCCCAGGTCGGCTCGTTCATGAGAAAGTAGCCGAGGAACGCGGGGTCCTTCGCCGTCGAGGCGAGCTGCGAGCCGAAGTCGGCCGAGTCGGCCTCGAACTGCGCGTGGAACACGTCCGGAAAATCGCGGTACACGAACCCGCTGCGCCGCCCGCGAAAACTCAGTGGACGCACGTAGGGGAATTGCGTTTTGGCCGCGAACTCCCACTCGGACCAGTTCCCCACCGTATTGAAGCGCAGCCGCTTCAGCTCGGCCAGCGCCGTCGCGGCCCAGCGGCCGTGCCAGCTCTCGCGGCCGAACGCGCGGATCATGTTCGCGGCCAGGTAATTCACCACCGTGCCGCGCGGGCCCCACTCCGGCTTGCGGTACGCCTCGCGGAACTCGCCCGTCTCGTCTGGAATCCAGGTCAGGCCGGATTCGATCCCATCCACGCGCGCCTCGCAATCCACGCGCACACAATCGATGCCCGCGGACCAGAACGCGTACCCGTCGGGATCGGCCAGCCACCACCGGCGCCCGTCGTTGTGCGTGCGGAAGAACCCCGTGCCCTCGCCGAGCTTCTTCGCCTTCGCGCCGCCCCAGCGCGAGAACGCCTCGGGCCACGCCTGCTTCGGCGCGGCGTCGTACTGCGCGCGGATACGCCGCTGCAACGCTTCGATGCCGCGCGTCTTGCCGGGCCAGTCGCGCTGCGCGCTCTGCCCGAGTTCATCGACCAGCTTGCCCTTGGGCAGCACCGGCTCGGTAACCTTCGGCACGTCGCGCTCGGAGATGTGGAACTCCGTCATCGCCCAGCGAAGTGTCCCCGGCGCCTTGTGCGCCACCACAAGTGTCATGCGGTCGACCTTGGCAAGGTCCACGCGGTCGCCCCCCGCCATCGGCTTGAGGAACGCGCCCTCGCGGTCGATCAGCCAGCGCGCCTGGTCGGTCAGCGCCAGCGGCATGCGCATCCGGAAGGAACACTGCGTCAGGCCGCCGAACGTGAAACGGAACTTGCGGCCGCCGGGGCCTTCCTGGAGCGTGATGTTGAACGTGCCGAGCGAATCGCCGTCGAGCAGCATATCGGCGGCGACGTAGCGGATTTTCGAAAGCGTCCCGGCCGGGAATTCCCAGGAGAGGCCGTCACCCTCGGCTTGGGCGGTGTACCACGCCGCGCCGTCGATGGGAGTCTTGCCGTCTTCCTTCTTAAGGCCGCCGATGACGCCCGTTGTGGAGAGCGCTCGGCCCGGCACGGGAGCAGCCGTGGCGTTGCGCGCGACCAGCGCCGCCGTTGCGGCGCCCGTGGTGGTTTGTAGAAAGGCCCTGCGATCGAGATGGCTCACGCAGGATAGCCTATCACTTGCCGGCCCCAGTCTGATAGTCTGAATCGGTTACCTATGTTGACCCGGCGCAGAATGTTCACGCTCTGCCTATCGGCGGCTGCCATGCCGTTTCTAGCGATGGGCTTCGACAAGCACGGCGACAAGCACGGCAAAGGAAACGGTCAAGGAAAAGGCCACGGAAAGAAGCACGGCAACAAGCACGGCGCGCGCTACTTCCGCGACGAGGACATCATTTATATACGCGAGCACTACGACGGCTCGCGCGACCTGCCGCCCGGCCTCCGCAAGAAATACTACCGGCGCGGCACGCTGCCGCCGGGCTGGGAAAAGCGCATGCGTCCCATGCCCGTCGTCATCGTGCAGCGCCTCCCGCCCCCGCCGCCCTACTGCGCGCACGGCTACATCGATGGATACGCCGTGGTCTACGACACGCGCACGCGGGTGATCCTGGATGTGATCGACATCTTCAACGCCGCTACGGGGCGGTAGCGGCAATCGCCACTTCCGGCGCCGCGAGCGTATCCTTGCTGAAGACGACGCGGTACGTCGTCCCGCCCGAAACGATCTCGGCGCCGAACGTGGTTCCCGTCTCGATCCTTCGCACCGGAGGCATCGCGCCCGCGGCGTCGAGCGTCGGCTTGAGCACGTTCAAGAAGTAGTCGGTCGCCGCCGGAGCGTCCGGCTCGAGTTCCAGCCGCCACCGCCCATACCCCGGCCCGAACACCGGCACGTACGGCTCGAAGGCAGCCTCGTTCGGCCGCTCCGGAGCCCAGTTCAGCGACTTGTGATTCGGAATCACGCCCTCGCTGAAATCCTTTACCCAGAAATCCTTGATGTGCGTGTGATAGTGCCGGGCGGTGCGGCCCGGATTATAAAGGTCTCCGTGCACCTCGGCCGAAGGCTCGCGTCCGCCGACCTTCCTGTAGTGGAACCGCGCCGGGAAAACCGTCTTCACATCGAGCGCCGCGTATCCCTTCCGCAGATCGAACGTGGTCTGGTCCTTGTCCGAGGGCTGCGTATCGTCCACGACAATCCGCGCCGAGTCCACGCCCCGGTACACCGACTCCCCCGCCCCAACCTTCTCCGCCTCTCCCGCGATCTCGATGCGGTCGAGCGCGTGCAGCAGCACCTTCTTCTCGAACTGCGGATTCGTAGACTCGACCGTATCCGCGACCACCACGGCGTCGAGCCCGCGCAGATACACCAGCCTCCTGTACACGCGCTTCACCTTGGGCGAATTGCCCGGAGTCGAGTACCGCGGACTGTTATACGCATTCGTAATGTCGGCCACCACCGAAACAGCCTTGCCATCGTCGCTGAAGGACGCCACGCGGGCGACGTCGAAAATATCGCGGTGGGCGAAGAACGTCGCGGCATCGGTCGCTGCGAGCCCGAGCGGGCTCATCGTGCGCTGCCCGCCGTCGTTCGGAATGCACGCGGGCCATTTCGAATTCGTCATGGTCCGGGTCGAAACGCCGTTCTCATCGCATCCCATCCCGGCGATAAATCCGCGGAAAATCTCCTTCGGATCGCCGACCAGAATCCCATTCGAGCTCACGGTCCGCAGGTAGTAGGAGATGTGATGCGGATAGAACACGTCGCTGTCGTAGTGGCCCGTCTTCGGCGCCAGGTCCCGCCGCTTGAAGATCGTGAACGCGCCCTGGTCGAGGTGCTGGTGCGTGTCGATGTGCGGCCCGGCCCAGAACGAGATCCAGGTCGCATCGGGTGAGTCCCAATCCGACCGGATATACACGAACCCCATGCTCGGGTCGAAGAAGGACAACCGCGCCGGCTTCACCAGCTTCGGACGCGGCGAGTAGTACAGCACGTCATAGACCGCCTCGCCGTCGTCGAACACGCGATCGACCGCGGGCTGGCGGAATACCCAGGCCCACGTGGCCGCCTCCTCGGTCCCCGCAAAGCGCCGCGAGAGCACGAGCCCGTTCCGCCGCGTGTCGCGGTTATGCCACGAGAGCGCGCGCCGCCCGTCGCCGCCGACCGAAGCCTGCTCGACCACGCGCGTCCCCGGCCCCTCGATCGTGTCCGGATACGCCGCGAACGCGTCGTAGAGCAGCCGCTGGCGGAACCACGGGTGACCGGCGAACAGGTCTTCGCCCGCCGCGTAATACGCGATGTTGGCCGCCGTGATGAAGCCTGTTCCGGTGGGAGAGGTGCCATACGCATTCCCCTCCCCGCTCGCACCGCCCTTCCCGATAATGTCGAGACCCTTGAGCGTCTCCGCCCACCGCTCGCGGAACCACGCCAGCATCTTCTCGCCATGCGGATCGTCCCCGAGCACGCCGAAGGCCGCCGCCGCGATGCCCTGCGTCACCGAAGCGCCGTCGTTGCGCAGGTACAGCCGGCCGTCGGTGTTCTCGAGATGCGTGAACGCCGCGGCCGCATACATCCAGTTGATGATGTCGGTCCGCTGCTCCGGCGTGAGCCGGTCGAAACCCCAATCGTAAAAGTGCGCGATGACGCCAAGCAGAACCCCGCCCTGAAACGCCGCCTCGTGATGGTTGCCCTTGTAGAGATCGACGAGCGGCATCAACCCGGCCGAGCGATCCTCCGGGTTCCTGTAAATCTTCTGCCGGACCACGTTCCATCCGCAGTCGAACTGCTCGCGCTCGCCGGTCGCCAGATACGCCAGCATGCACGAGAGCACGACGTTGTTATCGCGCCCCGCGGGCTTCGATGCGGTCCAGTTCGCAAAGCGCGTCCACACGGGATCGTTGGCTTCGCGCAGAGCGCGGATCTGTTTCAGGAGAGCGGCATCGACTTCGAGGCGCGGATGAGGCCGGATGCCGGCAACCGCCGTGACGGCAAACAGTAAGGGAAGAAGAAGTTCTCGCATAGGAAAAGGGGCCGCCTTTGAAGGGCGGCCCCGAAATTCAACTTAACAGCCTAACAGCTTACCAGCTCAAGCGTGCCGACGCCTGCATCATACGCGGCGTGTTCGCGCCCGAGTAGGTGGACACGATGCCGTCGGCGCCCGCGCCCCACGGATTGCCGGGCACGTTCAGCACGTTGAAGAAATCCAACTGAACACGCAGCTTGACCCGCTCGGTGCCCATGTTGAAGCTCTTGAACAGCGAGGAGTCGATGGTCCAGTTGGAGGGAGCCAGCACGGCCTGGTTGATCCAGGGAGACAGCGGGCTTCCCATCGTGTTGCCGTCCTGGCCGATCTCATACGGCTTGGTGTCGTCGCTCACCGGCAGCCAGACGGTGTTGCTGCCGTAGTAGCCGTAGTTCGGGTCGTTGCCCGCGTTCAGGCTGCGGTAGTTGGCCGGATACGGCCACAGCGGCGCGTAGGAGGCCTGGTAGTTGGCAGGCACGCCCATCACGCCGTTCGGTTTCCCGTTCGCATCCACGCTGTTGATCTGGTGCGCCGGAATGTAGCCGTTCCACATCAGGTAGCCCGGGCGGCACTGGCCGCTGCGGCAGTCCTGAATCGGATACTTGTGGCCGTAGTATTCGAACGGCGTCCCCGTCGGCCAGTTCGTGGTCGGCAGTGAGAACCAGTTCGTCTTCCAGCGGCCCATACCGGTGACCTGCCAGCCGCCCACGATCCCGTTGACGATCGAGTTGGCGTTGCGCAGAACCGGCTTGCCCTTGCCAAAGGGAAGATCCACGATGAAGTTGCCGCGAATCTCGTGCTGCGGAATCGTGGTGTCGCGCATGTACTGCAACAGCCGCATGCGCTCATGATGGTCGGTCGGGACCGTGCCCGGCAGGAACGACGACACCGGCGAAAGCTGAGAGTCGCCGTACCAGCCGTGGGAGGCGGCCTTGTTGGTGTTCATCATCATGTACATGAACTGGTAGCCGTAGCCTTTGGCGAAGCGCCGCTCGACTTCAGCGGTGATGCCGTTCGACCAGCCCCAGCCGTTCTTGCCGTAAAGCTGGAGGTTGGCGTAAGGGCTGTTCGTTCCGTACGGCCGGGTCTTCGTGTAGTAGTCCGAGCCGGAAAGCGGCATGGTCCCGGTCGTCGCTACCCAGGTGTAGTCCGGCATCATCTGGTTCAGGTCGTCATAGCTGTCCTGGTGAGTGGCGTGGTTGCCCACATAGCTCACCTTCAGGACGGTGTCGGCCATGAGTTCCTTCTCAGCCGTCAGGTTCCAGTCGTGCACCCGCGAGGTCGGCTGGTGCGGATCGAACCAGGCGATCTGCAAGGAGTCGGAACCGGGGTAGATACCGAGCGGACGGTCGAACGTCACGGCGTCGGCGCTGTTCTGGCCCGCGACGATCGTCGGAATGTTGACCAGGCCCCAGTTGTTGATGCCGTCCGGAGAGGTCGCCGAATCGGTAAGGGTGTAGTTCTGATACTGGCCGAAGAACGGCATGTTCATGCGCATGCGGTCGTTCCAGCCGTAAATCGGGATCAGGTTGTAGCTCAGGGCGTAGCCGCCGCGGAGCACGAAAGACTTGCGCCCCTCGAGCGCGCGATACGCGAAGCCCAGGCGCGGCCCGATGTCGTGCCAGTTGTCGTAGACCAGTTTCTGCGGCAGCCCGGCTTCCTTATACGTCTTGAACTTCACGCCGTAGCCTTCCATGGTCTTGATCAGCGCCGGATTGGCCGCGCCGACCTTGTAGAACGTATCGAGCGAGTTGCCAAGAACCACCGACATGTCGCTGGTATCGAATGCCGACATGATGTAGTACTTGTCGTTCGGATACGGGCTGAACTGCCAGCGCACGCCCAGGTTCAGGGTCAGGCGAGGCGTCACGCGGAAGGTGTCCTGGAAGTACAGGGCATCTTCGTTCTGATGCATGTAGTACTTGCCTTTGGACTGCCGGACTTCGTAGTTGGCATAGCCCAGGTAGAACGCGCCGGCCACGTTGCCCGTGTTCGGCACGGCCCTGCGCTGGTTCGGGGTGCTGCGCGAGGGATCGTAAAGCGCTGTGGTGACCGGGACGAAGGTCACGGCGCCGGCCGTGCGCTGCTGCTGCGGCATGTAGGTCAACTGGTCGTAACGGAAGTGGAAGCCGAACTGGAACTCATGCTTGCCCTTCAACTTGGTCGCGTTGTCTTCCATGATGAAGTAGTTGAAGTACTGCATGTTCCAGTTCGCGGGCTGGAAGTAGTTGCCGTTGCCCGTGCCAACGCCGATGTTGTTGATGACCGGGTAGCCGGGCTGGTGGCCCGGGTTGGGCAGGCCCAGTTCCGTCGAGTAGTACCGGGTGAAGTCGCCCGAGAACTGCGTCGTCACCGTACGGCTCGCGCTGAACATGAAGTCGTTGAAGAAGGTCGGGGTGAACGAGCGGGTCCAGTCGAACGACAGGCTCTCGTTCGGGTAGGTTCGGGTGTTGGAGTTGCCGAACCCGCCGAGCGTCGGAACGCCAGCCGAGGCCGGGCGGTAGCTCGATGCCATCGACTTCGTGATGCGGCCGTAGACCAGGTCCTTGTCGGAGAACCGGTGGTCGAACTTCGCGCCCCAGGTGTACTGGTTTTCGATGATCGGCGCCGCGGCGTTGAAGTTGGTGGCCATCAGCGGATTGGCGGAGTTGGTGGGATCCGGAAGCACGCTGTAGATGTACTTCGCCACGGGGCTGATGCGGGAGGGGTCGATGGCATTCAGCTTGCCGTTATAGCTGAACGGAATGCGCGAGCCGTCCGCTTGGGTCGAAAGGGGATCGTAGAGGATCTGCGGCGTCCCGACCGAATCCGTCAAGCCCGAGAAGTCTCCGTTCTTCATGGCAACGGTGGGAACGCGGTAGTTGTTGTACGGGCCCTGGCGGGTCTTGTAGCCTTCATAATTGAAGAAGAAGAAGGTCTTGTTCTTGCCGTTGTAGACCTTCGGGATCCACACCGGGCCGCCCACGGTTGCGCCAAACTCGTTCCGGATGTACTTGGCCGGCTTGTTGGAGAAGTTGTCGCGGGCGCGCGCCTGGCCGTAGCCGTAGTCGCGGTTGGTCTCGTATGCCGTCCCGTGGATGTCGTTCGTGCCGCTCTTGGTGCTCAGCACGATATTACCCTGGCGCTGGTATTTCGCCGAAGCCGCGTTGTTCTCGACGTGGAACTCCTGAATGGAGTCCAGGCTGGGCATGCGGGTCATCGAACCGCTGCCGTACAACTGGTCGGTCAGAGCCGCGCCGTCGAGGACGACGTCGAACGTCCCGACGCGGGTTCCGTACACGCGCCAGGCGCCGTTGGCGTCCGACGTCATGCCGGGAACCGTGGCCAGCAGGTTCATCACGTTGCGTCCGTTGATCGGCAACTGCTCGATGCGTGTGCGCTCCAGCACATGGCCGAGAGACTGGCTGTCGGCGGTCACCAGCGGCGTCACGTCCTGAACCGTGATCGAGGTGGTGGTCGTTGCCGTGCTGAGAACCACATCGACCGTCGCCGATTCCGCCACGCGAACCGTCAGCGCGCCCTCGAACGGGGCCATGCCGCTGAATTCGGCCGCCAGCTTGTACGGTCCGGCGGGGACCGCCGGAAACACGTAGATTCCGACGTTGTTGGTCGTGGTCTTGAACTGGATGTTGGTGGCAGTGTTCGTCAGCGTAACGTTGGCGCCGGGAATCACGGCCTTGGTTTGATCTTGAACTGTACCGCGGACGCTGCCATTGGTCGCCTGTGGGAAGGCGGGAACGGCCACCAGGGCGAGCAATAGCAATGCAAGCCCCAATCCGCGGAAACAACTAGAAAGCACCTGCGGACTAACTTTCATTCATTCTCCTTGCTTTTGGTTGGCGCGAGAAAGGTATGTTAGAGGGGCCGAAGAAAATAAGGGCGTTAGAAGGCGTTACCTAACGCGTAAGGGCGGGTCACCGCTTTACGCTTGCTTGCGGAAAGTATGCGAATGCAGAAAAAGCCGCGAGGTGCTATGAATTAACGGAGACCTATGATTTCAGCGATCATCCTTATCAACGCCGAACAGGGAAGAGTCGGCGAAGTGGCGCAGGCGCTCATCGCACTGCCGGGAATTACAGAAGCATACTCGGTGGCGGGCCCCTTCGACCTGGTCGCCATCGCCCGCGTCCGCCAGCACACCGAACTCGAAGAACTTGTTGCTGGACATGTCCAGAAGATATCGGGCATCGAATCGACCAACACGCTGATCGCCTTCCGCGCCTACAGCCGCCACGACCTCGAGGCGATGTGGGACATCGGCAACGAAGAGCCGGCGCGGTAATCGCGCGCCTCCGCCATATGGGCGGTTAACTGACGCGAAGGGTTCATCCTCCGGTCGCGGGCCCGCCCTCCCCAAAAGAGCTTTGTCAGAAGCTCAGTTCCTGCTCGCCGGATATCTCGCGCGTCTGCCCGTTGAAGACGAACGTTCCCTTCAGCCCCGGCGGCAGCGCGATTCGCGCCTTCAACCCCCTGGCGCCCTGCCGCTCGCAGGCGACTTCGATCGCGCCGAGCGGGTGCGGATACTTCGCGTGCACGCGCTTGAGCGGGCCGAGCGCCGGCGCAATTCGCACGGTCCGGAATCCCGGCGATGCCGGCTCGATGCCCGCGACCGTCGCGAGCAACTCGTAGCTCGGGCTCGCGCTCCAGGGATGGCACTCGCTGCGCGGTTCCCCGGCCTGCTCGCCGAACGTCGTCATACCCCTGGCGATCATTTCCCGCCAAGGTTCAAGCTGCTCGATGTAGCGATCGCTGAGCCCGGTCTTGCGGAGCGCGCGGCCGAGGAAGAACCGGAAGTAGAGCTGAAGCGGATCGCCCTCCTTCATCGACCGCTCGAGCAGCGCCCGCTGCCCGTCGGCGGGCACGGCGCCGGAAAGCACCGCGAGGATGTTCGCGTGCTGGCTGAAAGCGGTCTTCGCGGCGGTATCGGCGAACAGGCCGCGTCCGGCGTCGTAGAAGGCGGCGCGCGCGCGGCGTTTCAACCCGGCAGACAGCGCGCGATACCGCTCAGCCTCGCACTTCGGGCCGAGACGGTCGAAAATGTCAGCCGCATTGCCGAGCGCCCACGCGAAGTAGAGCGTGTGGATCGCATCGCTCTTCGCGCCCGCTAGCCGGCGCCGGTCGTACCCCGAGTCGATGAAATCCAGATGGAACAGCGGGCCGATCATCCCCTCCTCGTTCACCTGCCGCTCGTACCAGCCGAGCACTTGCGCGATGCCGGGAAGGAACTGCCGTATGTAATTGTCCGAGCCGCCGTGCATCCAGAAATCGTGGACCATGTTGACCCACACCAGCGAGTAGAGCGGCGTGTACTGCTCTAGCTCCGCCGGGTAGCGGCTCTGAGTGAGGCCGAACGGCGCGCGCGAGGCGTCCACCTGCTCGAGCGTCTGCTTCACCAGCCGGTCGTCGCCGGTCGTGGCGAGCCAGGCGAGCGCGTGGATCTGCGCATCGCCGACGTAGGGAATCCGCTCCCACGCGAGATCGCTCACCAGCACGTCCTGCGCGCCGAGCGCTGCCGTACGCCAACTGGTCTCCCATATTTTCTGAAGATCGGCGTTGCCGCTCTCGAACACCGCCGCGCGCTCGACGGGCGAGCCGGTCAGATAGTGGCGGAACTCGCCGAGCCGCAGCGGCTCGCCGCTCGTCGTAATGTCGAGCTGCACAAATCGGAAGCTGCGCACCCACAGCGGGCGGAACTCGCGCCCTTGCCCGCCATCGGGGAGAAAAATGTCGCTCACGCCGGTGACGCGCTTGCCTTCGAACTCGTCGCGATTCCCCTTGTTGCGCCTGGCATCGTAGAGTGCCTCGGCGTAGGTGATGCGGACCTCGCTGCCCGCGCCGCCGCTCACGGTGAGCGTCGGATACCCGGTGGTCACCATGCCGTGATCGATGCGGAAGCTGGCCTTCGTATGCGCGGGCACCTCGACGCCGCGGATCGCCTCCGCCCCGCGCGACGGCTCGAACTTCTCGAACAGCGGCGGCACGGGACTCGGCACAAGCTGCCACTTCTGGTGGCTCTCGACGCCGGCGGGCGCCGCGGCATCGAGCACGATCGAAGCCTGCCACGCGGAATCATCGAAGCCGGGCTTTTCCCAACCCCACGGGTAAAGCTTCGCATCCACGCGCTCGGTCGCGCCCGCGACGTAGTATTGCCAGCCGAGCCGCTCATCGTTGTCGCGATACACGACCGGCTGGTACGCGCGGTCGCAGATCGACTTCCACGAAGCGTCGCTGTTGGCGGCTTTCTCCGCCGCGCCGTCGGCCGCCAAAACGAACCCGGTACGGTGCGAGATCTGCGCCATCGGCCTGTACTCGCCGCCGTTCCATACGACCGCGGCCAGCGTGTTCGCGCCGGCTTTCATGTGCGGCGCGATGTCGATCGTCTCGTAGCGCCAGTTCCGCAGATCGCCCTGCGCGGGTCCGGCGACGGCGAACTCGCCGTTCACGTAAAGGCGGAAGCGATTGTCCGCCGAAACGTGCACGACGAACCGCGCGGGCTTCTGCGCGAGTTCAATGGTCTTGCGGAAGTGAACGACGCCGAAGTCGTAGGGAGCCGCGCCGCTCGCGGTAATCCACTTCGCGTCCCAGGATTCATCAGCGGGCGGGGCGGCAGCGGCCGCGCACAGCAGCAGGATCAGGCACGTTACGGTCTTGACCATGGACTCGCATTGTACCCTGGGGACGCCGGCCGCGGGTCTGGAAGGTTGGTGGAGGCGGCGGGAGTTGAACCCGCGTCCGAGAAAGCCTGCTGCCGGAGCCTACGTGCGTAGCCTGGTTCAAGTAGCTTCGGCCGCTGCCGTGGGAACCGGCAAGCCCGGCAGCCGCCTAGTCCGATTGATCTCGGATCGGAGCCTCGGACCGGGGCCCTTTCACCTATCCCGCGAAATGACGCTCACTGGCCGGCTACGGGAGCACCGGTTGGAGCGGCCGCCTAATTAATTAGGCAGCGTATGCAAACTGCGTATTGGCAGTTTTTGGTTTCCGATCGTTTTACGGGAGCTCGGAACCCGGCACGCCTCTAAACAACAAAATCAATCCCGTCGAATCCGTTACGCCCCCTTCACCATTCATTATAACCGAAAAGGGGACAGACCCCTTTTTCAGCCTTCAGAAAAGGCGTCTGTCCCCTTTTCTGCACGCGGCTCATGGGGAAGTCCCGCGGCGACCCAGGCGTTCCAGCCGCCCACCAGCGCGCGCGCATTTTTCCATCCGGCCTGCCTGAGTTCTCGCGCCACACGGGCGCTTGTGGCTTCGTTCGGTCAAGCACAGAGCACGGCCAGGACCGCGTCCTGCGGGATGCCGTGCTCGCGGGCTGAGGTCACCGCGTTGTTCGGATTGAGCCGCACCGCGCCCGGGATGCCCTCGACGCTTTCGTCGTAGCTGCGGTCGCTGCGCGCGTCCACAATGATCGGCTTTGCCGCCTTCACCTCTTCGATGGTGATGAATTCGGAACTGGACGGTTCGGGCGGGTCTGCCGCCGCTTCGGCCGGCGGCGACTGGATCACAGGCAGCGCCTTCGGGCCCGGCGGCTGCGCCTCGCTTTTCACCAGCACCATCGGGCTCAAGCCGTGCAGCAGCACCGAGAACAGCACTACCAGGCAGCAGATTGTCATCAGGCGTTCGCTGTCCGGCGCTCCGGCGAACACCGGCAGCAGCGCCAGCAGCAGCGAACTTAGAGCGCGCGGGCCGGACCAGGCGATTAGCCATCGTTCTTTCCAGCGCATCTTCACAGGCAGCAGCGCGGGCAGGAACGCCGCAGGCCGCGCCGCGAACACGAGCAGCGTGAACAGCAGCGTCGCCGGGCCGAGGATCCCGAGCCCGGTCCAGATGACCGATGTCCCGAACAGCACGAACGTGAACATGAGCGCCATCTCGGCCGTCGTCTCGCCGTATTCGAGGAAGCAGTCGCACAGCTCCACGTCGAGCGCCGAGATGGTCAGCCCGGCCGCGAACGCCGCCAGATACCCCGAGCCGTGCACCGATTCGGCGGCGGCGTACGCGGCGAACGCGAGTCCGAGCGAGTAGATCGATTCGTAGTCGCGCCGCACGCCGGCGCGCCGCCGCACCAGTTCCAGCATGCCGATTCCCGCGAGCGCGATGATCACGCCCGCGGCCGGGCTCAGCACCAGAATGTCCAGGCCCAGGTGCACCCAATCCATCGCCGCGAGCGCGTGCCCCTCGGTCAGAATCGTGATGCCCACGAGCACCAGCGGCAGCAGCACCGCGTCGTTGAGTCCGCTTTCAAGGCGCAGCGCCTGGCGGACATCCCCGTCCAGGCCCTGCCTGCCCAACAGGCCTCGCAGCAGCACGGGGTCGGTCGAAGCGAGCACCGCGCCAAGGATCATCGACTGCACCGGCCCCAGCCCGAGCAGCTTCCAGGCGACCAGCGCGATCAGCAGCGCGGTGACCAGCGTCCCCGGCCCCACCACCAGCACCGACAGCAGCTTGTTCTTTCGCACTTCGGCCAGGTTGAGCGACACCGCGTCGGTGAACAGCACCAGCACCAGGCTGAGCGTGCCGACAACCTCGAGAATCGGCGAGCGCAGCTCGGCGTTCATGAAATTCAAACCCGCCGGCCCGATCAGCGCGCCAATGGTGAGGAAAATGGCCACCTGGGGCAGTCCGGTCTTCTGGACCAGGCCGGACAGCAGCGCCGAGGTGACGATCACGGCCCCGATCAGGGCCAGCGTCGAGAGGAACAAATCCATGTTGAAGCCGGAAGCGGTCGGCATCGGCGGCCTCCTTCAGCGGCTGTTGCGTCTCTTGCGAAACTCCCCGATAAGCTCCCTAACCAGATTCTCAATCTGGTCGCGCACCTGGCGATGGCGCTCCTCAGGCAGCCAGATCGGATCTTCCACCTTCCACTGCCTGACCGGCGCGGAGACCACGCCAGGCAGCGGCAGCCCGCTCATGTTCACGATCACATCGAACTGCGTGCCCGTTACGTCGAGCCCCTTCGGCGCGTGGTCGTCGAGGCTGATATTTTTCTCGGACATGAGCTTGGCCGTCGCCGGCGCGACCATCTCGGTCGGATGCAGCCCGGCGCTTTTTGCGATCAGCACATCCCTGCCGTAGGCGCGCGCGAAGGCCTCGGCCATCTGACTCCGGCAGGCGTTGCCGATACAGACAAACAGCACGCGGTAGTGCCGCATGATTAAAGTCTATCCAGGAAGAGCTTGTGAATTCTCGTGTCGCCGCTCAGCTCCGGGTGGAACGTCGCGACCAGGTGCCGCCCCTGCCCGGCCAGCACGGGCTTATCGAGGTAGCTCAGGTACACCTTCACGCCCGGCCCGGTGCGCCGGATGATGGGGGCGCGGATGAAAACGGCTTCCAGCTCGTCCGGGCCGATCTCGCGGGCCAGCTCCGCATTGGGCTCCAGACGCACCACGCGGCTGTCGAGCTGCCGCCCGTAGGCGTTGCGCTCTACGCCGATGTCCATGAGCGCGAGCGAGTCCTGCCTGGGATGCGAGACGTCGGTTGCCAGAAGGATCGCGCCCGCGCAGGTTCCGAAGACAGGCCGCTCGCTCGCGAACCGGCGGAGCGGCTCCATCAGTCCCTCGTCCTTCATGATGAGCAGCATGGTCGTGCTCTCGCCGCCGGGGATGACGAGGCCGTCCACGCGGGCCAGCTCGGCCGCCGTGCGCACCGGGACCGCCTCGGCCCCGGTGCGCTCGAACGCCTTCTGGTGTGCTTCGAAATCACCCTGCAGGGCGAGCACTCCGACGCGTTTGGCCGCCACCTTACCAGCCCCGGACCGCCAGCCGCTCCGATTCCGGCATGTTGGCCACGTCCAGGCCGAACATCGCGACGCCCAGGTCCTCGCTCGCTTCGAGCAGCTTCGCCGGATCGTTGTAGTAGGTCGCGGCTTTGACAATGGCGCGCGCGCGAACCTCGGGGTCCTCGCTCTTGAAGATGCCGGAGCCGACGAAGACGCTCTCGGCGCCGAGCTGCATCACCAGCGCGGCATCGGCCGGAGTCGCGATACCGCCGGCCGAGAAATTCGGCACCGGCAGCTTGCCCTTTTCGGCGACGTACTCGACCAGCTCGAGCGGCGCCTGCAGCTTCTTCGATTCGGCGACGAGCTCCTCCTTGCCGAGCACCGTGAGCTGCTTCATTTCCTTCTGGATGGTACGCATGTGCCGCACGGCCTCTACGATGTTGCCCGAGCCGGCCTCGCCCTTGGTGCGGATCATGGCCGCCCCCTCGGCGATCCGCCGCAGCGCTTCGCCCAGGTTCCGCGCGCCGCAGACGAAGGGCACGGTGAACTGGCGCTTATCGACATGATGTTCTTCGTCGGCGGGCGTGAGAACTTCACTCTCGTCGATGTAATCGACCTTGAGCGCCTCGAGCACCCGCGCTTCCATGAAATGCCCGATGCGGCACTTCGCCATCACGGGGATGGAGACGGCCTCCATGATCTCCCGAATCTTCTTGATGGGCGACATGCGCGCGACGCCGCCTTCTTTGCGGATATCGGCCGGAACGCGCTCGAGCGCCATCACGGCGACAGCGCCGGCTTTCTCGGCGATGAGCGCCTGCTCGGCGTTGGTCACGTCCATGATCACGCCGCCCTTGAGCATCTCGGCCAGCCCGACCTTGACGCGGAAAGTCTCGTCCAAAAACATTTCAAGCCTCCAAAAGCTCACCGCCCGGCCGCTAGCCTAAAGACGCAGAGAACGCAAAGAAAATATTCTCCAGGTTTTTCTCTGCGTCCTCCGCGCCTCTGCGGTGAAGAATTTTCTTCATACCAGTGCCGGAGCCGGCTCCGAACGGTCTGATCTCGTTCGTTCCAGCTCGGCCGAAAAAATCTCTCCTAATATTGCCAGGCCCTGCCGGATTTTCTCCGGCTTGAGCCCGGCGAAACACAGGCGCAGGCCTCCCGGCTCTCGCCTGGAAACTTCGAAATATCGTCCGGGCACGTAGCTCACTCCGCGCCGGTGCGCCGGCGCCAGCAGCTCGTTCGCGTCAAGCGGATCGGGGAGCCTCACCCACAGGTTCATGCCTCCTCGCGGGTGCGTGAAGTGCGTCCCCGCGGGCAGGTGCTTCGCGCAGGCCTCGAGCGCCGCGTTCAGCCGCTCGGCTCCGGCGGCCAGCACGCGCTCGCGGTGCGCTTCGAGCCTTCCCGAGCGGACGAACCGCAGCAGTGCCGCTTGCGAGAGCTGGTCCGTGTGCAGGTCCGCGAGTTGCTTGGCTTCGATCAGCCGCGCGATGAGCGCCTTCGGTCCGGTCACCCAGCCGACGCGCAGGCCCGGAAACGTGAGCTTCGAGAAGCTGCGCAGCAGCACGGTGTCGCCGGTCTCGTCGATTTCCTTGATCGCCGCCGCGGGCTCGCCCCGGTAGCGCAGCTCGCCGTAGGTGTCGTTCTCGATAAGCACGGCCCCGGCGGCGCGCGCGATGCGGAGCACGGCGCGGCGCGCTTCGGGCGGCTGGGTCGCGCCTGTGGGGTTCTGGAAGTTCGGGGTGGTCACTATGACGCGGGGTGCGGTGCGCGCCGCGATGCGCTCGAGCGCTTCGACGTCCATCCCGTCCGGTCCCATCGGAACGCCCACAAGCTGCGCGCCCGCGCTCTGGAACAGGTTCTTCAGTCCGGGATACACCGGATCTTCCACCAGCAGCGTATCGCCCGGCCGCACGAGCACCCGCTGGAGCAGGTCCATAGCCTGCTGGCAGCCGCTGGTGACCATGAGGTCGTCGGTCGCGCGCGCCACGCCCTCGCGCTTCGCCGCGGCAAGCAGGTGATGGCGCAGCGGCGGATACCCCGCCGGCGAACCGAGCTGCAAGATCGCCGGGGCCCCAGGACCGCGCAGGACTTCATCGCACGTTTCGCGAAACGCTTCGATTGGAAACAACTCCTCGGCCGGCCGCGAACTCGCGAAGCTGATTGCATCGGGCGGCGCTTGCGGAGCCGCGGGGCCCGCCGGCGGGAGCAGCCGCTCCCAGTTCAGCCCCGGCCCGGACGGCTCCGGCTCGCCGAGCACGAAACTTCCCCGCCCCACATGGCCCTGGATCAGCCCCTCGGATTCGAGCAGCGCGTAGGCCGCCGAAACCGTGGTGCGGTTCAGTCCAAGCAAGCCAGCCAATTCCCGCGTGGCTGGCAGACGCTCGCCTTTCGCCAGCTTCCGGGAAGCGATCAATTCTCTTATTTTTTCAAAGAGTTGGCGATAAAGCGGTGCTTCGAGGCTTGCGTCGAGTTGGACCGCTGGAAACATACCAATTCGCAGGCCACCATACCATATTGGGTGGTGGCGTTGCAAGCTTCCAACCTGTAACCGCCTTTTGATACAATCGACTCCGAATCGACCGGCCGCAATTTCGCATGTATCGTCTGGCTCCCATCCTGTGTCTAGCCGTCGCCGCCGCCCTCATGGCAGCGCCCGCCGGGAAGAAGAAAAAGAAGAACAAAGGCGAGGAAGAGATCACGCAGGTTCTGGAGCTACCCAAGGAACCGCCCGCGGCGGTGGTCGCCGATAGCGACCGGCTCGTCTTTCAGGTCAGCCCGCTCTCGTCCAAGGGCTTGATGTCGCAACAGCTCCGGGACGCCCTCAAATGGCTGCTGCGCCAGGACCGCACGGTCGTCCGCCTGCGCGCCTTCGTGGCAGGAACGGGTGACACGCGCCGGGTCCAGTCGATCGTCAGCGACATGTTCACGGAGAAGAAGCTGGCGCTGCCGTCCCTGAGCGTGGTGCAAATCGGCGCGCTGCCGCAGGAGGGCGCGCAGGTGCTGCTCGAATCCGCAGCGCTCGACAGGAAGCCTGTGAACCCGGGCGGGTTGGCGTTCTTGTCGGGCCAGTCCGCCTACGACGCCGAGCCCTTGCAGCCGGTGCTGCCGCTTGCGGAGCAGGCCGCGGCGCGCCTGGCGGCCGCGCTCAAGTCCGCCTCGCTCGGCCCGGACGACGTGCTGCGCGTGGGCTGCTACGTCACTTCGCTCGACGACATCGACAAGGTGCGTGCCGCGATCGCCGCGCAGTTCCCGCGCGCGAGCCTGACGCTGGTGCAGCCGCTGCGCGGGGCGCTCCAGTCCGGCGCCTCCTGCGACGCCGTCGCGCGCCTCACCGCGCCGCCGCGCGAGCCGCTCGCCTTCATCGCGGGCACGCCCGAATCATCCGCCGTCGCGCTGGTCGGGCCGCGCCGCATCGCGCTCACGGGCGCGCAGATTGCCTTCGGCTCGACCGCCGGGGACGCGCGCCTCGCCTTCGAACGCCTCGGAAAATCGCTCGAGCAGGTGTCGGCGTCTTACGATACGGCGGCGGTCGTGCAGATCTATTCTCTGTCGCGAGCCTCCGCCGGGATGGCTGAAAAGGCCGGCGCAGGATTCTTCGGAAAGACAGGCCACCCGCCGGCGGTGACGGCCCTGCCGTTCGAGGGACTGCCGTCGATGGACGCTTCCTTTGCAGTGGACGTAATCGCGCTCGTACCCGAATCGAAATAGGAGCTCATACATGCCTAAGACTGTCGTTACGTTTGGAGAGATCATGCTGCGCCTCGCGCCCCCCGGCTTCGAGCGCTTTTTGCAATCGCCGCAGTTCGTGGCGACCTTCGGCGGAGGCGAAGCCAACGTCGCCGTCGCGCTCGCCGGTTTCGGCGCGGCCTCGCGCTACGTCACCGTGCTGCCGCCGAACAACCCCATCGCGGATGGCGTCGTCTACCAGCTCCGCGGCTTCGGCGTGGACGTTTCGAAGATCGCGCGCGGCAAGGGCCGCATGGGCATTTACTTCCTCGAGACCGGCGCCAACCAGCGGCCGTCGAAAGTCGTCTACGACCGTGAAGCCAGCGCCATCGCGCTCGCGAAACCCGGCGACATCGACTGGGACCAGGCGCTCGCCGGCGCCGGCTGGTTCCACGTCACCGGCATCACGCCTGCCATCAGCCAGGGCGCGGCCGACCTGGCCCTCGAAGCCGCCGCGAAGGCGCGCAAGCTCGGGCTCACGGTTTCCTGCGATTTGAACTATCGCAAGAACCTGTGGAAGTACGGCAAGTCCGCCCCCGAAGTGATGCGCGAACTTTTCAAGCTGGTCGATGTCGGAATCGCGAACGAAGAGGATTGCCAGAAGGCGCTCGGGATACAGGCCGAAGTGGACGTGGAATCGGGCAAGCTCGACGCTTCGGCCTATTCGAAGCTCACCGCGAAGGTGATGAGCGAATTTCCGAACCTGAAAGTGATGGCCATCACGATGCGCGAATCGAAGAGCGCGTCGCACAACGGCTGGTCGGCCTGCCTGAACGACGGCAAGGAATTTCTGACCAGCCGCTATTACGACATCACGCATATTGTGGACCGCGTGGGCGGCGGCGACGCCTTCGCCGGCGGCCTCATCTACGGGCTCGACAACCTGCCCACGCACAAGGACGCTCTCGAATTCGCGGTCGCGGCCTCGTGCCTGAAGCACTCGATTCCGGGCGACTTCAACCGCTTCAGCGCGGATGAAGTGAAGGCGCTCGTCAAGGGCGGCGGATCCGGCCGCGTGCAGAGATAGCTTAGGCGGTCTGCGCCCTCGCCTGTTCTTCCAGAAATTCCGCCAGGGCGCGAGCCAGCGCATCGGCGTTCGGCGGGGCGAGGATGCTCAAGTGGTCTCCAGGGATCACGCGAACATCCAGCCCGCCGCGCGCCACTTCCTTCCATCCGAGCAGCGTCCCGGCTCCGACCCCGGGCGCCTGCCGGGCCGACTGGAAGAAGACCAGGCGCCCTTCGTATGGCGCGGGCTCGTACGCGGCTCCCGCCTGCGCGAGAACCTGGGTGATCCCGCTTTCACGCGCGCCGAACGCCAATGCCGCGTTCGCAGTTCCGCGCGGACGGCGGGCCAGCAAGTCCCGGCACCCTTGAACGAACAGTTTCCACGCTTGCGCCGGACGTCCTGCGGCGGCGAGGCGCACGACCCGCGGGCCGATGCGGAATTGCCTCCGCCACGATGCGGGCAGGTGACTATCGATGATGGCGAGCAGGCGCACGTCCTCGCCCTCGGCCGCGAGCAGCCGCGCAACTTCGAGCGCGTACAACCCTTGCAGCGAATGGCCGCCCAGGTAATATGGACCGTGCGGCTG
The DNA here is from genome assembly GCA_050261515.1 of Acidobacteriota bacterium. Classification (GTDB taxonomy): domain Bacteria; phylum Acidobacteriota; class Terriglobia; order Bryobacterales; family Bryobacteraceae; genus JBLNDJ01. The sequence goes on along the minus strand of JBLNDJ010000040.1, from coordinate 99,452 downwards.
TTGCTGCCGCAGGAGCCCCACGATCTCCGCCGCGATGTCTTCGACACGATAGGGCGGCTTGAACTTCACGGCGTCCTCGTCTTCGAGCAGCAGGCCGAACACGGGCTGATCCGGCCCCAGCGCATTCGCGACCGCGAGGAACGACGCGCCCGCACCGATCGCCCAGAACGGCGCGAGCCGGCCGGCGGGCTTGACCGGGATCACGCGCGGCGGCCAGGCTGGTGAGCATACCCCGCGGAGCTGGTTCGCGATCCCCGCGATGGTCGGGGTTTCAAAAAGCGCCGCGAGCGGCAGCCGTTTCCCGAACGCGCTCTCGATGCGCGCCACGGCCCGCGCCGCCAGCAGCGAGTGTCCGCCGAGCTCGAAGAAATCGTCGTGGACGCCGGCGGGCGCGGCGCCGAGCAGCTCTTCCCAGATCGCGACGAGCCGGCGCTCGATTTCGTCCCGAGGCTCGGCGGCGGCCCCCGCGCGCGCGCGCGGGCCGTCATCCAGCGCCTCGAGGCCGCGGCGATCCACCTTCCCGTTGGGCAGCAGCGGCAGCTTATCGAGCGCGACGAAGCGCGCCGGGATCATGTGCGCCGGCAGCCGCGCGCCCAGAAATGCCCGCATCGCGGCGGCATCGATCTGGAGCCCTTCGCGCCAGACGCAGAACGCCACGAGCGCCTCCTGCCGCAGCGCAACGGCCACCGCGCGGATCGAAGGATGCGCCGCCAGCGCCGCCTGCACTTCCCCCAGCTCGATGCGGAAACCGCGCAGCTTTACCTGGTCGTCGAGCCGCCCCAGGTAATCGAGCCGGCCGTCGGAGCGCCAGCGCACCAGATCGCCGGTCCTGTACATCCGCCCACCCGCGAAGGGGTCGGCCGGGAAACGCTCCGCCGTCAGCTCCTCGCGCCGCCAGTAGCCGAGCGCCACGCCCGCACCCGCAATGTACAGCTCTCCGGCAACACCCGCCGGCACGAGCTGGCGCCGCTGGTCGAGCACGTACACGCGCGTGTTCGCGAGCGGACGGCCGATGGGAACGGACGCGCCATCCGGACGCACCGGCTCGAGCGTCGAGTAGATGGCGGTCTCGGTGGGCCCGTATCCGTTGAACAGGCGCGCGCTGCGTGAAAGCAGTTGGTCTGCAAGCGTGCGGTTCAGCGCCTCGCCGCCGCAGATGATGGTCAGGTCCGGGCTGCCGCGCCATCCCGCGTCGAGCAGCAGCCGCCACGTCGCCGGCGTGCCCTGCATGTAGGTTGGGTGCGCGCGCTCGATCAGTTCCGCGAGCCGGTAGCCGTCTCCCTGGGCCGGCTGCGGGGCCACGATCACACAGCCGCCGCAGACGAGCGGCAGCAGCAGCTCGAGCGTCGCGATATCGAAGGAAAGCGTCGTGACCGCCAGCAACGAATCGCGCTCCGTGAAGCCGAGCTCCGCCCGCATCGCTTCAAGCACGTTGCCGAGCGCGCGATGCGGCACGAGCACCGCCTTCGGCCGCCCCGTCGAGCCGGAGGTATAGATGGCGTAAGCGACCGACTCCGGATCCAGCCGTTCGGCCGGCGCCGCTTCGCCGAGACGCTCGACCTCGCCCGCCTCGTTCACCAGCACGGCCGCCCCGGAGTCTTCGAGCATGAACGCGAGCCGCTCTTCCGGATAATCCGGATCGAGCGGCACATACGCGCCGCCCGCCTTCAGAATTGCGACAAGCTCGACGATCATCTGCTCCGACCGCCGCGCGCGCAGGGCCGTCAGCACGCCGGGTCCGACTCCGGCCGCGCGCAACCGCCGCGCGAGCGCGTCCGCCTGTGCGTTCAACTCCGCGTACGTGAGCCGCCGGTCCTCGTAGACGACGGCCACCGCATCCGGACGCCGCGCGGCCTGTGCCTCGACCAACTCGTGCGCGAACGCCGCCGGAACCGGTCGCTCCGTACGGTTCCACTCCTCGAGCAACTGCCGCCGCTCGGCTTCCGCAAGCATCGGAAGCTGCGTGATGCGCCGGCCGGGATCGTGCGCAGCGGCTTCGAGCAGTGCCCGGTAGTGCCCGAGCATGCGGGCGGCAGTTTCCCTGTCGAACAGGTCGGTGTTGTAGGTAAACGTGACCTCGAGCGAGCCACGCGCCGGAGCGATCGCGACCGCGAGGTCGAACTGCCCCGTGCCGGGGTCGAACTCCACCGGCTCGACTGCGAGTCCGTCGAAACGCGGCGCGTCGAACGGCAGATTGCGGAGCTGGAAGAAGACCTGAAACAGCGGCGAGTGGCTGAGGCTGCGCTCCGGTTGCAGCGCCTCCACCAGCTTCTCGAACGGCAGGTCCTGATGCGCATATGCGCCGAGCGCGGTCTCGCGAACGCGCCCCAGCAACTCGCGGAACGTCGGCTCGCCGTCGAGGTTGGTCCGCAGCACGAGCGTGTTCAAAAACAGCCCGAGGAGCGGTTCCGTTTCGAGCCGCGAACGTCCCGCCGCCGGGCAGCCGACGAGAATGTCGGTCGAGCCCGAGTAGCGCGAGAGCAGTACCTGGAACGCCGCCAGAAGAAACATGAACGGCGTCGCGTTCGACTCGCGCGCCACCCGCTCGAGCGCCGCCGCAAGTTCGGGCGCGAGCAGCACGGTGTGGCACGCGCCCGCGAACGTCTGGCGCGCCGGACGCGGGCGGTCCGCCGGCAAATCGAGCAGCGGCGGGCTCCCCGCGAGCCTCTCCTTCCAATACGCCAACTGGCCGTCGTATGCGCCGCTCTCATACCGCGCCCTCTGCCAGCGCGCGTAATCGCGGTACTGAATCGGCAGTTCCGGCAGCGACTCGCCCGCATAGTGCGCGGCCAACTCCCGCAAGAAAACCTCGGCGGACCAGCCATCCGACGCGATGTGGTGCCGCGTGAACAGCAGCACGTGATCGGCGGGTTCCAGCCGCGCGAGCGTCACGCGGATCACGACGTCGCGCGTGAGATCGAACCGCCGCCGCGACTGGCCGGCCGCCAGAGTTCGAACTTGTTCGAGCGACCCCGCCTCTACGATCGCGATCTCCACCGGGCGAGGCTCGCGGATCACCGCGCAGGGTACGCCATCGCGAGGCTCGTACGTCGTGCGCAGGATCTCGTGCCGCGCGACGATCGCATCGAGCGCGCGCCCGAGCGCGTCGATATCGAGCGGGCCTTTCAGCCGGAACGCGGAGGTGTGTATGTAGGCGGAGCTGTCGGGCTCGTACCGGTCGAGAAACCAGAACCGCTGCTGCGCGAACGAGAGCGGCGCCTCGCTGCCCTCCGCGGCGTGCTCGATCGCCGCCTCGCCGCCGCCCGCGCCATGGGAATCCAGCCACGCGGCCAGCGCCTCGATCGTCGGCTTTTCGAACAGCGCGATCAGCGGCGGCGCCGCGGGCATGCGCGCCAGCAACTGCGCCGCCAGCACCGAATCGCCGCCCAGGTCGAAAAAGTTGTCGCGCACGCCCACGCGCTCGCGCCTGAGCACCTGCCGCCACAACCCGCACAGCAGCTCTTCGTTCGCAGTGCGCGGCGCAACATACTCCGCCGGCGCGGACGGCTTCTCCTCCGCCCGGATGCCCAGCTTCGCCGCCAGGCCGACGCGCTGCGGCTTGCCGGTCGGCCCTTTCGGGATCTCGTCCACGAACACGATGCGCCGCGGCACCTTGAAATCGGCCAGCGTCCCGGCCGCGAACGCGCGCAACTCGCTCTCGCCCGCCGCCGCGCCCGGCTGGAGCACCACCGCCGCCGCGACATCCTCGCCGAGCCGCGCATCCGGAATCGCGAACGCGAGCGCCTGCGCCACGCTCGGATGCCGCAGCAGCGCCTCGTCGATCTCGCGCGGGGCGATCTTCTCGCCGCCGCGGTTGATGATCTCCTTGGTCCGGCCCGTAATGAAGAGGTATCCGTCCTCATCCAGCCGCCCCTGGTCGCCCGTGCGGAACCAGCCGCCGGTGAACGCGTCCTCGTTCGCCGCGGGATTGTTCACGTAGCCCGCCATCACGTTCGGCCCGCGAATCACAATCTCGCCGTCCGGCAGAACCTTCACCTCCGGCCCTGCCGCGCGCCCCACCGACCCCGGTTTGCGCCTGCCCGGGGGAAGCGGGTTCGACGCCATCTGGTGCGCCGCCTCCGTCATCCCGTACGACTCGATTACCGGCACGCCGAACACGCGCTCGAGTTCCTCCATCACCTGTGGAGGCAGCGCCGCCGAGCACGATCGTATGAACCGAAGCGACGACCGCACCGGGCCCGCACCCGCGCGCGCCAGGATCGCCTGATGCATGGTGGGCACGGCCGTGTACCACGTCGGCGTGAACTCCTCGAGCCATTCGAGGAACCGCGGCGCGTAGAAGCCCGGCGTGGCCACCACGCTCGCCCCGGCCGCGAGCGTCGCCAGCACCGCCGCGGCGAGGCCGTGTATGTGGAACAGCGGCATCACGTTCAGGCAGCGGTCGGCCGGGCACAGTTCGAGCGCGCGCCGTATGTTCTCTGCCGAGTGGCACAGGTTGGCGTGCGTCAGGGGCACCTGCTTCGGCCGCGACGTGGTGCCTGAGGTGTGCAGCACGAGCGCCACGTCGTCCGGCTTCGCCTCGGGCACCCGCGCCGCGCCGTTAGCCTCCGCCAGCGACACCACGGGGATGCCGAGCGCCTCCGCGACCCCCAGCGCCGCTGACTCCGCCCCAGCCTCGGCGACGAGCGCTTTCGGCGCAAGGTCCTCCAGGTAGAACCGGAACTCCGCCTCGCGGTATGCCGGATTCAGCGGCGCCGCCACCGCGGCCGAAGCGATTCCGAGGAACGCGGCGGCCATCTCGGGCCCGTTGGCGAGCACCGTCGCGACGCGATCGCCCCGCCCGATGCCGAGCGCCGCGAGCGCGGCGGCGGTCGCGTCCATCTGCGCGAGCAGGCGCGCGTAGCTCATCGCCGGGCGCCCGGGCGCCAGCACCGCGGGCGCTTCTGGCGTCCGCATGGCCTGGATTGCCACCAGGCGCCGCACTGTCATAGATTCAGAGATCCCAGTAGTGTAGCGTGCCCCTCGTCCTTCGCGCGCGCCCTTCCAGTGGGATAATAGTTCCACGGTCTCTATGTCACGCGGTCGTCTGCTGATCATCATCGGGCTCTGTGCCGTCGCGCTTGCGCAACAGCAACCACCACAGCCACAGCCACAGCAACAGCCACAGCCACAGCAACAGCAACCGGAAGCGCCGGAGCCCCCGCCCATCAAGGTTCAGGTCAACGAGGTGATCGTGCCCGTTACGGTCACCGATTACAAGAACCGCTTCATCACGAACCTCTCCGAGAGCGATTTCCGCATCTTCGAAAACGGCAGGGAGCAGAAGATCAAGTACTTCAGCGCCGAGCACAATCAGCCCGTTGTCGTGGGATTCGTGCTCGACCTGAGCAGCTCCTCGCGCATCCACTGGAACCGCTTCCAGGAATCGGCGCGCGAGCTGGTCTGGACCCTTCTGTCTGACGACAAGGCGGACAAGTACAGCGGCTTTCTGGTCACCTACAGCACCGACGCCGAGCTCGCCGTCAACACCACCAACGACGCCGGCAAGATCACCGACCGCATCCTCAAGCTCAAGCCCGGCGGCGGCGCGGCGCTCTACGACGCGATCCACCTCGCCATCACCAAGCACCACATGATCAAAGGCGAGCCCATCGAGCCGCGGCGCGTGCTCATCGTCATCGGAAGCGGGAACGACAACGCCAGCAAGCAGACGCTCGACCAGATCATCGAGCTGGCCCAGCGCAACCTGGTCACCATCTACGGTGTCAGCACCACCGCCTACGGTTTCGCCAACGAGGGCGATATCAACCTGCGGCGGTTGGCCGAGGAAACCGGCGGGCGCGTCGAGTATCCGCTCGAAGGCGTCTACAAAGACGTGTCCGGCCATCTCTCCAAGCCGCAGAGCGACTACGAGGGCAGCTACGCCATCACGGTCGAGAGCGGCGGATACGCGGCCGCGGTGTCGCAGAACATTCTTCACGCCATCGCGAACGTGGCGGGCGAGGTCACCACGCAGTACATCCTGCGCTACATTCCCGACACCACCGACGTGCAGAACCCCTACCGGCAGATCCGCGTGGAAGTCAAAATCCCCGATGCCAAGGTGCGTGCGCGCAGGGGCTACTACCCGTTCGCTCCGTAAGGAACTGTCGTGAACTTATCCGCAGGCAAGTTGAAGCGAATGCAGGCGCTCGCGAACGATGCGGGTGTCATCGCGGCGGTGGCGATGGATCAGCGGGGCAGCCTCTCTCGCGCTCTCGCCGCGGCCAAGGGTGTCGATAAGGGGGCGATCACGCCCGAGATGCTGGCCGAATTCAAAACGGCCGTTTCGAAGATCCTGACGCCGTATGCGAGCGCCATCCTGCTCGACCCCGAGTTCGGCCTCGACGCCAGTAAAGCGCGCAGCGCCAACGCGGGACTCCTGCTCGCTTACGAGAAGACCGGCTATATCAACACCAGGCCCGGCCGGCTGCCCGATCTGATCGACACGGTATCGGTAAAGCGCCTCGCCGTGGATTTTCAGGCCGACGCCGTGAAGGTCCTGCTCTACTACACGCCCTTCGAGGACGCCCGCATCAACGACATCAAGCACGCCTTCGTCGAGCGCGTCGGCGCCGAGTGCGATGCGTACCAGATTCCGTTTTTTCTCGAATTCGTCGGCTACGACCCGAAAGGCGGCGACGAGAAGGGCCTCGATTACGCGCGCGTCAAACCCGAGGTCGTCACGCGCAGCATGGAAGAGTTTTCAAAGCCGCAGTACCGCGTGGATGTCCTGAAGGTCGAGGTGCCCATCAACCAGAAGTTCGTCGGCCAGGCCTACACGCACGCCGAGGCGCTCGAGCACTTTCGCCGCGCCGCGCGCGCCGCGAAGAAGCCGTTCATCTACCTTAGCGCCGGCGTGAGCATCGAGCAGTTCGTCGAATCGCTCCGGATGGCGGGCGAATCGGGCGCCGATTTTTCGGGCGTGCTCTGCGGCCGGGCCACGTGGCAGGACGGAATCCCCGTCTACGCGAAACAGGGCGTCGCGGCGTTCGAGCGCTGGCTCCGCGACGAAGGCGTCCGTAACATCACCAGAGTGAATGAAGCCCTCAAGCCCGCGCGGCCGTGGTTTCAGAAGGCGTAAGTTTCCCGCCTTCCCAACGCCCCACCACCGCCGTTGCCAGGCAGTTGCCGAGCACGTTCACCGACGTCCGCGCCATGTCCATCGCGGCGTCGATGCCGAGCAGCACGGCCACGCCCTCGAGCGGCAGCCCGAACGTCGCCAGCGTTCCCGACAGGATCACCAGCGACGCCCGAGGCACGCCCGCCACGCCCTTGCTCGTCAGCATCAGAGTAAGCATCATGAACAACTGCTGGCCGAACGACAGCGAAATGCCCGCGGCCTGCGCGACAAACACCGACGCGAGCGACAGGTAGAGCGTCGAGCCGTCCAGGTTGAAGCTGTACCCCGTGGGAATCACGAACGCGACGATGTGCTTTGGGACTCCGAAGCGTTCCATGTTTTCGAGCGCGCGCGGCATCGCGGCCTCGCTCGACGCAGTCGAAAAGGCAATCAGGAACGGCTCGCGCGCGGCCTCGTAGAACCGCCACACCGGAATGCGCGCCGCGAGCATCACCGCGCCCAGCACGCACACCACGAACACCGCCTGCGCGGCGTACATCGTCGCGATCAGTTTCCCGAGCCCGAAAAGAACGGAGAATCCCTTGCTGCCCACCGTCGCCGCCATCGCCGCGCCAACGCCGATCGGCGCGAGATACATCACGTAGCGCGTGTAGCCGAACATCACCTCCGAGAGCGCGCCGCAGAAATCGACCACGATCTTCGCCTTCGTCCCCACCGCCACGCAAGCCGCGCCGAACAGAAACGCGAAGACCACGATTTGCAGCACCTCGCCGCGCGCCATCGCGTCGATGATACTTGCGGGAAAGGTGTGTTCGAGCACGCCCGCCGCGGTAGGCATGGGCGCCGGCGCTGCGGCCTCCGCCGCCGTCCGCTCCAGCCGCATTCCCTGCCCGGGCTTGATAAGGTTCACCGCACCCAGCCCCAGGAACAACGCCGCCGTCGTGACCGCTTCGAAGTACACAATGGCCTTCACGCCGATGCGGCCCATCGCCTTCAGGCTGCCCGCGCCCGCAATGCCGTAAACGAGCGTCCCGAAAATCAAAGGCGCGATAATCGACTTGATCAGTCGCAGAAAGATGTTCGCCGCGGGCGCGAGCTTCACGCCCGCCGCGGGCGCCAGCGCTCCAAGCGCAATGCCGGCGGCCATCCCGATGAAGATCCAGGCCGTGAGCGAGAGGCGTTTCATCGCCCACCCCGCCGGGCCGCGCCTCTCACCGCCTCACCCCATGCACGTGATACGGCACGTAGTAGCGCGGGTCGTCGTCGCGAGTAATCAGTTCGAAACCCGCCTTGGCGAGGAACTCCCGCACGAATGCCAGCGTGCGGAACTGCTCGCCCTCCCCCCGCCCGGCGCGGAAATCGTGCGCCGCCACGCAGACGTATCGCGTGCGCCCGAGCGCCTCCCCGGCGCCCGCAAGCGCCTCGCGCTCGGCGCCCTCGATATTCATCTTGAGGAAATCGATGCGCCCGATTCCGCGCTCCGCGCACAGATCGTCGAAGCGCTTGCCCTCCACCGGATGGCTCGTCGCCGTGCGTTCGCCCGCGCGCACGAAATTCGACTCCCACACCGGCAGCGTCTCGATTTGCAGCATCATGGGCTCCGACACGCACGCGTAGTTCAGCGGCGTCACGTTACCCAGCCCGTTCAGGACGCAGAATCGCTTCAGCACCTCGAACGACACCGGATGCGGCTCGATGGCCCACACGCGCCCTTCGCGCCCCACCGCGCGCGAAAACGCAAAAACGTCCTCGCCCCGGCCCGCGCCGATATCGACGATCACGTCTCCGGCCGCTGGCTTGTACACATGGAACCAGTAGTCGTCGGCGTCGCGAAGGAATTTCTCCGCCATCCCCGCCACCGCCGTCCACTTCGCGCCTTCCACGCGGATCGCCTCGGGGAACGGAAAGTAGTTCGACCCCACGCGGCGCACCCACATGCCGTCGTCCCAGAAAATCTCGATATCCACGCCGGGCAACGCCGCCCGGGCCGCCTCGGTCGCGCGCCGGGCCATCTCCGCCCTGCTCGCCTTCAACCGCAGCGCGAGCAACTTCCGCCGCTCCGCGGACATCTCCCCCGGCTTCTCCGCTTTGTGGGGCAAGCCCCCGGCCTGCGGCGGCTTCTCACGGCGCTTCTCCGCCTTCACAACTTTTTCCAGATACTCCGCAAACGGACGCGCGCTCAAGTTCCGTGCATACTCGAGAGCCGCCCGCCGCGATTCGGCCGACAGCGCCTCCCAGTGTTCCCGATCCGTAAACAGCCGTTCGAGCACCGCCGCCCACGGCCGCGTGTCCTGCTCCGGAATCTCCGCCACCGGCACCATCAATTCATCGACGGCTGCGCGATACCGTTCCACTGGCGCGACGGGCAGCAGATAATCCACGCCTAGCTTCGCCTCCGCCAGCCCCCCGACGTCGCTCGCCAGCACGGGAATCCCGCGCGACATCGCCTCGAGAATCACGCGCGAACGCGCCTCGGCCCACAGCGAGGGCACCAGCACCACGCGCGTCTGCCTGAGCAGTTCGTCGAAGTCGTCCACCGGATCGCACACCGTGACGTTGGCCCGCTTGCGCAGCGCCGCGAGATCGTCCGCCGTCGTGCCCCACGTCGGCACCGCTGCAAATTCGGCCTCGGGGAAACGATCCGCCAGGGCCAGGAAAATCGAAATCCCTTTCACCGCGCACGGATTCACCATCAGCACGAACCGGTTGTCGAACCGCCCGAGCAGCGGATATTCGCTTTTCTCGAGCAGCGAGATCGGCACGTGCACACAGTCCATCCCGCCCCACTGCCGCACATATGCGGCCACCGACTCGCTCACCGCCACCGCGCCGTCCACGCGCCGGAGCGCCTTCGTCTTGACGGCGCTGGGCATCGAGCTGTCGGGGCCGAACGGCGCGGCGATCGTCGCGCGCACCAGGTACACGACATGCGCCCGCGAACGCAGCGCCGCGTCGAGCAACAGGTGCGCCGGGTCGTCGGTCGAAGTCAGAATCACATCCGGCCGGAATTCGCAAATCTGTTCGGTGAAATAAGCCCGCAGATGCGGCTTGCGCGTCAGCACGTGCACATCGACGCCGTTCAGCCCCATCCGGAGCCCCCCGGCGTCTTCCCGCGGAGTCACGCCCCGGCGCGCCAGTTCGGCCACCAGTTCCCGGTGGGCTTCCGCGCCGAACTTCTCCACGCGCGCCACTACGCGCACATCGTGGCCCAGCTCCGCCAGGCCTTGCATGAGCAGGCGGTTCGATTTGTCCCCGCCGCCGTGCGATGGAAAATAAAGCGAGTTGTGGGCGAGCAATACGCGCATCGCTTCGAGTCCGCTTACCGTTCGCCCCACTTCAACTTCTGCCGCAGCACGTCGAAGAACATCGATTTCGGCGGGCGAATCAGTTGCAGCACGTGCGGAGAGCGGCTGCACACCACCCTATCGCCGCTGCGCAGCGGTTCGCCCACCTGCCCGTCGATCGTGAGATACGAATCGGAATCACTCGCGCGATTGACGGCCGTGATCGTGCTCGTGTCCGGCACAATGACGGGCCGGTTCGTGAGCATATGCGGGCAAATCGGCGTAATCGAAATCGCGGCCACCCGCGGGAAGATGATCGGGCCGCCCGCCGACAGCGAGTAGGCGGTCGAGCCGGTCGGCGTGCAGATGATGAGCCCGTCGGCCTTGTAGGCGCACATGAAGCTTTCGTCCACGAACGCATCGAGATCGATCATGCGCGCGATCGACGCCTTCGAGATCACGACGTCGTTGAGCGCCTGGTGCTCGGCGGCCTTAACGCCGTCGCGCATCAACTCGCACCGCAGCATGCGCCGGCGTCCGATGCGGTGCTCCCCGCGGAACGCGCGCTCGAGCTCGGGATAGAGAACTTCGGTTGTGATCGCAGTGAGGAACCCCAGGCCCCCGAGGTTTACCGGGAACACCGGAATCTGCCGGCCGTTCAACGCGCGCGCCGCCGCCAGCAGGGTGCCGTCCCCGCCGAGCACCACCAGCAGTCCCGCGCCTTCCGGCACGTCTTCGCGCGCAAGCCCCGCGCTGGAACCCAGGTACGCCGCCGTGGTCTCGTCCATCCGGACCGCCAGCCCGCGGTTTCGCAGCCACTCGACAAGACCCGGCACGATGCGCGCCGCAGCAGGTGCGTTCGGCTTCGAGAAGATGCCGACGATTCTAATGTCGAGCATAAAGCAGAAATTCCCTGTTCCCTTCCGCGCCGAGAATCGGGCTCTCGATCACGTTCGTCGCGAAGCCCAATTCCGAGGCGGCCCGCGCCACGCGCTCGCAAGCCTGCTTGTGCAGCTCGGGATCGCGCACAATGCCGCCCTTCCCGACCTGCCCGCGCCCTACCTCGAATTGCGGCTTAACAAGTATAACCATCCCGCCGGTTTCTTTAACGAGCGGCGCCGCGGCCGGCAAAATCAGCGTGACCGAGATGAAGCTGACGTCGAAGGCCGCGAAATCCACCTTCTCGCCGATGTCCTCGAACCGCAGGTATCGCGCATTGATTCCCTCGCGCACCACGACGCGCGCATCGTTCCGCAGTTTCCAATCGAGCTGTCCCGAGCCCACGTCAACGGCGTACACGCGCGCCGCCCCGTGCTGGAGCATGCAGTCGGTGAACCCGCCGGTAGACGCTCCGATATCCGCGCAGACGCGCCCGCCCACATCGATTGCGAAATGCTCGAGCGCCCGTTCGAGCTTCAGCCCGCCGCGTCCCACGTAGCGCGGCTGAGCGGCCACTTCGATCGCGGCATCGTCCGCGGTCGCGTGGCCGGGCTTGTCCGCCTTCTGCCCGTTGACCAGCACCTCGCCGGCGAGCACCAGCGCCTGCGCCTTCGCGCGCGTTTCGGCCAGCCCACGGTCTACCAGCAACTGGTCCAGGCGGCGGCGTTCGCGAGGCTTCATGCGGTGCGCTGCACGATCAAATCGGCAAGCTCGCGCAGCCGGTCCCCGCGCGCGCCGAAAATACCGAGCGCCGCGTGCGCGCCCGCGCGTTCCTCCTCCGCCATGCGATGCGAGGCCTCGATGCCGTACACCGCCGGGAACGTGATCTTGTGCTGCTGCGCGTCCTTGCCCGCGGTCTTGCCGAGCGCCTCCGACGACTGCTCGACGTCCAGCAAATCGTCGACGATCTGAAACGCGAGCCCGACGTGCCGCCCGTAACACGTGAGCGCTTCAAGCTGCCGTTCATCGGCGCCGGCCGAGATCGCGCCCATCCGAACGCTCGCGCCCAGTAAAGCGCCGGTCTTCGCGCGGTGGATCGTCTCGAGCAGCGCGGCCGTGGGCTCTTGTCCCTCCCCCTCGAGATCGGCCACCTGCCCGCCGATCATGCCGCCCATCGTGCCCGCGGCGTGCGCCAACTCCCGCACGAGGCGCACATCGCCGAGCACCTCGAAGGCGAGCGTGAGCAGGGCGTCGCCCGCCAGAATCGCCATCGCCTCGCCAAACTGCTTATGGCACGTCGGGCGCCCGCGCCGCAGGTCGTCGTTGTCGAGCGCCGGCAGGTCGTCGTGGATCAGCGAGTACGTATGGATCATCTCGAGCGCGCAAGCGGCTTCGATCGCGCCCGGAGCGTCATCGGAAACCGTGTGCGCCGCCTCGAGGCACAGGACCGGCCGTATGCGCTTTCCGCCCGCAAACAAGCTGTACCGCATCGCGCGGTGAATCGTCTCGGGCGCGGCCTCGGCGGGTGGAACCAGGCGGTCCAGCGCTGCGTCGATCAGCGCCTGCTGCTGTTTCAGGTAATCGCGGAAGTTCATCCTTTGTCGGGGCCGAAGGGCTCGGGCTGGTACTTCCCGTTCTTCTTGATCAGCGCCTCGACACGCGTCTCCGCCTCCTCGAGCTGTCTGCGGCAGCTCTCGCTCAGCTCAACGCCCTTCTCAAACAACTCGAGCGCGCGCTCCAGAGGCAAATCGCCGCCCTCGAGCTGCTTGACAACCTTCTCCAGCTCCTCCAGGCAAGCCTCAAAACCAGGCTGATCAGGCATTCGATCTATTTTCACACGCCCAGGCGCTTGGCAGTCGCCAGCAGCTCTTCCCACGCCGCGTCCGGCAGCGGAATGCCCTTCTCCCGCCGCTCCTGTTCCGTCCGCCATTCAGGATCGCCCGCCACGAGCACCTCGCTAAAGCCCGCGGCCGGGGCGCTCGATTTCAGCTCGCCCACCAGCTTCTCCATGCGCGCGTAAAACTCCTCGAGCGGAAGAAACCGCGCGACATCGATCGCCAGAAACACATGGTTCACCCGCGAGTGCCGCCCGTGCATCCGGACCCCGCGGATCTCGCTCGCCATCGCGCCGCCGCCGAGCACCGCGCACAGCACCTCCACCATCACGCCCAGCCCGCTGCCCTTGTAGCCGCCGAGCGGCGTCAGCAGACCGCGCACCGCCGTCGCCAGATCCGTCGTCGGCCGCCCGTCTGCATCGAGCGCCCAGCCCGCCGGAATCTCCCGCTCGCCCTTCAGCTCCGCCTGCTCCAGCTTCCCCAGCGCGACCGTCGTCGTCGCCATATCCAGCAGCCATCCGCGGCCCTCCGGATGCGGCACCGACACCGAAATCGGATTCGTGCCGATGCGCCTGTCCCTGCCCTGCCACGGCGCCACCTGCGGCCCCGCGTCGCACATCGCGATACCGATCAGCCCGGCCGCCGAAATCCGCTTCGTCCACAGCGCCGCCACGCCGAAGTGGCTCGCCTCGCGCGCGACAACGATCGAGATGCCGTGCGCCTTCGCCAGCCGCACCGCGTGCCCGCAGCAGATCTCCGCCGTCACGAAGCCGAACCCGTGCTCCGCATCGTAGAGCAGGCACGCGCCGTTTTCGGAAACCACGTGCCCCGCGCACCGCGGCTCCACGTCGCCCGCCTCGATCTGGTCCACGTAGTGCGGCAGCACCGCCACACCGTGCGAATCGACGCCGCGCAGGTTACCTTCCACCAGCGACGCCGCCACCAGCCGCGCCTTCGCGCTCTCGACCCCCGCGCCCTCGAGCAGCCGCACCGCGAACTCCTCGAGCTCCGCCGCCCGCACCACCTTCATTGCAGTCCCTTCTTCAAATCGGGAAACAGCAGCGCGTGAATCTCGGGCTTGTCGAGGTCCACGGCCCGCACCACGCGCGCGCTCAGGTCGATGTGCTTCGGCGGCTGCTTTCCGTGCAGCTTATCGACCAGCGTCTTCACGGACTCGTACCCGATGCGGAACGGGTCCTGCACCACCATCGCGTGAATCAGCCCCGCCCGCAGGTCCGCCACCATGCTTTCGGACGCGTCGAACGCGATGAATTTCACCTTCCCCGCCAGCCCGCGGCTCTTGATCGCCAGCGCCGCCCCGGCCGCGCTCGGCTCGGTCGATGCGAACAGCCCGTCCAGATCCGGCGTCGCCGTCAGAATATTCTCCGCCGCATCGCGCGATTTCGCGCGGCTCGACATCCCATACTGCCGCGCCACGATGCGCACCTGCGGAAACTCCTTCGTCATCGCGTCCTCGAAGCCGCGCTCGCGATCCATCGTCGAAAGGCTCCCCGGCGCGTGCAGCACGATCCCGACCTTCCCCCGGCCGCCCAGCAGCCTTGCCAGCTCGCGCGCCGCCATCTGGCCCGCCTCGTAGTTGTTCGTGGCGAGGAACGTCATGTAGTTTTCCGAATCGAGGCCCGAATCGAAGATCGTCACCGGAATCCCCGCCGCCATCGCGCGCCCCACCGGCCCCACCAGCGCCTTCCGCTCGGTCGCCGCAAGCGCCAGCCCGTCCACGTGCCGCGCCACCATCGAATCGACGATCTGGATCTGCCGGTCGTACTCGGTCTCCTGCGCCGGCCCGTTCCACAGCACGTCCACGTCGAGATCGCGCCCCGCCGCGCGCGCCCCGGCCTCCACCGACACCCAGAACGTGTGCGACGTAGCCTTCGGAACGACCGCGATCACCTTCTTCCGCGACCGGTTGCATCCGCCGAGCGCGACCGCGCACAGCGCCGCCGCCGCGACCCACGCCCTCATTGCGCGCACCAGCCGCCGTCGATCAGCACGTCCGTCCCGGTGACGAACGCGGCCTCCTCCAGGCACAGGTACACGGCGAGCTGCCCTACCTCCTCGACCTTCCCCCAACGCCCCACCGGAATCCGCGACGTGAAGAACTGGTGTACCTCGGGATTATCGAGCAGCGGCTTGTTCATCTCGGTCGCAAACGGCCCCGGGCTGATGGCGTTCACCGTGATGCCCTCGGTCGCCAGCTCGAGCGCCAGCGCGCGCGTGAGCCCGAGCACCCCCGCTTTGCTCGCGCAGTACGCCGTCCGCAGCCCCAGCGCGATGTGGCTCATCGTGGACCCGAGATTCACAACCCGCCCGTAGCCCGTCCCCTTCATGCGCGGCACGAACGCGCGGCACATCAGGAACACGCCCGTGAGGTTCGTGTCCATCACGCGCCGCCACTCGTCGAGCGTAAACTCCGTCAGGTTCTTCCTTACGTTCACGCCGGCGTTGTTCACCAGAATCTGCACCGCGCCGAACTTGTCGAAGACATCGCGAGCCAGCCGCTCCACCTGCGCTTCATCGGTGACATCGGCCGCGAACACCGCGGCCTCGGGAGCCCCGGCCGCGCGCACCTCCCCGGCGGCCTCCTCCAATTCAGCCCGGTTGCGAGACACCAGCGCGACCCGCGCGCCCTCGCCCGCCAGCGCCAGAGCGATCGCTTTTCCCAGCCCCTTGCTTGCGCCCGTCACCAGCGCCACGCGCCCTTCCAACCGCCCCATCTATTTCGCTCCTTTGGGCGGCTTCTGCTGCGGAGGCTGCGCCTGCGACGCCTCGGTGATTGCATCCGCCACCGCCTGCGGATCGTCGATATCCCGCACCACCAACTGGCTCGTCTCCCCGGCCGTCTCGATCGACAGATCGCCCGTCGCCGAAAGCCGCTGCACCAGCGACTGGTCCACGCGCACGTCCTGCACCTTCGAGACCTGGATCGTTCGCGTCGTCTTCGTCAACACGCCGGCTTCGTACCGCAGCTTATCGCCGGTGAGCGTCACTTTCGTAAACCGCCGCTTGAGCCACGCGCGCACGGGAAACGCGAACAGCAGCGCCGGAAAAACCAGGATCCACGGCGAGAGCCGCTCCTGCGCCGTGTTCACATACACGCCCACGCAAAGACAAAAAAACAGAAACACCGCCCACGATTGCAGGCGGATCCATTTCCTGGTCGGTTGAATGATGAGATCGGGCACGAATGCTCCTAAGAATTGATATCATAGCCGAGTCGCAACGACACCTACTAGGAGACGCATGAGACGCATTGCATTAGTTCTGGTAGCAGGACTCTGGAGCGGCGCATGCCTGCGGGCCGACTTCAGCTACGAACAGACGTCTAAGATGACCGGCGGAGCCATGGCCGGCATGATGAAGTTCGCCGGCGCGTTTTCCAAGCAGATGCGCGAGCCCATGAAGAGCACCGTCGCCGTGAAGGGCGACCGCATGGCGAACATCAGCTCCACATCGATCCAGATCATCGACCTCTCCAAAGAAACGATGACGCAGATCGATCCTCAGAAGAAAACCTATTCCGTCGTCACC
The DNA here is from genome assembly GCA_050261515.1 of Acidobacteriota bacterium. Taxonomy (GTDB): domain Bacteria; phylum Acidobacteriota; class Terriglobia; order Bryobacterales; family Bryobacteraceae; genus JBLNDJ01. Next base: position 82,821 of record JBLNDJ010000040.1, on the reverse strand, counting down.
TTCGCGCAGCTCGCCGAGATGATGAACAACCTGAACTCGAAGATGCGTGACGAGAAGGGCAACGAAGTTCAGGACCTCACTTTCAAGGCGTCCGTCAAGCAGACCGGGCAGCAGCGCAACGTCGCCGGATTCGACGCCCGCCAGTTCATCCTCACCATGGAGATGGAGGGCACCGACAGGAAGACCGGCCAGAAGGTGGCTGCCATGACGATCACCTCCGACATGTGGCTCGCCTCCGGTATCGCCGGCTATGACGAAGTCCGCGAGTTCTACAAGCGCATGGCGCAGAAGGTCACCTGGGGCCCGGGCATGGGCATGATGGCGCCCGCCGGCTCGCAGAAGGGCATGGCCGAGATGGTGAAGGAAATGTCGAAGCTCGATGGCGTGCCGGTTTACCAGGTCGTCAGCATGGGCGCGCCCGGCATGCAGTCCGGAGCCGAAGGCCAGGCCCCGCCGCCACAGCAGCAACAGCAGGCGCAGGCCGAGGAAAAGCCGTCGGCCGGCGGAGCGCTCGGCAAACTCGCCGGCGGCCGCCTGGGCGGCTTCGGCGGCTTCGGCCGCAAGAAGAAGCAGGAAGAGCAGCCCCCGGCCGAGCAACAGCAGCAGCAATCCCAGCAGCAGCAGAACGCCCCCGCGTCCCAGGGCGCGCCCGGCGTCCTGATGGAAATGACCACCGAACTGAGCGGCTTCTCGACCGCCGCGGTCGACGCCTCCAAGTTCGAAATTCCCGCGGGCTTCAAGCAGGTCGAAAGCCCGATGCTCAAGAAGTAATAGCGCCTCAGAAACTGTGGGGCAGGTCGCCAGACCTGCGCGGCGGTTGTTAACCGCCGCCGGCGTCCTGCCCCAGAATTTCCCTCCACACTTTCCCCGCTCCGGCAGTATTAACTATTAGTGATCGCCGGACAGGCATTCATGATCGACGCCGCGCTCGAATCCGCCGAACGGCCCCAAGCCGCCGCCTTCGACGAAATTCTGCGGCTTCACGAACGCAAAGTGCTCATGACGGCCTGGCGCCTCCTCGGTCATTGGGAAGACGCGCAGGACGCCGCGCAAGAGGTCTTCGTCCGCATGCACAAATACCGGGCGCACCTCGACCAGGGACGCGACCTCGCCCCCTGGCTCTACCGCACCACCGTAAACGTCTGCCGCGACCTGTACCGCCGCCGGCGTCCGGACAGCGAACTCGACGACGCCGCTCCCGACCCCGCCGCCGGACCCGACGAGCAGGCCCGCCACGCCGAAGCCAGGCGCATCCTCCACGCCGCCCTCGCCCGCCTCTCCCAGAAGGAGCGGACCGCCGTCGTCCTCCGCGACCTCGAAGGCCTGACCGCCGCCGAAGTAGCGGCCATCCTCGGCATCACCGAAGCGACCGTGCGCTCGCACCTGAGCAACGCACGCCTGAAAATCATGAAACTGACCGAACGATTTCGGAGGGAACGGGCATGAACTGCCGGGACTTCGAACCGCTCCTCGCACTCGACACCGGAGGCGACCTCGCCCCCGCCGGCGCCGCGCGTCTCGACAAGCATCTCCGCACTTGCTCGACCTGCCGCAAGCTGGCGAGGGAACTCGCGTCTTCGCAAGCCGCCCTCGCCGCGCTCAAAGCGGACGAACCCGACCCCGCCTCGCTCGCCATCTGGCGACAAAGCGTGCTCGACCGCATCGCCGTAGAACGCCGCCCGCGCCGCTTCATCTGGGCTTGGGCAGGAGCCGCCGCAGCCGCCACCGCGGCACTCGCGCTGTTCGCGCTCATCCCGCGCACAATCCCGCCCCCGCCCGAGCCACCGGCGCCCATCGTGGCGCGTGTCGCGCCGCCGTCGCCTCCCGCCGTTCACCCTGCGCCCAAGCCTCATCGCCCCAGGCCACGCCGCCCGGCGCCGAAGCCCAAACCGAACTACCCCACCGAGCCGCTCCTCGTGCGCCTCGAAACTTCAGACCCGAACGTAATCATCTACTGGATCGCAGAAGGCAAAGGAGACTGAAATGAAGAGAGCCCTCGTAGTCCTCGCAGCATTGCTCGCCGCCACCGGCCTATGCGCGCAGGAGCAGAAGAAAGAAGAAAAGACCGTCGTACGCGTCTACCAGATCAATCCCGCCAACGTGGCGCGCATCCAGCAGGCGCTAAGCGTCATCGGAATTACGGCAAGTGCGCAGTCCGACACTCTGATTGTCAGGACCTCGGCAGACTTGACCCCCGCGGTGGACGAGGTCGTTGCCAAGCTCAATACAGCATCCGCGCCGAAAAACATCGAACTGACCTTCTATATTCTCCAGGGCTCGAAGGAGCCGCTCCCGGACGGCAGCCCACTTCCGGCCGACTTGCAGCCCGCAATCAACCAACTCAAGAGCGTCTTTGCATACCAGAACTTCCGCCTGCTGGACATCGCATTCGTACGCGGCCGTAGCGGACGGGATAGCAATCTGACGGGCCAGGCGGCTTTCGCCAAAGCCGTGCCCCCACCGTCATGGTATAGCTTGCAGGTGCGTCCGTCGGTTTCCGCTGAGACGAAACCTCCGACCATTCGGATCGACAACCTCCGGTTCAACATAAAAGTTCCCATCCAAAACGCACCATCCAACTTCCAGCTCATCGACCTCGGCATCAACGCCGACCTCGACCTCAAAGAAGGCCAGAAAGTCGTCATCGGCAAAACCGGAATCGAAGGCGGCCAGTCCGCCCTCATCCTCATCGCCACCGGCCGCGTCGTCGACTAACCCCACGAAACCCAGGCGCGCGCAAAGCCGTACTAAATACAGTGCCCCGCGACAGGCATTGCGCGCGCCCCGCGCCGTGTGGTCCAATTCCGAGGTTAGGAGGTATTTTCCGTGGGTAGTCCGACATACTCGAACACTCCCCCTTCGAACGATTCCGGGTGGAACCTGAAGGTAGCCGTCCTCTCCGGCGCGGTCATCGCTTTGCTCGCGTCGAGCGTCTATCTGTTCGTCCAACTCGACCGTGTCCGTTCCGACATGGCCAAGTTCCGCGAATCGACGCTGAACGAAATCGCCGCACTGCGCGAATCTTCTTCCGTCACCATCGCCACCAACCGGAAGAACCTCCAGACCATGCGCGAGGAGCTCGAAGCCTCCAAGCGCGCGGCCGCCGCCGCCGTCGGTGAAGCCAAGGTCGAGGCCCTCAAGAAAACCCAGCAGCTCACGAACGCTCTCGCCGAAGAACAGCGCCGCCAGCACGCGCAGGTCTCCAGCCAGCTCTCCGAAGTGAAGCAGGCCACCAGCGAGGCCGCCACCAGAATCGGTGCCGTCTCAACCGACGTCAGCTCCGTCAAGACCGACGTCGCCGCCACGCGCGCCGAGCTCGACAAGACCATCTCCGAGCTCAAGCGCGTCAACGGCGACATGGGCGAAATGAGCGGCCTCATCGCCACCAACGGCCGCGAGCTTGCCGCCCTCAAGCAGCTCGGCGACCGCAACTACACCGAGTTCAACCTCAAAAAGGCCAAGGCGCCCCAGAAAATCGGCGACGTCGCCATCCTGCTCAAGAAGACCGACCCCAAGAAGAACAAGTTCACCCTCGACGTGATCGCCGATGACAAGCGCGTCGAAAAGAAAGACCGCAACGTCAACGAACCCGTGCAGTTCTACGTCGCCAAAGCGCGGCAGCCCTACGAGCTCGTCGTCAACGAGGTCCGCAAAGACCAGATCGTCGGCTATCTGGCCACACCCAAAGTGATGCAGACGCGCTAACGCATCTGTCCAACCGGGCCGCGGCCCTCATGGAACGGCCGCGGCCCGGTGTAAAGATTTCTCCCCTCTCCCCCGAATTACACCCCTCTGTCCCCGGCTCTCCCCGCTTTTCAATCGCCTGCAGGCGGCCCCCGAATTGCTTGGGGGATTGCCGATGCGCGCCCGTGTCACCGATCAGGCCTTTGTCGCGCTCGCCGGAGCCGCGGCAATGCTCTTTGCAGCGGATGCCCTGCTTCTTCACAACGTCCGCGGCCTCCAGGGCCAGACCGAAGCCCTGAAGGGCGCCATCGTGACCGACCTCGGCCACCTGCGCTACGACACCGCCGCGGCCAACGACGAGCACCACGACGCCGTCGCCGCCCTGACAGCCGCCCTCGCCGCCGCACGGGATCAAACGCTCGAGGCCGCAGGCTCCGCGCGCGCTGAAGCTCAGGGCTACGCCGAACGCCTGGCTCACCGCCTCGCTCTCAGCGGCCGCCGCCGGCAGCAATGGATCGGGCAGGAACTGCTCCACCTCCGCACCCAGACTGCCGCGGCGAACGACGCCACCCGCCGGCTCGCCGGCCAGCTTCAGGAGGCCCGCACCGCCACCTCCTCCGCCCGGACCGGAAACGCCGTCGCCGAACTCGAGACGCGAATTCTCGCCAGCGACGCCCGCGCGCTTGCCGGAATCGCCGCGCGCCAGCGGGATGACATCGAACGCGTGCGCGCCGGCGCGGCAAACGATATCTTCGAGTTCGATTTGAAAAAATCCAGCGCGCCCCGCGAGATCGCGGGACTTTCGCTGCTGCTTCGCCACGCCGATCCCAAGCGCGGCCGCTACAGCCTCGCCATCGTCACCCGCGCGGGCAGAATCGAAGCGAACGACCGCGAAGCGCTCGAGCCGCTCCGCCTCTACCCTTCGGGCGGCCGGCGCGCGCTCGAACTGGTTGTGAGCCAGGTCGGCAAAGATGAAATCCGCGGCTACATCGCCGCGCCGCGGTCTTACTCGAGCGGCAGCGCCGAGATCGCCAGCTTCCCCGGCCGCTGAACCTGCACTTTGAGCTTCTCCCCCAGCGCCAGGTTTCCGCTTACCGTCACCGTGTAGTGCGACCGCAGCACCTCGAAAATCCGCCCGCCCGGCGGCCCTTCAAGAGCCTTCTGCATGTCGCGCAGGCTGAAGGACGCCCCGCCCGTCTGCCGCGCCAGGTTCTCGAACAGCGACCGCTCGGCCCCCACCATGTACACCGGGAAAATCGACACCGCGTTGCGCTGCGCCAGCCGGATCACCTCGCGCTCGCTCACCCGCCCCGGCCCTTCAAATCCCGTCGTCAGAATCACCAGCCCGCGCCGGAACGTCGTGTTCTCGAATCCGCCGTCGATCGCCGCATAAAGCGCATCGAGCAGGTGCGGCGTGTTCCCGTACTTTACTCCCGCGAGCGACCGGCGCAGCAGTTCGCGGCTCGAGGTGAAGTCCTGTATGAGATCGGCCGACGAATGGTAGGAGACGATCGCCATCTCCTCTTTCGCCTGCAACTCCCCGATCAGGCTCTCCGCCACCGGCCGCACCACCTCGCCCACCAGGCTTGTATCGAGCAGCAGCATGACGTCCACTATGCCCTTCTCGAACCGGGCGTCTTCCACCGTGCGCGGCGTCCGGTCCTCGAGCACCGTGAAGTCGCCCGCCTTCAGGTCTGTCACCGGACGGCCGGATTTCTGCTCGACCACCGTCACCAGCAGCTTCGTCGAACACAGCGCGGGCGCCGCCGCCAGCGCCGCCGCCAACAGAATGCGCAACATGATCTACTCCGCCACCACCCGCACCTTGCTGCCCGTATCGAGCCGCGCCACCTGAGTCGTCGCCACGCGCTCGCCCGGCAGCAGGCCGTCCACAATCTCGACGTCCTCGCCGAACCGCTCCCCCAGCTTCACCTCGCGCGACTCCACCCGTTCGCCCTCGATCACGGCCACCTTATACGATCCCAAAACGTAATTCACCGAACGGAACGGCACCAGGCTGATCTCGTCGAACTTGTCCGTCCGCACGCGCGCCTTCGCGTAGGAGCCGGGCTTCAGCGCTCCGGCCGGATTCTGAATCAGCGCCTCGACGATGAACGTGCGCTTGCTCTGGTCGACCGTCGGCGAAATGCGCCACACCTTCCCGTTGAACACCCGGCTCCCGTAGGCTTCCACCGTGACCTCGACGCCCTGCCCCTGCTTCACCCACGGAGCCATGCGCTCGGGAACCTCGATACGCAGCCGGATCGGGTCCGTCTTCACCAGCACGTAAAGCGGCGTGTTCGGCGTCACGTACTGGCCCGCGGTCACCTGGCGCTCTTTCACGTAGGCGGCATAGGGAGCCCGCACCAGCGTGTCGCGCAGTTTCTTGCGCTGTAAATCGAGCGAAGCCTTGAACCGCTCCACTTCCTGGATGAGGTTGCGCGTCTGGTTCACCGTCGCGTCGTAGGCGGCCTGCGCAGCCTGCTGGCGGGCTTGCGCCTGGTCCAGGTCCTGCTGTGACATGATACGCTTGCGGACCAGTTCCTGAAGCCGCGTGAGGCGCTGCTCGGCATCGGTGAGATCGGCCTGCGCCCGCCGCACCTCGGGCGTCTCCCGCACGTCGCGCACGCGATCCTTTTCGTTCTTCAACCCGAGCCGCTCGAGCGACTGCCGCAACTGCGCTTCGTTCTGGGCGACCAGGTACCGCTGTTCTTCGTCCGAGATGCGCGCCAGCACTTGGCCCGCGCTCACGGCATCGCCCAAATCCACCTCGACCTGCTGGACCGGACCCTCGACCTCGGCGCTGATGATCACCTCGTCGTAGGGGAACATGGTCCCGACGGCTTCGACCACGCGCTGCACCTGTCTGACCGCGACCTTCGCGGCGGAAACCTCAAGCGGTCCGGTCTCCTGGCGCGCTTCGACCGGCGGCTTGCGGCCGCACCTCGCACCCGCGACCAGCGCCGCGACAAGCACAAAACAGACTGCTCTCATGGAGTTACAAGTTTACTGTCAACCGCCGGTCTTTGCCACCAGCCGCTCGACCGACACCGTGTAAATCGCCGGCTTGCCGTGCCTGTCGCTGACGAAATAGACCCGCTGGCTGTCGGGAGAAAACACCGGAGCGACGCGCGCCGCATCGCTCGCGCGGTGCTCGCACAACGCCATCTCGCGCCGCGTCACACGCAGCAGCAGCAGGACGTAAGGAGACGCCTTGCTCGCGCTCGCGCCGACAAACACCGACCCGTCTCCATTCGGAGAGAAGGAAGCGAACTGGCTCGTCTTCGCTACCAGGCGCTCGGCGCCCGTCTCGAGCGTATACTCGCGGATCGCGCTCCCGCCGAGGTACATCACGTTCGCGCCATCCGGGGACCAGTAAACCGGCCCCCCCGGACGCTCAGCCAGCGGAAGCTCGCGCCCCGCCAGCCCGAGCCCTCCTCCGGCCTCGCGATACAGCACTTCCCCGCGGCCCGGCCGCAGCATGGGGTGCGTCACGGCCGTCCTGAACTCGCCCGCGGTCGTCGCCGCCCCGGCCGCCTTTCCGCCCAGCGGTACCGTCCGTATCTGCCACACCGCCGAGTTCGTCTCGACCAGCGCGGCCGTCGAGCCGTCGGGCGACACGCTGAACCCCGGAGCGCGGCTCCACCCCTCCCGGACCCGGTACACTTCACGCTCCTTCAGCGACTGGAGCGAAAGCTGCACCAGCGCCGGCCCGTCCATGTAGAACACGCTGCGGTCGTCGGCCGCCAGCGTGACGGATGAGGAATCGAGGTCTCGCGCCCGGCTGAGCTGCCGGAACTCCCCGCTCGAAAGGAACATCTGGTAGGCCTGCGGTGACCCCGAGCGGTCGCTCGAAAACACCAGGAATGCCCGCCGCCGCGAAATCGCCCGGTTCTCCGGAGCCGGCAGCCAGCTCGAATGCTCCGGAGACGTCAGCCGCAGGATCGAAAGTTCGGTAGAAGGATCGTCATACCGGAATCTCTCAGCCGCAGCGGCCACGGCCATCGAAGAAAGGAAATTCCGCCGCGTCCAGCCCTCGCCACGCATCAAAACCAGCGTAGCATCGGGCGCGCGCCCCTCTCAGATTTTCACGGCATTTTTCCGGACGTACTCCTCGACCCGCGCCGGCTCGGGGCCTATGTAGTGATAGGCCTCCGCGTAGCGCAGGCCGAACTTCTCCCCGATCTCGGAATCCTGGTGCAGCACGAATTCGCGGACGTACTCGCGGTTCGCCGTCGCGTCGTCGCTGCCGAGCAGCGGCAGCGCCAGCCCCTGCTCGCGCAGCCGCCGCCGCAACTGCGCGCCGTTCTGCCCCGCCGGGCCTTGCGCCACGTTGAGCAGGTTGACCGCGATCTTCTGCTCCATGAAATCGCCGATGTCCACCACGCGGTTGACGTACTGCGGGCCGCGCGAGAAGTAGTACTTGTCTTTGATGAGCTGCGGCTTCAGGCCCGCGTCGAATTGCTCCGGAAAATCCTTGCCCGAGCCGGCCATCCAGCACGCCGCCTCGACGGCGCGCGCCGTGGCCGAGTGGTCCGGGTTCTCCTCGTAGTGGCCCCAGGGATCGTAGCAGATCACGGTGTCCACTTTGAGCAGCCGGAACAGGAAAATCAGCCGCATCCGAAGCTCGACCGGGGGCACCGAGTCGAGCATGTGGTTGCGGTAGTAAAGGTCGTAGACCTTCTTCAGCCCGAATGCCTTGGCGACGGCGTAGTTGTCGCGTTCGTTGGCGAGCACGCCTTCGCCGACCGTCCCGGGGCCCGTGTGATCGTCGTTGGTGGTCCGGATCAGGTACCCGGTATACCCCTCGTCGATCAGCTTCGCGATCAGCCCGCCCGCATAAATCGGCAGGTCGTCTGCGTGCGGCTGGATCGCGGCGAGCACCTTCCCCGCGTGCGGCCTGCCCGTTTTGCGCCATTCGACGAAGACGTCGGATTTGAGGAACGGCCCCTCATCGGTCATGCCCGCGGCGGCAGGAGCGGCAAACGCGCCTCCCGCGAGCCGCGTAATGAACTCGCTGCGCTTCATGAGCGCACGTCCTCCCTCAGAAGGGGAATTCGCGGCGGACCTGTGCCACGCGCGTCTGGTTCAGGAAGTGATAAGGGTTCTGCGGGCTGCCGTACCGGCGGACTTCGTAATGCAGGTGCGGCGCCGTCACCCGGCCCGTCGCTCCAACCGCTCCGATCAGCTCGCCCTGCCGGATTTCCTGCCCTGCCACCACCGAGAAGCGCGACAGGTGCGCGTAGTACGTCTGAAACCCGTTGCCGTGGTCGATGATGACGATTTTCCCGTAGCCGTTCATGACCATCGCGTAAAGCACCACGCCATCGGCTGCCGCCCGCACCGGCGTCCCCCAGGGCGCCGTGATGTCCACGCCGCGGTGCAGCGCGCCTTCGCCCGAGAACGGGTCCATACGCTTGCCGAAGTAGCTTTGCAGCCGCCCGTCCACAGGCCAGATGCTCGGCCGGACATTGGTCTGCCAGGAACGCGGATAGCGATGGTAGTAACTGGAGAGGTTTGCGGTGCGGAGAAGATCGTACTCGGCGAGCGACTCCGGGACCGTGGGCAGCAGGCGGCCTTCTTCGGAAATATCGGCCGGGCCCTCGAGCTTCTGCTTCAGCCCGTAAGCCATCGAGACTTCGCTCGCGAACAACTGCAACTGGGCCAGCTGGTCGTTTTTCTCGTTAGCGACTTTCTGGAGCTTGTCGTAACGCGACCGCAGCGCCGCGATCTCCTGACGTAAAGCGTTGTAATTGGCTACCTTCCACGCCATCCGGACATAGCTGGAGACGAACCCCAACACGGAGAAGCATCCGATCAGGGCAAGCACCATCACCGCATAGATCACCCGCAGCGGCACATGAATCCGCCGGAGTCTGCCATGCAGCGAGTGGGCCAATACAACGATGAAATACGATTGCTTCATGGAGTTGGACTTTTTCGGTGCGGGCCGAATACGTTTGACTCCACCCGCAAAACTCCCAGCCATAGATCGGACAACACAACGCTGGGCCTTATAGTATTAAAGAGCTACGTAGCTGACTTAGGACTCTAACAGCTTGTACTCCCCACGTCAAGGCCCGCAACCTGGGGGAGTGTGCGTGCCCCGCCCCGGCGCGCCAACCGCTAGGGTGTCTTCTCGGCCTTTGCCAGCTCAGACTTACGCCGCACCTCGATATTCAGGCGTTTGATCTTCTGGTTTAGGGTGGATAGGGGGACGTGGAGGCTCTCGGCCGCCTCGGTCTGGCTCCAGTTCGACATTTCCAGCCGCTCGAGGATCACGTGGCGCTCGTAATCGGCCACAATCTCGAACAGTGACGCGTCCGGCGCGAGGCGCCCGCTTTCGTCGCGGCGTATTCGCATGCCGCCCGCATGCAGGAGCTGCTCGGGCAGCACGTCTACGGTGACCACCGGCTGGCCGGCCAGCACCACCGCGCGCTCGACCGCGTTTTCCAGCTCGCGGACGTTGCCCGGCCAGTTGTGGTCCATCAGGACCTGGAGCGCGTCGGGCTCGAAACGCAGCGTCGAGCGGCCGTTCGCGTCCAGAAACTTCTCGTTTTCCTGGCAATACTTCGCAAAAAAGTGCTCGATCAGCAGCGGAATGTCTTCCTTGCGATCGCGCAGGGGCGGCAGCGCGATGTTGATGACGTTCAGGCGGTAGTACAGGTCCTCGCGGAATCTGCCTTCCTCGACCAGCTTCTTGAGGTCGGCGTTGGTCGCCGCCAGGATCCGGACGTCCACCCGCACGACGTCGCTCGAGCCGAGCGGCATGAACTCCTTTTCCTGGATCACCCGCAGCAGCTTGGCCTGCGTCTCCATGCTGATCGTGCCGATCTCGTCGAAGAAGATCGTGCCGCGGTTGGCGATCTCGAAATAGCCCTTTCGCGTCGAAAATGCACCCGTAAACGACCCTTTTACGTGCCCAAACAGGGTCGATTCGAGCAATTCCGGCGGCAACGACCCGCTGTTGACCGGAATGAACATGTTCTCGGCGCGCTGCGAGTTGGCGTGGATGGCTTTGGCGATCAGCTCCTTCCCCGTGCCGGTCTCGCCCGTGATCAGGATGGTCGAGCGGCTGGGAGCTACCTGGCTCACCAGGTCCAGAATCCGCACCATGCGCTCGCTCTTGCCGACGATGTTGGGGAAGCTGTAGCGCTGCTTGAGGGCCCGCTTGAGCTGCGTGTTCTCGCGCTCCAGGCGCCGCTTGGCGATGATCCCCTCGACCTCGATCAGCAGCTTCTCGTTGTCCCAGGGCTTCTGGAAGTAATCGTTGGCGCCCGATTTGAGCGCATCGACGGCCACCTGCGTCGAGCCGTAGGCCGTGATGAGGAACACCGGCGTGTCGCGGTCGCGTTCGCGCAGCTCGTGCAGCACGTCCATGCCGGAACGGTCCGGCATCATGAGGTCGAGCAGGACCAGGTCGTAGTCGCGGGCTTCGAGCTTTTTGAGACCGTCGCCGCCGTTGACCGCCAGTTCGACCATGTACCCCTCCATGCTCAGAAGGGTTTCGAGGCTCTCGCGGATGTCCTCCTCGTCGTCTACTACCAGGATTTTTCCTTTTGGCAACTGATCGGTGAGATCGCTCTCAGGCATGTACTGCTTTCCTCGCAAGTGGAAACTCCAGATGGAACCGGGTTCCTTCGCCGGGCTGGCTATCGACTTCGATGATACCGCCATGCTCACGGACGATGCCGTAGCTCACCGATAGCCCCAGTCCGGTCCCCTTGCGGGCAACCTTCGTGGTGAAGAAAGGATCGAAGATGCGGTTGAGATTGCCGGGGTCGATCCCCTGCCCCGTGTCGAGAACGTCGATCGCAATGGCTTCGCCCTGCCGCCTGGTCCGGACCGTGAGAGTGCCGTCAGCGCCCATCGCGTCCCGCGCGTTGAGGAACAGGTTCAGGAAGACCTGTTGCAACTTGCCCGCGTTCCCCTTGACCTCCGGGAGGCCGTCTTCGAGATCGAGCTCGACGCGAATTCCGGCCTTCTGCATCTGGTGCTCGATCAGAACCAGGCTCTCCTGGATCACGCGGTTCAGGTTCACATCGTCGAAGGCGGCCGGAGAGGTGCGCGAGAAATTGAGCAGCGAATTGACGATCTCGCTGGCCCGGAAGGTCTGTTTCGCGATCTTTTCGAGCAGGCGGGATTTCTGGTCGTCTCCGGAGACCTGCTTGGCGAGCATCTGGGCGTAGGTCGAAATCACCGCCAGCGGCGTGTTGACCTCGTGGGCGACGCCGGCCGCCAGCAACCCGACCGAGGTCAGTTTGTCGGCTTGGACGAGCCGCCGTTCGAGCTCGTCGCGCTCGGTGATGTCGTCGAAGATGATGAGCCGGCCGATCTGCTCGAGGTCCTTCGAAACGAGCGGAGCGACGGCGACGTTCAGGATGGTCTCGCGCGGGGCTTCCGCCTCCGGATGGCCGTTCGTGCCATTGACCGGCATCTGGATGACGTTCGTGTCCGCCGCGGCCCTGAGCGGGAACCGGTAGATGTGGTGGATTCCGCCCTCGCCGCCGCCCGAGAACTGCTCGACGAGTTCCTTCGGCAGCAGGTCCCCGAGCTGGCGCCCCACGGCCTGGTCTCGCGAGATGCCGGTGAGCTGCTCCATCCGCGTGTTCCAGCTCTCCACCCGGTCTTCGAGGTCGGCCGCCAGGATCCCGACGTTGATCGACTCGACGATGTTCTCGCTGTACTCCTTCAGCCGCTCGTACTCTTCCATCTTGCGGGCGAGCGAGCGGTAGAGCCGCGCGTTTTCGATCGCGATGCCGACGTAGCCGGACACCGTGGCAAGCAGCTCCAGGTCCTCACTGGTCAGGAAGTCGCCGCGATCCGTGCGGCTGACGCCGATATAGGCGATCGTCCGGCCGCGCACCGAGCACGGCAGGTAGTACGTGAGATCCAGCTCGGCGATCGCGCTCTTCACGGAAGCGGGCCAGGTCTTCGACACTACGTCGAACTGGTGCTTGGTCTGCTCGAAGAACAGGTAGGGCTTGTCCGGCTCCGTGGTCAGGAACGACATGTCGTACTCGCGGCGGTCGTAGCGGCCCAGCTCCGCGTTGCGCAGCCGGAACCGGCCGTCCTCGTCGCACCACAGGAAAAACGCCACGCGATCGATCGCGAGCGTCCGTTTCAGCCGGTCCGAGGCCGAGCGCAGCATTGCGTCCAGGTCCGTTTCCGAACTCAGCTCTCGCGCGAACTCGATCAGAGTGAGGCGGTAATCGTACTTGCCCTTGTAGAAAATGTGCCGGTCGAGCGCGTCCTGGATCCACTTGCGGATGGGCTGGAACAGGAAAGCGGCGATCAGGATCAGAACGCCCGCCGCCGTGGGGCCGATGTCGGTCACCCGGCCGACCCAGAAGATCAGGGCGTAGAACACGCCCAGGACGCACATCGTCGCGAGCGTGTAAACGTAGCCCTGCTGGAAGATGATATCCACATCCATCAGGCGGTAGCGCACGATGGCATACGCCCACGTCACCGGGATCAGGACCAGAGACAGCACCGCGGCCTGCATGTAGAGACTCGGAACCATTCCGAGCAGCCCGTAGGGAATGGCGTAGAACACGGCGAACGGAGCCGCGCCGAGCACCGCGCCGTTGCGGAGCCATTTCACCTGCTGGCGCACGACCGGGTCCTGAATCCGTCGGAACGTGCCGTGGAGCACCCAGCCGCCGAACAGGTAGGTTCCCGTGATGAACACGGTCCAGACGCGGTCGAGGAACCAGTTCAGCTCGATCGGAGAAATAGAGGCGCGGACCACGCCCGAAGAGACCGCCACGAAAACCGCTGTCAGGAAAATGGCCGGCAGATAGACCAAGACGACCCGGCTCGAGCGCCCGAACCAGCCGCGCCGCTCCGGAAACGCGAGGCAGAAGTGCAGGAAAATCGTCGGCGCGAACAGCCCCGCGACGATGTTGCCGTAGTACATGGCCTCGTCGAAGGTGTTCAGCTTGCCGGTGCTGTGGAACGACGAAAAAATGAACGAAACCAGGCACAGGACGTAGAAATGCAGCGAGCGGGGCGCGTTGCCGCGCCGGAAAAAGACAAACAGCCCGACCCCCAGGTAGACCAGCCCCACGAGGTACTGCCAGTAGCGGGCTGCGTAGTTCTGAAGCGCGGTGCCGACCACGAGCGTGGGGGCGAACTCGATGCCGTGCCGCTTGAGCGTGTACTGGGCCTGGTAGTAGGCCCCGACGCGCACCAGCACCCGGCTGACGTCAGTAGCCTGGCGGATCTCGGCCCCCGCGATCTTCTCGACGAAATCGCCGCGGCGGATTCCGACCCGGTCGGCGGGCCCGCCGGCGACCACATGGGCGGCTTTGACCCCGCCCGGCGCATCGATCCAGGTCACGCCGTCGTCAGGAAGCCGGAATTTGCCCTGCTGCTGGAAATTGATGTAGGCGGAAATCGCCGCCGCCACTGTCAGGATCATCAGTAGCGCGCCGGAGAACTTGAATTTGAGTTCTCTCATCCGAGAGTGCCCGCCCACACGAACAGCAACAGACTTGTCCCTCGCCTTCGTTAGCAACTCGACTGCCACAACCGGATCACCGCCCAATCGTCATACTATCTTCTTTTCTTTACACTTACAAACCAGTGAGACTGCGAAGATTCCGCAATTCGGGATAGCGCGGCTACGGGGAAGCGTATCGAAAGGCCCAAATCAGCGTTTCACCTCTGCAACCCCCTTGCTCGCCGTAGGTTACGCCTGAGCGGCCCGGATGTGCCGAATTGAAGACGCCGCGGTATTATTTGCTGAATTGAATCGAGTTCAGCACGTGGTCGAAGACCGGCTGGAGCTGGCTCCAGCTCTGCTCGGGACCGACGAAGACCACGTAGAAGAGGCCTTCGGGGCGCTCGACGGTCACAAGTATGTCGTTTTCGTTTCCCCCGAACGGCGACTGGCTGGTGAAACCGGTCTGCAAGGCCTGAGCGCCGGCGACCTTCACTTTGCGCGTGCTTTGCGCCACCTGCATGCTCGGATTTTGGCTTTGCAGGTGATGGATGAGGTCCTCGGTCGCCTTCTGGAGTTTGGACCCGCTGTCCGGGAAGAAATAGCTGATCATGATGCCGGCGCCGACGGCGGTCTGGCCGTTCTGGCCCTGGACGATGCCCTTCTGCGGCGCGATGGTGAGGGCCGAGGAGTTCTGGTCGCCGTAGCCCTGCCAGTCTTGCGGGTATTCGAGGCTGTAGTTTTGGGTCTGAACGCGCTTGTAGCCGCTCGAGGCGCCGTCGGTGGAGACGACGGGCTTCTGGCGCTTGGGCGCTTCCGGAAGCTGTGCGACGAGCTGCTTCTGCTGCTGGAAGGTGCCGGTGTCGGCGTCATAGGTGCGGCGCGGCAGGGCCTGAATTTCCGCCTCCACGGCCTTGACGCGATTGCCGGGATTCGGGTGGTCGCTGAGAAACTCGGGTCCGCCCTGCCCGCCGAGCGACTGGAGCTTCTCGAACATATTCGCCATCTCGATGGGGTTGTACCCGGCCTCGTTCATGATCCTGGCGCCGAGCGCGTCGGCCTGCGTCTCGTCCGTGCGCGAGAACTTCAGGAACAGGCCGTTGAGGCCGAGGCCGAGCCCGAGGTTGACCAACTGGCCCATGGTGCTGCCTCCGATCATCGACCCGGCGAGCTGCGCGGGCAGTTGCACGAGATTGGCCTTCGAAACCTGGTTGGTTCCGTGCCGCAGGATGACGTGCGAAAGCTCGTGAGCGAGCACGCCGGCCAGTTCCCCCTCGTTGTCGGCGACCTTGATGAGACCGGTGAAGACGAACGCCGGTCCGCCGGGCAAAGCAAAGGCGTTCACTTCTTTCGAATTGAGCAGCGTGAACGAGAAGGGGAAGCCGGAGTTCTTGGCCTCGGGCGTGGAGGCCAGGCGGTCGCCGATGCGTTTGATGTAGTTCTGCAATTCCTGATTCTGGACGACCTGGTATTGCTGGCGGACCTGCGCCGCCGCTTCCTGGCCCAGTTGAATGTCCTGCTGTTTGGAGAACAGGTTGAAGCCGGGTTTGAGCGCTTCGCCGGGCTTGCGTGCCGCGCACGTGACCGACATCAGCACCGATAGTGCCACCAGGATTGACGTCTTGCGCCGTAACATCCCCTTTGCCTCCTGCTTCCATGGATACAACATTCCGGCGGGCGGGGACAGGGGGGCTGGATGGGCCAAGGATAATACAATAAGTACAGCGATGCCGATTTACCTGGGAATCCGCTATTACGTGTGGGCTCTCATCGCGTGGATCGCGGTGGCCGGGACGTTCGGGGTGATCCTTCTCTACCGCGTGCTGATTTCGTTCAAGGACCGCGATGAGTTGTTTGTCGGCGAGGGCGAGATGCGGCGGGCGGTCGAGCACGTGCGGCATGTGGACCGGATGGCGCGGCTGTTCGGCGGGGCTTCGGCGGTGTCGCTCGCGGCGATTCTGGCGGGGTGGTCGCTCGGGTGGTTATGAGCCCCATGCTAAAATCGAAATTTCCCCCATGCAACTTGAGAAAGTCTATGAGCCCCAACGGTTTGAACCGCATTGGGCGCAGTGGTGGATCGACTCCGGCATCTTCCGCGCGCAGGCGTCCGCGCCCGGGAAACCCTTCTCGCTCGTAATCCCTCCGCCCAACGTCACAGGGTCGCTGCATATCGGGCACATGCTCGAGCACAGCGAGATCGACGTCACGGTTCGGTGGCATCGCATGCGCGGCGACAATACGCTGTGGCTTCCCGGCATGGACCACGCCGGCATCGCGACGCAGATGCTGGTCGAGCGCAAGCTGGCCGAACAGGGCATCGACCGGCGCGCGATCGGCCGCGCCGAGTTCGAGAAGCGGGTCTGGGAGTGGAAGGAGCAGTACGGCGGCACGATCAAGAAGCAGATGATCCGGATCGGCGCGAGCTGCGACTGGAGCCGGGAGCGGTTCACGCTCGATCCCGGCCTCTCGCGCGCGGTGCGCGAGGTCTTCGTGCGTTTGTACGAGAAGGGGCTCATCTATCGCGGCGAGTACATGGTGAACTGGTGCCCGCGGTGCCGCACGGCGATTTCGGACCTCGAAGCGCCGCACGAGCAGCAGCCGGGCAACCTGTGGCAGATCCGCTACCCGGTGAACGGCACGGACCGCTATGTCGTGGTCGCGACCACGCGGCCCGAGACGATGCTCGGCGACACGGCCGTGGCCGTGAATCCGAAGGACGAGCGGTATCGCGACCTGCATGGCAAGACCGTCCGGCTGCCGCTGATGAATCGCGACATTCCGGTCATCTTCGATGAGATCGCCGACCCCGAGTTCGGCACGGGCGTGGTGAAGGTGACGCCCGCGCACGACCTGAACGATTTCGAGGCGGGGCGGCGGCACGATCTTCCGAAGATTCAGGTCATCGACGATACCGCCCACATGACGGCCGCCGCGGGACCGTATGCGGGGCTCGACCGCTATGAGGCGCGCAAGCGCGTGGTCGCGGACCTGGAGCGAGAGGGCGCGCTCGTCAAAGTGGAGCCGTATGAGCTGAGCCTGGCGCGGTGCCAGCGGTGCAAGACCCCGGTGGAGCCGCTGGTTTCAAAGCAGTGGTTCGTGAAGACGAAGCCGCTGGCCGAGCCCGCGATCCGCGTGGTCGAGGACGGCACCATCAAGTTCACGCCCGAGAACTGGACCAAGACGTATTACGAGTGGATGTACAACATACGCGACTGGTGCATTTCGCGGCAGCTCTGGTGGGGGCATCGGATTCCGGCGTGGTATTGCCAGGATTGCGGCGAGATCATCGTCGCCCGCGAGGAGCCGGCAAAGTGCTCGTGCGGGTCGGGGAAGCTCGAGCAGGACACGGATGTGCTCGACACGTGGTTCAGCTCGGGGCTGTGGCCGTTTTCGACGCTCGGCTGGCCGGACAAGACCGCGGATCTCGAAGCGTACTATCCCACCTCGCTGCTCATCACGGGGTTCGACATTCTGTTCTTCTGGGTTGCGCGGATGATCATGATGGGGATCGAGAACACCGGCGAGGTTCCGTTCCGCGAGGTCTACATACACGGCCTGGTGCGCGATGCGGACAAGCAGAAGATGTCGAAGACGAAGGGGAACGTCATCGATCCGCTGGTGGTGACCGAGCAGTATGGCACCGACGCGATCCGGATGGCGCTGCTGACGGGCGCGGCACCCGGCACCGATATCGTGCTCAACGACGAGCGCATGGACAGCGGGCGCCGGTTCGCGAACAAGCTGTGGAACGCGGCCCGGTTCATCTTCATGAACATGGAGCGGTCGGGGATCGAGACGTGGGACCCGGCCGGGGCCGCCGCGCCTTCCAAGGATGCTCCGCTCGAGGACCGGTGGATCTTCAGCCGCCTGAACGCGGCCGCCGAGCAGATGAACCGGGCGATCGAGCGCTACCGTTTCCACGAGGCCGCGCACATCGTGTGGCACTTCGTGTGGGACGAGTTCTGCGACTGGTACGTGGAGATCAAGAAGCTGCGGTTCGCGGAGGGCTCGGGGCTCACGGCGGACTGGCGGAACCTGCTGACGGTGTTCGAGGCGTCGCTGCGGCTGCTGCATCCGGTGATGCCATTCATCACCGAGGAACTGTGGCAGCGGCTGACGGCGGCGGGCGGCGCGCGGCCGGTGTCGATTGCGCTGGCGAAGTATCCGGAGTTCAGCGCGGAAGCGGCCGACCCCGAGGCCGAGCGCGAGATGCAGCTTTTGCAGGATATCGTGGCGGCGGCGCGAAACCTGGTGCGGGAACTGGGGCTCGATCCGAAACAGCGGTTCGAGGCGGCGCTGTACTCGGCGGGCGAGGCGGCGCGCGTGGCCGAGGCGCAGGGCGAGGCAATTCAGAAGCTGGCGGGGGTGAACCTGGCGGTGCACGGCTTTGGTGCGCCGGCCGAGGTGCCGGGCGTGAAGCGGTCCACGAACGATTTCGACATGGTGCTTCAGGTGCCCGCGGCGCAGACGGAGATTCAGCGGAAGCGGCTTCAGAAAGAAATCAAGCAGCTCGAGGGTGTGATCGCCAACTCGCACCGGCAGCTTGGGAATGCGGAGTTTTTGAGCCGGGCTCCGGAGACGGTGGTGGCGTCGATCCGGCAGAAGCTGGCCGAGTATGAGGGGCAGTTGGAGAAGAGCCGCGGGGCGCTGGCGGGGTTGGGAAAGTGACGGAGTTTGAGGTTGTCAAACGGGCGCTCGAGGAGGATATCGGGCCGGGCGACGTCACAACCCGCGCTTGCGTTCCCGCGGACCGGCTGGCCTGGGGGCGGTTCATTCCTCGCGAACCTATGGTGCTGGCGGGGATCGAGCTGCTGCCGATGATCTACGAGCTGCGCGGCGGAGTGGAGACGCTGGAACTGCTCAAAGCGTCGGGCGATGCCGTGGAGCCGGGCGACGTCGCGGCGGTTGTGCGCGGCAAGGCCCGCACGCTGCTCGAGTGCGAGCGCGTCGCTCTGAATTTCCTGCAACGGCTGAGCGGCGTCGCTACGCTTGGGCGGCGATACGTGGAAGCCGTTGCCGGAACGAAGTGCCGCATCCTCGATACGCGCAAGACGACGCCGGGCCTGCGGGGTTTAGAGAAAAAGGCCGCGGCGGCGGGCGGCGTGACGAACCATCGCATGGGGTTGTGGGACGCGATTCTGATCAAGAACAACCACATTGCGGCGGCGGGCGGCGTCCGGCCCGCGCTCGAAGCGGCGTTCGCGACGGGGCTGCCGGTCGAGATCGAGGTGCGCACGCGCGCGGAGTTGGACGAAGCTCTGGCGGCGGGCGCGAGACATCTGCTGCTCGACAACCTGTCGCCCGCGGAGGCGGCCGAGTGGGTTCGCGCCATCGCGGGGCGCGCGACCACGGAGATTTCGGGCCGGGTCACGCTGGACACGGTGCGCGCGTACGCGGAGTCGGGCGCGGATTTCGTCTCCGCCGGCGCGATCACGCATTCCGCCGCGGCCGTCGATTGGAATTTCCGCCTCGAACTGGATTGACGCGATGCCGCTCGATCTGGACATGATCCGCGCGGCGGCGCCGGGGCACGAGGTCGTGGTGCTCGACCGGTGCGAGTCCACTAATATCGAGGCCGCGAAGCTCGCCGCGGCCGGATGCGCTTCGGGCACGGCCGTAGTCGCCGAAGAACAGACCGCGGGCCAGGGGCGCTACAGGCGCGTGTGGTATTCCGAACGCGAATCGGGGTTGTACGTTTCCTTCGTGTTGCGGCTGGGGATTGGCGGGGAGAGCGTGCCGGCGCTGTCCATGGCGCTAGGCCTGGCGGCGGCCGAGGCGATCGCGCGCGCGACGGACGTGCGGCCCGACCTGCGGTGGCCGAACGACGTGATGCTGGGCGGGAAGAAATGCGCGGGCGTGCTGGTGCAGAACGAAAAAGGCGAAAAAGGGGACAGACGCCTTTTCCCGGGGGAAAAGGCGTCTGTCCCCTTTTTCATCGCCGGAATCGGCATCAACGTGAATCACGAAGCGCTCGCGCCGGAGCTGGAGGCGACGTCGCTGCGTATGGAGACCGGACGCCCGCAGTCGCGCGAACTGGTGCTCATCCACCTGCTCGACACGGTGACGAGCTTCACGCGCATGCTGGCCGAGGGCGGACGGGAACCCGTGCTGGCGATGTTCACGCGCGCGTCGAGCTACGTGAAGGGCAAGCGCGTCAAGGTCGAGATCGGCGGGGAGGAAATCGAGGGCGTGACCGACGGCCTGGACGACGCGGGCTTCCTGCGCGTGCTGCGGCCCGACGGCACGCGAACGACTATACTGGCCGGAGGCGTACGTCCATGCTCCTAGCGCTCGACGCGGGAAACACCAACATCACCATCGGAGTCTTCGACGGCTCGCGGCTCACGGCCAACTGGCGGCTGCGCACCGTACACGGCCAAACCGCCGATGAATGGGGCGTGCTGCTGCGTAACCTGTTCTCGCTTTCCGGGCTGGATCTGGCGCGCGTGAAGGGCATCATCGTCGCCAGCGTGGTGCCGCCGCTCGATACCTCGCTCGCCCAGATGGCGCGGCGGTACTTCGCGACCGAGGCGATGTTCGTCACCAGCAAGACCGACACCGGGCTGCGCATCTGCTACGACCATCCGCAGGAGGTCGGGGCGGACCGGCTCGTGAACGGCGTGGCCGCGTTCGAGACTTACGGCGGCCCGTGCATCGTGGTGGATCTCGGGACCGCGATCACGTTCGATGCGATCTCGGGCAACGCGGAATACCTGGGCGGCGTGATCTGCCCGGGGCTCGGGATCGCGGTGCAGGGACTGTTTGCCAAGACCGCGCGGCTGCCGATGGTGGATTTGCGCGAGCCCGAAAAACTCATCGGCACGAACACCGTGGGGAGCATGCAGTCGGGGCTGTATTACGGAACGATCGGGATGATCGACGGCATCGTCGAGAGGCTCATCGGCGAGATGGGACCGAAGACGCGCACGGTCGCCACGGGCGGGCACGCGCGGCTGGTGACCGGCGGATCGCGGCACCTGAAGGACGTCGATGAGGACCTCACGCTGCGCGGCCTGCGGATCATCTGGGAACGGAACCGGGTCGAGTGAGCGGTCAGGATTGGGCGGTCAACTACTTCAACTACTTCACGGAAATCGAGGAGCATTTTCAGCGGGCGCGGGGGACGGGGCTGTTCCTGCTGTCGCCGCTCGACTGGTCGCTCATCGAGACGTGGAAGAGCGCGGGGGTGCCGCTTGAAGCGGTGCTGCGCGGGATCGACGATGCGTTCGAGAAGTGGCGCAGCCGGAAATCGAAAGTCCAGATGGTGAACTCGCTCGCGTATTGCGCGCAGGCGGTGCTCGAGCAGGCGCAGATCATGGCGGGGACGGCGGGCGCCCCCGCGGCACGCGAGAAAGCGCCGCCGCCGTTTCCGCTCGAGGATTTGCGCGCGTATCTGGCGGGGAACGCCGCGGCGGTGCGGCGCGCGAATCCGGCGTTTGCGGAAGTGGCGGCGTCGCTCGACCGGCTGGCGGCGGAGGCCGCCGAGCACTACGGCGATCTCGAAGATCTGGAGCGGCGGCTCACGGTGCTCGAGGAACGCCTGATTGCCGCGGCGCGGGCGGCGCAGTCCGACGATGAGGCGGTTGCGGCGCGCCGCGAGTTCGATTTGCAGATGCGGCCGTATCGCGGGAAGATGTCCGCGGAGCACATCGCAATGCTCGAGAAGCAGTTTCTGGAGCGGCGGCTGCTGGAGTCCTCCGGCGTGCCGCGGCTCAGCCTGTTCTACTTGAAATAAGATCGGCGTTTATCCGCGTTCACCGGCGGCTGAACAAAAAAACATTATTGGCCGCGGATGAACGCAGATAAACGCCGATCAACATATGAAACATTTGCTTCCGCTCACGCTGTTTTGCGCGCTGTCGGCCTCCGCCGGGGATCTGCGCACCGTCACGATCCTGCACACGAACGATCTCCACGCGCGCATGCTGCCTCTCGACAACGGCCGGGGCGGGTTCGCGTACCTCGCGACGGCGATCCGGCAGGAGCGCGAGCATTGCACCGGATGCCTGTTGCTGAATGCGGGCGATGTCGTGCAGGGAAGCCCCGTCTCGACGATCTTCCACGGGCTGCCGATTTATGAAGTTGCGAACCTGCTCGGATTCGACGCCGGGACGCTCGGCAATCATGATTTCGATTACGGGTGGAGGCAGGCGCAGAAGTTCGCCTCGACCGCGAAGTATCCGATCGTGGAGGCGAACGTGGTGGATGCGAAGGGGCGCGCGTTCACGCGGAAGCCTTACGTGGTGCTGCGCGCGGGCGGCGTGCGAGTGGCGGTGCTCGGCGCGATGACGGACGACTTCGGCGTCCTGACAACCGCGCCGCTGCGGGGCGAGTGGCACACGACTCCGCTGGTTGAAACCGTGCGCCGCTACGTGGGCGAGGCGCGGGCGCGGGCCGACATCGTGATAGCGCTTGCGCATGTCACCGAGGCGGAGGAAGCCGCGCTGTTGCGGCTGTCGCCCGATCTGCCCGTGATCGTGACCGGCCACGCGCACAACGGCATGCGGGCTCCGGCCGAGGAGCAGGGGCGCGTATTGGTGCGCACGAAGGCGTATGCGGAGGAGTTGGGGCGGCTCGAGCTGCACGTGAACGTCGCAAGCAAGACGCTGGGGTCGTGGACGTGGAAGCGCATCCCGATCGGCTCCAAGTCGCTTGGGGCGGCGCCTGACGTGGCGGCGGCGGTGAAGCAGTGGGAAGACAAGGCGGACCGCATCGTGGACGAGCCGCTCGCGAAATCCGAGAAGGAGTTCACCCGCGGCGAGGTGCGGCAGTTAATCGAGCAGGCGATGCGCGAGGAGACGGGCGTGGATTTCGCGTTCATGAACGCCGGCGGCGTGCGCGATATTCTGCCCCAGGGCCAGTTGCTGCTGCGCCACGTGTGGAACGTGATGCCGTTCGACAACCGCGTCGTGATCGGGACGTTCAAGGGCCGCGACCTACCCCAGGCGGTGGTGCGCAGCCGCGCGGTCCAGCCCGAGCGCGACTACACGCTGGCCGTCACGGATTTCACGGCGGAAAACCAGGCCGCGGCGAGCCAGCTTCGCACGAGTGGCTTGAAGTTCCCGAAGTCCGGCCCGCTGCTGCGCGATTTGCTGGCGGAGTGGATCCGGAAGCGGGGCGTGCTGAAGTAGCCGCGAAAATTAACCGGCGGCGGCGAAGGGGTGCGTTAGGGCTTCGGGGCTCACTCCGGCGTAGCGGAAGAAGCGGTCGCACCATTCGAAGACGTCGTGCCGGCGCACCGTTTCCCGCATGCGGCGCATGCGGCGGCGGCGCTCGGCGGGGCTCATCAGAAAAGCCGCGCGGAGCATGTCGGCCAGGCCGATCGTATCGTTGGGATTCACCAGCAGCGCTCCGGAGCGCAGTTCCGCGGCCGCGCCGGCGAACTCGCTCAGCACGAGCGCTCCCGATTCGTCCGCGTTCGCCGCG
Organism: Acidobacteriota bacterium; assembly: GCA_050261515.1. Lineage (GTDB taxonomy): Bacteria > Acidobacteriota > Terriglobia > Bryobacterales > Bryobacteraceae > JBLNDJ01. Next base: position 59,264 of record JBLNDJ010000040.1, on the reverse strand, counting down.
CAGTATTCCTTCGCGACCAGGTTCATGCCGTCCTTGAGCGGCGTCACAAGCGCGACGTCGGCGGCGCGGTAGAGCGCGAGCAGTTCGGGCCTGGCGAGGCGGCGGTGCATGTAGTGAACCGGCACCCAGCCGGGCGTCGAGTACTCTCCGTTGATCTCGCTCACCAGTTGCTCGATCGATTGCTTGAGCTCGTGGTAATACGGAATCTCTTCGCGGCTCGGCACCACGACCTGGATCAGCGCGACGCGGCAGCGCAGCTCGGGGTAGCGCTCGAGCAGCGAGCGGAAGGCGAGCAGGCGCTGCGGGATGCCCTTGGTGTAATCGAGGCGGTCCACGCCAAGCGCGATGCGGCAGCCCGGCAAGCCGCGGCGCAGGGCGCCGGCTCGCGCGGCGATATCCGGGTGCGCGGCCTGCGATGCCAATTCCTGCCAGGCGATGCTGATGGGGAAGCTGCCCACCGCGGCGCACGCGCTCCCTGCTCCGGCCAGGAGCGCGTCACCGTCGCGGCGAATGTGCACGCCAGAGAGACATCGCCGGAGGCAAGCGATGAAGTTCTGCCGGTCGCGCACGGTCTGGAAGCCCACGGTGTCGAAATCGAGCAGCGCTCGCAGGATTTCGCTTCGCCAGGGCAGCTTTTCGAAAATGTCGGGCGGCGGAAACGGGATATGGTGGAAGTACGCCAGGCGCAGCTCGGTGCCGCGGGCGCGCATGGCGCGGGCGAACAGCATCAGGTGATAGTCGTGCACCCAGATGAAGTCGCCGCGGCGCGCGACCGGCTCGACCGCGGCGGCGAATTTCGCGTTCACGTCGCGGTACGACTCCCAGTAGCCCGCATCGAAATTGCAGCGCGATGGCAGGTCGTGGAACAGCGGCCAGATGATCTCGTTCGAGCACCCGCGATAGAAGCGGTCGGTTTCGGCGGGCGTGAGGAAGACGGGGACCATCGCGAAGCAGCTCGTCGAGTCGCGCTCGAGCAGGCCGGCGATCGCCGGATCGCGCGAGGTGCCGGTCCAGCCGACCCAGCAGCCGGCATTTTCGCGCAACACGGGCAGGAGCGCAGTGACGAGGCCGCCGCAGCTCGGCTCCAACCGCAATCCCGCGGGACCGCGCGCGACGGTGACGGGCAGGCGGTTCGAGACGACGATGAGGCGCTGGCGCATCACCGGCCGCCTCCGCAGGCCCGCATCCATCCATACAGAAAATCAAGGAGCCCGCCGGGCGGCTGAATCCACGCCTGGGCGCAGGAGGGCCGCTCGGTGGAGCGAACCAACACGGTGAGGCCGCGGCCTTGGAGAGCGCGGAAGGCGTCTTCGTCGGTGATGTCGTCGCCGAGATAAGCGATGGGAACGTCGGGCTCGAGTTCGGCAACGATGGCGCGCACCACGTCGCCCTTGTTCGGGCGCTCGACGCGCAGCTCGAGACCTCCGTCGAATTCCGTGAGTTGCAGGTCGGCCTGAAACGTGAGCGGCAGCCAGATGCGGCGCGCGCTAGCGCGAATTTCTTCTTCGCGCTGCGAGCCGAGCCAGCGCCAGTGAACGCTGATCGAGCCCGGCTTGATCTCGGCCACCTGCATGAGGCCGAGCTCTTCGAGACCGGCGCGGGCCTGCGCGAGCACGCGGAGCGCGCGGCGGCTGACTTCGGCCATCTCGTAGCGGCCGTCGGGGTATAAGCACTCCAGGCCGTGCGTGCCCCAGATTTCCGGATGCGGTTCGAGCCCGAGCAGCGGAGGAATTTCGCGCGCCGGGCGGCCGCTGATCATGACGATCCGGGTGCGGCAGGTGTTCATGATGGCGGCCAGCAGCGAGCGCGCCTCGGGATAGGGATAGGCGTGGTCGCGGTGCGCGGTGAAAGGCGCGATGGTGCCGTCGTAATCGAGCAACAGGACGCGCTCCCGGCTTGCAGGGAGCGACTCCAGAAAAGAATCGACCAAGGCCTCCGTCATCATTTGCCATTCCAAGTATGGCCGCGGGAGGGCATCGGCGAAATCCCACCCACACAGTAGATGCCGGAAGAAATCGGGGTAGGCCGCGCGCTACTCCGCGAGCGTAAAAGCGACGTAGGAGCCGCCCGAAGGCGCGCCCCATTTGCCTCCGCCGCAGGCAATGACGACGTACTGGCGCCCGTCCACTTCGTAAGTGGATGGAGTTGCGTTGCCCGCGGCCGGCAGCAGGGTTTCCCAGAGCAGCTTGCCGTTTGCCTTGTCGAAGACGCGGAACTTCTTGTCGTAGTTCGTCGCGCCGATGAAAATGACGCCGCCCGCGGTGACGAGCGGGCCGCCATAGTTCTCGCTGCCGGTGTTGCGCAGGCCCTTGGCCGCAAGCTCGGGAAATTCGCCAAGCGGGACCTGCCACGCGATCGAGCCCTTGTCGAGGTTGATTGCGGTGAGCGTGCCCCAGGGCGGCTCGACGGCCGGGTAGCCGTCCGGATCGGTGAAGCGCGTGTAGCCGTCGAGGCGGAACTTGAGGCCGAAGGGATACGGGCTTACGGGACCCGCGACGGAATCGGTGTCCTTGCCCGTGATGAGGTAGCGCGCGATGGCGCCAACGGCGTCCGCGGGGAGATTACCGAATGCGGGCATGCGCGGCGCGCCTTTGACGATCAGCTCCGCGACCTCGTCCTGCGTGTAGCGGTTCGCGACGTGAGCGAGCGCGGGGAATTCGGGCGGACTGCCGCGCAGGTCCTCGCGGTGGCACGCGGCGCAGTTCTGCACGTACAGGTCGCGGCCGGTGGCGCGGCCGCCGAGCGGCTTACGCTCCAGCAGGCGGAGCGTCCAGACCATCTCGTTCGCGTTGACGTAGAGCAGGCCGGTCTCGGGATCGAACGCCGCGCCGCCCCACTCGCCGCCGCCGTCGAGACCCGGGTAGATGATGCTGCCCTGGCGGCTGGGCGGCAGAAACGCTTTCCCGCTGCGCACCTTTTTGAGATTCTCGAGCACGGCGCGTCGGGCTTCGGGCGTGCGCTTCGTAACGATGGCCTCGGTGAACTCCTGGCGCGTGAAGGGCGGCGGGGCGAGCGGGAACGGCTGCGTCTTCGCCAGAGATTCTCCCTCCATGTCCGACGGCGGCACGGGCCGCTCCTCGAAGGGGAACAGCGGTTTGCCGGTCTCGCGGTCGAGGACCCAAACCCAGCCGGATTTCGTGATTTGCGCCACGGCGTCGATCAGGCGGCCGTTGCGCGCGACGGTGACCAAACTCGGCGGCGCCGGAAAGTCGCGGTCCCAAACGTCGTGATGGACGCCCTGGAAATGCCAGACGCGGCGGCCGGTGGCGGCGTCTAGCGCGAGCACGCAATTGGCGAACAGGTTGTCGCCCGCGCGATTGCCGCCCCAGAAATCGAAAGCGGGCGAGCCGGTGGAGGCGAACACCAGCCCGCGCTTTTCATCGAGGCTCATGCCGCTCCAGTTGTTCGCGCCTCCAATGTATTTCCAGGCATCCTTCGGCCAGGTTTCGTAGCCGTATTCGCCGGGGCGCGGGATGGTGTGGAACGTCCAGCGGATTTTTCCGGTGCGGAGATCGTAGGCGCGCAGGTCGCCGGGCGCGGAGGGCAAGTCTTCCGGGACGATGCTGCCGAGTATCAGAAGGTCTCTGTAGATGATGCCGGGCGTGGAGGCGGAGACGGAGAGCAGCGCGGGATCGCGGCCGAGCCCGTCGCGCAGGTCGATCCTCCCGTCGCGGCCGAAGGAGGGCACCGGGCGGCCGGTGGCGGCGTCGAGCGAGTACAGCCACTGCCGCACGGCGACGTAGAGGCGATTGCCCTGCTCCCAATAGGTCAGCCCTCGATTGCGCACCTTCGACTGCGCCTTGACGCCTTCGTTCGGATCGAAGGCCCAGCGCAGGCGGCCGGTGCGCGCATCGAGCGCGACGACGCGGAGCTTGGGAGTGGTGGCGTAGAGCACGCCTCCGGCTACCACCGGGTTGCACTGCATCTCGGAGCCGGCGAAGGCGTCGCCGGTGTCGAAGGTCCAGGCGACGCGAAGGCGGCTCGCGTTGGTCCGGTTGATCCGGTTGAGAGCGGAGTAGCGTATGCTCTCCGCGCCCCCCCCGTAGACCTTCCATTCACGATACCCGGAAGGAACCGGGCGCACACCGCCCGCCAGCAATGCGCCCGCGCACGCACACAAAACACCTATCCGCCACACCATGCGGATTGGATGCGAGCCATGCCCTCCGGGAATCAGCCGAACTAAGAACTACCTCCGGCGGTGCGGGTCTTGGGCGCGGCGGCTTTCGTCTTAGCGCCCGAAGCGCCGGTACGGCTGATGAGCTTGTTGAAGTTGCTGCGGGCTCCGCCGGCGGTTTCCTCCTGGTACAGCAGAGCGAGCTGGCGTTCGTCGAATTTTTCGAACCACTCGTCCCAACCGATGTGCTGCAAAGTTTCCTCGCCGGAGTACCCCGGAAAATCGATGCGCAGCATGCCGATGTCGTTCTTGCCGCCGGTGCCCTTCACGCAGGCCGGCTGCCCACCGCGTTTTTCCGCCCAGCTTCGGATCTGGTCGTGATCGTTGGTGGTTGTGGCGGCCGACGAGCGGCGCTGCGTCGATGCTGCCGCGCCGCTGCTTTCTCTGGCGGCGGTGCTACGGGCGTGCGAACGCGACGCAGTAGTCTTCGAACGCGACGCAGTGGTCTTCGCCTTGCGCTTCACGCTCGCGTCGCTTTTCGCCTTCTTGGTGGCCATACTGGATTTACCTCCTCTGAGTCCGCCGGAAAGGGGGCCGCAGCCCCCGGCCGGCTCTTACGCGGAACGTTGTTTGGCGCCGGCCGCCTGGGCGGCATCGGCATTGATCATCTGTTGGGCGAGTTGCGTCAGCTTCTGATCGGTCTGCTTCTCTTCCTCGAGCGTCTGTTTGAGAAGCTGAAGTTCCTGTTTGTGGCCCATGGTTTCCGCCCACGCGCAGAGCGTCCCGTAGGCCGCAATCTCGTAGTGTTCCACCTTCTGCGCCGAGGCAATGATGCCGGCATCGAGAGCGGCTGGATCCCCAGTCTTACTGGCGAGTTCCTCACCCTCTTCGAGGATGCCGCGCATGCCCTCGCATTTCTTTCGCCTCACCGGTTCCCCGAGACTTTCGAGAACCTTCTCAAGCCTCTCCACCTGCCGGCGCGTCTGTTCGAGATGGGTCGTGATGCCGCTTTTGAGCTCCGGGTAGCTGGCCTTGTCCGCGATCTTCGGCAGGGCTTTCACAAGTTGGTGCTCCGCATCGAGCATGTCGTGAAGCTCGAGCAGGAATAATTCATGAAGCGATTCGAGTCGCATCGTCGTCCTCCTGGGAGGCACGCCGGAAATTTCTGCCCGGTTCGGGCTTAAAATCCCTTTACGCCCCCCTAACGACGACGGAAGAGCAATTGAGAGGCCGAAGGAACCCTAGACGGCGACGGCCTTGCTCGACTCGCGAGCGACCAGCTCGAAGGGGATCAGGACGCGCTCGGGCGGCCGGGGCTCGGGCGACTCGAGGACACCCAGCAGAAGCTCCGCGGCGCGCTCGCCGGCGGTCACGCTGTTGAGATCGACCGTCGAGAGGGGGACCCGCAGGATGTCGGAGTAATGTACGTTCCCCGCCCCGACCACTTCGATGTCATAAGGCACTTCGAGGCCGGCTTCGAGGATAGCCTTGATGGCCCCCACGGCCACCGCATCGTTGTAACAGACCACGCCATCGAGGCGCGGGTTCACGGACAACAGGCGGCGCATGGCTTCGTATCCGGCGGCATCGCTCGAGCCGCCGCGGACCACATAGCCGTCGGCGGATCTGAGCCCGTGCCCCCCAAGCGCGGCCGTGTAGCCCCTGGCGCGTCCGGCCGCGGCCGAGGTCGCCGGTCCTTCGATGTGGGCGATGTGGCGGCAGCCGCGCGAGATCAGGTGCTCGGTGGCGACCCAGCCGATTTCCTCATCGTCAGAGCCGACGAAGTTCGCCGCGGCGGCGGGGAAATCGCGGTCGAGCAGGACGAACGGCATCTTGTGCTTTTCGAGGCGGCGGAACAGCGCGGTCTCGTTGGGCGCCTGCGCGGAGGCAAGGATGAGGCCCTCCACATGGGAGCAGGAAAGAAGCAGGTCGATGGCGTGCCGCTCGGCGTCGGCGTCGCCCTCCGAGTTGGAGATCAGGACCGTGTAGCCCCGGGGCTGCATGATCCGGGCCACGCCGCTGGCGACTTTGGCGAAGTGCGTGTCCGTCAGGTCCGGTACGACCAAGCCGATGATGTGAATCCGATTTTCCACCGCGAAACTCCTCTGGAGAGGATACCATCAGCACGAACGCATTTTTCGCGCGCCGTCACGACCGGTCGGGCGGGGGCGTCTTGGCGGTGGCGGGCGGGAGCGCCGGCTTCCTGATGTAGTCCGCCGGGAGGTCTCCGGTGAGCGCGCCCAGCCAGGCGAGAATTGCTTCGACGTCCTGCTTCGCGATGGGGCGGCCGAGCTGGTATTCGGACATGATCTCGACGGCCCGGCCGAGCGCCGGGACTCCACCGGTGTGGAAGTACGGGCCGGTCTTATCGACGTTCCTCAGCGAGGGCACTTTGAACAGTTTCCGCTCGCTTTCCTGCTTCGTCACGCCGTAGCGGCCGGGGTCGGCGTCGGCCGTCCATTTCTTCGCCAGGCCGAGCTTCTGATACGCCATGCCGCCGACGTACGCTCCGTTGTGGCACATCGCGCAGCCCGCGTTGATGAACGCATTGAAGCCGGCCTTCTCCTGCGCCGTAAGCGCTTTCTCGTCACCCTTCAGGAATTTGTCCCAACGCGAGGGCGTCACGAGCTTCCGTTCGAAGACTCCGATGGCGGCTGCCATGTTCTCGAACGTAACGGGGTCGGCCTCGCCGGGAAACGCCTTCCTGAACGCGGCCTGATACTCGGGCATGGAGTTCAGCACCGCGACCACGATCTTGCCCGACGGCATGGCCATCTCGACGGGGTTTGTCACGGGGCCCTTGGCCTGCTCCTCGACATCCGCCGCCCGGCCGTCCCAGAACTGCACGAAGTGGCCCGCGGCGTTGTACACCGTCGGGGAATTGCGGTTTCCCTTCAGTCCCTTGTGGCCGGCGGACACGGGCTGGCCGTCGGCGCCGTATCTGTCGAGCTGGTGGCAGGTGTTGCAGGAAACGTCCTGGCCCTTCGAGAGCCGCGGGTCGTAGTAAAGCATGCGCCCGAGGTCGATTTTGGCTTGCGTGATGGGATTTTTCGACGAGTCCATCACGGCCGGCAAGGGCGCGAACATCTTGAGCGCGTCGCGGTTCACGTCGGCCGCATAGAGCCAGGCGCAGAGCGCGATTGAAAAAAGAAGGATGCGTTTCATACCCGAAAATCCCCTCCTCTGCAACCTTATGCCTCCGGAAGCCGGGGGCGCAACCCCCTCGGAATGCTATAACACTAACAGCGGTCAAGGCACACTCAAGGAGGGATGTTCATGAAGTTACTGGCTACCGTTGTGGCCGTTTCGATGCTCGCGTGCGGCGCATGGGCGAAGGAGCGCGCCAGGGCGGAACTCAAGAACGCCCAGGGGCAGGACGTGGGAACTGCGACGTTCACTCCGTCGAAGGGCGGCGTGCGCATCGCGCTCAACCTGCACGGGCTGCCGGCCGGCGAGCACGCCATACACATTCACGAAACCGGCAAGTGCGAAGCGCCGGATTTCAAAACCGCGGGCGGCCACTTCAACCCCGAGCACAAGCACCACGGCAAGGACAATCCCGAGGGCAGGCACGTCGGGGATATGGACAACATCACCGTCAAGAGCGACGGCACGCTGCGCGTGAAAATCCTGGACTCCGGCGCTTCGCTCGGCAGCGGGCCGGATTCACTATTCAAGGAAGGCGGGACGGCGATCGTGATTCACGAGAAGGCTGACGACTATAAAACCGACCCGGCGGGCAACGCCGGCGCACGAATCGCCTGCGGTGTGATCACGAAGTAAGCGCGAGCGCGACGGGCCGCAGCGGCGAGGCGGTGCCTCCGCGGATTTTGAGCGGCGCGGCCACGAAGATGAACGTGTAGACGCGGTCGCGCGCCAGTTCTTCCAGGTTGAGGCACTCGATGAGGTGTATGCCGCTGTCCACGAGCAGGTGCGCGTGCACCGGCATGCCGGCCGCGGGCACTTTCTCGAACGACATGGTGTCGGAGCCCGCGGCAAACACCTTGTGCGCACTCAGCCAGCGCGCGCCCGCTTCCTCCGGCCCCGGCGCGCGTCCCTCGCCCGCGTAGCGCGCCGGATCGTTCCACCAGCGTCCGCGCCCGGTGCGCAGCAGGACGACGTCCCCGGCTTCGATCGCAACGTTTTCCGCAGCGGCGGCGCGCTCGAGATGCTCCGGGGCAATGGCGAAGTCCGGCGCGAGTTCGGCAGCCCCCTGGTTTCCGGCGATATCGAGCAGCACGCCCCTGCGGAAGATCGGGGCGACGGTGTCGATCCCGAGCGCGCCCATCCCTTCCGCATAGGTCTGCGCGGCCGCCGCGCCGCCATGCAGCCTGCCGGCGCGTGAGTAATGGCAGAGAGCGTCGATGTGCGTGCCCGTGTGGCCGCTGAGCGCGATGGCGTCGCTTGCCGAACTGACCGGCGCAGCTTCCGCGTGCTTGTGCGTGAGGCTGAACAGGAAGGGCGGATGAGTCGGATAGTGCGGCATGCCGACGAAATACGTCTGCGCAAGATCGTAGAGGCGCGCGGCGCGGAGGAGATCGAGGAGCCCGGAAAGCATCGTTTCTTGCATCATAGGCGATACTAGAAAGTTATGCCGTTTGCTTCCATACAGGAGGCCGTCGAAGAAATCCGCGCGGGCCGAATGATCGTCGTAGTGGACGACGAGGACCGCGAAAACGAAGGCGACCTCACTGCCGCGGCCGAGAAAGTCACCCCGGAAATGGTGAATTTCATGGCGAAGTACGGCCGCGGGATGATCTGCCTGGCCCTGACCGGCGAGCGCTGCGACGAGCTGCAACTGCCGCCGATCGCGCAACGCAACACGTCGCGCTTCGGGACCGCTTTCTGCGAAACCATCGACGCGCGCGAGGGCGTCACCACGGGCATTTCCGCAGCCGACCGCGCGCGCACGATCCGCGTTGCGACCGAACCGAAGACGCGGCCCACCGACCTCGCGCGCCCCGGCCACATCTTCCCGCTGCGCGCCCGCGAGGGCGGCGTGCTCGTGCGCGCCGGCCAGACCGAGGCGTCCGTGGACCTGGCGCGGCTGGCCGGCCTGACGCCCGCCGGCGTGATCTGCGAAATCATGAACGACGACGGCACGATGGCGCGCGTGCCGCAGCTCGAAAATTACTGCCGCGAGCACGGCCTCAAAATGATCTCGGTGGCCGAGCTGATCCGCTACCGGCTCCAGCACGAGCGCTTCGTCCGGCGGATCGCCGAGGGCTGCGTCCGGACCGAGTTCGGCGAGTTCCGCACGATCGCCTACGCGACTTCGACCGACCCGGAAACGCACCTGGCGCTGGTACGCGGCGACATGGCCGGACGCGAGGGCGTGCTGGTGCGCATGCACGCGCGCTGCGCTTACGGCGATGTTTTCGGAGCAGCGACCTGCGACTGCCAGAAGATCATCCGAGGCTCGCTGGAGCGCATCGCGGCGGAGGGCTCCGGGGCGCTCGTCTACCTGCACCACACCGGCCCGGGATACCGCGTGCTGCCGGGAGACGGCCGCGTCGATCAACTCGTCACGCACCCGCGCGACTACATGAACTATACGAGCGCCGACGGCCAGCGCCTGCTGCAATACGAGACGGGAATCGGCGCGCAGATTCTCTCGGATCTCGGCCTGCGGACGATCCGCCTGCTGACGAACCATCCGCGCAAGCTGGTCGGGCTCGAGGCGTTCGGAATACGAATTGTCGACCGGCTGCCGGTGTAGGCGGAGATGGTGAAGACTTAGCTCCCCGCCCGGCCGATCGCTTCGATGCGCTCCAACTCGGCTTCCTGGCGCTCGTCGAGGTACGGCTTCGCATCGGCGGCCAGCAGCGTGCTCAGGCGATCCTGGATCGCTTCTTCGAATGTGCGCGCGCCTTTGGCTTCCCACTTCGAGCGATGCGCACGGACGGCGAACCGCGGGCGGCTCAGCACCTGCTTGTAGTGCTGGAGCGTGTGCTCGGAGTTCAGGAAATCGCCCGAGAGGCCGACTTCGCGGATCGCGTCGAGCGCGAGCCCTTCGTCATCGACCGGGATGCCGCGCTGCACGCGCAGGAAGTAGCCCGCGATTTCGTCGTCGGCAAGCAGGGCTTCGGGCGACATGGCGAGCGTCGATTCCAGGTTGCCCGCGCCCCAGATGATATTCACTCCGGCCGCGGCGTGCGCGAAACCCATCATCATCTTTTCGAGCGCGGCTTGCGAGTCCATTGTCATCGACTCGGTGGACATCCACGAGGCCGACGGCAGGCCGTGGAAGCGCGCAAGATCCGCTCCCGCCGCTTGCAGCAGCGCGTTCTCGGGCGAGCCGGTCAGCGCGATCACCGACGCCATGTCGAGCACGTGCGCGAACCCGATGTTGTAAATGCACGGCCTCCCCGGCTCGAGAAGCTGGTTGATCACCAGGCCGCTCAGCGTGTCCGCGTCGCCGACAACGAGGCAGCCCGCCAGCGTCACCGGCGCCGTGCCGCCGCCGAGCGGCTCGGAGTTGATCATCACCGGCACGCCCCGGCCCGCGGTTTCGCGGAAAACGCCGAGCGCGAGCGCGGTCCAGTGCAGCGGGCTCAGGATGCTGAAGCCGGTGCTCACGATGGGCCGCTCGCGAAGCGGCGTTCCGCCGAGCAGCACCTGCGCCATTTCCATCACCAGCCGCGCGCCGCGAGGCGAGAAGATGCAGGGCCGGAGGTGCTTCGCCGTGTGGCGCGCCATAATGCGGAAGCCCGCGAAGTCGCGGCACAGCGGCGGCACGTCGGCAACGCTCGTCCCGACCATGCCGTGGATGTTGCGGCAGCTGTCCACGATGCGCGCCAACTCCGCGAGGTCTCCCGACTTCAGATCGCAGCGCGCGCGGCCGCGCGTCACGTAGAGCGCGTTGCCGGTGAACACTACCGTGCCGCCGGCCGCGCCAAGCTCGCGGCAAGCGCCCGCGCGGTCTGCGATCCGCACGGTCTTCGGCGCCTGCGCGATCGCCCACTCGACCAGCCCGGCCGGGATGCGCACCACGTCCGAATCCGCGACCGTGCAGCCCGCGCCCTTGAGCAGCGCGACGATCTCCGGATCGTCCACGCGCACACCCGTGTCTCGAAGCACCTCAAGGGCGGATTCGTGAATCCGCGCGCAGTCTGCCGGCGAAAGGAACATTCCGACATTGTACGCGCGAAGACCATTGACAGTCCGCTGCCCGCCGGGTGAAACTCGGAAAAAGATTCCTACTCAGGAGGGGCAGTTTATGGGAACTCAGGCGGGACACGCGCCGGCGCTCGGCGACGCGGCGCTCCAAGCATTCGTCGCGACACTAAGAGGCCCGGCGATTCTTCCGGGCGACGCACGCTACGACGCCGCGCGGTCCGTTTACAACGCAATGATCGACCGCAAGCCGCGCGTCATCGTGGAGTGCGCCGGGGTGGCCGACGTCATTCGCTCGGTGGATTTCGCGCGCGACAACGGGCTGCCGCTAGCGATACGCTGCGGCGGCCACGGCGTGGCCGGATTCGGGACCTGCGACGACGGCCTGGTGGTCGATCTTTCGCGCATGAAGGGCGTGCGCGTGGATCCCGCCCGCCGCACCGCGCGCGTCGAAGGCGGCTGCACGTGGGGCGACGTGGATCATGCCACGCACGTCTTCGGGCTGGCGACTCCGGGCGGCGTCATTTCCTCGACCGGCGCGGGCGGCCTGACGCTCGGCGGCGGCTTCGGACACCTCACGCGCCACTACGGCCTCGCGTGCGACAACGTGATCTCGGCCGACGTCGTGACAGCCGCGGGCAAGCTGGTCACCGCGAGCGCGAGCGAGAACGCCGATCTGTTCTGGGCGATCCGCGGAGGCGGCGGCAACTTCGGCGTGGTCACCTCGCTCGAGTTCAAGCTCTATCCGGTGAGCACGGTGTACGCGGGACCGGTGCTCTATCCGCTCGAGCGCACGGCGGACGCGATGCGTATGTATCGCGACTTCATGAATCAGGCCCCGCGCGAGTTGAGCGCCTTCTTCGCGATCCTGATCGTGCCGCCCGGGCCGCCCTTCCCCGGGCATCTTCATAACAAAACGATGTGCGGCATCGTCGCAGTGTATTCGGGCGATCCGGCGGCGGGCGAGCGCGCGACGAAGCCGCTGCTCGATTTCGGACCGCCCGCGTTCAGCCACATGGGACCCGCGCCGTACCCGGCGGTGCAGGCGATGTTCGACCCGCTGTTGCCGAAGGGGCTGCATCACTACTGGAAGGGCGACTTCACCGGCGAGATGACGGACGCCATCATCGCGGAGCACGTGAAACACGGCCCCGGCATTCCCACGGTCAACTCGGCCGTGCACATCTATCCGCTCGACGGCGCCGTGCACGATGTGGCTGAAGACGCCACTGCGTTCGCATACCGGAAGGCGAAGTACGCGCACATCATCGCGGCCGTGAGCCCGGACCCCGCGCCGATGCCCCAGTACAGGGATTGGGTGCGCGGCTACTGGTCGGCGCTTCACCCGCACTCGGCAGGCGGCGGCTATGTGAACTTCCTCATGGAGGAAGGCGACGACCGCATCGCCGCGAGCTACCGCGGGAATCTGGCGCGGCTGACGGAGGTGAAGAAGAAGTACGACCCGGCGAACCTGTTCCGGCTGAACCAGAACATACGGCCGGCTTAGGCCGCCACCGGCAACCTCACCTGGAACCGCGTGTCGCCCGGCTTCGATTCCACGCGAATCTCGCCGTGGTGGTTGTGCACGATGCGGTACACGGTGTCGAGGCCGAGCCCGGTGCCGTTCCCGAAGCTCTTCGTGGTGAAGAAAGGCTCAAAGATGCGGTCTTTGATTTCGGGCGGAATGCCCGGGCCGGTGTCTCCGACCTCGACGACCACACTGTTCAGCTCGCGGAAAGTCCGTATGCGCAGCTCGCCTTTTCCACCCATCGCATCCACGGCGTTCTCGATCAGGTTCGTCCAGACCTGGTTCAGCTCCCCGCCCCACGCGCGGATGCGGGGCAGCGTTCGGTCATAGTCGCGCACAAGGTCCACGCCGTTCTTCAGCTCGTGGCGCAGCATCAGCAGTGTGCTTTCGATGCCGGTGTGAATGTCGATTTCCAGCTCGCCTCCCTGATCCATGTAGGAGTAGTCCTTGATGGCGCGGACAAGCTCCGAGATGCGGCCGGCGCTGTTGTCGATCTCGTTCAGCAGGCGCCCGACCAGGAGCGAAGCCGAGAGCCGCGCGAGCGCGTCGCCCAGGGCCGCCGGCGGGATCATGCCCGCGAGCCGGTCGAGCACGGAAGGCTCGGCGCCCGCGTCCGCGAGTCCCATGGCAAGCTCGCGCGCTTCGGGAACCGAGCGGCGCTCGAGCCAGCCCGCCAGCGCTTCTTCGCGGTCGCTGCGCGCGAGCGAGTCCTCAGCGGGCGCGCCGCGCGCCGCGAGTTCGCGCTCAACCTCCGCAAGCGCGGCGCGCTGCGCGGGACCTAGCGAGCAGAAATCCTCGCGCTCGCCGGCGGCGCGCAGCGTTTCGACCGCTTCCCGCAATCCATGGGAGGCGCGACGCACGGCGGCGGCCGGGTTATTCAACTCGTGCGCGAGCCCGGCGGACAGTTTGCCGAGCGCGGCGAGCTTCTGCCGCTGTTCCTGCGCCCTGGTGTTCTCGCGGATACGGTCGGACATCAAGGACACCAGCCGCGGCCCAAGCGCCGGAATGCGCGCCAGCATCTCCTGGAAATGCTCGACGCCGAGGGTGGCCATGCGCACCGGTGTGACCGCCCTGAACGTCAGCGGAAGTTCCTTCAGGCGCGAAAACGGAAGCATGCCCGAGACCTGTCCCGCATGAATCCTGTAGACGCTCTCCTCGCGCGGATCGCTCTCGCGGCGGCCGTGGAGTTCGCCCTCGAAGATGATCGCCATCTGGTCCGCAACGCCGCCTTCGCGAAACACCACATCCCCGGGCGCGAACCGGCGCGCCGTCATGCGCGCGGCGAGCCATTCGAGGTCCGCGGCGCCAAGGTCCGCGAAAACGCCGATCCGGCGCAGGTCGTCAACCATGATCAGACCTTGCTCAAATACTGGTGCACGAACTGAATCGCCACCGATCCCTCGCCGACGCCCGAGGCCACGCGCTTTACCGAACCGTGCCGCACGTCGCCCGCGGCGTAGACGCCGGGAATGCTGGTCTCGAGCAGCCACGGATCGCGGTCGAGCGTCCAGCCCTTGGGCCGCTTGCCGCCGTGGAGCAGGTCCGGCCCGGTGATGACGAACCCGTGCTCATCGCGCTCCACCGCGCCATCGAGCCACTCGGTGCGCGGCTCGGCGCCGATAAACAGGAACAGATTCGTGGCCGGGAACGTCTCGGTGCCGCCGGTCGCGGCGCAGTGAGCCGTGATCGACTCCAGGCGCCGGCCGCCATCGATCGCGGTCACGGTGACGCCGTAACGCATTTCGATGTTCCGGGTCTTTCCGATTTCGTCGATGAGGTAGCGCGACATCGTGGCTCCGAGCGATTCGCCGCGCACGAGCATGATCACCTTGCTGGCGTATTGGGAGAAGTTGAGCGCCGCCTGGCCCGCGGAGTTGGCGCCGCCGACGATGTAGACCTCTTCGCCGCGGCAACTGCGCGCCTCGGCGGGGCCCGCCACGTAGTAGACGCCGGCGTCCTGCAAGCGGTTCATGCCCGGAACGTCGAGCTTGCGCCATTGCACGCCGCTCGCGATCACCAGCACGTGGCAGGCGAGCTCGCAGCCATCGGCCAGGCCGACGAAGCGGTAGTGCTCGTCGGCGCGCAACCCGACGGCTTCCTGCGGCGCGAGGATCTCCGCGCCGAAGCGCTTCGCCTGTGCCACGGCGCGGCGCGAAAGATCGGCTCCGCTCAGCCCGGACGGAAAGCCGAGATAGTTTTCGATTTTGGCGCTGCGGCCTGCCTGCCCGCCCGGCGCTTCACGCTCCACGATCACGGTTTTGAGCCCCTCGGAGGCCCCATAGACGGCGGCCGCGAGTCCCGCCGGCCCGCCGCCCACGATCACGAGGTCGAAGAAATCCGTATCGGGCCGCGTGTGCAGGCCGATTCGAGCGGCCAGCGTCGCCGCCGGCGGATCGCCAAGCGGCGGGCCGTCCGGAAACAGAACCACCGGAAGCGGCAGGTCCTGCGGCTGCACCGAATCAACGAGCCGGCGGATTTCCGGGTCGCGGTCCGCCGCCTCGATATCCACCCACTGAAAGGGCACCTGGTTGCGCGAGAGAAATTCGCGCAGCTCGTAGCAGCGCGGCGACCAGCGCGTGCCCAGCATGCGGATTCCCTCGTACGCCGGATGGACACAGCTTTGCCAGTCCGCGAGCAGATCGTCGAGCACCGGGTAGAGGCCCTGTTCGGGCGGGTCCCACGGCTTGAGCAGGTAATGGTGCAGCTTCACGTCATTGATGGCGTGAATGGCCGCGTCGGTGTCGGCATAGGCGGTGAGCAGCACGCGCCTGGCGTCCGGATAGAGTTGCCGCGCGTGCGCCAGAAACTCGACGCCGCT
Source organism: Acidobacteriota bacterium (assembly GCA_050261515.1). Lineage (GTDB taxonomy): Bacteria > Acidobacteriota > Terriglobia > Bryobacterales > Bryobacteraceae > JBLNDJ01. The sequence goes on along the minus strand of JBLNDJ010000040.1, from coordinate 43,685 downwards.
CATCTGCGGCATGCGATGATCCACCAGAAAGAGCGCCACCGTCTCGCCTCGCTGCGCGACTTTCTGGAGCAATTCGATCGCGGCGCGCCCCGAGCCCGCCGAGAGCACCCTGTAGCGCCCGCCGTATCTCCGGCGCAGGTCGCGCTCTACCGCGCGCAGCACTTCCGGGTCGTCGTCCACGGTAAGGAGGATGGGTTTCGCCATCGTGCAGCCCCTCGTCGCCCCATTGTCGCAGACGACGTGCGGTATGATCGCGTGCATGCCGATCTCGAAGATGTGCGCCGCCTTGCTCGCCGCCGTTTCCCTCTGTTGGGGCGCGCCCCCGCAAGCAAAAAACCTCATTCTCGTCACCGCCGACGGCTTGCGGTGGCAGGAGCTGTTTCAGGGCATCGATCCCGTCCTCATGAACGAAAAGGCCGCCGGCATGGGAGGGGAGGCCGGGTCCGCGGCGCGGCAGCGGCTCTGGCGCGAGACGCCCGAAGCCCGGCGCGCTGTGCTGATGCCATTCTTCTGGAAGACGCTCGCGCCGACAGGCGTGGTACTCGGCAATCCGGACAGGCACAGCAACCTGAAGGTCACCAACGCGTATCGCATCTCGTACCCGGGATATGCGGAAATTCTGACCGGGCGCGCGCAGGACAGCGCCATCCGCGGCAATCAACCAGTGCAGAACCCGACCGAAACGGTGCTCGAATTCCTGCGCAGGAAGCTGGAGTTGCCGGCGGGGCAGGTGGCGCTGTTCGGCTCATGGAACATGTTCCCGATGATCGGCGCCAGCAGGCCGGGATCGATTCTCATCAACGCGGGACGCATGCGCCTCGGCGGGCGGGCCGCGACGCCGCGCCTGCGCGAGCTCGACGATTTGCAGTTTGAGATGCTGATGCCCGACGAAAGCATGCGGCACGACTACGTGACCTTCGGGATGGCGCTCGAATACCTGAAGACCGCGCATCCGCGCGTGCTGCATATCGCAGTGGGCGAGACCGACGACTGGGGGCACGCGAAGAACTATCCCAACTATCTCGAAATGGCCGCTGCGTTCGACGGCTACCTGCGGCAGCTTTGGGAGTTCGTCCAGGGCTCGCCGGAGTACCGCGGAAACACGCTGATCGCGGTGGCCTCCGACCACGGGCGCGGCAGCACGGTCGAAGACTGGGGCTCGCACGGCAGCGACGTGAAAGGAGCCGAGCGCATTTGGGCCGCGTTTTTCGGACCGGGCGTGCCGGCTGCGGGCGAAGCGGCGAACACGCCGGACGCGTTCCAGCGCGACATCGCTCCGACTATCCTCGACCTGCTCGGCATCGACTACAAGGAATACAAGGGAGTGGCCGGCAAGCCCATCCGTTTCTGAGCTTCTTTACTCCAGCAGCGCGTTGATCTCGCGCAGCGCCTTCGCGTCGAACTTGAGCTTGCGGTCGTAGGTCATGAGGCCGTTCACCTCCTGCTCGACGTCGGTGAGCTGCGTGTAGCAGATGCCGATGAAAGGCGTCCTCGCAATGCCTTCGTACAGGCTGCGCAGCCGCGCGAGCGCGGCCTCCCGCGTCTTCTCGACTCCCGCGTAGCCCCATGAATCTTTCGGCACGTTCGCGCCTTCGGGAATGAACGCGATGCCGCCGAACTCGCTCAGGAACAGCGGCGCGCCGTTGTACTCCACGCCGGGCGCGAACGCCGCGCGGCCGTTGTCCGGGATCGCCGCCCCGGGCTCGCCCGCGTTCCTGTATTTCTCGTAGAGGATGTCGCCCGTCTTCGCGTAGTCGTGCAGCCCGAGCAGGTCCGTAGCCTCGGTGTGCTCCCAGCCGTCGTTGTCGATCACCGGGCGCGTCGCGTCGAGCGAATGAGTCAGCGCGTAGAGCGACTTCAGGTGGAACTGCTGGCGCGGGTCCTTCAAATCCGGCACGCCCCAACTCTCGTTGATGGGCACCCACATAATGACCGACGGGTGGTTGTAGTCGCGCTCGACGGCCTCGATCCACTCGCCGGTGATGCGCGAGACGTACGTCTCGTCGTAGCGGTATGCGTTCGCGATCTCGCCCGAAACGAGCAGGCCGAGCTTGTCGGCCCAGTAAAGATAGCGCGGGTCCTCCACCTTCTGGTGCTTGCGGACGCCGTTGAAGCCCATCTCCTTGGTCATTCGTATGTCGTACTGGATGGCGTCTTCCGACGGGGGCGTCAGCGTGCTCTCGGGCCAATAGCCCTGGTCGAGAACGAACTTCAGATACACCGGACGGCCGTTGATCGCCACACGCCCGCGCTCGACGGCGACTGTGCGGAACCCGAAGTAGGAATGCACGCGGTCGATGACGGCGCCCGCGCGGCGCAACTCGAACGTCACGTCGTAGAGCGCCGGATCGGCGGGCGACCACAGAGCGGGATCGCTCACCAGCGCCGCCGTCTCGAAGCGGTCCTCGACTCCGCGCGACATCGCCGAGGCTACCGTGCCAGAGCCGCGCGCGACCGTAGCGTGGAACTCGAGATCGGGCGCGGGAGAATCGATCTTTGCTTCGAAGCGCACAAGCCCATCGTTCGAAGGCGTGATGCGCACCCGCTCCAGGTAGCTCTCGCCCGCGGCCTCGATCCACACCGGCTGCCAGATGCCGCTCGTGCGCGTATAAAAAATGCTGGCCGATTTCGGCTTCCAGAATTGCTTGCCGCGCGGCATGTACAGGTCTCGAGGCTGGTCCTCGGCGCGCACGACGATCGTGTTCGCACCCGCCTTCAGCAGCGGCGTGATGTCGAAGCGGAACGGCACGTTGCCGCCGCGGTGCTCGCCGGCGGCGCGTCCGTTCACCCACACGCGCGCCAGGTAATCGACCGCGCCGAAGTTCAGCAGCACGCGCTTGCCGCGCCACGCCGCCGGAACCGTAAACGCGCGGCGATACCAGATATAAGGATGAAACGACGGATCGCCGATGCCGCTTTTCGCGCTCTCGAAGGCAAACGGCACCGTGATCGCGCGCGAGAACTTCTTCGCGCCGGCCGGCCAGTCTTCCTTGAGACCAACGTTGGCATCGTCGAATTCAAACTCCCAGCGGCCGTTGAGTGTCAGCCATTCGTCGCGCTGGAACTGCGGCTGCGGGTACTCGGACCGCGGGACGTCCTGAGAGGCGAGAACGCACGCCGCAAGCGGAATCAGAAGGAGTGCTGGTCGCATCCTAACGACGCTACCATATACGGGTGCAACCTATCGCCCTCAACGCGCTCGATTACGCGGTCATCCTCGGGTACTTCGCAGTCATCCTGCTGGTCGGCTACACGCTCCGCAAGAAGATGGTCTCGACCTCGGAATTCTTCCTCGCCGGGCGCTCGCTTCCGGTGCTGGTGACGGGCATCGCCTTCGTCGCGGCCAATTGCGGCGCGCTCGAAATCATGGGCGTCGTTTCGACTTCCGCCAAGTACGGCGCGCGGGCGGTGCACTTCTACTGGGTGGGCGCGATTCCCGCAATGCTGTTTCTCGCGCTGTTCATGATGCCCATCTACTACCGCAGCAAAGTGCGCAGCGTGCCGGAGTTCCTCAAGCTGCGCTTCGACGAATCCACGCGCGCGTTCAACGCGGTGTCGTTCGCCACCATGATGGTGCTGGTCTCGGGCATCAGCCTCTACGCGATGGGCATCATCCTGCGCAGCCTGCTCGGGTGGAGCTTCACGCAGAGCGTGCTGGTGGGGGCGGTGGTGGTGCTGGTCTACGTCGCGTTCGGCGGCCTCACGGCCACGATCTACAACGAAGTGCTTCAGTTCGCCCTTATCGTCATCGGCCTGAGCCCGCTCGCATACTACTCGCTGAGGGAAGTGAACGGCTGGCAGGGCCTCGCGGCACGCCTCGCGCCCGAAATGCGGCACGCCTGGAAGGGCATGGCCGCCTTGGATCCCTCGACTGCCACCATGGACGGCGCCGGCACCGTGCTCGGCCTCGCCTTCGTGCTGAGCTGCGGCTACTGGTGCACGGACTTTCTGCTGATCCAGCGCGGCCTGGCCGCCAAGGACATTACGGCGGCATCGGAAACGCCGCTGGTCGGCGCCGTGGCGAAGCTGTTCTTCCCCGTGCTGGTCGTGCTGCCGGGCGTTGTCGCCGTGGCGCTCTTTCCCGCCGATCTCGCCTCGCGCTACGACCTCGCCCTGCCCGCGCTCATGTCCCGCTACTACTCGCACGGGCTGCTCGGGCTCGGCGTCACCGCCATGCTCGCGAGCTTCATGTCGGGCATGGCGGGGAACGTGACCGCGTTCAACACCGTCTGGACGTACGACATCTACCAGTCGTATCTGGTGCGAAACCGCTCGGACCGGCACTACCTCGCCGTCGGCCGCATCGCAACGGTGGCGGCGATTGCCCTAAGCGTCTGCACTGCCTATATCGTCCTGAGCTTCAACAGTCTCATGGATTACGTGCAGTTGCTGTTCTCCTTCTTCAACGCGCCGCTGTTTGCGACCTTCGTCCTCGGCATGTTCACGAAGTGGGCCACGCCGCGCGGCGGCCTGGTGGGCCTGGTATGCGGCACGCTGGCCTCGGTAGCGCACTACCTCGCTTACCGCTTCCACTGGCTGCACTACGGCAGCGACATGACCGCGAATTTTTACGGCGCCATCTGCGCCTGGACCACCTGCTTCGTGATCACCGCGGCAGTCAGCGCATTCACCACGCGCAAGCCGGCCGCCGAACTGGAAGGCCTGGTCTACGATTCGAGCACCCACGGCGCCGGCCGCGTCCGCCTGCGCCAGGCCTGGCTTCTGGCCGGCGCGATCGTCGTCGTGGGCGTTGCGCTGAACTGGCTTTTCTACTGACGGCCGGCGACCGGAAGGATGAGGCATGACGCCGCGCCCTCGCGGTGCAGCACGGTTTGCTCAGCCGTCACGGGGTTGCGCTCGTTTGCGATGGGGCGGCCTGTGTTCGGGTTCACGTCAAAGCGCGGCGCGTTCGACGAGCTGACCTCGAGCCGTATGCGGTGGCCGGCGCCGAAGCGCACGGCGGTATGGCCCATGTCGATGTCGAACGGATATACGGCACCCGGCCGCATCGGCTCCGGACGGTCCAGACCGTTGCGATAGCGCGCCCGCACGATGCCCTCGGTGAGAATCAGGGCGCGGCCGTCCTCGAATACATCGACCAGCTTCGCCGTGAAATCCGTATCCGGCGCGGACGACGAGGCGAACAGACGCATCTTCACCGGACCCATCACCAGAAGCGGCTCGGCAAGCGGCGCGGTCGAGTACACGAGCACGTCCTTGCGCTTCTCGATTTCGCGCTGGTCTGCCGGACCCGCGAGCCACCGGTCGCCATGGCTCCCTCCGCGGGTTGGAACGGGGTTGCGCGGATCGAAGACAAAACGGTCGCCGGCTTCCGCGCCCGGCGCGCTTGCATCCAGACCGCCGCCCGCGCGCAGGTAGAACTGCCGGTCATGCGTCCCGCGCGGCGGCCAGTCTTCCTCGTCGCGCCACTCGTTGTCTCCCAGTACGAACGCGCGCACAGCCGCGCGCCTCTCCCAGCCGTTCGACGCGCCCTTCAGGGTGTAATCGAGCCACGCCTTGGTCTCACGCAGGTACTCGAACGGAATCGCCTCCAGCCAGCGCGGCTGGATGCCGTAATTCTTGAGGTTGTCGTTGAAAAAGCCGTGGCTCCAGGGGCCGACGAGCATCCTGGTCCGGCTTCTGGCAGGTTCGGCCGCGCCGTTCCGGATCAACTGGAAGTCGCGGAACTGCGCGTCGCGGAAGAGGTCGAACCAACCCGCGACCAGGAACGCCGGGGCGCGGATCTCGCCGATGCGGTGATCGTAGCTCACGCCGCGCCAGTAGGCATCCGGCTCGGGGTGACGGACCCAATCGTTGTAGAAGTCGATGTCGCGCGCGGCTGCATCGTCGGCCTCGGCCAGCGGGAAGTGGCGGTAGCCCCGCTCGACGTCCTTGGGCGCAATCCAGTTCCCGAAGCGACCGTAGCTGCTGAGCGACCAGTGCAGAAACGTCAGTTCCGAGAACGCCCCGGCGCGATAGATGGAGTAATACGGGTTCTGGGTGGTGAACGTCGGAGCGATGGAGGAAACATCGGGGTTGCCCACCGCCATGGCCCACTGCGTGATGCCGAGATACGAGAAGCCGAAGCCGCCGATCTTCCCGTTGCACCACGGCTGCCGCTTGACCCACGCCGAGAAGTCCGCGCCGTCCGGCCCCTCGTCGCGAAACGGATAGAAGGCGCCCTCCGATTTGTGCTTGCCGCGCGTGTCCTGCACCAGGACGGCATAGCCGTGCGGCGCGAGAAACTCCGCCACCATGCGGCCCTCGGCCTTCGAATATGGCGTCCGCACGAGAATCGCCGGATGCCGGCCCGCCCCCTGCGGCAGATACAAGTCCGTCGCGAGGCGCACGCCGTCGCGCATCGGGACCATGACATTCTCGCGCACCGTGAACCCGCCGCGAAGCCATCCGCCCCCGGAGCGCAGCGATATGTACTGGAGCACGCACCGGCCCAAAACCGTGCGCGCAGCCTGAGGGAACGCGACCCAGAAGCCCGCCGCCAGAAGCACAAGAGCGAGCAGTGGCGCCAGGAACCAGCGAATGAACCGTCTCACTGAAACACCGCCTCCGCGACGGGCACGTTATGCGCTACGCCGCGCCTCACCATCCAGACCATACGCGGGCTCTCGTAGCGGATCACGTGAGGAACCTGAACCCCGTCTACGCTCCTGTAGTCTTCGTACAGCATTCTGCTCCGCTGGGAGACACCGCCGCGGAACGTCTCGGTCGATTCGACTCCGGCCAGCAGGCCCGTCGCGGCGTTGAACCATAGCGTGTCGCGCGCGCCGCCGGGAGTGGTCGCGCTGACCTCGAACGCAGTCCCGTCCTCCCACGGCACGCGCCCCACGACGGACAGCTCCGCATACGCGCTGCGCAGATCGAGCGCGGGGAACAGCGACGCCTGCCGCCGCAGTTCCTCCAGGCGAACGCCCTCGAGCGGCGCTGTGCCGTACTCGGGAGTCTCCTCCCATCCCCGCGCGCCGTCGTAGCAGCGCTCGACGACGCCGTAGTTCGCTATGGCGAACGTGCGCCGCATGCGGTTAGGGGCCTTGGCAACCTCGCGGTAGCGGCCGTAGTCGCCGTAGGTCACGATCTCGAGCGATCCCTCGGCCGCGCGCGTGGCGATCTTTTTCACGGCCGCTTCTCCGCCGAGCGCCTCGAGGTAATTCGACGCGATCTCGTCCACCGACGGCAGGCGCTCCTCGGCGCCCCCCGAGCCCGGAATCCAGCGCAGCGCGTTCTCGCGAAAAATCTTGCGCAGGACCGCCTCGGGCAGCGCCAGGTCCCGGGCGAAGTACCGCCACTCGCGCTCATAGGCTGCCTCCCAGTTCCCGATCGCCCGCGCGGGCTGGTCCCAGCGCAGTTCCATGAGGTCGGTGCCCCACAGGATACGGTCCTGGTAGCGCAGGCAGAAAGCCCGCACCTTCTCGCGCGGCTGGCGCATGAGGTCCGGAACGCGCGCGGCGGTATCGACGGCGAAGTTGGGGTACTTGTCCAGGCGCCGCGCGATCTCATCGACATCATGCTCCATGCTGCCCAGGTGGCAGCCGACGACGCGCAGCTTCGGATGGCGCGCCAGCATGCGGTCGCGCGCCGCGATGATGGTTTCCCACGACGGGCGCTCCGGATGGCGGTACATGTACCAATCCGGGTTGGCCTGGTAGTAGCCGTAGTGCGGACTCGCGGGATCGGGAGGCTGCCACGAGGCGCGCGGCTCGGCCAGGTGCGCAAGCAGGGGCTTGCCGGCGGCCGCGATCGTCTCGAGAACCGGCGCGAAGGCCGGATCGTCCGGCAGCACGTAACGGCCATCAGCCGACCGCAGATACATCCCGACCGACTTGTACATTTTCACGGCCACCGCGCCCTGCGCGAACGTCTTTCGCAGTTCCGAAGACACGCGCCCGCCGAAGTCCGCCTCTTGCCATCCCGAGGGATCAAAGGTAGAGACCCATCCGATGCGGCCGCGGCTGGCTTCCGCGATCGTGCGCGCCATGGTCGTTTGCGGCTCGGTCTTGTCGAAGCCCGGTGCGAGCGGGTCCACGAGCGTGACGTTCAGCACGCGCACATTCAGCCGTTCCAGCATCCGGAGAAACGCCTCCGGCGGAGGCGCCACGTGCACGTGCGCGTCGATGCGCTCGAACGGCGCCGCAGGCCGCTGCTGCGCCGGACACAGCAGCGCCGCGGCCAGGGCGATGATCGGGAGCCGCATGGCGTTCACCTCGGAAAGCGCGCCTCGCGGGCCGGCACCGCGGGAAACGGTTTGTGCGGCTCGGCCTGATACCAGTAGGCCACCGAGGACAAGTCGTCGGTCAGCGGCTGAAACTTCCCGTTCGGCCAGTGGCCCAGGGTCTGGATGGTCACGCGCAGCTCTTTTTTGAAGCGGATCGGGTCCGGCACGTGCCAGCGGTACATCGCGTGTTTCGGAATCTGGCCCGGCTGCTTCAGGAAGAGGGGGTAGCCCGCGTACGCCGCCGAGAACGTCGTATCGCCGAAGTTCCACGCGCCGCCGAAGTAGTCCTCGGTGCCGGTGGTGCAGATGGTGGGGAACTTGTCGTCGCCGTCCAGGTAGAACTTCACCTCGCCTTCGCCCCACCAGCCGTTCGACAACTGCTCCCAGCCGATGAACGTGCCGACATAGTGGCCCTGCCCCACGATGCCGTCGACAATGGTGTGCTCCGGGTGCTCGCGCGAGGACATCGAACGCCGCCACGACGCGTGGAAGTACGCCGCGTCCTCCGCGACCGGCTCGAGCGAATAGGTGATCTGGTAGAAGAATCCGGCGATGTCCTCCGGGCGCTGGTTCTCGATGGTGATCCGCGCGTGCTTGCGGAACGGCATCGGCCAGTAGGAATTGAACCCGCCGCTCGGGTTGGCGGCGATCATGAGCGAATTGACCGGATAGCGCATCGCGTGCGCGTTGGCAAAAAAGTCGCCCAGCGGCGATTCGATCGAAGGCTCCTTCTCGTCATCCCAATAGAAGCGCAGGATGCAATCGCGGTAGGCCTTCTCGGACACCGTGATCCAAATGTGCTGGATCACGCCGGGACCTTGAACATCGGCGAGCGTGACGGTCTTGCGGCGGATCAGCACGATATCCGGACTGATCTTCCATCCCGTGCCGAGCGCGGAGCCGCCGCTCATCGGGGTCGGGACGGCGCGCGCGCCGCCGCCCCGCTCCCCGGTGGGATTCTCGGCCGAGATGGACCGCGTCTCGGCGTTCCGTAATTGCGGCAGGCCCGCGAACGAGGGCTGCGCCCATGCCGCCGCCGGAGCCGCCAGCGCCAGCAGCCAGTAACGAAGCTTCGAGAATGTCACCTGTCCACTCCTAGAAGTGCAGGCGTAGAGTGTACTGCATCTGCCGCCCCAGATTCGCCTGCGTGGTGGACTTGCCGAACAGCGGCGTGCCGACCGTCATGTTCGGCAGCCCCGGTACGAAACTGTTCGTGAGATTGTAGGCCTCGAAGCGGAACTCGGTCTTGAGCCGTTCGGTGAGCGCGAAGTACTTCGCCACGCCTACGTCGATGTTCCAACTCGGCGATCCGGTCACGCCGTCGTATTGCCAGGGATTGGTGCGCATCGTATAGGCCGGCAGCACGGAAAACAGGCTGGTGTCGAAGTACTGGTCCCGGCCGGGATTGTCGATTCGCGGATCGCCGCTCGCCGCCGCCATCGGCCCGAACCGCAGATATTCGCCGCTGCTGTAGGTGAGAATGGGGCTCGCCGACCAGCCGCCGATCACGTGCTCGACGATGGCGGGCGCGTGCGGCGCAATTTTGCGGCCGCGGCCGAACGGCAGCTCGAAGGTCCCCGCGAAGTTGAACCGGTGCCGCGGCTCCTTGCTGGGCATCATCGTGAAGCGCCCCGCGTACTCGTCCACGTCGTTGAAGAAGGCGCCGGTCTTCTGCCGCCCGTAGTTGTAGTTCCACATGAGCTGATAGCCGTGGCTGAAGTCCTTGCGGATTCCCGCCTGGAGCGAGTGGTAGCGGTCGATAACGCCGGGCGTGTTCATCTGCGTGAGGTCCACGTACTGCGGATACGGCTTCAGCAGATAGTTGGCGGGCAGGTAGGGGTAATCGCGCAGCGGCCCGGGGAATTTGTCCGGCGTCGCGTACTGGTAGAACGGATTCGGCACGCCCTGCTCGACCATCGCGCCGTAGGTGTACAGAAGGTTCGGGTCCATCATGTTGAGCTGCTTGTTATACGGAAGGTCGTGGCCGAGATTGGCGAAGTAGGTCGCCTCGGCGATGAAGCCCGCCGCGAGCGCGCGCTGGAGAGTCACATTGATGCGGTCGTTGACGCCGGTTCGGAACTCCGGGTTGTCCCAGGACACGCTGTTGCCGAGCTGCGTATAGCGGCCGTACTCTTTGCCCGCGGGCAGCAGCAGGTTCGGGAACGGATTGCTCAACCGTGCTCCGGGAACGCCCGCGATCGTGGGCGCGGGTTGGGTAACCTGGCTGAAGCCGTAGACCCCTATGTCCCCCGTGATGGTGCGCGACACGGTCAGCGGCGGCACGATGAAACGCGCCCACCCGCCGCGCAACGCGGTCTTGTCGCTGAGCCGGATGGCGATGCCCACGCGCGGGTTGAACACGAACTTGTTCGGATCGTACTTGCCCGGATGGCTCGCATCCGTGTAGACGAACGCCCCGTTGAACAGGTGCGGCTTGCCGTAGAGCGCCTCCACCTGCGGGTGGAAGACCGGGGGGTTGGCCTGCATCTCGGGGATCGGGTCGGTGAGATCCACCATGCGCGTGAGCGAGTAGTTTCTGGGGTCCACCGGCGCGGTTTCGTATTCCCAGCGCAGCCCCAGGTTGAGCGTGACGTTCCGGCTGAGCTTGAAGTCGTCCTGGAAGTAGGCCGCGTAGTAGTTCACGTTCGTCCGCTCGGGAGCGATGTAGGCGGCCTGCGCCAGCTCCACCGCGCCCGTCAGGAAGGTGGCCCAACTGTCTCCGGTCAGGCCCCAGTTGGGGTTCTGGTAGGTGTCGGAGGTGGAGGTGGGCAGGAAGCCGAAGCCCATCAGGTTCGGCATGTGAACCCGCGAGCGGTGGAACCGCGACTCGAATCCGCCCTTGAGGTTATGAACGCCCTGCGTTCGCCGCACGGTGGCATGGCCGCTGTAGTGATGCGGGTCCTGAATCCAGTAGAGGTCCTGGCCGAAGATGGCGTCCCCGACATACAGTGCCGGATAGTAGATCGCGGGCAGGTCTTTCAGGTACGGCTTGTACCACGCGTTGCCCGGCCAGAAATCGCCGAGCTGCTGCTCGGTGAGTTTCGACGGGGCGGAGTTGTAATCGTCGGCCAGTCCCGTGTACCCCATGCGGAAGCTGAACACCGTGCGCGGGTCTTTCATCCAGACCACGTCGCCCGCTATGTTGCGGTTGTTCATGACACCCGCGTTGGCGTCGCGCAGGGCCGGAGAATCGACGTAGCGCTCCGGGGAAAGGTTCGTGCGCACCTGGCTGAAGCGGCCGAATACCCGCCAGCGGTCGCTCGGGTTCCAGTCCGCGCGCTCGCTGAAATTCAGGTACCGAATCGTCATCGGGAAGGTCTTCCGGAAGTTCTCCAGTCCCATCAACGACTCGCCCGCCCCGTTCGGCTGCCAGACGTCTTTCATGAAACGAACGGCCGCCGGGTCCAGGTTCTGCGCCGGGATCTTGTTGCCCGGATACGGCGTGCGCTGGACCGCGCCCGTTGCCGGGTCGAGCGTGGTGGACCACGGATCGTAAATCACTTGCAGCCCCCCGATCGCGTTCAGCGTCTGCGAGAAGTCGCCCGTGCGCTCGAGATCGGTGGGCAGCGTCATCGCGGTCGTCAGCGGCTCCCGCGTGATCCACTGCTCCCATGAGGTGAACGTGAACAGCTTGTTCTTGACGATCGGGTTGCCGAGCGTCCCGCCCCAGATGTGGTTCCGCGACGTGCTCGGCGTGTGCGTGATCGACTTGATCGCCGCGTTGAGCGCAGGATTGCGCCCGAAGTAATACGCCGTGCCGTGGAACTCGTTCGTGCCCGATTTCATCCCGACGCTCAGGATTCCGCCCGCGCTGTGGCCGTACTCGGCATCCACGCTGTTCTGCTGCACGCTGAACTCCTGCACCGCGTCCATGGCCGGCGTGTAGGAGCCTTTCGGGCCTATCTGGACCGGCGTGCCGTCGATGAACAGGTCGTTCTGCCGGGAGTTCGTGCCCGCGACGTCGATCGTGCTTGCCGCCCACATGAAGAACGGGTTGGCGTTGGCCGACGCGTAGGCCCCGGTGTAGCGGTTGACGACCGCCGGGTTGAGCGTCGCCAGTTGGAACGGATTGCGCGCCATCACCGGCAGGTCTTTCAGCATCGTCTCGTTGACCGTGAGGTCCATCGAGCTGGTGTTGAACTCGATCTGCGTGCCGGTGTCGGACACCGTGATCGTCGTGGCCGACCCGCCGATCTGCAGGCGCGGATCGACCGTGATGTCTCCGCGCACCTGCACCAGGATGTTCCTGCGCTCGAACGGCTCGAAGCCCGCGGCTTCGGCCCGCAGCGCGTAAGTGCCCGGCTGGACCAGGTCAAAGACATACCTTCCGCCGGCATCCGTGACCGTGGAGGCCGAAACGCCCGTCTTCTCGTTGAGCAGAACGACGCGCGCCTGCGGAACCACGGCCTGGCTGGGATCGGTGACCAGGCCCTGCACCCTGGCGCGGTATTCCTGGGCGAAAACTCCCGTCGCGGCGGCGGCGAGCAGGATTAGGAGGAGAAGCGCGTCCCCGACCTTCCGGGACGTGTGGAATCGGAACAGACCGTTCGCGAGGTTCATTCTATTTCTCCGTGGCAATCGGGATGCGGCGCGAGCGCAGGCCCGCCGCGCCGAACGAGATCAAAACGTCGAGAAAGACATCCGGGCAGTCCAGGAGATTCCGGCCTGCGTGCAGGCGCTCCATATCCTGGCTGTTGAAAAGCGTGTAGACGGTGCCGCCGAACAGAAAGTGGATCCAGAAGAACAGGTCCGCCTCGGGAATGTCGGGCGCCGCCTTCCTGGCGGCCGCCAGGAACCGGCGGACCAGCTCGCTGTACAACTGGCCCTGTATGTACCCGTTCAGTTCGGCGTCGGGCTCGTGCTGCAGACGCCCGACCAGCAGGATGAAGTTCCTGTTCGTGGTCCAGGCCCGGATCATGGGCTCGAACAGGGCCCGCAACACGTCTTCAAGCGTGATTCCGGCGCCATCGGCCCTGGCTTCGACCTTCTCTAGCAGTCGCAGGCGGTCTTCATTGAGCGGGCGGAAACTGCGCTCGTAGACGGCCCGCACCAGCTCGTCCTTCGACCCGAAGTGATAGTTAACGGCTGCGATGTTGACGTCGGCGAGCTCGGTGATTTCCTTCAGGGTAGTGGCGCGTATACCTTTGGTGGCAAAGCAGATTTCGGCGGCTTCCAGAATCCGATCGCTCGTGCTTTTCGCCGCATCCGGCTCCTGTCGGCCCATGGGACCTTTTCCCCTGTTCAAATAACGGTTTCAAGTATGCATTTAAAACAATCATTTGTCAAGAGGTCCGTGCGGCGGGTCCCCGGTCCGCGGCCTCGCCCCGGCCGGCCCGACTAAATCAGCTCTCGAACACGCCCGCGGCCGATCGTCTCCAGAATCCGCCCCCGGTTCGGCTGCCCGCGAACCATCGCCTCGGCAAACTTCCGCGCCTGCTTCGCGCTGATCCGCGGCGGCAGCGGCGGCTCGTACGGATCCACGATCGCATCCACCAACACCGGCCCCGGCGTGCCCAGAGCCCGGTCCAGAACGCCGCCGATCTCATACGGATCTTCCACGCGGAATCCCACCCCGCCGCACGCCCGGGCGAACATAGCGAAATCGATCGGCTCGAAGTCCACCCCGTATTCCGGGTTGCCGCCCATGATCATCTGCTCCCACCGGATCATCCCCAGCGTACGGTTGTCGATCACGATCACCTTCACCGGCAGCCGGTATTTGACCGCCGTCGAAAACTCCGCCATCAGCATGGAGAACCCGCCATCGCCGACAAACGCGATCGACGGCCGGTGCGGATAGGCGATCTGCGCCGCGATCGCGTAGGGCAGCCCAGGGCCCATCGTCGCCAGCGTGCCCGAAAGCGAGTACATCTGGCCGCGGCGCGCTGGGATCTGCCGCGCCCACCACGTCGCAATAGTCCCCGAATCGCACGAAACGATCGCGTTGTTCGGCAGCCGCTTGCCGAGTTCCCAGGCGACCACCTGCGGTTTCATCGGCTTGTCCGTGCGCGTGCCGCGCTCCTCCATCAGCGCCCGCCACTTCTTCATGCTCTCCTGCGCGGACTCGAGGAACCCGCGATGCCGGTTCCGCTTCAGCAGCGGCAGCATCTCGCTCAGGCAGCGCGTTGCATCGCCTACGACGCCCACCTCGACCGGATACCGCAGCCCGATCCGCTTCGGGTCGATGTCGATCTGTACGCCGCGCGCCTGCCCCGGCTTGGGCAGGAATTCAATGTACGGGAACGAAGTCCCCACCATCAGAAACGTGTCGCAGTTTTCGAGCGCGTCCTGCGAAGGCTCCGTACCCAGCAGGCCGATGCCGCCGGTGGTGTACGGGCTGTCGTCGGGCACGCACGATTTGCCGAGCAGCGCCTTTGCGATCGGCGCGCCGAGTTTTTCCGCCACCTGTTCGAGCAGCTCTCCCGCACCGATCGCGCCTGCCCCGGCCAGGATCGCGATGCGCCTGCCGCGGTTCAGCAGCTCGGCCGCCCGTTCGAGGTCGCCGCGGTTCGGAGCGCGCGCGCCGAGCGCCAGCACATCTGAAACGTGGTGCGGCGCATTGCGCGCCGAGCGCTGATCGATCTTTTCCTCCTGAAAGTCAATTGGAATGGTGATGTGCGCCACGCCGCGGTAGGCCAGCGCGGTCCGGCACGCGAGTTCCGCCACGTTCTCGATGTGCGCCTTGCCCATGATGCGCTCGTTGTACACCGCCACGTCCATGAAGAGGCGATCGAGCGCGACGTCCTGCTGCGTATGCGTGCCGATTACGTCGTGGTACTGCATACCCGTGATCGCCAGCACGGGCGCGCCGTCGAGCTTGGCGTCGTAAAGCCCGTTGAGCAGATGGATTCCACCCGGGCCCGAGGTGCCCAGGCAGCAGCCCAGCTTCCCGGTGTACTTGGCGTAGGCGCAGGCCATGAAGGCCGCGCCTTCCTCGTGCCGGGCATGAATGAAGCGGACGGTTTCCTGGTGCGTGCGCAACGCCTCCATGACGCCGTCGATGCCGTCGCCGGGGACGCCGAATACCACGTCAACGCCCCAATTGTGAATCGTTTCCACGAGGATGTCGGAAGCGGTTTTTAGCACGATTGCCCCTCCTGCCGCCAATGATACTCCGAACATGAGTAATTGTTCAGGTTGACCTATGTACGCGCATGTGCTATTAAACAAGCAGGATACGCTTTGATGGAATCTAGCCTGCCAGTCTGCTCGAAGGGGGGCACGGATTGGGAAAGCAAGTTCTCATCACCGGGGGGGCCGGATTCATCGGTTCCCACCTCGCCGACGCGTTGGTTGGATGCGGCCACGCCGTTCGAATCCTCGACAATCTTTCCGCACAAGTTCATGGGCAGGACGCCAAGCGTCCCGCGTACCTGACCCCGGATGCGGAGCTGATCGTCGGCGATGTGCGCGACCCGGACACGGTCCGCCGCGCGCTCAAGGGCATCGACGCGGTGTTCCACTTCGCTGCTTCGGTCGGAATCGGCCAGAGCATGTACGAAATTGCGTCGTACACCAGCGTGAACAGTCTCGGAACCGCCGTGCTGCTCGAACAGCTCGCCGCGCGGCCCGCCGAACGGCTCGTGGTTGCCTCGAGCATGAGCATCTACGGCGAGGGCGCGTACCTTTCGGCGGACGGGAAGCTGAACATGGGCCTCGAACGCACGGCCGCGCAGTTGAAGGCCGGCGATTGGGAACTGCGCGACGGCGCGGGCGAACGGCTCACTCCGGCGGCGACACCCGAAACGAAGCCGCCCAGCCTGACCTCTGTCTATGCGCTCTCGAAGTACACGCAGGAGCGCCTGTGCCTGATCGCGGGCAGCGCGTACGGGATCCCGACGGTGGCCCTGCGTTTCTTCAACGTGTACGGGCCGCGGCAGTCGCTTTCGAACCCGTACACCGGCGTGCTGGCGATTTTCGCCGCCCGGTATCTGAACGGGAAACAGCCCGTCATCTACGAGGATGGCGAGCAGCGGCGCGACTTCGTCAGCGTCCACGACGTGGTGCGCATGTGCATGCTCGCGCTGGCGCGCCCCGAGGCGCCCGGGCACGTGTTCAACACCGGCAGCGGGCGGCCCTACAGCGTGCTCGAAATCGCCGCGCGCCTGGGAGCCGTGCTCGGCAAGCGCGGCATACGGCCCGAAATCACCGGCAAATATCGCGTGGGCGACATACGCCACTGTTATGCGGATCTTTCCCGCGCGCGCACGCTGCTCGGGTTTAACCCGCGCATAACGCTCGAAGAGGGATTGCAGGAGCTGGCGGTCTGGCTCGAAGGGCAGATCGCTCAGGACCGGGTGGCTGAAGCGAGCGCTGAGCTTCACGCCCGGGGGCTGACGGTGTGAGGTTCGCACTCGTCAACCCGGACTGGAATTTCTCGGGCAGCATTTATTTCGGCTGCCGCGAGCCGCACCTGCCTCTCGAGTACGGCTACGCGAAGGCGCTGCTCGAGCGAGCGGGGCACGAGGCCCTGATCTTCGAGGGCACGCTGGGCGAGCGCGTCGATATCGCCGTCGTCACTACCGCCCCGAGCTACCTGTTCTGGCGCTGCCCGCCGCCCGAGCTTCGCATTCCGCGCCAGACGGTGAAGGAGCTCGGCGGGCGGGCGGGCGCCATTGTCGCCGTCGGCCCGCACGCTTCGACCACCCCGCGCGCCGCCATCCGCAAACTCGGCGTGGACGCCGCCGTTCTGGGCGAACCCGAGGAGGTGCTGCCCCAACTCGGCGGCGATTGGTCCGCGATCCCGTCGTTCGCCTGGCGCGACGGCGCGGACATCCGCGTGCAAGGCGCGCCCCACGCCTCCGACATGAAGGCGCTTCCGGCGCTCGCCTGGCCTGCCGAAACCATTGCGCGCCACCGCCATCATCACCATCGCTTTGATGCGGAACCGGGCGCGCCCGGCGCCGAGATGGAAGCCTCGCGCGGCTGCCCCTACCACTGCACCTTCTGCGCCAAGGAGAATTTCCGCTCGGCCTACCGGAAGCGTTCCCTCGACGCGATTCTGGAGGAACTGGACGGGCTGCTCGCGCGGGGCGTCGAGTATGTCTATTTCATCGACGAGATTTTTCTGCCCGACCGCGCGCTGCTCGAGGCGGTCGCCGGGCGGCGCGTGAAGTTCGGAGTCCAGACCCGCATCGACCTCTGGAACGCCGAAATGATCGAGCTGCTCGGGCGCGCGGGCTGCGTGTCCATCGAGGCGGGCGTTGAAAGCATCTCCGAAGAAGGCCGCGCGCTGCTCGACAAGAAGAGCCGCCTCAGCACGCCCGAGTTCAGCGAACGCCTGATCCTCGCCAAGCGGTACGTGCCGTTCGTCCAGGCCAATCTGCTCGACGCGAAAGTGGATGACGCGGCCGAAATCGAAGCCTGGCGCGAACACCTTCACCGGCACGGCGTGTGGGCGAACAAGCCCGTGCCGCTATTTCCCTACCCCGGCTCGCCCGACTACACGAAGTTGTGGGGCGCGGCCGACGACTTCGCCTGGGAGCGCGCGCTCGAACACTACCTGCGCGAAAACGCCGAGTTCAGCGACATACAGGACGCGCGCCCGCTCCCCATCGCGCAACTGGAGAGCGAATCGTGAGCCGTGTGCTCATGACGGCCGACACGGTGGGCGGCGTATGGCCCTACGCGCTCGAACTGGCCCGCGCGCTGCCCGACATCGGGTTCGCGCTCGCCACCATGGGCGCGCCGGTCAGCGCCCGGCAGCGGGACGAGGCGGACGGCATCGCGAACGTCGATATCTTCGAGAGCACCTATCGCCTCGAATGGATGGACAACCCCTGGGCGGACGTGGCCGCAGCGGGACGCTGGCTGCTCGGGCTCGAAGCGCGCCTGAAGCCGGACGTGGTGCACCTGAACGGCTACACCCACGCGCGCCTCCCCTGGCGCGCGCCCGTGGTCGTGGTGGCGCACTCGTGCGTGCTCTCCTGGTGGCGGGCGGTGAAGCGCGAGCCCGCGCCCGCCTGCTGGGACCGCTACCGCGAAGAGGTGCGCGCCGGTCTCGAAGCCGCCGGTCTCGTCGTCGCGCCCACCCACGCCATGCTCGCGTCCCTGCGCGAAAACTACGGCCCGGTGCGGCACGCGCGCGTGATCCCGAACGGCCGGACCCCGCAGCAGTTCCCTCCCGGAATCAAGGAGAACTTCATCCTGGCGTCCGGGCGCCTGTGGGACGAGGGAAAGAACGCGGCGGCGCTCGAGCGCGTCGCGCCGCGCCTGCGCTGGCCCGTGTACCTGGCAGGCGAAGGCGCCGGCGAGCCGGCGGGCGCCCACCGCCTTGGCAGGCTCGCGCCCGCGGAATTGGCGCGCTGGTACGGCCGCGCAGCCATCTTCGCCCATCCCGCGCGCTATGAGCCGTTCGGACTGTCCGTGCTCGAAGCGGCGCTCGCCGGCTGCGCGCTCGTCCTCGGCGACATCCCGAGCCTGCGCGAGAACTGGTACGACGCCGCCCTGTTCGTCCCGCCGGACGACGACGCCGCGCTCGAGCGCGCGCTCAACGGCCTGATCGAGGACCCGCACACCCGAGCCGGACTCCGCGCGCGCGCCAGCGCCCGCGCCGCGCACTTCCACCCCGCGCGCATGGCCGCCGCGTATAGAGCCGCAGCATACATGGAGGCCGAGCGCCTATGCGCGTAGTCCTCTTCTACCACTCGCTCGTCTCGGACTGGAACCACGGCAACGCGCATTTCCTGCGCGGCGTCGCGGCCGAACTGCTTGCGCGAGGGCACGACGTCCGCATCTTCGAGCCCGAAGACGGCTGGAGCCGAGCCAACCTGCTGGCCGAGCACGGAGAAGCGCCACTCTCGGATTTCCGCGCCGCGTTCCCGAACCTCGCCAGCACCCCCTACGCCTTCTGGTCCCTGGACCTCGACGAAGCGCTCGACGGCGCGAACCTCGTCGTGGTCCACGAATGGAACGCTCCCGCGCTCGTCGGCCGTCTCGGCCAGCACCGCGCGCGCTCGAGCGGCTACAAGCTCCTGTTCCACGACACGCACCACCGCGCCGTCACCAACGAACGCGCGCTCGCGGCCTACGACCTCTCGCACTACGACGGAGTCCTCGCCTACGGCGCCGCCTTGCGCGACCTCTACGTCGCACGCGGCTGGGCGCCGCGCGCCTGGACCTGGCACGAAGCCGCCGACACGCGCGTGTTCCGCCCGCTTCAGGACCCGCGCACCGACGGCGACCTGGTCTGGATCGGCAACTGGGGTGACGACGAGCGCGCCGCCGAGATCCACGAATTCCTCATCCAGCCCGTGCGCGGCGCAAACCTGCGCGCCGCGGTCTACGGAGTCCGCTACCCGCCGCAAGCCCTGGCCGGGCTCGCCGGCGCGCGCATCGCCTACCGCGGCTGGCTCCCGAATTACCGCGTCCCGGAAGTTTTCGCGCGCTTCCGGGCCACCATCCACATCCCGCGCCGGCCCTACACGGAGGCCCTGCCCGGCATCCCGACCATCCGCGTTTTCGAGGCGCTCGCCTGCGGCATTCCGCTCGTCAGTGCGCCCTGGGACGACGCCGAGCGCCTCTTCACCCCCGGCGATTTCCTGATCGCCCGCGACGGAGCCGAAATGAAGCGACTGCTGAAGCACCTGCTCTCGGACGAGCGCATGGCCCACGAAATGGCCGCGCGCGGGCGCCGCACGGTGCTCGCGCGGCACACCTGCGCGCACCGCGTCGACGAACTGTTTCAGATCCTGGAGGAACTGAACGGTTCGCGCGCGGCGGCGACGGGGGTGCCGGCTTGAGAATCGCGTTTTTCGGTTCGAGCCTGGTCTCGGCTTACTGGAACGGCGCGGCCACCTACTACCGCGGCATCCTGCGGGCGCTCGCCGCGCGCGGCCACTCGGTCGCGTTCTACGAACCCGACGCCTACGACCGCCAGCGCCATCGCGACATCGAAGACCCCGCCTGGGCCGATGTCGTGGTCTACTCCGCCAAAGGCCGTGCCGGCGTAGATTGCGCCCTCGAAGCCGCACGCGCCGCGGACCTCGTCGTGAAAGCCAGCGGAGTGGGCGTATTCGACGCCTACCTCGAACAGGCCGTCGTCGAGTGCAGACGCCCGGGCGCGCTGGCTGCTTTCTGGGACGTGGACGCGCCCGCCACGCTCGACCGCATCGCCGCCAACCCCGGCGATCCCTTCGCGCCGCTCATCCCGCGCTACGATCTGGTTCTGACTTATGGCGGCGGCCCGCCCGTCGTCACCCGCTACGAGTCGCTCGGCGCGCGCCGCTGCGTTCCCATCTACAACGCGCTCGATCCCGAGACGCACCACCCCGCCGCGCCCGACTCGCGCTTCGCTTGCGATCTCGCCTTCCTCGGGAACCGCCTGCCGGACCGCGAGACCCGCGTCGAGGAGTTCTTTCTCAGCGCCGCGGCCGCGCTTCCCGATTCCGCGTTCCTGCTCGCGGGCAGCGGCTGGGAGGACAAGCCCGCGCCGCCCAACGTGCGCGCCATCGGCCACCTCTACACGCGCGATCACAACGCCTTCAACTCGACGCCCCGCGCCGTGCTGAACATCAACCGCGAAAGCATGGCGCGCTACGGCTACTCGCCCGCCACGCGCGTCTTCGAGGCCGCGGGCGCGGCGGCCTGCATCGTCACCGACGCCTGGGCGGGCATCGAACAATTCCTCGAGCCCGGGCGCGAAGTCCTAACCGCGCGCGGCGGCGGCGAAGTGGCGGAGCTGTTGCGCTCGCTCGATCCGGCGCGCGCCCGCGCCATCGGCGCCGCGGCCCGCCGCAGAATCCTGGCGGAACACACCTACAGGCACCGCGCGCTGGCCTTCGAGGGCGCGCTCGCGGGGAGGGCGGCGGCATAATGCGCATCGTCGTTTTCGGCCTCTCGATCACGTCCTCGTGGGGAAACGGGCACGCCACCACATACCGCGGCCTGATCCGCGAACTGGTCCGGCGCGGCCACGACGTGTTGTTCCTCGAGCGCGACGCGCCCTGGTACGCCGCCAACCGCGACCTGCCCCAGCCGTCCTACGGCCGCATCGGCCTCTACTCGACGCTCGACGAGCTGAAAGATCGCTTCACGAGCGACGTGCGCGGCGCCGACTTCGTCATGGTGGGGTCGTACGTACCCGACGGCGTGGCCGCCGGGAAGTGGGTCATCGCCACCGCGCGCGGCGCCAAAGGCTTTTACGACATCGACACCCCGGTCACGCTGGCGAAACTGGCGCGCGGCGACGAGCAGTACCTGAGCGCGGCCATGATCCGCGACTACGACATCTATTTCTCATTCACCGGCGGGCCCACGCTGGCTCGCATCGAGCGCGAGTACGGCTCGCCGCGCGCGCGTGTGCTGTACTGCTCGACCGACCCGGACATGTACTTCCCCGAGCCGCGCCCGGCCGAGTGGGAGATGGGATACCTTGGCACCTACAGCGGCGACCGCCAACCCGCGCTCGACCGCTTGCTGCTCGAACCCGCGCGGCGCTCGCCCGCCGGCCGTTTCGTCGTGGCGGGCCCGCTGTTTCCGGCCACCATCAAGTGGCCCCGCAACACCGACCACATCGAACACCTGGCGCCGCCCGCGCACCGCGCCTTTTACAACTCGCAGAAATTCACGCTCAACATCACGCGCGCCGATATGATCCGGGCGGGCTGGTCCCCGAGCGTGCGCCTGTTCGAGGCCGCCGCCTGCGCGACGCCGATCGTGAGCGATTACTGGCTGGGACTCGAGACGATCTTCCGAATCGGCGAAGAGATCCTGGTGGCACGCGGACCGGAGGACACGCTGCGCTATCTGAGCCAAATGTGCCCCGAGCAGCGCGCCGCCCTCGGGCAGCGAGCCCGCCGCCGGATCCTTGCCGCCCATACCTCCGCGCACCGGGCGGCGGAACTCGAAGGCCACGTCCGCCAACTGCTCGAGGAGCGCAGCAAGTGGGGCCGGTTGTCAAACCTGCGCGGCGGGTGCCAAACCGCCGCCGGGCCGATCACTCCCCCGGCGCGCGCGTAGCGCCGCCGTCTCTTTCTTGTGGCACCGCAGGCACAGAGTCCGCAGGTTCGCCAGGTCGCACTCGCCCCCGCCCTCCACCACAGGCACAATGTGGTCCGCATCCCACAGGCTCTTGCGTGAGCCGGGCCGCAGTCCCCAGGAGAGATACCGCGCCAGCCGTGCCGCCCCGCGCAGCCGCCTCATGTGCGCGAACTCCGCCACGGTATCGATCCCGCACCCGGCGCACACGCCGCGATCCCGCTCGAACACGCATTCCCGCAGATACCCGGGGTCCGTGCGCAGCCGCCACTCGTGGACACAGAAATCCGAGCAGAACGTCACTCGCCCCTTGGGCACTTCGAGGTTGCACCAGCGGCACAGGTTCCGCCCGTTGGGGCCCCGCGGCAGCGCGCGCACATCGGCCCACCCGCCCGGCATCGTCCTCCTGTTGGGCGGACCACCCCGTCCGCAGCCGGCGCCATCCAAACCGCGGCGTGTCACAAAAACATTCTATTCCGGTTCTGTTGTGGGAAAGGGCGAGCCGTTCCGGGCCATCTCCGACACAGCGTACGCCACCAGCTGCGCCGTCGAGTGCAGGTTCGCCTTCTTGCAGATGTGCTTCCGGTGGTTGTTCACCGTGTAGACGCTGAGGTTCAGTTGCCCGGCAATCTGTTTGCTCGTCTTGCCGCGAGCAATGAGGCCGAGCACTTCAAGTTCCCTGCGAGTCAGGAGGCTGTCCGGTTGAGAATCCATATGGGGAGTTAGGATCTTCCCAGGTAACGCCGCACCTTACGGCTGGGCGGTAAACGGCAACTTTAGCAGACCCGGACCATTTGACAAATAGCTCCACTGCGTCATTGTGGCCCACTTTTAGTACGATTAATAAACTTTAATATACTAGCAGATCTAAGGCATTCAAACATTGCCGCAACTCAACCGTTGCTTGCATCCAATAGCCAGCAAAGATCCCTGGCCCTTTAGCGGGAGATCCTCAGAGGTGTGCGGGTGGGTGAAAATATGACTTACGACGGACTGACGCCGAGAGAAACGGATGTTTTGCGACTGATCGCGCGCGGCCGCACCAGCCGGCAGGTTGCTGACGCGCTCGAAGTCAGCATACACACGGTAAGCAACCATCGCAAGCATATCTGCCGCAAGCTCCGGCTGCATTCGACCGCGGAACTCGTCGCCTTCGCGGCGAGAAACCTGTACGAAGAGAAAGTCGACGCGGCAGGCGGCTAGCGCGCCGGCTCAGCGGCCAAAGAAGCCGCGAACCGCCTCCACCGTGTGCCCAATGTCGGCATCGGAGTGCGCGGCCGAGACGAACGCGGCCTCGAA
Organism: Acidobacteriota bacterium; assembly: GCA_050261515.1. Classification (GTDB taxonomy): domain Bacteria; phylum Acidobacteriota; class Terriglobia; order Bryobacterales; family Bryobacteraceae; genus JBLNDJ01. The sequence goes on along the minus strand of JBLNDJ010000040.1, from coordinate 20,179 downwards.
CTGCGAAGGCGGGAGATAGATTCCGCGGTCCAGCATCCAGCGGAAGAATTCGGCAAAGCGCGCCCGGTCCGCCAGTTGGGCGTCCTCGTAGTTCCTCACCGGTTCGGGCGTGAAGAAATACGTCATCATCGATCCGGCGGTGTTGACGGTAATGCCTTCCGGAGCCGCCTCGGCGAGTTGGCGCGTGCGGCGGGCAAGGTCCGTGTAGATTTCGGGGTTTCGCTTGAGTTCGCGCAGAGTGGCGAGCCCGGCCGCGACGGCCAGCGGATTGCCCGAGAGCGTGCCGGCCTGATACATCGGCCCCGACGGCGCCACCAGCGACATCACGTCCCTGCGCCCGCCATAGGCGCCGACCGGGAGTCCGCCGCCGATCACCTTCCCGAGCGTGGTGAGATCGGGCTTGATCCCATAGAACGCCTGCGCGCCGCCGAACGCCACGCGGAACCCCGTCATGACTTCATCGAAGATCAGCAGCGCGCCGTGCGCGGCGGTCACGCGGCGCAGGCCGGCCAGAAATCCCTGCTCGGGCGGCACCACGCCCATGTTGCCCGCCACCGGCTCGACGATCACGGCGGCAATGTTGTCGCCGTACCACTTGAAGCAGCGCTCGACGGCCTCGATCGAGTTGTACGGCAGCGCGACGGTGGTCCCCGCGAAGGCCTGTGGAACGCCGGCGGCCTCGGCGATCCCGAGCGTGGCGACGCCGGAACCCGCTTTCACCAGCAGCGAATCGACGTGCCCGTGGTAGCAGCCCTCGAACTTCACCGTGAGGTCGCGGCCGGTGAAGGCGCGCGCCAGCCGCAGCGCGCTCATGGTGGCCTCGGTGCCCGAGTTGACGAGCCGGACCATCTCGATGGACGGCACGGCGTCGCAGATCGCCTCCGCCAGCTCGATCTCGCCCTCGGTGGGCGCCCCGAAGCTGGTGCCGCAGGCAAGCGCGCCCTCGATCGCTTCTACGATCGCCGGGTGCCTGTGCCCGAGAATCAGCGGCCCCCACGACCCGACGTAGTCGATGTACTCGTTCCCATCGGCGTCCCAGATGTGCGAACCCTCGCCGCGCACTATGAACGGAGGCGTGCCGCCCACGCCGCGGAACGCGCGCACCGGCGAGTTGACGCCGCCGGGAATCGATTTCTGCGCACGGGCGAACAGGTTTTGGGATTTGGAGAGTGTCATTTCACTTCGCTCTCGATCGCTTCCAGTTCCTTGCCGGCCTCACTCCACCGTCCCTGCGCCGCCAGTTCCCGGTACCGCTTCAATCGCCCGCGAATCGCCTCGATCCGCGGGTCCGACGCCTTCGCCGGAGCCGCCTGTGCCGGAGCCGCCTGTGCCGGAGCGGCCGCGGCCGCCTGCGCCGCCGGCGCTCCGGGCGCCTGCATCGCCGCGCTCAACTGCGCCAGTGCCTGGTCGTACGTATCGGCGTAGATCAGCAGGTTCCCCATCGCCAGCGCCACCTTCTTGAGCTGCGGCATCCGCGCCTCGGCCGACTGTATGTACAGCGGCTCCGCATAGAGGAACGTATCCCCGATCGGCAGCACCAGCATCTGCCCGCGCACCACGGTCGAGCCCTGCTGGTTCCACAGCGACAAATCTTTCGCGATCGTCTGATCCTGGTTGATCCGCGCCTCCACCTGCATCGGCCCGAAAATCAGCTCCTGTTTCGAGAGTTGCAGCACCACCAGCTCGCCCAGGTGCTCGCCGTCGCACCGCGCCACCATCAGGCCGATCAGATTGTCCTTGTTCCGAGGCGTGAACGGGATCATGAGCAGGAACTCGGCGCGGTCCTCGCCCGGCAGGCTCGCCACCACATAGGTCGGCTGCATAGGCTCGGGTCGCCCGCTCTGCGCCACCATCGTGCGCGCGATGTCCCACAGATCCTCGCGGTTGTAGAACGCCTGGGGGTCGAGCATGTGGAACGTGCGGTAAATCTCCGCCTGCGTGCGGAACAGCGCCTCCGGATACCGCGCATGCGCCCGCAGCTCCGCCGGCATCGCCGAAAACGGCTGGAACAGGTCCGGAAAAAGTTGCTGATACGCGCGAATGATCGGGTCCGTGGGGTCGAAAACGTAAATGTGCGTTTCGCCGTCGTACGCATCGACGGTGGCCTTCACCGCGTTGCGTATGTAGTTCACGTCGCCGAGCGTTCCCAGCCCTATGCGCCGCGAGTACGGATGCGCCTGAGAAGTCGTGTACCCGTCGATGGTCCACACCTGGCGGCCCTCGCTGGTGAGCACGAGATACGGGTCCGTCTCCCACGTGAGGAATCCCGCCAGCGCCTCCATCCGGGCGCGCACCGTGCGGCGGATCATCATGCGGCTCTGGGAGGTCAGATACCCGGTCAGCAAAATATTCGGATCGGCATAGGAAATCGCCGCCGCCAGCCGTATGCCGAACGACCCCACCGGGAACCCGCCCTTCCCCTTGTACGTGGTCTTCTGGTTATCGGCGCCCGAAGGATAATCGAACTCCGGCTGCGCGGTGTTGACGAACACCGGCTCGTGCTGGATTTCGCTGTAATACAGCTCCGGCCTCGTAAGCTTGAGGCTCGTCGTCTTCACCTCGGGTGGCGCGTCCTGAATGAACAGGTACGGCAGCCCGTCCGGCGTGATGCGGTTCGCCTCCGCCACTACCAGCCCGTAGCCGTGCGTGTAGATGAAGTGCGTGTTGGGCCAGCCGCTGCGCGCGGCCTCGGGCAACTGCCGCACATCGAGCTCGCGCGGCGTCAGCAGAAGCTGCCGCAGCTGCCCGTCGATCATGTAGCGGTCCACGTCCGTATCGGCGAAGTTGTAGTAGGGCCGCAGCGCCTGGATCTGCGTCACGGTATCGTGGAACGCGCGCCAGTCCCACAGCCGCACGTTGCCGAGGATCGCCTGGTTTTTCGAAGGATCGAAGCTCGACTCGAGCCTGGCGTGGTACTCGCTTTCCTTCACGTGGCTCCCGATCCCGAAGGCGTTGCGCGTGGCCGCGATGTGCCGCTCGATGTACGGCCGCTCGATCGAGATTTCGTTCGGCCGCACGTAGACGCCCGCGACGATCGCCGGAACCACCCCTTTCAGCACCAGCGCCGCCGGCACGATGAGCAGCCACTTCCACCGCCCGAAAGCCGCGAACGCCGCCGCAATCACGCACGCGGCGATGAGCAGCCACTGAAGCGGCAGCCGGAACTTTTCATCCACGTAATCGACCCCGACCATGAAGCCGTGGTCGTTCCACAGCATCTCGTAGCGGCCGAGGAAAAACCGCAGCGCCAGCGCCGCCAGGATCGCCGCCGCCACACCCCGCAGGAACTTCGATTCGAGCGCGCCCCGCAGCCCGAGCATCCGCAGGTCGATCCCCATTTCGACGCTGTCGCGAAAATCCGCGATGCCGTTGCGAAGCTGCCACCCGCGCGCGGTGAGCCAGTAGACGACGGCCGCCACGATCGCCGAAGCGAGCAGGAAGCTGCGCAGCACATTGAAGAACGGAAGGTCGAACAGATAGAAGCTCAGCGGCCTGCCGAAGACCGGATCGCGCCACGCCGAGGGATCGGCGGCAACGTGATGGCCGCCGAAGTGCCGCACAACGGTCCAGGTGTCGATGGTCGAGGCCGCGACGAGAATCGCAAGCAGCAGCAGGCCCGCGGTCGAAACGCGCGCATACCACTTGTGGCGCCCCAGCCGGTCGCCCGCGAACTTCATGCCGCGCGCGTGCGCTGTGAACAGGATCGGAAACAGGAGCGCCGCCGCGATCGCTACAGGCGCAATCGAGTAGCCGAGCAACGAGAACCACGTCCCGGTCTGGGACATCTCGCGCCACCAGTTGTACTCGATGATATAGCTCGCAATCGACCGTGCGCCCAAAAACAGCAGCACGAGCAGGGCAATGAAAAAGGCGGGCCCGATACGCGGCCGCCTAGCCGTGGAAATTTCGTAGCCAGCCACAAGTGCTCCTTACCGCTGCCAAACCACGTTCCCGCCCACCACCGTCGCCACAGGAGCCCCGCGGAAAGTCCGCCCGTGGAACGGCGAATTCCGGCTGCGCGACAGCGACCGGTTCACATCGTACGTCCAGCTCAACTCCGGATCGAAAATCGTGACATCACCCGGAAGCCCCGGCTCCAGCCGCCCGCGATTCAACCCGAGCACCCGCGCCGGCCCCGCCGTGAACAGTTCGATCAGCCGTGCCAGCGAAATCTTTCCCGAGTGCACCAGCGTCTCCAGGCACACCGCCAGCGCCGTCTCCAGGCCGATAATCCCGAACGGGCACTTCTCGAACTCCTGCATCTTCTCGCTGCCCGGGTGCGGCGCGTGGTCCGTCGCGATCGCATCCACCACGCCAGCCGCGATGCCCTCGATCAGCGCTCCCGCATCGCACCCCGTTCGCAGCGGAGGCTTCATCTTATAGTTGCTGTCGTAGGGCGGCATTCCCGCATCGGTAAGCGCAATGTGATGCGGAGTGACCTCGCATGTGACCGGCAGCTTGCGCGCCTTCGCCTGCGCCACCATGTCGATGGAGCGCTCCGAGGACAGATGCGCGACGTGGAACCGCGCCCCGGTCGTCGCCGAGAGAATCAGGTCGCGCGCGACCATGACGTCCTCGGACGCGGCCGGAATCCCCCGCAGCCCGCGCCGCACGGATTCGAACCCCTCGTGCATATCGCCGCCGGCGCTCAGGTTCAGGTCTTCGCAATGATCGATCACCGGCAGGTCGAAGGCCCGCGCAAACTCCATCGCGCGGCGCATCACGCGCGAATTCATGACCGGGCGCCCGTCGTCGGAAATCGCCACCACACCGGCCGATTTCATCGACCCGATCGACGCAAGCTGTTCCCCGGCGCTGCCCTTCGTGATCGCGCCGATCGGGAACACGTTGACCACCGCCGACCGCTGCGCGCGCTCGACGATGTATCGCGTCACGGTGGCGTCATCGTTCACCGGGTTCGTATTCGGCATCGCGCAGATCGACGTGAACCCGCCTGCGGCCGCGGCACGCGACCCGCTCTCGATCGTCTCGGCATGCTCGAAGCCCGGCTCGCGCAGGTGCACGTGCATATCGATGAACCCGGGCGCGACCACCAGCCCGGTGGCGTCGAACGCGATGGCGCCCGTGGCATGCAGGTCCTGCCCTACGCGCACCACCAGGCCGCTCTTGATCAACACGTCTGCGATTTCGTCGCGGCCGGAGGCCGGATCGATCACGCGCCCGTTCTTAATGAGCAGTTTCGGCATGGGATGTCAGTATCCGCTCGAGCACGGCCATGCGCACTGCCACGCCGTTCTCGACCTGGTTCAAAATGACGGACCGCTGCGAATCGGCAACGTCGGAAGAAATCTCGCGGCCGCGGTTGATCGGCCCGGGGTGCATCACGATCGCGTCGGGTTTCACGAGATCCAGATGCTCCAGCCGCAGGCCGTAGAACTGGAAATACTCGCTTGCCGGAAACGCCGCCTCGTGCTGCCGTTCGAGCTGCACGCGCAGCATCATGACCACATCGGCGTTCTCGATCGCCTTGCCGATTTCGTAGGTGATCGTGACGCCCGGCGCGATGCTCGCCAGCTCCACCGGCACCAGCGACGCCGGGCCGCACAGCACCACCGACGCGCCGAACTTCGACAGCAGGTAAATATTCGAGCGCGCCACGCGGCTGTGCGCGATGTCGCCGATGATCGCCACCTTCAATCCTTCGAGCGACCCGCGATGGTCGAGAATCGTGCGCGCGTCGAGCAGCGCCTGCGTCGGGTGCTCGTGCGTCCCGTCGCCCGCGTTGATGATCGGCGTGCGCGGCAGATACCGCGCCAGGAAGTGCGGAGCGCCGGACGCCGCATGGCGCATCACGATCGCATCCGGCCGCATCGCGACCAGCGTGTTCAGCGTATCGACGAGCGATTCGCCCTTCGACACGCTCGAGCCCGCCGCCGTGATCGAGATGGCGTCCGCCCCCAGCCGCTTGGCGGCAATCTCGAAGCTGGTCCGCGTGCGCGTCGAAGCCTCGTAGAAGAGGTTGACGATCATGCGTCCCTTCAGAATGTCGTGGCGCTGGAACGACTGGTGGGCAGGCGGCTGGAAATCCTTCGCGCGTTCGAGGATCGCCGCGATCTCGGAGCGCTCCAGCCCCTCGATTCCTAACAATCCGACAGGCATCTGTGGCTAATCCACTTTCTCGGCCAGCAGGACCTTCTCCGTCTGGTCGATCTCGTTGAACTTCACTTCGATGGTTTCCTTGTTCGTCGTCTGTACATAGCGGCCCGTGAACCGCGCCTCGATCGGCAGCTCGCGATGGCCGCGGTCGATCAGGACCAGCAGGTGCACCTGGGCCGGCCGCCCGTGATCGAACAGCGCGTCCATCGCGGCACGGATCGTGCGGCCCGTGTACAGCACGTCATCGATCAGGATAATGTCGCGCCCGGTGACCGGAAACGGGATCTCCGTCGCGTTGACGACCGGCTGCGCCGCGATGGTCGAAAGATCGTCGCGGTACAGCGTGATATCGAGGATGCCGACGGGAATTTCCAGGCCCTCGAGCGCTTTGATTTTGGCGGCCAGGCGCTGTGCGATCGGGACCCCGCGCCGCCGTATCCCGATGAACGCCAGCCGGTCCAGGTCCTCCGATTTCTCCAGAATTTCGTGCGCCAGGCGGACCAGCGTCCGGTCGATCTCGGACGCGCTCATGAGCTGTGTCTTCTCGCGTGTGACGGGCATAGGGGACGCCAAACGTAGAGGTTAGCACGAGGGGCACGGCCACAGCCTACCGCAACCGGCCCCGCAGCCTCATCACCGGCTTCTCCAACAGCAGATACGACGCCAGCGCGGCGATCACCGCCAGAATCAGGTTCTGCGGAAACCCATTCACCCATCGCCCCGCATTCCGGTTCAGAAAAAGCTGCTGCCACAGATACAGCGAGTAGCTCAGCACGCCGACGAACGCAATCGGCCTCAGGTTGAGCACCTTCCCGGCCCAGTCTCCATGGCAATGCACGGACCGGTGGATCAGAATCGCCACCCCGAGGTTGATCATCGACGTGCCGAACACCGAGACCACCGTGAAATCCATGTAGCGGTTAATCACCAGGATCAGAACCAGCAGCGCCATGGCGAAGTGAGGCCGGAACATGTTGAGATACCATCGCTGCCGGGTAAGCCATCCGCTCGCCCTCGCCAGCAGGCACCCCATCGCCAGGCTGTCGGCCACCATCGGGAACATCGGCTGGTCGTGATACGGGGTCCCGATCAGGAACAGCCGGTTTGCCGACCGCGCCCCCGGCCCCAGCACGATCACCGCTGCCGCCAGCCACATCGCCCGCCGCGGCCCCAGCATGAGGAACGCGCAAGGCCACAGCAGGTAGAACTGTTCTTCCACCGAAAGCGACCACAGGTGCCCCACTTCCCACGACCGCGCCGGAAAGTAGTTCACCGTGTAGGTCGCGGCGTGAAAGAAGTCCCGCGGCTGAAGGTGCAACACGCCCAGCAGCCAGAAAACCGCGATGGACGCGATGAAGAAGAACGACGCCGGAAACAGCCGCAACGCGCGCCGCTCGTAGAAGCGCGCGAGTGAGATCGTGCCCTTCTTCCTGTGTTCGGAAAGCAGCAGATTGGTGATGAGGAACCCTGAGATCACGAAGAAGACGACCACGCCCAGGTGCGCGTAGTCCCCGATCCCCAGGTCGAGCGGCGTGAAGCCGCGCGTTCCGCCCAGATGCCCCAGCAGCACAAGCGAAATCGAAATCGCCCGGAGCCCGTCGAGCGAAGGCATACGGGTAGCGCTGTCGCTCATGCGAGAAAGCCCCCCTGCGCCCGAGAAATGCTACTTCATTGTACGATATCGGGGGGAGCAATTCATGCCCGAAACCACCCGCCAGGCCATCGACGGTTTTCTCGCGCAGAAGCGCATTGCGCTGGTCGGCGCGAGCCGCAATCCGAGGGATTTCAACACCTGCCTGTTTCGCGATCTGCGCAAGCAGGGCTACGACGTCGTGCCGGTGAATCCGGCCGCGAAGGAGATCGAGGGCGTGCCGTGCTACGACTCCGTGCAGGCCATCCAGCCGCCGGTCGAAGGCGTGCTTGTCATGACCAGGCCGGACACGGCCGCCACCGTCGTCAACGATTGCCGCCAGGCCGGCATCAAGCGCATCTGGCTTTACCGCGCCACGGGAAAGGGCGCGGTGAGCGACGCCGCAATCGATTTCTGCAACCGGAACGGCATCAGCGTCGTGCCCGGCTACTGTCCCTACATGTTCCTGCCGCAGACCCAGTGGGTGCACCGCCTGCACGGCGCGTTTTTGAAGATCACACGCAAGTACCCGGCCTGAAGCCGCCGCGCAGCACGCGCGCCGGAAGCGTCACGACGGCCCACACCAGGTTCAGCGCGCCGCCGACCGCGATCCCGACCAGCCGGAACGGCAGCAGCACAACCCACACGATCGGATAGAACACCAGCGCCAGCAGTGCGAGCGGCCAGCACAGGAACAGCAAGATCACCCACAACAGAAACGTGAGCATAGCCTCCTCACAACAAGACTACCGATCGCCTGCCCGATTTGTTCCGGCCGCGCCAGAGCGGGCATACGCGCACAGCGCCCGCAAGTTTTCAACCGGAGTGTCCCGCACCACCTCGCAGCCGGCCGAAACGATGTAGCGCGCCCCCGCCGCGCGGTGGCACCCGGCCGCCATCCGGGTCACGCACTCCGGCGTCCCATTCCGAAGCACCGCCACCGGATCCAGATTCCCCAGCAGCGTCTGCCCGGGCCCCATCTCACGCCGCGCGTCGGCCATCGGAGCCATCCAGTCCAGGTCCACAATTTCGCATCCCAGCGTCGCGATCCCGCCAAACAGCCGCCGCGTCTTCCCGCAGATATGCAGCCGCACGCGCGTCCCCATCGCATGCAGCCCGTCCACGAGCTTCCGCTCATACGGCAGCACGAACTCCTGGTACAGCGCCGGCCCGACCAGTGACGCCGCCGCATCGCCCACGCCGATGATGTCCGCCCCCGCCTCGACCTGCGCGCGGGCGAAATCCAACTCCATCGCCACCGCAAACTCGAACAGATCCCGCACGAACCCTTCATCGTCGAAGAAGTCGAGCATCAAAGTGTTGATGCCACGCAGGTCCGCCCCCATCGCGCACGGCCCCTCGACCCATCCCTCGACAAGCAGGTCCCGCCCCGCCCGCTCCTTCAGCAGCGCCACGCCCTTCACGCGATCGTGCATGCGCCCGCCGCCAAGCGGATCGGGCGCCCGCAACCCCGCCAGCGCGCGCTTGTCCCCGAGCAGCGCCTGCTCCTCCACGATCGCCGGCGGCTGATCCGGGAACCACTCGATCGCCGCGCCCAGATCGGCGGCCTCGCGCGCCGGGTCCGAAATCGCCGACACGAAGTCGAACCCGTACGCCCCGGCCGTGCGGATCTGCGCCTCGGCCAGCACCCGGTAATCGCTCACGTAATCGCGATACGCCACGCCGATCTCGCGCGCAGCGAACATCATCGTGATCGGCATGAGCGCAAGCTGGTCGGCCTGGCGTCCCTCGATCGTCGCGATGATCCGTTCCCTGCCCGTCATGACGCCTTTTCCGCTCCTATAATCGAGTCGTCGTGCTTGGCCACGACGCGCCATCCCGGCGGCACGATGAGAAACTTCTCCGGGTCCCACCGCCCATCGACCAAATCGTGCACGAGCCCCATATCGCCCCGCACCTTCTCGTACTTCCATTCGCGCCGCGCGGCCTCTTCGACCGTGGCGCGCTCGAACCGCTCGTCCGGCTCGACGCCCATCTCGATAAAGGTGAGCTGCCTGTAGTTCCGCGTGTGCTCCCCGAGCTGCTCGTAGAGGTACTTCGCGTTCTCCTCGCCGTACTTCTCGAGCAACTCCTCGTAGCTGTACCCGATGCCCGTCTTCCGCAGCGCCTGCGCGCTCAGCGGCTGCAACCCCTCGCCGCGCTCGATCCACCCCGTGGTCTTGAAGTACACGCCGGGGTTGTTCGTGAAGTACTCGAGATACCGCTCCTTGCTGCCGAGGAACAGAGTGATGCAGTCGTGCGCGCGCGGAATCACAACCGGCTTCGACCGCGTCCTGAGCCCCACCAACCCGTTGCCGCACAGCGCATAGCCGAACAAGATCGCCTGGTAGCGCGACTCGTCCACCGCGTCGAGCGCCGCTTGCAGCCGGTCGAGCATCATCTCCGACCCGCTGTCGTGCAGGCCCTTGGGCAGGAACTCGACATCCACCTGGTTCGGAGACCGCGCCACGGCCGCGCACATCTCGCGATAGAAAATCTCGCAACTGACCAGCTTCAGGCGCATGGTCACTTCGGCGAAACGCGATCGAGCAGGTCCGATAGAAACTTCGCGAGCCCCTCGCCCGGATGCTCGCACTCGGAAACCACCGGCTCGATGCCGCGCCGCCTCAGGACGCGCTCCTGCACCGGGTTCGACGCGCCCAGGAACACGTACGACTTCGGCCGCAACTGGCTCAGATGCGACGACTCCCACAGCCGCTGGAGCTTGTACACGAGGTACCTGATGTTGATGTCGGACATGCTGTAGCCGACGAACAGCACCGGCCGCCCCAGCACATCCGCCTGCAATTTCAGATCGAGCGCGCTCTCGAAATCCAGCCGCTCGAAGAAGCTGGTTTCGGTGAGAATGATCGAAGCATCGTCGTCGAAATCGCCGTGATATTTCACGATCTGCGTCACGCCCTCCCGGGCTTTGAGCAGATCGCCGACGTTGGTGATCTTGATGTACTCGCGCCCGTACGCCTCGAACGCGCGCTCGAGCCACCGGTCGTAGTTCGTCGTGTAAATGATCGGAAACTCGAGCTCGACGATCAGCTTGTGAATCTGGGAGTCGCGCACATCGGCGTCCTGCCGGTGCCACGTGACGTCCATCCAGCTTCTGAGCGGCCCGAGCGTGCCCTTCGTAAGCTGGTAAAACTCGGCGAGCGTCCGATGGTCCGCAAGCTTTTGGAACTCCTGCGGATCGTAGCCAAGCTGCCGCGCGATCTCGTTGACGATCTCCGTGGTGGTGGGCACGCCGACGTTCTTCGACACTCCGGCGCCGACGAACAAAATCGCCCGCCGCCGCCGGATCGCGTCTACCAGATCATCGTGTTCCATGTAGGCCAGGTTGCCAGACCCGCGCGCCGGTTGTGAACCGCCGCCGCGCTCACTTCCCGACCAGCCGCCGGGCCAGCGGCACCGCCGACGCGGCATTTTCCCCATACGCGTCCGCGCCGATTTCCTTCGCCCACTGCTCGGTCACCGGAGCGCCGCCCACCACCACGCGCACCTTCTCCCGCACGCCCGCGGCCTTCAACGCGTCGATCGTCGTCTTCATCGACGGCATCGTGACCGTGAGCAGCGCCGACAAACACACCAGGTTGGGATTGCGCTCCTTCACCGCCTGCACGAACTTCTCGGGCGAAACGTCCGTCCCGAGATCGATCACCTCGAAGCCGCCGCCTTCGAGCATCGACGCGATCAGGTTCTTCCCGATGTCGTGCAGGTCGCCTTTCACCGTGCCGATCACCACGCGCCCCGCAGGCTCGTCGCCGCGCGCGGCCAGCAGCGGCCGGATCAGCTCCAGCGCGCCCTTCATGGCCCGCGCCGCCAGCAGCAGTTCGGGCACGAAGTACTCTTCGCACTCGAAGCGGCGGCCCGCCTCGTCCATCGCCGGAATCATGTGCTTGCTGACGATCTCGAGCGGATCGGTCCCTTCCTCGAGCGCCTGCTTCGTGATCGCGACCGCCCCTTTGCTGTCGCCGTTGAGGACGGCCTCGTAGAGTTTCGTGAGATCAGGCATGCGTTTTCTTTGACCTTTCGCCGTTGAACTCCCGCACGGCATCGACCATCGCGACGATGTTCTCGACCGGCGTGCGGGCCTGGATATTGTGAATCGTATCGAACACGAAACCGCCGCCCTTGGCGAACGTTTCGCAACGCTCGAGCACCTGGCGCCGCACCTCGGCCGGCGTCCCGAACGGAAGAACTTTCTGCGTATCGACGCCGCCGCCCCAGAATACCAGCCGGTCGCCGTACTTCTGTTTGAGCAGCGCCGGGTCCATTCCCGTTGCCGAGCACTGCACCGGGTTGATGATATCGAAGCCGGAGTCGATGAACGACTCCATGAATTTCTCCACCGCGCCGCAGGAGTGCTTGAACGTCTTCCACGAAGTGTTCTTGTGGATCCATCCGTTCACTCGCTGGTAATACGGCATGTACAGCTCGCGCAGCGTCTTCACCGAGCAGAACGACGACGTCTGCGTGCCGAAGTCCGTGCCGCACACGAACACCACATCCACGTTCCGGCCCACCACGGCGTGGATCTTCTCCAGGTTCGCGATCGCGACCTCCGCCTGCCGCTCGAAAATCCTGTGCACGAAATCGCGGCGCGATGTCGTGGATATGTACCACTCGGTGATGTCGCGAATGCCTTTCGGGTGCTTCAGGAATGGCGCCGGCACGAGCGCGATATCGCCGAACGCCGTGCCGCCGAAGCCCGCGATCACCGCGCGTCCCTTCGAGGCCGCCTCGGGCGCCGCCGTCGCGAGCTGCGCCAGATAGGCCTCCGAAATCGGCGTGAACTCCTCGACGTTGTCCTCGAGCTTCAGGTTGTCATCGTCGATAGGCTCCTGCCGGATGATCGCGTCGAAGAAATAAAAGCCCTTCGGCATGCGCCCGCTCGGCGGCACCGATGTATCGCCCTCGGGATAGATGAGCGTATCGCCGTTGGCGTCGTAGGTGACGTTGAAGTTCCCCGGAACGAGCAACTCCTGGCCCCAGCCGGTGCGCCACATCTTCCAGTTCTCGTTCGGGAACCCGAACATGGTCGAGTAGGGCATGACGCCTTCGACGTCGATGCCCATCGCGTCCTTCAGGTCGTCGTCCACCCAGCCGAGCATCTGGTACGGCTCGTGCAATTTCACCGGCCGCTTTTCGAGGCCGTAGTAATCGCGCAACGCCGCGATGCAGCTCACGTGCACGCCGGTGACGGCAGTGCCGCCGAAATCCACCGGCACGCGGTCCGGCTCGCGATGGTTCAAAGATTCGAGAACGCGCTCCCTGCTGGTCATAACAGTCTTCCAGATTACAATAGACGAGTGCAGGCAATTCCGCCGGGCGCCTGCCCGCGGCGGTGCACGCGATTCCGCCGGGCGCCCCACGCCCTCGGCGGGAGGGTTACATTAATGGGAGCGAGGTACGCAGGGCCCGCCGTCGCCTGACTGGCGCGATTACCCGGGGACGATACCTCAGGCCGGACCAGCCTTCCGGAGGGTGTGTGCGGGAAGAAACACTGACTCAGAGGCCGCCTGGCGCCTATGTGCGATGGGGACCGCCGGGCCTGCCCTCAATCACGCTGCGCTGCCACGCCGTGGACGGCATCTTCGCGGAAGTCCTGCGCGGCTTCAACGCCGTGCCCAAGCGCGGCGCCGAAACAGGCGGTATTCTGCTCGGCCGCCGCACGGGCAATGAAGTCGTCGTCGAGGATTTCGAGCCCGTGCCCTGCGAGCACCGCTTCGGGCCGTCCTACCTGCTATCGGATTCCGATCGCGAAGCGCTCAAAGAGACCCTGCACTACTTCCGCACCGAGCGCGCGCACGGAGTTTCCATCGTGGGCTTCTACCGCAGCCACACGCGTCCGGAATTCTCGCTCAGCCCCGAGGACACCGCGCTTTTTGAGGAACACTTCGCCGATCCTTCGCAGGTGTTTCTGCTGATCAAGCCCGGCCGCTTGCAGCAGAGCGTGGCGGATTTCTTTTTCTGGCGCGACGGAGCCCTGTGCCCCGGCCTGCACATGACGGCGTTCCCGTTTCAAGAGCCCGCCGCCCCGCCGGCCCGCACACCCGAGCCCGCGCACCCCGCGCCCGAACCGGCCCCTGTCGCCCCGCCGCCGCCCGCACCGGCAGCAGCGAGACCCACCCTTCCAAAGCCCGCGCCCCCAAAGCCCGCGCACCCAAAGCGCGAACCCCTGCCGGTCCATTTCTACGAGAAGCCCCGCTCCGAGCGTCCTTACTGGGCCTGGGGGACGGCCGCGGCCGTGCTCGCCATCGTCGGCGGCGCGTTCGCATATCGCGAGATGCAGGCGCCTCCGTCCCCGCCGCCTCCGGCCGCGGCCGAGCAGCAAGCGCCGGCCGGGGAACCGCCGCCCGTGATCCAGCCGCCGCGCGAACCCGAACCCGCGGCGCCGCCCGCGTCCACCGAATCCGCGCCGCCCGAAGCCGAAGCGCCCAAGCCCGCACCCCACGAAGCCGCGCCCGCCGAAGCCGAAGCGCCCAAGCCCGCGCCAGTGCCGGACTCGACCGCGATCCGCAGCCTGCTCGAGCGCTGGTCCGCCGCCATACGCTCCGGCGACGTCGACGCTGCGGCCCGCTGCTACGCGCCGAGCCTGACCAACTATCTCGGCCGCCCCGGAGCGACCCAGGACGACGTGCGCGGCCACATGAAGTACCTCCAGGGCCGCACAGGAAAGCTCGTTATCCACCGCATCGGCGAAGTAGGCATCGCGCCCACCGGCAGCGATCTCGCCACAGTCCGTTTCCGCCGCCACTGGGAAACGGCCGGGCCCCCGCGCGCCTCCGGTGAATCGAAGCAGGAGATGACGCTGGTGCGAACCGCAAGGGGCTGGAAGATCGCCGCCGAACAGGAGACGCGGGTTTACTAAGCCACTTTCGCCGCTTCGGCTAGTTCCTTGACGATCCCGGTCACAAACGCCTTCGCGTCGCCGAACAGCATCAGCGTTTTGTCCATGTAGTAAAGCGGATTGTCGATGCCGGCAAACCCGGGGTTCATGCTTCGCTTCACCACCATCACCGTTCGCGCTTTGTCCACATCCAAAATCGGCATCCCGTAAATCGGGCTCGATTCGTCTGTGCGCGCCGCCGGGTTCGTCACGTCGTTCGCCCCGATCACGAGCGCGACGTCCGCCTGCGCGAACTCGCCGTTGATCTCATCCATCTCGATCAGGTGGTCGTACGGAATATCCGCCTCGGCCAGCAGCACGTTCATGTGCCCCGGCATGCGCCCAGCCACCGGATGGATCCCGAACTTCACGTCCACGCCGCGCCGCGTGAGCACGTCGTACAGCTCGCGGATCTTGTGCTGTGCCTGCGCAACCGCCAGCCCGTAGCCCGGCACGATGATCACCGACCGCGCGCTGTCGAGGATCGACGCGGCCTCCTCGGGCGACGCGCTCCTTACCGTACGCTGCTCCTCCGCCGCGGCCGCTTTCTTCTGCACCTGCCCGAACGCCCCGAACAGCACGTTCGTGAACGACCGGTTCATCGCCTTGCACATGATGATCGACAGGATCAGGCCCGACGACCCGTCGAGCGACCCCGCGATGATCAGCAGCCGGTTGTTCAACGCGAACCCCATCGCGGCCGCCGACAGGCCCGCATACGAATTCAGCAGCGCGATTACGGTTGGCATGTCCGCCCCGCCGATCGGGATGATCAGCAGCACGCCGAACAGCAGCGCGAGCCCGGCGAAAATCGGGAAAATCCACGTCTGTTCGGGATGCGCGACGAGCCACGCGCCCAGCGCCACCGCGATACCGAACAGCGACAGGTTGATCACGTTCTGGTTGCGGTACGTTATGGGACGCTGCGGCAGTATCTCCTGCAATTTCCCGAACGCCATCAGCGACCCCGTGAACGTCAGGAACCCGAGCAGCGTTTCGAAAATGAGCGCCACCATCACGCCGCCGTGCGGAGTCTCGCGGTAATACTCGGCGGTGCCGACCAGCGCCGCAGCCAGCGCGCCGAAGGCGTGCGAGAGCGCCGTCCGCTGCGGCACCGCCGTCATCGGCATCAGGTACGCGAGCGGCACGCCCACCGCCGAGCCGAGGAAGAACGCCGCCAGAATCAGCTTGTAGTCCACCACCTCGTGCCGCAGCAGCGTGCCGCAGATCGCGAGCAGCATCCCGATCTCGCCCGCCAGCACGCTTCGCCGCGCCGTCTTGGGCGAGTTCATCCACTTCAGCGACATCACGAACAAGCCCGCGGAAATGATGTACAGGAACGCTACGGCGTGGTCGCTCACTTGCCGCCTCCCCGCGTCTTGAACATCTTGAGCATCCGGTCGGTGATCAGGAACCCGCTCACCAGGTTGATGGTCGAAGCCGTCACGGCGATGAACCCGAGCACGCGGCTCAAGGTGCTCGCGTGCTCCGCGCCTGTGATCAGGATCGCCCCCACCACCGCGATCGCCGAAATGGCGTTCGTCAGCGACATGAGAGGCGTGTGCAGCAGCGGCGACACACGCCGGATAACCTCCAAGCCGACGAACGTCGAGAGCATGAAAATGTAGAGTCCCACTTCGAGAGAGTCGATCATGCCGTGGTTTCCTGAGGTTCGAGCGCCTGCCGGACGCGCGCGTTCACGATCTCGCCCGCGCGCGCGACCAGCGTTTCCCGCGTGATTTCGTCCGCGAGATCGATCGTAAGCTCACCCTTCTTGAGCAGGTGAGCCAGAAACGTCGTGATGTTGCGCGAGTACATTTGGCTCGCGTGATATGGAATCGTGGAAGGCAGGTTCAGCGGACCGAGAATCGAGACGCCGTTCGCCTCGACCGTTTCGCCCGGCCGCGTCAGCTCGCAGTTGCCGCCGCGCTCGGCCGCGATATCGACCACGACCGACCCCGGCGCCATGCGCGCCACCATCTCCGCAGTCACCAGGATGGGCGCTTTCTTGCCCGGCACGGCCGCCGTCGTGATCACCACGTCGTGGGCCGCGATCACCTCGCCCATCAGCTCGCGCTGGCGGCGATAGAACTCTTCGCCCATGGCCCTGGCGTATCCGCCCTGGTCCTGCGCCGCCTCCGCCGCCAGATCGAGCACGACAAAGCGCGCCCCGAGGCTCTCGATCTGCTCCTTCACCGCCGGGCGTATATCGTACCCGCTGACGACCGCGCCGAGCCTCCGCGCCGTCGCGATCGCCTGCAACCCCGCCACGCCCGCGCCGATCACCAGCACGCGCGCCGGAGCGATCGTGCCGGCGGCTGTCATGAGCATTGGGAACATGCGCGGCAGCGCATTGGCGGCCAGCAGCACGGCCTTGTAGCCCGCGATGGTCGCCATGGACGAAAGCGCGTCCATGCTTTGCGCGCGCGTGATGCGCGGCATCAACTCCATCGCGAACGCGGTCACGCCCGCGGCCGCCAGTTCGCGATACGCTTCGCCGAAGCCGATGACAGTCTGGCCGCTCCGCACCCCTTGCCCGCCGGCGCGGATCTGAAGCAGCACGCCGGCCGCGCCGATCGCCTCATCCCGAGAAACTAGACGAGCGCCCTTCTGCTCATACTCGGAATCGGGAAAGCCCGCGGCCGCGCCCGCGCCGCGTTCGATGACCACCTGCGCGCCGGCTTTCGCCAGCGCCGGAACACTGAGCGGCACCACAGCCACACGCCGCTCCCCGGGAAAAGTCTCCCGTAACACCCCAACCGTAGTCCCCATCCATCCCTCGCGTCTCTCATCGTAACCGAGCCGCGACCGGTCAGGGAACGGTCCGTCGCCGCGTCCGCCCGAGCAACTTCGCCGCGCGCTCGAGCGCCTTGTTCTCCGCCTCCTCCCGCGTCGCCCCGGTCGTGCGCGCCAGCCACGCGCCGGGCGACACGTTGTCCGCCTTGCAGTGGAACACTTCCCCGAGGCGGTAGGAGGTCAGGTTCACCTCCCACCCCGCCACCAACACCTGCCGCTCCGCGTAATCTTCGGGAGTCATCGGTTGCCGCCGCCCGCCGCCAGGCTCGCGCCCCGCTCGACCGGCGCGCCCACCAGGTTCCCCCACTCCGTCCAGGACCCGTCGTAGTTGGTGACGTTCTTGTACCCGAGCAGGTACTTCAGCACGAACCAGGTGTGGCTCGACCGCTCCCCGATGCGGCAATACGCAATCACCGGCTTCGACCCGTCCACGCCCTCGGCGGCGTACAGCTTCTTCAACTCCTCGTAAGGCAGGAACGTCCCGTCCTCGCGGCAGGCCTTGCTCCACGGGATGTTGCGCGCGTCGGGAATGTGCCCGCCGCGCTGGCACGTCTCCGGCAACCCCGGCGGCGCGAGAATCTCGCCAGTGAACTCCTGCGGGCTCCGCACGTCAACCAGCACGGCTTTGTGATCCTGCATCGCGCCCTGCACCTGCGGCAGAAACGCACGCAGCGAAAAGTCGGGCTCGCCGGCCTTGTACTGCGTGCGCAGCGGCTTCGGCGTGTCCTTGCTCAGCTCGCGCCCCTCCGCGATCCATTTCTTCCGCCCGCCGTTCATGAGGCGCGCGTCCTTGTGGCCGTATATCTTCATCTGCCACAGCGCCCAGGCGGCGAACCAGTTGTTGTTGTCGCCGTAGAGCACGACGGTCGTGTCGTTCGCAATCCCCGACTCCGACATCAGCACCTCGAAGGCCTGCCGCGGCAGGATATCGCGCTGGAGCGTGTCGCAAAGCTGCGTCGCCCAGTTCCACGCGATGGCGCCCGGTACGTGGCCTTCCTCATAGGCGTTGGTTTGAACATCCACCTCGACGACACGCACGTTCTTATCCCTGGCGTGTTCGGCGACCCAGTCCGTACTCACAATCGTCTGCGGATTTGCGTAATCAGTCATGAATTCACCCTCTGTAGTTGCAGATACGGCAGGTTACAGGCGCGCCACGCGTCAAACCCGCCGGTCACATCGAAAACCTGTTTGAATCCGCCGCGTTGGAAAAGGCTCGCAGCGATCGCGCTCCGGTAGCCGCCCTTGCAGTGGACCGCGGCCGGGCGCGCGCGATCGAGCTCGCTCATGCGTGCGTTGACTGCATCGAGCGGCATCCCCAAGGAGCCGTCAATGTAGCCCCCGGCCCGCTCCGCCGCGCGCCGCACGTCCACCACCTGGAACGAATCGAGCTGCCGGAACAGCTCCTGCACCGCAATCCGCGGCGTACGCTCGAGCGGCAGCCCCTCGCGCGCCCAGCCCGCGATGCCGTCCTCGAGATAGCCCACTACGGACTCGATCCCCACACGCGCCAGCCGCGTCCGGGCTTCCTCGAGCCGCTCTTCGTTTTCCGCCACCAGCACCAGCGGCGTCTTCAGGCCGAGCAATGCCCCGGCCCATCCCGCGAACTGCCCCGCCAACCCGATGTGCACCGAGCCCGGCACGTGTGCGGCGGTGAACTGGGCGGCGGGCCGTGTGTCGAGCACCACTGCATCCCCAAAGTCGCGCGGCCGCAGCGCGCGCATGGGTGGCAGTTCGCCCAGCGCCGCGGCCCCTGCGCGGTTGATCTCGCGGTCGAGCGCGAAGTACTCCGGCCGCTCGGGCAGATCGCTTGTGATGAGCCGCACGAACTCGGCCTCGCTCGCGGCCTGGAGCGCGTAGTTCGTAGCATTCTCGCGTCCGATCGTCGAGCGCGCTTCGTCGCTCAACTGTTTCCCGCAAAGCGACCCCGCGCCATGCGCCGGATAAACCTCGACATCGTCCGGCAGCTTCAGGAGCTTATCGCGAAGGCTGCGGTAGAGCATCGCCGCCATCTCGGCCGGGCTTGTGCCCTTCGCCAGATCGGGCCGCCCCACGTCGCCGATGAACAGCGTGTCCCCGGTCAGCACCGCGAAGGGCTCGAGCGAGCGGTCGAGGTCCGTCACCAGGACCGAGATGCTGTCGAGCGAGTGGCCCGGCGTTTCCAGGAACCGCAGGCGTGAGCGGCCAAACTCCAGCGTGTCCCCGTCCCGCACTGGCACGTGCGGGAACCCCGCCTCCCCGCGCGCCCCCGCATAGATACGCGCCCCGGTCAGCGCCGCCAGCTCGCGGTGCCCTGAGACGAAATCCGCATGCATGTGAGTTTCGATGATGTAGGCGATGGAGAGCGCCCGTTTTTGCGCCTCTTCGAGATAGATCGCAACGTCGCGCTGCGGATCGACCACCGCGGCTGTGCCCTCGGAGCCGAGCAAGTAGGAAGCGTGCGAAAGGCAGCCCAGATAGAACCGCTCAAAAATCATGCCCCCCCTCTAGTGTCCGTATCATACGACAGGACGGCCACACCCGCAAACGGCCCCGGCTCAACAGCCGCTCGCATGGCCCCAAGTCCCGCTGGCGGCGCACCCAACTCCGCGCACCCCTTCGAAAAAGGGACAGACCCCTGTACTGGATAATCAAATTGAGACACGGGTAGAGGGGACACTTTTCATTGAATGGGAGGTGTCAGGTGCCAGGCGGGTGGTGGCTAAAGTATAGCCCGGAGTTCAAGGCTCAGGCGC
>JBLNDJ010000039.1:0-54651 GCA_050261515.1 Acidobacteriota bacterium | reverse complement strand
TGCGACTACCAACGAAAGCTGGCCACGTAAGCGGCGCCCGGCGACGAGTCGGGCGTTCTCATTTTCGGCCTCTTTTGACCCCGTTTGTTACGATTTCTGATACAATAGACTACAGACGACGCTAGAGACAGAAAACCCCGCCGACCATAACAGTTGGCGAGGCTTGTATTTGGGGCCAGTGGGCCCGGCGCGACTCGAACGCGCGACCTCTTGCTCCGGAGGCAAGCGCTCTATCCAGCTGAGCTACGGGCGCATCTCTACAGATTGTAGCAGGCCGCTCCGGCATTGCGCCGGAGCGGCCTCTTACGCGGGCGACAGCTAGAAATCAATCCGGGCGCCCAGCCTGCTGGTGCGCGCCCCGCTTCCTTCCATGCCCTGCGTGCCGTTGATAATGCCAACCGACGCCAGGCTGATGTTGCTCGCCGGATTCGCGAAATTGGCATGATTGAGCGCGTTGGTAAACGTCCCCTCCAGCCGCAGCCTGAAGCGTTCTGTGAGCTGAACGGACTTCGCCAGGCCGAGATCCACGTTCGCGGTCCCCGGTCCCTGAAGGATGTTGACGCCGCTGTTGCCGAAACGGCCGGCATTGGCGGGCGGCGCCACAAACGCGGCACCGTCGAACCATTTGTATATCGTCGGGTCGTCGAGCGAACCGTTCCCGACGCGATCGGGCCGGCCGCCGCTCACGCCCGTGTTGGCCGGATCCGAGCCCGAGAAACTGGGCGTAAAATACGAACCCGTCTGCAGCAGGATGAACGACGAGAGCGACCATCCGCCGGCCACCGCGTTCACCCAGCGCCGCGACGAACCCGCCAGCTTCGCGAACGGCAGCTCATAGATCGAGCTGAAGATGAACCGGTGATGCCGGATGGCGGCATAGTTGCCCCACTCGGCTTTCCGGTCGTAGGCGTTTTGCAGCGATCCTCCGTTCTCGTCTTCGCCGTGGCTGTCGGTGAGGTCCTTGGCCCATGTATGGCTGGCCTGGAACTGAAGGCCGTTCGACATCTTGCGCTCGAGCACCATCGTCAGGCCGTGATACTTCGCGTTGCCGCTGCTGTCGCGATAGGTGACCGTGCCCAACTGCGGATAGGGTTTCAGATCGGCGGAGTATTTTACCGTCCCCGGAATGGGCTGGTTCAGGTTCCGCGCGATCGCCAGGTGATTCGTCGAACTGCCCGTGTAGGAAACGCGCACCCCTGTGTTCTTGGTGATCTCGCGCTCCAACGTGGCCGTCCACTGGTACATCGCGGGGATCACGGTGTGGGGATCGATCCCGGTCAGGCTCGCAGTCCCCACCTGGTTGAGCGTGTCCGGGAACATATCCGGAAGCTGCCAGAGCGGCACTCCGTTGGTGAAGCTGTTCACGGGCGACAGTTCGTTGCCGTTGAACGGACCGCCGGTCATACCCCGCCAGAACAGGCCCGTGTAGGAATCGTAGAACGTCCCGAACGAAGACCGGAACACGGTCTTGTTGTCGCTGGTCAGTTTGTACGCCAGTCCCAGGCGCGGCGCGAAATTGTTCTTGTCGGTGAAGGCGAGCGTGCGGGACGGAAGGCCTGCTTCGTCCGCGGTCACGATCGGAACCAGGTTGCTCGCCAGGAATGCCGGCGCCAGCCTGGCTTTCACGCTTGCATCGGGAACCACCAGCTCGCCGGTAAAAGGATTGAAGTTGGCGAGCGTGTCCTTCTTTTCCGTCCATGGAGGATTCAACTCATAACGCAGCCCGAGGTTCAGCGTGAGCCGCGCGTTGACCTTGAAATCGTCCTGGATGAAGAAGAACTTGTCTACGTTGGTGCTCTTCAACTTCTCGAAGCCCGTCGAAGAGCGCGAAGCCTGGTAGGGAACTCCCAGCAGGAAGTCGGCGTACGCGTACCCGGTGAAGGCCCCGGTGAAGCTCGCGCTTCCATAGGCGTTCTGGGGACTGACTGCGTAATTGGATCCGAAGTTCCGCCAGATATCGGCGCCCATCTTGACCGTGTGGCGGCCGTGAACCCACGAGATGTTGTCCTGCCACTGATAAATCATCTCCGCGGGCCGCCAGTAGACGATCTGGCTGATGCCCTGGTAACCGGAGATTGAAAATGCCGGCAGCGCCTCGACGTCCGGCAGGTCCGCCGGCAGGTTCGTGAGGCCGAGTTCGCGAACGATTTCCGGACCGTTGATGGGGCCGCTGTACGGGTTATAGCCGCGCACCAGGCCGAAGCGGAATTCGTTGATCAGGGTCGGGGTGAAGGTGTGGGTGTCGGACAGAATGAAGTTGCGCGCCTCGCGCCGCTGCTTGCGTGCGCCGATGGTGGGCAGCCCGCCTTCGAGCGTGCCGTTCGGCAGCCGCGCTGCGCTGAAACGGCCGAACAGGAAGTTCTTATCCGAGAACTGGTGATCCACGCGGAAGTCCACCTGCTCCTTGCGCATCACCTGCTTCCACAACTCGCGATAGCTGCCGACCACGTTCTCGGGTCCGCCGTAGTTCGTTTCCGGATAGAAGCGGTTCTGGATCTTGACCGCCGTCGGGTTGATGCGGTCGGCCGGAATCACGGCGCCGGGGAACGGCTCGCCGGTGGTCGGATCTTTGATGACCAGCGGCGTCCCGTTGGGCGCCTTCAAGTGCGAGAAATCGCCGCCGCGCACGCTATTGGACGGCAGGTTCGCGTTGATCTGCGCCGCGGAATGGTTGTTGAATCCTTCGAAGGCGGCCGAGAAGAACGTCTTGTTTTTGATCACCGGACCGGCGATGCTGCCCCCGAAATCGTTCATCACGTTAAACGCCGTGCGCGACGCGAAGAAGTTGCGCGCATTCAGTCCGGCCGTGTTGTAGTACTCGAACAGGCTGCCGTGGAACTGGTTCTCCCCACCTTTGGTCACCACGTTCACGTAGCCGGGCGAGCTGTATTCGGCCGAGCTGCCCGAGAGGTCCACCTTGACCTCGCGGATGTAATCCATGGAAGGCTGGTTCGGGCCGAGCGGGCCGCCGCCGGAAAGCGTCGAAACCGTCGTCACGCCGTCCACCGTGAAATTCTGCACGGTGGGACGCGTGCCCGAAAAAGAAATGTTGTAAGACGCCCCCATCGGCTGGGCGCCAGGCACCAGGGACATGAACCCGAGCACATAGCTGTCCCAATTGCCGCGGTTGTTGAGCGGAGCGGCGAGATACTGCTCCTGCGTCTTGATGTCGGCGATGACCGCCGTCTCGGTGTTGATCACCGGCGCGCCCGCTTCCACCGTCACCGAGGAGGTGACCTCGCCGACCTCGAACTTCAGATCGGCCAGAACGGTCGCGCTCGCCGAGAGCACGAGGCCCTCGATCGAGAGCTTCTTGAACCCGGCCGCTTCCGCCCTGACGAAATACGTTCCAGGCTGAAGATACCCGGCTTCATAAAAGCCTGTATTGTTGCTGGTTACGGTTTTCTCGATGTTCGTGCCGGCGTTGATGACGTGAACTGCGACGCCCGGGATGGGCGCGCCGCTCGGGTCGAGCGCCCTGCCGCGAATCACGCCCAATGTGCTTTGACCCATGGCAGCACAGGCGAACAGGAGACTGAAGCAAAGTGCGAGAAAGCACCTGAACCTCTGCATGATCGTCCTTTCAGTGTAAACTGGTATAGACTTATATACCAATAGCGGAAACGCCGGGAAATAGCAAGAGGGATCTCCGAGCTGAGGTTTCCCTCGCCCCCGGCCCTGCTATGATTTTTGGAGATCGCTGCCCAGAGGTTGATTTTGCAAGACACAAACGCTCGCCAATTCGCCCGGCTGCGGTTAGACCGTACCAGCGCAATTCCGGCCTACGCCCAGATCGCCGAGGCCTTGCGGTCCATGATCGAAAGCTCCGCCCTGGCGCAGGGCGCGACGCTCCCCTCCGAACGCGAACTGTGCCGGCAATTCGGCGTGAGCCGGATGACGCTGCGCCAGGCCCTGGATGTGCTCGAGCGCAACGAGTTGATCCGCTCCGAACGCGGCCGCGGCACCTTCGTCCAGGCCCCCCGCATCGAAAAAAGCCAGCAGGAATTCCGCAGCTTCAGCGAGGAAATGGCCTGCCGCGGCGCCGCCGTGCGTTCGCGGTTGATCGATCTGCGCGTCTGCGCCCCGGAACCGAAGGCGCAGGAATTTTTCGGCATCTCGCGCGAGGCGCGCGTTTTCCAGATCGAACGCATACGCCTGGCCGACGACGTTCCGATGACGCTCGAAACCGTCCAGATTCCGGTGGCGCTCTGCCCCGATCTTGCGCGCTTCGATTTTGGAAACGATTCGCTCTACCGCATTCTCGAGCAGGAATACGGAATACGCCTGGTGCGCAGCGTCGAAGAGATCGGCGCGGTCGCCGCTTCCGCCCGCGTGCGCGCGCTGCTCGGCTTGCAGCGCTCGACGCCGCTGCTCGAAATTCACCGCCGCGCTTACGCCGCCGGCGACGAGCCGATCGAGTACACCTGCTCGCGTATACGCGGCGACCGCTATCGCGCGGTCGTGCATTCGGCGCGCCCCGGCAGCGCCGGACATGCCGTTCGCCCAATTGGACTAGACATCCATACCAAACCGGCTTCGCTCCCTGGTATAATCGCCGGCTAGATGAAAGCCCGCACATCTCTCGCTCTTCTGTTGCTCGCGTGCGCCCCCGCGATGCTGCCCGCCCCAGCCGATCCGGCCGCGGGCCTCGTCCTGGCCAACCGCCATGTCCGCTTCGAATTCGAGCCTTCCAGCATGGGCCTCAAATCCATGCTGGATCTCGCCACGGGCAAAGACCACATCCAGCCCGCCGCCGCGGGAAAGCACCTGCTGTGGCGGCTCGACATGGCGCGTGGCGCGCGCTCGGCGATTCTCGATAACAACGAGAAGCCCTGCACCTATGCCCGGCTCGATACGCTCGCCGGCGGCGCGCAGCGCGCGGTCCTCGAATGGAACGGCCTGCGCTACTGGAAGGAAGACCGCGCCCTGAACGTGCGCGTGACCATTGAACTGCCCGCCGATTCGGGCATCGCGCTCTGGCGCATCTCGGTCGAGAACCACAGCGATTACTGGGGTCTCAAAAGCGTCGCGTTTCCGGTGGCCAGCGGCTTCCCTGCCTCGGGCGCCTACGACATCGCTCGACCCGTGTTCGCCAGCGGCGGCTCGCTGCTGCGCAAACGGACCGAGCCCGTGGGCGATCGCCATCCCTCGGGCTTCTGGCCGATGCAGTTCTGCTCGCTGCATCTGGGGAACGACTCGGTCTACCTCGGCACGCGCGACTCCGAAGGCCGGGCCAAGAATTTCCTGATCGAACCCGGCAAGCAGACCTCCGTCATACACCATCCGGAGAACATGAACGACGCCGGCTCCGGCTGGCAGGATTACTACCCGGTCGAGTTCGGCGTCTTCCAGGGCTCCTGGGTCGAGGCGGCGCGGCACTATCGCGACTGGGCGCTCAAACAGAAGTGGGCCGGCGCGGGTCCGCTCTCTGCGCGGGCCGTTCCCGCCAAAGCCAAGGACGCCGCTTTCTGGCTGCGCGACCGCTGGCTGCCCGGCAAGTCGCCCGATGGCACGGACGTCCCGGCCGGCATCACCCCGCTCGAACTGAACCGGCCCCTCATCGCCGCGCTCGACGAGATGGGCGTTCCGGCGGGCCTGCACTGGTACAACTGGCACCAGGTCCCTTACGACAATCTTTATCCGCACTTCCTCCCGGCGAAGCAGGGCTTCGCCGAGCGAGTGAAGCAACTGGTCGAGCGCGGCGTGCTCGTAATGCCCTACATCAACGGCTGCAGCGCCGACATGAACATCCCCGACTGGGAGAAGTTCAAGCCTTACGCCAACACAGACGAGCAGGGCGGCTTCCGCCTCCATTTCTATTCCGAAACCGCGGGGCGCCTGCTGACCATGTGCCCCGCGCAAACTTTCTGGCAGAGCACGATGGAGCGGCTGGCGGACGACATGTTCAGCACGCTCGACATCAACGCGCTCTACGTGGACCAGATCTCCGCCATGGAACCGGAGCCGTGCTTCAACCCGGCGCACGGCCATCCCAAGGGCGGCGGCCGCTACTGGACCGACGGCAACCGCGAAGTGCTGCGCCGGATTCGCAACGCGGCCCTGCGGCACGGCCGCGACGTCGCGCTCACCAGCGAAGGCTTCGACGAGATGTTCCTCGATCTTCTGGATTCGAACCTCACCTGGGCGCAACCCTCGGCCGACGAAATCCCGCTCATGCAGCTCGTTTATAGCGGCTACACGCTCTTCTTCGGGAGTCCCTGCGACTACAACCGGAGCGAGACGTTTTTCCGCTACGCACAGGGACAGGCGCTCATCGACGGCCGCCAGAACGGCTGGATGGATGCGGGCCTGTTCGACGGCAAGCACGCTGCGAAGGTGCGCTACCTGAAGGATTGCGTGCGTGCGCGCGCCGCGTACGGAAAATACCTCACCTACGGGCGTCTGCTCGAGCCGGTACTGCCGCTAGACAAGCTGCCGGTGTTCTCGGAGAAGGCTTTCGGCTGGAAGCGCAATGAGCCGGGCACGGCGCCCGTAGCGGAAGCCCGCCTCTGGCAGGCGGAGGACGGAGCGCGAGCGATCTTCTTCGCCAACTACAGCGACACCCGCGTGCCGTTCCGCTACCGCCTGGCCAAAGGGGCCGAGCGCACCGAGGTGCTGGAGCCGGCCTCGATCAAAGTAGTGGAGCTGCGCTAATCGCATCGCAGCGCATCGAGCGGATCGATAGCCGTCGCGCGGCGTGCGGGCACATAGGACGCCGCCGCCGCGACGGCCCCGAGCAACCCCACCACAGCCGCGATCGCCACCGGATCCCGCGGGCTCACCTCGTAAAGCAGGCTCCCAAGCACGCGCCCCGCGCCGAGCGCCGCCGCCACGCCCGCCGCCAGCCCCAGCGCCACCGGTGTCATGCTCTGCCGGACAACGAGCCCGTGCAACTGCCCCGAGCGCGCGCCCAGCGCCATCCGGATGCCCATTTCGTTCGTGCGCCGCGCCACCGAATACGACACCACACCGTAGATTCCCAGCGCCGCCAGCAGCAGCGCGGTCGCGGCGAAGGCGCCCGCCAGCGTCATCTGGAACCGCCGCTGCGCCACCGATTCGTCGAGCAGTTCCCGCATCGTCCGCATTTCCGGGACCGGAACATCGGCGTCCACCGCGCGGATTGACGCCCGCACCGCCCCCATAATCGACCGCGGATCGCCCGCCGCGCGCGCCACCAGCATCGCGCGGGTCGGAGCCCACGCCCAGGAGGGCTTATAGATCATCGCGACCGGCGGCTTGTCGGCGTTTGTCCGGATGTCGCCCGCCACGCCGATCACTTCGTACGTCTTCGTGCTCGAAACCACCTTGCGGCCCAGCGGGTCCTCGCCGCGCGGCCAGAGTTTCCGCGCCAGCCGCTCGGCAATAACCAGCACGTCGCGCTTCCGGTCGTTGTCGCTGAAGGTGCGCCCTGCACGCAGCGGAATCCCCATCGTGCGGAAATAGTCCGCCGAGATGAACCGCACGTTCGTGGTCAAGTTGCTGAAGTTCGCTCTCGGTTCGCCGGGCAGCGAGATGTCGTCGACCCAGGTCTCGCCCTGAAGCGGCAGCGCCGTCGAGATCGCGGCCGAGAGCACGCCCGGCTGCGCTCTCAGCCTGGCGAGCAGTCGTTCGTGAAACAGGTTCACCTGCGCGTCCTCGCTGTACCTGGCGTGCGGGATCGCGAGGTCCACCGCCACGACCGTAGGCGCCTCGAAGCCTTTGTCGGCGCGCATGAGCCGCACGAAGCTCGTCATCAGCAGCGCGGCGGTGATCAGCAGCACCGCGCTCAAGCCCACCTCCGCGCCTACCAGCATGGAGCGAAACCGCCGCGCTCCAGTGCCGCCGCTGGCCGAGCGCCCGCCCGATTTCAACGCCGCCTGCGGATCGGCGTGCGCACTGCGCCACGCCGGCGCCAGTCCGAACAGCAGCCCCGTCGCGGCCGTAATCGCGAAGGCGAACAGCAGCACGCGCCCGTCGAGCGCGACTTCGTTCAGCCGCGGAATATCGGCCGGCGCGCTCTTCACCAGCGCGCCCAGCCCGCCGGCGGCCAGCGCCACGCCCAGCGCGCCACCCGCGAACGCGATCAGCAGCGTCTCGACGAGCGCCATGCGGATCAGTTGCCCGCGACTCGCCCCGAGCGCCGTCCGGATCGCCGATTCCCTGCTCCGCCGCTCTGCGCGCGCCAGCATCAGGTTCGCCAAATTCACGCACACGATCAGCAGCACCGAGCCCACCGCGCCCAGCAGCACCAGCAGCCCGAGGCGCGATGTGCCCGTCACAGCGCTCTCGAGCGGCGTGACCACGGCCCGCAGCTTCACGTTCTCGCCCGACAGCTTGTCGAGCTGCGCCGCGATGACGTTCATCTCCGCCAGCGCCTGCTCGCGCGTCACTCCCTTCTTCAGGCGCGCGAGGACCGTGTAGTTGAACATACCCATCAGGTTCTCGAGTTCCTGCTTGCGCAGCGTCTTCGGCTCGAATATCTCGGGGTGCGCCACAACGCCCTGTCCAGGAAGCGCGCTTGTCGCAGCCGGAAACCGGAAGGACGCAGGGAGCACCCCGACAATCGTATGAGCTACGCTGTCCAGGTTTACAGTCTTTCCAACCACCGATGGGTCCGCATGGAACCGCCTCCGCCACAGCGCATCGCTGATGACGGCAACGCGCTCGCGGCCCTCCTGGTCCTCGCCGTCCACGAACGTGCGGCCGAACGCGGCCCTGACGCCGAGCGTCCGGAACATATCGGCGGAGACGCGCGCCGCGTCGAGTTGCTCCGGCTCCCCGTTCCCCGTAAGGCTCACGCTGCCGGTGTCCACCAGCGAAATCCGCTCGAACGAGGAAGCGCGCTGGCGCCATTCGACGAAGTGCCGCCCGCTCGCCGGCAGCGTCGGGTAGGTCTGGGCGACGGCGGGAATCACCTCGCGCAGCACCACCAGCCGGTCCGGATCGCTGTACGGCAGCGGCCGCAGCAGCACGCCGTTCACGATGGAGAAGATGGCGGTGTTCGCCCCGATCCCGAGAGCCAGGGTCAGGATTGCGAGTGTCGCGAAGCCCGGCTCACGCCGGAGCGTGTGCGCGGAGGTG
The DNA here is from genome assembly GCA_050261515.1 of Acidobacteriota bacterium. Taxonomy (GTDB): domain Bacteria; phylum Acidobacteriota; class Terriglobia; order Bryobacterales; family Bryobacteraceae; genus JBLNDJ01. Next base: position 45,591 of record JBLNDJ010000039.1, on the reverse strand, counting down.
CGGATGCCGGTCCAGAGCGCCATGCATGTATGTACGCACAACTCCGGACTTGGTTCGGTCGAAAACCGCAGCCGTTCCTAGCGAAGAGACTTGGCTGGTGCGGCGGCCTTCTTCTTCGCGCCGCGAGCGCCCGCGGCCGCGGGCTCCTTAAGCAGTGTCTCGAGCTGGGCGCGGACGTTCGGCTCCAGGTTCTTGAGGAAGTCGTCTTCGCCGCCGTGCTGCGCGCGAATCATGCCCTTGCGATCCACGAAGATCATCTGGGGCACGTAGAGCGGCTTCATCATCGAATGCTGAAGGTAAGAGACGACCGTGTCGCGCCCGGCCACGCCCACCGGGAACGTCAGGCCGAGCTGGCGCACGAAGTCTCCCACCAGCGCCGCGGCGTTCTCGTTGAAGGCGATCCCAATGGGCTGGAATCCGCGCGGCCCAAGTTCCTTATAGAGCTTCTGGATGACTTGCGAGCTTTCCTGGCAATGCGGGCAGGTCGTGTGCAGGAACTCGAGCAGGACCACCTTGCCGCGATACTGGCTGAGCAGCTTCTGCTGCCCGTCGGGCATCTGTATGGCAAGCTCGGGCGCTTTCCGCGGGATTTCCTGGGCCGGAACCAGAGCAGGCGAGATCCCCAGGGCAATTCCGAGCGTAAACAATCGGCGTGTCAAAGAATCCCTCCAACTTATTCAGTTTATCGCACGCCGGACGCCTCTTCCGGCGTTTCCAGCCCTTCGACGCTCGTCACGCGCGTTCCGTCGCACCGCAGCTCGAAGTATCCGTCGTCGCCTCGCCCCGCTACCGCTCCGTCGCTCCGCGAAGTCACCTCGAACGTTTTCCACTTTCCGGCGAGCACCTTCTGGTAAAGCGCGAAGCACTTCTGCGCCGCTTCGGGGCCGCTCCAGCCGGATGCGTAGGCGAGCACGGTCCTGGTCCCGCGCCTGGCTTCGTACACGCGGAAGAACCCGCCGCGCCACTCGGTCGCCAGCTTGCCTGCTTCCTCGCCCCCGTATTGCCGGAACAGGATCGAGTGATCGAGCTCGCCCACCTCGCCGTCCGTGAGTGTGCGGTAGTTGCGCTGGCTCGCGAAGCCGGGCAGCGCGGGCCGCGCGGCCTTCGTGTGAGCGAAGTATTCTTCCGGATGCAGGATCTGCTGTGTGTTCACCGGGGGCCGCCTGAAGACTTCGGTGAACGCGGCCTGGTCGAGTTTCTCGACCACCGCGTGCTGGAACAGCATGCCCTGCGTGTAAGGAAACAGCAGCGTCTCGCGCAGGTAAAGCGGCGCGCTGTCGAACACGGGGAACTGCCCGGTCTGTATATCGCCGGCGCGGCTCATGAGCCTCACGAGCACCGGCGAGTCCTTGAGAGATTGCCCTGTGCGCCGGGTCAGGTATTCCGACATCAGCCACGTCGCCTGCCCCTCCATTACGGCCATGCGCGCCAGCGAACTGTCGTCGTTCTTGCCTCCGCTGCCGATAAATTTCTCGAGGTGGAAATGCTGGTCGGCCAGCGCGTGCGCCAGCTCGTGGACAAGCGCGGAGTGCTGGATCAGGTCCTCGCCCGCGTCGATCATGAAGAGCTTCTTCTTGCGGAAATCGTAAAATGCCGCGGCCTGCTCTCCCAGCAGGTCGATGGTGGTCTTCTTCAGGTCGAAATCCTGCGGCACGAACCCGAATTTCTTGAGCGCTGCCTCCTCGGCGCGGATCTCCTCGGGCTTGACGACTTCCTTGATCCGCTCTTCGAGCAGCGGCTTGACCTTGTCTTTCGCGATGCGGTCGTACTGGATCGGCTCGAGCCGCTTGAGCCCCGAGATGCGGGAGAGCTCGACGACAATCTCGTCGATCGCCGTGAAGACGTCGTCGTGCGCGGGCGCCTGGGCATACAGCAGCAGCCCGGCCGTGAGCGCAATTCCGGCGCCCAGCACCGGGGGGAGGGACCTTTTCGCGAATGCCAACTCTCAGGATAATCGAGGTGAGGTAAAATCAGGAATCAGTTCCAAAGCAAGGGAGTATCCATTGGCAGACGAGAAGAAATATTCGGCGACGTACGTGGGCAGCGGCACTTTCATCATCAGCAAGCCCAAGCGCAAGCGCACCAAGCTGCACCACTCGCGTGTGAAGAGCCCGCAGCGCCGCGCCCGCAAGTAGCCACCACCCCCCAAACCCTGTTCGTCGAGCATTCACACGCGACGGGTGTCTTCGTTCGGAAGGCGAGTCCGGGATTGAGGCAGTCCGCTCCGCAAAGAGCGGCTGGTTGGGGGGAAAAAGGAAGGATTTTAGGACAGCCAGGCGGGATCGGGAAAGACCCGGACTCGCTTCTTCCGCCCCGATCCTAATCCCCGCACCTCGCCCAAACACTCCGCCTGCGAACCAAGCTGTTGCAAACAGGCAAAATAGAAATTCGGAAGAGCTGTGACCGGAGTGACTCGCGGCCTCCGCGCGGGCCGGCGGCCCTTAAAAGATAAAACTCAGCCCGCCGCGGACGCTGCGAGCCGACTGCATCAGGTATACCCGGCGGCCGGCGTAATTCAACGGCGTGTAGCCCTGGGCGAGCAGGTTGCGCATTTCGGCCGTCGCCTCCAGGTGGCCCGGAAGCCCGCCGAAGTAGGGGATCGGCTGCCGCACGCTGACGTTCAGCCCCAGTCCCTCGCGCATACGCTGGGTCAGGTACATGTGCGCGGGGTTCAGAGCCGTCACGTCGGACCACTGGTAGCTGGAGATGAACTGCGTTCCGCTGGCGGGCAGCGTCCCTGCCACGCGCATCGTCACCGAGTGCCGCCGTCCGGTCCGGATCGCATCGCGAAGCTCCTCGAGTGTCCGCAAATCGCCTTCGCGCGGACCGCCCGGGACCGTCAAAGCCCGGCCGCTCCCGTAAGCCACCGTGGCCTCCAGGTGGCTGCCCACCTGCTGCGCCACCGACAGCATGTAGCCCACGCTGCGGTACCGCCCCGCGTTCATGGTCCAACTGTTCGAGAGCAGATCGGGAAGCAGGTCCTGTTCGAAATCCATGCCAAGGTCGCCCACCATCGTGACGGCGGCGTTCGTCACGTAGTCGTCGTAAGCGGCCACGGCATACGTGCGCGAACCCGCCTTCCTGCTGTAGCCCGCCTCGACCGACTGGTTGCGCTGCACCCGCGCCGCGCCCGAATGCAGCGACACGCGCGGGAATAGGGCCAGAGCGGACAAATCCTGCTGCAACTCGAGGTCTCGCTCGCTGGCGCCAGCGGTCATGAACGCCTCGGCCGGCGGGGTGCCCGACGCGTAGCCGACCTGAATCGTCTCGCCCGGCGCGCGTTCATACGTCACCCGCCCGTAGGGGCTGAAGTAGTTCAGCCGGTCGAGGAACGTCACCGAGTCGATCGACATGCCGTATTCGAACCGCACGCTCGAGGTGATCTGTTTGGAATCGAGCATGGTCGCCGACAGGCTGCGCAGCACCGGTGTGTCGCCGAGCGCCGCGGCCCCGACCCGCGACGGCAGCGAAAGCTGCCGCATCGTGACCTTCACCTCAGGGCTGCTGCCTCCGGGCATATCGCGCCGGAAACTGGTCCCGAACGCGGCGGTCGGAACGCCCGAAGACGAAGAATACCCGACGTTCCCGCTCACCTGAAGCTGGTTGCTGCCGAGGAAGGATGTCGCGACGGCGAAGGCGGTCCCCAGGTCGGGCTCGGTCCCGAGCGCCGAAACCGCGCCCTGGTCGCCCGCCGACACCTTAACCATGCCGCGCGTGTCGGAGAACGCCTGCGCCACGGTGCTTCTTGGCCGGCGCGGATTCTTCAGCTCGGGCAGCAGCCGCAGCACGGGCCGGGTCGCGCTCGAACTGCGCAGCACCCACCGCCATTCGTCGCTGATAAGCGACGTCTGGCCGGGCGACACGCCCACCAGTTCAATCGAGCTGAACACGCTGGCCAGGTTAACGTTCAACAGGCTCTGCATCCCGGGCAGCACCGAAATGTCGCGCTTCAGCGCGGGAAGGAAACTCGCCAGCGTAACGCGGATCGCGTAGACGTCGGGTGCGAGCGCGGCGAACTGGAACGTGCCTTTGTCGGTCGTGAGGCTGCGCTGAAGGACCCGGTCGAAGCGGTTGTACAGCATCACGGTGGCGCCCATTTGCGGGATGCCTGCCGAGTTGCTGACTATGCCGGCGATGCTGCCCGACAGCTTCACCGGAGTGGCGGAGTAACCAATCGAGACCGGCAGCAGCGTGCCGGCAAGCACGCTTACCGCCGTACTAAACATCCGGGCGTTCATCGTGTAGCCTCGATCAGGCGCTCTTGCCTCAGTTTACCGTAAACGTGGCGGTTGGGGTCAGGACCTCGTTTCGGATCCTGTCCCTGACCTTCATTTTGAGAGTATACTGCCCCGGTTCGAGCTTGGCGAGCGGCAGCAGCTTCTCCACCGTCACCTGCTGCGCGGAGGAACCCGGCAGGTCCTTGATGTCTTCCGTGAAATCGAAGATCGTCTGGTTGCTGCCGTTCTTCACTACTTCGTACTGGATTTCGCCGCTCGGCTTCTGCGTCTTTTCGTCGGCCGCGAAATTGTAAAGCTGGAAGTAGATGCCCAGCTTTTCGTCGCGGCGGAAGGTCTCGGACACGCGCGGCCGCACTTTCGAATCGCCGATCACGAACTGGCCCGCGCCGATGTTCCGCGTCGGCACTTTCTCGATCTGGTCCGCGATGATGATGCTGCTCGACGCCAGCTTGTCTTCCTCGAAGCGCGGAACGTGCAGCGCCATTTCGTAGTTGTTCATGGTGCCGCCGACCACGTCCTTCACCACGACGTTCAGCCTGTAGCTGCCGGGAGCGAGGTAAACCGAGTGCGAGTAGATCGACGAACGCTTGCTTATCGCCGAAAGCATCTCGGTCGGACCTTCGATGGTGACCGGCTCCTCCCACACGTTCACAACGCGCCGCGCCATCGTGGTGATCCGCGAATACATGTTCACGGTCGCCTTCGAGACGCCTTCCTTGTCCTGGAACTGAAGATCCTTGTTGTCGAGCTGAACGGTGACCGAGGTCAGGATGGTCGAGTCCGTCATGCGCATGAAATCGGTCCGTACCTTGATCGGCAGCATGTTGTACGTGATGCGCGAATTGACCGCGGCTTCGAGGTCCTTGAACTTGATGACCGGCGGCTTCTGCAATTTCGCGTACTGCTCCAGGCGCTCGAATTCGCCCATTCTCGACGGCAGCGGCATGTCGCCCGTGCCGAGGTGCGTGTTGTCGGTGCGGTTGAAGCGGTCGGCCTTGGTGGACAGACCCATCTGCTCGTAGAGCGTCAGGCCGGCGCCGGGCACATAAAGCAGCGCGTCCTTCTCCGAGGGGTCCATCGTCATGTGGTATTCGCCGGTCATCGTCGGATCGACGAACTCGATGTTGATGTCTGTCCCGATGCCTTCGATGTAGCGATAGCGCCATGTCTCGAAGGGATACGTCGAGGTCGTGCCGCCGCCCTCTTCGATCGGCCGCTCATAGGTGCCGCCCGAGGGATGCTCGTCGCGCTCGTCGGGAGGCCCGTAGGTGATGTAGATACGGCCGCGGTCCGTCTTCCAGCCGGGGATGCCCGAAGCGAACCGCTCGTTGGCGTAGGCGATCCGGCGGTAGTGCTCTTCCTTCATCTCGTTTTCGAGAGTGTCGGGCGTCGGATCGCGGCGCAGCCAGAACTGCTCGATGAACTGGTCGCGCTCTTCGTCGGTCTGGAGGCGCTTGAAGGCCTGGCGCTCCTCGTCGGTGATGATGTAGGTGACGTCCTCGTTGAGCCACTTGCGGTAAGGCGTTTCGAGCTCCTTGCGGAGCTTGGCCTCGCGCCTCTTCCTCTCCTTTTCCGAGAGAGGCTTTGCGATTGTTTCGCGTTGTGGGGCAACAGCCTGTTTATCGCCGCTCTTGTCCGCTGCCCGGGCGGTCGTCCCCAGCGACAGGGAGACTGCAAATCCGAGAGCCCAGCACCACGAAAACTTCCACGCCTTCATACACCTCCTTACCGCAAGAGGGGTTGCGACGGAGGCGTTAAATCCGCACGCACGCTCCCTCCAAACTACTCATAAATTTTAGTCTTCCCCGCGCAGACCGTCAACCGAAGCCTGGACGCTTCGCCCCGCGATCCGGTTTCACAAATTCCGAATTCGCAGCTATCCAGGAGCATCCTATGGATGTAGCACCCCTGCATGGCCGATGAGGTATCGTGAAAAAGGCGTTTTGCGTCATGCGGCTCGCACTATAGACGATGATCCGACTCTTTCGGGTGGTTGTTCCGACCAGCATCTTCGTCCTGTTGCTATCGGAATTCGTCCTGCTGACGTTCTGCTACGTTTTGGCGGCCTACCTGTTCCTCCAGGTAGACCCGTCGGTCTTCCTGTGGTACGACGGGGGACTGCCGCGGATCCTGGCCGCCGTAGCCAGCATCCTGTTCGGACTGCACTTCCTCGATCTGTACACCGACATTCGCTCGGTGTCGAAGATCGCGCTGGTGCTCGAGATCGGCCAGGCGATCGGCTTCGCCTTCGTCGTCCAGGCGTTGCTCGCCTACATCGACAAGGAGTGGATGCTGCCCCGCTGGGTCATGATCTGGGGCAGCGGGCTGGCTCTGTTCCTGCTCTCGACCTGGCGAATTGTCTACGCGGTGATCTTCCTGCGCGCCTTCGGAGTGCAACGCGTGCTCTTCCTGGGGCTCAACCCGGTGGCGCGGGAGACGGCCGAGTACCTGGAGGCGCATCCCGAGGCCGGGCTGGTCAACGTCGGCTACCTCGACGATGCGGGCGAGCCGGGCGAGGTCGTTCATGGAGCCAAAATTCTCGGCCCGGCGAGCGACCTGCGGCGCGTGGCCGCCGGCGTGCGGCCGGACCGCATCGTGGTCGGCATGACCGAGCGCCGCGCGCGCATGCCGCTTCAGGATCTGCTCGACCTGCGCTTCTCCGGCGTCCTGATCGAAGAAGCGGGCGCGGCCTACGAGTTCGCCTGCGGACGCGTCTGCACCAAGGAACTGCGCCCCTCACAGCTCATTTTTTCGGGCGAACTCGGGCCCACCAACCGCGCCGTGCTGCTGCAGTCGCTCTACTCGCCCGCGATCGCGCTGGTGGGGACGGTGCTGACGCTGCCCGTAATGCTGGTTGCCGCGCTCGCGGTAAAGCTGACCTCGAAAGGGCCCGTGTTCTACCGGCAAACGCGAGTGGGGCGGAACGGCGTTCCGTTCACGCTGTACAAATTCCGCTCGATGTCGGTGGACGCGGAGGCGGCCACCGGCGCCGTCTGGGCCGCCAAAGACGACCCGCGCATCACGCCGCTCGGCCGCTGGCTGCGCAAGCTCCGCATCGATGAACTGCCGCAACTCTGGAACGTGCTCCGCGGCGAGATGGCAATCGTCGGCCCGCGCCCCGAGCGTCCCGAGTTCGTCAAAGTGCTCAGCGAAAAAATCCCCTATTACCGGCAGCGCCACTGCGTACGGCCCGGCATCACAGGCTGGGCGCAGATCAACCACAAGTACTGCGACACGCTGGAGGATTCGATCACGAAGCTCGAGTACGACCTCTACTACATCAAGCACATCTCGGCTTCGCTGGACGCCTACATCATCTTCCATACGTTGAAGACGATGTTGCGGTCGAGGGGCGCGCAGTAGGCTTTTTGGGCAACAATATACTTGGCTGATCTATCGGTCTTGGCTAGCGAGCCCATTCAAATCGTTCATGCTATTTTGCAGTTCGTTGGAAGTACTCGGCGCTGGCCTCAATAATCTTCGGCACGTCGCTATCGCTTTGCGCCTCTATTGATTTGAGCCTGCCGTCCGTTCGGTACTCAACACGGACTTTGCGGGAAGAGTGCCTACGAAGGAACGTTGCCAGAAGATCCTCGACACCTTTCCAGATAGCTGCCGACACCAAGCCCCCTACAACATTGAGTACGAACTCTCCGGAAAGCCCGTTAAGTCCGTGTCCTTTGGTGTGGATTAGGTAAGTATATTAACGCCCTTTTTGGGCCACGGATGCACACGGATAAAAAAACAAAAAGAAAATCTTATCCGTGTGAATCCGTGTCCATCCGTGGCTGATCCCTTTTTGATGTTCCTTACCGGGCGCACTGCGCGTTGTCGGCCTTGACGTAGTAGGGCCGGAAGTTTTTGGACTTCGGATCCATACAGCCGCGCAGAGGGAGCATCTCGACTTTGCGGAACTCAACGGGGTGGCTTTCGCTCTGGAGCGAGACCCAGCCTCCTTCCAGCAGCTCGCCATCCGGCTTGGCCGCGGGGTCATAGCCGTTCACCGCGCCGCCGCCCACCTGCGGCTTCTCGTACTCCAGCACCTTCTCGCCGTTCACATAATGCCGGATCCAGCCGTCGCCGTTCACCTCCACCTCGACCCGCACCCACTGGTCGCCGTTATAGGTCTGCGATGTGGAGTTGGTGCAGTGGTCCGTGTGGAGCTTGCCCTGGTAGACGACGTTGGTGCCGGGAGTGCACAGGTTGGCCGTGCTGCGCGGCCCCTTGCCGAGTCCGCCGAGCAGTTGCACTTCGATGGAGATCGGGAAGTCCTGGTCCTTGCCGATGGTCTTCGGGTCCTGGCAGTGAATCATGATGCCGCTGTTGCGCGCGGCCCAGCCGGGTCCGCCCTTGGCCTGATCGCCCGTGAAGCGGTACTCGGCGGCAATCACGTAGTAGGAAAGCTTGTCCTTGTAGAAGATGTGCCCGAAGCGTTCGTCGAACCGATCGTAAGCCTCGTAGCCGACCTTCATCACGCCGTTCTCGACGCGGAAGGTGTTGCCGAAGTTTTCGCCGAGGGGATAGTGATTGATCTTCGGGGTCCAGCCGTCGAGGTTCTTTCCGTTGAACAGGGGCTTCCAATCGGCTTTGGAAGCTCTCTTCCATTCCTGCGCGGGCGCGAGCGCAACGCTGATGAGCAGAGCAGCCAGGAGTCGCATTTCGCCGCCATTATATGCCTAGTTCAGCAGCGCGTCGTCGAAGCCGTTGAACGCCCGGCAGGCCGCGGTCGCGCGCAACTCGGGGTCGCCGTCGAGGTCCTTGCGGTGCGCCTTCACCGCGACGTCGAACGCTTCGCGGATCGAGGTCTTGCCGTCGTGATTGCGGTCGGCCTGTTCGGGATGGAGGAACGCGTCCCAGAAGGCGCGGGCGAAGGGGACGCAGTAGGTCATGTGGTCGCGGTCCACGGTCGCGATCACGAGCGCCTTGCTCTTCGTGCCTTCGAAGGCGTCGATGAAGCCGCCCGAGAAGCACTGGTCCATGATGACGACGGTGTTGGCGCGCAGGCGGTCCACTTTTTCGCGCAGGTCGTCCGCCCACAGCTCGCCGTTGCGCAGCTCGAGCAGGCTCTCGCCGTCGTCAGTGTCGCCGTGGCCTGTTCCGTAGAGCACAACGAGATCGCCCGGCTCGACGCGCGCCGCCAGACCGTCCATCACGCGCGCGAAGTGCTCGGGGAAGGGCTTGAAGACGGGCGTGCCGTTGGCGGGCGGGTTGCGCCGGTCGCGCGGCGAGAGGACGAAAAGGTCCGCGGGCGCAAAGCCCAGCGTGCGCAGCGTCCGGTAGGCGCGCGAGATGTTGCGCTTGTGATGGCTGCCCGTGTCGGCATTGACCAGAACGGCGTACTTGTGCGGCGCGCGCGGCGCGGGCTCTTCAGCCGCCGCCTGCGCGCGGGGCGGCGCGGTCCGGCCCGTGCCGCACCCGGTTGCCAGCAGAAACGCGAAGGCGCAGAGGTATGCGGCGTTCAGCGTTCTTCGATAATCGCGACGTCCCACGGCCCTATTGTCAGGATCGCACCGCGGGCGGCGGCGCGTCCCGTGAGCACGTCGGAGCCCGCGCCATAGGCGTAAGCGAAGGTCTGCGGCTCGGCCGAGTAGTTCAGGTAGAAATGCGCTCGCGCCCCGGAGGCGAGCGTCCCGTGCTTCACGCGCACCGGCGCCGGCAGCTCCTGGTCCGGGCCCGAGAGCCCGGCCGCTTCGAGCTCATCGAGCAGCACGCGCTGCTGCAACTCGTCCGACAGGAACGTGCCCTCGTAGGTGAGCGTCCCCTTGCCGTACTGGTTGCGCGTGATGGCGGGATACTTCCCGAAGAACGGGTGGTCGTAATACGCGAGCGCCTTCGCCGTCTCGGGCATCAGCATCTCGGCCCACACCGACACGCGGTTCTTATCACCGAGCCGGAACGGATCGCCGCGCAGCGCGACGGGCTCCTTCAAGCTCGAGAACTCCTGGTAGCTCACTCCCGCGGCCGCGCGCAGCGGGCCGGGCATGCGCGTCCACCTCACGGTCGAGTATTCGTTCGTGAACCCGCTCTTGAAGGCCAACACGAGCCGTCCCCCGCCCCGCACGTACTCGGCCAGCTTTTCAAGCAGCCCGTCGGAGGCGACGTAGAGCGGCGGCACGACCACCATCTTGTAATCCGCCAGGTTCGGGCTCTGGGCGAAGACGAAATCCGTCCCGATGTTCAGCCGGTACAGCGCGTCGTACATCTGCCGCAGAACGGTGTCGTAGTCCACGCGGTCGCTGAACGGCATGAACTGGATGCCGTCATGCGAATCGATGCTGAACAGGATCGCGACGTCGTTCCTGCGCTTGAAATTCGCAAGGCGCGGCCCCGCTTTCTTCAGTTCGTTGCCGATGCGGCTGACCTCCTCGTACACCCGGTTCGGCTCCAGATCGTGCGAGAGCACGCCCTTCCAGTAGGTCTCCTGCCCGTAGTGCAGCGAGTGCCAGTGCCAGTAGGCGACCAGGTTCGCGCCGCTCGCGACATGGCTGTAGACGTTCAGCCGCAACTGGCCGTCGTAGGGCGGGCGCTGCCACTTCGAATCCCACCCGATGGTCTGGGCGTTGGTTTCGGTCACCAGGTAATTTGCCTGCTTCAGCGAGCGGCCGACGTCGCCGGTGAAGCTGATCCCTTCGCCGTCGAGCGCTTCCTGCACGTCGTGATACGGATTCACGGCAACGATATCGAGGTTCCGCGAGATGTCGAACTGATCGACGCCGGTGAGCGCCCCGCCGGGAAAATCCTGCGTGACGAACTGGCCCGGGCGCTTGTACTCGTTCACGATGCGCCCCTGCCAGGCGAGAAAATCGGTCGCCAGCTTGCGCTGGTAGCGCTCCCATTCGAGCTTGTAGCCGGGGTTGACGATGCCGTCGCGCGGCGGCAGCTCGTCCCAATCGCCCACGAGCTGGCCCCAGTACGTGAAGCCCCACAGCCGGTTCAGCTCGGCCGTGGTCTTGAACTTCGATTTGAGGTAATCGACGAAGCCGCGCTGGACGTTCGGGCCCGCGGTGCCGTAGGCGCTCGTTTCGTTGTCGATCTGGTAGCCGATGACGGCGGGGTGATCCTTGAAATGCGAAACCACCTGGCGTATGACGCGTTCGGCGTAGAACAGGTACGTGGGATTGGTGATGTCCATGTTCTGCCGCAGCCCGTACTCGGCCTTCGCCCCGCCGAGACGCGTGACCAGAACCTCCGGGTGCTTGCGGTACAGCCATGGTGGAATCGAATACGTCGGAGTGCCGAGGATCACGCGGATTCCGGCCTTGTGCATGCGGTCGATCACTCGCTCCATCCACGCGAACTCGAAGACGCCCTCGCGCGGCTCCCAACTGGTCCACGTCGATTCGCCCACGCGGACCACGCTGATGCCCGCCTTCTGCATCAGCTCGACGTCTTTCTCCAGGCGCTCGTACGGCATGTATTCGTGGTAGTACGACGCGCCGTAGAGCACGGTGTCGATCTTCGGCGCCTGGGCAAGCGCCGTGGCCGCGAACGCGGCCGCCGCCGCAAGAATGCGTAACATGAGGCTCTCCTATTGGACTTGCACCCGCAGGATCGTGAGCGAGTGCGCCGGGAAGGTGTAAGCGAAGCCGCCGCCCGAGATCGCCAGCGGCACGGTCTTCGTCGCGGGCCGGACCTTGCGATCGTCCCCGAACGTATGCGTGGCCTTGAGATCGGGATAGTTCATCTGCCAGACCTCCGCCGATTCGCCCAGCCTGCCCGTCTGGTTCTCGATGCGCGCTTCGATATCGAGCTTCGCGCTCCGGTTGAGCACGTTCACGTATACCGCCCGCGTCTGCTTGTTATAAGTGGCCGATGTGTCGAGATAATTCACCGGAGGCTTCTTGCCGACCGAGTAAGTCGGCGAGGAAACGAATAAGTCAAGCGAAGTATTCCCGCGCTGCTTGCCGAACTCGGCGATGGGAAAATAGATCGGCTGAAGGTACAGCCCCTTCTCGCTGGTGAAGATGGGCGCGATTCCGTTGACGAGCTGCGCCAGGTTCGCCATCTTGACGATGTTCGCGTGCCGGAAGAACGAGTTGAAGAACATGCCCATGGCGAGGCTGTCCTCGAAGTTGTATTGCTCCTCCAGGCAGCATCCGCCCGAGCGGTACCACACGTTCCATTCGTCGTAGGCGATGTACAGCGGGCGCGGCTTTTCCTGGCCCGACTGGGCGGCGCGGATTAGCCCCTCGGTGACCTCGATCCGGTGGTCGATATCCTGCGACGCCGCGAGAAACTTCTCGAGATCGTTTTCCCGGTTCCCGATGTAAGTATGGAGCGAGATGTAATCCACCGTATCCTTGAGCGAGGCGAGCACGGTACGGTTCCACTTGATCCAATCGGCGTCCGGGCCGAAGTTACTCGACCCGCTCGCGATGAGCTTGATCGAGCCGTCGATCCAACGCATGGCTTTCCCCGCCTCGAGCGCGAACTTGGCGTAGTCTTCGGCGTTCTTATGGCCCATCTGCCAGGGGCCGTCGATCTCGTTGCCGAGACCCCAGAACTTCACGCCGTAGGGTTCCTCGCGGCCGTTTTTGCGCCGCTGGTCGGCCCAATACGTGTGCCGCTTCTCGTTGGTGTACTCGACCCAGTTGCGCGCGTCTTCGACGGACCCGAGGCCCGCGTTGATGCATATATACGGCTCGACGCCGACGCGCTCGCAGTAGCGCAGGAACTCGTCGGTGCCGAAGCGGTTCGTCTCGACACCGCCCCAGGCATACTCGGGCCGCACCGGACGCTGGTCCTTCGGGCCGATCCCATCCTTCCAGTTGTAGCCGGAGACGAAGTTGCCGCCGGGCCAGCGCAGGATCGACACCCCGAGTTCGCGGACGGCCTTCGCGACGTCGGTGCGGTAGCCGTCCTTATCGCTGAGCGGGCTGCCTTCCTGATAGATGCCGCCGTAAATGACGCGGCCGAGATGCTCGGCGAAGTTGCCGAACAGCATCGGATCCACCTGCCCGATCTCGCGGTCGGTATCGATCTTGATGCGAGCCTGCGGCCCGGCGGCGGCGCAAGGCAGCGCGAGCGCGGCGGCAACGAGAGCGGTTGTCAACGTGCGCATATTGCTTTCCCTCCTGAACCGCCTTACAATCGCTGGTAGCGGGGTTGGAATTGGCGTCCCACCCCGCACGGTATTGCGCCTAGCGTTTACGCCAGGTCAGCAGCACCGTCAGCCGGCCAAGGAGCGACCGAAACCGTACCAGCAAAAGGACCATAAGCTGGTCCTCCTTTCCGCTTCAAGTGAGAGCCCCGGACCCGATCCGGGGTTCTCCGTTGTGAAGCCCTTGCGCTTCGCCCGGAAACTTGCCTCTCCCACTCCCCACGGAAAACTCGAATCAGCGGCGCGTTTCCGCTACCTGAAACTCCTCGAACAGCCCGTAACCGTAAAGATCGTATTCCGTCCCCGCGGGCGTGTGGTCCGGAGCCGAGCGCCAGCTCCACGGCGTGACGAACCCAGGCGTGCGCTTCGAGTGATGCGGCCCGAGCAGATTTTTGAGCGACCCGTAGACCAGCACCTCCACCTGGTTGCTGCCGCTGCGGACGAACTTCGTAATGTCGAGCTCATACGGCGCCCAGCCGATCACGCCCGCCGGCTTGCCGTTCACTTTCACTTCAGCAACCGTCCCGAGCCACTTGCCGAGCGCGACTTTGTAAGCGCCGCCGCGGGTGAGTCGATACGACCGCGAGTAAGTCACCACGTCCGAGTAGAACGGCAGCGCCTGCTCCTTCCACTCGCCCGCCTTCAGGCCGCGCGCGGGCACGATGCCGAATCCTCTCTCGCGCGCCTCCACGCCGAAATCGCCGAGGATGTAGACCGGCTCGAGCTCGGTGTGGATCGTCATCGGCCGCGCCGTGAGCGTGATGGTGTTGGCCCCGGGCTTCACCTGCGCGCCGATGTCGTAGACGCCGAACTCCGCATCGAGCCACCATGCGCCGGGCTTCGCCGCGACTTGCGCGCCGTTCACCGCGACGCGCCACAGCGCGGGCCGTTCGACCACCGCCTGCATTCCCGCGGCGCTCACGCCCGCGGCGACATCGAAGTGGAACACCGCCTCGAACCCGGAATCGGACGCGAAATGGTTGCGATCGAGAATCGACGTCTTGTACTGCACGGCCGTGTTCCACGGGTCGCCATCGGTGAATCCGTGGTGCTTGAAAATCTTCTCCGCAGCCTTGTAGAAGTAAATGTCCGGATCGGTGGCGCCGCCGAGCTTCAGGTCGCAGTAGTCGATCTTGAGCACGTTCGGCGAAGCGCGCTTCACCATCAGGGGCGACGCCGCATCGACCGCGCGCGGCTCGCCGCGCTTGGCGATTTCCTTCGCAGGCGCTCCCGTGTTCGTCGCGGCCACGAGCAGGCTCCCGGCGGGCGGCAGGTCCACCGTGAACGCGAGCCGTCCGCTCTCCGCCCGCGCGGGATACGGCGCGACAGCGCCGGTCACCGCATCGAACCGCGTCAGCGACCGCCCGCTCACCCGCACCTCGGCGCGCGCCGGCTCTTCCAGGCTCGAGTTGACGAAGAACAGCAGTTCGCCGTCCGCGAGCCGCCGCCGCTGATGGTGCAGCAGGCCCGACGCGCCCGTGAAATCGCCGCTCGCCAGAAGCTGCTTCGCCGCGGCATCGTCGGGCGACGCCGCCCGGATCCACTGCCTGCCGAACTGCGAGGCGAGCGTCGCGAAGACCGAACTCTCCACGCCATCCACGCGCGCCGGAGGCTCGACGAACGAGAGCACCACGCCGCCCGCCTTGAGGTAATCGGCCAGCATCGCGGCCGTGCGGCTCTCCAGGCTCTCGACGCCCGGCCCAAGCACCACCAGCTCATAGGCGCGCTGCCCGATGCCGAACTTGCGGCCGTCCAGCTTCCCGTGCTCGCGGATCATGTACTCGCTCGCGAGATCGTACTCGACCTGCTGCGCCTCCAGCCGGTTCACGCACGCCCGAAAATCGCGCTCGATCTCCTTGAGCTTCGCGCCGCTCCCGTACATCCACGCCGAAGTCGTGGGCTCGATCACCAGCGTGCGGTTCACCTGCTCGCCCGCCGAAAGCGCCATCGACAGCCGCCCGAAGTAATCGCCCAGCGCGCGGTAGTGATTCCACCACGGCTCGTGATAGGTGAACGACTGCGGATAGTCGTACTTGCGCGCGCCCGCCAGCGTCTGGAACGCGAGGTGCTGGTTCATGAAGTTCACGCCGAGCGCGTACTCCCAATCGCCCAGCCGCTTCATGTCCTCGAACCGCAGGTCCCACCCGCCGCCGCCGTAGGTTTCGCTCAGCGCGCGCTTGCGCCCGAGCTGGTTCGCCACGCTGGCAAGTTCCCTCACACTACGCGCATCGCCGAACTGGTTGCTGGTCTCCTCGCTGAACTGGTTGAACAGCATGTCGATCGCGGGGACGTCGTGCCACGCATACATCGCCATGTTGTCGGGCCCCTGCCTGGGGCTCGGCCACTCGTGCTCCCAATAGTGCCCGGTCCACTTAAGCCCGGATTTCTGCATGTACGCGTGCCACGGCTTGCTCCAGCGTTCGACGAACAAATCGAGCAGCGTCGAGTAGTAATCGTGCCGCACCTTGCGCCAGTCGCCTGTGTCCTCAAACAGCGAAAGCAGCCGCGGCCGCAGATCGTAGCCCCAGCGCTTCTCGAACTGCTCGAACAGATCGGGCGTCCAGCGGATCGACCCGTCCTTGGGCGGCGCGATGTTCGGTTCATCGGCGAAGATGCCCGGAACCGTGCGGCCGAAGCTCGCCCCGATCGACCGTTCGTAGCCGCGCATCGTCAGCTCGATGAACTTCTCGGTGACGCCCGGCCGGATCAGATCGACGTAAGAATACCCGCCGAACCACCCGCCCTTCGGATAGTAGGCGAGCTCGTAGCACGCGTAGCCGGCGCCGGCGCGTTCAAGCACCTTGCACTTCGCCTTGTCCCCGGCCGTGGGCTCGGAGGCGATCTTGCGCAGCGTGAGCCCCTGGCCCTCGTTGTAGCTCTCAGGCATTTCGGCCGGCACGTGGCCGCCCGCGAAGCCGCTCGGATACGAGTTCTCGTCGTAGAGCCACGCTTCCATGCCGAGCTTCTGCGCCTTGGCGACCGCGTAGCGCACCAGTTCGAACCAGCGCTCGGACATATACGGCGTAACCAGGCCCGGACGCGGATGGATGAAGAACCCGCCCACGCCCTGCTTCTTGAATCCTTCGACGTGGCGGTCTATATCGGCTTCGGTGACCTCGCCGTCCCAAACCAGGAACGGCATGGTGCGGAACTCCGCGGGCGGATCGGCGAAACGCTCGCGGAGCGTGGCGGATGAATCGGCGGCATACGCCGCGGCGGAGACGATGAGTATGGCGGCAAGCAATCGCATAGCGATCCGCCATTGTACTCGTTACAGCGCGCCGCGTCCGACCATCTCCTGCGCGTGGACCGGCACGCGCGTCAGCCGCTCCACGCGCGAGCCGTACTTGCCGAGCGTGTTCTCGACCACGCAGTAATCGAAGTTCGGGATCACGACGTCGTCCCAGCGGTCGCCGATCCCGCGCAGCGCCACGTCGAGCATCGTGACGATCCTCTGCCCCAACGGCTCATGGCTATCGAGCGTGATCGCGCCGAAAAACTCCTGGCACTCCGTGTAGCCCGAGTTATGCGTCCCCGTGTACGGCTTCAGCGATTCGAGCGCGATTTCCTTCCCGATATGCGAGGAAACCTCCGCCGCGCGGTCGCGGAAGTAATTCACCAGCGCCTGCTCCTGGAGCCGCGCCGGCAGGTTCTCCGCCGCCACTTTCCGGTACCACTCCTCGCCGGTCTCGTAGGCGCCCTCGACCAGGTCGAACCAATATTGCTGCTTCGCGGTCACGCGCCGCGGGTCCTCCACCGCGATGACCGACCGCCGCACGCACGCCGTCAGCCCATCGCGCTTGGGCGCCACGCCGAGGTGCACCCAGTCGCCCTCTCGGATCGGCCGGTTCAGCGCCGGCCCGATCAGCGTGCGATTGGCCTCGTTCGCCCCCACCATGATCTCGAAGCCGTCGCGCTCGGAGCCCAGCATGCGCCCCACCCACGCACCCCAGGCCGCGACCTCGGTTTCGAGGCGGCCCGGCCTGAGCACGGCGAGCATCGCCCCCAGCATCGCATCCGCGACGACGCACGCATCGGCGATGAGGCGCATCTCGATCTCGCTCTTTTCGTACTTGACGCGATAGTAGATCTCCTGCGCGTCGACGACGCCCTCGCGCCCGTACAGCTTTTCGAGATACTCGACCAGCGCAGCCGGAATCACCTGGCGCGGCGTGAGCAGCGCGACGTGGTCCACCTTGCCGCCTGCCGCCGCGGCGATGACGTCTTCGAGCCGTTCGGCTTTGATCGGATATTTCTCATCGGCGAGCTGAAGCAGCTCGACCTTGTGGACCTCGGCGCCGGCACGCGACGCCAATTGCTCGGCCACGTAGCCGCCCTCCAGGCCGGCGGCGATGTGGAACCCGCGCGGTCCGATGACACCGGCCACCTGCTCGATCGAGACGTTCGTGTTCCCGCCCAGGTACGGCACGTCGCCCGAGTAGTGCTCATCGGAAAACACCAGGCCCACAGTGTGGCCCCGCCGCGCCAGCGCCTCGTTCGTCCTGCGCGCCCGCGCGGCGAACTCCTCGCGCGGCGCCATGTACTCGCGGTCGATCGCCGGCGTCTGCTCCAGCACTCTCAGAACCCGCTCGAGGTCCCCGCGATGCGCGTCTAATAATGGTTGCGGCTCTTTCATGATCGTGGTGTTTATTGTACTCCGCCGGAACCAAAAGCCTAGGGATATCGCCCATCAGTACGGCGACAACCCCCCAGTTGGCTCTATTTCAAACCCGCATTTGTGGTTGTACTGGTAGTACCGAAAGTACGAAGTGGCCGCAAAAGGCTATTGATTATCCGAAAATCCTGTCGGATGATACCTGTGCGGAACCCACTCTGGCCGATATCGAATTACGGTTTCGGCGGGGCATTTCGTGGACCCTGAGAGGTCAAAATGCAGCGAAACGATCGTTCCCCGGCACGCGAATTTAAGTGCTCTTGCGACCGGCCCTCGCCGGCCGAGCGCGCCTCCGAGATGTGGCAACAGCAGATCTCGGAGATCCCGAGCACGTTCGGGCGGCTTGCTTTCCTGGCCGGCCTGAAGAATTCTGAGACGGGCAAGTACACACACTATCAGCTGACGCCGTCGTTTGGACCCGACGTCACCGATCAGGTAATTCGAAGAAGCCACCTGCGAACATTTCAGGAATGGCTGTCGTTCAATCTGGAAAAACAAAAGGCCGACCTCAATCTGTTCCTCACGAGCGTCGCGGGCCACAGGCGGCAGATCCTCGCCGCATGCGCGGTGCTGGCGCCGCACGTCTGGTGCATCCCCGACGGCGTCGCCGAGCACGAGCGCACGCTGTACCTGGCGGACCTCGAAGCGATCCTCGAGCCGCTCTACAGCGAGTACGGGCTCACGGCCGCCGAACGGACGCGCACGCCGGGCTTCGAGAGCTTCGCCACCGGCGACCTGGATCCGGCCTAGACTGCCCCAACTGAGACACCCGTTGAGACAAAGGACGCCGCCGGCCCCCGCGCGTCGCACCTAAGTCGCTCAGATCGCGCAGACTCGCGCCGACCCGCGAATCGAGTGCGCGATTCAGGTTAGGCGGCCCATTGCGGCCGGCGTCGTCCCACGGCGATGCTGGCCGACCTGCGCAGCCTCACCACGTGCCGAACCGGATCACGAAGCCCGTCGTGAGGTGCAGGTCTTTCGAGTAACTCACGCCATTCACGTTGCCCAGCCACGAACGCGAGTACTCGAGCTTGGCCACCTGCAGGGCAAGCGCGGAGTTGAGCGTCACATCCACCCCCACGCCCGCGCCGAGCGAGAGCCCGGTCGATTCCGCGTCCCGCACGTAGTCGGCATGCACCGGCGGAGGCGAGTCCTCCAGTTCGCGCCGCCTGTCGGGCAGCATCGTCTCCTGCGTGATCTTGCGCCCGCCCACCAGCACCTGCGCATACGGGCTCCAGCGTCGCGAGGCAAGCGGCGACCATCTCGGCCCGACCTGAAACGTAAGCGAATCGCCGCTCGTGTTCTTATCGAGCCCCGTAAGGTTGCAGCCGTTCACTTCGAGCACGAGCTGCCAGGCGGGCGCCAGGCGGAACGCGCCCGAGGCTCCGCCGCCGGGGCACATGCCGGTCCCCGTCTGCCGGAAGCTCGATGTTATGCCGAACTCGAACGGCGCCACGCCTTCGGGCGGCTCCACAACATCTTTCACCAGCTTGGGCGGCGTCGTGGGACGTACCTCCGCCCGCCGGTAGGCCAGAATCCCGGGACCCGTGTAGCGGTGCCACGGCGCTTTTCCCGCCAGAACATTGGCGAAGCTGCGCGTTGGATTCAACCCGGCGCGCAACAGAATCCTCAGCGAGGTACTCTCCGTGCGCGCTTCGAGACGCTTGATGACGTACTTGTCGAGAGCGTCCTCGCCCACCATCCAGCCGAGCCCTATGGCCGGCGTCACCACATGGTCTACGAATCCCTGCTGTGGATAGAAGCTCTGAATCTGCCCCAGCGAAGCCTCGCTGGCCAGCCCGATCTCGAACTGCTCGCTGTAGGCCAGGGCGAACCCGGCCGCGCGCAGGCGGCCTTTCCAGTAACGGCGGTCACGGCCGAATTCGACGTCGCGATACCGGGTATCGTTTTGCACCCAGATATAGCCCGCAACGGATCCCTGGATCGGATGCCCCAGGAAGTTCACGTAGAAGGGATCGCCGTCGGCCCATCCGTGCAAGTTGCCTACCGCGTTCAGGTAGCCTCGCGGGATCTGCTTCATACCCGCGCGCGTGCCCTGCTCGGTGAGCATGCGGAAGCCGTGCTCGATCGAAAGGAACCGGAGGGACTGGTGGACGAGCCCGGTCCAGTTCACCTGCGGCTTGTCGTCCTGGGAGGTGACAATCAGTCCGGAAGGCGCCGCCGCCGGTTTTATCTCCAATCCGTCCAACGCCGGCGCGCTCGTCTCCGAAACGGTCGCCCATGCGTTCGCCCCTAGGCAAGCCATTATCGCCAGCGCGAATCCAGCTTTCACTTCGCAGCACATCGACATTTTGGGTTGGGACGCGGCGGTCCCGAAGCTGGTTACCGCCGCGTTCGGTTGCACCGTCGCCCCGTTGATGGCGCGCCTGCCCCAGAACGCTATCACGCGGCGCGCACATAGGCCGCGCGGCGCTGGCGCGGCGGGCGGACGAGCACGGCGCCTTCGCCGCAGCGCTTCCTGAGACGCGAGTGCAGCTCGATACGCGCGCGCATCAGGCGGGATTTCGCGGCAGGCACGCTCAGGCCGAGCCGCGCCGCCACGTCGGGCATCGGCAACTGCTGCACGTCGCGTAGCAGCATGACGTTGCGCAGCAGCGGCGGGATGCGGCGGATCTCCCGGTGCAGCACCTCGGAGATCTCGCGGTCGCCGAGCTGTTCCTCGGCCAGCGCGCCCTGGTCGATCAGTTCCAGGCGGAAGCGCCCGTCGGAGTCGATCGGATCATCCAAACGTATGATTCGCGAGCATCGCCGCTGGCGTATCCGCATCAGGCACTGGTTGGAAACGATCCGGCTCAGCCACGCCGAGAACGTCCCGCCGGCCTGATACTGCCAGAGGCGCTCCCAGGCCTTCCAGCACGCATTCTGCACCTCGTCCTCCGCATCTCCGCGGTTCCTTACGATAGAGAGCGCCAGCCGGAAGCACGGCCTATAGTGGCGCTCGATGAGCTTGCCGAACGAAGCGGCGTCGCCGCCCCGGGCCAACTCCAAAAGGTTGTCGTCCGACGGTTCGGAACCCGCGTCCGGCGTCCACATACTGCCTGGATACATCCGCACACTCCTCTGGACGGGGAAGCGCAATCCGGTTGCCTTTCGCCACAACCGCGCTCGCTCAACGGCTTAGGTCGGCGCAGCGGCTCGGCATGCCCCAGGCTAGGTGTCTCATTGAGGCGGTCCCTTGACCTTGTGTGGGTAATTCTTGAGATGCCTGGCGACTCTCACTCCCTTGGCCAACGATGCAGACCCTTAGGCGTGGGATGTAGAATCTTGCCGGGAAGAGAAGCTGGGAGCCTACCTTGGAAACGCCGGCCCCCGGCCGTCCAGCCTGTCCAGGCCGTACTTGGCGATCTTCCTGTACATGGTCGCGCGGGACCACTGGAGCAGTTCGGCGGCGCGGCTCACGTTCCAGTTGGTGGATTCGAGGGCTTCGACCAGGGATTCCGGCTCCGGCTGCACGCGAGGGGCGGGAACCGGCGCACCCACGGCGAGCTTCAATGGCGCGGGCGTGGGGCCGGCCCGGAAGTGGCGCAGCGACCTCAAATCCCGCTCTGCGATCCGCGACGAGTCGCAGATCACCGCCGCGCCCTCGATCGCGTTCCGCAGCTGCCGCACGTTGCCCGGCCAGTGGTGCCTGGAAAGCAGCCGCATCGCCTGCGCCGTGAAGCCTTCGATATGGAGCCCGTGTTCGCGGTTCAACTGCCGCAGGAAATGAATCGCCAGCAGCGGGATGTCGGCCGCTCGCTCGCGAAGGGGCGGCAGGTGTATGCGCGAGACGCACAGCCGGTAGAACAGGTCCGAGCGGAATTTTCCTCCCTCGGCGAGCGATTCGAGGTCGTGGTTGGTGGCGGCGATCAGTCGCAGGTCCACAGGCAGCGGTCTCGCCGCGCCGAGCGGCTGCACCTCGCGCTGCTCCATCGCTCGCAGAATCTTGGCCTGGGCCGGGGAGCTCAGATCGCCCACCTCGTCGAGAAACAGAGTGCCGCCGTCGGCCGCGCGTATCTGCCCCACCTGGCGCGAAACGGCGCCGGTGAACGCCCCACGCTCGTGGCCGAACAGCTCGCCTTCAACCAGCGTGTCCGGGAGGGCCGCGCAGTTCACGCACACGAACGGCGTCTTCCGGCGCCGGCTCAGGCGGTGAAGCAGCCGCGCCACTACTTCCTTCCCCGTCCCGGTTTCGCCGGTGATTAGCACGGTTGTGTCCATCGGGGCGATGCGGCGGATCAGATCCTTGGCCTCGCGGATCGCCGAGGAACCGCCCACAAGCTCGTGGTAGTCGTCGAGCCGGCTCTCCGCAGGCGGCAGGAAGCGCGCCACAGCCTCGGCCACCGCGCGAGCGGTGACCGAACCCGTCAAATACTCGGCCACGCCCGCCCGGAGCGCCGCGATCGCCAGAGCCTCGGAGCTTTCCCCTGCCAGCAGGACGATCTTCGTTCCCGGGCAGGCCTCCCGAATGCAGTTGGCGCCCTCGATCGTATCCACGATCGCCGCTGTAGGCTCCACCTCCCGAAGCGTCTCAACCAGGTCCGCGTGGGTCGCGCATCCGTGGACGGCGGCGTCGCCGGCCAGCAAATCGGCGATCGCGGCGCGGCGTTGTTCGCCGGAGTCCGCGATGACGACATGGGTCGCGTTGGTCATTCAGCCCGAACCCCAGCCCCTAATCGGGAGCATAACAGCAGACGGGAATGGGGGCCAGTGAAGCCTCGGTGAAGTTCGGTAAACGGGGTTAATGCATCCGGATGTTTTTTTGCATCGGACCTTTCGTAGCCGCATCTGCAAGAACAGTCAACAGTCCCGTGTCGGAGGGGATGTGACGGACTGCTGCACGATGGCCGGGGCGTTTTTGATCGATCTGCGCGCAGGCAGGTTGTGGCGGTACCGCGAGCGCGTCGATCTCGCTCCCAAGGCGTTCCAGGTGCTCCGTTTCTTGGTGAACCATGCCGGGCGCGTAGTCTCGCCGAGGCAGATCCTCAAGACCCTGTGGCCGAAGACCCGCGTGCAACCGGAGACTCTCAACATGTACATACGCAAGCTGCGCCGGGCACTCGGCGACGACGCAAAGAATCCCGCTTTCATCGAGACGGTTCCGAACCGCGGCTATCGCCTGATCGCCCCGGTGGCGGGCGGCGGCGCTGCCGCCGTGTGCGGGCCAGGCGGGTGGCCGCTCTTCGGCCGCAATGAGCCGTTCCACAGCCTGATGGAGGCCTACGAGCTGGCTGGTCGCGGCATGCGGCAGATCGTCTTCCTCACCGGCGAGGCGGGCATCGGCAAAACGGCGCTGGTGGAGGCTTTCGCGGGCGCGATCGGCGGCGCGTGCGTGGCCCGGGGCCAGGCGATCCGCACACATTACGAGCAGGAGCCCTACTATCCCGTGCTTGAAGCGCTCGGCCGCACCGGCATCGCCGGGTTCCGCAAGGCCCTGAGCGCGCACGCGCCGGCCTGGCAGATGCGCCTGCCGGCAATGCTCTCTCCGCAGGAGCGCGAGCGGCTGTCGCGCGAACTGCCCGGCGCGGCTACCGGACGAATGCTGCGCGAGATCGGCGAGCTGCTCGAAGCGGTCACGCGGAACCGCACCATGGTCCTGGTCCTCGAAGACCTGCACTGCGCCGACGCCGCCACGGTGGATTTCCTTTCCGCCATCGCGCTGCGGCACGAGCGTGCGCGGCTGATGATCCTCTGCACCTTCCGGCCGGGCGACCTTGCCGCGACCGGCCATCCGCTGCGCACCGCAAGCCGCGAGCTGACACTCAAGGGGCTGAGCCGGCAGATGGAGCTGGGCGCGCTCGACGGCCGCGCCGTCCGTGGGTACCTGCAATCGAAATTTCCGGACGGCCCGCTGCCCGACGGCCTGGTTTCCGCGGTCGCCGAATACTCCGGCGGAAACCCGCTGTTCCTGGGATCGATCGTGGACCGGCTTCGCCAGACGCGCCAAATGCGGTTCTGCAAGGGCGCGTGGACCGTGCCGGCCAAACTGCGGCTGGACGTTTCCGAGGACATACACGAATTGATCCTCGACCAGGCGGGTTTATTGAGCGGCCGGGAGCGTGCGCTGTTGGAATGCGCCTCAGCCGCGGGCGGAGCGTTTTCGGTGCGGACGGTAGCATCGATTCTGGGGGACACGCCGGACCGTGTGGCGCTGGCCTGCGAGTCGCTCGCCAGCGGCGGATGGCTGCGACAGGCGGGAAGCGCCTTCGAGTTCCGCCACCCACTCTATCGCGAGTCGATCTACCGGAGCCGCGTCAGAGAGTATGCACGCTAGGGCGGACGTCTTCGCCGGGCGCCCGGCCCGTCCCTTGGGGACTCAGACGGTATGCGGGGCAGAAGCTCCCCGCGGGCCCGGGGCGGCTCCCCGGGTAAAGCTCTCGCCCAGGGCCGATCCGGCGCCGAGCGACGCGGCCAGCTTTGCCACGGCCTTGCCCGCTTTCTCGAACTCACCGGCCTCGGTGTATACGCGCCATGCGGCGCGCGGCAGGTTGGCGCGCTCCACGAGCGCGAGCGCGGAGACGCTCGCGGCGCGCGCTTCGGCCGGCTCGCCGCGAAGCCGGCGCGTTCTCGCCATCCAATACCACGCCAGCGCCTGATACGTCAGCTCCGCGGCGTCCAGCGCCAGGCGGAGCGCCTCCTGCGCCCGCAAAAGGGCTGCATCGTAGTCGCGCCGGGAAAGTTCCGCTTCGACGGCCGCGCACAGCAGCATGAAACGGTGCGGAAGGTAGCTGAGGCCCTCCCCCGCCGCCTGCCCCTCGGCGATCCGCTCGAGCGCCAGCTCGTGCTCGCCCAACCCGGCGTAGGCCGCGGCCGCGCAACCGGCGAGCTGCTCGACCGCGAAGACGCTCGGCCTGGCGAAGTAGCGGGCTCCGTCGCAGACATCGAGCGCGCGCTTGAAATCGAAGCATTCCAGGTACAGCAGCGCCAGGTGCGCGCGGCTCAGGTGGGCCCAGGCTTCATTGTTGTTCCGCTCGTGGCGGGCAATGCTGGTTTCGCATTCGCGCTGGAACTCGCCCCACCGGCCCATTGCAAGAAGCGAACTCCGCACCAGGCGGCAGGCGGTTTCCGCAGTGACGAGATCGCCCTGGCGCTCGGCGGCGCGGTGGACGCGCGTTGCGACCGCGTGCGCGCCTTCGTAGTCGGAAGCGTACAGCCGCAGCAGCGCGTCGCGGCTCTCGTGCCAGGCCGATTCCGGAGGTTCGCCGTTGTGCCGCAGCCAGGCGATCCCTTCGCGCGCCCGCTCGAGGCCGGCCGCGTCCCAGCGGTCGAGCAGCAGCGCGAGGCAGTTCTTTTCGACCTGCGCCTGCGCGGCCAGCGGCGGGTCCCCGGCGCGCGCGCTCAACTCCTCCGCGCGCGCGGCTGAAGCGAGCGCGCGCCGGTAATCGACGAAGCCCCAGGAATGGGACGCCGCCAGCGAAGCCCGCGCGGCCACGTCCCAGCGCCCGGCCACAACGGCGGCCGCTGCCAGCTTCTCCGCGGCGTCCAGCCCCTCGACGAGCTGCCCTGCCGAGAACCGCGCCTGCGCGAGCAGCCGCAGCGTTTCGAGCTGCGCGTCCTGCCGGGTTTCGGCGCCGGCGATCTCGGCCGCGAACCTTCCCGCGCGCTTGAGAAACGCCGCGGCCTGGCGCGGTTGGCGGCGGTGCAGCGCGCGCTCGGCCGCCAGCCGCAGATAGTGGATCGCCTTATCGAACCGGCGGCATTCCTCGAAGCGCCAGGCCAGCTCGACGGCACGCTCGATCGCGTTTTCCCCGTAGAGCGATTCGATTGCCTCGGCCAGCCGCTGCTGCACGGAGGATCGGAACGCGCGGTCCAGGCGGCGATAAATCGCGTCGCGGTAAAGCCGATTGTTGAACTCGAAGCGCGGCGAAATGCCGCCGCCGGGCAGCGTCTCGGCGCCCGCGAACCGCAGCCATCCGTACCCCGCCGCCAGCGCCTCGCATCGCGCCTCCACGTTTTCGGGCGTGTCCGGCACGAGCGCCGCCACCGACCAGACCGAGAACGACGAGCCGACCACCACCGCCGTGTCCAGCAGTTCCCGCTCGGCGCGATTCAGAATCTCAGCCTGGCCGAGAATCAGCTCCTGAATCTGTTCGGAGACGCCCGTCACCCAATCGGACTCCGCGCCCCGTAAGCCCGCATCGCGCAGCCGCGCAGCGATGGATGCGAGAAACAGCGGGTTGCCGCCCGAATAGTCCGCGATCGCCTCCACGGCCCGGCCCGGCGGGGGATTGCCTGGAAATTCGCTGTCCAGAAAGCGGCGTACCGACCCCGCGTCGAGCGGTTTGACCCGGATCTCGCGGGAGAGCGACTTCGCGCCCAGCTCGTGACTGACCGTCCGCAACGGGTGACGGGCCACGACGAGGTCGGCGCGCCGGAACGTGCAAAGGATCATGAGCTTTGCGGGCTCACGCCGGCGCGCGACGGCGGAGAGAAAATCGACCGTCGCCGCGTCGGCCCATTGCGCGTCCTCAAGAACCAGGACCAGGAGACTCTCCCGCGACACCGCCTGGAGCAGGTCGCAGATCTCGCGCAGCATGCGGCTCGGGCCCGCGCCGGGCAGCTCTTTCGAGAGCTTCTCCCTCTCCTGCTGCGGCAGCACGCTCGGCAACTGGATGAGCCACGTCGGCGCGTGCGTGGTCATCGCTTTCCGGAAACCGGCCAGGCGCATGCCCGTCAGCGCTTCGAGCAGCGGGTAATAGGGTTCCTGCTCGCCATAGGTGCGTATGCACTGGCCCCGCAGCACGTGCGCGCCCGCGGATGCCGCAAGCCACGCGGTGAATGCCTCGACGAGCGCAGTCTTGCCGATTCCG
Source organism: Acidobacteriota bacterium (assembly GCA_050261515.1). Classification (GTDB taxonomy): domain Bacteria; phylum Acidobacteriota; class Terriglobia; order Bryobacterales; family Bryobacteraceae; genus JBLNDJ01. The sequence goes on along the minus strand of JBLNDJ010000039.1, from coordinate 18,768 downwards.
GGCTCTCCGGTGATGAAAATCGTCTGCCGCGCGCCGCTGCTTGCCAATTGGAAGGCGTCCATGAGTTCGCCCAGCTCAGCGTCGCGCCCGAACAGCGGACGGCCCGAGGCGGACGCCACCGGAACCGGCGCCGCGCCGTTGCCGTTCGGAGCAATGAGACGGTAACCCCGCCGCGGCACGGTCTCGATATACCGGGGATTCCTTGCGTCGTCGTCGAGCGCGCGGCGCAATTCGAGGATGTAGACTTTGAGGATCTCCGGCTGGACGTTGGTATCGGGCCAGACCGCCTCCAGGAGCTGGTCGGGCGTAACGATGCGGCCGGCGTTCTGGATCAGGAAAACCAGCAATCCGAAGGCTTTAGGGGACAATTCGAGCTGCGCGCCGTTCAACCAGACCTTCGCGGCTGCTTCATCGATACGGAATCCCTCGGCCATCCCCCCGTTGCCCCTCTATACGTCATATATTGTCCCGCGAATACAAATAGAATGTGGAATTTTTAATGCCGGGAAGATGGCTTGACATGCCCGGCTCGGCCCGCGGCGTCAACCCCGAGTCACTTTTTCGGCGGCGTGAGGTCGTTGACCGGAAGGTCCCAGTGGGCGAGGAGGATTTCGAACCGGCGTTGCTCCTCGCGCCGGTAAGTTTCCTGGTCGGGCCAGAGTTTCCTGATGAGCTTTTCCTCGTCGGGATTCGAGGTGGTGGCGAGGGTCGAGTTCTTGTAGCGTATGGTGACGCGGTAATCCCAGCGGCCGTCTTCGGTTCCGTGCAGGGTGGGCGCCTCGATCTTGAGGCCGATGATGCGGCCGGTCGAGGCGACGCTTTCAAGCAGCGGGTAATGGTTCTTCAGGAAGAGCTGCAGGAACTCCTGTTGATGCCCCCACTGAACCTTGTAGTAATACTCGACCGTATAGGGCTGGTCCGCGCCGCCCTGCACCGGCGCGCCCTGTGCGTAGAGCAGGCTCGGGAGGGCGGAAAAGAGGGTTGCGATCAGGAAGCGCTTCATACACGGAGTATAGGCTATGCAACCTCGAAGCCACCCTGGCGCCGCTCGTAGACGCGGCTGTGCGGAAGCGCCCGCTTCGCCGCGCCAATCAGGATCCGCCTGCCGGAATGCCGGCCATTGACGCCGCCGTGTGACGTCCGCCCGGGCTGCCTCCAGGACTCGGGCTGAAGTCCTCCGGCCGTTTCGCGATCCTGGATTCTTCATGCTTCAGAGGCTCGCGCTGCTGCGCGCCCGCCGTGCAGGCCTCCAGATTGGCCGGTTCGCAAATGACATGGGGCTGCCCGCCGGGATTGAACCGGCCTGCCGCAAGATAGGCGGCGCCTACCGTCGCCGCGACCCAGGGTTGTACCAGAAGCAAAGGCGCGACGTACTTCTTCGATCGAACGATGGATTCACTGACGCCCCGCACTTTGGTGCTCCGGCGCAGTCCAGGGACCTGCGGTATCAGGAAACGCGCCAGATTCAGTTCCGGGCGGCGGCGGGAATACATCGCCAACGCTTTGGCCAGATGCTTGGGAGTGGAAATGCCGGCATCCGCGACGAGACTGCGGCGGACAGCGCCGGGATAGTAAAAATTGATGACGCCGCGCGAAAAATCGGCGCAATTGCGGTAGAGGAGATTGAACCGCTTCGTGTTGGGCTGTGAATTCAGATGCCGGATGAGACGTTCGTCGTCTTCCCGCGTGGTCTCGAGAGCAAAGCCGTAGATGCTGCGATCGTAAGCTGCGCCAACAAGCTGAACCCAATCTCCCTTCGGAATCTCGCCGGGCCGGGCATCGGGCACAAGCGGCGAGAGATGTGCCCGGCGGTAGCCATCCCTGAGCCGGGCGACCAACTCCGGGCTGGCGGCTGCGGGCACGTCTTCCGGCCGCTCCACGGCGTAAAGATATGGCACCAAGGGAACGGCAATCCAGTCGCGCCCAGCAATCCGGTGGTACCGGCTGATCACCACCCCGGACTCTCCAGGTTGGCAGAGCCGGAGCCTGGTGGGCGTCTCAGCGCACACGCCGGACAGGTAGATCGACGCGTGTCCGGTGGGGGTAAAGAAGCCGAACCTGCCAAATGGCTCGCTCACGAGCAGCGCGACTCCCGCTGACAAGGGGGCGGCGCCGCCTGCCAAAACGGACAGAGCCAGAAGTATTCCCGCGCGCATACCGAACATAGACCGACGATTGAGGCGCTGGAGACGTTTCGTCTTCAGGGTTGACACCCGCAAATTCCCACATTTTAGGCCGCGGCTGGAGGATTTCGCCTGGCGTCACTCGCCGGTCACAACCTTGGAGGCGCCGGAAACGGTGGGAGGTTTGGCGAAGGGCCCTTCGAGGCCGTAAAGGGCTGCCCCCAGCAATCCCAAGCGGCGGGTCACGATGTGTACAGGTATCCTGGCCAGCACGGCGCTCGATCGCCCCTTACGGGTAAAGGCCCGCAACAGATTTCCATCGTCAATCAGCGGAATTATGCGTCTGGGAATTCCGCCTGCCACATACAGCCCACCGGTGGCCAGCACTGTTAGCGCGAGATTGCCCGCCTCGGCCCCCAGAATCTCTACGAACAGATCCAGTGTGGCGCGGCACAGCCTGCATGGAACCGTTGGATCGAGCGCCGCCGCGGCGATGACCGGGTTGGGGTCCGGCGCAGCGGCCAGTTGGCGTGCGAGTTCCGCCGGTTCGGGTGCGAAACCCGAATCCCTGAGATACGCGTAGATATTCGGAATGCCCAGCCCCGAGCAGACGCGTTCGTAGCTGACATGGCTGTGCCTTTGCAGCATGTAGTGAAGCAGCCCGATTTGACTTGAATCGGTCGGAGCGAAATCCGAGTGGCCGCCCTCGGAGGGATGCGCGGTATATGCCGCGCCATTCCAGGTGAGAAAGGCCTCCCCCAATCCGGTGCCCGGCGCAATAACCGCGATCGATCCGCCCGCTACCGCTTCACCCGGATTCAAGGTGTGTATCTCGTCCGCCAGGAGGCGCGGAACCGCTGATGCGATTGCCTGCAGGTCATTGATAAGATCGATCCTCGCGAGGCGCAACTCTCGCTGGATGTGTTCCGCGTCCAGAGTCCAGGGAAGGTTGGTGATCTTCGCGCGGCCACGGATCACGGGCCCTGCCACCCCAAAGCAGGCGCGTTCGACTGTGCCGTCCACATTCGCCAAAAAGTCCCGCACCACGGCCTCAAGGCTGGGATAGCCGGCGCTGCGGAACTCCTGCTGCGCGAGGGGCGCGCGCGGCCCTTTCTCTTCAGAGAAGATCCCCAGATCGATCTTCGTGCCTCCAACATCCCCGGCCAGGAGTAGCCGGTCCCTTCGCGCGACACTCACTGAAGTCCTCGATCCGGTAGACCTGCGATTCATCGAAGCGAGGATGACTCGAGGTACTCGATTCCGGGCCCCTTCCGGTCTTTAGCCCCATCATAACTCCCGCGCGACGGCACAAGCCGCGGAGCCCGGCGCGCACACTCCAGCCCCAAAATTCGGCATGAAAGCGCCGGCCGGCCACACAGCGCTACCATAAAATCACGATCACTCAGGGGGCAAATGAGGACGCTTGCCGAGATATACCCGCACCTGGGCGGCCCTTTGCCGGACGAGGACTCCGTGCCCGCTAACGGCACCTCGTGAACCGGCATGTAGGAGTGTATGTTGGGCCACCTCTCGTTCTCCATCGATCCCGCGCCGCCTTTTCGCCTCGACCTGACTGCCTGGGCGATCCGCCGCCGGCCGGAGAACGAAATGGACGGGTGGGACGGGGAGACCTACGAGCGAGTATTGGCTGTCCAAGGCAAGCCAGTGATTGCGAGGGTCGCACAATCGGGAAGCGTGACTGCGCCGCGGCTCGAGGTCACCGCCTCGGGTGTACGTCTCCCCGCTATGGCGAAGACCGCCGTAACCACCGCCCTGGAGCGGTTGTTGGGACTGCACGTTGATCTAAGCCCGTTCTACCGGCTTGCGGCGGAGCACAGCCGGCTGCACGAACTTGCCTCGCGCTTCCAGGGGCTCAAGCCGCCGCGGTTTCCGACCATATGGGAAGGTCTCGTCAACGGCATAGCCTGCCAGCAACTCAGCCTGACTGTGGGGATTCTTCTTCTGAACCGGCTTACGGCGCTATGCGGATTGCCGTCCGGGGAGGATGCGATGCGGCATGCATTCCCAAGACCGGAAGACCTGGCGGCGGCGGCGCCGGAATCTGTGCGCTCCCTGGGCTTCAACTCCGTTAAAACCCGTGAGCTTGTCGGTCTGGGCACGGAAGTCGCATCCGGGCGATTGGATCTGGAGTCGTTCGCGGACTTGGACAATGAGGAAGCGATGTCCCGGCTATTGGAGTTGCCGGGTGTGGGGCGTTGGACCGCCGAATACGTCCTGCTGCGTGGAATGGGCCGGATAGATGTCTTTCCAGGCGACGATGTCGGAGCCCGGAACAATCTGGCCCGATGGCTGCGCCTCCGCAAACCGCTCGACTACGGCCGCGTAATGCGCGCGATCGGCAAATGGAAGCCGTATGGAGGCTTGGTTTATTTTCATTTGCTGTTGGACGGGCTCGAACGAGCCGGGATCGCGGATTTCGGGCGGAAGCCGGTGCGGGCCGCTCAACTGCCGGATGGTGGAGGTTCTGAAATGATCAAACTGAAACGAGTCTATGAGGGAGAGGATCCGGATGATGGGGTACGCTACCTCGTCGAGCGGCTCTGGCCTCGCGGCATCAAAAAGACCTCGCTGCGAATCGATGGCTGGCTCAAAGACGCCGCCCCCAGCACCGAATTGCGGAAGTGGTTCAACCACGATCCTGAAAAATGGCAGGAATTCCGGCGCAGGTACTTTGCTGAACTCGATCGCGTCCCCAATGCCTGGGCTCCGATCAGCGAGGCCGCGCGAAAAGGTACCGTGACCCTGCTCTATAGCTCGCATGACACGGAGCACAACAACGCCGTCGCCTTGAAGGAGTACATCGAGAAGAAGGCGGGCGCCAGAGCCCATGGCTCCTGAGAGCAAGACCCGGGGACAGAGTATACCGTTTCGGGTTTTTGGGAAATCAACGTGTTTGTGAAGGAGGAAGCATGAATCCGCTTTTGGAATTGCAGAAACAAGGCCAGTCGATCTGGCTGGATTACATCAGCCGCGGCCTGATTGCCGGGGGCACCCTCCAATCGATGATTGAGAACGATGGCTTGCGCGGAGTCACCAGTAATCCGAGCATCTTCGAAAAGGCAATTGATGCCGGCACGGATTACGACGCGCGGATTGCCGAACTGCCGGCGCGCAATCCCGAGATGGAAGCAAGGGAAATCTACGACGAACTCGTGATCGAGGATGTCCGGAGCGCCGCAGACGTTCTCCGGCCCTGGTATGAAAAAAGCGGCGGTGCGGACGGCTTCGTGAGCCTGGAGCCGCCTCCCCAACTCACGCGCGACACCGGCGCGACCCTGATGGAAGCGCGGCGGCTGTGGCAAACCGTGAACCGGCCGAACCTGATGATTAAAGTGGTTGCCACACCCGAAGGAGTCCAGGCCGTCGACACGCTCATTTCCGAGGGCATCAACGTAAATATCACGCTGATGTTCTCGCTGCAGCATTATGAGGCCGTCACCAGCGCATACCTTCGTGGTCTGGAGCATTGCAGCCGGCCCGAAAGGGTCGCCTCGGTGGCGTCGTTCTTCATCAGCCGTGTCGATACGCACGTTGATAAGGCGCTCGAAGCGAATGGCAGCAGCGAAGCGCTCGCCTTGCGCGGCAGGATAGCGATCGCGAATGCGAAGCTGGTTTACCGCCGGTTCCGCGAAATCTTTCATGGAGGCGCATTCTCGGCGCTGAGAAACCGCGGAGCGCGCGTGCAACGGCCCTTATGGGCGAGCACGAGCACGAAAAACCCACGCTACCGGGACGTGCTTTACGTCGAGGAGTTGATCGGCCCCGAAACCGTGAACACCCTTCCGCTTGCCACGCTCGAAGCGTTTCGCGACCACGGCCGTGTGCGAGGCGCGTCGGTTCTCGATGGCTGGACCGAAGCCGAACAGGAGATTGGAAAACTGGCCGGTCTCGGAATCGATCTGAACGCGGTTGCGGAACGGCTTCAAATCGACGGGGTCAATTCGTTTGCGGAGGCCTACGGGAAAGTAATGGCTGCCCTGCAAAGGAAGCGCGAAGGGATGATCCGGGTGCGACGCTCCTCAGGCGTATAAAAGGATCACCCGATCCTGGCTGACGTCCAGGATGGAGGATCGCTGGCCGGAAACGATTGGATCGAGCACATCTCGACTCTATCCCATTTCTGCCGGCGAGCTTCCCGGCGTGCAGGGTTCACCCTTCGGTTCAAAATCAGGCAGGCAAGCGCCGACAGCGACAACAACCCAAACATGGCTCCCCAACGCGGTCTTCGCGCCATTTCCGTCCCTCCTCCTTCCATTTTCGAACACCGTCATGGCTGCTATCCGCGCTGACCTGCCGGTGCTATGGGACGCGAAGCACTGCCGTTGCACGGCGCCGATCGACCCGCGTATCTCGAATGGGCGGTGGACGCATTCCTGCTGACGACGGCAGTGGCCCGGGATGAGATTCAGATCCACACTCACATAGAGATTGAAGCCCGAATTCGACGCGCCTTAGGAGTGTTCCGCACCGACCAGTTCTGGGTGAACCCGGATTGCGGTTTGAAGACCCGCAGTTGGGAAGAGGTCCGCCCCGCTCTCAGGCAGATGGTGATCGCCGCCCGGCGCGTCAGAGAGGCCGAGTCAAGGGAGCGCGGCGCCGATCCGGAGCGGAGCGCCGCCGGCCGGAAATGATTCGGGCGCGCGACTCGCGCCTCGGCACGCCGGCGCTACGATGGAAACGCATGGAGTTGCGCAAACTCTATGATGCAACGGATTGGTATTGGGATTCCCTCCCCTACCGGTTTACCTACGGTCGCGCCTACTCTTGCCTGGCAAAGCGCATGATGGAGGACGGGCGCCTGAAGGACAGCAGGACTCGTTGCCGGATACTCGACTGTGGCATCGGCACGGGGTTGTTCAGCGCAGCGCTCGCCCGCGCTTCCCATTCGCCGCTCCAACTCTTCGGAGTTGATCTTTCCAGCAAGATGTTGGCCCGGGCGGCACGCCGGCTCAGGCGTGAAGAAACGTTGCCGCGCCTCATGATCGGCGACGTAAGTCTGCCGCCGGTCCGCACCGCCTCCATGGATTGCGTCATCGCGGCTTTGGTTCTCGAGCATGTGCCGGATCCTCAGGCCGCCATTTGTGAGCTTGCTCGAGTCGCCGCTCCCGAAGCCCCGGTCGTACTGGTGGCCACTCGCCCCCACGCCCCGGACCGGATCTTCCGAATCGTGTATCGCTACCGGCATTACCGCCCGGAAGAGCTGCGGCATTGGATGTCGCAGGCTGGCCTTACCGCCGTGCGGTCCTACAACCTGTGCGGGATCGCCCGTCTGTTTGCCGCCGCCTACATAGGAGCGAGACACTCTTGAGGCTTTGGCGATTCGTCGCTATCTATTTGACCGCGCTTACGCTTTCGCTCACCTTCTGCCACCTGCTGGAGATGCCGCGCAAACTGCAATACGGCGAAGCCCTCTACAGGGCCGTCCAACACTCGCTCTACTTGTTCTTCGCATGGGTCGGCGCCTTGGCGGAGATCGGGGCAGTGGCGTCTCTGGCGGTAGTTTCGGCGTTGGTCCGGAAGCGGAGGACGTCCTTCTATCTCACTGTCACGGCATTGATCTGCGTGGCTGCCGGCCTGGCCGTTTGGTTCGTATTCGTCTCTCCGGCGAATACGGAAATGGCTCGCTGGAACAGCCTTCCGCTGCCGGCGAACTGGATGGAAGTGAGAAGGCGATGGGAATTCGGCCATGCTGCTTCGGCGGTTCTCGATTTGATCGGGTTTGCCGCCCTGACGCTCTCCATAATCGTCGACACTCCTAAAACGGCGAGGTGACGGAAGGACATGGGCATTCGACGGCTGCTCGACCCCGACATGGAAGCGGCCGCTGCGGCGTGGGGTTTCGGATGTCCGAGAGGATACGGCGGCGCCATCATCGGCTATCTTATGGCGCTGACCCATGGCAAGCGAAGCAGCTGGATCCTTGATCGCCTTGCTATCTTGCCAAGTGACCGTGTGCTGGAAATCGGGTTTGGACCCGGCACGGAAATCAAACGCGCCGCGCAGCTTGCATGCCAGGGTTTCGTGGCGGGCATAGATGTTTCCGCCGTTATGCTGGGCCAGGCGCAACGCCGGAACCGCGAGAACATTCGCCAGGGGAGGGTCGAACTAAGGCTGGCCTCCATGCAGGAAATTCCCTATCCCAGCCAAGGTTTCGACAAGGTATTTGCGGTCAATTCCATTCAGTTCGCCACCGACCTGTCGCAGGCTCTGAAGGAAATCCGCCGGGTTTTGAAACCTGGGGGAGTGGCGGCGCTCGCTGTCCAACCACTCTGGAAGGGGGCGTCGAAGGCGAGCGCGGCCGAAATAGGTCGAGCACTCGCAGGCGCGATGGCGGAGGCGGGATTCCGCGGTGTCGAAGCCGCCGAAAGACACTTGTGGCCGAGAAGCATGGTTTGCGTTTTTGGTCGTGCTCCGGAGACAGTCTCTATGGTGTAACTCGCACGCGCTCAGATTGATTGTTACGATTCGAGCGTGATCGATCCGGACATCGTGGCGTTCGCTGCCCGACACTATGGCGTAAGTGCCGAAGAGCTGAAGTTGAGCGCCGTTCCGCTTGGTGGCGGGCTCTGCGCGACTGCTCTCCGCGTCCGCACGCGTTTTCTGAATCCCGCGCACCGGCCGCGCACGGCTGCCTTCGTGGTGAAGGCGCTCTCGACTTGCGATGTGAGGGAGATCGCCGCCTACCACATGGTGGTCAACCGGTTTTGCGTGACTCAGGCGCCGAAGCTGCTCGGGAGTCAGACACTGCCGGACGGCTCAGGGCGGCTGTACCTGGAGTGGGTACAGCCCTGGCGGCCGTGGCCTTGGACCGACGAGTCTTTGATCGCGCGAGTGGTCGAAGCACTGGCTGTTCTGCATACCAGTGTTTCGGTGCAGGATTTCTGTGCGCGACTATCTGAATGGGACTACGAAACCGAACTCCAGCGCTCGGCCGAGGATACGCTCGAGTACTTCGAACTCGTCTTGAACGATCCGCAGCATCACGGGTTGAGGCGGCTGCTGTCGCCGCTGCGGCGCGTCGTTGCGTCCCTGCCAAGGCTGCGAAGAGCGCTGCTCTTGGAAGCCGTTGCGGTTCTCCACGGCGATGCGCATCCCGGCAACATCGTGGTCCGGCTGCTTGGGAAACGCAAGCAACCTGTGCTGCTGGACTGGGCGCGCGTCCGGCTGGGCTCGCCGCTGGAAGACGTGAACTCCTGGCTCCATGCGCTCGGGTTTTGGGAAAGCATTGCACATCGCAGGCATGACATGCTCCTGCGGCGGTATCTGGCTGCGAGCGGCCGTTCTGCGACCCTGGGAAGCGACTTTCGCGACACGTACGCCGCCGCGCGAGCCTCCAACGCCTTGGCGGGCGCGATGAAATATCACTTGGTCAACATGACCCGCGCCGAACTCCCCGAGGAAACGCGCCGGCAGGCGGAGGCATACGTTCGCGATTGGGGGCGGAACATCGTGCGGGCGGCGTCGTGTTGCCGAGTAGGTTCTTAGGCCAGACCGATCAGATGCCGCTGGTCATCAAACGAGATCACCGCGCCGGTGTTGCCGTTCCAGCTGACCTCGGTGATGCTCGCGTTCCCGGGACGGTGCAGGTCCCAGCGTCCCGCCGGCGTTCCGGCGATCGCACCGACGACCTGGCTGATGAAGCCTGCGTGGGTGAACACCAGGATGCGTCCCGCCGCATGGCGCTCCGCGAGTTCGGCCAGCGCCTTTAGGGCGCGCTCGCGAAAGCCTCTGTAGGTCTCGCCTCCAGGCCAGGCGAATTCGTCGTCCATGTGGGCGAGGTGCCGCTCCCAGTGGTCCGGATGCTGTGCCTGCACTTCCTCCAGCATCACGCCTTCCAGTGGACCCACCTGGATCTCGCGAAGAGAGTCGAGCGGGACCGGCGTCAGCGTCGGGGGCGTCGCGACGGCCGTCTGGAGCGCGCGTGCCAGCGGACTCGAATAGCACGCACACGCGTCCGCTTCGCGCGCGAGGCGCAACCTCAACGATTCCACCTGCCGCCGGCCGCGCAATGTCAGCGGCGCATCACAAGAGCCGCCACACAAGGACGGGCGACCGTTGTGCGCGGCCTCGGCGTGGCGAATCAGTACAAGGGTTGACGTGCTCTCCACCTGCCACCATTTTCGCCTCAACCATTCTGCGAGCGCGCGGTGCGGTGTTCACGAATGGCGTGTTTCACTGGCGAGAACCTCTCCGATCTTCTCTTCGAGGACGGCCGCAGTGTAGGGCTTCTGAAGGAATCCGACGATGATGGGAGAGGTGCAGCCTCTCCGGGTATAGTCCTCAGGGAAACCGCTGCTTACGATGACCTTGAGCGCCGGATACTTCTTTTCCAGGATCGGCACCAACTCGTCGCCTCCCATTACCGGCATTGCGAGATCCAGCAGAACCACCGAAGGCAGCGTGGCCGATTCTTCAAGCACTCTCAGCGCATCCTTACCGTCGGCTGCCTCGAGGACCTCATAGCCGCGTTTCCTGAGCACTAGGCACGCCAGTTTTCGCACCATCTCTTCGTCGTCCACGACGAGAATTGGCGCTGATCGTATGATTTGCGCGTGTGAAGCAATCGATTTGCGCTCCGGAGGGGCATCCGCTGTACGCTTCTTTCCGGATGCAGGCAGGAAAATTCGAAACGTAGAGCCTTGGCCTGGATGGCTGTGGACGTCAATGAAGCCCTTGCTGCTGCGCACGATGCCGTGAAGCGCGGCCAAACCCAGTCCGCGCCCCGTGAACTTCGTGGAAAAGAACGGATCAAAGATTCGCGAAACGGTCTGCTCTTCCATGCCAATGCCGTTGTCCTTCACTTCGAGGCAAACATGAAGGCCCGTTTGAACGTCGAAAGACAGCGCGTGCTCCCGCGCGATTTCCGGCGTGACGCCGCAACTGCTGGTCGCAATTTCGATCCGGCCATCCGTTTTGGGGGGCATGGCTTCGCTCGCGTTGATCACCAGATTCATCAGAATCTGTGCGATTTGACCGGGATCCGCTTCGATTGGAGGCAGATCATTCGACAGATTGAAACTCAGGCTTACCCTCTTTGAAACGGAAGCGGACAGAAGGGCTTTTTCGCGCGATATGAGGTCCGTCAGGTCGAAGACCTTCGCCGCTACTTGACCCTTGCCGGCATAAGCAAGCAGTTGTTCTGTCAGATGTGCTGCCTGCTGCGAAGCGCCAAGCACCGCTTGTACGTGCAGGCACGACGGACATTCCCGAATGGCGGAAGTGGCGCTTGCCATGATCACCGTCAGGAGATTATTGAAATCGTGCGCCACTCCAGCAGCGAGCAGGCCGATGCTCTCCAGTTTCTGGGTTCGTTTTAGACGTTCTTCGGCGAGCACGCGATCGGTGATCTCCATCGTTACGCCGACGGCGCGCGCCGAACGGCGTTGGTCGCCTTCCCCTTCGGAGAATACGTTGGCGTGCGAGGCGACCCAAGTCACCGGCCCGCCTTCCCGCACAATGCGATATTCACGATGATATGCGCCGCCGTTTGCTCCGGCGAACGCCTGCTTGAGCGCCAGTTCTACCCCCGCCCGGTCCTCAGGATGGATGCGGGCCATCACCTCGTCATAGCTGGCCTTTTCCTGCGGCTGAACACCCCAAATTTCGACAGCATGCGGATCCAAGAGAAACTGCTCGGTATCGAGCCAATATTCCCAGGCGCCCATACGCGCGCCCTCTAGTGCGAGTCTCCGCTGTTCGGACGCGAGCCGTAAGGCTTCTTCCGCGCGTTTGCGTTCGGTGATGTCGCTAGCGGCGCCGAACCATTCAACGATTTGACCACTGGCATCCTGCACCGGGATCGCCCTCGAAAAGGTCCAACCCACGGTTCCGTCGGCGCGTACGACCCGATGTTCCAGTTCAAAAATCGTCCTGGTCCGAATGGCTTCACCGATCGCCGCGATGACACGCGGCTGCTCATCGGGAGGAATATATCGCTGAAGCCAGCCGCGACTAGGGCTTTCGGTGCTGGCGACAAAACTCCCCCCCGAGAGGTTGCTCATCTCGCTCCAGTCCGGAGTCATGCGAAACAGCACATCCGAACTGGCGGTGCTCAGTGCGCGGAATCGCTCTTCACTTTCGCGAAGGATCGCCTCCGATCTGGCAGTCGATGAGAGTGACGCATGCAATTGCCCGACGAGCAGACTGATCGATGAGCCTAAAACGATGAATAACGCCAGCCCCCAGGCGGCGTCGGTATTCGCGATTGGGAAGGAATGGTAGGGCTCCAGGAAGAACCATGCCATGCCGAGCGCGCTCAAGGCGGTCGCGACAAAGGCGGACAGGCGGCCCCCGAAACGGGCCGCCATCATCACCGCCAAAGCAAAAGGTACATACGGAGCGCGGTCGAAAATCGGATTTAGCACCAGGCGCGCGACGACCGCAGCTGAGGAGGTCGCGATGCCGATGACGTAAGGTGCTGGACCGCCCATGCCAGAAGCCATCCGAGACGTTCTCCGGACGATACCGGCAAGACTCATCAGCTACTCCAGATGAGACGGGCGTCCACTCTGTGAAGGGCAAAAATTATTAGCGGAGGTTACGACCGCCAATTGCTCTTATACTTAACAGCTTAACACGACGGGCTTCAAGCACCTTCCCTTTTTGCCTCATATTGGGTCAATCGGTGGCCCGCGCGGCTGCGGCCGTACTGGAATAGAACGCTAAAAGGCGCCCGACGGATGCCCCCGGAATTGGGATAAAGACATCTGGCAGTCGCTGAAAGGAAATGGTCGGGGCGAGTGGATTCGAACTCGGTCTGCGCCGGTTTGGCCGTTCTTGATGCACCGGGATGGCAGACTCTTGGCAACACATTCATCCCAAGGAAGGCGGAGCACGTTTCGCTTCCGTCGACCTTTGTTGGCCGCAAGCCGCACTCCCAAAGCCCGGAAGATGGCCAACAAACGGCACCCCTCGTCGGACCACCAAGCTGCGGTGTGGGGCAGCATTCCTGTGCTGCCGCCGCGCTTCGGCCCGGTTTTGAGGTTGCGCCCGCCACCCCCGTCGGGCCGCCATCCGTGGGCTTTTGGTCTCAATCCGTGCTGGTCAACCGTCCCACCGGCGGTGAGAGCCCATGCTTCGTCTATCACCGGACAGGCAGCGTCCAATCATCGACGGGATCCCGAAATCGCCTGCGAATTGCATCCTGCTAAACGAACGGATGAGCCCCTCTGTGCGCGTGGAAGGCGAACTGCACTGTAGGGGGTAGAGACCAGCCGGATACGGCCGCCTTGTTTTGTAAGCGCGCCGCTTTGCCTGCCGGGTCTGGCCGTGTTCATGCTGGAGCCAGGGAGTCCAGACACCCGGGAACGTCAGCAAAGGAGGAAATCAATGGCAACTACCGCCAAGCCACCTGTAAGGAGCGATGAAAGCATACGCGAGGACGTAATCGACGAGCTCCAATGGGACCCGAAATTGACCAGCCCCAGCGATATCGCCGTAGCGGTGAAAGACGGCGTAGTGACTCTTTCCGGATTCGTTTCCAGCTATTGGGAGAAAGACGCGGCCGAGAAGGCCGCAAAACGTGTCTATGGCGTGAGAGGAGTCGCCGATGACATCGAAGTCCGGTTGCCTTCTGCGCGAACGGATCCGGAGATCGCCAGGGACGCCGTCCATGAGCTCGAGAGTCACATCAGCATACCTGCCGAGAACATCACGGTGACCGTCAGGAACGGCTGGGTAACGCTTGAAGGCAGTGTAGAGTGGCAGTACCAGAAGACTCTCGCCGAGTCTGCCGTGAAAAAGCTCAGGGGTGTAACGGGCGTGACCAACAATATAGAGGTCAAACCGCGAGTGTCTCCAACGGAAATCAAGAGCAGAATCGAGGAAGCGCTGCGGCGGAGCGCCGAACTCGACGCCCGCCAAATCACCGTGGACGTCGAAGGAAGCACTGCGAAGCTGTATGGCAGCGTGCGTTCATGGGCCGAGAAAAGTGAGGCCGAGCGGGCCGCATGGTCTGCGCCCGGAATCACAAAGGTGGAAAACAACATAACAATCACTCCGTAGCAGCGGCTGCCCAGGCGCGCGGTCTGGTTTAGGCGTGCTCCCCGGGCGAAAGACAGGCCGTGCGCCTTCCTTGGTGCCCGCGACCGCCAGGCGCAGGAGAGGGCAGCAAGTTACCGGAGAAAGTCACCGGGAGGGCTTATGGCAAAGGCGATAGGAATAGATTTGGGGACCACAAATTCAGTGGTCGCAGTCATGGAGGGCGGAAAGCCCACCGTCATTGTAAACAGCGAGGGCAGCCGACTGACGCCTTCGGTTGTGACCTTCACACAAACGGGCGAGCGCCTGGTCGGCCAGCTTGCGAGGCGCCAGGCAGTGCTCAACCCCGAAAACACCATCTACTCGGTCAAGCGATTCATGGGGCGCCGCTACTCCGAAATTCAATCAGAAATTAAGAACGTGCCCTACAAAGTTGTGTTGGGGCCGAACGACGCCGTGCGTTTCCTGGTCATGGGCAAGCAGTACTCGCCGGAAGAAATCTCCGCAATGGTGCTGCGCAAGCTTGCCGATGATGCGGGAAAATACCTTGGAGAAAAGGTCAACGACGCGGTGGTAACCGTCCCCGCGTACTTCAACGATGCGCAACGGCAGGCCACCAAAGACGCCGGCCAGATCGCCGGGCTAAACGTCCTCAGGATTATCAACGAGCCTACGGCTGCCTCGCTCGCGTATGGACTCGACAAAAAGAAGAATGAGACGATTATGGTGTTCGACCTCGGCGGCGGCACATTCGATGTCTCTATTCTTGACGTCGGGGAGGGCGTCTTTGAAGTCCGCGCGACCTCCGGAGACACGCACTTGGGCGGCGATGATTTCGACAAGCGGCTCGTGGACTGGATTGCCGAAGAGTTCCTGCGGGATCAGGGCATTGACCTGAGAAAAGACCGCCAGGCGTTGCAGCGGCTGACAGAAGCAGCCGAGAAAGCGAAAATAGAGCTTTCCAGCAGAGTTGAAACTACCATAAGCCTGCCCTTTATTACCGCCGACGCATCAGGACCGAAGCACCTTGAAATGAAGATCACGCGCGCCAAATTCGAGCAGCTTACGGCCGATCTTGTCGAGCGCTGCGTCGGCCCAGTCAAGCAGGCTCTTTCGGACGCCAAGATTACCGAACAGGACATTGATGAAGTAATCCTGGTCGGCGGCGCGACGCGCATGCCGGCCGTGCAAGCGTTGGTGCGCCGTCTTGCGGGTGGCAAGGAGCCTAACCAGTCCGTAAATCCGGATGAGGTGGTGGCTGTGGGCGCCGCCATACAGGCGGGCGTTCTGGCGGGAGAGGTCAAGGGCGTGGTGCTGCTTGATGTCACGCCGCTTTCACTGGGCCTGGAGACGCTCGGGGGCGTGATGACCAAGCTGATCGAACGCAATACGACGATTCCAGTACGCAAGTCGGAGGTCTTTTCCACGGCCCAAGACAATCAGACGGCAGTGGACGTCCATGTGCTTCAGGGCGAGCGAGAGCTCGCGCGGGATAACCGTACGCTCGCTCACTTCCGGCTTGAAGGCATACGGCCCGCCCCGCGAGGCGCGCCGCAAATCGAAGTCACGTTCGACATCGACGCGAACGGGATCCTGACCGTCACGGCAAAGGATAAAGACACCGGCAAGGAACAGAAAGTAACCATCACCGGCACGACTCAGCTTTCCAAGGAAGAGATCGAAAAAATGATCAAAGATGCCGAAGCGCATGCTGAAGAGGACAGGCGGCGGCGCGAAGAGGTCGAAGTGCGTAACAACGCCGACTCGATGGCCCACCAGGTCGAGCGCCAGATCCGCGAACTCGGCGAACGCGTGCCGGCTAACGAAAAAGCCCGTGCCGAGCAACTAATCTCCGAGGTACGCGAACTTGTAAAGAATAACTCGTCGGACGTCGCGCGGCTCCGCCAGCTAACGAGTGACCTGCAGCAAATCCTTTATGCGCTGGCGTCTGCCGCCGCCGGCCAGCCGAGTGAGGCCGGCGCAGCGGGCGGCCGAACGCGAGGCGCCGGATCAGGAGGCACCTCCGGCGGTCCGGACGAACCGATTGATGCCGAATTCAAAGAAACCAAATGAGGTCTGAACCTCTAACCATTATGGAAGCAGCTATGGAAGCAGCGGAAAACAAGGATGCAACTACGGCCGGTGCCGAGGCGGCGGAAATCGAGCGGCTCAAAGACGAGCTGCGCCGGGAACATGAGATGCACATGCGTGCGCTCGCCGATTTTGAGAACTATCGCCGGCGCGTGGAACGTGACCGGGCGATCGAAGCGCACAGGGCCAAACGCGAAATCATGCTCTTCTTGGTTGAGTTGCTCGACAGCTTGGAACGGGCGCTCGAGCATAGTGGCGATGCACCTTTTGCGATCAGGGAAGGGTTGCTTGTGATCCATCGGAACCTGCTTGGCCTGCTGGGGGCGCAAGGCATAACTCCGATCAAGAGCATAGGCCAGCCCTTTGATCCTGCGCTGCACGAAGCTGTTGGTCCGGTTCAGAGCGATCGGTTTGAGCAGGGTATCGTAGCAGAAGAAGTGCAGCGCGGGTACCGGTGGGGCGATGAGCTGCTCAGGCCTGCGCGGGTACGAGTCGCACAGTGAGCAGGTGGGCTCTGTCGATTGCCTTCCGTCGCTGGCCGAGTGACTTGTAATGGCCGTTACGTTCAGAGACTACTACGAGGTCCTCGGAGTCCCCAGGACGGCGTCGGACCAGGAGATCAAAAGACAATATAGAAAGCTTGCGGCCAAATTCCACCCGGATGTCAATCCTGGAGATAAGTCCGCAGAAGAGAAGTTCAAGGAGATAAACGAAGCATATGAGGTTCTGTCCGACCCCGAGAAGCGCAAGCGGTATGACCAGCTTGGGCCGAATTGGAAAGCAGGAGCGGAGTTTACGCCCCCACCCAACTGGGAACGCGGTCCGCGTGTTGAATTCGGTGACTTTGAGGACATCTTTGGAACGGGACGGGGTCCGGGCGGGTTCAGCGATTTCTTCGAGAGCATGTTCGGCCGGCGTGGCGGCGCGCGGGCGGGTGCAGGGGTCCGGAGGCGGGGAGCGGATGTAGAGGCAGAGATCGAGGTCACGCTTGAAGAGGCTCATCACGGCGCCACGCGCCGGATCACCTTCCAGGCGACGGAAACGTGCCCGGAGTGCGGGGGAAGCGGCTCGAAAGATGGGCAGAGGTGTCCAGCGTGCCGCGGTTCGGGTAGGACTGCCCGCCCGAAATCACTGGAAGTCACAATTCCGGCAGGCGTGCGGGACGGTTCGGTAATTCGACTGGCGGGACAGGGCGAACCCGGTAGCGCTGGTGGACCCGCAGGCGACCTTCTTTTGCGCGTGCGCATTGAACCGCATGACCTCTTCCGCATCGTCGGCGAGGATGATATCGAGCTCGAGTTTCCGGTCGCCCCTTGGGAGGCTGCCTTGGGCGCGCGGGTTTCCGTTCCGACGCTCGATGGGACTGTGGAGATGACGATTCGGCCCGGCACGCAGGGAGGTCAGCGGCTCCGGTTGCGTGGTCAAGGTCTGAACAGGCGAGGTGGAGGGCGCGGCGACCAGTACGTAAGGCTGAAGATTGTCATCCCGCCTAAGCTGACCGCTAGGGAAAGAGAGCTCTTCGGGGAACTTGCTCGTGTGTCGCGCTTCAACCCGCGGGAGTTAATGCCGCGAAGTAACTGAGCACTGGCCGTCAGCCCACGATTGCCCGAAGCCAGACTGAGCGAGGGGAGGCCAACGAAGTGCCTGCGTTTCTATTCGATCTCGATGGGACCCTGATCGACAGCGCGGCAGCGCAGCGGCTCAATGTTTCGATTCAAAAACACTGGTCGTCGGCGACAGCGTATGGGACTTGCTGGCTGCTCGCCGCGCCGGCAGTCTCGGGATCGGGCTGCTTTCCGGCGGCTACGGCGAGGACGAACTCGACCGGGCCGGCGCTTATCGCGTCAGGACCCTGCGGACCTGCTCGCGCATCTGGATGAAGTTGGAGTGCGCACACTCGACTGAGTAATCGTCTCCTATCGTCGCAGGGCCTGCTGGGCCTTAGAGCGGCGTCCGTTCCGCCGCTCAGTTTGGGGCCGGCCGATTAGGAGCCCAGCGCCGACAAACTGATCTTCTCAACCGAGGCAGCTCCGGTTACGGAAGAAAAGGTGGGCACCGCAAGGACATGATGACTGGCGGCACAAACGCCTTGGTCTTCTGGCGCACCGAGCATTCCCTATTGACGCTCGATGAGTTGGCCGTTGCGGCTGGCCTGCCCACGGAACTGGTGCGGAGATTTGTCGGTTCCGGGCTGATCGAGCCGTTGGTGGGCGCCGGCCCCCCTCCGCTGTTTACGGCCTCCACTGAGGAACGGCTCCGGTGCATCATGCGCCTGAGACGTGATCTGGGAGTGAACGTGGCAGGCATCGCCGTGATTCTCGAAATGAGGGAGCGCATCCTAAACCTGCAGAGAGAACTCCAGTACCTTCGCAGGCGCTTGGGACTGAAAGCTGATACACCGCCGACTTCGTCGTGACCCGGCATATGGCGCCCGCCTCGGGGGACACTCAAAACCGGCCAATGAGGGACGGCTGAAAACCGGCCAACGGAGCTAAGGCAGGACATTGATCCCGAGCGGGGGTTACCCTCCGTCGACGTGAGCAATGTCTTGAGC
>JBLNDJ010000038.1:0-181278 GCA_050261515.1 Acidobacteriota bacterium | reverse complement strand
TTCCGCTTCTCCTGCCAGGACCATTCTGGAACGGAATCCTTCCGTAGCCTACAAAAATGCAGCGATCGGAAAGGCGTCCCCAGTTGCCGTGTCTCAATCCTTGACACACCGCACGCCTTTTTCGCGAAAAAAAGGCGTCTGTCCCCTTTTTCGGCTGCTTATACGATCTCTTCCTTCACCGGATCCCAGCGGACCTTGCGTTCCTTGCGGTACGCTTCGACCGCCATCGCGATCGTTACGCCTTCTTCGAACGCGCGATCCACGCCGCAGTTGGGGGTCTTGCGGGTGCGGACGCAGTCGATGAAATTCTCCATGTGGCCGCGGCCTCCCCAGTCGTTGCTCGCTTTGGCGAGCCACTCGGGGGCGGCAAGCTCGTCGGGCGTGAGTCCCAGATCGGGCAGCGATTCGGCAAGCTTGCGGGCGGCGGCTCCGCGCGCGGCCCACGATGGCTTCCACTCACCCTCGTAGACGCGCAGCACGCGCGGCGAAACTTCGAGCGTCTTTTCGCGGCCGAGGTACTGCGCCAGTTCGCCGCGGTGCTTGTTGTGGAACACGCACTCGAAGGTCATCGCCGTTTCCTTCTTCGGGTAGTCGTAAAGTACGTGCCACTGGTCGGGGACGTCCCGGTCGTCCTTCCACCAATAGAGATTGCCCTGCGTCATGACGGTCTCGGGGATGCCGAGGCCCGTGACGCAGTTCACCGAATCCCACAGGTGGCTCATCAGGTCGCCCGCGATGCCGGTGCCGTACTCCCACCAGTTCCTCCAGCGGAAGAAACGCTCGGGATCGAACGGGCGCTTCTTGTTTTCCGCGTTGGCGAGGAAGCGGTCCCAATCGATGTTGTCGCGCGTGGCTTCGGCGGGCAACTCGTTGACGTCGTACTTCGCGTAGAACTTCCACTCGGGGTACGGATTGGTGCGGTCGATGTACATGCGCACCAGCGGCACTTTGCCGAGCTGGCCGCTCTGGTAAATCTCGCGCGCCTTCTGGAACTGCGGCATGCTGTTGTAGTGATGGCCGAGCTGGAGGACGCGGCCGTTGTCCTTGACCGCCTTGCGGATCGCCTTGCACTCCTTCAGCGTGCGGCAGAGGCCCTTTTCGACGTAGACGTCCTTTTTGTTATTCGCAGCGGCGATGCTGATGGGAGCGTGCCAGAAATCCGGCGTGGCTATCAGGACGGCGTCGATGTTCTTGTCCGCCACCACGCTCTCCCATTCGTGCACGACGCGCACGTCGCGGTTCTTCGTCACTTCGCGGGCGCGCTCGACGTTCGGCTTATAGAGATCGCAGATGATGCGGATCTCGGTGTTGGCGCAAGCCTGCGCCTCCTGCAAAAGCTGGTAGCCGCGCGTGCCGACTCCGATGCAGGCCACGCCGATCGTATCGTTAGGGCTCTTCTGCGCGAGCACGGCCGGCGCGGATGCCACGACGGCGCCTGCGGTCTTCAGAAAATCTCGTCTCTCCATGGGATGTCTCCTCGTTACGCCTTCTTCGCCCGGGCGATACCGGCCTCGGCCATGAGCTTGTCGGTGGCGGCGTAGGCTTCCGTCACCCACTCGACGATCTTCGAGGGCTCGGGCGAATACTCGAGCTCGATCGACAGCGTTCCGTCGAAGCCCGTGTCTTTGATCGCCTTCAGGTACGGCACGAAATCGACGACGCCGCGGCCGGGCGGCAGATCGCCGTGCACCTTGCCGTCGCAGTCGGAGAAATGGATGTGCGCGATGCGGCCCTTCAATTCCGCGATGGACTCGGGCGCGGTGTTCACCAGCGCCAGGTGCGAGATGTCCATGTTCGCCTTCACGGCCGGAAGGTCCACGTCGCCGATGAACCGCTTCATCTTGTCGAGCGTGTTGACGATGGAGAGCTTGAAGGGCTCGAGCTCGATGGCGACTTCGACGCCGAGATCCGAGGCGTATTCGCCGAGCGCGTGCACCTGCTCGACGGCCCATTTCCACTGGTCCTCGGGCTTGATGACTTCCTTCTGCCAGGTGTACTCGCCGACGACGAGCAGCAGGTTCTTCGCCTCGAGCTCGTAGACCAGGTCGAGATACGCCTCGCAGCGGTCGTAGTGAAAGTTACGCACGGGCGCGTTGAAGTCCGCGATGCCGAGCGCGACGCAGCAGACGGAGACGACCGGCAGGCCCTCCTGGCGGCAGGTGTCCTTGATGAGCTTGCGCTCCTTGATGTCGATCTCGAGCGGGTCGGCGAAGATGTCGATGGTGTCGAAGCCGATCTCGCGCGTCCTGCGGATTCCTTCCGCGGTGCCGACGGAGGTGCCGGCCCAGGCGGAGTTGATCAGTCCTAGATTCATGAGTCCTCCCTTAAGATTTCGTCGAGCTTCACGGGGCGGTGCTCGTCGAGCGATTTGTAACAGGCCTCGATGAGCGCCATGGTGTGCAGATTGTCCCTGGCCCCGACGGCGGGCTCGGCGCGGCGCGCGACGGCGTCGAGCAGCATGCCCATGGTGCCTTCGAAGGCGTCCGGGAACCAGACTTCTTTCCAGCGCGGCTGGAACCAGACACCGGGCTCGCGCTTCGTCGTGAAGTCGATGGTGCTCGGCTGCGCGTTGGGGAACGACGGCCAGCCGATGGTTCCCTGCGCGAGACCGCCGGTGCCTTCGACGCGCCACTTGATGTAGTTGTCGGCGGCGGCGCCTTCGCGCACGGGTCCGGCCCATACGTCGTCCCAGATCGCCGCGCGCAGGCCGTTCGCATATTCGAGAATCGACAGCGTGATGCCGTCGCGGTGCGGGAACTCGGTGCGCGGGTCGGGGCGCGCGCTCACGTAGACGCTTTCGGGATCGCCGAACAGATAGCGGAAGCAATCCAGGTGATGGATGCCCATGTTGAGCAACTCGAGCCGCTCGTACCCGCGCAGAAACGCCTGCCAGTGCGGGATGGCGCGCATCTCGACGGTCGCGAGCACAGGCTCGCCCAGCCAGCCGCGGTCGAGGACGGTCTTGAGAGCGCGGATCGAATGGTCGTAGCGCATGTTCTGGTTCACGCCGAGCGTGACGCCGGCCTTCTCGCAGAGGCACGCGGTATCCTGCGCTTCTTTGTACGTGGTCGCAAGCGGCTTCTGGGCGAGGATGCCTTTGATGCGGCCCGCGTACCGGATCGCCTCGCGCACCACTTCGTTCTGGACGTGCGGCGGGACGGCGATGTCCACGATTTCCACGGCGGGGTCGGCGAGCAGCTCCTGGTAGGTGTCGTAGGCTTGCGGAATTCCGCGAAGCCGCGCGACGGCGCGCGCCTGCTCGGGCGCGTCGCAGGCGATGGCCCGCACGTTATAACCGGCGTGGGCGTAGGCGGGCAACTGGACGTCGCGCACAATGAAGCCCGCGCCGATGACGCCGATTCCGTAATCCTTGTTCGCCGGCGGCGGCGCGATGTGTTCCAAATTGAGGTCAAGCATTGATAAGGCCCTGTTTCAAGCGGCTATCATTCTATCAGGTGCCTGATTTGGCGGACGATCCACACGGAGAATACCAACGCCGGCTCGATGTGCGGCGCGGCGCGGCCGCGAAGCTCGAGAAGCGGCACGTCAGTCTCGGGAATGCGCGGCTGGTGGTGGCGGCCGCGGCGGCGTTGATCGCGGTGCTGGCGTTTCGCAGGCACGTGGTGTCTCCGTTGTGGCTCGCGCTTCCGGCGGTTGTTTTCGCCGCGCTCGCGTTTGTGCACGGCCGCGTGCTGCGCGCGAAGAAGCGGTGCGAGCGCGCTGCCGCGTTTTACGAGCGCGGGCTGGCGCGGATCGAAGACCGCTGGCGCGGGCAGGGCGAAGGCGGGGAACGGTTCGACGACCCCTCGCACCCCTATGCCGGCGACCTCGACCTGTTCGGCAAGGGATCGCTGTTCGAGCTGCTGTGCACGGTGCGGTTGCGCACAGGCGAGGAGACACTGGCGCGTTGGCTGCTCGAGCCCGCCTCGCCCGAAGAAGCGATTGTGCGGCAAAGAGCGGTCGAGGAACTGCGCCCGCGCATCGCCTTGCGCGAGGATCTGGCGCTGCTCGGCGAGGAGCTGCGTTCGGGCATCAACCCGGGCGCGCTCTCGAAGTGGGCCGAGCAGCCGCTGGTCTTCGATTCGCGCCGGCTGCGGATCGGCGCGGCGCTGCTGGCGGCTCTGGCCGTGGCCGGCGCCGCGGTATGGGCCGCCGGTTACACGCCGGACCTTTTCGTCACCGTGATTGCGATCGAGGCCATCCTCTTCTTCCGGCTGCGCGGGCGGATCGCTCAGGTGAGAACGCTGGTCGGCGAGCCCGCCTACGGATTGTCGCTGCTTGCGGAGGTGCTGGCGCGGTTCGAGCGGGAGCGGTTCCAAAGCCCGCGGTTGGTGGCGCTCCAGAAAGACCTGCGGGTCGAAGGGCTTCCCCCGTCGCGCCGCATCGCGCGGCTGAACCGCCTCATGGAGCTGCTCGATAGCTCCGAACACCTGCTGGTGCGCGCCATCGGCGGGCCGTTGCTCTGGGTGCCGCAGCTCGTCTTCGCGATCGAGGCGTGGCGCAAGAAGTCGGGCCCGCACGTGCGCCGGTGGCTTCAGGCGACGGGCGAGATCGAGGCGCTGTGCGCGCTGGCGAACTACGCTTACGAGCATCCGCGCGATCCGTTTCCCGAGTTCACCGCGGACGGGCCGTGTTACGAAGGCGAAGCGCTGGCGCACCCGCTGCTGGCCGAAAGCCGCGTCGTGCGCAACGACGTGCGGCTGGGCGGCGAGCTGCGCGTGATGGTGGTGAGCGGGTCGAACATGTCGGGCAAGAGCACGCTGCTGCGCACGGTGGGGATCAACGCCGTGCTTGCCATGGCCGGCGCCCCGGTACGCGCGCGCAGGCTCAGGCTGTCGCCGCTCGCCGTCGGGGCGTCCATCCACACGCTCGATTCGCTGCATACCGGTTCGTCGCGGTTCTACACCGAGATCACGCGGCTGCGCCGGCTCGTGGAGCTGACCAACGGGCCCGTGCCGCTGCTGTTCCTTCTCGATGAGCTATTACAGGGGACCAACTCGCACGACCGGCAGATCGGCGCCGGAGCGCTGGTGCGCGGCCTGATCGGCCGCGGCGCCATAGGCCTGCTGACCACGCACGATCTCGCGCTCGCCGAAATCGCCGATGCACTCGCGCCGCGGGCCTCGAACGTGCACTTCGAGGATCACCTTGAGGACGGGAAGATGACGTTCGACTACCGGCTGCGCCCGGGGGTGGTGCGCAAGAGCAACGCGCTCGAGCTGATGCGGTCGGTGGGGCTCGACGTTTAGGCGGGCGGTTTCGTGTGCGGCGAGTGGATAATTCGACGTATAATTCCGCTCTATGCGATTCGCCTTTCCAGTGGTTTTCCTGCTCACGCTCACGAGCGCATTTGCACAACAGGCTCCGGTTCCCGATTCGGTTGCCTGGCAGCCGGTCACCGAACAGGACCAGCGGGCGTCCGCGCCCGTTATCGATAAAGACGCGGGCGCGGAGGCCCTTTTCTGGCGCGTGCACGTCTTCGACGACATGTGGTCCGGCGAAGTACGGCGCATTTATTACAACTACGTGCGCTTGAAAATCTTCAACGAAAGCGGAAAACAGAAGGCCTCCAGCATCGAGATTCCGGTGGATAAAGACGTGTCCGTCGATGCGTTGTTCGGCCGGACCATTAAGGCCGACGGCACCATCGTCGAGCTTAAAAAAGACGCGATCTTCGAGCGTGAAGTCGTGCGCAGCGGCGGCCTGCGACGGAAGGTGGTGTCGTTCGCCATGCCCGCCGTGGAGCCGGGTGCGCTGGTCGAATATCGCTGGAAAGAGATGCGCTGGTCGGGCCACTTCTACTCGACTTACATCCGTATGCCGCTCCAGCGCGAGTTCCCGGTTCGCCGCGTCACCTACTTCATCCGCCCGCTGCGGCAGGACATGCTGCGAGCCGGCACACAGATGAACGTGCTGTCGTTCCACTGCCAGACGACCCCGCCGAAGCTTGAGAGCTCGGGCTTCAGCTCGATCTCGCTGGACAACGTCCCGGCCTTCGAGGAGGAGCCTTACGCGCCCAGCGCCTCGAACCTTCAGCCGTGGGCGCTGGCGTACTACTTCGACGGAAAACGCCGGGAGCCGGACGAGTACTGGACGAACGCCGGCAAGAATCAGTACCAGAGCTTCAAGCCGATGCTGAGGGTCAGCGACGAAATCCGGAAAGCGGCGGCCGAGGCCGCCACGGGAGCGGCGACCGAAGAGGAGAAGGTGCTCGCACTGCTGCGGTGTCTGCGCGCTCGCGTGGCGAACCTGTGGGGGCCGGGCGTCGATCAGGCGGCCCGGAACAAGATCGTCGAGAAGCTTTCGAAGAACCAGACGCGGACGTCGGCCGAGGTCTTCAAGTCCGGCCTCGGCACGCCTGACGAGATGAATGGCCTGTTCGCTGCGATGGCGCTGGCGGTAGGCCTGGATGCGCGCCCCGCGCTGGTTGCGAATTGGAACGACCTGGCGTTCCAGCCGGCGCTGGCGAATGAGTATTTCCTCAGAAACGTCGACATGGCGGTGAAGGTGGGCGACCAGTGGCGCGTGTTCGACGCCAGCACCCGCCGGCTGCCGGACGGCATGCTCTCCTGGAGCGAAGAGGGCGTGTACGCGCTGATCAGCGATCCGAAAAAACCGCAGTTCATCCAGACGCCGGTTTCGGCTCCCGAGGCTTCGCAGAGCGCGCGCGATGCCCGGCTCAAACTCGCCGAAGACGGCTCGATCGAAGGCGACATTCGGGAAACGTTCACCGGCCACGCCGCGCTCGATGGCCGCGAGGACTTCGAGAACGAGTCGGCCGAACGCCGGCAGGAACTGGTGAAAGACCGCGTGCGCGGCGTGTTCTCCAGCGCCGAGGTGAGCCAGATCAAGGTCGAGAACGTCGAGGACGCCGCGCAGCCGCTGAAGATTCAGTACCACGTGAAGGTGCCGGCGTACGCACAGCGCACCGGCAAGCGCATCCTGGTTCAGCCGCTCTACTTCGAGCGCGGCGCGGCGCCGCGCTTCAGCGCCGCCACTCGCAAGTACCCCGTCTCCTTCCGCTATGGATGGCAGGAGAAGGAGCATGTAGCGATCGAGTTGCCCGCAGGCTTCGCCCTGGACAACGCCGCGAATCCGGGATCGCTCCGGTTGGCCAACGTCGGCATGTACGATCTCAAGATTTCCGTGCGCGCGGGGAAGGAGCTGGTGGTGGACCGCGAGATGACCTTCGGGAAAGAGGCCCGGCTGCAGTTCGGCGCCGAAGTGTATCCGCAGCTCAAACAGGCGTTCGACATCATCCACACGCGCGACAACACGATCGTCTCGCTCAAAGCGGCGGACGCGAAATGAAGGCGTGGGCCGGCTTGCTCGCGGCCGCCGCGCTCTGCTTCGCCGAGGATGCGCCCGAGTGGGCGCGCCAGGCCGCGGCCATGAAGACGCCCGAGTATCCGGCGCGGGTCGGCGAAGTGGTGCTGCTCAACAGCGAGACGCTTACCGTTTCGCCGGACGGCCGGCGTACGATGCGCGAGCGCAAAGCGGTCCGCATCGCGCGGCGCGGCGGAAGCGTGTCTGCCGTACGCATTTACAACGAACGCAGCGGCCGCATCGCCGAGTTCCGCGCTTGGCTGCTGCCGCCCGCCGGCAAGGCCATCGCGTTCGGGAAGGACCACATCATCGATGCCGCGCTCGACCTCGGCAACCTGTATGACGAAGCGCGGCAGAAGATCATCCAATGCCCGGAGGGCGCCGAGCCGGGCTCGGTGTTCGCCTGGGAGGTTGTCGAAGAAGAGAAATCGGTTTTCACGCAGGGGCGCTGGTTGTTTCAGCTCGACGAGCCCGTGCTGGTCTCGCGGTTCGTGCTTTCGCTGCCGCCGGGATGGGAAGCGCGCGGCACGGTGTTCAATAGGGACGGCGTTGCGCCCTCGGTCTCCGGCAGCCAATACACCTGGGAACTGCGCGACCTGCCGTGGATCGAGCCGGAGGAATACAGCCCCGAAGTCACCGCGCTCGTGCCGTGGCTCGGGTATTCCTTCTTTCCTTCCGGCGAGGGCTCGGGCCGCCTCGAGGCGGTGAAGGACTGGGCCGCCGTAGCGGCCTTGAGCGCGGGCTTTGCGGACCCGGCGGCCGCAGTCACCGACTCCGTCCGGGTCAAGGCCTCCGAGCTCGCCCGCAATGCGCCAGGCGAGTTGGAGAAGATCCGCGCCATTGCGGCGTTCGTCCAGCAGACGACGTATGTGGCCGTGGCGACGAACGTCTCGCGCGGCGGCGGCTACACGCCGCATCCGGCCTCCCTCGTCCTCACCCGCAACTACGGAGACTGCAAGGACAAGGTGGCGCTGCTGCGCGCGCTGCTCGCGGCCGCCGGCATCGAATCCTACGACGTTTCGATCTACTCCGGCGACCGGCACGCCGTCCGGAGGGAATGGCCGGCGCTGTCGCAGTTCAATCACGCGATTGCCGCCATCCGCGTTTCGCCCTCGGTCGCTCTGCCCACGGTGATCGAGCATCCCGGCGTGGGCCGCCTGCTGATGTTCGACCCCACCAGCCGGACCACGCCGGTGGGCGACCTGCCCGAGTTCGAGCAGGGCAGCCTTGCATTGGTTTCCACGGCAGCGCACGGTGCGCTGATCGAGATGCCACGGCTTCCGCCGGCCGCCAACCGTGTCGAGACCTCGGCCGAAGCCGTTATGGACCGGCTCGGGGGAGTCCGGGGAACGATCCGGCGCCAGTATCACGGACAATCCGGGGGCTACTGGCGCAAGCTTCTTCTCGACAAGGGCGCCGACGAGCTGAAGCGCGCATTCGAGCGCACGCTGGCGCGGCACCTGGGGGGTATGTCCGTGGAGAAGTGCGATGCGGCCGAGGGCGCCACGGACCGGTTCGACGTCGCCATCGACCTGGCCGCCAACCCGTTCGGCCAGATCATGCAGGACCGGCTGCTGCTCGTACGCCCCGGCCAGTTCGGCTCGATTTCCGAGTACGGTTTCCAGGCCCGTGAACGCAAATGGCCGGTCGAGCTTTCCGCCAGCCTCAGGCACGACGTAGTGCGTGTGAAACTGCCTGCGGGCTACGAACCGGACGAAGTGCCCGAAGCCGTGCGCCTCGACACCCCGTATGGCGCTTACAGCGCCTCGTGGACGGTCGCGGGCGGAGAGGTGACGTTCGAACAAACCCTGACGGTCCATGAAACGCTGGCGCCCGCGGCCGAATACGCCGGCGTGCGCGCGTTTTTCGACAAGGTGGCCGGCGCTCAGGCGTCGGCGGTCGTGATGCTCAGGAAGTAGGCGTGAAAGAAAAAAGGGGCCGGGTGAACCCGGCCCCAAGTGGGGTTAGAGCAGTGAGTCCTACCACTCGACTCGGAACATAAAGCGAATCTCGCGCGGGTTCGAGCTTTCGTCGCCGTGGCCGCCGGCCCACCAGATGTGACCGGTGCTGCCGGCGTTGGAAATGTTCGTATCCGGGTCGCTGTAGTTCGGATGGTTGAACACGTTCCGCGCCGTGGCCTCGAAAACGAATCTGGGCCAATTCTCGGCCAACACGAAAGCCTTCTGCATGCCCGCGTTCCAGAAAGTCTCGTTCGGGCCGATGATGCTGCCCACCTTGGCGTTGCCGAAGCGGCCTGTCGCGGGAGCGGTGAACGCGCCGGCATTGAACCAATTCGAGGTTGAGCGCTGGCCGGCGGGCAGATTCGGGTCGCCCACCTGGTCCGGGCGGATCGTCACCCAAGGCGCCGTCTCGCTATCGGTCCAAGCCGTGCCGGTCGGGTCAGGGCCGGACCACATCGGAGTGAGATGGCGTCCGCCGTCGAACACGAACACGCCGCTCAAAGTCCAGCCTCCGGCGACCAGGTTTGCAACGCGCGGCATGGTGCCGCCGAACTTCCTGCCCCTGCCGAACGGAATCTCGTACACGAAGTTCGACGTGATGCGGTGAGTCGGAATGCTGTAGATCGGGCCGACGTCGCGCTGGCGGTCGAACGGATTCTCGATGTAGCCCCAGCGATTCACGTCGCCCGTGTCGCTGGCCCAGGTCCAGTTGAACTTGCCCTGGAGGCCCTTGGCCATCGCACGGGTCACCTCGGCCGTTAGCGCGTTGTATTGATGCCCGGCGCCGTCGGTGCGGTAATTGATGGTGCCGTACTTCATGAACGGCCGGGACTTATAGATGAACGGGGTCGCGTCCGGCACCGGCGAGTTGTAGTTGTAGGCGTAGGTGCCGTAACGCTGGCCGACGCCGGTGTAGGTGACGCGGAAGCCGGTATCCCACTGCTGCCGTTCGAAGGTGACGTTGTACTGCTGGCTCCGCGGTATGCGGATGTCGGGATTGATGGCTGACGGGATGTTGGCCTCGGTGATGGTGTAGGACGGCCGTTCGGGGAAGACCCTCGGGAACATCCAGGGATCCGATACCGGGTTGGTTTCCCACGGCTCGGAAAGGATGAACGGGCTGCCGATGCCGGCGACGTAATCGCTGTTGGCCGGCGGTACGATCTCGTACATCCAGCCGTAGCCCCCGCGAAGGACGGTGTCTTTCGCGAAATTCCAGGCAAAGCCGACTCGCGGACCAAAGTTCGTCCAGTCGTTCTTGACCAGCGTTTTCGAAGGCAGACCCGCCTGCGTGGCGGAAATCACGTTTACGTAGTCTTTCGGGAACAGCGGGCTGACGCGGGACATGCCGCTGTCGGCCACGACGATGGCGCCCTTGTTGATATCGAACGCCGCCCACTGGCCGTGCGTTTCGGCCCACGGCGCGTGAAGTTCGTACCGCAGCCCGAAGTTGAGTGTGAAGTTCTTCGTCATGCGCCAGGCGTCCTGGAAATAGCCGGCGTACTGCCAGCGGTAGGCGTTCACCGGCAGGTTGGGCCAGGCGCGCGCCGAAGAGGTGGGAATGCCCAGCAGGAAGTCGGCGTAGGGATTTCCCTGGCCGTCGATGCCGCCGCTCGTGAACCGCGACGAGAAGTTGGCGGCGCCGAACAGGTTCTGGGCAATCTGGAAGTCATCGGCTGCCGTACGCATCAACTGGACGCCCATCTTGAGGTTGTGCTTGCCGCGATACCAGCTCAGGTGATCCTGAAAATCTTCGTTGTGGTTGCGGAAGCCGGGGTTCGAGCCGTTGGTCTGCTGGAGCGACTGCAGGCCGATGCCGCTCCAACTGATCTGGAGCATTCCGGGCACGTCGGGAAGGTCCGGAGCGAGGCCAACCAGACCGAGCCGCTGCATCTCTTCTTGCCCGCGGATCGGGCCCTGGTTCGTGCTGGTGTTGAACGACAAGCCCCAGCGGAACTCGTTGAAGACCGACGAACTGAACACGTGGGTGTAGGACGCGGTAGCCGTCGCGCTCCTGCGCGAATTGCGGCTGTTTCCGAACGTCGGTAGGTTGCTCACCCAGTTCTTGTAGCTGACGCCGGTCGGCGCATAACGGGCGAATACGTAGTCTTTCTCGGAGAAGTGGTGATCGACCTTTATCGAATACCACCAGGGCGAGTACCAGGGCATCGTCTTCTGTTCCTGGTAGTTGATTCCGCTCAAGACGTTGTTGTCGCCCATGTTGGGCTGCGGGTAGTACTTGTCCTGGATGAGCTGGGAGACCTGGTTGATCCGGTCCGCCGGAATCTTGTTGCCGGGGAACGGCTGGTTGGTAGTGGGATCGTAGATCAACTGGCCCGCGGGCAGGTTCGAGAAATCGCCTGTGCGCCAGGAGGGCAGCGGCACTTGCGCACTCAGCGTGTTCTGCCAGTCGGCTCCTGCGGAGCGCTCGAAAGCGGTGTAGAAGAACGTCTTGTCTTTTCCGTTGTAAATCTTCGGCAGGTAGACCGGGCCGCCCACGCCGAAGCCCCAGATGTGGTACTGGGAGTTATCCACCGCACCGGCGAAGCTGTTGCGCGCGGAGAGCTCGGACGTGATGTAGGTGTCGAAGATATTGCCGTGGAAGCCGTTGGTGCCGGAAGAGGTGACGATCGAGACCTGGCCGATGGCGCCGAACTCGGCCGCGTTGTTCTGTAGATCGACCTTCACCTCGCTGATCGAACCCATGTAATTCAACTGCGGGCCGATCTGCCAGCCCTGGCCGTCGTTCATCGTTGTGCCGTCGATCGTCCAGGCATTATCATTGCCGGTGCCGCCGCCGATGCGGTATCCGTCGGCGTCGCGTGCCATCTGAGGCACCATCTGGAAGTACGCCCACATCCAGCGGGCGTTGAGCGGCAGTTTGCCGAGGTCGGTCTGGTTGAGCGTCTCGGATACTTTGGCCGACTCGACGTCGATCAGGGTCGCGCCGCCGGCCGAAACCTCGATGGTCGTGGCGGCTGTACCGAGCTGAAAAGCGATGTCGATGCGGCGGCTGTCGCGGTTCACCAGGACGATCTTCTCGACCAGGAAATCCTTGAACCCGGCAGCCTCGGCCTTAAGGTTGTAGGTTCCTTCCTGCAGCGGAGGGAGGATGTAGTGTCCGGCGTCATTTGATATAGTCGAGGCCGTCGTGTTGGTTTCCAAGCGGGTTACCGTGACTTTCGCGTTCGGGACAACGGCTCCCGACTGATCCGTCGCGGTTCCGGAAATAGTTGCATAAATGGTCTGTGAATAGCCCGCTGTCGTGAGAAGCAACGCGATCAGCAGAGCGAGGGCAACTTTATAGAGTCTGTGCATAGGCAACTCCCATAGCCAGCCGGCTCGCATCGCTGCGCAGCCGGCGAGGTTCGATTTCCCCTGTGGAACGGACCCGAGGCGGGCCCGTAGGTTGAAGAACTATGAGATGCAGACCGGAGCTGGAGGAGCACGTCCAGGCGGCGTACCGCCCCGCTCGCCAGCTTCAGGTTCTGAACAACAAACTCCCTGAAACCGGATGCCTCGGCCTTCAATGTGTAAACGCCTTCGCCAAGCTGGGAGATGGTGTAAGCGCCAGCCGCGTTCGACGTGGTCGTGCTCGAGACTCCCGTTGCGACGTTCGTCGCCGTGAGAGTGGCTTTCGGGACAGCCGCGCCCGAAGCGTCCGTCACCGTTCCGGTGATCGTGGCCCAGGCCGACTGGCCGCGGCCGCTGCACGAATGCGGGACCAGGAGCAGAGCGATCCACACACTGAGCCGCGTAAATCTGCACTTGAACATATATAGCTCCGGCGATTAACAGCCGATTCGCACGCTTGCGAGTGGGTCCATCCTAGACGGGAAACAGCCGCTGAAAACGGCCCAGGCGTGAGGTAACGTGTGACTCGATTTCGTGTCACATCGAAGTAACGTGCGTTAAGCTCGCGCGAGCGCGCTATATTCTTCTAGATGGCGTTTGGGGGAAGTCAGGGTGGTGGCGAGTGCGGTTGTGCGTCGCCGGACGCCGTGAGAGAACAACTCGACCGGCTGCTGGCCAGCTCCGCACTCCGGTATTCCGAGCGGTTGTGCCGGTTTCTCAGGTATGTCGTGGAGCAGCAACTGGCCGGCAACGACGGCCAGCTCAAAGAGGCCGTGCTTGCGGTGGAGATTTTCGACCGGGAGGCGAGCTACGATTCACGGGTCGATTCGGTAGTGCGGGTGGAGGCCCGGCGGCTCAGGGAGAAGCTGGACAAATATTACTCCGGGGAGGGGCGCGAGGACCCGGTGGTGATCGAGCTGCCGAAGGGCAGTTACGCGCCGGCGATCACGGTTCGTTCGTCCATGCCGTTCGCGCCGGCCGTGATGCCGCAGGCCGCGGTTCGCGGGGAGCGCAAGCTCACCATCAAGACAGCCGTCCTGGTGGGAGCGATCTGCGTGGCGGCGACGGCCCTGCTCACCTGGTGGATCGCCGGTTCTCGCAGCTCCCCTCCGCCCCCGCTCCGGAGGCTGACTTCCGACTCGGGCCTGACCTTCCAGCCCGCGCTTTCGGCCGACGGCAAGCTGGTCGCCTACTCTTCCGACCGCAGCGGGCGCGGCGATCTGGACATCTGGCTGCAGCAGTCGCCCGGCGGCGTTCCCTTGCGGCTCACCGAGGGCCCCGGGGACGAGATCGAGCCGTCGTTTTCGCCCGACGGTACCCAAATCGCATACAGGGAGAACGGGAACGCGGGCGGCATTTATCTGGTTCCATCGCTCGGCGGGAAGAGCACGCTGCTGGCCGAGGGCGGCTACCGTCCGCGTTTCTCAGCCGACGGCCAGAGGGTGGCCTATTGGACCGGCGAGCGCCTGTACGGGACGGCTAAGATTTTCGTCGTGCCGGCCGCGGGCGGCAACCCGGCGCAGTTGCAAGCCGAGTTCGCATACGCGGCATTCCCGGTATGGTCGCCGGACGGGAATTACATCGCATTCGTGGGTTCTAGAAGCCCGTTGCGTAATGACTGGAATCCGAATGCCGACGATTGGGACTGGTGGGTCGCGCCGGCCGCCGGCGGACCTGCGGTCCCCATGGGGGTCAAGAAGATCTTCGAGCGGCAACGCCTCGAGCCGCCGCAGACGGGATGGTCGCACCGCCGCATCATTCCTTATTCGTGGAGCCCGGCGGGGCACATCGTGTTCGCGGCCGCGCGGGGCGAGCAGACGAACATCTGGAAGGTAGACGTTTCGCCGCGCACGTTCCAGGCGGCCGGGCCGGCCGAGCAGCTCACGTTCGGCGCGGGCCGCCAGGATCAACCCAGCATGGGAGGCGACGGCGCGCTGGTGTTCGCGGCGCTTACGCGCAAATCCGATGTGTGGAGCCTGCCGATCGACGCCAACGCGGCCGAGCCGCTTGGGCCGGCCGAGCGGCTTACTTCCGGGCCGTCGAACTACATGTCGCCGGTCGTTTCCCGCGACGGCGGGATGCTGGCGTTCAACTCGGACAGCTCCGGCAACGAGGAAGTGCGGGTGCGCGACCTGAGATCGGGAAAGGAAACGGCGCTCACGGCAAAGCGCGACCGGAAAACGGCAGTGGTGCTTTCGCCGGACGGCTCCAAGGTGGCGATCGGTCACGCGTCCCGGTTCAGCATTTTCGTCATGCCGTCGGCGGGCGGCCGGGCGGAGCAGCTTTGCGAGGACTGCGGCGAGCCGCGCGGGTGGCTTCCGGACGGCTCGGGGCTGCTGTACCAATCGATGCCGGGCGGCGAATGGCTGGTCGGGAGGCTGGACTTGTCCGGCCGCCAGGCGCAGGTCGCCAGGTCGTCGAGCAGCGCGCTGTTTTCCCCCTCGGCTTCGCCGGATGGAAAGTTCATGGCATTGATCGTGCGCACGCCGCCGGACCATCATTCGATCCAGGTAGCGAGGCTCGAAGGCGGAACGGCCGCGCCCCAGGCGGAGTGGATCGCGGTGACCGAGCCCGGCGAGTGGGTCGATAAGCCGCGCTGGTCGCCGGACGGCAATACTCTCTACTACGTTTCGGACCGCGACGGTTTCGTGTGCCTTTGGGCGCGGCGGCTGAACGCCGCCACCCGGAAACCGGTGGGCGAGCCGAAGGCGGTCGTGCACTTCCATAGCGTGCGCAATTCGCTGAGCACGGTTTTCGGCCTGGAGTTATCGGTGGCGCGGGATAAGCTGGTGTTCAACCTGGACGAGGGTTCAGGGAGTGTTTGGCTGGCCCCGGCGGGAAAGTAAGGGAAGACGATCGACACCCGCCTAAGAGTTTTCGGAAAGCCCGCATTGGCCGCGCGATTAAGCAAACTTTCCTAAGTGTCCCCGTAAGTTGCTATACGATCCGATATAATTAATCGAAATTCAGTTTCATGGAGCAACTAACCCCGCTTAAGGAGAATTCTATGCCAAGACCGACGCGCATCAGCCCTGAGTTGCTCGGCGCAGCGCTCGAAGGCTTGCAGCAAAGACTGGCCGAAGTTAACCGGAATATCGCCGGCGTAAAAAAGCTGCTGCGTCCCGCACGCGGCGGCGCAGCCGTGGTGACGGCGACAGACGCGCGCGAGCCGGCCGCAAAGCCGCGGCGCAAGATGAGCGCGGCCGCGAAGAAGAGAATCGCCGAGGCGCAACGGAAGCGGTGGGCCGCTTTCCATGCCCAGGGCAACAAAAAAGCCGCCAAGCGCGGCGCCGAAAGCGCGTAGCCCGCTACGCATCTCCGCCGCAGGCGGCGGTGCAAATGTGGCCGGGATACATCTCGTCGAAGGCGCTGCGCAGGTGCGCGTAGGCTTCGGCGGGGGAATCGAAGACGGCGCTTCCTTCCAGGTTTTCGCCCCAGAAACGGGCGCGCCATCCGGGGCCGGGGACGGCCTTCAGTTCCAGCGTGATGATTCCGTCGTCTGTCTCGTGGAGATAGGCCGCCGAAACGCGGCGGCCTGTCTCCTCTAGCAGCGGTCCGAAGACATCCATCTCCGAGACGGTCCGGCGGCAAGCTTCGCAGATCAGCAGGTGCTCCTCGACGGGGGCGGCCTGGGCTTCCGGGATTCCTGCGAGCGCGTAGTGACGTAAAGTACTCTGGTCCGGGCAGCTCATTTGGCACTCCCGCCTGACTTATCGGCTCAATCGAACGGAGTTGTGACTCGACTTGGTTGGTCCCAACGCTTTTTCGGTGTAAACTCGTAGTTCCTTTTTCAATGCTTCTGGTGTCGGCGGGCCTTTCGATCCTCCTCGCCGCCGCGGCTTTCCTGGGTTGGAGAGCGTGCGGCCGCGCGCGGCGGAGCTGCGCGCGAAACCTGGAACTCGAGCACGAACTTGCCGCCCATCGGGCCGAGATCGAGCGCCTGCGCGCGCAACTCGCCGAGCAGGTAGACGCATGCCGCCGTGCCGAGGACAAGTTCGCCGCCAGCGAGCAGCGTTACCGCGAACTGTTCGACGGCGCCAACGACCTCATCTACCTGCACGACCTGGAGGGCGGCTTTCTCGCCATCAACAAGGCCGCGCAGCGCATCACGGGATACACGCAGGAGGAGGCGGTCCGCCTCAACATCGTCCAGCTGACCGCGCCCGAAGACGTCGATGCCGTGCGGGCGATGATCGCGCGCCACCTGGCCGGCGAGCCGTCATCGACTTACGAGGTGAGCTGGCGGACGAAATCGGGCGTGTCGCTCGCTCTCGAGCTCAGCACGCACCTGGTGTTCCGCGGAGGCAATCCCGTCGCCGTACAGGGCATCGCGCGCGACGTGACCGAGCGGAAGCGGCTCGAGGAACAGTTGCGGCAGTCGCAAAAGATGGAGGCGGTGGGACAGCTCGCCGGCGGGCTCGCGCACGATTTCAACAACCTGCTGACTATCGTCGCGGCGTACAGCGAGATGATCGGCGACGAGTCGGAAGCGAATCCGCGCCTGCGGTCTTACGCCGAGGAGATCCTGGCGGCCGCCGAGCGGGCCGGCGCGCTGACGGCGCGGCTGCTGGCCTTCGGACGGCGCCAGATGCACCGGCCGCAGGTGCTGAATCTCAACGAGTTGGTGAGCGGCATGGATAATATGCTGCGCCGCCTGATCGGCGAGGACGTAGAGCTTCAGACGCATTTCGACAGCAGAATCGGCGCGATCAAGGCGGACCCGGGCCAGGTGGAGCAGGTCATCATGAACCTGGCCGTGAACGCGCGCGACGCCATGCCGCGCGGCGGCCGGCTCGAGATCCGGACCGAAAAGGCATGCCTGGCCGGCGGCGGCGCCGTGAAACTCGTCGTGCGCGACACCGGCGCCGGCATGACTCCGGAGGTGAAGGAGCGCATCTTCGAGCCGTTCTTTACCACCAAGGAGCTGGGAAAAGGCACCGGCCTCGGGCTCTCGACGGTGTACGGCATCGTGAAGCAGAGCGGCGGCGAGATCGCGGTGGAAAGCGAGCCGGGCAAGGGGTCCGTGTTCACGATCCACTTCCCGGTTTCGGAGGAGGCGGCGCCCGAGGTTTCGTCCCAATCCGCCGAAGCCGGGCTGCGGTTGCGCGAGCGCGTCACGGTGCTGCTCGTCGAAGACGAAGCCGGCGTGCGCAGGCTGGTGCGGCGCATGCTGGTCGAGCGCGGATACCGTGTCCTCGAGGCCTCCGACGGCAAAGAGGCGCTCGCAATTTACGAGCGGCAGCGCGCGCCGGTGGACCTCGTCCTCACCGACATCGTGATGCCGAACATGAACGGCAACGAGCTGGCCGATCGCCTGCGCGCCCTGAAGCCCTCGCTGAAAATTCTGTTCATGACGGGCTACTCGGAAGAGGCGGTTCTCAAGCACAAGCCGTGCTCCGCCCCCATCCTGAACAAGCCGTTCCTCGCCGAAGCGCTCGACCGCAAGGTGCTCGAGGCGCTCGGCGCGCACGAACGCTGACGCGGATGTATGATGCTTCCGATGAACACCGCTACTCGACTCTTTCCACTTGCGCTTCTTGCGATCGCGGCGGCGGGGCAGACGAACTACATCCCCACTCCGCAATACACGGCTGAGGACGACCAGAAGATACTCAAGCTATACGACGGCCTGCGCGTGGCCGACGTGAGCGACGGGCTCGATGTCGCGGGCCTTCAGGACGTCGGGCTGATGAGCCCGGAGATCCGCCCGCTGTGGCGCGATACGGAGCAGTTCGCGCACCGGTTCGTTGGCATCGCGGTCACGGCGAGGTACGTGCCGACCAATAAACGGCCTTCGAAGATGACGCCCGAGGAGTTCTCGAAATGGGAGGGCTCCTGGTACAACGAGCTTTCGCCGGAGCCTTTCGTGAAGCTGCTGCGGCCGGGATCGGTGGTCGTGATCGACGGCGGCGAGGACGGCGATACGGGGACGATCGGGTCCAACAATTCGTTGATTTGGAAGCTGAAGGGCTCGGTCGGGATCGTGACCAGCGGCGGCGCGCGCGATACCGATGAAATGATCAAAGAGAAGGTGCCGCTCTACTACAGGCGGCCCGCGCGCGGAATACGTCCGGGACGCAACGAGATCGAGAGCGTCAACCGGCCCATCATGTGCGGCGGCGTGCTGGTGCGGCCCGGCGACGTGATCGTGGCCGACGGTGACGGCGTAGTGGTGGTTCCGCGCGAGCAGGCTGAGTTTGTGGCGAAGGCCGCCCGGGCGGTGCTCGAGGGCGACAAAGCCGGGCGGCGAGGCCTTTACAAGCAGCTCGGCATGCCGCCCGACCCGACGGTGGAGTAGGGGGCTGTGGGGCAGGTCTGGGACCTGCCCCAGGACGGGATTACAGCCCGCTCAGCTCGAATTTGTAAGTGCCCGAGCCGGCGGTGAAGACGATCTCTCCGCGGTTTTCCTTTGCGCCTTCGAGGCCGGCGGCTCCGGCGACGTACGCTTTCTGCTTCCAGACGGGCTTACCGGATTCGGTGACGACCGGGTCGTCCGCGCCGAGCTTCGGCACGTGGATCTCGGCCGTGCTGCCGGTCGGGATGGTGACCTCGAGTTCGAGACCTTCGTCGGTGCGGCGCCAGGAGGAGGCCACGGTCCCGCGCAGAGTCTGGATCGAGCCCGACGCCCAGCGCAGGTCGCGCACCACCAGCGGCTTGAACACGACGCGCTCGTAGCCCGGGGCCTTCGGATCGAGGGCGATGCCCGCGAGTCCGTAGTAGAAAAACGCGCCCACGCTGCCGAACATCGGGTGGTTGTGGGAGTTCATCGACGGGCCGGTCTTGTTCTGCCACAGCTCCCACACCGTCGTCGCGCCCTTTTCGATCATGTAGCCCCAGCTCGGATAGCTGGTCTGCGTGGCGAGTTCGTAAGCCAGGTCGGGATTCGATTCGGCCAGCAGCGGCATGACGTACTTGGTCGCCAGGATTCCCGTGGTCAGGTGCGTGTCGTTGCGGTAGACGATGTCGTGCCACATGCGGCCCGCCGCGCCTCCGGCGTGCTCCTTCGGCGCCATGCCGAAGAAGAGGGGCAGGATCTGCGAGGCCTGGTTGCCGTTGCCATAGGCGTTCAACCCGGGCGACCAGAACTTGCGGTCGAAGGCCGCGGCGATCGAAGCGGAGAGCTTCTTATAAGCCGCGGCGTCGGCGGTCTTGCCGAGGATTTCGGCTGCCTGCGCAGTGACCTTCGCGCTGTTGTAGTAGAAGACCGTCGAGACCAGATCGCCGGGCGTACGCTCGATGGGCACCCAGTCGCCGTAGTAGCTGTAGCTCAGGATGCCGTCCTTGGCGCGCGTGGTCTGGAAGTCGGTCCAGGCCTTGATGCCGTCGTAGTGTTGCTCGAGGATGCGGCGGTCGCCCTGGTACTGGTAGAGATACCACGCGATCAGCGGATAGGCCGCGCCCCAGGCCGGGTCGGCGGGACGGCTGCCCCAGCGGCCGCCGGGAACGGTGTCGGTTACGGTGCCGTCGGCGCCCTGTATGTCGCGGATGTCGCGCAGGAAGTTCGTGTAGAAGCCGGCCATGTCGAAGTTGAGCATGGCGGTCTCGGCGTAGAGGTGCGCGTCGGCCATCCAGCCAAGCCGCTCGTCGCGCTGGTTGCAGTCGGTGGGGATGCTTTCGAGGTTGCTCCGGATGCCCCAGAGAATGTTCTTCTGCAACTGGTTGAGCAGCGTCTTCGAGCAGGCGAAACCGCCGAGCGGCTTGACGTCGGTATTGACGACGCGGGCGCGGACGGTGTCGTGCCGCGGCGCGCCCGGCAGGCCGCTGATCTCGACGTAGCGGAAGCCATGGTAGGTGAAGCGCGGCTCGTAGACTTCTTCGGCTCCGTCGCCGCGGAGGATGTAGTAGTCGGTGGCTTTGGCCTCGCGGAGGTTCTCGACGTTGAGCGTGCCGTCGTCGTAGAGCAGCTCGGAGTGGCGGATCCGGACCTTCGCGCCGCGCGGGCCCTCGGCTCGCAGACAGACCCAGCCCGAGAAATTCTGGCCCATGTCGTAGACGTAGACGCCGGGCTTCGGGCTGGTCATCTTGACCGGCGTGATGGAATCGGTCACGCGGATGGGCGGCATCATCTGGGCGGAACGCACGCCCGTGGGACCGGCGACGAGCGGCGCGGGCTTCCATGTGCCGTCGTCGTAATCAGGGCGGTCCCAACCGGGAGTTTCGAGGCGCGCGTCGTAAGTCTCGCCGTCGTAGACGCTGTCGGAGACGATAGGGCCGGGCGCGGATTTCCACGTCGCGTCCGTCACGACCTCGGCGCGCTCGCCGCCTTCGAGTTCGACGTTGAGCTGCACGAGCGCGGCGCGCTTCTTGTACCAGCCGTTGCCGAGCATGACGCCGATGGCGTTCTGTCCCTGGGCGAGCAGCGGGGTGACGTCGTACGTCGTGTAGAGGATGCGCTTGTCGTAGTCGGTCCAGGCGGGGTCGAGGACGTGGTCGCCGACCTTCCGGCCGTTGATGCGGAGCTCGTAGTATCCGGCGGCGGCGATGTAGACACGCGCGCGCACGGGCTTGCGGGCGAGAGTGAACTGTTTGCGCAACTCGCCGGCGTCGCCGATCCACTTGCCCTTCCAGTCCGATTGCGCGAGCAGGCCGGTGTCGAAGCGCGCGGTCGCGCTGTAGGGGCTGGCGGCGCCGTCCTTATCCCAGTAGCGCACTTTCCAGTAGTAAGTGACGCCGCTCGCGAGCGGCTTGCCCGCGTAGGCGACCTGCGTCGATTGCGCGGAGGCGAGCTTCCCTGTATCCCATACCGGCGCGCTGAAGGCGGCGTCTGTAGAGACGACGACCTGGTAGGCCGACTGCTTCTGCCCGCGCGCGGAGTGGTTCAGCACCCAGGAAAGGCGCGGCTGGAGAGTGTCGATGCCCATGGGGTCGGTGAGGTATTCGCAGCGCAGGCCGGTGGGAGCGAGCGCGCCGGACTGGGCGAGAAGAGGCGCCGCAAGGAGCGCGGCGAACAGCGCGGATTTCATGATGGGGCCTCCGAAAGGGACAATTCTATCAGTCCCGCGGAGGCCCGCATCCGGCGAAACCGGCGCCGCACGGCACCGGGGGCAACCAGCGGATCCGAGGACCCCTTAGTTCAGGTCGAAGCTCTGGCCTCGCGTGGGGAGCACGCTGTCCAGTCCGTAGCGGTCGTGGATCGCCTGCGCGAGCGCCTGGCTCTGGACCGGCTCGCCGTGCACGATGAAGATGCGCTTGAGCCCCGCCGCCATCGGCCTGAGCCAGGCGAGCAGCTCGCGCTGGTCGGCGTGTCCGCTCAGCTCGTTGATGGTCTCGACTTCGGCGCGCAGGCGCATCGGCTCGCCGAAGATCGCAACTTCCGGAAGCCGGTCCACCAGCTTGCGGCCGAGCGTGTTCTCCGCCTGATAGCCCGTGATCAGAACCGTGTTGCGCGGGTTCTCGATATTGTTCCGCAGGTGGTGCAGGATGCGGCCCGCTTCGCACATTCCCGACGCCGAGATGACGACCAGGGGCCCGCGCAGATCGTTCAGCGCCTTCGATTCGCCGGTGTCGCGGATGTAGCGCAGGCGCGGGAAGCTGAACGGGTCCTCGCCGTTGCCGGAGTACTGGCTCGTTTCCGTGTCGTAGAGTTCGGTGTGCTTGCGGAACACCCCGGTCACTTCGACCGCGAGCGGGCTGTCCACGAAGATCGGGATGTTCGGAATGCGTCCCGCGTCGGCGAGTTGGTGCAGCATGAGCACGAGTTGCTGCGTGCGGCCCACGGCGAAGGCGGGCACGATGATCTTGCCGCCGCGCGCTGCCGTGCGGTTGATCACGCCCGCGAGCTTGTTTTCGACGATGCCCGGGTCCTTGTGCAGCCGGCCGCCGTAGGTGCTTTCGATGATCAGGTAATCGACCTGCGGCATCGTGTCGGGGTCGTTGATGATGGGCAGGCCGGGGCGTCCCACATCACCCGAGAATCCGAGGCGGATCTGCTTGCCGCCGCTCGCGTGCTCGGTGACGACGACAGCCGACGATCCGAGAATGTGGCCGGCGTCGAAGGCTTGATATGTGGCGCCCGGGCCGATTTCCTGCGTCTCGCGCAGCGAAACCTGCTGGAAAAGGGCGATGGCGGATTCGGCGTCTTCGGCGCTATAGAGCGGGGGCACGGCGCCGTCCTTCGCGTTGGGGTCGAGCGCGCGGCGGCGGCGAAACCGCTTCTCGACGAACTCGGCGTCCTTCTCCTGGATGTGCGCGGAGTCGCGCAGCATGGGCGCGCACAGGTCGGCCGTCGCCGGCGTCGCGTAGATGGGCCCGTCGTACCCGTTCTTTGCCAGCGTCGGCAGGTTCCCGCTGTGATCGATGTGCGCATGCGAGAGCACGACGGCCCCGATGCTC
This sequence comes from Acidobacteriota bacterium, assembly GCA_050261515.1. Taxonomy (GTDB): domain Bacteria; phylum Acidobacteriota; class Terriglobia; order Bryobacterales; family Bryobacteraceae; genus JBLNDJ01. Next base: position 158,305 of record JBLNDJ010000038.1, on the reverse strand, counting down.
GACGCGCGGAACGGAAAATTCATGTTGCGCTCGTAGGCCTCCTTGCGGCGGCCCTGGTACATGCCGCAATCGAGAATGAAGTTCGTTCCGTTGATTCGAACTTCGTGCATCGAGCCGGTCACGGTTCCCACCGCGCCCCAAAAGGTGATTTTCATAGTTGGCCATCAGCCGCCAGCAAGCGGCAGATGGCCATTGTATCTGAGCCGGCCGAGGTTAGTGGAAATCGCCGCCTTGCGGCGCATATCTTTCCAGTTTCGTTTCATCGTCGGGTGCGAGACTCCACACCCGCCGGTTCCCGTAGTATTGGATCAGTTCCCGATCCTGTTCCGGTCCAAGACTTCGGGCCCAGACTACCGGCGCGGAGTCGATGTCGGCCGTGTTGTACACCCACTCTGCGTGCGCACCGTGCCGGAGGCCGTATTCGACGAACACAAGGTGTTTGCCGCTTATTGCAGTGAGCCGCTCCAAAACGTCTGCACGCAGCTCGCGATGGAGATCCTGCGGCGGCGCCGCATACCGGAACATCGTGAGAAACACGCACACCAAAATACCGGCAGCGAGCGCCCTGCCTGCCGGTCTTCCGGCCGGCTTCCATAAACACAGGATTCTCAATCCCTCGACGCTTACCAGCAGCATCAGGCAGGCATAGGGCGCGAAGTAGTGGTTGAAAAAGGAGGGATAAATCGAAGACGTTGCAAACCCGGCGGCGCAAAACCCCAACGCCAGGTTCCGGCTCTTCCCCTTCCAAAGCACTAATCCGACAAGAAACGGCAGCGTGAGCGCATAACCGATGAACATCATCCAGATCTTGTAGATCTGGACGCCGAGGCGTTTTGGGAATCCGGCGGGAGTCGCGGCTTTCAACCTCTGCTCGCGCTGCCATACGTAGATGTCATGCTGCTGCCGATTGAGGCCGCCAGGCTCCGGCACTACACGTTGAACGATCAGACCCTGAGGAACTCCGTACTCCCGCTGGCTCCATATATAGGGCACGATGAGGCTGTGCCCGGTTACGCGGTAATTGTGAAGGAGCGTCAAGCCGCCGGCGGCCCCCACGACAAGCCCGATCGCTGCCAGTCCCTTCAACAGACCGCTATGGCGCATCAAGGACGGGCGGCGGCGGAGGTGTAAGAAGGCCGCAATCATGGTAAGCGCCGCAAGCGTTAAGGACTCGTAGGGCCGCGAAAACCATACGATGCTCCAACCGATCGCGCCGGCTGCGAACAGCGCCGGTCGGGGCGCCAGCCGCAGGCGCGCCAGAGAACCCAGCAGGAGCGCGCCTCCCGCCGCGGGGACGGCTCCTCCGGAGTATGTATACATCCACGGCGTGGCGCCGCCGAACAGGGCCCCTCCCAGACAACCTCCAATCAGCGCCCACTGCGGCGGAAGGAACGCGTACAGCATCCAGCATAGGGCGGCGGTCATCAGACCGACACTGAGCCAGAGCCCCCACCAGAAATCGCCCGCAACCACTTTGCCGAGAGCCAGGAACGCGCCTGGCCCAATCGGGTACTTGGCGGCATAACTCGGGTGTTGAATCACGTAGATGCTTTCAAAAAAGCGCGACTCCGGATGGGGCGGGTTTGCCAGCCGGCCGTGTGCGACCGTGTCGGCGACAAGCAAATGCACAAAATCGTCGTGAAGAAACGGGCCGCTCATCGGCAGAGCCGGCAACAGCGCAAGCCGAATCACAAGCGGCAAGCAGGCCGCCGCCATGATTGCCCGGTATTGGCGCTTGGAGAACGAAACTGCCTGGATCCTCAGACTGGAAAGCAGATGAGGCTTCTTCGCTTTCAGGAACCGCCCGCCGAGCACGACGCAGCATGCGATGGAAATTTCATACAAGACATCCTTCAACATGAAGTCGGCTACAGCAAGGTCGATGGCTCTCGCTATCGAGGCGGGGACTATCTGCATCGGAATATATTGAGTTGATCAGCCTATCACGCCAGCGAAGGCCGATGCGTTGCGGCACAGCCTCGTCAGGGCCTTTGAGGCCTGAGCAGCGCCCGCACGGCGTCTGCACAGAGCACGGCGGCGTGTTTCGAGGCGGGTTGGAGCCCTCCGAGCGCTTCTTCGATGGCAGCGGGCGTGAGGCCCGATGCTTCAGCGGCGGTTTTGCCGATGAGCCATTCGGTGAGCACAGAACCGGCGGCGATCGAGGCCGTGCAGCCTTTGACTTTGTAGCGGGCGCGCTTGATGACGCCGTCCTCGAACTCCACGGAGAGACGCAGGAGGTCTCCGCATGCGGGGTTCGAGGCGTCCACGCACAGGGCCGGCGGGCCGAGCTCGCCTACGTTGCGCGGCTTGCGGAAGTGATCGAGCAGGCGCTCGGTGTACATGGCGGTCTTCTCTGATTATGGGGTTATCCTGGCAGGGTGAGCCAGCCGCTGGTGGTCGTCGCGGCCGTCGTCGAGCGCGACGGCAAAGTCCTCATCTGCCGCCGCAGGGCCGATGCGCGGCGGCATCCTCTCAAGTGGGAGTTCCCAGGAGGGAAGGTCGAGCCAGGCGAGTCGCCGCGGGAGGCGCTCGCGCGCGAGCTGGACGAGGAACTCGGCATCGAGGCCTCTATCGGCGCCGAGATCGCGAGTTATCCCTACCAGTATCCGGACCGGGCGCCGATCCGGCTGATGTTCTTTCGCGTGACGGAGTATCGTGGCGAGGCGGCCAATCGCGAGTTCGCCGAGATCCTCTGGGAAGATCGCGCCATGCTGCCCGCCTACGACTTTCTCGAAGGCGATGTGGATTTCGTCCGCGATCTAGCGCGCGGGTAGGCGGAATTCCACCTTCCGCCCTTCGTTGAGCTTCGCCGAGGTGGGGCGGTCCACCAGCGCGAGCGAGACCTGGTTGTGCCTGCCCTCGGGCGTAATGTAGTGCAGCGTCCCGTCCTCAACCCAGTACGCCAGCGCCGTGTAGACCGAGCTGTCTTTCAGGGCGATGAAGAAATTCACCTGGTTGGGATCGGGACCGGGCCGCGGCTCGCTCGGTGCCTGGTACATCTGTGTGTCCGGCTGGCCGGCCGGAGGCTGCGCGACTTCCTGTTGGGCGCCGGCGGGGTACTGATTGATGATTACCGGCGACTGCTGCTGCGGCGGCGGCATCACGATCGTGACCGGCGGCTGTTGGGGCGGCGGATAGCCGGGATAGTCGCCATATCCGTACATGGACGGATCGCCGTAATATCCCCCTCCGATGAACACCGGGTATGCGATCGGAAAGCTGCCTCCGTCGCGGCCGCGGAAACCGTCCTTACGTCCTGGCCCTACGCCTGTGTACCCCACGCCGCTGATCGTCGCTCCGAAACGCTGGATGAAGGTGGTTGGCTGGCTAAAGGGGAAGTTGAACGGATCCGTCTGCGGCGGCTGGTTCCCCGTGCCGGGGAACAACACCCTGCCGAAACCCGTGGTGGAGCCGTAGGTCCGCAAGGGGATCGTGGGCCGAACGCCGTAAACCGGCGCCTGGTTTCTAAAGGCGCGACGCTGCGCGTTCGCCCCGGCCGAAAAGACCAGGATTAATACGAGACTCGAGAGAGCTTTCATAATCGCCCCCACACCGAGAGCTTAGCACCTGTCCGACGCGCCGCCCAATAGTCCCGTTGCGCAGGCCATGCCTGACCTGGTGGAGTCATCTTGTGGATTTTCATTGACATACGTTCATGCGGCCCCGATACTGAATCCAATACTCCACTCAGAGGAGATTGGGATGCTGCGTTTTGGTTTGGGGCTGTGGTGTATTGTGTGCGCCTTGGCGGCGCTCGCGGGGGACATTCCATCGCAATGGCGCGACACACTGGGCCGAGCTGAGGAACTCCGGCAGCGGCACCGTTTTTCGGAAGCGGAGAAGGTCCTGGTGGATGCGATCGCGGGGGCGCGCGCCGCCAACCCTGCGGACCCGGCGCTCGGCGTGGCGCTCAACAACCTCGGCGCTGTGTATCACGCGCAAGGCCGGTACCTCGAAGCGGAGAATTCGTACCGCCGCTCGCTGTCCGCGCTCGAACGCGCGCTCGGGCCGGACCACCGCTACCTGGCTCGAACTGTTCTACCGAACTTTTCCGAGTTGTATCTGGAGACGAATCGGGACGAGAAAGCCGAGCGGATGCTCGATCGAGCGCTCGCGACTCTGCGCCGCGGCGAGCCCGACGCAGAGGCGCTGGCGAGCGTCCAGGACGATCTGGCGGCGGTGTACGTGCACCAGGGCCGGCTCGAAGAAGCGCGCCCGCTGCTCGAGAGCGCTCTCGATCTCTGTTTGAAATCGCTCGGGCCCGAGCATCCGCGCACGGCCACGGCGCTCAACAACATGGCTGCATGGGCCTTCGTCTCGGGCAGGCGGGAAGAAGCGGCCGGGTACGCCCGGCGCGCGCTGGCGATCCTGGAGCCGCAGGCGGCGCAGCACCCGGGCGAGTTGGCGAAGGTTCTGGCGAACCTCGGCCTGTTCTCCACGGACGCGGCCGAAGCCGAGGCGTATCTAAAGCGTGCGCTGGCGGCGGCCGAACCCGCGCTGGGCGACGGGCACCCGGCGCTCGTCCCCGTGCTGCGCGCCTACTCGGGCGTTCTGAGCCGGGCGAACCGGAAGCGTGAAGCGAAAGCCGTCTGGGCGCGCGCCGAGCGCATCGAAGCCCGGAACTCGCGGGAAAACGCGCTGGGTTTGACGGTGGAGGCGCGGTCGCTGGTGGCGCGGTAGCTCAGCGCCCGACGCCGAACAGAACTTCTCCGAGCGGCGGCGTTACTAACTCCAGCTCTTCTTTGGTGCGGCCTTCGCGGAGCCGGCGGACTTCTTTCATCTCCGCGAGCGCGCGGTCCTCGTCGCCAGCCGCGCGGTAGGCGTTCGCCAGGTTGTAGTGCGCCTGAAAGAAATCGGGGAAGATGCGGACGGCTTCACCCAGGTGCCCGATCGCCGTTTTGTAGTCGCCCGCCGCGAGGGCGAGCTTGCCCGCCAGCCCGCGTACGTACGGATCGCCGGGGTTGAGTTCGAGAGCGCGCGCGGTTGCCTTCTGCGCGGCGGCGGTTTCCTCGGGCGCGGCCTCTGTGATGCTGAGAGCCAGGAAATAGTACGCCTCGGCCGTATTCGCTCCGAGCGCGATGGCGGTCTCGAGAGCCGCGCGCGCTTCGGCGGGCTTGCGGTTCACGTTGAGGATGATGCCGCGGACCAGGTGCGTGCGGTCCCATTCCGGCCAGCGCACCTGCATCCGGGCCAGCTCCTTCAGAGCGTCATCGGTGCGGCGCGAGAGCTCGAGCGCGATGGCGCGCAGCAGGCGCAGCTCGGGCGCATCGGGCAGGATGGGCAGGGCCTGATCCACCAGCGCGATCGTCTCGGCGTACTTCCGGTGCTTCAGCAGAAACTGCCCGGCTTCGAGGTAGAGATCGGCGCGGTGCGGCGCGGCGCGGAAGCCGCGGTTGAGCGATTCCACCGCCGCGTCGAACCGCCCCATCGCATCGAGGATCTGCGCGCGCAGCAGCCAGTAGTCGCCCTGGCGGTCCGGCTCCGGTGTCCGGTCGAGAAGCTCCAGGCCCGCCTCGGGGCCGGACGCGTGGAAGACTGCGATCGCGAGGTCGAGCCGCTCGTCCGCCGTCGGGCTGGGAAGCTTTTCGAGGAACTCGCGCGCGGGCGCGTAAAGCTTGTAACCGAGCAGCGTCCGCGCGATCGCGGACGTTTTGGAGGCGTCGTCCGACGCCGCGCGCCGGTACGCTTCGAGCGCTTCGGCGTCCTTGCCGCGCGCGAGCAGTTCGTTGCCGAGCCGCATCTGGAGATCGGGGTTCTCCGGGTTGATCGAAACCGAACGCTGCAACCCCTCGAAGTAGCGCTCGCGCTGCTGCTCCTGAGGCAGGCTCAGAAAATCGAGCATCCCGCCGAACGGGATGCGGCGCGTCTCGGCGGGGATCTGGCGGAATTTTTCGAGCACCGCGCGCGCTTCGTCGAAGCGTTCGAGCGAGCGCAGCGCCTGGCTATAGTGCGTGAGCACTTTCGAATCGGATGGCGCCAGTTTTGCCGCGCGCTCGAGCGGGGCGATCGCTTTCTCCGGCTGGTCGAGGCGGCCCCACGCCTGGCCGAGGCGGTCGAGCGCGCGCACGTTATCGGGGTCCTGCGCGAGTACGCGCTCGAAATCCTTGATCGCCTCCTCGGGGCGGTTGAGCTGGAGGTGGATCGATCCGCGCGTGAACAGCGCCGCGGCGTAATCGGGCTTGAGCGCCAGCGCCTGGTTGATCCGTGTAAACGCGTCCTCGGGGCTGTGGACCGATTCGGATATCGCCAGCTCGTAGATGCCCACCGGGTCCTTCGGGTGCCTGGCGACGTACCAGTTGAGATCCTTCAAACCTTCTTCGAGACGGTTGGCGCGCACCAGGCAGAAGCCGCGCTCGCGGCGCACGATGTCGTTCTCCGGCCTGAGCTTCAGGTACTCGGTGTAGGCGGCGGCCGCGTCGCCGAAGTAACCGAGCGCATCGCTTGCTCGCGCGAGGAACTCGAGCACGTCGGCGCGCTGCGGCGCGATCTTCCGCGCCTCGACCAGCGGGAGCAGCGCCATCTCGTTGTTGCCCTCCTCGGCGTAGGAGCGGGCGAGCGCATAGAGCGCGTCCACGTCGCCGGGCTGCCGGCGGAGCACGCCGCGCAGCAGTTCGCGCGCGCGCTCGCGGCGTCCGCCGTTCAGGGACGCCAGCGCGAGGTTATACAGGATGTCGCGGTTCGTCGGGTCCGCGTTCAGCGCTCGCGTGAAGGACTCCGCGGCGCGGTCGTACTGCTTCCACTCGGCGTAGACCATTCCGGCGCCGAAGTCGATACGAGGATCTCCCGCGGCCTTTGCTTCCACATCCGCGAGGGTCTTGGCCGCAGCGGTCTTCTGCCCGGTCCAGTGGAGTGCGCGGGCGCGCAGGATGTCGATGGCGGGTCCAGCTTGGCCGGCGTTCGCGAGCCGCCGCAGGACTTCGGCGCCCTGCTTCTTTTCGGCGGCGATGTTGGCGAGCTGAAGGTTCGCGTTCGTGTGGCGGGGCTCGACGGCGACGACTTTGAGGAATGCGGCCTTCGCTTCCGCGACCTTGCCCATGGCGAGCCAGTGGTTCGCGGCGTTGTTGAGCACGGCGGGCGCGCCTGGGGCGAGTTTGAGGGCGCGCTGGTAGAGGGGCTCGGCCTCGGCGTAGCGCTTTTGCTCGTCGAGCTCGATGGCCTGGAGGATAAGCGAGCGCAGATCTTCGGCGGGAAAGAGGGGGACTGCGCAGGCGAGCAGCAGAAGTACAGCGACAAACTTCATGGGAGGTAAGGCGCGGGGGCCGGGCGTTCCCGCCCCCGCGAAAAATACTACTTAGAAATACAACTTTAGCGCCAACTGCCCTTCACGCGGGCTGTTGTACTGGCTGGTGATCTTGCCGAAGCTGCCCTGCCCCACGGTCAATGCGGGGGCGGCGAACTGAACATGGTTCAGCGCGTTGAATGCTTCGGCGCGGAACTCCAGCCGAGCGCCCTCTCTCAAGGCGCTCAGTGAGAACTCCTTGAACAGCGAGAGAGACGCATTGGCGATTCCGGGCGAGCGCGCGGAAGTGACCGTCCGCGGCGCCGTCCCGGGCGTGTAGGGTGCGGGGACCACGGCAACGGTCGGGTCGGCGAAGTACTGGTCGAGCGTCCAGTTGTCCGCTCTCCTCAGCGTTCCGATCAGGTCCGGCCTCTGGCCCCCGAAGGTCGGGATGCTCTGGCCGCCGTCGAGGCTTAACCAGAGCGGCATACCCTTCGAGAACCGCCATTGGCCGTTGGTCTTCCAGCCGCCGGCGATCGCGTTGAGCACGGAGTTCCAGTTCCTGCCGAGGGCCTTACCGCGGCCGATCGGCAGTTCCCAGACATAGGCCACCTGAAACACGTGCGGGACGTCATAGTCCGACACCGACCGCTCGAGCCCCCAGTTGTAAGGATCCGGCAGGGCGCTGGTGTGGCCGCCCAGCCACGTCGTGCCGTCGCCCATCGCCGAAGCACTATCGATCGACTTGCTCCAGGCGTAAGTCAGCAGGAACTGCAAGCCGTGGGAGAACCGCTTTTCCGCCTTCAACTGCAAGGAGTTATAGATCGAGTTGGCCGACGGCGGCTCGAACGCCGCCAGGTAGGTATACTGCGGGAACTGCCTGTAAAGGTTGATCCGCGTGACCTCCTCGGCCGACATCCCGCTGTTGGGGTCCGTGATGATCCCGTAGAACGGGTTCGGCACCATCTCATTGTAGTAGGAGGGTCGTGTCACGTAATCTTGTGCGACGGACTGCGGGATGTAGCTCATGACTCCCGCGCCGCCGAAGTACAGGCGCGTGCCCTTCTTGCCGACGTAATCGAGATTGAGCACCGTCTCGAACGGCAACTCGCGCTGTATGCCAAAGCTCCAGCTTTGTTCGTACGGCGTCCGGTTCCAGTTGCGCATCGACAGGCCGCTCAGGTCGAGGCCGAGGTTCGTGTTGGGCCCGTCCTGGTTGCCGCGCGGGATGATCAGCCCGTCCGGAAACGGGTTGTCCAGCCGGCCTCCAGGAGTGTAGCCATCGCTCCGGTACGTCGATTGGACGTTAGTCGTTGCGCTGTAACCGGGCACTCCGAGCGGGCCCGCGGCGCCGTACTTGTTGACGCCATAGAAAATACCGTAACCGGAGCGGAGGACGGTCTTGTCGTTCAGCCTGAAAGCAAGGCCGATGCGCGGCGCGATGTTCGTCTTGTCGGTGTCGTAAATCGTTCGCGGCGCGCCGTTCTGGCCGGCGAACACCGGAGCACCCTTGAGTTCGCCCATGCCCGGAACCTGGCCGCTGAGCGGACTCGCGGCGGTCGGATCGAACGACGCCAGGCTATTGAAGCGTTCCGTGCGGGGCAGGTTCAGGTCGTAGCGGACGCCCAGGTTGAGCGTCAGCCTGTCGCTCGCCCGGAAGTTGTCCTGAACATAGCCGGCATACTGGAAGCTCTGTGTTGCGGTAGCCGGGACGATTTCATAACCGCCCCACTGGCTTCCGCTGGTGCTGGGGTTGCCGGTCAGCAGGCCCGCCATCGCATCGCCGCCGCCCCACCACGGATGCTCGGCGGTGGTGTATTGGTCGAACATGAAGATGCCGTCCGGTGTGCCGGCCTGAAGGAACGTCAGGCGGTGCATGCGGCCTTCCCCGCCGATCTTCAGGTCGTGCCGGCCCATCATCTTGCTGACGCTGGCCACCAGGTGGTGCGTCTCGTTGCCGTACTTCATGTACGACCATGCCTGCGATCCCAGCGCCTGGTCGCGAACCGAGCCGTAGCCGCCTGAGACATAGATCACCGGCGTCGCACTGATACCGAAGGTCTTCATGTACTCGGGCATTCCCAGATCCTTCGTGATGTCGAAGTCGGGGAAATCCGCTCCCACGCCCTGGGTGAACGAGAAGTTGCGCGTAGTGCCGAACGAGAGGCTGAACAGCGTGGTCGGGCTGATCGTCCGGTTGTAGTTGGTTGCGAACAGGTACGCGTGGCTGATGCCCGGGCCCTGCGTTGCCGGGTCCGCTACGTTCCCGAACAGGTTCGCGTCGTGATACGTGCCCTTGACCAGCGCGAACTTCGAACTAAGCATGTTGTTGTCGTTGAAGCGGTGGTCGATTTTGATATCGAACTGGTTGTTCGTGTTCGAGCCCGATCCGGCGCCGACCCAGTTGTTGAACCGGTCGTAGTTCGGCGAGCCGACGTTCAGGTTCGGCAGCGGATAGTAATTCATCATTTTCTGCCCGACCGGGTTGATCAGGTTGCCGGCCCTGAGCGGCAGCTCGTAGGGGGTTCCCTTCAGCTTTGGACTGCCGGGGCTGACATAGGTGGCGAGGTTGTTGAACGGGATACGGGTCGTGTGCTGGATTCCATTGTCTTCAGCGTTGTAAAAGCCGGAATAGGGATCCCAGAGTTGCTGTTCGGCGTCGTTGCAGTAGCCGGCACTATCGAAACCGGCCGTGCAGATCTCCGAGAAATCGCCGTTCCGCATCGCCGCGCTGGGCACGCCCGCCTGGCCCGTCGACATGTACTTTTCGCGCGTCCCCTCGAAGTCGAAAAAGAAGAACGTCTTGTCCTTCTTGATCGGCCCGCCAATGGTGCCGCCGAACTGGTTTCGACGAAGCGGTGGAATACCGATACCGGCGCTGTTGCTGAAGAAGTTGTTGGCGTCAAGCTTGTCGTTCCTCAGGAACTCGTACAGGCTGCCGTGAAATTCGTTGCTGCCCGAGCGGGTCACCATGTTGACAACGGTGGCGCCGGAAAAGCCGATCTCGGCGCTGAAGTTCGACTGCTGCACCTTGAACTCCTGCACCGCGTCCACCGAAGGCGTGTAGAGCGCCACCTGGATGCCGCTGTTCTGCTCGAAGTTGGTGGTCGTGACGCCATCCAGCAGAATGTCCGCAGTTGCGTTCCGGCCGCCGTTCGAGATGAAGTTGTTGGCACCCCGGTTCTGGCCCGCCGGCTCGGTGACGCCCGGCGTAAGGTACGCCAGGTCGAACACGGCGCGGTTGATCAGTGGCAGGTCGTTGATGAACGTGCGGTTGAGTTGCTGGCCGGTGACGGCGTCCTGCGTGGCAAGCAGGGCAGCCTGGCCAGTGACCTGTATCGTTTCAACGGCCGTTCCGACCTGAAGCGTGACGTCGATGTTCGCGCTTTGGCCGACATCGAGCGTGATCTTTTCACGCCTGAAAGGCGAGAAGCCGCTCGCCTCCACGGCCAGGTTGTAATCGCTTGGCGGCAGCGAGCGCAGCACGAACCGGCCTGTCGCATCCGTTGTCGCGTTATAGTTGAATCCTTTGCCTGCATCCGTGAGAGTGACCTTCGCTCCGACCACAACGGCGCCCGACGGATCCGACACTACGCCCGTGAGAGCACCGCTATAGAGTTGAGCCAAAGCCGCTGTCGGGAGGAGGCCGATCACCAAGATGAGAAGCACGACGGTGATCAATCCCCGAATCATTCGTCTGCCCACGTAAACCTCCATTTAGAGGACGACTTGAGAGTCAAGGGTCCTGTAATGCAAAACCCCGGCCAACTACACTATTCCTACTAGTTCGGAGTGTCAAGGGGGGTGGGCTTACCGGGCCTTCTGAAGTTCTTCGATGAGCGCGGGGACGACCTCGAACAAGTCGCCTACGATCCCGTAGTCGGCGACCTCGAAGATCGGGGCTTCGGGGTCCTTGTTGATGGCGACGATGGTCTTCGAGCCCTTCATGCCGACCAGGTGCTGGATGGCGCCCGAGATGCCAACGGCGACGTAAAGTTTCGGCGCGACGGTCTGGCCGGAGCTGCCGACCTGGCGTTCCATCGGGAGCCAGCCGTTGTCGCAAATAGGGCGCGAGGCCGCCAGTTCCGCGCCGAGCGCCTGCGCGAGCCGTTCGACTACCGCGAGATTGTCTTTTTCTCCGATGCCGCGTCCGGCCGCGACGATCATGCCCGCGGCCGCGAGGTCCACCGAACGCTGCGCGCCGCGGAAAGGTTCGCCCGGGCGCGTGCGGATGGCGGAGGCGTCCAGTTCCGGCGCGAACGTCTCGACCGGCGCCGGTCCGTTTCCCCCTGCTTCGGCGCGATAGGCGCCGGCCTGGATCGACGCAAAGTTGGGAGCCTCCGCGGTGAAGCGAATATCGGCGTTCAGTTTGCCCTGGAAAAGCTGCCGCACGAACACGGGACTCCCGTCTTCGACCTTGTGTCCAATTGCGTCGCTGACCAGCGTGCGCCCGAAGCGCGCGGCGAGTTTCGGAGCGAAATCGCGCGAGCGGTATGTGTGCGGGAACAGCACGAATTGCGGCTGCTGGCGGCGAATCAACTGCTCGAACGCCGCGGACCAGGCATCGGCGGTGTAGTGTGCGAGCAACTCGTGCTCAACCGCCCACACCTTTTCGACGCCGGCGAGCGCGGGGATGCCATGGCCGGCGGCGGCCGCCGATACGGGCACGCCCAGCTCGCGCGCGATCTGCGCGGCGGCGGCCAGCGTCTCGAGAGACAAGCGGTTCCACGCGCCTTCGCGCTGTTCGAGAATCGCCAGGACGCTCATAGTACGCGCGCTCCGAATTTCAGGCGTTCCACCAGTTTCGCCGCGGCTTCGTGCGGCGTGCCGTCGAGGATCTCGGTCTGCTTAGTTTTTTGCGGCAGGTAAACGCGCGCGATTTGGACTGACGGAGCCGAAGGCTCGCCGAGATCGCCCGCCGCGAGCCGCCGCACCTCTTTCGTTCGGGCCTTCTTGATTCCCATCAGTGTGGCGTAGCGCAGCTTGCTGATGCCGGATTGTATGGTGAGCACCGCGGGCAGCGGCATCTCGATGTGCTGGAACCAGCCGTCTTCGAGCTCGCGCTTCACGCGGATGGAGCCGTCGAGCACCTCGACCTCCATGATGATGGTGGCGTGGGGCAGGCCAAGCAACTCGGCGAGAACGACACCCGTTTGCCCGTATCCGAGATCGTCCGATTGCAGCCCGGTGAAGATGAGATCGGGCTTCTCGCCGCCGATGGCTTTCGCAATCATGTGCGCCGTGGCGAGCGAATCCCAGCTCGCGGCGTCTTCCGCTTCGATGTGTATGGCGCGATCGGCGCCTTTGGCAAGCGCCTCGCGAATCGATTGAGACGCGCGCTCCGGACCCGCGCACACGACGATCACCTCGCCGCCATGCTTCTCTTTCAACTGAAGCGCGGCTTCGAGAGCATATGCGTCGGCCTCGTTGATTTCGTAGCTAAGGCCGGAGCCGTCGATCCAACGGCCGGACGCATCGGGGCGGAGCAGGGAATCGCGGGCGGGGACCTGTTTCAGGCCGCAGATGATCTTCATGGAGGTCTTTTAATGACAGTGTAGCAGGGGCAAGGCCGGCGGCCATGGACGGGGGGCAGACAGTTCTGCCTGCCCCGGAATGCGCCGTTAAGGGTGCTGATGGCCGGCCGGAATTCGCGGCGCCTCGCCTGTGTGCCCCGCTGCGGCCGTGTGCAGACCTTCGATGTAATGCAGGAACTGCACGTACGCCCCGACATAGTCCCGGCCGTGCGTGACGTCTTCGGCGGCAGCTTCTTTTGCGCTCATCACGCGCGCGAACCGCTCCACAATGCCGTGCCGCGCGGCATGGGTCACCAACTCGATTACCGCGTCCGCGGAGCCTGTCGCGATGGCTTTGTCCGCGGCCGGAATCGCCGGCCCGAGGTCACGGCCCGCCGGCTTCAGTCCTGTATACGGCTCTCCTTCACCCGCCCGGTGAACGCGGACGACGGTCTCGAAGAAGTAGCGGTCCGCGAGGCCCCGGGCGTCGGGACCGAGTTTTCGCACGGCAACCGTCTTCTCGAACGCCGCACGCACCTCGGGTTCGTCCGCTGCCCGAACCCATATCAGTATGTGGTCTATCCTGCCGGTGTCGAGGGCCTTCATGGCCGCGTGGACTACAGGGCCGTCCATGCCATCGCAGTGGGCCCAAAGCGGCGAGGCGGCAACGAACGCGAGCGCCATCAATCCGAGTCGAATCCTGTAGCTCATGGCTCCATCGTGCGCCGATGTGCGCGCGGAGTCTGTGCTTTCGGTCACGTCCGGCACCCGGGCGTCAGGGCCCCGCACGCCGCCCATTCGTGTGACTACGGTCACAGACGCCCTTCCGGTTAGGGCCTACATTCCTGTGTATCCACACCTGTCCATCCGGGAACATGCCAAGGAGGGGGCGATGAGGGTTGGAATCCGGTTGGTCAAGATTGCGGCGATATATTTGCTGATCGGCGTCGGGCTGGGGCTTGCCATGGGCATATCCCAGAACTTTGCCCTTTCGTCCGTACACGCCCATATATCGCTATTAGGCTGGGCGACAATGTCGCTCGCCGGAATCGTCTACATCCTGCTTCCCGGATGCGATCGAAGCCGTCTGGCGACATGGCATTTCTGGGGGCACAATGCGGGACTGCCCATAATGACGGCAAGCCTCGCACTGGAAGCATATGGGTACAAGAGCGCGGACAAGGCGATCGGCGCCGGCTCAATCCTGGTCCTGGTCTCGCTCCTGATTTTTTCGGCCAATTTGTATCTGAATGCCCGGGCGGGGCGCCCCGCGTAGGTTCATTGCGATGGATTCGCGGGACGGCGGACCCGAATTGCGTGCCACACTCCTGGAACTTGTGCTCCGGCGTCTCGGTTTCGAGAAAGCGCCTCCCGCGGATCTCGAAGGCCTTCGAGCGGTCTACCGCGCATGGTGCGCAAGTGTTCCTTTCGACAACGTGCGAAAGACAATTGCCCTGCGGACGAAGCCCGATATCCCGCTTCCCGGCGGCCACGCGCTGGAATTCTTTGAAAGCTGGCTGGCCGACGGCACCGGAGGAACATGTTGGCCTACCAGCAACGCGCTTTTCGAACTCTTACGCTCGCTTGGATTCCGGGCGCACCGCGCCGCCGGATGCATGCGTGACCTCGGGATCGTCAATCACGCCACAGTGAGGGTCACGATCGAGGGCGGCGAATGGCTTGCGGATTCGTCGCTGCTCTCAAACGCACCGCTGCCGCTCGGTCCCGGTGTGTACTTTCAGGAAGACCCCGTGTTCGAGGCAAAGGTGGAGTTCACGAACGGAGCCCACGTCGTCTGGTCTCATGCGCCGCCGAACACGACGTATTTGCCGTGCCGGCTGGTCGAGGACGGCACCAGCCATGCCTGCTATCTCGCCCGGTACGAGGACTCGAGGGTGCGAAGCCCGTTCAATCAGCGGCTGTACGCCCGTCGAAACCGCCCCGGGGAGATTCTCGTATTGGTGGGGCGCACGCGTTTTTCGAGGACCGTGGAGGGGGTCGAGAATCGCGACCTTTCGCCGGACCAAGTGTGCGAGGTTCTGCACCGCGAGATCGGCCTGTCGAAAGCGATTATCGACGAGTGGGCGCGGTCGGGCAGCCTTGCCGCTTCATTCGAGCCGGAAGGCCGGTCAGTGACTGGCGGCGGCCGCGCTTAGTTCTCGAACCGCTTGAAGATAAGACAGCCGTTCGTGCCGCCGAAGCCGAATGAGTTCGAAAGCGCGTAGTCGATCTTGAGCGGCCGCGGCGTGTTCGGCACGTAGTCCAGGTCGCACTCGGGGTCGGGCACTTCGTAGTTGATGGTCGGGGGCGCTATCTGATCGCGCATCGCCAGCACCGTGATGCCCGCTTCGAGTCCGCCGGCTCCGCCGAGCAGGTGGCCGGTCATCGACTTGGTCGAGCTTACGCAGAGCTTGCGCGCGTGTTCGCCGAAGCAGCGCTTGATGGCCGTGGTTTCGATGCGGTCGCCTACGCCGGTCGAGGTTCCGTGCGCGTTGATGTAATCGATCTTCTCGGGCGCGATGCCGGCGTCGGCGAGCGCGTTGCGCATCACGCGGAACGCTCCGTCGCCGTCTTCCGAGGGCGCCGTGATGTGGTAGGCGTCGCCGCTCATTCCGTATCCCACCACTTCGGCCATGATCGGGGCCCCGCGGCGCTTCGCAATTTCGAGTTCCTCGAGAACCAGGATGCCCGCGCCTTCGCCGACGACGAAGCCGTCGCGGCATTTGTCCCAGGGGCGGCTGGCGCGCTCGGGCTCTTCGTTGCGGGTCGAAAGCGCGCGCATGGCGGCGAATCCGCCGATGCCCATGCGGCAGATCGGCGCTTCGGCGCCGCCGCAGATCATCACGTCCGCGTCGCCGCGCTGGATGAGGCGGAAGGAATCTCCTATGGCGTGGGCGCTGGTGGTGCAGGCCGTCGCGGTCGCCGAGTTCGGGCCCTTGGCACCAGTACGGATCGAAACGTAGCCGGAGGCCAGGTTCACGATGGTCGCCGGAATGAAGAAGGGCGAAATGCGGCTCGGCCCTTTGCTCAGCAGGTTCTCGAACTCGCGCTCGATCACCTCGAAGCCGCCGATGCCGCTGCCGATGTAGACGCCGGTGCGTTCGCCGTTTTCCGCCGGAACCTTGAGGCCGGCGGCGGACAGGGCGAAATCCGACGCCGCGATGGCGAACTGGATGAATCGCCCCATCTTTTTGATCTCTTTCCGGTCGATGTACCGCTCGGGCTGAAAGCCCTTCACCTCCCCGGCGATGCGCGTGGTGAATGCGGAGGCGTCAAACGCAGTGATGGGGCCGATGCCGCTCCGCGACGCGCGGATTGCCTCCCAGGTCTCCTCGGTTCCAACGCCCAGAGGAGACACAAGTCCGATACCCGTAACGACTACCCTGCGTGACAAAGCTCCGCTCCTTTGTGTGGGAATACCGGTGCGCTCAGGCCCGCCTACTTCTTGGCCATCTTGCTTTCGACGTAGTCGATCGCGTCTTTCACCGTTGCCAGTTTCTCGGCTTCCTCATCGGGAATGTCGAGATCGAATGCTTCCTCAAACGCCATGATCAGCTCGACGATGTCGAGGGAGTCGGCGCCCAGGTCGTCCACGAAGGACGCGGTGTTGTCCACCTGCGCCTCGTCCACGCCGAGCTGCTCGACAATGATCTGCTTTACCTTCTGCTCAACCGACATGAATCCTCCAGGGAGCTGTACAAAATGAATGATTCTAGCGATGATGGCCGCTTCACCGCAAGTGGCGGATCCATTTACCGCGCTAAAATCGTGCTGTGCAGGCCGGACCAGCGCTCCTCCTTCTTGCGTCCACCCTCGCCGCCGCGCCGGACCAGCAGCTCGACCAGGCGCTCTCCCGGATCTCCGAGGAAGCCGAAGTGTTCCGGCTGACTGCTCCGAAAATCGTCGCCCAGGAGAAGCTCGTGCAGCGCGCTCTCAAGCCGCCGGGGCGTTTCCGCCCGCGGCTGGGCAGCGCAGCACTCCAGCCGCCCAAACCACAATACCGCACTCGGGAGGTTATTTCAGAATACGGATTCGCCACGTTTCGGGAGGCTCCGGGGGCGATTCACGAAGTCCGGCAGGTGGTATCGGTGGACAACCGGCGCGTCACCAGTGTCGAGAAGGCGCGCGAAACGCTCGTGGCCGGACTGCGCTCGGACGACGACCGCCTCAAGAAGCGCATTCTCGAGAACTTCGAAAAGCACGGCCTTACCGGGGCGGCGACCGACTTCGGCCAGGTGCTGCTGCTGTTCACGCGCGCCCGTCTTCCGGACTACGCGTTTTCCTGGGGCGGCGCCGGGGTGGTGGGGACGGACCCCGCCCGCATCATCGAATTCAGGCAGAGATCGGGCGACGGCGCGCTCACGATTTTTGAGCGCGGCAAGGCGCTGCGGCAGCCGCTCGAAGGACAGCTCTGGATTCGCGAGAGCGACGGCCAGCCGCTGCGCGTAGTCTTTCGCACCCGGCGCGACGAGGCCGGCCGGACCGTGCGGGACGAGGCGCAGGTGGACTACATCATGGCCCAGGGCGCGTTCCTGGCACCTGCGTCGGTTACGCACCGGCAGATGCGGGACGCCGATCTCGTGGTCGAAAACGTGTATCAATACTCGGCCTTCCGCATTTTCAAGGTGGACGCGGAAATCAAGTTCGGCAAGTGATTGACCCGCCAAGCCGCCCCGGCGCGGCGGCCCGCCGGGGACTGCCCCACAATAATTTGTTCCACGACAGTTTCGCGGGGCATCGAGTAACAAGGGGAGGGCGAAGTGTCATGGCTTCTCCAATAACTGGTGGTTTGTTGAGCATGGCGAGCGGGCTGATCTCGCCGGATGTCGTCTCGAAAGCGAGCGCGCTGATTGGCGAAACTCCCGAGAACACGCGGAACGCGTTCGACGGAGTCATTCCGACGATTCTCGGCGGCCTCATCAACAAGGCTTCCGGGCCGAACGGGCCCAGCTCCTTCGACAACATCCTCGGGACCGCGGGGGCGGGCCCCAGCGTGGTCGACAACATCGGGTCGATCTTCTCCGGCGGGCACGCCACAGACGACGTAATGAGGACCGGGGAGGGAATCCTGAGTTCGCTTTTCGGCGGAAACGTCAGTTCGATCGCCGGATCGCTGGCTTCGCGGTCCGGAATTCGGACGTCGTCGGCGATGTCGCTGCTGTCGCTGTCAGCGCCGATGCTGGTGGGTTTCCTGAACCGCCAAAAAGAACTACAGGGCCTTTCCAATTCCGGTTTGATGGAAAAGCTGATGGGCCAGCGGAATCTGATTGCCGGCCTGGCTCCGGGCGTGATCGAGGGCGCGACGGGCGCCGCCGGCTCCGCGGCCGGCGCGGCGCGCGAGGCGGCTAGAGACGTAGCCAACGCGGGCCGCAGCACGGCCGGCGCGGCGCGCGAGGCCGTGGTGCGCGCGACCGAACACCGCGGCAGGGGCTGGCTGCTCTGGCTGGTGATCGGAGCGGTGGTTGTATGCCTGCTGATCTGGCTGTTAGCCCGCCGCACGCCGGTCGCGTCGGTGACGCTGCCCGGCGGGTTCACGCTCCGGGTGCCCGAGGGCTCGCTCAATCACAATCTGGCGCGGTACCTGGCGGACACCAACGCCGGCGCGCCGCAGAGCTTCGTTTTCGAGCACGTGAATTTCGCCACCGGCACCACGCGCCTGAGCGGCGATTCCGGCAAAACGCTCGCCGACACGGCCGCGATCCTCAGGGCTTATCCGAACGTGGAAGTCCGGATCGAGGGCCATACCGACAACACGGGCGACGCGGTCGCGAACCGGCAGCTCTCACTCGACCGGGCCAACGCGGTCCGCCAGCAGCTCATCGCCGCGGGCGTGGACGGCAGCCGGATCACGACCGCGGGTCTGGGGTCTGACCGGCCCGCCGCGTCGAACGACACCGCGGAGGGCCGCGCGCGCAACCGGCGGATCGAGATGGTGGTGGTGCGTAAGTGAAAGAGGCCGCCGGTTAGTCTTCCTCGCGCTGCGAGGCGAGCCGCGCGATGACCGCCATATCTTCGAGCGTCGTGACGTCACCCGTCACGGCGTTCGAGGTAACGATTTCGCGCAGCAGCCGCCGCATGATCTTTCCGCTGCGCGTTTTGGGGAGGCCATCGGTGAACTTGATCTCCGCGGGCCTCGCAAAACCGCCGATAGAGTGCGCGACCCAGGCGCGCAGATCCTCGCCGAGCTGCTTCCTGTCCCAGGAGCCCTGCTTCAACGTGACGAAGCAGCAGACCGCCTGGCCGGTCAGCTCGTCGGGACGCCCTACGACGGCCGCTTCCGCCACAGCCGGGTGCCGCACCAGCACGCTCTCGATTTCCATCGTGCTCAGCCGGTGGCCGCTAACGTTCATAACGTCATCCACGCGCCCGAGCACGGTGATGTAGCCGTCGGCGTCGCGGCGGGCGGCGTCTCCGGTGAAGTAGACGCCGGGCACGCGGCTCCAGTACTGGCTCACGTAGCGGTCGGGGTCGCGCCAGATGGTGCGCAGCATCGAAGGCCACGGACGCCGCACGATCAGGAAGCCTTCCTTGTCCGTTCCCACCGGCTTGCCGTCGAGATCCACGATATCGGTCTGAATGCCCGGCAGCGGCAGCGTCGCCGAGCCCGGTTTGAGCGGCGTCGCGCCCGGCATCGGGGCGATCATGATGGAGCCGGTCTCGGTCTGCCACCACGTATCGACGATCGGGCAGCGGCTCTGGCCGATCACGCGGTGATACCACTCCCACGCCGCGGGGTTGATCGGCTCGCCGACCGAGCCGAGCAGGCGGAGGCTGGAAAGGTCGTGCGCCTCGGGCCAGCGGTCGCCCTGCCGGATCAGCGCGCGGATAGCGGTCGGCGACGTGTAGAAGATCGTGATTCCGTACTTTTCGATCAGCCGCCACCAGCGGTCGTACTGCGGGAAATCCGGCGCGCCTTCGTACATCACGGTGGTCGCGCCGGCCGCGAGCGGGCCGTAGACGATGTAGCTGTGGCCGGTGACCCAGCCGATGTCCGCCGTGCACCAGTAGGTGTCCTGCTCGCGCAAGTCGAACACCCATTTCATGGTCATGAGGCATTCGAGCAGGTAGCCGCCGGTGGTGTGCAGAATGCCTTTCGGCTTTCCCGTGGTGCCCGAGGTGTAGAGGACATAGAGAGGATGCTCGGCGTCGAGCGGCTCGGCGGGGCAGACATCGCTTACGTCCTTATCGAGGTCGTGCCACCAGAGGTCGCGGCCCTCCTGCATATTGACGGCGGAACCGGTGCGCCGCTGGACGATCACGTCCCGCACCGTAGGGCAGCCCGCGAGCGCTTCATCGACGGTATCTTTAAGACGCACCTCGCGGCCGCGCCGCCAGCCGCCATCGGCTGTGATGACGAGCGAGGCTTCGAGATCCTGAATCCGCACGGCCAGCGCTTCGGCCGAGAAGCCGCCGAAGACGACGCTGTGCAGGATGCCGAGGCGCGCGCAGGCGAGCATCGCCACGGGCAGCTCCGGGATCATCGGCATGTAGATCACGGCCCGGTCGCCGCTCTTGAAGCCGCGCGCTTTGAGCACGTTCGCGAAGCGGCTGACCAGACGGTGCAGTTCGCGGTAAGAGATCATGCGCTGGTCGCCCGGCTCGCCTTCCCAAAGGATGGCGACTTTGTTGCCGCGCGCGGCGAGGTGGCGGTCCAGGCAGTTGTAGGATGCGTTCGTCTTGCCGCCGGAAAACC
Organism: Acidobacteriota bacterium; assembly: GCA_050261515.1. Lineage (GTDB taxonomy): Bacteria > Acidobacteriota > Terriglobia > Bryobacterales > Bryobacteraceae > JBLNDJ01. Next base: position 137,880 of record JBLNDJ010000038.1, on the reverse strand, counting down.
ACTTGGCGAAGGGCGGCGCCCATTCGAAGACGCCGGTCCACTTCTCGAACCAGAACAGTTCCTTTTCGGCCAGCTCGCCCCAGAATTCTTCGGGTTTCTGTTTGGCCCGCTCGTACAGCTCGCGGTACGCCTCGATGCCCTGGACGTGCGCGGCGCGCACAAATTCTGGGCTAGGTTCATAGATGCGGTCAGCCTGCACGGCTCCGCTCGGAATATCCGGCATAACGCTCCTCTGAATCGGTGGTGGGGACTGCACTCCCAAAATACCTCAGGGCGCGCCGAATGTGGGGTGGGTAGTCAACCCCGGGCCGCCGCACGGCGCCTCGCCCGCGCGCCACGCGATAATGGAACCGAATGGGGCTCGGACGTATCTTGATCCTCGCCGGCGCGATCCTGATCCTCGCCGGACTCCTTGTCACCCTGGGAGGGCGGCTGCCGTTCCGCATAGGCCGCCTGCCGGGCGACGTCGTCATCAGGGGCCGCAACTCGGTGTTCTACTTCCCCGTGGTGACCTGCCTGATTCTCAGCGTGCTGCTCACCCTAGTGATGTGGTTATTCAATCGTCGCTAAGCCCAGCAGTACTAGGACTTTTGCCCTCGACCTCGGGTACCAAATAGCCCCAAAGTTTGTTGATTCTTTCAAAGATCTACCCGTAAGCTGGGTGTAGGAGCTAGGGGGCTCTTCCGGCGACGGTACTATGTTGGGCCTAAGGGTGAAACCGAAAACGCGCGCGGCTGAAATGGCAGAGGCGGCTGATGCGACCGTGCAGTCCTATCTTGATCTCGCCGAAGGCGTTTATCAGCTTGGGCGCCTTGATGAGGCGGCGGAAATCCTGGAGCGCGCCGCTGAAGCGGCCCATGAATTCGGCGATGACGACCCGCACGTCGCGGACGTCCTGAACCGGCTGGGCGTGATCCGCTCGCGGCAGGGCCGTTACAGCGAAGCGGAGCGGCTGCTGAAGCGCGCGGCAGGCATTTACGATCGCGCGCTGGGCGATTACGGCCCGCGGCTGGCCACCACGCTATCGAACCTGGGCGCCGTCTGCCGCGTGACGGGGAGGAATGCGCAGGCGCGCGCGGCTTTCGAACGCGCGCTGCGGGAAGCCGAGATCGGCTTCGGCTCCTCCGACATCCGCGTGGCGTGGACGCTCGACCAGATCGGCGATCTCGAAGCCTCCGCGGGCGACCTTCCCGCCGCTGTGTTCGCGCTGCGCCGCTCGCTCTCGATCAAGGAACAGGCGCGCGGCTGCGATGCCTGGGACCTGGCGGTCACGCTCAACAAGCTGGGCGAGATCTACCTGAAGAATGGCCGCTACAACGAGGCAGAGGCGTACCTGCTGCGCGTGGTGGAGGTCCGCGAGCGCATGCTCGGCTGGGGCGATCCGGCGATGGCGAGGCCGCTCACCAAGCTGGGGCATCTCTACTCGAAACAGCGCAAGGACGGCCGCGCCGAACAACTCGTGCGCTATGCCCTGAAGCTGTACTCGGACGTGCTCGCGGCGGATCACCCCGAGGTCATCGGTTGCCTGAACCTGCTGGCCGAGATTTACCGCGGGCTGGGCCGCTACAAGGACGCGGACGCGGTCTGGAACTTGTCGCAGGGCCTGCTGGCGGGCACCGAGCGGCGCGAAAGGATCGCACGCTTCGTGCTGCCGAATCCGCCGCGGATGTCGGGTCCGCCGTCGCCGGCGTACGGAACGGCTTAGGCTCTATCGCACCGGCCCGATCTTCCCGAGCGGCCAGTACACGAAAACCGCCTTGCCGTAAATGCAGCTTCGCGGCACAAGGCCCCAGTTGCGGCTGTCGTTCGACGAGTTCCTGTGGTCGCCGAGCACGAAGTAATGGTCGCGGTCGACGGTGCGGGCGGGCATCGAGATCGTGTCGCGATAGTCGTCGGGAACGTAGTCTTCCTCGACCGGATTCCCGTTGATTGAGACCAGGCCGCGGTCGATCGCCACGACGTCGCCCGGCACCCCGATAACGCGCTTGATGTACGACTTGCTCTGGTCGTAGGGATACCAGAAAACCACCAGGTCGCCGCGCTTGATGTCTCCGATTCCGAACCGGTAGATGAACTTATTGACGAAGATGCGTTCCTGGTCGGAGAGGCCGGGCATCATGCTGGTGCCTTCGACTTTCACCGGCTGGTAGATGAAAATGATGACCACGATGGCGATCACAACCGAGACCGCCAGGTCGCGAACCCAGGAAATCACCGCGGCCAGCGCCGAACGGGGCTGCTTTTCTGCCATTGCTCAGTTACGGCTTCATTATAGCGTCGGTGGCCGCTGCCTACGTCAGCGCCGCTCGGGCTCGAGCGTGAGCATGCCCTTGGCCTCCATACGGTGGAACGGCATCGGGAACGTGCGCGCTTCCGAATGGGCCTTCCACTGGTCCCTGTAGTGCGGCGAGAGCGCCTGTCCGGACTCTCCGGTGGCGAGATTCAGGAACGATTTGTCGAGGTCAGCCAGATCGACCGCCATTCGCATCGACGGGCCGAGGCGGCGCGTCGTCTGCTTCACCGTAACCGGAGAGCCGCTCTGCGGGACAGGTCCTATATTGAAGTAACTGCCCACCAGGGGAACGCGGCTGATGACCGGATTGGGGATAAACAGCTCGTTATACCTTCCGTAGTCCCACTTACGCAGGGTGCGGCCCTGCATGCGGCGTCCTTCTTCGAGCGCGCCCGAGAGCGCCTCGAGCAGAACCTTGTCCCAGTTTTCGAACCAGTCCTTGGGACGGCTATGCAGAAGACTCTCGAGGACGACCGGAGCCATCTGGTAGGCGGTCCCGACGCCTCTGTCCTGGTAAAGGGTGGCGCTGCCTGGAGCGGCGCGCTCCACAACGATGCTCCGCAGGTGCTGATAGGCTAGGGTCGCGATCAGCGGCGCGGCGCCGTTGTCCATCTTGCCGTCCCAGGAGCGCAGCACCCGCACCGCCTCGGCGGCCATCGAATCGCCCGCCCCGCTCCGGTCGTACGCCGCCGCGATCCGGCGCGCGAGATTCCGCGCGAAGGCGGAGTAAACGTCGCACTGTACGCCGATCATGTCCCCGGCGCGCCACTTACTCCTTTGATTGAGCAATTCGCGGATGCGGTTCACGCGATACGGTGCCGCGAAGTTGCCTCTGACGCGGTAAGGATAGTTCTCTGGGAAAGGATCGTTGTTCGCGGTTACAATCATCCCGGATTCCGGATTGTAACTCGCGGGTAACTGCTCGAAGGGAATATATCCTTCCCATTCGTAATCTCCGAGGCTGCCATCGACCGGAACGCCGCCGTCGTACTTGCGTATGGGCAGCCGGCCGGCGGCGTGATAGCCGATGTTGCCGTCGCGGTCGGCGTAGACGAAGTTCTGGCCGGGGCCGGGATAGCGCGCGAGGGCAGCCGTGAATTCCCGCCAGTCGCGGGCGCGGTCGAGGTCGAGAATCGGGAAGGAGAAGTCCCCCGAATCGGCCGCGGCCCAGCGCATCGCGATCGCGCGCCCCCGGTCGAAGAAAACGGCGCCGTGGCGCGTGATCCACTGCGCGAACTCGACCGGCTTTGCGCCTTTGACGGGAATCGCCTCGCGCTCGAGCTGCGCCTGCTCAATTTGGCCGCGGAACTGGTAGCGTCCCGTGCGCGGATCGAGCTTCTCCAGATACAGTTCCTGCACGTCGAAGCCGAGGTTGGTCACGCCCCAGGCGATGCGGTCGTTGTGGCCGACGATCACGCCGGGCAATCCGGGGAGAGTCACTCCTTCCACATCGAGCCCGGGCGCTTCCAGGTGCGCCGCGTACCAGATACCGGGCAGCGAGTACTCGAGATGCGGGTCGTTGGCCAGCAGCGGCTTGCCGGTCGCCGTGCGCGAACCGGCCAGCACCCAGGCGTTCGATCCGGGCTGGATTTCCCCGCCCAGGCGCGACGGGAAAAGCGCCGCCACCTTCGCCGGGTCGCCCCTGGCAAGCAGCTCGCTCTTCGATAACTTGTCGCGCCAGGTGTCCGTCAGCTCGCGATACATGTGCAGAGCAATGAGGATCGAGTCCTTGACGGTCCAGGGGCGCGGGTCGTAGCCGAGCAGGGTGAACTCGAGCGGCAGGCGTCCGCGATGCGTCTCGATGAAGTGGTTGACGCCGCGCGTGTAGGCCGTGAGCACCGCACGATCGGCCGGCGGGAGCGACGCCGTGTGGCCTTCGGCGATGCGGTCCAGGCGGAAGCGGCGGGCCTCACGGTCGTTGGCGAGAAACTCCGGCCCGAGCACTTCGGCCAGGCGCCCGGAAGAGAGCCGCCGCAGGGCGTCCATCTGCCAGAGGCGGTCGGCGGCCGTCGCGAAGCCTTGCGCGAACAAGGCGTCCTGGACCGAGGCGGCCTTGATGTGCGGCACGCCGAGCGAATCGCGCGCGATCGTGACCCGCGAGGAAACCGGCGCCGGCACCGTGCCCGTTTCAGGAAGCGGACGCCACCCGTACCAGTAAACGGCGATCAGGGTAACAATCAACGCCACTAACGCCACTATGTTGAAATATTGGAGTAACCGCTTGAGGGCCACTCCACGATTTTACTGGAACGCTTATGGACGAAAGTTACCTGGGTTACCGCATTCTACTTTTGATTTTCATCATAGCCTGCAATGCGTTTTTCGCTTCCGCCGAGGTGTCGCTGATTTCGGCGCGGCAGTCGCGGCTGCGCGAGCTGGCTGCGGCGGGCAACGTCGGCGCCCAAGCCGCCATCAACCTGCTGGCGCGGCCCGAACGCCTGCTTTCCACCGTGCAGGTCGGAGTCACGCTCGCCGGACTCGGGCTTGGCTGGGCCGGCGAAGACACCGTGTACCGCGCCCTGATGACCGCCTTCCACCCGTGGATCACGCCGCAGACCGAGGCGATCGCGGGCGGCGTCAGCTTCGTGATCGCCTTCCTGTTGCTCACGTTCTTCATGGTGGTGCTCGGCGAGGTAGTGCCGAAGAACGTCGGTATCAAAAAGGCCGAAGGATTTTCGGTAGTTGCCGCGCCGCTGCTGCTGGTGTTCTACCGCGTTTCGCAGCCGTTCATTTACGTGCTGGAACGCGCTTCTTCGGCCGTGTCGCGGCTGCTCGGGCTGCGCGCGGAGGAGAGCCAGGGCGCACACTCGGTCGAGGAGCTGAAGCTCATCGCGAGTTCGGTGCGAGCGGGCGGAAGGATGACGGCGTTCCAGGAATCGGCCGTGCGTCATGTCCTCGACTTGCCCGCGGTTTCCGTGCGCGAGGTGATGGCGCCGCGCCACGACATGGTCTCGATTCCGGTGGACGCCTCGCTCGATCACGTGCTGCGCGTCCTGATCGAGAGCCAGTACACGCGCGTACCCGTCTACGAGCGCACCCCGGAGCAGATCGTCGGCTTCCTGCATTACAAGGACCTGCTGCCGGTGTGGCAACGCATGCGCTCGGCCGAGCGGCTGAAGATGCCCGGGCCGGTGTTCCACCTGCGCCCGCTGCTTCGCAAACTTCTGGTGGTGCCCGAGAGCAAGCCGCTCGACCAGATGGTGGACGAGTTCCGCCACAACCACGCGCACATGGCGATGGTGGTCGATGAGTTCGGCACCATCACAGGCCTGGTCACGTTCGAAGACGTTCTCGAACAGGTCTTCGGCGAGATCGAGGACGAACACGACGCGCACCGCCCGCGGCCGTCGCTGACGAGCCCGCTCATCGAGCTCGAGGGCACGGCCAGCATACGCGATCTCGAATCGCAGTACGGCATCGCGCTGCCGCCGAACGCGGGCTTCGAGACGCTGGCCGGGTTCCTGCTGTTCCGGTTCGGCTATATTCCGCAGGCCGGGGAGTGGCTCGAGTACGAAGGCCGGCGCTTCACGATTCTCGAGATGGACAACAAGCGCATCGCGCGCGTTCGGATCGAGCGATGACCGTGGACGAACTGCTCGCCCGCGTGCGGGCGGAGATGCATGCTCGCGCCGATGAAGATTTCCGCCGCGGGGTCGTGAACTTCTTCGTCGAGCCGGTGAACCCGCACGGCGTGCGCTCGCCGGACGTGAAGGCGATCGCGCGCATCGCTCACGCCGAGGTGAAGCGCTGGCCGGCCGCGCAGCGGCTGCGGTTCGCCAATGAGCTATGGAAGAGCGGGCGGCTCGAAGAGGGCTCGCTTGCGATCGTGATCTACCGGCGCCTGGCGAAGCAGGCGGGCGCGGCGGAGTTTGCCGTGTTCGAGCGGTGGCTCGACCGCTACGTGCACAACTGGGCGAACTGCGACGGAGTGGCGTCCTGGCTGCTGGCCGGCGCGATCGCCAACGAGCCGGAACTGATCGCGCGCCTGCGCCCGTGGGCGGCATCGAAGAACCGCTGGAAGCGGCGCGCCGCGATCGTCGCGATGCTTCAGGAAGCCAAGCAGGGGAGGAACACGGCGGCGATCTTCGAGCTTGCGGACGCGCTGCTGCGAGACCCGGATCAGATGGTGCAGAAAGGCGTGGGCTGGGTCCTGAAGCAGACGTATCCGAAGCGCCCGCGCGAACTGATGGCGTTCCTTCTGCCGCGTGCGGCACAGGCGCCCCGCCTCGTCCTGCGCATTGCAGCCGAGAAGATGAGCGCGCCGGATCGCGCGGTCTTGTTGTAAGCTGGCCCTGATTGACGATAGAGACGCTCATCGCCGCGCAGAATTCCGATGGCGGCTGGGGATACCGGGAAGGCTCTTCCTCGTGGACGGAACCTACCGCCTACGCCCTGCTCGCGCTCGCGGGCGATGACCCCGCCGCGGCGCGCGGCCGCCGATGGCTCGCGCGCAATCAGCGCCCGGACGGCGGATTCGCGCCGCGTCCGTCGGTCGAAGAGAGCACCTGGGTGACGGCGCTCGCCGCTCTCGCCGGTTGCGGCCCGGCGGCCGAACCCCGCGCGGTCGAGTGGATGCTCTCGCAATCGAACCGCGACTCGGGCTTCGTCTTCCGGCTGCGGCAGTGGATGCGCGGCGCCGCGGCGCTTTCGGAGAACAACACGCCGGGCTGGTCGTGGTATCCGGGCACGGCGGGGTGGGTGGTTCCCACGTCGCTCACTCTGCTGGCGCTCGGCAAGGCGGCGCGGCGCAACTCCGGCGCGCGGCTCGGCGAGCGCATCGCCCAGGGGCGGCGGTTTCTGCTGGACCGCATGTGCGCGGACGGCGGCTGGAATCACGGCTCCTCGAGCGCGCTGGGCTTTCAGTCGGACTCGTATCCGGAAACGACGGGCATTGCGCTTCTGGCTCTGCATGGCATCGAGAAAGGCCGCCTGGCGCGCTCCGTTGCGAAAGCAAAGGAGCATTTTCGCGCCTGCCGTTCGCTCGAAGGGCTCGCGTGGCTGGAACTCGGGCTGCTCGCACAGGGCGCGGCGGCGCCCGAGCGGCCGGCCGGCATTCCCGCCAGAACGCTGATGGATTCGGCGCTCGCTGCGATCGCGGACCGCGCGCGCCAGGGGCGGAACGTGTTTCTGGAGGAGCGCGCATGAGCCGTCTCACGCGCCGCGAAGCGGTTGCCGCGGCGGGCGGCGCCGCGCTTGCCGGATGCGCGCGGAAACAGCGCGGGCCCGCGCCGCCGGTTTCCATCCTGCGCGCGGTCTCCTATTCCGACGACCTGCTTGACCTCGTGCGCCGGCTTATCGCCGAGCACCGGCTCGACGTGCAGGGCAAGCGCGTCGTCCTCAAGCCGAACCTGGTCGAGTTCGACCCGGGCACCACAATCAACACGCATCCGGTGCTGGTCGAGGCCGTGCTCGAGGCGTTCCGAGCGTCCGGCGCCGCGAGCGTCCGTATTGCCGAAGGCCCCGGCCACAGGCGCAACACGCTGGAACTTGCCGAGGCTGCCGGGTACTTCTCCGCCGTTCCGAAGTTCGAGGACCTGTTCACGGACCTCAACCTCGACGACGTGACGCGGGTCGCCGTGCCGCGCGCGCACTCGCGCCTGCGCTCGCTCTATCTGCCGAACACCGCGCTCGGCTGCGACCTGCTGGTCACGATCCCGAAGATGAAGTGCCACCACTGGGTCGGCGCCACGCTGAGCATGAAGAACCTGTTCGGCCTGGTGCCCGGCGGCGTCTACGGCTGGCCGAAGAACGTGCTGCACTGGGCGGGCATCAGCGAGTCGATCGCCGACCTGCACACGCTGTTCCCGCGCACGTTCTCGATCGTGGACGGCATCGTGGGCATGGAAGGCAACGGCCCGATTCAGGGAACGCCGAAGGCAGCCGGCGTGCTGGTGGGCGGCGCGGACCCGGTCGCGGTGGACGCCACCTGTTGCCGCATCATGCGCATCAATCCGGCGGCGATCGGCTATCTTCTGCTCGCTGAGTCGAACGGCCAGGCGAGCGAGGGTAACGTACGCCAGATCGGCGAATCGATCCGCAGCGTCGAGACCGAGTTCCGGCTGATCGATCAATGGAAGGCCCTGAGGCTGGCATGAAGGCAGCGGCTCTCGTCCTGCTTACGGCGTGCGTCCTATGCGGCCAGGACAGCGCTCTCGATCGCCTGGCGGATTCCGCCGACCGCCTGCGCTACGTCCCAGAGGACGATCCCGACGCCGCCCGCCCGCTCGTCGCGCGCTTCGAGCGGTACCTGCGCGAGTGGATCGAAACGCAGCTTCCGAAGAAGCCGGATGCGGAGGCGCTGCTGGCGAAGCTGCGGGATGGGATCGCCCGGGCGGGCCTGAGCGAGGAGGTGGGGACGCTCGATGTGACGCATCCGCTGGCGGATACGGACGCCCTGCTGATCGTCGCCGGAGTCACGGCCCCGTGCGGCACACGGGATTCCGCGTTGCTGTACGAATGGACGCCGGGCGGCCCGGTTCTCGCGCTCGACTCGCACGGCCGGACCATCGTGGGCGTGAATTTTTCGCCGTCCGACGACCACGGCGACCGCCTCGCGCTTGTGGCCGGACGCGAGCCGGACTGCGGCGGCCGGCCCCGCGTTCTGGAATTCACCCTGTACCGGCTCCCGGCGGGGGCAGGGACGGCGCGCGTGGTCTATCGGGATTCCCACAGCGCGGTGCGCGGCGAGTACCGCGCGGAGATGCGTCCGGACCGGGTGAGGATCGAGCTCGAGGGCCGCACCATCGATCCGGCGGTCACGCGCACGCACGTGCTTCGCTTCCGTGTGGACGCCGCGCAGGCGGTGCGGATCGACCCGGTCGCCCTGACGCCATGGGAGTTCGCCGATGAATGGCTGACGGCGCCATGGGGCGAGATGCAGACGAGATCCGCGCCGGCGGTGGAGCGGCGGCTGCACAGGCCGGGCCTGACCGGCCGCCTGCGGTACGCGCGGGCTTGCACCCGGATGAGGGACCACTGGCAGGTCGCGATGGAACTGGACAAGCCGGATCCGTCCGAGGACGAGGACCCGGTGCAAACCGTCTACTTCCTGGTGCGTCAGTACAGCGGCTCGCGCTTCGAGATGGCTGCCGCCGGCGGCGCTCCGCACGCGGGCTGCGCGGCGGATTGAGGAATTCTACGGCGCCGACTTTTTGCGCGCCCGCGGTTTCTTTTCCTCGGCCGGCTTGGCGGCGGCGGCCTGCGGGTCGATTGTGGAGAGCACTTCCTTGAACAGCGCTTCCTTCTTCGGGTCTTTCTTCGGCGGCGGCTCGCAGTTGCGGAAATCGTGCTCGTGGTAGCAGGTGCGACAACGCATCTTGGCCGGCGCGCCGTTCATCAACGATACGATCGAATGGTTGGTGATGCGGCGGCACTTCACACAGAAATCGTCAACAACATCGCCCAACCGCATATCCGACATGGGGACCTCCTGAGGGCAGCAGCACCGCCTACTCGCTGAAGTATATCAACTCGGCTTCGCGGTGTGTTCCCAAGCATCTACGACGGGCCGCGGGCGTTCCGTTTATCATCGGGAGGATGCCCGCGAAAACGGTGGTGGCGGCAGGCGTGCTTGCGCTGGTAGCGGTGGCCATAGGCGCGCTGTACTCGCTGCGCCGGCCTGCCGCTCCCACGCCTCCAGCCAAGCCCGCCGCTGTGCCGCAGCCCCCGGCGGGCGACCTCGTCGTCCCCGCGCGCATCCGCGCCCGCAAGGTCACGGCCGTCGCCGTGCCGGTCGAAGGCACGGTGGAATCGCTGCTGGCCGACGTGGGCGACGAGGTCTACGAAGGCCAGCTCCTTGGACGCATCGGCAACGCATCGATCAATTCCGAGCAGGAAGCCGCCACCGCCCGGTTCGAGCGCGCCGGGGAGCGGCTGCGCGATCTCGAAGCGAAACTGATCGTCGCGCGAGCCGAGGCATCGAGGGCCCGTTCGGAAGCCGCGCGCGCGCAGGCGGATCTCGACCGCGCCGACCGCGCCCGCCAGCGCCAGCAGATGCTCGTCAGAGAAGGCGCCACGCCGCGGCTCGTCTACGAGAGGTCGGTGAAGGAATACGAAGCCGCGCGCCAGGAGCGCGACATCGCGGCCGGCCTCGCGCGCGGCGCCGAGGACCGCCTGGACGGAATCGTCAAGAGCGTCGAAGCCGCGCGCCAGACTGCCGAAGCGGCATCCGACGCGCTCGATCACGCCAAGGCCACCGCGGCCGCCGCCGAGATTCACTCGCCGGTGACCGGCCTCGTGGTCGCGCGCACCAGGCGGGCGGGCGACGCGGTCGATCCCGACGTCCATGACCTGTTCCAGATCGCCTCGGATCTTTCGGCGCTCGAGGCCGTTGCCGAGCCCGCGGCGGCGGATCTCGCCCGCGTACGCGCCGGGCAGGAAGCGCTCGTGACGCTCGCCGATGCGCCGGACGCGATCCCGGCGCAGGTGGCCGCGGTCAACGGAAATGAAGTCGTGATTCCCTTCACGAGCCCGAATCCCGCGATCCGGCCCGGCGCCACGGCCCAGGTCCGGATCAGGATGTAAACTGTTTCTGCCGTGTTGCTCGAGCTGAAGCAAATCCAGAAGCGCTTCGGTGGAATTGCGGCGCTGCGCGCGGGCAACCTTGCGGCGGGCGCGGGCGAAGTGCATCTGCTGCTGGGCGAAAACGGCGCGGGCAAATCGACGCTCATGAAGATCGTGGCCGGCATGCTCGAGCCGGACGCGGGAGAGATTGTCTGGCGCGGGCGCGCCGCGCGGTTCCGCACGCCTGCCGAAGCGGCTGCCGCCGGCATCGCGATGGTGCACCAGGAATCGCTGCTTGCGCCGCACCTTACTGTCGCCGAGAACATTTTTCTCGGGCGCGAGCCGTCGCCCGGCTACGGCATCGTGAACCGCCGCCGCATGATGGAGTCGGTAGCGCGGCTCATTGCCGATCACGGTTTCCCGCTCGACGCCGCGTGGCGCGTGGAGAAGCTCAGCCCCGCCGGCCGCCAGATGGTCGAGATCTGCCGCGCCATCCAACACGGCTCGAGCCTGCTCATCTTCGACGAAGCCACCTCGGCGCTATCGGATGCCGAGAGCAGGGCGGTTTTCCGCATCGTGCGCGCGCTGCGCGAGCGCAACATGGGGGTGATCTACATCACGCACCGGCTCGACGAGCTGCGCGCGGTGGGAGACCGCGTCACCATCCTGCGCGACGGCGAATCGGTCCACACGGGGCCGCTCAACGGGCTTTCGACGCCGCAGATCATCCAGTACATGGTGGGGCGCGAGATGACATCGCTCTACCATCGGGAGCCCTGCGCGCCGGGCGCCGAGCTGCTGCGCGTCGAGGGGCTCACGCGCCGGCCGGCGTTTCGCGACGTTAGCCTGACGGTCCGCGCGGGCGAGATCGTGGGGCTGGCCGGACTGATCGGCGCAGGCCGCACCGAGCTGTGCCGCGCGCTGTTCGGCATCGACCGTGTGGAGGCGGGGAGCGTCCGGATCGGCGGGCGCGCGGTGCGGATTCGCAGCCCGCGCGACGCCGTGCGCGCCGGGCTCGGCCTGATTCCGGAAGACCGCCAGCGCGACGGGCTCGCCACGATGCTGCCGCTCGCCTTCAACCTGACGGCGGCGAACCTGCGGTCGGTCGGGCGGTTCGGCTTCGTCTCGCGCGGGCGCGAGCGCGCTGCCGCGGCGGGTTTGATCGAGCGGCTTCGCATCCGCGCCGATTCGCCGCTCCAGCGCGCAGGCCGGCTCAGCGGCGGCAACCAGCAGAAGGCCGCGATCGCGAAGTGGCTGTTCGCCAAAGCGCGCATCCTGCTGTTCGACGAGCCCGCGCGCGGCATCGACGTGGCGGCGAAGGCGGAGGTGTTTGAGCTTATGGACCGGCTGGCGCGCGAGGGCGCGGGCATCCTCATGGTCAGCTCGGAGCTTCAGGAGTTGTTGCAGGTGGCGGACCGGATCGTCGTCATGCGGCAGGGACGCATCGCCGGCGAGCTTCCTGGCCGCACGACGCAGGAGGAGATCATGCGGCTGGCCGTCACCAGCGCGGGGGCCGTGTCGTGATCCAGAAGCTGCTGCCGTTCCTCACCCTGATCGTGCTGTTCGTTGCGCTGGCGCTGGCATCGCCGTACTTCCTCACTTCGGCGAACCTGGCGAGCGTGGCGCGCCAGACCGCCGTCATCAACACGATGGCGCTCGGGATGACGCTCATCATCATCGCGGGGGGCATCGATCTGTCGGTCGGAGCGATCCTCGGCTTCAGCGGCCTGATGGGCACCATGGCGATGCAGGCGGGCATGCCGATCTGTCAGGGGATTGCGGTGGGACTCGTCGCGGGCCTCTTCTGGGGCTGCGTGAACGGCCTGCTCACGGTGCGGCTCAACATCAACCCGTTCATCGTCACGCTGGGGACGCTCGGGATCGTGCGCGGCCTGACGCTGATCATTTCGAACGGGCTGCCGGTGCATCGCATCCCTCCGGCATTTTCGTTTCTGGGCGAAGGCAACCTGCTCGGCGTGCCGTTCGTGCTGTGGATTCTGCTGGCGTGCGCGGCGGCGACGCATGTCCTCCTCGAGCACACGAGGCTGGGGCGTTACGCCTTCGCAATCGGCAGCAACGCGGACGCGGCGTATTACACCGGCATCAATGTGGGGCTGCACACGACGGCGGTTTACGCGATCAGCGGCCTGCTGTGCGGCCTGGCGGGGATGATCGAAGCGTCGCGGCTGATGACGGGCCAGCCGACGGCGGGCCAGGGTTACGAGCTGCAGGTGATCGCGGCGGTGGTGATCGGCGGCGGCAGCCTGCGCGGCGGCGAGGGAAGCGTGACCGGCACGCTCGTGGGCGCCTTTATTATGGGGCTGCTGGCGAACGGCAGCGACCTGCTCGGCATCTCCCCCTATCTGCAACAGGCGATCATCGGCGGCATCATTATTCTGGCCGTGGCGGTGGACCAGTTGCGCAAGCGCCGGATGGCGGCCTAGAGAGCGGGCCGCCATCCGGTGGGGCTAGCGGCCGATCTCGAAAATGCGCGTTTCGCGGGCAGCCAGGTGGAGCGGGATGGCGTTCTCCGTCTGGCTGCGAAGCTCCCGCAGGGTGTGGACGGGTTTGCCGTCGAGTTCCACCGTGAGGGTCGTGGGGCGGTCGTCGAAGTTGATCACGTAGAGCAGGCGGCGGTCTCCCAGGGTCGCGTAGCGCGCTTCGACCTTCCCGGCGGCTCCGCGGATTCGCGCCGGGCGGGTCACGCCGGCTTCGCTGTATAGCGCGTCGAGCAGGCGAGCATAGGAGCGCTCGTCGAGCGAGGCGGCGGAGTACCAGATGGTTCCGCGGCCGGTGGGCGTACGGACGATGGCGGGGCTGCCGTCGGAGTAGGAGAACACGGGCGTCGCGCCGCCGCCGGTCAAGGCGATCGACTGGCGCACGCCGCCGGTCACCAGCTCGCCGGTGGACAGCGCGCCGGACGGCCTCAGCTTCTCCGGCTTGACCTCGCGCATTTCGACGCTCTGGGAGAAGCTCTGGTCGTAGCCCTGCACCATCGCACCGGTGCTCGACGGCTCCGGCCGCATGGTCTGCTTCACCGCGATGCCGAGCCGCTCGAGATACCTCCGCGGCCGGTTGTATTCATCGCCCAGCAGCGATTCGGGCACGACGAGCACGCGGCCGCCGGCGGAGGCGTAATCGAAGATCGCCTCTACCACTTCGGACGGCAGGTTGCGCACGGCGGGCACGACCAGCAGCTTGTACCGCGACAGGCGGCCCTTGAGCGCCTGGCGCTCGGTCACGAAGGTCGGCTTCGCATCCAGGTACCGGGCGGCTTCGTAGGTCTTGTGAAGCTCGGCAAGATACGGGGTCGCGTACCAGGTAAGCATCTCGGGCGGCAGTTGCAGCGTCGCGGTCTTCGAATAAAGGATGGCCACCTCGGCCGGTGCGTCCGCGAGGGCCGCGATTTCGCGGTTGAGCCGCCGCACGTCGAGCGCGGCGCGCAGCAGTTCGTCGATGTCCGCCAGCGAGTGCCGCCAGCTATGCGCGAGCGACGCGCCGGTGTTGCTGTGAAACTCGTTGGCGGGCTCCGAAGGCCAGTGGTAAAGCTGCGCCACGGACTTTCCGTGCAGAAAATGCGGCAACAGGTCGGCGGTCGACTCCAGGCTCATCTCGGGATCGGCGAGCGGCTTTTTCTCGTCCGAGAACGCGAGTTGCAGGTCGACGCCGAGCGTGGACCCGCCGCCCTCGTGGATGATCACGTCGTCCACTTCGTTCACAATCCGCTCTTCGTCGATTCCGGTCGTGCCCGTGCGCCCGGCGAGCATGCTCGAGCTTCCGCCTGCGGCGAGCGGCACGAAGGCGTCGATCTTGCGGATTTCCCCGCGCACCCACAGCAGGTAATCGGTGAAGCGATCCTGGTTGAAGCGCGCCCAGTCGTACCAGAGGCCGCGGTTGGTGCCGGCAAGCGGGCGCGAGTCCTTCACCGGCGGCGCGGCGACCTGCGCGAAATCCTCGTACGACGTGCCCCAGCATTCGTTGGCGCGCGCGACTGTGCCGTGCTTGTTCGCGAGCCATTCGCGGAAGCTTTGCTGGCTGCGCTCGCAGTAGCAGATGTACATCAGCTCGTACGCCATGATGTCGTAGAGCAGTTGCGGATTGGCGTGGAACTTCGGCGTGTTGAGGCGTATGTACTCGGCCACGGCCTTACGGATGCGCGGGCTCTCGAGACAGATGACGACGTTCTCCTTCTTCGTGCCGCCCATCGAATAGAGGTCGCGGATGAGATGCCCGCACCAGCCGTCCCAGCCCACGCGGTGCGTATCGGGGTCTTCCTGGAAGGCCGCGTACACGGGCGAACGCTCGATGGTCCAGCGCGACCCGCCGCCCACCGAGTAGCTCTCGATGTGCTGGAGCGGCGTCGCGAAAAAGCGCTGGAGCGCCTCGCTCGGCGAGTGCAGCGACAGGATCATGAGCGGGTCTCCGCGATCGTCGAGGAAGAACGAGCCCTTCACCGGCCGCCCCTTGAGCGCGGGAAGCGGCGGCACGAGGGGCTCGGGAACCTGCGTGTCGTCCAGTTCGCGGCGCGGCCCCGTTCCCATAAGGCTGTCTTCAAGCTCCTGGCGCGCGCGGCGGCAGCTCGCTGCCACGTAGGCGAACATGCTCTGCTTGTCGGCGTCGTTGTTGAACCAGGCAAGCAGCGGGCGTACGTTGAGGCCGAGGTCCGCGACCACGAGGCTGCGCTCGGCGTAAATGGTTTCGATGCCCTGCATGCGAGCGCCGGCGATGGTGGATTCGAGGCGCTTCACTTCTTCGCGGGCGGTCTCACGCAGGCGCGCGACGGCCGGGGATTCGGGAACGTCGCCCGGACGCGCGACCTGCCTCACCGTGACCCAGCGGTTGTCGATCGACACCACCGCGTCCTGCGGCTCGGTGCGCGAGGCCATGGCGGGCGTCTCCTCGCCGGCCGCGAGGCGGAAATTGTCGAGGTAGACGGTCCACGGTTCCCGCGCCCGACCGCCGAAGCTGAGCTGCACGCGGCGTATGCGCGCCAGCGAGATATCGCGCAGGTACGAGGACGCCTTCAAGGGCGTGAGCTTCACCTCGATGTGGTTCCAGCCCCGGATCAGCAGGATCTTGTCTTCACCTTCGAAGTAGTCCTGCGTATCGTCGTAAATGCGGAGCGTGGCGGTCGAGACCTTGCGGTCGCTGTAAATATCGAACAGAAGACGGTCGTATCCGGTCCAATCCCCCGGAAGCTGAGCGGAGGCGACTTCAGCGCGGCCGCGCGTGAGGCGGACCTTGGCGGCCTGCCGTCCGTGCGAGGCGCGTTCGGTCGAAAGCTCGATTGGGCCTTCCCATCGCTTAACGGCGGCCGGAGTTTCGAAGTCTTCCAGAACGAGCGAGCCAGCGCCGAACGCCGCATGGCCCGCCAGCAGAAACGCACAAAATCGCAGACGTGTCATCGAATTTCCCAAACGCCCAGCGCTTCGCCGAGGTCTCCCGCCTCGCGCGGCGCGCCCTTGATTCCATGGAGGCCGAAGATGCGCGACGTGAATCGGTAAGCTTCCGGCACGCGCGAGAGCGAGACGATCTCGCGCGGCGCCATCAGGGCGGCGGCTTCGGGCAGGTCCGTGATGCGGAGTACGTTCAGCAGCGCGGGTGCCTGCCAGTGGCTCGCGGGCGGATCGTCCAGGATCACGCGCGTCACGCGCGAGTCGAGTGCGCCCGCGTAGAGCGCCAGCGCGCCCATGTGCCTGCGCCCGTAAACCGACACGCCGCTCAGGCGCAGGCCTTCGGATTCCGTGAGGTAATCGAGCGACCGCAGCAGATCCCAAAGCTGCTGGGATTCAACGGTCGAGCCGATCAGGGCGGCCGACATGCGGATGTTCGCCATCCTGTAGTTGGTGACGCCGGGATAGTCCGTCGCGCGCGGGTGCAGAACGAGGATGACGTGCGTGGCGAAGACCGGAAGCAGCGGGTCGTAATCTACCGGGTAGACCACGTCCTCGGCGCCTTTGAAGTAGATCAGGGCGGGATACGATTCGCGCCTGGCGCGTGGGATGAAAAGCTGGCCGTTTACCCGGATGCCCTGCTCAGTAGTGAACTCGACATTGAACGACTGCGCGTAGCGGCTGGTCCAGCCATCCTCCACCTGCTTCCAGGCATCGAACGGAACCTTCTCTCCGGGAAACCCGCGAAATACCTTGTCCCGCAGCTCCCGCAGCACGGCGTTGCGGCGCGCCTTCCATTCCTCGAGCGACTTAGGCGCGGCGAGCGCCGCCGTCCTGATGAACCGCTTGTGGATCTGCCCGTTCAGCGCACCGACCGGCGGAGCGTTCAGCACCGCGAGGTTCTCGTCGGCCTCGCGGCGAATTTCGCCTTCCTCGAAGGGCGTGGTGTCGTCGCGCAGCCAGCGGTTGAGCCACTCATCCGCTTCCTTGCGGAAGGCCGGAATATCCTGATGCCGCGCCTCGGCCTCGAACATCGCGACCTTCCCGCCCGCGCCGTGCAGTTCGTAGATGCGCCGCGTCTGCTCGTAGGCATCGCGGTAGCCGGCGGGCGGGAACGACTCGTCGAGCTTCGCGCCGAGAATCTTGAAGGGGCGAGGCGCGATCAGCGCGCCCACGCTCGGCAGGTCGTCCTGAAACGTGTTGGGGAAGTAGATGCAGTCGCAGTTTTCCTGCACGGCGTCGAGCGCGATGTGCTGCCCGGCGGTCCAGGTCGCGCAAACGGAGGCCGCGGCGCGGAACCGCTCGTCGATCGCGGCGGCGTACCAGGTGATCGCGCCGCCGCCCGAAATGCCGGTGATCGCGAAGCGCTTCGAATCCACCTCCGGGCGCGTTTCGAGATAATCGAGCGCGCGGATCGCGTTCCAGACCTCGGGCCCCGCGGGCGTGTAGCCGAGCGACTGCCAGTACCACATCCCGAGGTCGTGGGTTCCGTGGTGTATGCCGCCGAGCTCGCCGAACTCGACCGTGTCGAGCAGGAACGCGGCGTAGCCGTGTCGCGCGAACCAGATGCCGTGATGCTGGTAGCGCACCTTGGCTCCCGCGGGCCCGGGCGAATGCCCGCAGACGTAAAGCACCGTGGGCGCGGGCGCGGTGCGCGCGGCGGGCAGGTACAGGTTGCCCGTCACGAACAGCCCCGGCATGCTTTCGAAGACGATCTTCTCGACGCGGTAGCCGTCGCGGTCGAGCGCGCCCGTCACGCGCGCCCGCAGCGGCGTCTTCGCCGGCATCGGGTCGAGGCCGAGATCGTAGCGGATGTGCCGCAGAACTTCGGGACGGCGGCGGCGCCACTCGTCGAGGTCCCGTATGCCCGCCAGGCTCGCGCGCGACACCTCGGCGCCGCGCGCGGCGAGGTATTGCTGAAACATTTTATAGCGCTGTTCGGCGGTGTGCGGTTCGCCCGCGACCGCAGCCGCGGCCAGCGCGAGTGCCGCGAAGGTGCGATTCAGACTCATGGTTTCAGTGTTCCCGTATCAGGACGGCGTTGGCCGGCACCGCTTCGGTGCCGTGATCGAAGCTGCTGAAGAAGTGGCTGAAGACCATCGCGACGGTTCCCATCAGCGATGCGTCGGAGCCGTGCCGCGAAGGACAGATGCGGACCGTCCGCAGGTAATACCCGGCCATGCGTCCGCGAATCGCGTCCCAGACCACGTCCTTGATCAGGTCCCACGCTTCGGCCAGGTAGTCGTTCACGATGATGGCCTGCGGGTTGAGCGCCATGATGAGGTTCACGAACCCGATGCCCACGTAGCGGGCGGTCTTGTGCAGAACCTCGAGGCTTACAGCATCGCCGGCCCGCGCGCCGCGAACGACCGCTTCGGCCGTGACCGAATCCGCCGCCACGCCGGCGGCCTCCGCGTAGGCGCGGCACAGCGCGAGGTCCGAGGCGTACTGCTCCCAGCAGCCGGTATTGCCGCAGGGGCAGCGCGGCCCCTCGGGGTTGATCGGAATGTGGCCGAACTCGGAGGCGGCCGAATCGGCGCCTTGCAGCACCTGGCCGCCGATGATGACGCCTGTGCCGAGGCCGCCGCGCGCGCTCACCGAAATGAAGTCGCTCAGCGGGCCGCAGTCGTTCGGAAACCACATCTCGGCGAGGGCTGAGAGCTTCGCGCCGTTTTCGAAATAGAACGGCGCCTCGATGCCGTGCCGCAGCAGCGAGCCCGCCTCGACGTCGAACCAGTTGAAGTTTTCTGCGCCGATCACGCGGCCCGTGGCGCGGTCGATGAATCCAGGGAGGGAGACGCCGGCGCCGAGAATACGGCTTGACGGGAGTGGGTCGAGCAGCGCGTGGAGTCCGGCGTTCACTCTCTGGAAAAATATCCGTTCGTCGGGATGCCAGGGGACTTCGTCGCTGGCGAGCACGTTGTCGCTAAGATCGGCTAACAGAATGCGCGCCCCGGTCAGCGTCACGTCCACGCCGGCCGCGACCTTCGCGCCCGGACGCAGCCGCAGCGCAGTCGGCTGGCGACCCACCTGGGAGTAGTTGTCCACCTTCTCTTCGACGATCAGTTTTTCGCGCTTAAGGCGCTTCACGATGAACGTGACGGAACTCGGGGCGAGGCCGGTGAGGCGGACTATGTCGGCCCGCGAAACGGCTGGGCTCTTGCGGATCACGTTCAACACCAGTCGCTCGTTGGCCTGCCGCAACGCGGATTTTTTAAGCGCACCACCCGTAGTGAACGTTACGGCGGGCATGATTTATCCTATACCCCGGCAAACGCCCCTCCGGCCGCGCCTCGGCAACGGGCGGCCGGAGGAGGCGGTTTGCACTAGTAGTCGATCCGCGCGCTGAACTGGATGCGCCGCGCGGCGCTTGCTCCGGTCACAAGGCCGAATCCGGAACTGGTGATGTCGCGCCCGGGGTTCGAGAAGTTCGCGCGGTTGAAGGCGTTGAACATCTCGCAGCGCACCTGAAGGCGGGCGCGGTCGGGCACAAGGGCGAAGTTCTTCGAAGCGACGATGTTCCACTGCACCGTGCCGGGTCCCGTCAGGATGGTGCGCGCGGAATTGCCGTAGCTGCCGCGGCCCTGCTCGGGCAGCACGAAGGCGGACCGGTCGAAGATGGGCTGGTGCGCCGCAATGCGGTCGCGCATCTCGCCGGAGTCGAAGTTGCCGTCGCCGACGCGGTCGGGCCGGCCGCTGTATTGGTTCGTGTTGGCCGGATCGACGCCCGAGAACGAGGGGTCGAGCCGCGCTCCGGTGAGCATCGTCGTGATGCCTGCCACCTGCCATCCGGAAACGATCTTGTCGAGCACGCCGGTGACGTTGGGCAGCAGCGCCCGGTTATGCCCGATGGGCAGCTCGTAGAGGTAGCTGAACCGCAGCGTCTGGCGGCGGATGTTCGGGTCGTCGCCGCGCTCGAGGTAGCGCTGGTACTGGTTCTGCGTGGCGCCGGACGTATAACTGTTCAAGTTGGCGTCGGTGAGCGCCTTGGCCCAGGTGTAGTTCACGTTGAACATCAGGCCGCGGGCCATGCGCCGGTCGGCCTGCACGGTCATGCCGTGGTAGATCGAAGACGCGCCCGACTGGGCGATGTCCACGTTGTTGAACCGCTGGAACGGCCGCCGCGCGGAATCGTACGGCGTCGTGCTTGGGTAAAGAAGGTTGAGGTCCTGGCTGAAGGGGATGTTATTCGCCTTGGTTCCCACGTAGGCGACGTCGATCGCCGTGTTCCAGATCTGCTTGCCCACCGACACGTTCCATTGCTGCGTGCGCTCGCGCGGGAAGTTGGGGTTCGACGCCGAGACGCCCTCGAGGCCGGCGAATTCCGAGTTTGCCAGGAACGGGTTCGGGAACTGGATACTCGGGACGTTGTTTTCGATGAAGAAGTACTCGGTGGATTGCCACGGGCCGCCGGTGGCGTTGAGCGCCAGCAGGCCGGGCCACATCTGCGTGAACAGGCCGTAGCCGGCCCGCACTACGGCCTGGTCGTTGCCGAACGGCCGGAAGGCGAGGCCCAGGCGCGGGCTGAGGTTCGTCGGGTCCGTCTTCATGAGGCTGCGCGTCGGGAAGCCGGCCTCCTGCGCCGTGATGATGGGGAGGTTGGCGGCCACGGCCGGAACCAGGTCGGATGGAATGCTTGTGCCCGCCGTTACCAGGCTCGCGCGGTTGATGTCGAAGCTGAACATGCGGTCGAAGCGCTCCACCCACGGCGTCTGGTATTCGTAGCGCAGGCCGTAGGTCAGGGTGACGCGCCGGTTCACTTTGAATTCGTCCTGCGCGTAGAAGCCGTACTGCGTGCTGCGCGGATAGGCGTTCGGGCGCGCGAGGGCGCGGTCGGCGTCGGTCGGATACCCGAGCAGGAAATTCGCGTAAGCGAAGCCGCTCAACTGGTCGTCGAAGGTGAAGGCGCCGCGCATGTCGATGGGTTTCGACTGGTCGTTGATCTGGTAGCGGCGTATGTCCGCGCCGGCCTTGAAATTGTGGCGGCCGCGGAACCAGGAGAGGTTGTCGATGATCTGGTAGGTGTTCGCAGCCTGCGAGTTGCCGTTCGCCCATGTGTCGGTGCCGGCAAATCCGTTGGCGCCATAGATGCGGAAGGCGGGCATACCGGAGATGGCCGGGTCGTTGCCCGGGTTCAGGATGCCCTGCAAACCGATCTGGCTGAGGACGTCTTCGCCATGGTGGATGTCGAACCAGTATCCGTAGTCGCGGCTGAAGCCGAGCTTGACCTCGTTGACCACGGTAGGACTGAAGGTGTGTGTATCGGAGATCACGACCGAACGGCCCGGATGATTGCCCCACCAGTTCCCGTCGCCGTACCCGTCTTTGAGCGCGCCGGGCCAGTAGTCCTTGTTGTTGATCGTGAGGCCCACGCGGACGAACAGAGAATTGCTATCCGAGATCCTCTGGTCGATTCGGGTCGAAACGTTATCGGCGTCGAACTTCCCGCCGGGATCCGCGTAGTAGTTGTTGATTAGCCCCAGGTCGCCTTCGCCCGGAAGATTCGGCGACGGGTAGATGATATCCTGCACCGAACGCGAGACGGAACTGATCCGCGAGGCGGGCAGCTTGTTTTCCGGGAACGGCTGGCCGTTCAACGGATCGACGAGTTGCACGGTTCCGAGTAGGGAGGAGAAATCTCCGTTGCGGAAAGCTTCGGTGGGGACCGAGGTCCAGGTGCGTGCGCCGGTGCGGTAGCGCGCCCCGCCGTAGCTGAAGAAGTAGAACGTCTTGTTGCGGCCGTCGTAGAGCTTCGGAATATAGACCGGCCCGCCGTTGTTCAGGCTGAACATGTTGTGGTTCTCGAAGGAGGGGCCGGCGCTGTCCTGCCAGTTCCGGGCCGAGAGGTAGTTGTTATAGTTCCCCCAGAACACACCGCCGTGCACCTGGTTGGTGCCGGACTTGCTGACAGCCGCGAACTGCGCCACCTGCGCGTACTCGGGCGAGTTGTTCGCCGTCATGATCTTCATTTCCTCGAACGATTCGATATCGCCCGAGAAGCCGTTGGCGGTCTGGCGGCTGCTGATGACGTCGTTGACCGAGATTCCGTCGGCGGTGAAGTTGTTGGCGGTATCGCGCGCGCCGTTGACCTCTACGCCCGACACGGACTGGACGCCGGCCGTCACCTGGAGCACGTTGATCCAACTGCGGCCGTAGATGCTCATGGGCATCTCGGCGAAGTCGCGGGAGGTTTTAATGTTGGAGAGCGTGGCGGTCTCGGTCGCCACCTGCGAGACGCTGCCGCCCTCGACGGTGACCGTGGAGGTGAGATCGCCCACTTCGAGATCGGCGTCCACGCGCTTGATCTGGCTCATATCGAGGTGGATGCTCTTCTCGGTGTAGGTCTTGAAGCCGTTGGCCGTGATCGATACGGTGTAGGTGCCGCCGAGCAGTCCCGAGAAGCGGTAGTCGCCGGCGCTGTCGGTGGTTTGTGTGCGTTTCTCGCCCGTCCCCTCGTTGACCACGGTGACGGTGGCGGCCGGGACCCCGGCGCCCGAGGAATCGCGAACGTTTCCAAGGATGCTGCTCTGAATGGCCTGAGCCTGGAGGGAGGCCGCCGTCAGGACTAAAGCGGCTCCGAGAGACAGTAGATGCGTGAACCGGAACGACAACATAAGTACACACCTCCTCATAGAGTTAAGTGCGCTGTTAGGCTGCTGACCCCACAATTAATTCAGTAATAAAACTATATCGGCTGCACAAGATTGTCAAGAGAAAAATTGCGGTCGCGTGACGGTCTTCCTCACAGTCCGGAACCCGCCGCAACGAGGGCGCAGGCGCGCCGCGACCGGCATGGGGCCCGCTAGACAGGTGTTATCATGAATATCTATTCTCGACCCACCAGCCGCGGGGATGGCGTGTGTCTGAAAAACTTGCAGCGCTGATCGATCACACACTTCTGAGACCGGAATCGACGCGCGAACAGGTCGTCAAAACCTGCCGCGAGGCGGTCGAGTACGGCTTCGCCGCGGTGTGCGTCAACCCGTGTTGGGTCCCGCTGGCGGCCTTCGAAGTCCAAGGCTCCAGCGTGAAGGTCGCGACCGTCGCCGGCTTCCCGCTCGGCGCGTCCGCGACCGAGGTCAAAATGGTCGAAACCGAGGCCGCCCTTCGCTGCGGCGCTCGGGAGGTCGATATGGTCATCAACATCGGCGCGCTGCGTTCGGGCGACTGCGACGCGGTCCGGTCGGAGATCGCCGCGCTCGCCCGCATCGCGCACGCGGGCGGCGCGCTGCTCAAGGCGATCATCGAAGCCGCGCTGCTTGACGACCACGAGAAAGCGATCGCCTGCATGCTCGCCAAACAAGCCGGCGCGGATTTTGTAAAGACGTCCACGGGCTTCGGCCCGGGCGGCGCCACCGCGCACGACGTTGCGCTCATGCGCGCCGCCGTAGGCCCGGAAATGGGCGTGAAGGCCGCCGGAGGCATACGCACGCTCGAAGACCTGATGGCGATGGTGCGGGCGGGAGCGAACCGCATCGGCACCAGCGCGGGCCCGGCTATTCTGGAGGCCGCGAAACTCTGATGGCCGGCACCACCTCCGTCCGGTTCCGCCAACGCGCCGAACTGCTCGATTTTCTGCTCGAGGTGTCGGCCGCGATCTCGGAGTCCGTCACGGACCTCGACAGCCTGCTCGCCAACGTCGCCGAGATCGTCCGCAAGGTGGTCCCCTACGACGTCTTCGCGATCCTGCTTTACAACGAGAAGCAGAAGCACCTCAAGATCCGCTACTCGATCGGCCACCGCGAGGAAGTCGTCCGGAATTTGCTGCTGCGGCCCGGTGAGGGACTCACGGGCACGGCGGCGGCCACGCGCCAACCCGTGCTGGTGGGCGACGTCCGCAAAGACCCTCGGTACCTGAACGCGCTCGACGCTGTGCGCGCCGAACTCGCCGTCCCCATGCTCGCGCGCGGCAAGCTGGTCGGAGTCATCGACGTGCAATCGACGCGCGTGGACGCCTACAGCGAATACGAGCGCTCTTTGCTGCGCATCATCGCGGCGCGCGTGGCGGTGACCATCGATAACGCGCGGCTGTTCCGCCGCGTCGAGCGCCAGAACCGCACGCTGCGGCTGCTCACGCACCTGTCGCAGGAATTCTCCTCGATCCTCGACCTCAACAGCCTGCTCAAGCGCATCGCGGGCTCGGTCAAGACGATCATCAACTACGATGCCTTCAGCATCCTGCTGCTCGACCGACAGGAAGCGTTCCTGCGCCACTCCTTCAGCGTGCGGCACGACCGGCGTGTGGACCTGGACAATATTCCGGTCGGCAAAGGCATCACGGGCCACGCCGCGGAGACGCGCGCGGCCGTGCGGTCGCACAACACGCTCGAGGACCCGCGCTACATTCCCTCGCACGCCGACGTGCGCTCCGAAGTCGCGGTGCCGCTCATCGTCCACGACAAACTGGTGGGCGTAATGGACCTCGAGAGCGATCAGTTCGCCTACTTCACCGACGAGCACGTGCGCATGCTCACGCTGCTCGCGCCGCAGATCGCAAGCTCGGTCGAAAACGCGCGCCTGTACCAGGAACTGGCGGTGCGCGAGCGGCGCATCGAGCAGGATCTCGAAGCCGCCCGCGAATTGCAGCGCGCGCTGCTGCCCACCGAAGCGCCGGAACTCCGGGGGCTCGAGGTGGCCTTCGGCTACCGCCCGGCGCGGATCGTCGGCGGCGACCTATACCACTTCTTCGAATACAACGACGACGACGCGCTCATCACCATCGGCGACGTGAGCGGCAAAGGGGTGGCTGCGGCGCTCTACGGCTCGCTCGCGAGCGGCCTGCTGCGGACGCTTGTCCCGACCCGGCGCGACCCCGCGCTGCTGCTGCGCATGCTCAACCAGGCGCTCATGCAGCGCCAGGTGGAGGCGCGGTTCCTCGCGCTGCTCGTGCTGCTCTGGCATGCCGAAACGCGGCAGCTCACGATGGCGAACTCCGGAGCGCTGCCGCCCATCGTGTGCCGCGAAGGCGGAGCCACCGAGGTGCGGGTCGAGGGCGTGCCGCTCGGCCTGCTGCCCGACCGGCAATACGACAAAGTCGTTTTCCAGGCGCAGCCCGGCGACATGGTCGTGCTTTACTCCGACGGCATCACCGACCAGCTCAGCCCCTCCGGCGAAGATTACGGCCGGCGCCGGCTCGTGAACCTGCTCAAGCAGTCCTGTCATGGGTCGCCGCAGTCGGTCATCGACGCGATTTACGCCGATCTCGACGCTTTCGCGCCGGGGGTGGCGTCGTTCGACGATCAAACCGTCGTGGTATTGCGAGTCAAATAGGCCCTGTTTTCATCCCGAATATGCCCGAAAGCTTCCATTACGATCGAAACGACCTCTATTGCGAGGAAGTCCCGCTGGCGGAAATCGCCGCCAAAGCCGGCACGCCCTGCTACGTGTATTCGAGCCGCGGCATTCTCGAAACCTATAAGGCGTACGATGAGGCGCTCGACGGCCTGCCGCACCGCGTCTGCTACGCCGTGAAGGCCAATTCGACACTCGGCGTGCTGGCGCTGCTCGCCTCGGCCGGCTCGGGCTTCGATATCGTTTCGGCCGGCGAGCTGTACCGCGTGATCCAGGCCGGCGGGGACCCGGGCGGAGTCGTGTTTTCGGGCGTCGGCAAGACCGCCGATGAAGTCGAGTACGCGCTTGAGGCGGGCATCCACGCGTTCAACTGCGAATCGGACGCGGAGCTGGCTCTTATCGACGCCCTGGCGGCCCGGCGCGGCGCGCGCCCGCGCGTTTCCGTGCGCGTCAACCCAGATATCGACGCCGGGACGCATCCTTATATTTCGACCGGGCTGCGCGAGCAGAAGTTCGGCATCGCGATGGAGGAGGCCGAGGAGATCTACGCGCGCGGCGCGCAGATGCCCAACCTGCTGATGGACGGCGTGAGCTGCCATATCGGCTCGCAGCTGCTCGACACCAGCCCGATGATCGAGGCCGTGGACTGCATGCTCGCGCTTGTGGACCGGCTTCGCGCTCGCGACATTCCGATCGCCTCGCTCGATCTCGGCGGAGGGCTCGGTGTCCCCTACCGGCCGGGCGAGCAGGCGCCCAGCATACGGTCGTTCGCCGCGGAGCTTCGCCGCAAGGTGGAAGGGCGCGGCTTGTTCCTGCTGATCGAGCCGGGCCGGTCGATCGTCGGCGAGGCCGGGGCGCTCCTCACGCGCGTGCTCTACCGCAAGTGCGCCGCGTCGAAACAGTTCATCGTGGTCGATGCGGCGATGAACGATCTGATCCGGCCGTCGCTCTACCAGTCGCACCACGAGATTGTGCCCGTTCGCAACACGGCGCGGCCGAGGGTGCTGGCAGATGTGGTGGGCCCCATCTGCGAGAGCGGCGACTTCCTGGCGCGCGATCGCGAGATTGCCGACGTGCTTCCGGGCGACCTGCTCGCCGTTGCGACCGCCGGCGCCTACGGATTCGTCGCGGCATCGAACTACAACTCGCGCGTGCGTCCGCCCGAGGTGCTCGTAGAGGGCGCGAGTTGGCGCGTCATCCGTGCTCGCGAAACATTCGAAGACCTGATTCGCGGGGAAACCCGCTGAATTGTTCCGGTGCGCTCGAGGACGGCCTGAACCTGGATTATTCTGGTTGATCCAGGAGGCGCCATGCGCATTATCATTGCCGCTGCGGCGGTTCTCGCCGCGCTGCCCGCCACCGCTCCGTCCCAGGAGCCCTACGTGGACCCGGGCATGAAGCAGATCGTTCAGGTGGCCATCGTTTGCAAGGATATCGAGGCATGCAGCCAGAGGTGGGCGCGCATGCTGGGCCAGAAGCCGAACCCCATCCGCACCACGCTGCCGGGGCGCGAGGTCAAGGTGCTCTATCACGGCAAGCCGTCGGACGGCCGCGCGAAGCTCACGTTCCTGAATACGGGTACAACGGTGCTCGAGCTGATGGAGCCCGTGGGGGGCCCGACGGCGTGGAAGGACTTTCTCGACAAAAACGGCGAGGGCGTGCAGCACGTAGCGTTCCAGGTGGAGGACCTCGAGCGGACGATCAAGAGCCTGGAGCAGCAGGGCATGCCGGTGATCCACCGCGGGCGCTACGACTCGAACGACGGGGATTATGTTTACGTCGATAGCCAGGCGAAGCTCGGCGTCACCATCGAGCTGCTGCACTCGGATAAGAAATGACTGTTCCGCCCGGCAGGTCAAAATGCCTGCCTCGGCGTCCGTGGGGCCTGGGGCGGTGGGAGGCTCCGGCAGGCGAAAATGCCTGCCTCACCAGCGGCAGCGGCCCCGGCCGGGCCGGGTTCCGGAGCCGCTGTCTTGTTCGCGCGAGGCTAATGGGACGAATTCATCGAGCTTCTTCGCGATGTTCGTGCGCGCGAGCGGGACTCAGTGACCCGAACAGCCCGTGATCCTCAAGCTGCCCTCCCGGTCCCGGGATTCCGGCGGTGAAGAAAAGAACGTTTGGATCTCCGCCGTTGCCCCCGTTCCCGAATGTCAGCGACCATAGCCCCAGAATCGTTACCGGTTCTTCCGAGGGCAGTCGCAGCGTCCCGGCGAATTCGCCGTTGGCCCCAAACGCGTGGATGCGGCCGTCGCCGAAGTTGCCCACGAGCAGGTCGTGACCGAATTCGCCGAACGACTTTGGAGCGAACGCCAATCCCCACGGGGAATTGAGTTTGCCTCCTGAAATCAGCCGCCGCAACAGATGGCCATTCATGTTGAACACATCGACGAAGCCGTTGCCTGGACCGGCCACATCGTCGTGCTTCGCATCATCCTGCTTTGCATAGGTGATGTACAGCTTCTCCCGGAAAGCCCGTATTCCGAACGGGGCGAAGCCCTCCGGGATATCCTCGTCGCGGAACCCGCCGTTCACGGAAATCTGTTCGAAACTCGTGTTGAACACGTCCACGGTTCCGGCGAAGAAATTCGTTGCGTAAAGTAGCGGGCGGGATTCGGTGCCCCCGAGCGCGAGTCCTTTGTACACAGCTCCGGAACGGGAGTTGTCCACCTTAAGAATCGCGTTCGTCTGGTTCACCATCGGATTCCACCCGGAGATTGTGCCGTCCTCCGTGGCGAACAGAAACAGCGCCGGCTTGCCCGGTTGCAGGTCGAACTTTCCCGTCCCGTTGAAAACGGTGCCCGTCGGAGACGCCGGAGGCGTGCCGTTTTCTGGCGGGGGAATGGTTACAACGAGCGGCTGGCCGAGTGGAAACGGCTGGCCCATACCGTTGTACAGAGTTGCTGTGCCCGTGTGGTTGTTCGCGATCCAGAACGGGCTCGTGGGGCTGAACGCGATGCCCCATGGGTTCACCAGATTCGGATCCAGGACCTTGGCGAGGTCCGGGATATCGGAAACCAGGTTTGTCTGCGTGAAGGCGTTTTCGGCGCCGGCCGCCGGGAACGCCGCTAGAGCAACAGCCGCAATGAGCGCGAGTGTTCGCGCTGAATCCATACGTGGTTTTCTGGACATAACTGACCCCTCTGTGAGTGCTTCCGTGCGCGGCGATCGGGCTGCGACCGGCCGCACGTTCGAAATGCTAGCCCAGTATAGAGATGCCCGGCAGGCGAATTACATGCGCGTCTTGTGAAAGTTTCGTGAAGTCCCGAGAGCGTCTTCGAGCGCGACGGCGGCCCGCAACAGCGCGGCTTCATGAAACTCCCGCGCGACAATCTGCAAACCGATGGGGAGCCCTGCCGTATCCGCGGCACAGGGGATCGAAATCGCCGGAAGTCCGAGGACGTTGATGCCGCGCACGAGGCGCGTGGAGGCGAGGCGGACGTCTTCCGGTTCGCCGTCGATTTCGACCGTCGCCTGGCCGATCTTTGGCGCGGAGATGGGCGTCGTGGGGACGATCAGGACGTCGGCCTCGCGCCAGACCGAACGGAATTCCTCGCACTTCAGGCGGCGCAGCCGCTGCGCGTTCACGTAATCGGTCGCCGCGACGAGGCGACCCTGCTGCAATAGAGCGAAGACGTCTGCGCCGAAGTTGTCCGGGTTGTCGAGGCGGCGCTCGAACAGGGCTGAAGCTTCGGCGAGCAGGATGACGCGGCCGATCGCGTTCAGGGCATCCATGTCCGGCAGGCGCACGGGGACGAGGCGAGCGCCGAGTTCTTCCGCGAGGCCGCCGGCACTGCGGACCGCGTTGGCCACGGCCGGATCGACGCGCTTTTGACCGAAGTTCTCAGGCACTCCGATGCGAACTCCGGCGAGTGAGGCGTCCGCGGGCGGAAGGTAGTCTTCGCGCCCGGCGATCGCATTGAGAACCACGGAGGCATCCCGCACCGAGCGCGCGAGCGGGCCCATGTGGTCGAGTGAGAAATCGAGCGGCAGCACGCCACGGGTGCTCACGAGCCCGTAAGTGGGCTTCAGTCCCACGACTCCGCAGTAGGAAGCCGGGATGCGGATCGAGCCGCCGGTGTCGCTGCCCATGGCCGCGAACACCATGTCCGCCGCAACGGCAGCGCCCGAGCCGCCGCTCGAACCGCCGGGGATGCGCTCGAGGTCGCGCGGGTTGCGCACGGCGCCGAAGTGCGGATTGGTGGAGGTCACGCCGTAGGCCAGCTCGTGCATGTTGGTCTTGCCGGTGAGGACGGCGCCGGCGGCCATGAGGCGCTCGACGACGGCTGCGTCGCGGTCCGGGACGTGGTCCGCGAAAAGCTTCGAGCCCGCCGTGGTCCGGACGCCGCGCGTCTCGAACACGTCCTTGAGCGCGATGGGAATGCCATGGAGCGGCCCGCGGTCGCGTCCCTGTGCGAGCTCGTCGTCGGCGCGCCGCGCGGCCTCGCGCGCGCTTTCTTCGGTGACAGTGATGAACGCGTTCAGCTTCGGGTTGAGCGCGGCGATGCGGCGCAGGCTCTCTTCGGTCAGTTCCGCCGAGGAGACCTTCCCGGCCCGAAGCAGGCGCGCGGCTTCGAGGATGGTCACGCTTCCTCCTCGGGCGAGGGGCGGAACACCGTGGCGGGCGCGGTCTCGAGCGGGATGTCCGCCGTGAGTGGCGCGAAGGCATCTTCGAGCGCCTGGAGCACGGGCGCGATCCGTTCGGGCTCCGGGATGTTCCGGGCGCGCGCAATCGTAAACCAATCGGTCATGGACGAATTTTATACTGTATGCAGCGTTGCTCAGCGAAGAAGAGAGGATGTTTCAGTCCGCTGTGCGCCAGTTCGCGCGCGAGAGGATCGCTCCGCGCGTGCGCGAAATGGACGAAGCCGGCGTGTTCCGCAAGGACCTGCTCGGCCAGTTCTTCGAGTTGGGGCTGATGGGGATCGAGGTTCCCGAGGAGTATGGCGGGCAGGGCGGCACGTTCTTCCAGGCCGTGCTCGCGGTGGAGGAACTGGCTGCCGTGGATGCCTCGGCCGCGGTCATCGTGGATGTTCAGAACACGCTGGTGCTCAACGCCCTGCTGCGCTGGGGAAGCGATGAGCAGAAGCGGCGGTATCTGCCGAAACTCGCCACGGGCTCGGTAGGTGCGTACGCGCTGTCTGAGGCGGGCGCGGGTTCGGACGCCTTCGCGCTCGCGACGCGCGCCGTCGAGCAGGGCGGCGATTATCTCCTGACCGGCCGCAAGCTCTGGATCACGAACGCGCACGAGGCCGGCGTGTTCCTGGTGTTCGCGAATGCGAAACCCGAGGCGGGGTATCGCGGCATCACGTGCTTCCTGGTGGAGCGCGAGTTCCCCGGATTCCAGGTGGGTAAGAAGGAGGACAAGCTCGGAATTCGGGCGTCGTCCACCTGCGAGCTGATCCTCGACGCGTGCCGCGTCCCGAGGGCGAACGTGCTGGGCGAGGTGGGCAAGGGCTACAAGGTCGCGATCGAGACGCTGAACGAGGGGCGCATCGGCATCGGGGCGCAGATGGCCGGGCTGGCGCGCGGCGCGCTCGATCACGCGGCGCGGTACGCGAAGGAGCGGCGGCAGTTCGGCAAGCCCATCGCGGAGTTCCAGGCCGTGCGGTTCGACCTGGCGCGCATGGCGACGGCGGTCGAGGCGGCGCGGCTGATGGTGTACAACGCCGCGCGGCTGCACGACGCCGGGCTGCCGTTCACCTCCGAGGCGGCGATGGCGAAGTACTTCAGCTCCCAGATCGCCGAGGAGACGGCGTCGCGGGCGGTGGAGATTTTCGGCGGCGTGGGGTTCACGCGCGACTATCCCGTGGAAAAGTTCTACCGCGATGCGAAAATCGGCCGGATCTACGAGGGCACGAGCAACATGCAACTTGCTACGATCGCGAAGCATGTGCTCGGGGAATGAGGGAAACGCGGCCCGTCCCGCGGGCATCTATCATGAAAGGGAAGCCATGCGCGTTTCGAAACATGCCTGTATCCTGGCCGTTACGGCCGCCTCCGTGTTCGCGCAGGAGCAGTCCGGGTGGCGCAAGGTGGATGGGAACAATGCGGCCGCTCCTGCCGCCGCCACCGCGGGCGCGCTAAGCGACGGGCAGATCCAGGACATCATCGCCAAGTTCGCGGCGAAGGAATCGGAGTTTGCCCGCGCGCGAGAGAACTACACGTACCGGCAGACGGCCCGTGTGCAGGAACTCGAACCGGGCGGTGGCGTGATGGGCCGCTGGGAGATGGTCACGGATGTCATCTTCAGCGCGGACGGGAAGCGGACCGAACGCGTGGTGCGGGCGCCGGTCGCCACGCTCAGCCGCATTCTCCTGACGCCGGAGGACGAGGCCGACCTCCGCAACGTGCAGCCATTCGTGCTCACCAGCGGCGAACTTCCCAAGTACGACATACGGTATCTCGGCAAGCAGCACGCCGACGAGATCCCGTGCTACGTGTTCGCGGTGAAACCCAAGAAGCTCGACAAGGGGCAGCGGTACTTCCAGGGCCAGATTTGGGTGGACGACCGCGATTTGCAGATCGTCAAGTCGTACGGGCGTGGCGTGGGCATCGTCGCCAAGAACAACGAATTTCCGAAGTTCGAGACCTACCGCGAGCAGATCGACGGCAAATACTGGTTCCCGACCTACACGCGCGCCGACGATGTGCTCAACTTCGAGTCCGGGCCGCAGCGCATACGGATGCTGGTGAAGTACGAGAACTACAAGCTTTTCAAAGGCGATATCACGATCCAGTACGGCGACGAGGTTAAGACGCCTCCTTCGGCTGAGCCGGAGAAGAAGTAGCGGGGCCGCTCGACCCGCCCAATTCTCCGTTTAGCTCGGAATTTGCGCAGCCGGACCGAATCGCCCGGCTTGCGAGGTGGCGCTGTGGTTTAATAAGGCCTTAAGCTCCGGTTCCGAGGTATGCGCAAGGTTCCCCTCATCGATTCGCTGAAGATTATCGGCCGCGGGTCCGCCAATTGGGTGGCGGAGCGGCCGGTCGTCGTCTCCTTTGAAGTCACCGACTCCTGCACCTGCTGGTGCAAGCACTGCGACCACGGCGGCCCGAAGGACGATTCGCGGAACCTGAAGCCCGCCGACTACCGGCGCTACACGGAAGTGCTGCGGCCGTGCGTGGTGCAGGTTTCGGGCGGCGAGCCGCTGTTGCGCTCGGACGTCGTCGAGATCGTGCGCGCGATCAAAAACGGGTCCGGAGTGCCGTACACAATTCTGGTGTCGAACTGGTCGGAGA
The DNA here is from genome assembly GCA_050261515.1 of Acidobacteriota bacterium. Taxonomy (GTDB): domain Bacteria; phylum Acidobacteriota; class Terriglobia; order Bryobacterales; family Bryobacteraceae; genus JBLNDJ01. The sequence goes on along the minus strand of JBLNDJ010000038.1, from coordinate 105,165 downwards.
TGACCGAAGAGAAGTACCTCGCGCTGCGCGAGGCGGGCGTCGACCAGTTTTCCGTCAGCCTCGATTTTCCGGATGAACGGCACGACGTGTTCCGCGGGTTGCCGGGCCTGTTCGATCACCTGAGCGCGATCATGCCGAAGCTGGCAGCGCTCGGGCACGACGACATCGTGTTGAATTCGTGCATCACGTCCGAGAACGTCGACGAAATAACGCGCATCGCGGACATGGCGCGCGCCTGGGGCGTGAACCTCTGCTACAGCGCGTACTCGGCGCGGCGCACCGGGTGCCGCGATTACTTCCTGAACACGCCCGAGCAGCTTGCCTCGCTGAACCGTGGATTCGACGAAGTCGAGAAGCGGCGCGACGCGACGAACTGGATCGTGAACTCGACGACGACGCTCAACGCGACGCGGCGCTACTTCGAGCAGGGGGGCAGTCCGGGCTGCAAGTCGGGCCTGCGGTTCCTGGTGGTGACCGCCGACGGACAGCTTCAGCCGTGCTCCATGCAGTTCAAGCGCTACCCGCTCGAGGAACGTGCGCGCATGGTGCGCGAGTTTACCCGGACGAACCAGTGCGACGAGTGCTACGTGTCGATCCGGTCGTATCTGGATAAGAGCTTCCCGCGGCTGCTGTGGGAGAACGTCAGCGGGTTTTTGTCGGTGAAGGCGTAGGCAGCTATAGCGACCGGCCACGCTCCACTCGACCGCGGATGGATCAAGAGGAACATACAAGCAGGGGCAGTGCTCCTCTAGCCAATTCCATCTCGGATTCGATCTGGTCTTCACCAACTGGGGTCTCAAGGATAAGCGGCACATCCTCAGGGATAAGTTCCGCCACTTGTTTGAAAGCGAGCACCGAGGCGTACGAGAGCGGGTCGTGAGTGCTCCTGGTATTCACTTCACTTACATGCAGTTGCCGTAGTCGGTCACCAAAGCGGCGCAGGATCAGGTACGCCTCAGTCATTGTGCTATCTACTTGTCGCGCGTGCCCGATGTCGAAGCACAGACCGGCTTGCGGCAGGTTCTGAAACACGGGGTCGAGTTCATCTGCTGTTCTTCCAACCGGCTTGCGCTTGTCCATGTTCTCTACCAACAGCGATGTTCCGAGTCGGTTCCATAGCGCGTAATCGTGAATCGCGTCCGGATGCAGAACGATCGGCCATTTGCGTTCGGCAATTTGCATCAATGACTGGACAACGTTAGCTTCGGTCGACGGCTCGATGTAACTAGGCGCATGTACGGCGACGTACGTGAACTGCGAGAGATCTAGGCAGTCGAGGCTCTGCAATAGCGGCAGCAACTCCGGCTGCCTCAAGGCAGAAAGCTCCACGGCGGAGACCGGCCGTGACCGGAGCATTCGAAGCGCTCGGTCGAACTCCGCGTATGCCAGTGCGCCTGTTGAAAAACCAATGCGTCGGTTCATCAGAACACCCCGTACATTCTCGTGAGCTCAGCCAATCGGCTTGGCTCATCAAAGAACAAGTCGAGTAGTCCGTCCCGAAAAGTATGACTGACGAGTCGCGAACGCTCCCACACGGGGTCGTGCAGGTCAGGGCGCGCGGGGAGGCTTTCCAGGTGGTTTCGCGTCTCGCTGTTGGATAGAAGACCGACAAACTCGTCATAGGCGCCGAACAGTTTGCGGCCAGTCTCGTGCAGATGATCGAAGGCAAACACGACGGTCGCGAGGATGTCCAGCGGCGTTCTTCGTATCGAATCGCGCAGACACGCAACACACTCCGGCGCGCCGGTGAACTTCTCACAAGGGAAGAGGCTTGAGCGGCCAGTCAGTTTCAGCTCGCAGCTAAAGCAGCTTAAGAGCCCGGAGACGTAGAGCAGCTTCCGCGACATGCGCAGCTTGAAGTTGCGTAGTGCTGCGCCCTTGCCGAAGCGGGTCCGCCGCTTATAGGCGAAATCGACCGCCATTGTCCGCCAATAACGCGCAAAATCGTTCTGTAGGAATCTTGGCACATGATATCTGCCCTGAGTACGCGCGAACCCGTCATCTTCTCGGATATATCGCTGCAGAATGTTCCTCACCACGCGCTCATAGGCCTCTGGACGGCCGACGGCAGTTGACTCCAGGAGCAGCAGTAGGCGGCGGGTGGTATTTCGATTCGTGTCGTCCTCGCCGCCTATTTCGTGCACGAGCTGATGGCTGAACGCCATCTCGCCGAAGGTACCTTCCCGTCCTGGATCCTTGGCCGCGTGGTTGCGGATAATAGGCCGGATCCTTTCGAGGAGCTCCTGGTGGTGTGGATCTGCGGATCCATCGATGAGCAGTGTCCAGTCGATATCGCTGCCTACCGTGAATTCATCACGCGCCAGCGATCCCGAAACCACGATGCTGGTGTCGTCGGAGTCAATACCGGCAAGCTCAGTCCGGAGCAGCGAACGGGTGGTCTCGGCCAGTTCGCGTGCCGTCCGGAGGTGCGTCCAAGTTGCCCCGAGGCGACTTTCCAACTGTGCGACCACGGACATGGCGGACGGATTGGTCATGTTTGGCAGTAGGACTTCTCATTATGATTCATCCGGCCCACCGACTGCATGCAAGAGATCGGATACGCATATGGCCAGTGGCTTCGGCAGCCCGAGCATTTCGTCCGCAATTGACTCCGGTAGCGCTCCCTGGCGCGACGCGGCGAGGGCGCCGGCGCGGTTTGCGAAATCGGCGATTCTTGCGGCGGGCCAGGAGTTTGCCAGGCCGTGTAGAAACGCTGTCGCGAAGGCGTCGCCCGCTCCTACGGTGTCCTTCACTTCAATTCTGCGAGCGGGTGATTCCACGTATTCCCCTCCGGCTAGCGCCGCGCAGCCCTTGGCGCCTAGCGTGACGGCTACGGCTTCGTATCCGGCGGCGCGGCAGAAGGCCTCGCGCGGCGATGCGGGCAGGCCGCAGATTTCCGCCAGCACGGGGAGTTCTTCTTCATTCACCTTGAGCACGGTCGCTTGGCGCGCGAGCGCGGCTACGAGTTCCGGCGTGTAGGAGTCCTTGCGCAGGTTGACGTCGTAGAAACGGCGCGCACGGGGCGCGGCGGCGATCGCTCGGCGGGTTGCTTCGCGACCGCCTTCGGAAAGCTGGTGGAGCGTGCCGAAGTAGATCCAGTCCGGCGACCAGCGTTCAATCGCTTCGAGATCCGCCGCGGCCAGCGCGGCGAAATCGTAGGCGGCGGGGCGGGCGATGGTGAACGCCGGCTGCCCGGCGGAATCGACCCGCACCGCGACCGTGCCCGTCGCGCGGCCTTCGATCGAGCCGACGAAATCGCGCGGGAGGCCTTGCTCGTCCATCGCGGCGAGGGCGCGCCGGCCGCGCTCGTCGGCGCCCACGGCGCTCACGAAGCGCACGTCATGCCCGAGCCGCTTCGCGTTAACGGCGAAGTTGAACGGCGCGCCGCCGAGGCGCTCGGCGTCGTCGAAGACGTCCCAGAGGATTTCGCCCAGGCTCAGGATCTTCATCGCTTGCGCAGCCGCTCTTCGATGCGCGCCGCCATCTTCTCGCGCAGGGCGAACAGATCGTCCACGTTGCGCGAGAAGGCGCGCACGTCTACGACCATGCTCCGGGCTGCGTCCTCGGCGAACTCGCCGTCGCCGAGCGATTTGAGCAGCCAGAGATACTCGTAATCCTCGATGCCCTCACGCAGCAGTTCGAAGCGAATCGAGGAGACGGGCCCGTCCACATCCTTCTGCCCGGTGTAGCGTTTCGCGCGGCTGCCCGGATAGATGAGCGAGCCCTCGCCGTTGAGCACATAGCCGTCGCTGCACAGGAAGCCGCTCAGGTAGGTGACCGGGTTCAGCCAGGGGTCGGCGGTCTGCGGCCAGAACTTGAGGTCCCAATAGAGCACGCCGTTCATGCCGTAGCGCCACGTGATCCAGGGCACCATCACGGGGTCCATTGCGGGCGCGTCGATGAAGTAGTTCGGTTGCGGGTAGCCCTGGTCGCAGGAGATGTACCACGTGATCTCGCCGCCGCGCGCCTGCTCGCGGCGAATCGCCTGCTTCACCACGGGACGGTTCAGCTCGTTGCCGTGGATGGAGAAGTTATTCGCGTGGCCGGCGAGCGTTCCCCACTCGGGATGCCCGGCGGGCTCCGCGGGTTCTCTCGTGACGAGGAACGGAACGCCGGGCGCGGCCTCGTGAACGAGCGCGGCCCACTTGCGCGTTTCCTCGAACTGCTGCGCGTTGCCCGGCTCGTCGATGGGGCTGTTGAACACAAGCCGGCTCAGCCAGCCGTTCTTCTTGTAGTAATCGTAGATTTGCTTGACGTAGGAGCGGACCGCGCTCTCCGGGCCTCCCTCGAGCGGGCTCGGGACGGTTTCGAGGATGACGCGCTTCGTCTTCCACTGGTTCATGTACAGCGCGTACGCCTGCTCGTCGAAGCTCACCGCGACGTCGTTGCCGGTCTTCCTGACCGCGGGCTGAAGCGGCTCGTTGAACCACGGCTCCATGCGGTTGGCGTAGAGGAACGCGTGATATTTGCGGAGCAGCGCCTTCGCCTCGGGCGAGCCGGGCGCGACGTTGTGATACGCCGCGAGCTGGCTGCCCGAAACGCCCATGTAGGTGATGAGGTGCGTTTCTTCCGGTAGCGCGAAATCGTACACCTTCAGGTTGAGCTTCACCTCGTCGATCGGCTTGCCGTTCTGCGTGACGCGCACCGTGCCGGTGTAAACGCCCGCGGGAACGTCCGGCGGCGTCACGACATCGACCCACACGCCGCGGTTCTTCACGAAAGTTCGGAAGGCGGAGCCCATGTCGAATGGGTCCGTCAGAGGCGCGAGCGCGTCGGGCCAGAAGCCCGTCTCGCCGACGGGACTCGACTTGCCGTAGCACAACACGACGTGCTCGAGGTAGATCCGTATGCGGTCGTGCGGGATGCGGCCTTTTTCCGAAGCCAGATCGGAGGCTTCGACGAAGAAGCCGGACGCGGGCTTGTCGTAACGCGTAGGGGGCGGCTCGGTGGAGACGACAAGCTGAAACGGTATGTGCTCGTTCTTCGCCCCGGCGAGCGAAACGGTCTTCGTCTTCGCGTCCCAGACGAGATTCGATTTCTGCGCCGCCTCGGCGGGGCGAGCCTTGTAGATGGAGGGAACGGCCCAGACCTCGACCGTGTTCGTCTGCGCGAACGCCATCGCGCTTCCCAAAAGAAACAGCCAAATCCGGGCAGTCATGATGTCAGCTCCTGGCGGCCTTCTGCCAGCGGCCGCGTGTGAAATCCGGAAACTTCACCGGGGCGCTGCCCGCGGCGACGGACTGCTCGCTGAGGGGCAGCGGCGCGCTCCAGGCCGCCGCGTCGTAAACGTCCATGTCCGGCGCCTGGCCTGTCTTCATACACTCTGCGAGACGATAGCACATCAGGAAGTCCATGCCGCCGTGCCCGCCGTTCTTTTTCGCCAGCTCGCCGAGCTTCGTCCAGAGCGGATGCTCGAAGCGGGCCTTGTAGGCGTCGATCGTCTCGAACTCGTCGTTCTTCGAAGCGCCGTCGATGTAGATGCGCGGCGGATAGTCGCGGAAGATGCCCTTGGTTCCGGCGATCAGGTTGATGCGGTCGTAGGGCTGGGGCGAGCTGACGTTGTGCTCGAGCATGATCGTCAGGCCGTGGGCGGTCTTGATCAGGCTGGTGTTGAGGTCGCCGCAGCGGTACGTCTCGCTCATGCGCGGATCGCTCGCCTGGAGATGCCCGGCGCGATAGGCTTCAAGGCCCTTAGCGGGCGAGCTCATCGAGACCATGTAGTCGAAGCGGTCGCCGCGGTTGATGTCCATGTAGCGCGCCACGGGGCCGAGGCCGTGCGTGGGGTAGAGATTGCCGTCGTGCGTGAGATGCCAGTCGCGGCGCCAGAGGCCTTCGCCGCGGTTGGCGAACAGCGTCGCGCGAAGGTCGTGATTGTAGGCGGCGGCGCCGTGCGTGAGTTGCCCGAGCAGGCCGGCGCGCACGATGTTGAGCACCAGCAGCTCGTTGTAGCCGTAACAGCAGTTCTCGAGCATGATGCAATGCCGGCGCGTCTTTTCGGACGTGTTGACGAGATCCCAGCACTGGTCGAGCGTGACGGCGGCCGGCACCTCGACGGCGGCGTGTTTCCCGTTGCGCATCGCGAACAGCGCCATCGGCGTGTGCCACTGCCACGGCGTGGCGATCACGGCGAGATCGATGTCGTCGCGCGTGAGCACCTTTTCGAAGTCGTGCTCGCCGGCCGTGTACCCTTCGGGCGCCTTGCCGAGCGCCTTCTCGGCCAGGCCTTGCGCGCGCTTGACCTTCTCGGGCACGAGGTCGCAGACGGCGTTGACCTGAATCCTATCGACGCCCAGAAAATTACGGAGCAGGCCGGTGCCGCGGCCTCCCGCGCCGATCAGGGCGATGCGGATGGTTTGCTTCTCCTCAAACGGCACGCCCGCCATGCTTTGAGCCGCGTCCTGCGCGCCAAGCTTCGCGCCGCCGAGCGAGGCGAGCGCAACTCCGGAAAAGGCGCGCAGTATGTCGCGCCGGTTGTGTTTGTCGTTGGCCATGAACCCTCAGATTAGCGCGGCCGTGCGAGCCGCGCCGCGGGCATGGCGCGCGTCGTGAGCGGGTTTTTCCGGCGCTCAGACCTTGTAGCGGTCGTAGTCGAAGTGTTCGTTCACCAGGTGGTAGGTCGGCTCGCCGCGCCGCGTCAGGTAGTAGCTCTTGAGCGGCGTGCGCGGGAAGTCGGTCAGCTTGCGCGGAACCGCGCGGCCGTCGAGCCATTCATAGACCGGAATCTCCCACGGGTTGAACGTGTCGGAGAGGCCGCGCTCTTTCGCGATGCGGTAGAGGTGGACGTTGCCCGGCTCGTGGCCGCCCAGGTAGAGGCCGATCACGTCGAGCCGGAACTTGTCCTTCCCGAACATCACGAGGTTCGTGAGGTAATCGTTGCCGACCCCGAAGCCGTCGCCATCGCGGCTGTAGATGCCTTCGATCATCGCGAGGCCGGTGCGCAGCACGCTCTGGTGGTCGAGCGTCTTGTGCGCCCAGATTTCCTGCGCGATCGCGTCGATGCGCTGCTCGTCGGCGGCATCCGTGTAGCGCAGGTAGCCGGCGCGCTTGTGCCGCTCGAAAAACTCGTTCACCATGGCTTCGGCGCGCGGGTTGATGTCGTCCTTCATCAGGTCGGCCACGCCGAGTACGCCTTTCCAGCCCAGGCAGAAGCGTACGTACGGCCCCACCACGAGGCCCTGCTCGTTCTTGACGGCCTGCGTGAGGCACATCGCATGGCCCTTCCACTTCGCGATGTTCAGCAGCCACGTGTCGGGCTCGTTAACGGGCGCGTAGTGCGGGATGCGTTTGTAGATGACCGCGTCGGGCACCTTGCTCCAGGTGATGCCCTCGCCTTCGCGGAACTGGCGCGCGCGGCGTTCGGGCTCGTTCATCTGGACGCCGTGGCGCTCGTTGATATCCACGAAACCGCGGTAGTTCCAGTGCGGGAAGCTGTTCGCCTCGATGAAGTGGAATTTCTTGAGCCCGATCTCTTCGAGGCCCATGATCATGCCTTCGTAGAACTGCGGATCGGTGCCGGTTCCCCAGTTATCCACGTCGGGGCGCATCTTGTCGCGCACGCTGGTCTGGTTGGGTTTCAGGATGATGCGGTGCGTGACGGGAATGCCGGGCTTGTCGAGCGGAACGAAAATCTCGCGCGCGAGTTGCAGGCCTTCGCGCAGCTTGGCGGGCTCGTCCATCTTGTGCGGCACATGCGTGCGCCGGATGAAGACCGCTTTGGGATTCGCCTCGATGAATTCGTGCAGGCCGAAGTAGGCTTTCGGAGTTCGTGGCGCAACGGCCGGAGCCGGTTTCGCCCAGGCGCCGGGCCGCACGGACGCCGCGCCCAGCGCGCCGAGAAATTCACGCCGCCCCAGAATCATGGATCCCCCTTGGATCAAATTCTAACCCAACACGACGACGCCCACGCGCCGCAGGTCCGGAAGATTGATTTCCGTTCGCGTGCCGCGCTTGGCGATTTTGACGTCGACCGGCTCACCCTCGGGCCGGAACAGGCGCGCGCGGGAAAAGTTCCCCTGCGCGTAAATCATGAGTTCGTAATGCAAGGGACTGCCGTAGTTGATGGCGGCGACGACCTCGCCGCCGCGCACCGGACCGGCTTCGGGTCCGGCGGTCGCGGTCACGACCACGGTAGGCGCGAACCAGGTGCGGGCCGCGCGGCGTGCGTGCGTCGCCAGATCGATCGCGTCGAGCGCGAAATCGCTCGGGTCTTCGATGACCTTCTTGTACGCCACCACGCGGCCGTGGCCGAGCCGGTAGGTTTCGCGGTCGGGCTCGTCGTGCTCGAGTTCGAGACCCGGGACGCGCCACCAAGGCTCGCCCTCGCCGCGATCGACGACGAGAATCGAGCCCGCCTCGGCGTGAGCCAGGATGCGCTTGCGCGCGGCGGGCGCCGGGTCTCCGAGACTCACCGCGACGACGACGAAGCGGCGCGCGGGATCGGGCACGGGCGGCGCTGCGGCGCTCTCGATGGCGGGCGCCGCGTTGTGCCGCACCATCAGGTTGCCGATCTCGGCAGTCGCCTCCCCCTCATCCACCAGAAGCGTGATTTGCGGCAGGGCGGGGCGGCCGAACAGCGCGCGGTACTGCTTGAGCCAGCGCACCGTGCGGCCCAGATTACGCCATGCCGTGAGCGCCTTCACCTCGCGCGCAATGAGCGCCGCGCGGTATCGCGGCTCGACGCCCATCACGTAATTGCCGCCGCTGATCCACGCCTCGACCAGCGCGAGTTCGAGCGTGTCGTAGGGCACAATCTGGCTGGGCTTCAGTCCCGCGGCTTCGTTCGGAAGGTACGCGAGCACGGGCGTGCGGCCGGGAGCGAGCGCGCGCAGCCACGCGTAGCGGAAGCCGTTGGCGTCCACCCAGGGCAGCCGCGTCGGGCTCGCGAGTTCCTCGTCCTCGCGGATGTGGCCGCCGGCGATGCCCGGCCAGAGGCCCTCGGAGAGCGCGGCCGTTCCGGGCGCGGCGCTGCGGAATCCGGCCAGGTCAACGATTTTAAGTTCGGAAGCGGCGGCCACGCGGATTCCCGCCGCCTGGCATGCATCGCGGAAGACGGGAAGCGGCTCGCGCACCAGCACGACATCGATCGCGCCTTCCTTCAACAGGGGTGCAAGCGCGGGGTCCTGGTCATCCCAGCGGAGGACTACCTCTCGCGCAAAATCGATCGCCATATCCCTCCTTCGAGGAACGGACTCTATTTCTTCGCTTTGTCCCAATCTTCCGACGCGATCGCGTTGAGGTCCCAGACGACCTTGCCCGAGCGCAGCGTCAGCTCGCAGACGAGCTTCCGGTCTCCGCGCATGCGCATGCCGCGCGAATCGCCGAAGCCGAAATCGCCTTTGACAAGCCGCAGCACGGCGACGTCCGCGTCCGCGCCCACCGAAAGGTTCCCCAGCTCCTCGCGCTGGATCTCCTTGGCCGGGCTCCAGGTCGATTTCAAGATCACCTCGTCCAGCGGCATGCCGAGAATCAGGAATTTGCTCATCACGTTCAGCATGTCTTTCATGCCGCCGTTCATGCTGCCGATGTGGAGGTCTGTCGAGATCGAATCCGGCGTGAAGCCGGCCTTCATGAGCGGCACGGCGATGGGCCAGAAGAAGCTGCCGCCGCCGTGGCCGACGTCGAAGATGACGCCGCGCTTGCGGCCCTCGGCGAGCCCCGGGCCGGGCCGGCCGTCTTCGCCGAGCTCGCCTCGCAGGCCCGAGTAGACGTGCGTATAGATGTCGCCCGGCCGCAGCTTGGCGGTGAGCAGCTCGTTCAGCGGGCGGCGCGCGTACTTCGAGCCGAAGTCCACCATCACGGGAATCTTTGCGATCGTGCCGGCCTGGACGGCGCGCTCGACCGGCGTCCACTCGGGGCCGGCGTAGTGCGCGGTCTTGATTCCGACGACCAGGTCTTTGTTCTCGAGCGCGGCGCGCCCGGTGGCCTCGGCGTCCATGTCGTCGAGGTTGTTCTCGAAGCGGCCGCCGCGCATGCCCTGGCCCACGATGTTGAGAAACGCGAGCACTCGCGTCTGCGAGCGCTCGATGACGCGGTCCTTGAAATCGGGAAAAGTGCGCCAGCCGGCGCCGCCCGCATCGGCGAGAGTCGTGACGCCGGCGCGGAAGGAGAAGCCGTCCGGATACACGCTGTTGTCGCCTGCGTAGGAGTTGCGCTCGCCGGTTCCGGTGTAGACATGCGCGTGTATGTCGACGAGGCCCGGCGTGACGTATAGGCCGGAGACGTCCACCGTCTTGCGGGCCCTGGCCGGATCGATATTGGGAGCGACGGCCGCGATCCTGCCGCCCCGAATGGCGACATCGCGAACGGCGTTGATGCCGTTCTTTCCGTCGATGACGTGACCACCGCGCAACAGAAGATCGTATTCCATCTGTGCCCAGGCTGCGGTGCAGCTCACCAGCAAAAGCAAAAGACGCATTCAGATCCCCCGACGACGAGAACAAAATTCTACGCCAGAGGGGTGGTGGTGCGTCAAATGGGGCGGCTGGTCTTCGCCCCGCGGTTTCTGATACGATCTCGCCACGGAGACCTTATGGCCAAATCCAATCGTCGTAATTTCCTGATGAAGGGTACTGCTGCGGCCGCGGCAGCCGGCGTTGCGCCCGCGGCGGCGCTCGCCAAGAAAGCGGACGAGAAGCCCGTGAAGACTGTGGTGTGGGGCAAACGCGGGAAGCCGGAGAAGCCGCCGCTGTTCAGCCCGGTGGTGACTTACGGCAACCTCGTGTTCATCTCGGGCATCGGCGCGCACTTCCCGGGCGACATCAAATCGCACACCGAGCACGTCCTGAACGAAGTCAAACAGCGCCTCGAAGAGGCGGGCTCGTCGATGGAGAAGGTGCTCAAGGTCAACGTCTACCTGAACGATCTGAAGGACTACAAGGGAATGAACGAAGTCTTCATGGGCAAGTTCGGCGCCGAGCCGGGCGTCCGCACGACGATCGCGGCCGCGGGCGGAATTCCGGGCGACTCGCTCGTGGAGATCGATTGCATCGCGTATAAGTAAGGGGAGGTTCGTCATGCCGGACCGGCGCGCGTTTTTGCAGCGGCTGGCGTCGCTGCCTTTTTTCGGGGGCCTGCCGGCGGTTCGCGCCGCGGGCGCGCCTCCGGCCCGCGATTACTTCGCGGAACTCGGGGTGCGGACGTTCATCAACGCCGCCGGGACGTTCACAGCGATGAGCGCGTCGCTGATGCCGCCCGAAGTGAAGGCGGCCTGGGAGTACGCCTCACACTCCTTCGTGAACATCTCGGAGCTTCAGGATAAGGCCGGCGCGCGCATCTCGTCGCTGGTGGGCGCCGAGTCCGCCATGGTCACCTCGGGCGCGGCGGGCGCGCTCACCGTGGGCACCGCGGCGTGCGTCACGGGCGCGAACCAGAACCTCATCCGCCAGCTTCCGGATACAACGGGGCTGAAGAACGAAGTTCTCATCCAGAAGACGCACCACTTCGGCTACGAGCACGCAATCAGGGCGGCCGGCGTCAAGCTCGTCGATGTCGAAACGCCCGAGGACGTCGATCGCGCCGTGAACCCGCGGACCGCGATGATGATGTTTCTGAACCTGGCCGATCCGAACGGGCGCATCAAGGCGGCCGACTGGGTCGCGCTCGGCAAGAAGCACGGCGTCCCGACGTTCAACGATTGCGCCGCGGACGTGCCGCCGGCGTCGAACCTGTCGAAGTACGTCAGGATGGGCTTCGACCTGGTGACGTTTTCGGGCGGCAAGGGCCTGTGCGGGCCGCAGAGCGCGGGCCTTCTGCTGGGGCGCAAGGACCTGATACAGGCCGCGCGGCTCAACACCTCGCCCAACGGCGAGACGATCGCGCGCGGCATGAAGGTCAACAAGGAAGAAATTCTCGCGATGATGGTCGCCGTCGAGATCTATCTCGACAAAGACCACGAAGCCGAGTGGAAGGAGTGGGAGCGGCGCGTAGAAACGATCGCCGGCGCGGTGCGCGGACTGCCGGGCGTTCAGACGGAGATGTTCGTGCCCGAAATCGCGAACCACGTGCCGCATCTGAAAATCTGGTGGGACGCCGCGAAGATCAAGCTCACGCCGCCCGAGGTGCAGGCGCGGCTGCGGGAAGGGAAGCCGTCGATCGAGGCGAACCCGATGACGAGCGTGAAGGAACTCGTGTTCGGCGTCTGGATGCTTCAGCCGGGCGAGGCGGAGATCGTCGCGCGCCGCCTTCGCGAGGTGCTGTCGTGAAGCTGAGCGTGTTGCTGTTCGTTCTGGGGGTGATGGGCATGCAGGCCGTGCAGATCCGCGCGGGGTTCGCCAAGAGCGACGTCACGCCGCACGAGCCCGTTTACATGGTCGGGTACGACTTGCGGAACGCGCCTTCCGACGGCGTTCACGGCAACGACAAACTGTACGTCCGCTGCCTGGTGTTCGACGACGGCGCGCAGAAGGTGATGTTCGTCGAAGGCGACGTGATGATGATTCGCGATCACGACGAGTTCCGCAAGCGCGTCTCGGCCGTGACCGGGATTCCGGCGGCGAACGTGCTGATCGGCGACGCGCACAACCACGCGGCGCCGTCACCCAGCACGCAAGGCAAGTTCAACTGGGAGCGCGAATTCGCCGCCGCGCTCGAAGCCACGGCGAAGAAGGCCGTCGCGAACCTGCAGCCGGTCCGCATCGGCGCGGGCGACGGGCGGTCGCGCATCGCGATGAACCGCAGGCGCGTGGTTCCGGAGGATAGCGACTCGGAGATCACGTTCGACGAGAACGCGCAGAGCCAGTCCTTCGGCAAGTTCAAGACTGCGGAGCCGGTCAAGATTCACGAGTTCGGCGGCGCGATGCGGCTCGGCCCGAACCCCGGCGGCACGATCGACGACGCGGTGCAGTTGGTGCGCATCGATACGGAAGCCGGCCGCCCGCTCGCCGTCATGATTCACTACGCGTGCCACGGCACGTCGCTCGGCGGGCGCAACAGCAAGGTTTCGGGCGAGTGGATGGGGCGCATGCAGGAGTACGTCGAGAAGGAGACCGGCGCGGGGACGATGTTCGTGCAGGGCGCGGCGGGCGACATCAACCCGCGCGTCGTCGGCGGGCTCGACGGCAATGAGGACAACATCAGCGTCACCTGGGCGCTCGGCGAAGAGATCGGACGCGAGGTTGTGCGCGTGTACAAGACGCTCAACCCCGCGCCGGCCGGAGCGAAGATCGAACTGGCGGCCCGCGACATACGCCTGCCGCGCGCGTACCGCGAACTGTTCAACGATTTCAAGAAGACCGAAGTGCTCACGCCCACGACGGCCGTGCGAATCGGCGACCTGATGTGGGTCACGTTCCCCGGCGAGTTGTTTCACGTCATCGGCCAGCGCGTGAAGGCCGCCTGCCCGGCATCCCGCGCGTTTCTGATGGGGTACACCAACGGGTACATCGGCTACTTCCCCGAACAGAAGGCGTTCGCCGAGGGCGGCTACGAACCCGCCGTCAGCCACCTGGACCCGATCGCCGAAACGGTGTACCTGCGCGAGGTGAATGAGCTGCTGAAGCGGTTCCACTGACGGGCGGCGCGCCCATACGGGCGCCCGCGGCGTGCACCTCAACGGATCACATTCCCGGACGGCAACGCTTCGTGCTACACGTCCAGCCGGCGGCGGGGGCGGGCCGCGCGAAGAAACATTGGTGCGCAAATATTTCCCCGGGGATCCAGCCATGGGAACTCGCAAACCGCTCTCGTGATTGATATTCCTGATGGCATTTCAAATGCTCACACCGCAGTTGGGTGCTGGCGCAGGGGGGAGATCCATGTATCACCACATCAAGGAGCTAATGTATACAGTGCGAATCGGGATTCCCGATCCGCGCTTCGGAAACATGCTGCTGGAGCAGTTCGGCGGCGCGAACGGAGAGCTGGCTGCCGCCATGCAGTATTCCATCCAGGGGCTCAATTGCGATGATCCTGAGCGGAAAGATCTACTTATGGATATAGGCACCGAAGAGTTGAGCCATCTGGAAGTCGTAGGTACTCTGGCGCGCATGCACCTGAAGCCGCTGAAAACGGATCGGGACGCAGCGCACGCCGACCCGCTGATCGCTATAGCAGGGGGAGGTGGGGTCAACCTGTATAACTCGATGGGAGACCCGTGGACCGCTGATTATCTCAAGATCACCGGCGAACTCGACGTGGACCTGCGGAGCGACATTGCAGCTGAAGCTCGCGCCAAGATCGTCTATGAACGCTTGATCGATTTCACTGACGATCAGGGCACGATCGACGCTCTGCAGTTCCTCATGAGTCGAGAGATCACCCACATGAAGGCATTCACGGCAGCGCTTGAAAGCATGGCGAAACCCGCCTTCTCGATCGGCAGAATTCCTCCGACCCCCCGCCTGGTTAATCAGTACTTCAACGATTCAACGGGGATAGGCGACAGGGGAGAACCGGACGCTCGCGGACCGTGGAACGAAGGTGAGGACTGGGAATTCGTCGATGCGCCGGCGTTCAAGGAGTTCCAGTCGGCACGCGCCGGCACCCGGGCAGGGAATGGCGAAGCAGTTGAGGGGTCTACATCATCCAGGGCTAGCTCCAAGAGTACAGCCCATCAACAAAAGAGCACACGGCCTACTAAGCCTGCGAACAAGAGCAAGCGTTAGCGTGTGCGTATCGAACGTTTATCGAATCTCGTAAAGGGTGTGATATGCCTCAATTAAAAAAATTACTCGTCGAGGAACTGCAGGACCTCCTGAGTGCGGAGACGCAATTAGTGAAAGCTTTACCCAAGATGGCTGACGCCGCCCGTAACTCGAAACTGAGGGAGGCGTTTCAGAAACACCTCGCGCAGACTCAGGAACAGATGGAACGTTTGAGCGAGGCTTTCGAGTTGTTAGGAGCTGATGGAAAAGGAAAGCCCTGCAAGGGAATGGCCGGCCTGATCGAGGAAGGGAACGAGGTCATGGCGGAGGCGTCCGATAAGGAGGACCTCGCCGCGGACCTCGCGCTGATCGCTGCCGCGCAGAAAGTAGAACACTACGAGATCTCGGCTTACGGAACGGCCCGCAGCCTTGCCCGCCAGATCGGCGAGATCGAGGTCGCGACATTACTCTCCCGCAGCCTCGGAGAAGAGGAGAGCGCCGATTATCTCCTGACCGAAATCGCGAAGCCGCTCGTGCAGCAGGCAACACTGGAAGAACTTCAGGTCCAAACGGCCGGCGGCTGATGAGCCACCCCGGGCCGACCCTGACGGGCGGGGCAGGTAGCGAGAACTGCCCAAGCTCTCGCTGCCTACCACGGGTTTCGATCAATCGAGCGTCTTCACCCGCACATTGCGGAACTCGACCCTCGTGCCGTGGCCGAGAAAGCCGATGTGGCCGGTCTTGTTCGCCAGGCCCGGGTGCTTCTTGAGCACTTCGGGTTCGCGCACCATGTCGAGGCTCGCGTCGAGGATGATTACGCCGTTCAGCACCACCTTCACGCGGCGCCCGTTTGCCGTGATCTCTTCCATGTTCCACTCGCCGGCGGGCTTCAGAAAGCCCGTGCGCGCGGGGATCACGTCGTAAACCGAGCCGTGCGCCTGCTCCGATCGCAGCACGCCCCACTGTCCCTTCGCGTTGTCCAGGATCTGGATCTCCATGCCCTTGTACGCCGCGTCGCCAGTGAGCGGGGCTCGGATGCCGACCCCGTTGTTCGCGCCCTCGCCCATGCGGAATTCGAAGCGGAAAACGAAATTCGCGTACTCTTTCTCGGTGAACAGATTTCCGCCGCCTTCGGCCGGGCAGACCAGGATGCCGTCTTCGACGACGTACCCGGGGCCGTGGCCGTTCACGAGCTGCCAGCCGTTGAGGCTCTTGCCATCGAACAGTGTCTGGAAGCCGGGCTCGTCCGCGGCTGTGGCGATGGCGCATGCGCCGGCCAGGGCGGCCAGCAGTGGAACGATTCTCATGTTCAGTCTTATCCTCTTGAGTATTTTTCCAGAATCGGCACGAGGAAATTTCGCGCGCCCGCAATTCTCTGGTCGATCAGCTCGGCCGGCATCTTCGCCGCGTCGCCGTTTCCATCGACGCGCTCGACCGCCACCGGCCCGCGGAAGCCCGCGCCCGCCAGCACGCGAAACATCAGATCGTGATCCACCTGCCCCTCGCCCGGCGTGGGGAAGTTCGCCTCGCCGCGCAGGCCCTTGTGATCCTTGATGCAAACGGACTTCACGTTCGGCGCGAGATCGGGCAGGTCCGGATCCGGGCAGATCCCTTCGTAGAAAGACACGTTGCCCGCATCCCAGGAAATCTTCACGCGGTCCGACGGGACGCGCCGCAGGAACTCCATGCAGGCCTTCGCGGTGGCCGTGATTCCGGTGTGCGGCTTGAATGTGAGGGTCACGCCGGTGGCTTCGGCGTGCGCCACCATCTTTTCCAGCCGCGCGTAAAACGCGGCCACGATCTTCCGCCATTCGCGGTCGCGCTTGGGCAGGTTCGGAAAATTATCGTAGGCCCAGGGACCGATCGCGACCACGGTGCGGATGCCGAACTCCGCGCACAGGTCGAGCTCTTTGCGGAAGAGGTCCGTTTTCCCCTCCTCGTCCTCGAGCCCGGCGAAGCGGCAGAACGGCGTGAGCCCCGCGTCGGAAAATTTCCGCTTCAGCTCGGCCAGTTGCGCTGCCGGAAGATCGGGCGTGAACACGTTCTTGCCCGCATGCGTGTAGTAAGGCATCACGTACTTGTAGCCGGCTTTGCGTATGCCCTCGAGCGCGCGATCGAGCGGCAGCGCACGGTAGGGCAGCGTCTGGCAGCCGAGCTCGAGCGCGGGCGCGGCGGGTGCGCCAGGTGCGGCGACGCCGAGCGCCGCGGCAGCCTGGAGAAAACTCCGGCGTGTAAGGGGATTCATTTTTGCTCCAAACGTCGGAGTATACTCCGAAAACGAGGTGACGCGATGAGCGATCAGACAATCAGCAGGCGGACGTTGTTGAAGGCTGCGCCGTTGGCGGCGGCGCTGCGGCCGGACCGGGTGATGGGCGCGAACGACCGCATCTCGGTCGCCGTGATCGGCTGCGGCGGACGCGGCCTGCTGGGCGAGGTGCTCGAATTCGGGAAGGACACCAACGCCGAGGCGGCCGTCGTGTGCGACACCTGGCGGCAGCAGCGCGAGCGCGCCGTCGAGGCCGTCAAAAAGGCAACGGGACGCGAGCCGAAGACCGCCGTCCACTACCAGGACGTGCTGGCGATGAAGGACGTCGATGCCGTCCTGATCTCCGCGCCCGATCACCTGCACTGCACCATGCTGCGCGACGCCATCACAGCCGGCAAGGACGTCTACGTTGAAAAGCCGCTGGCCATGAACATGAAGGAGTTGACCGAAGCCGTGGACGCGGTGAAGCGGTCGGACCGCATCGTGCAGGTCGGCACGCAGGTGCGCAGTTGGCCGAGTTCGATGGCGGGCCGGGCCTTCGTTTCCTCGGGCGGCCTGGGCAGGATTTTCAAGATCGAGCAGTCGCGGAACTCCTACCGGCCCTACTGGCACGCGTATGCGGAGCGGCCTGTCGAGGAGAAGGACGTCGACTGGCGCGCGTTTCTCCAGAACCGGAAGTACAGGCCGTGGAACCACGATCAGTACGCGGGCTGGTACGGGTATCGCGAGTTCTCGCTTGGCCCCCAAACCGGCTTCATGAGCCACTTCATCGATTTGGTGCATTTCGTCATCGGCGCGAAGTTCCCCAAGCGCGTCACCGCGTTTGGCGGCACCTTCCGCTGGAAAGACGAGCGCACCGCTCCCGATTCCTTCGAGGCGCTTCTCGAATACGATGGCTTCCTGGTCCGCTACAACACCACGTTCGGCACGGATGCCAACAGCTTCCTCAAATTCTTCGGCACGCGCGGCGTCATGGACGCGACCAGATGGGACGAGCCCTGGGTGCTCGTGCCGCAGGAAGGCGAGCCCGACAGTATCCCCGCGGGCGCGAAGATTCCGGCGGTCGAAAGCACGCCGCACATGAAGAACTGGCTCCAGTGCGTGCGCAGCCGCAAGGAGCCCGCCGCGCCGATCGAGGCCGGATACCAGCACGCCGTGGCCTGCCTGATGGCCGACGAATCGTGGGTGCGCGGAACGCGCATGGTGTACGACCCGGCCAGGCGGCAGATCCACGCCGGGTGAACGGGCGGGCGCTCCGGCCGTATTATGATCTAATGCGAATCGCCGCAATGCTTGTCGTCGCCTCCGCCTGCGTAGGCGCGGAAGTGCCCGCGCAGGACGCCCGCAAAGCCGTTCCCCCCGCGGGCATCGAGACTCATTACCGCATGCCCGAGTACAAGACGCTCGGGGATTGGGAGGCGCGCCGCGCGCATCTCCGGAAGCAGATCCTCGCCTCGGCGGGGCTGTTCCCGATGCCCGAGCGGACGCCGCTCAATCCGCAGGTGTTCGGGCGCGTCGAGCGCGACGGTTACACCATCGAAAAGGTCCTGATCGAGACGCTGCCCGGCTTCTGGCTCGGCGGCAATCTGTACCGGCCGGCGGGGAAGTCCGGCGTGCGGTCGCCCGGCGTCCTGATGGCGCACGGCCACTGGACGTACGGGCGGCTTGAGAACTCGCCCGAGTTTTCCGGGCAGGCGCTCGGGATCAGCCTCGCCAGGCAGGGCTACGTCGGCTTCGCATACGACATGATCGGCTACAACGATACCGTGCAACTGCCGCACGTGTTCGGCAGGCCGGCCGAGCAGCTCTGGTCGTTCACGTCGCTCGGCGTGCAGCTGTGGAATTCCATTCGCGCGCTCGATTTTCTGGCGGCGCTGCCGGACGTGGATTCTGAACGCCTGGGCGTGACCGGCGCTTCGGGCGGCGGCACGCAAACCTATCTGCTCGCCGCCGTGGATGACCGGATTCGCGTCGCTGCACCGGTGAATATGGTGTCGGCCATCTACCAGGGCGGCTGCGGATGCGAGAACAATCCCGGCCTGCGCGCGGGCACGTTCAACGTCGAGATCGCCTCGACGATAGCGCCGCGCCCCCTGCTGCTCGTGGCCGCGACCGGCGACTGGACGAAGAACGTCCCGCGCGAGGAATACCCCGCGATTCGCAAAATTTACGATCTCTACGGCAAGGCGGACAACGTCGAGACGTTCCAGCAGCAGGCGGACCACAATTACAACCAGGTGAGCCGCGAGGCAGTGTATCGCTTCTTCCGCAAGCATCTGGGCGGCACCGGCGAAGATCCTGCCGAAAGAGGCATCCAGGCGGAGAAGCTCCAGGACATGCTCGCCCTTCAAAACCGCGTGCTGCCGGCCGGCGCCGTGGACGAGCGCGGGCTGTTCGAAGTGTGGCGCAAGCAGACGCCCCAGGCCGCGGACGCTGCGTCGAAGCGCGAGCGCCTCGCGCTGGCGCTCGGGACCGAGTGGCCCGCCGCGGTCGCCTCGCAAATTGACGGCGAGCGCATCGCGCTCAGCTCCGGGCGCGGCGATCGCGTGACGGGCGTATGGCTGCCGGGCGGCGGTTCCTGCGCGGCGGTGGTCGCGGGCGCGGAGCGCGGCTCAAAGGCCGTCGCAAACCTGCGCGCGGAGAAGTGCTCCGTTCTGCTGGTCGAGCCGTTCCAGTCCGGCCTCGATTTGTCCAAGGAGCACCTCACGACGTACAACCGCACCGACGATGCCAACCGCGTGCAGGATCTCGTGACCGCGCTCGCGTTCGTGAACGCGAAGCGCCCGGCCGAGCTGCGCCTTGTGGGCGCGGGCAGCGCGGCGGTTTCCGCGTTGTTCGCCGCCGCGGTGGCACCGGTGAAGGTGAAGCTCCAGGCCGATCTGTCGGGGTTCCGAGGCACCGACGACGACTTCGTCGAGCGCTTCTTCGTCCCGGGCATCCAGCGCGCCGGCGGTCTCGAAGCCGCCCGCTCACTGGTCTCAACTAGACCGTAACGCGGCCGTCGGGTCGATCTGGGAGGCGCGCCGCGCCGGGATGTACCCGGCGACGAACGCCACGGCGCAGAGCAGCAGCACGATGCTTGCAAAAGTCGCCGGGTCGGTAGGCGCGGTGCCGAACAGCAGCGACGCGATCCACTTCGCGGCCGCGTAAGCGCCTACCGCTCCGAGTGCCACTCCGGCCAGCGCCACACGCAGCGCTTCGCCGACGACGCGGAGCTGCACCTGCGGCGCCGTCGCGCCTAGCGCCATGCGTATGCCGATCTCGTGCGACTGGCGCGCCACCGAGTACGAGACCACGCCGTAGATCCCTAACGATGCCAGCAACAGCGCGAGCCCCGCGAAGCTCGCCACCAGCAGCACGAAGAAGCGGCGCGGCGAAACCGAGCGGTCCACGATGTGCTGCAACGAACGGAACTCCGCGGCGGGCTGCGCCGGGTTCAGCGCGCGTAGCGTCTTCATGAGACTGCCGGCGAGCGCCTCGGGTGGGAGCTTCGTCCGCACCACGAGTTCCGCGCCCTCCGGACCGGCCTGGGTCACCGGCAGGTACATCTCCGGCCCGGTCTTTTCTTCGAGGCTGTGTTCGCGCACATCGGCGATCACGCCGGCCACGCGAGTGTCACGCCCCGACATGACGGCCAGGGTTCCCACCGGGTCTTCGCCGCGCCAGAACTTCTTCGCGGCGGTCCGGTTGATGATCACCACCGGCTCGCTGGTGGGCGTATCGCTCCAGGCGAAGTCGCGCCCTCCTTCCAGGCGCATGCCCA
This sequence comes from Acidobacteriota bacterium, assembly GCA_050261515.1. GTDB lineage: Bacteria > Acidobacteriota > Terriglobia > Bryobacterales > Bryobacteraceae > JBLNDJ01. Next base: position 84,557 of record JBLNDJ010000038.1, on the reverse strand, counting down.
TCGCGGCGAAGTAGCCGGGAGTCACGATCCTGACGAGCGCTCCGAGATCTTCCTCCTTGCCGTACACCTTGCCTTTCGCCGAGAGTCCCCAACTGCGATTGCGGCCGAGCGGAAGCATGTCCGCGACGCCGGCCGCTTCGACACCCGGAATGGCGCGGACGTTCCGCAGCATTTCCTCCAGAATCGCCCCGCGGCGCGCGCCGTCGCTCCCGTCGTAATCCAGCTTGATGACGGCCGCGCGGCTGGGCTGGAATCCGAGATCGACGTCCAGCACCCGCAGGAAGCTCCGCAGCAGCAGCCCTGCGCCGATCAGCAGCACGCATGCCAGCGCCACTTCGGAAACCACGAGCGCGCCGCGCAACCGCTGTTGCTTGCGGCCCGCGGTCATCCCGTGGCCGGCGGATTTGAGCGCGTCCTGAAGGTTTCCGGCGGAGGCCCTGAGCCCCGGAGCGAGGCCGGATAGGATCGCGGCCGAGGCCGCGACGAGCGCCGTCCACGCAAGCGCCGCGCCGTCCATGCGCACGCTCGCCAGCAGCGGGAGTGCGATCGATTCCTGGCGCGAGATGTAGAACACAACCGCGAATGCGAGCCCCAGGCCGGCGAGCGCCCCCGCGCCTGCCAGCACGAGGCTCTCGGTCAGCAGCTGGCCAAAGAGCCTGCCGCGCCCCGCGCCGAGCACGCTGCGCATGGCAAATTCCTTCGTGCGAGCCGTGGCGCGCGACAGCATCAGGCTCGACAGGTTCACGCACACGATCAGCAGAATGAGCCCCACCGCGCACCACAATACGAGCAGCGAGCGGCGCAGCTTGGCGCTGACGTAATCCCTGAGCGGCGTGATCGTGGAGGTGTAGTCGCCCCACCAGTCCGGATGCGCAGCCTTGATATTCGGGATGAGCACGTCCGCCTCGGCCTGCGCCTGCGCGGCCGGCACCCCCGGTTTCAGCCGGCCTACGAGCGCGAGCGTGTTTCCCCAGGTGCGCAGCTCGTCGTTGACCAGGGGGACGAAGACGTCGAAGCGCTGGCCGGGAGCGAACACGGACCCGAAGTCAAACCCCGGCGGAAGCACGCCGGCCACGGTCGCGCGAGTCTTGTTCAGCGTGACGGCTTGCCCGACTATCGCCCGGTCGCCCGCGAATTGCCGCTGCCAGAAGGCGTGACTCAACAGGACCGCGGGACGGCCGCCCCGGCGGCATTCCTCCGGCGCGAAGAGCCGTCCGAGCGCGGGCGCAATTCCGAGCGTCCGGAAGAAGTTGTCCTCCACCATCACCCCCTGGACCGGCTGCGGCTCGCCGCGGCCCGTCAGCGTGTACTCGCTGTTGCCGAAGAAAGGGTTGTAGCAGGTCAGGTTCTGGAAGGAACGGTTGCGGCGCGCGATCTCCTCATAGGCATCCACCGTGTAGGTGACGTCGGAGAGGCCGCCGGGATTGCGGCCGGCGGCGATCGACTGCCGGCCCGAGGAAAGCCACGTGAGCTGTCCCGCGTCCGGAAACGGCAGCGGGCGCAGCAGCACGGCGTTCACGACGCTGAATACCGCCGTGTTCGCCGCAATGCCGAGCGCCAGGATCAGCACGGTAACGGCGGTGAAGCCGCGGTCGCGCGCAAGCGTGCGGAGCGCGTAGCGCAGGTCTTGCAGCAAAGAGTCGAGCGCCGGCAGGCCGCGCGCCTCGCGGTGCTGCTCCATGGATTGCCCCATACCCCCGAAGCGGACGAGCGCCTGGCGGCGGGCTTCCTCGGGCGCAAGGCCGCGGCGGAGATTTTCCTCGATTGCGAATTCGAGATGCGCCTGCATCTCCTGGCCGAGTTCGTCGTCGAGCCGGCTCTTGGCAAAGAAGGCGCGCACGCGGTTCAGCATTTCGCGGATCATTACTTGCCGTCCTCCTGTTCGAGCGCCAGCACGCGGCCCATGACGCCGGTCAGCCGCTGCCAGTACTCGGTATCGGCGGAGAGCTGCTTGCGGCCGCGCTTCGTGATCGAGTAGAACTTGGCCTTGCGGTTGTTGTCGGAGGTGCCCCACTCGGCCGCGATCCATCCGCGCTGCTGGAGCCGTACCAGCGACGCGTAAATCGTGCCCTGGTTCAGCAGGACTTCATCCTTGCTGGTCTGCTCGATGCGCCTCGCGATTCCGTAGCCATGAAGCGGGCCCATGGCGGCGAGGGTCTGCAAAACCATGACGTCGAGGGTGCCCTGCAACAAATCCAGTTTCTTCATGTGGCGATCCCACATAAAAAGTATCACGTCTCCTGTGGCAATACAACAGGAAAGTTGCGGAAGTACAATGGCGCGTGGAAGGCAATCCGGGCTGGTGTCCGGGGCGGTCTTCAAAACCGTTCAGCGGCTCGACGAGAGCCGCTGGTGTGTTCGATTCGCACTGCCTTCCGCCAAAAACCCGGGACAGTATACTCAATTCCGGTTCTTGCAGCCGCGGGATGGAGGGTTACTCGTACCGCAGCGCTTCGGCCGGCGTGATCCGCGAGGCGTTGCGGGCGGGGTAGATCGTCGCGATGAAGCTGATCAGAATGGCGATCGCCGCGATCCAGACGCTGTCCACCCAGCGAGGCGCGAACGGCACGTAGCTGAGCGCGTAGACCTGCTCGTCGAGCCGGAGCCAGCGGTATTTGTCCGCGAAGTAGCAGAGCACGTGCCCGGCGATGAGGCCGAGCGCGGTCCCGACCACGCCGATCAGCACTCCCTGCAACATGAAAATCCGGCGGATCTGCCGCTGCCTGGCGCCCATCGAGACCAGAATCGCAATGTCGCGGTTCTTCTCCATCACCATCATGATCAGCGTGATCAGAATGTTCAGCGCCGCCACGAGCACGATCAAACCGATGGTTACGAACGTCACGGCGCGCTCGGTGTTGAGCGCGTTCAGGATGTGGCGGTTCTGCTCCATCCACGTCGTCGCGTCGAGCGTCGGGCCGGCGGCGCGCTTCACCTCGCCCGCCACCTCGGGCGCCTTGTAAATGTCGTCGACCTTCAGTTCGATCGAGCTGACGACGTCGCCCAGGTCCATGAGTTGCTGCACCGCGGGAAGGGAAGTGAACGCCCAGGCCGAATCGATCTCGAAAAATCCGGACTGGAACAGGCCCACGACCTTGAAGTTCTGATAACTCGGGCGCAAACCGAGCGGCGTCGAGACACCCTGCGGGAACATGAACGTGACCGTCGCGCCCATCGGAGCGTTCAGCGACTCGGCCAGGCCCGTCCCGAGGATGATGCCGGGCCAGCCGCTCGGATTCGGCGCGAGCCCCTTGAGCGAGCCGGCCTTCAGATGCCGCAGCATGTCGCTGGTCCGCAGCTCCGCGCCCGCTTGCACGCCCTTGAGCACGGCCACGCTGCCGCTCGAAGCCGTGTACATGTAGCCCTGGCCGTAGAGCGCGGGCGAGGCGCCCACGACGTGCGGCAGCTTATTGAATTTGGCGATCAGCTCGCGCCAGTTCGCGATGCCGTAGCCGCGCCGCTTCTCCATCACGTTCACGTGCGCATAGGCGCCGAGCAGGCTGGTTTGCAGCGTGCTGCGGAACCCGTTGTTGATCGCGAGCGCAATGACCAGCGCCATCACCCCCGCCGCCACGCCCATCACCGAGATCACCGTGATGAGCGAGATCACAGCCTGGCGGCGCTTGGCCTTCAGATACCGGCTCGCGACGAATAGTTCGAAGTTCGATTTCACTTGACGACCGAATCGGCGGCCCGCAGGTCGTCCGCGAGGCCGATCCCGGTCTCGGGGCGGAGCAGCGGAAACAGAATCACGTCGCGGATCGACTTCGAGTTCGTCAGCAGCATGACGAAGCGGTCGATCCCGATGCCTTCACCGCCCGTGGGCGGCATCGCGTAGGCGAGGGCACGCAGAAAATCCTCGTCCATCTGGTGCGCTTCCTCGTCGCCCGAGGCGCGCATTTCGAGCTGCTTGTCGAAGCGGCGGCGCTGCTCGATGGGATCGTTCAGCTCGGTGTAAGCGTTGGCGAGCTCCATGCCCGCGGCGTAGATTTCGAAGCGCTCGACGAACTCGGGCTCGTCCGGCTTGTTCTTCGACAGCGGCGACATCTCGACGGGAAAATCGTAGATCAGCGTCGGCTGGATGAGCTGGTGCTCGACCACGCGCTCGAAGATATCGACGAGCTGCTCGCCGCGCGTGCCCTTGGTCGACTGCCGGTTGAGCCACTCGGGGTTGCGCAGGTCATCGAGCGATGGCTTCTCGCCTTCCTCCCAGAATTCGATGACCGCCTCGCGCATCGACAGGCGCCGCAGCTCGCCGAAGTCGAGCTTCACACCCTGATATTCCACTTCGGTCGACCCGGTGGCGTCGAGCGCCACCTGCCGAAGCAGCTCGGCGGAAAGATCCATCAGGCCCCGGTAATCCGTGTAGGCCTGGTAGAACTCGAGCATGGTGAACTCGGGGTTGTGCCGCGTCGAGATGCCTTCGTTGCGGAAGTTGCGGTTGATCTCGTACACGCGCTCCATGCCGCCGACGATCAGGCGCTTCAAATACAGCTCGGGCGCAATCCGGAGGTACAGATCCATGTCGAGCGTGTTGTGATGCGTGAGGAACGGGCGCGCGGCCGCGCCGCCGTAGACCGGCTGCATCATCGGCGTCTCGACCTCGATGAAGCCGCGCTCCTCGAGCCGCCGGCGGAACGACGCGACGATCTTCGCGCGCGCGACGAATGTCTTGAGCACCTCGGGATTCGCGATCAGGTCGAGATACCGCTGGCGGTAGCGCGTCTCGACATCCTCGAGACCGTGCCACTTCTCGGGCATGTTGAGCAGCGTCTTCGAGAGAAACTCCAGGCGCTCGGCGTGCACGCTCAGCTCGCCCGTGCGCGTGCGGAACAGGTAGCCCTCGACGCCCACTATGTCGCCGATGTCGAGCAACTGGTAGAGCGCGAAATCGTTGTCCGGCACCTCGCCCTTCTTCACGTAGATTTGGAGGCGCTCGCCCTTCTGGAGCAGGTGGGCGAAGCCGGCCTTGCCCATGCGGCGGACCGTCTGGATGCGGCCGGCGATGCGCACGCGCACGCGCGGCTCCAGCTCTTCGGCGGTCTTCGGTTCGTACTCGGCCCGGATCTGCGGGATCGTATGGGTGAAATCGAACCGGCGGCCGTAGGGCCGGTGACCCAGCGCCTCGATTTCGCGGATGCGCGCGAGGCGCTGTTCCAGTAGCTCGTTTTCCAAGAGAGAGACTCCTTCGGTGAGGCCGCGGACACACAGCCCCCTGCTCATGTTAATTATAATGAACTCTGTTGACCGCTATCTCCGTTGTTATCCCCGCCTACAACGAACAGCAGCGATTGCCAGACACGTTGCAGTCCGTTGCCGGTTACTTCGCCGCGCGCGAGTGGCCTTCATGGGAGATCGTCGTCGTGAACGACGGCTCGACCGACGGCACGCTCGCCGTCGCCGAAAGCTTCGCCAAGGAGTGCCCGCACATCCGCGTTCTCAACAACCCGGGCAACCGCGGCAAAGGCTACTCGGTGCGCCGCGGCATGCTCGAAGCCTCGGGGGAGTGGATTCTGTTCACCGATTCGGACCTTTCGGCCCCTATAGCGGAAATGGACAAGCTGCTCGAGGATGCATCGCGGCGGAAGGCTCAGGTGGTGATCGGGTCGCGCGCGGTCGACCGCAAGCTCATCGAGGTGCACCAGTCCTGGTTCCGCGAGACCGCCGGCCGAATTTTCAATCTGCTGATGCGCACCGTCACGGGGCTGCCGTTCTCCGACACGCAGTGCGGCTTCAAGCTGTTCGAGGGCCGCGCGGCGAAGGAGATTTTCCGCCGGCAGCGGATCGAGCGCTGGGGTTTCGACGCCGAGGTGCTGTTCATCGCGCGCAAGCTCGGCTACAAGACGATCGAGACGCCTGTGCGCTGGAGCCACTCCGAAGGAACCAAGGTCAGCATGTTCCGCGACAGCCTGAACATGTTTGTGGATCTGTTCCGCATCCGCAGGAACCAGTTGCGCGGGTTGTACCGCTAACCGCGTTCTACCGCTTGACGATGACCTCGCGCAGAGAATCGCGCGAGAGAAAGAACTTTACCGACTCGAAACCCTGGAAGACATTCTCCACCGCGCGGTTGTTGAAGAACTGCGCCGGCTGTCGCAGGCCGCGCGGCGCTAGCAGCAGCGTTTTCGAATCGCCGATGCGGTAAGAGTACACGGGCACGTTGCCGGCCCGATCCTCGGCGTGGAACAACGCCATCAGGTAGCTGCCCGGCCGCACGATCTCGCGTAACCGGTCCATGGTGGCCTTAAGCAACGGAGGCGCCAGGAACTCCAGAATGTCCCACAACAGCACGCCGTCGAAATGATCGCCCGGAAAGTTCAGGTTCTGGTTTACAAATTCGTCCACGCGCTCGGGCTGCATCTGGTTTTCGTAGTAGCTGCCCTCGCCGAACGCCAGATCGAGCGTCTGGAGCATGTCCTCCGAGTAGAGCTTGCAGCCGAGGTTCGTAATGAAGCCGATGTTGGCCTGCGAAGCGCCGGAGAAATCGAGCAGGCGCAGGCCCGTTTCCCCGCTGATGTGGCTAAAAAACTGTTCGAGGCCGCTGCTGTGCCGCGAGTAGACATCGCGGCCATCCGACGTCGCGCCCCCGTTGAATGCGGCAGGCGGACGAGGCGAGAGGCCCGCGCGCGAACCGGAGTCCGCGCGCGAAAATTTCCACCGGTCGTTGAACACGGAGCTTTCCGAAAGATCAGCGCTTGTCGCCGGCGCCTGCCGGCGCGTGGGCGGGCGCAGGCTGAGCCTGCGGCTGCTGCGGGCGCGCGACCGGCTTTACCTCGGCGGCCTGCTGCCGCACGATGTCGATGCTGCCCTTGAAATAGGCTCCATCTTCGATCACGATGCCGCCTGTCTTGATGTCCCCGATCAGCTTTGCATCCTTGCGGATGTCGATCTTGTCAAGGGCTTCCACGTTTCCGTTCACGCTGCCGAGCACGACGACTTCGCGGGCGCGGATGCCGGCCTGCAACTTCGCATGAGGGCCGATGGTCAGGCGATGCTCGGGAACTTCGACGGTCCCTTCCATCTCGCCATCGAGGTAAAGATCCTCACGGCTGAGAATCTGTCCCTTAATGATCACGGATTTGCCAATCGCAGCAACCCCGCGGCTGTCCGGCGTAGCCGTCCTGGCCGGGGAGGCGGGGGCCGAAGCAGGCTCCCGGCTCGCATCCATCGTGGGTGGCGCTGCGGCCGCAGGCGGCCTCGGCGCGACGTCCTCATCCCTGCGTTTATTCCACATGATCTTTTCTCCGTCTCGCTTCGATCGTATGAGTTCGCTATAGGAAATCTCTAGCCTCGGTACTAGAGTTCTCACTATACTATAAGCCCGGTTCCATGAAGGCAATCGTCGGGAACCGCCGGTTTCTGTATATTATGTAGCGTCTTTAATTGTGCTCGCCGGGTAACCCGCTTTCCCCAGTCGAGCGTATATTCTTTCACCGGAGGACTTACAGACGGATTACCATCGCGGCAATACCGCCTTGAACGCCGTAGATATTGCTGTCCTCTGTTGCTTCGCCGTCGTCCAGCCGCTGCTCGGGCTGCTCGCCCGCTCCGAAGCGCTTCTCATTACCCACGGCGCGCGCGCCAGCGATGTCGTTCTGCTCGCCATCGGCGTCTGCATCGTCCCGGCCGGGCTTCTCATCCTGGCGGAACTGGCCGCGTCACAGATCGCTCCTCGCGCGGCCGGCGCTGTGCACCGCGTGGTGCTGGCGCTCCTGCTGGCGCTCACGATCCTGCCCATCGTCAAGCGCGCGGCCTCGATCCCCGCGGCTGCCTGCGTCGCTGTGGCGCTCGCGCTCGGCGCGATCATCGCCGTTCAATACATGCGCATCCGGACGTGGCGCTGGTCGGCCGTCTACCTCGCGCCCGCCATCGTCCTGTTCCCGTGCTGGTTCGTTTTCGGTTCCGGGGTTTCTTCGATTGTGTTCCCCTCCCGCGGCCCGCAGGCGGCGCGCGCGCGCATCGGCAACCCCGTGCCGGTCGTGCTGGTCGTTTTCGACGAGTTCCCGCTCGCCTCGCTGCTCGACAAGGACGGCAACGTCGATGCCGCGCTCTATCCGAACTTCGCCGCGCTCGCCCACGCCGGCACGTGGTACCGCAACACCACCACCGCGGCCGAAAGCACGCTCATCTCGCTGCCTGCGATCGTGGACGGCCATTATCCCGACCCCGATAAGCCCCGGCTTCCGAACGCGGCGGGGCATCCGAATACGCTGTTCACGCTGCTCGGCGGCTCCTACCGGATGAATGTCTCGGAGAACAACACCCGGCTGTGCCCGGAGGCGCTCTGCGGAAACTCGGACGCCCCGCTCCATCGCAGGATGCCGGGACTGGTGCGCGACGCCGCCGTGCTCTGGCTCTACTCGGTGCTGCCCGCCGGAATGACCGGGCGGCTGCCGGACATCACGCAGGCGTGGGGGAATTTCACGAACACCGCGCCGGACCCCACGCTTTCCGACTGGAAGCAGTTCGACGAGCTGGCCGACTGGCACGATCGCGCTCAGGAATTCCGCCGCTTCACCGCCTCGATTCAGCCCTCGCACTGGCCGGCGCTGCATTTCCTGCACATCCTGCTGCCGCACGCGCCCTGGGAATTTCTGCCTTCCGGGCAGCGCTACCCGATCGGCGAATCCCGCATACGCGGCCTGCGCGGGACCAACGATCGCGGCGAGGACGTGAACCGCTGGACCGGCGACGCCTGGGCCGCCGCGCAGAGTTATCAGAGGCATCTGCTCCAGGTGGCGTTCGTGGACCGCCTGGTGGGCGAGCTCATCCATCGCCTGCGCGAGACCGGCCTCTACGACCGCGCGCTGCTCGTCATCACCGCCGACCACGGGACCAGCTTCCGGCCGAACGATTCGCGGCGCGTCGTCACGCCCACGAACCATGCCGACATCATGGCCGTGCCGCTGTTCATCAAGTATCCGAACCAGAAGGAGGGTGGAACCGACGACCGCCCGGCCGAAAATGTGGACATCTTCCCGACCATCGCCGACGTGCTGAAGGTGAAGCCAGCCGCGCCGCCGGATGGGCGGTCGCTGCTCGCGGACGCCGCTGCGGGAGAGCCGCCGAAAAGGCTCGTCACCGACGACCGCAGGTCGCTCCGGTTTCCGGGCGGCCTGGGCGGGTTGTTCGAGAGCGTCAAATACAAGTTCGGGATCTTCGGCGGCGGCCTCTACAGCGTGGGCGACCGCTACGGCTGGATCGGGCGCGAAGCCTCCGCGGCCGAGACGGCGCCCGGAATCAGGTACAAGCTCGCGCGCGAGGCGTACTACTCGCGCGTGGATCTGAAGTCTCCCATGCTCGGCTCGAACATCGCCGGAACCGTACAGCGCGAAGCGCCCGCCGGAGCGCGCTGGTCTCCGTTGCAACTCGCCGTTTCGGTCAACGGCGTCATCCGCGCGGTTACCGAGAGCTACATCGACGGCGGCGCCGAGCAGTTCTGGGCGCAGGTCCCGGAATCGGCCCTGCGCGCCGGCTCGAACGAGATCGGCGTCTACCTGATCCGCGGCGGTGGCGGGAAGCTGGCGCGGATCGAGCGCGACATGGCGCGCAGATACCAGTGGGGCGAGCGCATCACACTCGGCAGGTCCGGCAACGCGGGGCCCTTTTACGGCGCCGGCTGGAGCGTTCCCGAAGACAATCTGACGTGGACCGACGGCCACGCCGCCACGCTGTACCTGCCGGCGGATGAGCCGCCTGCCGACCTCGTCCTCAGGGCGCGGCTGGGCGCCTACACGGCCCAGGGCAGGCTCGAAGGACAGCGCGTGCGCGTGCTCATCAACGGGCACGAAATCACGCAGTGGCTCGTGACCGCGGAGTTCGAGGAGCGGACCGCGATCGTCCGCCGTGGGTATCTGTCCGGCCGCGAGGCCAACGAGATCGTCTTCGATCTGCCGGACGCCACCGCGCCGTTCACGATCGGCGGAGGCGCGGATGCCCGCACGCTCGGAATCGCCCTGATGTGGTTGGAGATGAAGTAGACCGCCGCCGTTCGGCTGTATCCTATCCACTATGGACTTCACTCGCCGTGACTTCGCGCGCCGCGCCGGCCTCGCCACCGCGGCCCTCAGCTACTCGCGCATTCTTGGAGCGAACGACCGCGTCCGCATGGGCTACATAGGCCTCGGCAACCGCGGCGACCAGGTGCACGACGCCTTCCTCGAATACGGAGACCAGCAGACGGTCGCCATCTGCGACCTGCGCGACGACTACCTCGACAACGCCGCCAGAAAGTCGCGCGCCAACCCGGCGCGCTACAAGGACTACCGCAAGCTCCTCGACAACAAGAACGTCGATGCCGTCGTCATCGCCACGCCGGACCACTGGCACGCGCTCATGATGATCGACGCCTGCGAGGCCGGCAAGGACGTCTACGTCGAAAAGCCGCTCTCTCTCACGGTGGTCGAGGGCCGGAAGATGGTCCAGGCGGCCGAGCGCACGAAGCGCGTCGTCCAGGTGGGAATCCAGCGCCGCTCCTCGCCCGCGCTCATCGAGGCTGCCAGGCTCGTGCGCGAGGGCGCCATCGGCCAGGTGACCGTCGCCAAGGGCTACCACATCGTCAACGAGTGGCCGCGCGGCATCGGCAATCCGCCCGACGGCGCTCCGCCCGACGCGGAGACCTGGGAAAAGTGGCTCGGCCCCGCGCCCATGGTTCCCTATAACAAGAACCGCACCTTCTACCGCTTCCGCTGGTTCTACGATTACTCGGGCGGCCAGGTGACCAACTTCGGCGTCCATTACATGGATATGCTGCGCTGGTGCCTGGGCCAGGATTCGCCCTCCGCCGTCACGGTGCTGGGCGGCAAGTACGCCATCAAGGACAATCGCGAGATCCCCGACACGCTCGAAGCCCTCTGGCAGTTCGACGGCGCGATGGTCATCTTCTGCCAGTACAACGCCAACGGCGCGCCCTCGAACCTGCGCAACAGCGAGATCGAGCTGCGCGGCACCAAGGGCACGATGTACATCAACTACAGCGGATGGGAGATCGTTCCCGAGCCGGTCACGGAGGAAGACGTCCCGGCCCGCTCGCCCGTTGATCGCGACCACGAGAAAGCGTATCTGCGTTCGCACAAGACCCAGATCCAGCCGCAGAAGCGCGCCGAGAGCCTCGGCAACAATGCGCACGCGCGCAACTTCCTCGATTGCGTGAAGAGCCGCGCGCAATGCAACTGCGACATCGTGACCGGGCATCTCTCGACCTCGGCCACCCTCATAGCCAACATCGCGCACAAGACGCGCTCGTTCCTGGAATGGGACGCCGCAGCCGAGCGCTTTACGAATAACCAGGCGGCCAACCGGTACCTGTCGTACAAATACCGCGCGCCCTACGAGCTGAGGTAACGGCAATGACGAGACGCCAATTCATGGCTTCGGCCGCCGCGGCGGGAATCGCCGCCGGCGCGCCGTCCGCCGGACGCCCGCAGATCTGCATCTTTTCGAAGCACCTCGGCAAGCTCAACTACGACCAGCTCGGCCGCGTGACGCGCGAGATGGGTTTCGACGGCGTCGACCTCACGGTCCGGCCCGGCGGGCACGTGCTGCCCGAGCGCGTGGCCGAAGACCTGCCGCGCGCGGTCGATGCAATCCGCGCCCACGGTGTCGATGTGCCGATGATTACGACCGGGATCACGTCGGCTGCCGGACCGCACGTGCGCGAGATCCTTGCGACCGCCGCGAAGCTGAAGATCAAATACTACAAATTGGGCTACTGGATGTTCGGCAAAGGCGACCCGGACGCGGACGTCGCGCGCGTGCGCGCCGAGGCCGAGCGGCTGGTCGCGCTAGGCAAGAGCTACGGCATCGTGGCCGGCTTCCACAACCACTCGGGCGATTACGTCGGCTACGAGGTTCGGGACATCCGCGAGATCATTCGCGGGCTCGACCCGGCCTACATTGGCTACTACTTCGACGCCTGCCACGCGACGATCGAAGGCGGCCTGGCGGGCTGGGACATCGCGCAGCGCATCGCGCTCAAGCAGCTCAAGCTGGCGGCAATGAAGGACGCCTTCTGGGAGAAGAAGGACGGCAAGTGGGACGTTCACTGGTGCCCCATGGGCGAGGGCATGGTCAACTGGCCCAAGGTGCTCGCCGCCTACGCCAAGGCCGGCTTCACCGGCCCCATGTCGATCCACGTCGAATACGAACCGGCCGACGAGATCCCCGCCACCGCCCGCGACCTGGCTTTCCTGAAGAAGCAGGTGGCGGCGGCCTACGGCAAGATTTAATTCTGAGCCGCCGATAAACGCGGATAAACGCCGATTTGAATCGGCGTTCATCTGCGTTTATCGGCGGCTGAAATGTTTTTAGCCCACCGTCACGATCGGCAGCTTGAGGAACGACGCCAGCTTCTCGAGTTTCCGCACGTTGTGCCCCACCCCGAGCGCGCAGTGGTGCGTCGGCCCTTCGGCGCACCAGCGGTTCACGAATTCGGCCGGGGGTAATCTAAACCGCAGCCGCGAATTCGTGTTTCCGATGCGCAGAATCGGCCCGGGCAGCGACTCACCCTCGGCCGCAATCATCTTGAATCCGCCGGAGGCCGTCTGGGTGAGGCCCAGGATCGTCACCGGGCCCGTCCTCACCTTGAACTCCACAGAAACGCCGAACCCGCGCTTGCCGTGGTAGAGACCGAGCCCGCGCAGCGCGGGCTTCGCGTCGCTGATCGCGATGTGGCCGGGCCCGTCGTGCCCCATCAGGACGAAGTTCTCGCGGAAGTCCATCGCGTAGAACTCGGTATAGGAGCCGCCGTCGCCGAAGCGGTCCGTCGCGAGCATGGCGAGGCACGTTTTCAAATCGCCTTCGCCCGCCGCCGGAATGCCGCGCGCGGTGAGCAGCGAGTTGCCCAGGATCAGGCCCGCTCCCAGCCGCTCGTATTCGTTGCCGGCGAGGCCGCGGTAGTAATACGTCAGGCCGTCGAGCGCAAAATCCTCCACCAGCCGGTCGAGCCCGCAGGCCACGCGCGCGGCCCACGCGAGATCGTCCTCCGAAATTCCCGGCTGAATATCGAACACCGCGCGCGCTTCGTCGAGCTTTCGGCGCACCTCGTCATCGGACGCCGCTGCCGTACGCTCGGCCAGGTCGCACATCTCGAGCACCTCGACATGCGCGCCAAGCTGCGCGTGGACGGCCGTGAAGTCCGAGTACATGTCGAGCATCCCCGGGTAGGTATGACCGAGGAACCCCACGCGCGCCGCCCGCAGGGCGCCCGCCACCGCCGCCGCCCGCACCCAGTCCGAAATCTCGCCCCACGCCGCGTCGCCCTCGCATAGCGTCCCCGAAACGACGTGGAAGTCGATCGACGCGCGCGCGAACGCGTTCGAAATTTCAGGCGCGCAGCACACGGAGCAGTTCGCGAGCCACTCGCCCGTATCGGTGTTCTCGTAGTCGAGCGCCTCGACCGGCTGCAAATTCAGCACCAGCACCGGCGCTCCCGCGCGCTGCACGGCGGGCAGCACCTGCGACGACGTGGCGTACGTGCCGATGTAGCACACGATCAGGTCCACGCTCTCGCGCGCGAACAGCGCCCCGGCCTCGCGCGCGCCCTCGGCCGTATCGACGAGGCCGGCCGAAACGATGCGTGAGCCCATCGCCGCGACGCGGTCCTCCACGCTTTGCTGATACCCTTCGAGGCGTTCCTTGAGGCCGGGGAACTGCGGCCAGTAAGCCGCGAGGCCGATTCCGAAGACTCCGACTGTCGCCGTGGGCTGCATTCGAAGCATGGTATCAGCATCCGCGCCCGCCGTATGGCCTGCTTGCGGGCCGTGCCTCTTGCAACGAGGTCCTCCACGTATGCATCCATTGGAGAGGCGGACCTCTTCGCTGATTTTCTTCTCCATCCGTGAGGGCCTGAGGAGGGCGGGGAAGAAAGCGCGAACTCGAGGCATGCTTATGATTTTTCAGGGGCGTTCAGCGCACCGGCGATGGCCGGCGTCATGCGGTTCCACTGCCCGGTTTCCTCGCCCGGCCGCCGCTGGCCCGCTCCCGGCCGTGGCGTTCCCCACATGTTACCCTCGAAGTTTCAGCCATATATGAGCGTCCTCGACTCGGTTTCTCTCGCTAAAGCCGCGGAATTTCCGCCTGTTCGCGGCGAGCGCGGAACCCGCCGCCTGGAGCTCGTCGTACTCCTCTTCGCGGCCGTCATTTTCCTGACCGGCATCCTCAGCCCGCCGTCGCTGATGGACGATGTCGATTCCACTCAGGCGCAAATCGCCCGGCACATGCTCCAATCGGGCGACTGGGTGACGGCGCGGCTCGACGGCGTCGCGTACCTCGAAAAGGCTCCCCTGAAATACTGGATGACGGCCGCGTCGTTCGCCGTCTTCGGCGTGCATGATTGGGCGGCCCGGCTGCCCGTTGCGCTTTCGGCAATCGCGCTCGCCTGGGTCGTGTTCCGCTTCGGACGCTGGGCTTTTTCGCCGAGAGCCGGCTACTACGCGGGCCTCGCGACGGCCACTTGCATCGGCCTGTTCCTGTTCACTCGCATCGTGATTCCGGACGTGATCCTCACGCTCGCCATCACGACCGCGCTCTGGTGCTTCCTGCGCGCGCTCGACCAGGAGGAACTTCATCCGCGTCGCTGGGCCTACGGCCTCTCCGCGAGCCTCGCGGCGGGCGTGCTGCTGAAGGGCCTCATCGGCATGCTGTTTCCGCTCGGCGCGGGCTTCTTCTATCTGCTCCTCACGCGCCAGTTGTTCGCCCGGCGCGCCTGGCGGTGCCTCTACCCGCTGACGAGCATCGCGCTCTTCATCGCGATCGCCGCGCCCTGGCACGTACTCGCCACGCTTCACAACCCGCCCTACTTCGATTTCACGATGCACAGCGGTCCCGGCGTCTGGCGCGGGTTCTTCTGGTTCTACTTCATCAACGAGCACCTGCTGCGCTTTCTCAACGAACGCTACCCGCGCGACTACAACACGGTGCCGCGTCTTTATTTCTGGCTGTTCAACCTGCTGTGGCTGTTCCCGTGGAGCGCCTACCTGCCGTCGCTCGCGCGCCTGAGTTACCGGCCGCGCGATCGCGCCGGGCGTGTGCGCCTGATGGCGCTGCTGTGGATCGGCGTCGTCATGGGTTTCTTCACGCTCTCGACCACCCAGGAATACTACTCGATGCCGATCTACCCGGCCCTGGCGCTGCTCATCGGCTGCGCGATGGCCGCGGGCGTTGGTCCGCTTCGCGCCGGAACGCGCATCGTCGGCACGCTCGCCGGCATCGCGGCTGTGGCCGCCTGCGCGATCCTGTTCCTGGTGCGCGGCGTCCCCGCGCCCGGCGACATTTCCTCCGCGCTCACGCAGAACCCGGACGCTTACACGCTCTCGCTCGGCCACATGCAGGACCTCACGCTGCGCTCCTTCGCCTACCTGCGCGCGCCGCTGGCGCTCGCGGCGGTCGCCTTCCTCATCGGTGCGATCGGCGCCTGGCGGCTCAAGGGCGAGCGGGCGTACCTTTCGCTCGCCGTCATGATGCTGCTGTTCTTCCAGGCGGCGCGCATGGCGCTGGTCGTCTTCGACCCCTACCTGTCCTCGCGCCCGCTGGCCGAAGCGCTCAGGCAGGCGCCGCGCGGCACGCTCATTTTGGGCGATCAGTACTACACCTTCTCCTCGCTTTTCTTCTACACGGATTACGACGCCCTGCTGCTCGACGGCCGCGTGAATAACCTCGAGTACGGCTCCTACGCGCCTGACGCCCCGCACGTCTTCATCGGCGACTCGGACCTCGCGCGTCTGTGGGCGCGCCCCCGCCGGTATTACCTCGCCGTCACGGACGAGCGCGCGCCGGTGCTCAAGGCCCTGATCGGCGAGCGGAACCTGCACCTGGTGATCGCGCGCGGCGGAAAGTCTCTCTACACGAACCAGCCCCCTCATGCGCATCTGGATTGACGCGACGCCTCTGCTGCTCCGCAGCGCCGGGGTGAAGAACTACATCTATCACTGGCTGGTGGAACTGCGCCGCCAGGCGGGCGAGGACGCCGTCGCCGCCTTCCCTCTCTTCACGCGCCTCCGCGAGATAAACCACGAAGGTTCGATGACCGGCCGGACCGGCACCGCGCTCGGCCTCGCGCTGCTGCACGCGATGAACTACTCGCGCCTGCCGTGGCGCATCCCCGGCGGCGGCGTCTTCCACGCCTCTCACCAGTGCTACAACCCGCCGCGCAACGCGAAGCTGACGACCACCATCCACGACATGACCTGCTGGCTGACCCCCGAGCTTCACGCAAAGGCCAACGTCGTTTGGACGCAGTGGTTCGGCGACCACATCATGAAGCGCGCCGACGGCATCATCGCGGTTTCCGAGAGCACGCGCCGCGACCTGCTCGGCATCCTCGACATCGACCCCGCGCGCGTCGAAGTGATCCACCCCGGCGTGCCCGAGGCGTTCTTCCAGGTCACGGCGGAAGACGTCCACGCCGTGCGCGGGCGGCACAGGCTTGCGCGTCCTTATGTGCTGTTCGTCGGCACCATCGAGCCGCGCAAGAACGTTCCGGGGCTGCTGGCCGCCTGGGCCAGGCTCGCGCCATCGCTGCGCGAGGAATACGAGCTGGTGGTCGCGGGCCCGATCGGCTGGGCCGACCGCAACACGGTCGAGCAACTGCGCGAAGCCGAAGGAGTGCGCTACCTGGGCTACCTGCCCGAAGCCGACCTGCCGGGCCTCACCGCGGGCGCCTCCGTGCTGGCCTATCCATCTCTCTATGAAGGCTTCGGCTTCCCGGTGGCGCAAGCGATGGCCGCCGGCGTGCCGGTCCTGACCTCGGATCTGTCCTCGCTCCCGGAAGTGGCCGGAGACGCCGCCCTCCTGGTCGATCCGCAAAGCACCGAAGAAATACGCGAAGGGCTCGACAAGCTGCTGACCTCGCCCGCATTGCGCGAGCGCCTCGGAGGCGCCGGCCGCCGCCGCGCGAAGCAATTCCGCTGGGAAGCCAGCGCCCGAAAGAGCCTGGACTGGTTCCGCCGGCTCGCGGGGGCGTGATCAGGCCGATAAGCAAATCACCTGGACGCAGGCCGACGAATCGCTTCCCTCACGTGGTGAAGAAACTTGCTTTCATCCATTCCCTCGTAGTCATTCAACTCGTTCGGCCTGTATGTCGGCAAGCACGCCTCAACCTTGCCACCCAAAAGCTCCCATGCCTGCGCCAGCCAATAAAAATCTCCCGCCGCGTGATGCTCCAGGAAAAGAACATATCTATGGTTCGGGACCAGCACCCCCGGACGAGGTTCTGTCAAGTACTCAACCGTTTTTGCGGGCAGTTGGACCGTTCCACCTCTCTGGAGCAGCGTGACTTTCGAGGCGGGACCCAGACTCTCGTTTTGTGATTGCAGCACTTCTTCGACAGTCAGAGTCTCTTCCGTATATATGGTGCGGTGTGACCGTGATAGCACCACGTCGTAGCCCGTAAAAGTCGCGATGACCACGGTTTGTGAGGCGGAAGTCGGAATTGCCAGCGGTGCCGGCCCCGCAAGAGAAGCTTTGGGTGCCTGGTTCGGGTTCTGGTCGAGCGGATCTGCCGCGCCATAATTGTAGTCCATTACGCGGTCGCGGACTTGCCGCAGATTTCGACCAATGGCATCGCTCGGAATCGGCTTAGGTTTGCAAGGGATGCGCTGCCAATCGTTAGTTGGGCGAAGCCGAAGGCCCGATTCCCGTACGGTG
Organism: Acidobacteriota bacterium; assembly: GCA_050261515.1. Lineage (GTDB taxonomy): Bacteria > Acidobacteriota > Terriglobia > Bryobacterales > Bryobacteraceae > JBLNDJ01. Next base: position 66,914 of record JBLNDJ010000038.1, on the reverse strand, counting down.
GAGTTCTGCGCAAAGGCAATTGACAGGCATAGGCCTGCAAGCATCAGAGCATACGTAAGCATCTCAGCTCTTTGACTTCAGAATTAACCGTCGCCGGTCACTATATATTTCTCGAACGAGCACGTCAATCCCGAAAGAGCCTGGACAGGTTCCGCCGGCTCGCGGGAGCCTAGCTTTCGGCTTCTGTCTCCTGCCTTCTGGCTTCTGGCTTCTGACTCAGCGGCACCTCGCACTCGCAGCAATCGCTGCACCGCCGGCACTTGCTGCACAGGTGGTTGGCGCAGGTGTCCTTGGTGCAATACACGCAGATCGCGGTCGAAGGATCGCCGCAGATGCTGCATGTGAAGGTGCGGGGTTCGTTCAACGGCGCTCCTCCTTGCGTTCGGGCGCTTTGGCGGGAACGTGGGCTTGCGCCGCGCGGCACCGCTGCGCCTCGCGGTCCATCACGCTGAACTGCTGCTCGCGGTCGGCCGCAAGATCGACGATGTACTGCCGCAATTTCTCGCGGTCGGCGCTGGTGTCGGCCAGCAGGCTCTGGAGAAGATCCGCCGCCGCGGGATTCTGGTATTTCCGCACGCCCGCCGCCACCGACCGCAGCATCGCATCCACCGACTGCATGCGGAAGAACGCCTCGAGTGCGATGGTAATTTTCTCCGGCCGTGCCGTCAGTTCCTTCGCGCTGCCGATCAGGTAGTCGATCTCGGCGCTAGTGCGCTTGAGCTGATCGCCGTACGCGGCCGGCGCGCCCTGCTTGATCCAGTCCTCCGGCTTCAATTGCGCGAGCACGGGCTTGATGCGCTCGACGTGCTCGGTGAGCGTCGTGAGCTGCTTCTGAACTTCCCACTCCGGCGGAATCCCGCCCGACTGCGCGAACAACCCGGCGGCGCAAAACGCCGTAAGCGCCGCGGCGCGAATGGTGACTGATGACATGGCCGGCAAACTTCAGTTTCGCATGAGCGCCGGACCCACGGAGCCCGCCCCACGCGCAAACCCTGCCACACTGCCCCGAGAGCCTATTTCGGAGGGGGAGGCGCGCCCGGACCCGCATCGCCTGCCGGAGGCGGAGGCGTCGAAGTCCCGCCGCCAGTCGGAGGCGCAGGCGAAGTCCCGCCGCCGGTCGGAGGAGGCGGCGTATCCTTGCCGCCGGGCTTGTCGCCGGGCAATCCACCGCCGCCACCCGATCCACCGCCGCCCGGGGGAGGCGCGGGCGTCGTCCCGCTGCTTGGGTTCGTGTAGATCGCAGTGTAGATCGCATCGGCCGCGGCGCGCAGTGCCGCCTGGATCACGTTCGTCTTATCGACGCTCTTCTTCGCCAGCGGTACGTTCTTATAGACCCGCAGCCACTCGTTCCGGTTCAGCAGCCGCGGCTCGCCGCCTTTGAGCGCGTGCCGCACTTCGACCATGCCCTCGTCCACGCTCACCAACGTCGTGTCCGCTTCTTCCATCTGGACGTCGAACGTCGTGCCGCGCACCGAGATGATCGCCGTGGGCGTCGTGATCCGGTTGTGGTTCGGCATCCCGTTCAGCTTCTCGATGTGGACCTTGACCCGCCCGAGCAGCATGTCGAGCAGGTGCGTCCAATCGCCCGGTGTATTGCGGAACGTGACGCGCGAATTGGGAAAGACTTCGAACGTGCTGCCGTCTGAGACCTTAAATTTCGCGTAGCCGTCCGGACCGGTCAGAATGACCTGTTGAGGTTTGATCGCCGCGCCGATATTTAAAGCCCATGCCTGCGAATCGCGAAGAATCGAAACCTGGCCCGCCAGGTACTCGACCGTCGCCGCCGTGTTGGTTGTATCCGGCTGAAAAAACTGGGCGGGGCACACTTCCGGCATGGCTGCCAACAGGAGCCCAACTGCCGAAATTGATCCCATCAACCGCAGCATCAGTTCGACTCCGCCGGTCTAAACAGCCCCGGCTATTTCAGACAATCCAGTCTAGCACCTTATAATTGCATAGCAAAGGGTAAGCCATGCAAGGATTTTGCGGAAAATTGTTAATCCTTAAGGACTTCCGGTACACAAAAGGCTCGCCTGCGGGAGTGCTCCGCGATAGAATGGACACATCTGATGTGTCATAGGGCCACACGCGCCCGGGTCAAAGCGGGGGCACTGGCATATGCCGCGCTGGCGCCGGTAGTCTGGGCGCAGCAGAGCGCTCCGTCCGTTCAGCCCGACTGGCGGCGGATCGGGAACTCGGCCATCGAACTCGAGCTTGCCTCGCCCGCCTCCGGACCCGTAGACCGCGCATGGTATTCCGCCGACGGCGCGCGCCTTTTCATACGCACCGGCGACGGCCGGGTCTTCGAGACCGCGGACTTCGAGAAGTGGCGGCCCAGCGCGGCCGTTCCGCCCGAAGCCGGGACGGAATCGCCGGGATCCCAGCCGCCCTCGGACGCCCGCGCCGTCAAGGCCAGCCCCGCCAATCCCTCTCGCCTGTACGCCTACGGCGGCAGCGTGTTCCGCTCCGACGACGGCGGCCTGTCCTGGTCGAACGTCACGGAATTCGAAAGCCGCTCCATCATCGGCGGCCGGATGAACGACCTGGCCGTCTCGCCCGCCGACTCCGAGGAAATCGCCGTGGCCAACGAAGCCGGGATCTGGAGGTCGCTCGACGGCGGCGTTTCCTGGACCGGGCTGAACGAATCGCTCCCGAACCTTCCGGCCCGGCGCATTGTCGCCCTGCCGCGGGGCGCCGGGGGCACGCGCCTGCTGGCCGGCGCCGCGGAGATCATCGAATGGGCGCCCGGCGAGAAACAGGCGTGGAGAGTGGTGAACGACCCCTCCGCCCTTCAAGAACTCGCCCGTCGGCGGGCTCTCTCGGGAACGCTCGGAGTCGAGGTGACCGCGCTCGCCGAGGCCGGCGATTTTCTCTACGCCGGCTCCGCCGACGGCCGCCTGTGGAGTTCCTCGGATAAGGGCCGCTCGTGGAACCCAAGCGCCCAGGCGCCGGGCGCGGGCGCCGTCGAGGCGATCTATGCCGACGCGCGCGAGCCGAGGCTGGCGCTGGCCGCCGTGGCGCGCGCGGGCGCGGGCCGCATCCTCCGCACCGTCAACGCCGGGCAGTTTTGGGACGACCTGACCTCCGACCTGCCGGAAGGCGCCGCGCATGGAATCACGGCCGACCGCGCGACCGGAACCCTTTACGCTGCCACCGACCGGGGCCTGTTCACAACGCGCGCCGAACTGAATGGAGCCGGCCAGGCCACGCCCTGGACCGCGGTCGCCGGCCTGCCCGTCGCGCACGTCCTCGATGCACGGCTGGATGCCGACGGAAACCAGTTGTTCGTCGCCGTCGAAGGCTACGGCGTCTACGCGGCCATGGCGCCGCACCGCGCCGGAAGCTTCAAGCTGGTCAACGCGGCCGATTTCAGCCAGCGCGCCGCCGCGCCAGGCTCGCTGCTGAGCGTTCTCGGAGGGCGAGTCCGCGCGGCCCGGGCCGGCGCGCTCAACGTCCCGGTGCTGGCGGCCTCGGAAGCGGAAACGCAGATCCAAATCCCGTTCGGCGTCCGCGGCGGGTCGCTGTCGCTTGCGCTTGAAACTTCCGGCGGCAGCTACCGTCTCGCCGTTCCGCTCGAAGCCGTTTCGCCCGCGATCTTCGTAGACCGCGACGGCTCGCCGCTGGTGCTCAACGCAGATACCGGCGTGCTGCTCGACGCGATGAACCCGGCCCGTTCCAACGCGCGCCTGCAAATCCTCATGACGGGCCTCGGCCGCGTGCGGCCCGACTGGCCCGCGGGGACGCCGGGTCCGCTCCAGAACTCGCCCGAGGTCGTCGCGCCCGTGCGGGCATATCTCGACCGCGCGCCCGTCGAAGTGACGCGAGCCGTGCTCGCCCCCGGCTACATCGGCCTCTACCTTGTCGAAGTCCAGCTTCCGGCGCTGATCAACGCCGGCCCGGCCGAGTTCTACATCGAGTCGGAAGGCCGCGAGAGCAACCGGGTGCGCGTCTGGATGGAGCCGTGAGGGAGCGGGCCATCAGCCCTCTGCGATACACTTCTACCTCTGAGGCCACCGCCATGTTACGACGACTCGCAGTCATCCTCTTATCCTCCGGGGCGCTTTTCGTAACCGCGCAGGACACCGAAAAACTGGCGCCCTACTATCCCACGCCCGAAACGATCGTTCTCAAAATGCTCCAGTTCGGTGAGTTGAAAGCCGGCGAGAAAATGTTCGATCTGGGCAGCGGCGACGGGCGCATCGTCATTATGGCCGCCCGGAAATTCAAGGCCGACGCGACCGGCGTGGAGTTCGACAAGGACCTCGCCCGGCAGAGCAGCGAGCGCATCAAGGCCCTCGGCCTCGAAGCCCGCGCGCGCATCATCAACGGCGACATCATGAAGCAGGACTACAGCCAGGCCAACCTGCTCACCGTCTATCTGCTGCCGGGTTCGAACGACAAGCTCCGCCCGCTGCTCGAAAAGCAGCTCAGGAAAGGCACTCGCGTCGTCTCGCACGACTTCGAGTTCGCCGACTGGACGCCGGAAAAGACCGAGCACATCGAGGACGACGGAGAAGGCCGCAGCCACACCTTGTACCTGTACCGGCGCTAGCCCGCCCATGGCCTCCGATCCCGCAACCTTAACGCGCGAATGGCGCCGGATGCGCAACGTGCTCCGGGCCGTGCTCGGGCTCTCGTGCCTGTATACCGAACTGTCGGCGGGAAGCGATCCCGGCCCGGTCGTCGTTTTCACGGCCGTTTTCGCCGCCTACTCGATCGTGGCGCTGCTGTGGGCGAAGCTCGACGTGATCCAGGCATCGCTCGCCTGCCTGTTCCTGGAAACCCTGTTCTTCGCCATCTTCTCCGCCTACGGTTCGGACCGCAACGCCTGGATCGGCAGCTTCTTCTTCCTCTACCTCATGATGGCCGCCGTGGTGAACCACGACTGGGGCGATGTGTTCATCATCGTCGGAGCTTGTCTTGGATTCTTCGGAATCGTGCGGCCGCACCACGCCGAAGTGCTGCGCCGCGTGATCCTGATCGCCGGCCTGCTCGGCTGCACGCTGGCCTACCAGAAGCGCAAGCTCCAGCAGTGGCTGGCCGAAAGCGTCCGCCGCGAGGAAGCACTGCGAGCCGGGGTCGAGAAGGCGCGCGACGCCGAGCGCCAGCGCATCGCCGGAGACTTCCACGACGGCCCGCTCCAAAGCTTCATCGCCATGCAAGTGAGGCTCGAAATTCTGGGCACGCTGCTCAAACGCGACCCGGCCTCCGGCATGCAGGACCTTAAGGAACTCCAGGCGCTCGCCAAAACCATCGTCAGCGACGTGCGCTCGTTCCTGAGAAGTATGCGCCCGGCCGAAGTGGACGCCAGCGACCTGGTCGCCTCCGTCCGCCGCATCGTCGAGTATTTCCAGAAGGACACCGGGATCGCCGCCCGCTTCGTCTGCTCGGAAACCTCGATCAAGGTACTGCCGGAAAACAGCCACGAAACGCTGCAAATCCTGAGAGAAGCGCTCCACAACGTGCAAAAGCACTCCAAGGCGAGCCGTGTCGTAGTGACGCTCGACCAAACCGGAAAGACGGTAGAACTCTCGGTGGACGACGACGGCTCCGGCTTCGCTTTCAGCGGCTCCTTCAACCTGGACGAGCTCGACCTCCTCCGCCTGGGCCCCGCCAGTATCAAGCGCCGGGTCCGCAGCCTCGGCGGAGAACTCTCCATCGAGTCCCGCCCCGGCCACGGAGCCGGCCTGAAGATCCGAATCCCCAGCTAACCAGGTTTTTCCTTCCGGCTTCTGTCTTCCGGCTTCTGACTTCTGACTTCTGACTTCTGACTTCTGGCTTCTGACTTCTGACTTCTGACTTCTGGCTTCTGACTTCTGACTTCTGACTTCTGACTTCTGGCTTCCAGCTTCCAGCTTCCAGCCTCCACCCGCACCACAAGCGGTCGCGGCGCGGCAACTTCCGCCTTCCCCTACACTGGTATGGTGAGAGTCGGGATCACGTGCTACCCCACCTACGGCGGCAGCGGCATCGTCGCCACCGAACTTGGGCTCGAGCTCGCCAACCGCGGGCACGATGTCCACTTCATTTCCTACGCGAACCCCATCCGTCTCGACCCCGATGTTCCGCGCATTCATTACCACGAGGTTGAGGTCGCGACGTATCCGCTGTTCCAATACCCGCCCTACTCGCTGGCGCTTGCCTCGCGCATGGCCGAGGTAGCCGAGTGCTACTCGCTCGACCTGCTGCACGTCCACTACGCGATTCCGCACTCGATTTCGGCGCTGCTCGCGCGCCAGATGCTGGCTCGGAAAGGCATCCGCCTGCCGTTCATCACGACGCTGCACGGCACCGACATTACGCTGGTCGGCACGGACCGCTCCTATCTCCCGATCACGAAATTCTCGATCGAGGAATCCGACGGCGTTACGGCGATCAGCGAAAACCTGCGGCAATCCACCGTCGATTTCTTCGGCGTGACGAGGGAAATCCGCGTCATCAACAACTTCGTCAACTGCGGGATGTACCAGCCCGACCCCGAGCGGCGCCGGACGGCGCACCTCGCGCCGGAAGGCGAGAAGCTGCTTATCCATATCTCGAATTTCCGGCCGGTGAAGCGCGTTGCGGACTGCATCCGCGTCCTCAAGGAAGTGTTGCGTAGCGTGCCGGCGCACTTGCTGATGGTGGGCGACGGGCCGGACCGCGCACCCGCCGAGATGCTCGCGCGCGAGCTTGGCGTGGACCGCCACGTGACGTTCCTGGGCAAGCAGCAGCACGTCGAGCGCCTGCTCCCGCTTGCGCACGTCCTGCTTCTGCCGAGCGAGATGGAGTCGTTCGGCCTGGCCGCGCTCGAAGGAATGGCCTGCGGCCTGCCGCCCGTTGCGACACGCGTTGGCGGCCTGCCCGAGCTGGTCACGAGCGGCGAGGACGGCTTTCTCGAAAATGCCGGCGATATAGAGGGGCAGGCGGCGCGCGTCGTCGAGCTGCTCACCGACGACGCGCTCTACCGCAAGCTTTCTGGCGCAGCGCGCCGCACCGCCGAGGCGCGTTTCTGCACCTCGCTGATCATTCCGCAATACGAAGCGTATTACGAAGAAGTTGTCGCCGCCGCGCGCCCTACAGCAGGTGCTCTGCGAGCCACTTGATGTAGCGTGTGTTCCTGGCCCGGACCTCGCTCACCAGCTCCCCCGGAAGCCGGTCCAGCTTTTCCTTGAAGAAGCACCCGTCTTCATCCCGGCACCCCACCATATTGCCGAGCCAGAAGACCAGGAACAGATTGCCGTCGGCGCGGCCCCCGTGCGCGTCGCCGAGGTAGGACCCGCGCCGCTCGCGGTACCCCGCGGCCAGCTCGCTTTCCTTGCCGAACGCGTGCCGGGCCGCGAACCCCTCGCATCCGGCGACCATGCGGTCGAACACCCCGCGCCACTCCGACCCCGCCGGCTGCTCCGACAGCACATCGAAAAGCTGCAATTGCAATTCGCCCGAGATCTTGTAATTCACCCGCCCGTGCGTCGCCTCGCGGATCGAGTGCAGCACCGCGGGCTGCTTCCCGCTGCCCGAGTGCACGCTGAGTGTAGTCGAGAACTCGAGCGCCACCGAAGCCAGCTCCGCGATCCGCGCCTTCAACTCGTCGAGCGGCTTGCCGCCGAACTCGCCCGCCACGCGCGGCAGCAGTTCGGGCCACATCTTGCCGTGCGCGTACTGCTCCAGATCCGCGAACGTCTCCGGATACGCCTGCCGTTTCTTGAACCCGAGGTTCGGAGGCAGAAGCTGCGCCGGACGCCCGCGCCACGCCAGCCACCGCGCGTTGAAGATCAGCTCCTCGGGCGTGGTCAGCGTATCGGCTTCGTCGAGCGACGGCTCGAAATCGAACGCCGCGCCGCCCTTCTCGCGCCGGATCGCGTCGAACAATTCCTCATTCAGCTTCAGGCTGCGCCCGAACTTCACAGCGAGGCGGCGGATGTCGTCCTCGCCGAACGTGTAACGCCCACACGGTTTCGCGAACTCCGCGAGCAGCCACCTACGCTCCTCCGCCGAAAACTCGCTGTCGAAGGCAGCCCGCACCTCGGCGTCGCTCAACGCTTGCGGGTGCCGGCGATCGGCCCGCAGATTGAATACCTGCGAGGTGTCGGTGGTGAACTTCGTGAACCCGGCCGCGTGGTGGATCGCTTCTTTGCCGCGCTCCATCGACTCGGCCAGGTCGCGCGCGTCCTTCCCCGAAATGATGACGTGGTCGGCCTCGGCCGTATATCCCGCGCGGTATCCGGCGCGGATCGCGGCCCACAGGCCCGCATGGTAGAGATGCTGTATGCTGACGCGCGTGTGCCCGGCCGCCACCGGATCGGAACCGTCACGCGCCGCGATCGCCGCGTCCGTCGTCATCTCGCGCGTCGCCGAAAGCTGCACGGTCGAAGCGGCGTTGACGCCTTTTTCCTTCAGGATCTCGGCGAACGCCTGAAACGCAGCCGGAAGGCTCACCTCGGGATGCCGGTTGCCTGTCGCGATCGCGGGCAGCTCGCCCTGCGGGCGCGGGAGAAATCCGGGGGCCACCTCGCGTACGAAGCGCTCGATGTTGGCGCGGTCGGTGGGTGCGAACGGGATCGCCTCGACTTTCGAGGCTTCCGAGCCGATCTTCAACAGCACCGGTCCGGTCTCCACGTCCGCCGCGATGTACAGTGATCCATCCGGGCCCTGCTCGAGCGAATTCGCGAGCGCCGCGCCGCCGAGCTTCTCCGCCAGCCGCGCGCGCACGCCGTCATCGACCCGCGTTCCCGCCACGGCTTCATGAACAATCTTTGCTACAGTCTTCAAGTCAGTAGTCATTTAGTGCACCAAGGATCATGGTAGCCCGAGACCGCCGAGGCTTTATGAGACGACGACTTCCGTTCCTCCTGGTTCTGTGCTGTTCCCCTTTTGCGGCCCAGCCCGCCGGCACGCTGCCAGGCACAAAATCTCTGACGTGGCAGGGGGACCTTTCGGTAAGGATGATGGACGGCGCTCACCGCTTCGTGGAGCGGAAGATACGGGAATCCATCGGCGCCCGCCAGGCCCACTGGCGCAGGGACCTGTCGTCCCGACAGGCCTACGAGGACTCGGTCGAGCCGAACCGCAACCGGTTCCTTCACGCGATCGGATTGGTGGACCCCCGCGTCCCGCCCGCGATGGAACGTTTCGGCACCCAGGACAACCCTGCGCTCGTCGCTGAATCGGAGAAGTATCGCATCTATCAGGTGCGCTGGCCCGTGCTCGAGGGAGTCCATGGCGAGGGCCTTTTGATTGAGCCCAGGCGCGAACCGCTCGCTTTCGTCGTCGCGCTCCCCGATGCGGACCAGACGCCCGAGCAGATCGCGGGTCTCGCCGCCGGCGTCGATGCGGGCGCGCAATTCGGAAGGCAACTGGCGGAGCAGGGCTGTACGGTCCTCGTTCCAACACTTGTGGATCGCACCGCGCGCTGGTCGGGCCATCCGGATATTCGCATGACGGACCAGCCTCACCGCGAGTGGATCTATCGCCAGGCCTTCCACATGGGACGCCACGTGATTGGCTACGAGGTGCAGAAGGTGCTCGCGGCAGTCGATTGGTTCAAGACCAAAGGCCGCCCTCTCCGGGTCGGGGTGGCGGGCTACGGCGAGGGCGGGCTGATCGCGTTCTACTCGGCGGCCGCGGACAAGCGCATCGACGCGGCGCTGGTGAGCGGATACTTCAACTCCCGCCAGGGCGTCTGGTCGGAACCCATCTTTCGCAATGTGTGGGGGTTGCTCGAAGAGTTCGGAGACGCTGAGATCGCCAGCCTGGTCGCGCCGCGGCCGCTGGTCATCGAGCACAGCCCGGTGCCGGAGTTCAAGAGCGCCAAAGGCGACCTCGTTCCGATTCCGATCGAGAACCTGAGGGCCGAGTTCGACCGGATCGACCAGCTCACCCGCCCCGGTTTTCAACCCAAGACGCTCGTGGCCGGCTCCGGAGGCGCGCCAACCGGCCCCGGATCTCCAGATGCGCTCCGTGCCTTTGCCGGATTTCTCGGTATACCGTACGAAGAAAAGGGGACAGACCCCTTTTCCGCAGAAAAAGGGGTCTGTCCCCTTTTCGACAGGCGCAAGTCATTCGATGCGGCGGCAAGGCAAAAGCGGCAGGTCGAAGAACTGGAAGCGCACGTTCAGGGGCTGGTTCGTGATTCCGGCAACGTGCGGAACCGCTTCTTCCTTTACAAAGTGGCTCCCGAGTTTGCGGACGAAACCTGGTCCACCAGGCGCCGCCACGAGACGATGCCGCCCGATGCGTTCGTGAACGGCGCGAAGTGGTATCGCGACTATTTTCGACGCGAGTTGATCGGAGAGTTCAATGAGCCGCCGCTGCCGCTCAACCCCCGAACCAGAAAGCTGTACGAAACCGAAAAATGGGTGGCCTATGACGTCGTGCTCGACGTGTGGCCCGAAGTGTTCGCCTGGGGCGTGCTGCTCGTGCCGAAGGACATCAGGCCCGGCGAGCGCCGGCCAGTTGTCGTCTGCCAGCACGGGCGCGGGGGACTTCCGAAGGACGTCATCGAGACCGGAGACAGCTCCTACAACGGTTTCGCGTCCCAACTTGCCGATCGCGGATTCATCACGTTCGCGCCCCACAACCTCTATCGCGGCGAAGATCGGTATCGCTGGCTGAGCCGGAAGGCGAACGGCGTCAAGGCCTCGCTGTTCTCGTTCATCGCCGCCCAGCACGCCCGGATCCTGGACTGGCTCGAGACCCTTCCTTTCGTCGATGGAAACCGCATCGCGTTCTATGGACTTAGCTATGGAGGCGAGACCGCGATGAGGGTCCCCGCGGTTCTCGAGAAGTACTGCCTATCGATCTGCTCCGGAGATTTCAATAGCTGGACGCGCAAGGTGGCCGCAACGGACGAGCGCTTCAGCTTCATGTACACCATCGAATGGGAAATGCCCTATTTCAACCTCGGGAGCACCTTCGATTACGCCGAGATGGCCTACCTGATCTTCCCGCGGCCGTTCATGGTGGAGCGCGGGCATCACGACCAGGTTGGGCGGGACTGGTGGGTCGCCTACGAGTACGCCAAGGTGCGATGGCTGTACGACCAGCTTCGTCTGGGCGACAGGACGCGGATCGAATTCTTCAACGGGGGTCACTCGATCAACGGTGAGGGTACGTTCGACTTCCTCGAGAAGTTCCTCCGCTGAGCAACCTTGACACTAGCCCCTGCGGGCGGCAAACTCGTACAAAGCTGAAGAAATTCCATCATGATGATCGACCGCCGGAGCTTTGTTGCGGCCTCTGTCGCGGGGATGGCCTCCCGCATGACGGCGAGCCCGAACGACCGCATACGCCTTGCCGTCGTCGGCACGCGCGGGCGCGGGCGCGACCACATCGCGACGTTCGGCAAGCTGAAGGGCTGCGAAATCGCCGCCGTCTGCGATATCGACGATGCGCAAAGCGCTCGGGGCGTGCAACTCGCCGGAGAGATCCAGGGCGCGCGCCCGAAGGTCTATCAGGACATACGCCGCCTGCTCGAAGACAAGTCGATCGACGCGATCTCGGTCGCCACCTGCAACCACTGGCACGTGCTCGCGACGATCTGGGCCTGCCAGGCGGGCAAGGACGTCTACGTCGAAAAGCCCGCCAGCCACAACATCTGGGAAGGCCGTCGCGCCGTCGAGGCCGCGCGCAAGTACAACCGCATCGTTCAGTGCGGCACGCAGGCGCGCAGCATCGACCACTATCGCCGCGCGATCGACCTGGTCCACCAGGGCCGCATCGGCAAGGTCTACATGGCCAAGGGCCTCTGTTACAAGCGCCGCAAGTCGATCGGCCGTAAGCCCGACGGCCCGGTCCCCGAGGGCGTCAACTTCGATCTCTGGCTCGGACCCGCGGCCCGGCGCCCGTTCAACCCGAACCGCTTCCACTACAACTGGCACTGGTTCTGGGACACAGGCAACGGCGACATCGGCAACCAGGGCGTCCATGAACTCGACATCGCGCGCTGGGGGCTCAACAAGCCCGGCCTGCCCGAAAAGGTTTTCTCCACCGGCGGGAAGTTCGTCTACGACGACGACCAGCAGACGCCCAACACGCAGATCGCCACGTTCCAGTACGACGATTGCCAGATCGTCTTCGAGGTCCGCGGCATCCTCACCGGCGGCGAAGGCAACATGGCTCGGGAAGGCACGAACTACATCGGCGTGATCTTCCTCGGCAGCGAGGGCTACCTGACGGTGGATTGTACGGGCTACCAGGTGTACCTCGGCGAAAAGCGTGAGCTGGCCGAGCGCGTCGCCCACACCGAAGCCGAGGAATGGGCCACCGCGCCGCACGCGCAGAACTTCCTCGATGCCGTCCGCAGCCGCCGCCGCGAAGATCTGCACGCCGATATCGAGCAGGGGCACCTCTCGGCCGCGCTTTGTCATATGGCGAACGCGTCCTACCGCGTGGGCCGCAGCCTGCGCTTCGATTCGCGTACCGAAACCTTCGGCGCCGATGCCGAGGCCAACCGCTACGTCAAAGACGAATACCGCCGCCCCTTCGAGGTTCCCGAAAAGGTTTAGCCCATGATTACCGCCGCACTTTTGCATTCCGTCAGCTACGCAGGCCTGTGGGGCCAGGCGTCGCTTTCCGTCGAAGACTTCGTCGATAAGGCCGCCGCCCTCGGATACGACGGCGTTCTGCTCATGGCGAAACGCCCGCACGTCTCGGTGCTGGACTACGGCCCGAAGGAGCGCGCACGCCTCCGCGCGCGCATCGAGAAGGCCGGCCTTCGATCGGTCGCGATCGCCGGATACACCAACTTCACCGCCGATCTCGAGCACGGTGACATTCCGACGCGCGAGATGCAGGTGCGCCACGTCGTCGAGCTCGCCGAGCTTGCGCGCGACCTCGGCGGCGACAAGGTGCGCGTCTTCACCGGCTATGAAAACCCCGCCGCGCCCTACGCCGCGCAGATGAAGATCGTCGTCGATTCGCTGCGCGAGTGCGCGCGCCGCGCCGCGGAGTTCGGCGTGACCATCGGCGTCCAGAACCACCACGACCTCGCCTGCGGATTCGAAGCCATGCGCGATCTCATCCAGGCCGTCTGCGAGCCGAACTGCCGCGCGATGTTCGACGCCTGGGCGCCCGCGCTGCACGGTGCGGACATCCTGGCCGCCGCGCGCGCCCTGGGCTCGCTCACGGTTCACACCACGATCGCCGATTACCAGCTCCGCCCGCGCTACGCCTATGAGCCGGCCATCGTCAACTACCGCGCGCTCAACCCCGCCGTGCAGGCGGTCCGCATGGGCGAAGGCTTCATCGACTATCGCGGGTTCCTCGCGGCGCTCTCCGAGGGCGGTTTCCGCGGCAGCGTCGCCTACGAAATGTGCTCGCCGCTGAGGGAAGGCGGCTCCATCGAGACGCTCGACTCCTACGCCCGCACGTTCCTGGAGTTCCTGAAGGCCTAGAGCCAACGACCCCCAGAGGTTAGATTAAAACAGCTACACTTTTCCTATGGACGCCCGCCCTCGAGGGGGACGGGCGCCAAATCCAATCTGGGGGTCGTGATGGCCGCGCCTCAAATTCTCGAACCCGGGCCGCGTCCGTTCCGGGTGGACGTTGGAACTCACGAATTGCTGACGGGGGCGCCGAAGCGAGCGTCGCTGGCGCCGGTGGGCGAACCGCTGACTCTTCCCGAGCCTGTTTTTCCGCAATTTCCCGAAAAACTCGGCGAGGTGCAGCCGGACCCGAAGTATCTTCCCAGGCCCGGCAACGTATACCGAACGCGCGTTACGCCGCTCATGGTCCAGCGCTGCCTGCGCGGATGGCTGTACCCCTACATTCGCTCGCGCGTGTTGCCGGGCGACTTCCACCCGATCATCGCCTACCTGTTCGCCGAGTGGAAGTGCAATCTCGACTGCCACTACTGCTGGGCGTTCGACAACAGCGTGAAGGGCATGACCGAAGACGCCGCGCGCCGCTCGGTCGATTGGCTCGAGGAAACCGGCTGCCGGGTGCTCGCATTTATGGGCGGGGAAGTGCTGTTAAGGCCCCAATTCGTGCACAAAGTGGCCTATTACGCCGCGAAAAAGGGCTTCTACATCTACCTGCCCACCAACGGCCGCCTGATGCGCAAGGACGTGATCGACCGGCTGGCCGACGCCGGCGTCGCTACCTTCAACCTCGCGGTCGATTCGGTCGAGGACCGCAAAGAGCTGCCCAAGGCGCTCGTGCCGATCCGCCCGTACTTCGACTACCTCGTGAAAAAGCAGTACGTCTACGGCTACTCGATGTTCTTCAACATCAACATCACGCGCATCAACCTGGAGGACGTAAAGCAGCTCACCGAGATCGCGCACGACAACGGCATCGCGACCGACTACCACATCAACGAATCGCCGATGATCGAGCAGCCGCACTTCAAGCACAGCGGCTCGGACAACAGCACCTTCATCACGCGCGAGGATTGGCCGAAGGTCGAGGAGACCGTCGATTGGCTGATCGAAAAGAATCGCGCGGGCTACAAGATGGTGAACTCCATCACGCGCCTTCAGGAGATGAAGGAGTTCATGAAGGGCAAGATCCAGAACTGGGATTGCCGTGCGGGCCACAACTCGATCATCATCCGGACGGATGGCACGCTCGCGCCCTGTTTCCCGATGTACTCGGCGACCTACGACTGGGGCGTGGTGGGCGATCACCGCTTCGAGGCGCGCCAGTTGAACGAGATGAAGCAGACCTGCCAGCAGCACTGCTTTTCGACGCTCAACCACAACCTGGCGTACTGTTACAAGGCGACCCGTGCGATCAAATGGACGCTCAGGCAGGCTCTGCGCGGGTTCCAGGGGACCACGGGCAGCTTTGAGGATTAGCGCGCCCCGACGGCCGCTTTCAGGATGATCCCGACCTTCTCGCGCGCCGGCAGCTCGACGCGGCGCGCGAGCACGTCGTAGTTGGTGTGTTCGATGCGCTCGAGCAGCCGCGAGTAGATCTCGATCAGCGCCCACAGCGAAGAGCGGCTGTGCTGATCCACCATCTCGATCAGCGGCGCGGATTCCTTGTAATACGCCCGTGCGCGGCGCGCCTCGAACTGCATCAGCTCGACGAACTCGTCCGAGCGCTTTCCCTCGGCCAGGTCGCGCGCGTCCACGCCGAAACGCTTCAGGTCCTCGGCGGGGAGATAGACGCGGCCGCGCGCGGCATCCTCGCGCACATCGCGCAGGATGTTCGTAAGCTGGAACGCAATGCCGCACTTTTCGGCGAGCGGAAGCGCCTCCTGGCCGCGGAAGCCGAAAATGTGGATCACGGTGAGTCCGACCACGCTCGCCACGCGGTAGCAGTAGCGGTACAGCTCGTCGAAGGTCGCGATGCGGCGCGGCTCGAGGTCCGAGAGCACGCCTTCGACCATGTCCTCGAAATACTCGCGCGGAATCTTGTAACGCCGGACGCTGTCGTGGAACGCGGGCCAGATGGGGCATGAGCCGAAGCGGCCCTCGACGGCGGCTTCCATCTCGCGCCGCCACTGGTAGATCGCCTCGCGCGGCGAGGCGTCGGAGGGATCGTCGCTCAAATCGTCGCACCGGCGCATGAAGGCGTAGATGGCGCAGATGGCGTCGCGCTGCTCGCGCGGCAGCAGCACGAAGGAGTAGTAAAAATTGCGCGCACGCGACCGCGCGATCAGCCGGCAATGCTTGTAGGAGCGTTCGACGGCGGTCATGCGGCCCTCGCCGCCCAGCGCCGCGCGAGCGTCCCGAGCATCAGCCACGCGCGCTCGGCCTTCCCGATGCGCGGGCGCCGGCGGAGCACGTTGTAATTCAGGCGCTCGATTTTCCTGAGGATTTGAAGCCCGCCGCGGCTGAACAGCTCGAGGTCGGCGCCGAGGCGCCGGTCCACCATGTTCGCGAGCGGCAGGCCTTTCAGAAACAGCGCGCGCGCCCGCTCGACCGCGTCGCGCATCACCGCGCGGAACGCGGGCGTCTCGCTCGCCGCTTCGAGCTCCGCGACTGTGTATCCATGCCGTTCCATCGCCTCAAGGGGAATATACACCCTGTCTTTTTTCAGATCCACCGAAACGTCCTGCCAGAAATTCGCAAGCTGCAAGGCGGAGCACGTCGCATCTGACAGCGCCTGCCGCTCCGCATCGCGATAGCCGCACAGATAGAGCACCAGCCGCCCGACCGGATTCGCCGAATAGCGGCAGTACCCGAGCACGTCCTCCCAGGTGAGGTAGCGCGTCACGGTCTGGTCCTGGACGAACGCGCGGATCAGGTCCTCGAACGGCTCCACGGGAAGATCGTGCCGCGCCGCTGTTTCCGACAGCGCGACGAACACAGGATGCTTCGCTGTGCCGCGATACATCGCGTCGAGCTCGCCCCGCCACCATTCGAGCAGCCGCAGGCTCTCGCGCGTGTCTCCGATTTCGTCGCCCAGGTCGTCCGCCCAACGGCAGAACGCATACACGTTGTAAAAATCCTGCCGCAGCTCGCGCGGCAGCAGAAACGTGACGACGTGAAAGTTCTCGTAATGATGCGTCGCCAGCCAGCGCGTGTACTCGCGGGCTTGGGCCGGGGCGTACGTTTTTGCGAGCGCCTCCGGAGACTTGACGAACTCCGCAGGCGCCAGAAACCTTTCGGAGCTCATCCAAGTTCGGCTTGTCGGTTTCTCTGCGTCCTCTGCGTTTCTGCGGTGGATTCTTACGGAATAATCGCCGTCTTGAGATGCCCGTTGTGGCTCATCAGGTGCCGCATCACGGCGAGCAGGTTCGTCAGCGGCTCCTGGCGGTTGACGAAATCGCTCGAGGTGATCACGCGGTCCCTGACCAGTTTCAGCGCCTTCTGAATCAGCGCCGGGGTGTGATGGAAGCTCGCGCGGCAACTGATCTCGGAGTAATGCAGCAGCGAAGTCTCGAGCGCCACACGGCTGTCCGAGGGGCAGCCGCCGAAGAAGTTGACCGTTCCGCCTTTGCGGACCATGCGCACGCACAGCTCCCACGTGTGGGGCTTGCCGACGGCTTCGATCGCGACGTCGGCGCCGCGCCCGCCGGTGAGCGCCCGCACGGCCGCCACCGGGTTCTCCATCTGGGTGGTCGAAATCAGCTCGTCGGCCCCGAGCATCTCGGCGCGCTCGAGCTGCGTCTGCCTGCGGCCGAGCGCGATCACACGGGCGCCCGCGGCCTTGGCGAGCCGCACGAACATCAGCCCGATCGGCCCCAGGCCGATCACCGCCACGCTGTCGCCAGCCTTAAGGCCGCTATCCTCGACGCCTTTGAGCACGCACGCCAGCGGCTCGACCAGCGCCGCGTCCGGGTAAGTCATTTCCGCCGGGATCTCGTAGAGATTGCGCTCCACGATGCGCCCGGGAATGCGGATGAATTCGGCGTACGCCCCGTTATTGAACAGCAGATCTTCGCAGAGGTTTTCGAGCCCTTTCTTGCAATAGAAGCACTCCAGGCAGGGAGCCGAATTGGCGGCGACGACGCGCATGCCCGTCCGGAATTTCTTCACCCGCGATCCGGTTTGAACAATGTCGCCGGCCAGTTCGTGGCCGAACACCGCCGGAGGGATGATCATGCGCGCATGATAGCCGCGCCTGAAGACTTTTACATCCGTACCGCAAGTCAGCGCGGCCTTCACGCGGACAAGGACATCCTCCTCACCAATCTGCGGAACGGCTACCGGTTCAACTTGTAGATTTTCTTTCCCGTAAAGTACGGCAGCCAGCATCTGCGTGTTCACTGTGCAAATCTCCTCGTAACCACCCACCGGGTGCATCGCAACTACCGGGCTTGTGGTTCAACGACGATCTTCAACGACTGCTCATCCGGATGTAGTGCAAGTTCGATACCGGAGCTGATTTGGTCGAGCGGCAGACGGTGCGAAACCAGGTCTTCCACCGGCAGTTCGCCGCCAAACACTAAGCGAGCCGATTCCCTTTGAAGGTCCACCGACGCGCTATAACAGCCCAACAGAGTCCTTTCCCCGACACAAATGTCCGCTCCTGATAATTCTACACGTTCCTGGTGGGAAGTTTGGGCAAACAACAAGATACGACCACCCGGCCGTGACGACCGGACCGCCTGTTCGACGATTCCCGGCACGCTGGCCGCTACGATCACCAGGTCGGCTCCACGGCCCCCGGTCCGCTTTTTGACTTCCCGTTCGACCCCTGTCAGACGAGGGTCCCACGCCTCCCCGGCTCCGAAACGTAGAGCCAGGTCGAGCCTGCGGCGAATCGTGTCGGTCGCGAGCACCCTCGCACCGGTCCGCCGCAGGAGCATGGTAAAAACCAGCCCGATAGGCCCCTGTCCCAAGATTAACGCGGTTTCTTCCGGCTGTGGGGCGAGCAGCGCCACGGCCTTGTGGCAGGTGTTCACCGGCTCGACCAGGCAGGCCCTTGTGAAAGGCACCTCGCAGCCGAATTTCTCGACACCTCGTTTGACGATCCAGTCCATCACCCGGACGTACTGCGAGAAGCCGCCGCCGGCTGGCTCGAAGCCCGCCGTGACCCCGACTTTCTTGTACACGGAGCACTGCGCGTAGAGCTTACGCTCGCAGTAGAAGCACTCGCCGCAGGGCACGTGGTGGAAGGCGATGACGCGGTCTCCGACTTTGAATTCGGTTCCGCCGCCGGTTTTCGCCACCACGCCCGCCGTTTCGTGCCCGAAAATCCGGGGTGGCGGCAGCAGGTTGTGCTCGACTTTTTTCAGATCCGTGTGGCAGATTCCGCACGCCTCAACGCGCACGAGCAGCTCGCCCGGGCCGATCTCCGGCACGGGGACCTCTTCGATCCCGATCGAGCTGTTGCCCCGGTAAACCGCGGCGAACATGGCCGCGGGCACGCTAAAATTGGCAGTTTCCAATAAATTCCCCAAGTGCGCGGCTCGCGATCCGTCCCCGCCGTTCCAGCCTCAGCAGTTCCGGCACGCCCGCAAACGGCCGCTTCAAAGCGGCTCTCAGAATCGCGGCGCGGTCAAAACGTCCTTCCGCGTCCCGCAAAGAATTGAAATCGAGAGTGAAACTTTCCTGTGCGCGGTCCAGAATCGTACGGATGCAGAAAAAAGGCAGGCCGTTGCGGCACGCCTCGAGCGCGACCGCGCCCGCTTCCATTTCCGCAGCCGAGGCGCCCGCGGCGCGCAGCTTCGCTTTTTCCTTGACGGTGCCGATCACGCGGCCGGAGGACACGAGCGTTCCGGTGCGAAAGAAGCGCCCGTCCGTGTGTGGGACCGCGCCGGCGTACGTCGTCCCGCCCGCCTCGACTCGCAGGGCCACGAAGACCTCGCCTGCCGCGTATTCCGGATCGAGCGCGGCGCAGTAGCCGGCGCTGACGACGGCCTCCGGACGGCAGCGTTCGAGCGCCGCGCGCGCGGCCGCGGCGGCCAGTTCCGGCCCGGGGCCGTTCGCCACCAGCACGACCGCATTCCCGTTGAGCTTCGCGCGCCGCGCCCACGCCACGGGCCAGCGCAGGCGCCTGACGGCCTTCGCGCGGCGTGCGACGCCGCCGAGTTCGCGCGGCTCGGCGGCCACCAGCAACAGCTTGCAGGCGTCAGCAGTATCCATTTGTGCGGAACCAATCCACCGCGCGCCGGAGCGCATCGTCCACCGGGCCCGGCGCATAACCCAATGCCCGCGCCGCCCTGGCGTGGGACACCCACTTCTTCGTCCGCGCCATGCGGACGGCGTCGAGCGGCGCTTTGGGCTCCCGGCCCGTCAGGCCGGCCCATCCCGTGGTCGCCAATCCCACCGCATAGGCGAGCGCGTACGGGATGCGCCGCGCCGGAGCCTTCACGCCACTGATCCGCTCCAGTCTCGCAAAAATCTCCGCGAGCGTCATGTTCTCACGGCCGAGGATGTAGCGCTCCCCGGGCCTGCCGCGCTCGCAGGCGAGCAACTGGCCCGCCGCCACATCGCGCACGTCCACGAGATTCAGGCCGGTTTCGATGTAGGCCGGCATCGCGCCCTTCAGGAAATCGAGAATGATTTTGCCGGTCGGGGTGGGGCGGAAATCGCGGTCTCCGACGGGCGCGGTCGGGTTCACGATCACGACCGGGAACCCCGCGCGGGCGAACTCGAGCGCGGCTTGCTCGGCAAGGAACTTCGAGCGCTTGTAGGGGCCGTGCATGTCGTCGAGCGCCACAGGCGTCGATTCGTCGCCCTCGCCCTTCTGAGGCGTGCCGATGCAGCCGACGGTGCTTGTGTAGACCACTCGCTCGACGCCCGCTTTACGCGCGGCTTCGAGCAGGTTGCGCGTGCCGTCCACGTTCGATTCGTACATCGCGCGCGGCTCAGGGGCCCAGAGGCGGTAATCAGCCGCGACGTGATAGACGACGCCGCAGCCTGCGACGGCGCGTTCGAGTGAGGCCGCATCACGCAGATCGCCGGTTGTGGGTTCGACGCCATCGAGTTCCCGCAGCTTGCTGGTACTACGCAGGAGCGCGCGCACACGTTCCCCGCGTTCCAAAAGCATACGGGCGACGTGCCAACCCACAAACCCGCTGGCGCCCGTTACGAGGACAGGTTTCAAGCGTTTATCTGACCGCCCACTTCAACAGTTTCAGGCTGTCGCCGGGCCGCGCGTTGATGCCCAGCGCGGCCGAGGGCTCGTAGCCGCAATGCACCATGCAGTGCTCGCATCGCGGGTCGTTGCCATGACCGTAGCTCTCCCACGGCGTCTTCGTCATGAGTTCTTCGAACGTCGGATAGTGCGCGTCCGTGATCAGGTAGCAGGGTCCCTTCCACCCCTTGATGTTGTAAGTCGGGTTGCCCCAGGCGGTGCAAGGCAGCTCGCGGTCTCCCTTGAGAAAGTCCACGTAAGTCGGCGTGCTGTTCAGCTTGAACCGCTTCGCAATCCGGTCGATGCGGGCGAATTTTTCGTGCACGTCATCGCGGGTGAGGAAGATCTCGCGGTCATCGACCGCCGAGTAGCCGTATCCCGGCGACAGCATGTGCCCGTCGAGATCGAACTGCTCGAGATACTCGAACAGCCGCTCGATCTCGTCCATGTCGGTTTCCTTGTAGACGGTGGTGTTGGTGCAGACCTTGAACCCCGCCGCCTTGGCCGCCTGGATCGCTTCGATCGCTACCTTGAAAACGCCTTTGCGCTCGACGCAGAGGTCGTGCGTTTCTTCGAGCCCGTCCAGGTGGACGTTGATGAAGAAGCGCGGATCGGGCTTGAACTCGCCGAGCTTTTTGACGAGCATCATCGCATTCGTGCACAGGTAGATGTGCCGGCCGCGCGCGAGCGCGCCGGCGACGAGCGCTCCGATCTCGGGGTAGAGCAGCGGTTCGCCGCCGCAGATGGAGACGATCGGCGCGCCGCACTCATCCACCGCGTTCAGGCACTGCTCGAGCGTCAGCCGCTGGGAAATCGACGTTTCGTACTCGCGGATACGCCCGCAGCCCGTGCACGTGAGATTGCAGGCGTGCAGCGGCTCGAGCATCAGGACCAGCGGGAAGCGCTTGCCGATCATCGGGTGATGCGACGCGCTCGCGCCGTTGTGGTGCTGATGCTGTTGCACGATGCGAAATGGATTCGAGCCGTCGTCCTTGGGCGCGAGATTCTTTTGCCACTCCGGACGCGGCCGCATCTTGTTGCGGAAAATGTAGCCGGCCATGCCGGCCGTCATCGACAGCGGAAATCTCATAGTTGGGCCCCTGTCTTCGCATACTCCGCGAGCGCCATGAGCGGAAAGGCGTGGCGGTACAGGTGGTAAGTCAGATAAAAAACTCTCGGGAACCCGGTGCCGGTGGCCTGGCGCTCGTCCCAGCCGCCGTCCGGGAGCTGCTGGTTGAGCAGGTACCCGATTCCCTGTTGCACGCTCGAGCTGGCCGTGTCGCCGCCGGCGAGCAGCCCGAGCACCGCCCACGCGGTCTGGGACGGCGTGCTCGGGGCGGGCGTGTAGGTTTCATTCTCGTAGCTGGCGCAGCTCTCGCCCCAGCCGCCGTCGGCGTTCTGGATGGCGCGCAGCCACTCGCCGGCGCGCAGCACGGCCGCCTCGCGGTCGCTCACGCCGGCCGCGCGCAGCCCGCGCAGCGCCAGGAACGTGCCGTAGATGTAGTCGACGCCCCACCGGCCGTACCAGCTTCCGTCGGCCTCCTGCGAGCGCATGAGGTATTCGATGCCGCGCTTCACGGCCGTATGCTCCCGCGTCAGCCCGCCCACGGTGCACAGCGCTTCGAGCACGCGGCCGGTGATGTCCGGACAGGCCGGATCGAGCATTGCGTTGTGGTCGGCGAAGGGCATGTAGCTGAGCGGGGTCCAGTCGTTGTCGGCGTCGAAGGCGGCCCAACCGCCGTTGCGCGACTGCATGCCGAGAAGCCACGCAATTGCGCGCCCCTTCGCATCGAAGCCCTCCGGCCGGGCGTGCCCGAGCGCGAGCAGCACCATCGCCGTGTCGTCGATGTCGGGATAGAATTCGTTGGCGAATTCGAAGTACCAGCCCGAGGGCTCGAGCGTGGGCCGCATGACGCTCCAGTCGCCCTTGCTGCGGACTTCCTTCGAGAGCAGCCACTCGGCCGCGCTCGCGAGACTGGCAGTCTCGCCGGCCTCCCCGAGCGCGAATGCCGCGATCGCCGTGTCCCACACCGCCGAAAAACAGGGCTGGAAAAAGAACCGGCGGCCGTCGTCCACCAGCAGCCGCTCGAACTGGCTCTCGGCCTCGCGGCGGTCCGGATGATCGGGCGGGTAGCCGAGCAGCTCGAGCGCCATGATGCTGTACATCATCGGCGGATAGATGGCGCCGAGTCCGTCGGAGCGGCGCATGTGTTCGAGCATCCAGCTTTCGCACGCGCGGATCGCTTTGCGTCTGAGCCGCCCGCTTCCGCGCCGCTCCCAGGATTTCAGGAAGCGATCGGCCGCGAAAAAGAAGTTGCTCCAGGAGAGAAGCTTTTCCTTGCGTTCGAGCGCCGTGGGCACGCCCGGCTTGAACAGCTCGCGCAGCGTGAAACCCGCCGGGACGGGCCGCGCCGGGTCGTGCGCCTGGATGATCGCCAGAGGCACCACGATCGCGCGCGTCCACGAAGACATCCGGTAAAGGAATTTTCCGGGTGCGAGCGCGATTTCGGGCGGCACCGTGGGGCAATCGCGCCGCGGATACAGGCCGAACAGGCTCAGGTTGATCTTGACGTAGCTGTTGGCCCGCTGGATTCCGCCGAGGGCGAGCACGCGTTCCCGCGCGCGCGCCATTCGCGGATCGGACGCCGCGACGCCCGCCACTTTCAGGGCGAAGTACGCCTTCACTGTGGCGCTCACGTCGGCCGGGCCGCCGGGGTAGATGTTGAAGCCGCCGTCGGGAAGCTGCCGCGAGAGAATCGCCTCGACGGCCCGCGCCACGCGCTCCCGCGAAGGCGGATCCCATACGCCGTTCTCGGGCGGATGCAGCCAGAGCTCGAGCAGAATGTAGTCGGATTCGAGCGTGGAATCGGCGGTGAGTTCCGCGCGCCAGCAGCCGTCCGGGTCCTGCTTGCGGAGAAGGGAAGAGGCCGCGCGGCGGGCCGCCTCCATCGCGCGCTCCGCGAGCGCGCCTGAGAGCTGTGTGCCGGACGTCATTGCGGGGTGATGGAAGTAAGGCGTGCGGCCGCGCCCGCCAGTTGCGGCGGCAGCGTGAACCGTACGTCCTCTTCCTTCAGGTGCATCTCTTCCATTCCACTGAACCCGCGCGCCTTCAGGAACGCGATCAGGTCCTCCACCAGGTTCTCCGGGGCCGAAGCGCCGGCCGTGACCGCCACCGTGGTGGCGTTGTCGATCCAGGCCGGATCGACTTGCGACGAATCGTCCACCAGGTGCGCCGGCACTCCGAAGTTCTTCGTGACTTCCACCAGCCGCTTCGAATTCGAACTATTCTGCGACCCCACGACCAGCAGCACGTCGCAGAGCGGCGCAGCGGCTTTCACGGCCGTCTGCCGGTTCTCTGTGGCGTAACAGATATCCTGCGCCGGCGGCCCCTGGATCGCCGGGAACCTCTCTTTGAGACGCGCCACGATATCGCGCGTTTCATCGAGGCTGAGCGTGGTCTGGGTGAGGTAGGCGATGCGCTCCGGGTCCGGCGGGTCGAGCCGGTCTACATCGGCGGGCGAGGAGACCAGGTACGTGCACTGGGGCGCTTCGCCGAGCGTGCCGATGACTTCGTCGTGGCCGCCGTGGCCGATCAGGACGATGGTGAAACCGCGGCTGGCGAACCGCTGGGCTTCCAGGTGGACTTTCGTGACCAGCGGGCAGGTCGCGTCAATCACTTCGAGACGCCGCTCGCGCGCCTGCTCGCGCACCGCGGGCGCGATTCCGTGCGCGCTGAAGATGACGCGCGCGCCTTCGGGCACTTCATCAAGCTCTTCGACGAAAACGGCGCCCGCCTCGCGCAGTTCGTCCACGACATGACGGTTGTGGACGATCTCTTTGCGGACGTAGATCGGCGACCCGTACAGGTCGAGCGCAATCTTGACTACATCGATCGCCCGCACCACCCCCGCGCAGAACCCACGCGGTTTCAGCAATATCACCTTCTTTTCCACGTTTGCCCCAGACTTAATTAACGATTATACCAACTGGGCTAGTCTCAACAGCTCTTCGGCGTTGTCGATTTCGACGCCGATCTCGAGCCAGAGCACGCGGAAAGCTGATTCGGGCAGGTTGGCGGCGTCTTTCTGGGTGGTGAGGAGGGCATCGACGCCGGACATCCGGGTGAGTTCGGAGGCGGTGTAGCGGTGGTGGTCCGGGAAGGCGCGGCGGAACTCGGGCCGGATGCCGAGCTGGCGCAAGGTGCGCCAGAAGGAGTCGGGATTGCCAAGCCCGCAGAAGGCGCCCACGCGCTGCGGCGGCTCGGCGGGTTTGCCGGTGGCGGCGTCGATCCAGCGGCGCGGGGTGACGCGCGCGGTGAAGATTGGAACGGTCCGGTTGTGCTCGCGGATGCGGGCTTCCAGGCCCGCGATGCTGCGCCCGCGCGGCGTGCGCATCACGATGACGGCGCCGGCGCGTGCGAGCGCGGCTTCGCTTTCGCGAAGCCTGCCGAGCGGGACCGCCGCGCCGCCGCCGAAGGGATCGAGCGCGTCGAGCACGACGATGTCGAGCGAGCGCGCGAGACGCTTGTGCTGGAAGCCGTCGTCGAGGATGAAGACGTCCGGGTGGAAGAGCTGCTCGATGGCGCGGCCGGCGGCGGCGCGGTGCGCGCCTATGCCGACCGGGCCCACGGCCGCACGCACGTAAGCCTGCGCTTCATCGCCGGTGCGCGCGGCATCGACTAGTTCGCCCGGCGCGACGATGGTCACCGGCTCGGCGGCGCGCCGCTTGTAGCCGCGCGTGAGAATGGCCGGCTTGCGGCCGCGCGCCTTGAGCGCTTCGGCGAGCCACAGGACGATGGGGGATTTTCCTACACCGCCGACCGTCAGGCCGCCGACGCTGATCACGGGCGTCGCGAGGCGCTCGGCGCGGGGCGTGCGCGCGGCTGCGAGCAGCCACAGGCGCGAGAGGGGCGCTGAAGCGGCGCGTGTGGCGGGGACCAGGCGCGGGATGCTTTCGGTGTAACGGCGTTCGATTTCGGCGACGGCGCGTTTCGTTGCTCCGCGCTCGCTTTCGGCGGCTTCGCGGGCCTTGGCGCCGATGCGCTCGCGCGCCTGGGGGTCGTCGAGGAGCGTGCGCAGGGCGAGACCGAGACCGGCGGCGTCCGCTATGCGCACGAGCGCGCCTGCTTCGGAGAACTTCTCGGCGATTTCCGGAAAGTTTTCCATGTGCGGGCCTGCGATTACCGGCTTGCCGAAAAACGCGGGCTCGAGAATGTTGTGTCCTCCGCGGTGGGCGAGCGTGCCTCCCATGAAGACTACGTCGGCGAGTTGGAACAGGGAGCCCAGTTCGCCGATGGAATCGACCAGCAGCACGGGCGCGATCTCTATGCCGATCGCCGTGCGGCGCACGAACGGCACGCCCGCCCGCTCGAGGGCCGCCGCCGCCGTGTCGAACCGTTCCGGGCGGCGCGGCACGAGCATGAGCAGCAGCCCGGGGTGCGCGGCGCACGCCTCGCGGAACGCCGCGATGACGGCCTCGTCCTCGTCCGGGTCTCCGGCTTCGGCGGGCGGCATCGTGCTTGCCGCGACCCAGATCGCCGACGGGCGCGCGCGCTCGACGAACTCGCGCACCGCGGCAGGCGGCTCCATCCCGCGCGGGTCGAAGTCGTATTTCAGGTTTCCGGCGAGTTGCACGCGCTCGCGCGGCGCGCCCAGTTCGAGAAACCGGTCGCGGCTCACGCGGCTCTGCGCCAGGATCGCATCCGGCCAGGCGAGCACCTGCCGGAAAAACCAGCGCCGCTTGCGGTAGCGCGGAATGGCGCGGTCCGAAATGCGGCCGTTCACGATGACCAGCCCGACCCCGGCGCGCTTCGCTTCGCGGTAGAGGTTCGGCCAGATCTCGGTTTCAAGCACGACGAGCACGCGCGGGCGGATGGTCCTGAGCACGCGCCGCACGGCGAAGACGAAATCGAGCGGCGCGTAGAAGACGCCATCCACCGCGCCCGCAAGCTTTTCCACCGCCGCGGCGCGGCCCGCGATCGTGGCGCAGGATACGAACAGCGGTTCTTCAGGAAAGCGCGCCCGCAGTTCGCGGACCAGGCCCGCCGAGGAGAGTACCTCGCCCACCGAAACCGCGTGCAACCAGATGGCCGCGTGGCCCGTCTGGCGGAAAGAAGCGGGCAGGAAGCCGAGGCGCTCGGCAAAGCCCTGCCAGTAGCGCCGGTCTTTGAGTCCGCGCCGCAGAAAATAAACTAGGATGAGAGGGATTCCGAGGAATTGAAGGACACGGTATAGAAAGATGGCACTCACAGGCAAGTCGTTGATTGTACCCCTGACCGCGATCCTCGCGTGCACGGCGGCAGCCGCCGGCAAGGAGAAGCCGAAGTTCACCCCGCGGCCTGCCACCAGCTACGACACCCGCCAGACCATCTCCAACGTGACCGTCGCCGCGGTGCCCTACAGTTCGCCGGCCCAGACCGCCGAGGCCTTCGGAAAGCTCGACCCGAACAAGGAGGGTGTGCTGCCGGTGCTGGTCGTGATGCAGAACGATACGGATCAGGTGATCAAGCTCGATCAGATCAAGGTGGAGCTGGTTACGGAAGACCGCGACCGGGTCCTGGCTACGCCCGCGTCGGACCTGAAGTATCTCTCGGGCGCCCAACGCCCCAAGGTGTACACGGGACCGATCCCGACCGGCGCGCCGCACATCGGGAAGAAGAAGAACCCGCTCGCCGCCTGGGAGATCGAAGGCCGGGCGTTCGCGGCGCAAATGCTCGCGCCGAAGGATTCCGCGAGCGGCTTTTTCTACTTTCGCGCGCCTTACCGCACCGGGTCGACGCTCTACATCACCGGGCTTCGCGAGGCGGCCACGGGCAAGGACCTGTTCTACTTCGAGATTCCGCTGGAGAAACGGTAGAAAGGCTTATTTTCAGCCACGGATGGACACGGATGCACACGGATAAAAAAACCAAAAAGGATTTTATCAGTGTGCATCCGTGTCCATCCGTGGCCAATACTCCGGTTATTTTGCCGCGGCAGGTTTCGGCTTCGCGGCCGGGGTGGCTTTCCGCACGCCTGCCGGACGCCGCGCGGGGCCGAGCGGATCGTTCACCGGCGCAGGGCCGACGCGCTCGAACGTGATCGTCTTGATGTAGACCGGCTTGAGCGGCTTGTCGTCGCGGTTACGGGGAACCTTCACGATCTGGTCCGCCACTTCCTGGCCCTCAACCACCTGCCCGAAGATGGTGTGTTTCATGTTCAGGTACATGGTCGGGACGACGGTGATGAAGAACTGGCAGCTTCCGGTGTTCGGTTCGCCGATGTTGGCCATGGCGAGGCGTCCGGGCTTGTCGAACTTCAGGCTCGGAACGAACTCATCCTTGATCGTGAATCCGACATCGCCGGCGCCGGTGCCCGCCGGGTCGCCGCCCTGGATCATGAACCCCGGAATCACGCGGTGAAACGTGGTGCCGCTGTAGAGCGGCCGCCGCACCTTCGCCCCGGTTTTGGGATCGGTCCACGCCTTGCGCCCCCGCTGCAGATCGATGAAATTCTTTACCGTGATGGGCGCTTCCTTCTCGAATAACTGGACCACGATCGGCCCCATGCCGGTCTGGATGGTTGCGTACAGGCCCGGATCGCGAGCGGGTTTCGCGGCCGCCGGCGCCGGCGCCGGTTGGGTCTGGGCCGCGGCGAAAGCGGCGCAAAGTCCCATCAAAACGAAGGAACGAGATAGGTTCATAGAGGCCAGTTTATACCGGAATCCGGCGAACGCTACACTCAACTCAGATGCTTCCCACCGTCCAGACCGCGGGTTCGATCCGGCAGCTGGCCGACGCGCGCGGTGTGCGGGAATGCCTCGCCTTCTTCACGCGCGAGCGGATCTGGATCCAGGAACAGCACGCCGCCGTGTGCCGCGTGCCCGCTCCGACTTTCCTCGAGCAGAAGCGCGCCGAGTGGATGGCAGGCGAGTTCCGCGCGCTCGGCTGCGCGGCCGAAATCGACCGGGCGGGGAACGTCGTCGCCTGGCCGCGGGCGGATGCGGGCGAACCGTTGATCGCCGTGACCGCGCACCTCGATACGGTGCTCGCGCCGCGCAACCGCGAGGAAATCGTCGTCGAACCGGACGGCACGCTGCGCGGCCCCGGCGTCGCGGATAACGGCGCGGGACTGGCGGCCCTGTTCGCGCTGGCGCGCGCGCTGCGGACCGCTCCGGCGATCGAGGAAACCGCGGCCGCCGTCGTGCTTGTCGCCAACGTGGGCGAGGAGGGCGAGGGCAATCTCAGCGGCATGCGCTACCTGGCGCGGCAGTCGCCGCTCGCGCCGCGCATTGCCGCCTACCTCGTTCTCGACGGGCCCGCGCTCGATCACATCACGACCGAAGCGCTCTCGAGCCGCCGCTTCGAGGTGCTTTTTACCGGGCCGGGCGGGCATAGCTGGAGCGACCGCGGCACGCCAAATCCGATCCACGCGCTCAGCCATGCCATCGCCTGGTTCACCGACGAATTCCCCGTGGTTGCGGGAAGCGCCTGGCCGCGCTCGTCGTTCAACTTCGGGACCGTCGAGGGCGGCTCGACGGTGAACTCGATCCCGCCGCTGGCGCGCGCGAAGGTGGACCTGCGGTCGGAAGCCGGCGCCGCGATCGATGCCATGGTGAAGGCGCTGGCGTCGGCCGTCGAGCGCGCCGTCGAGCAGGAGAGCCAGAGGTCTCCGGGCGGAAAGCTCCAGGCGAAGCTCAGGGAGCTCGGGTCGCGGCCGGCCGGGCGGCTGGCGGAGAACGCCTCGATCCTCGAATTCCTGCGAGCGGTGGACGCGTATCTCGGCATAGGGGCGCGGCTCGACTGCGCCTCGACCGACGCCAACATCCCCCTCTCGCTCGGGCTACCCGCGCTTTCGATCGGGGCCGGCGGCACGGGCGGTGGCGCGCACACGCCGGGCGAATGGTTCGACCCGGAGGGCCGTGATCTCGGCCTCAAGCGCATCCTGCTCACGCTCGCGCTGCTGATGAAGAACCCGCCGCACCGTACAATGTTGAGTTGAGACGGGCCGAACTCGCTATCATCGCCATCGCCTTCGTGTGGGGCGCCACGTTCGTCGTGGTGAAGAATGCCCTCGCCGACGCTTCTCCGGTGCTGTTCCTCGCGCTCAGGTTCTCGCTGGCGGCGCTGGCGCTGGGGCTGATCTTCAGGCGAGCGAAGCCTGGGGGCGCCGTCCGGGCGCGGGCCGTGCTTGCGGGCAGCACGCTGACAGGCCTGTTTCTGTTCACGGGCTACGCGCTCCAGACCATCGGCCTGCGCTACACGACGGCGTCTAAATCCGCATTCCTGACGGGGCTCTCGATCGTGCTCGTGCCGGTGTTCGCCGCGGTGTTCGAGCGCAAACCGCCAAGGCCGTCGGAAGCCGTAGGCGTGGCGATCGCCGCCGTGGGAATGGGGCTTATGACGCTGCGCGGCCCGTCGCTCGCGATGAGCGCGGGCGACCTGCTGACCGTCGGCTGCGCGGCGGCCTTCGCGGTGCATATCCTGCTGATGGGCCACTATTCGCCGAAGTTCGGTTTCGAGGTGTTCACGACGCTGCAGATCGCGGTGGCGGCCGCGCTCGCGGCCGGGACGTTCTGGTGGATCGAGCCGTACTGGGTGCGGTGGACGCCGGGGCTCATCGCCGCGATCGCCGTCACGGGCCTGCTGGCGACGGCGCTGGCGTTCTCGGTGCAGTCCTGGGCGCAGCAATACACCAGCCCGACGCGAACCGCGTTGATCTTCGCAGCCGAACCCGTCTTCGCCTGGGTGACGTCGTTCGCGACGGCGGGCGAGGTGCTTTCGCGCCAGGCGGCGCTTGGAGCGGGGCTGATTCTTGCGGGCATCCTGTTGGTGGAACTGAGAAGAAACGGCCGCGGACCATCGGGCCGCTGATATCCCGGCGGCCCTATAATAGTAGCCAAGCCTCCACCCGGAGCAACTTATCAATGACCTTCCTGGCGAAATTGCGAAACCAAAAGCTTCTTTCCGCAACGCTGCTGTTGTTCACATTGTCGATCGGAATTTTGATTGGCACGCTGATCAATACGGCCGTCCGGGCGGAGAGGGGGCGCGGCGGGGTGAGCGACGCGACGCCGCTCGAGATTCCCAACCCCGTCCAGCTTTCGACTGCGTTTTCGCAGCTCGCCAAGCAGCTTGCGCCGTCGGTGGTGAACATTACATCGACTTACGGGGCGCGCGATACACAGCGCACGCGCTCGCGCCGTGCTCCGAATCGGGATGAGGACGAAGACCAGCAGGACGGCGCCGATCTCTTCCGCCGCTTCTTCGGCCAGGAACCCTTCGGCGGCCTGCCGCAGCGCCCGTTCCCGCGGCGCCAGGCAACCGGCTCGGGCGTGGTCGTCGATCGCCACGGTTACATCCTGACGAATTTCCACGTGGTCGAGGACGCCACGCGCGTTCAGGTGAAGTTCAACAACGACCCGGTCGAGTACACGGCCAAGCTCATCGGTTCGGACTTCGAGACCGATCTCGCCGTCCTGAAGCTCGAGAACTACAACAAGGACCTCATCCCCGCCAAAATCGGCAACTCGGACGGCGTGCAGGTGGGCGACTGGGCGGTGGCGATCGGATCTCCGTTCGGCCTGGAGGCTACGGTCACGGCGGGAATCATCAGCGCCAAGGGGCGCGATATCGGCCCCGACCACCAGATGCAGCGGTTCATCCAGACCGATGCCGCGATCAATCCGGGCAACAGCGGCGGCCCGCTGCTCGACATACGCGGTGAGATCATCGGCATCAACACAGCCATCGCGACCGAAAGCGGCGGCTACCAGGGCATCGGGTTCGCGCTGCCCATCAATCTGGCGGCGTCGGTGTACAACCAGATTGTCAAGACCGGGCGCGTGTCGCGGGGGTCGATCGGCATCGGCTTCCAGCCCGAACAAAGGCCCGAGCTGCTCAGGGGCTACGGCGCCAGCCAGGGCGTCTTCGTCATCAACGTCGAGAGGGGCGGGCCCGCCGAGAAGGCCGGCTTGAAGGTCGAGGACATTATCGTGGCCTTCAACGGCCGGCCGGTGAAGGACGGCGACGACCTGGTGAACCGCGTCTCGGCGACCCCGGCGGGGACCGAGGCCACCGTGACGGTGCTGCGCGGCGGCAAGCGGATGGATTTCCGGGTTAAGGTAGGCGAGCGCGCCGAGGTCTGGAAGAACGACCCGCGCGTCAGCCGCCTGAGGCCCGAGGAGCCGGGCGCCGGACCGGGCACGACGCAGGTGAAGTTCGGTCTCGACATACAGAACCTCACGGCGGGCGCGCGCGAGCGCCTGGGAATTAAGGAATCCGGCGGCGTGCTCGTGACCAACGTGACGGCCGGATCTTTCGCCGATGATATCGGGTTGCAGGCCCGGGACGTGATCCTGGCGATCAACCGGAAGCCGGTCGCCTCGGTGGACGACGTCCAGAAGATTCAGTCCACGCTGAAGCCGGGCGAGGCGGTAGCGTTCCGCGCCCTGCGCGGCATTCGCACCGGCCGCGGCGACGTGCAGTGGACCCCGGTGTACCTCGCGGGCACCCTGCCGGCCATTCCTTGATACATAATGGAGCTTGTGAAAACGGCAGCTTTGTTCTTGCTTATCCTGCTGCTCTCGCTGCCGGGCTTCGGCGCCCAGCGCAAGAAGCGCCACGTGGTGCACGGGAAGAAGTCCGGCGTTCACACGGCCGGCAAGGTTAGGGCGTCAAACAAGGTTAAGGCGTCAAAGACGCTGAAGGGCAAGCGGACCGTCCGGCCCGCGCGCGCCGCCAAGCCGGTGCAGGGCTGGCGGACAGGCCAGATGACTCCCACCCCCGAGCGCTACAAGGAAATCCAGGGAGCGCTGGCGGCCAAGGGCTACAGCAGCCAGCCCCCCGACGGCGTGTGGGACCAGCAGTGGACCGACTCCCTGAAGCGCTTCCAGCAGGACCAGAAGCTGGAACCTAGCGGCAAGCTGAATTCGCTCTCCCTCATCACGCTCGGCCTCGGGCCGAAACGAGAGGCGAACGCATTCCCTGCGGCGTCCGCGAACGGCTCCCCGGAATCTGTGACGCGAGAACTTCCATGATCATCGGCGTTCCCAAAGAGGTTAAGGACCACGAAACTCGAGTCGGGCTGGTGCCGAGCGGCGTGATCGCCCTGCACGAGGCCGGGCACCGCGTGCTGGTCGAGGCCGGCGCGGGGCTGGGCAGCTCGATCACCGACCCGGAATACGCTGAGGCGGGGGCCGAGCTGCTGCCTACGGCGGCCGAGGTCTGGGCCAAGGCCGACCTGGTCATCAAGGTGAAGGAGCCGCAGCCTTCCGAGTACGGGCATTTGCGGCCGGGGCTGATTCTGTTCACGTATTTGCATCTGGCGCCGCTGCCGGAGTTGACCGACAGCCTGCTGGCGGCGCGCGTTTCCGCCGTGGCGTACGAAACGATCCGCGAGAAGGACGGCTCGCTGCCGCTGCTCACTCCGATGAGCGAGGTGGCGGGGCGACTGGCGGTGCAAATCGGCGCGGTGTACCTCGAAGCGCCGAACGGCGGGCGCGGGCTGCTGCTCGGTGGTGTGCCGGGCGTGGCGCCGGGCAACGTCGTGATCCTCGGCGGCGGCGTGGTGGGAACGAACGCGGCCAAGATGGCGCTCGGGCTGGGCGCGCGCGTCACCATCATCGACAAGAACCTCAACCGGCTGCGCGAGCTCGACGACATTTTCAGCGGGCAGGCGGTCACGCTGGCTTCGAACGTGTGGACCGTGCGGGAAACCCTGCGGCAGGCCGATCTGGTCATCGGCGGCGTGCTGATTCCAGGCGCGTCGGCGCCCAAGCTGGTGCGGCGCGAGATGATATCGAAGATGAAGAAGGGCGCCGTGATGGTGGACGTCGCGATCGACCAGGGCGGCTGCTTCGAGACCTCGCATCCGACCACCCATACCGACCCGATTTATTTCGTGGACGGCGTGCTGCACTACTGCGTGTCGAACATGCCGGCCGCGGTGCCGAACACTTCGACGCTCGCGCTGACGAACGCGACGCTGCCGTATCTGCTCGAGCTGGCGAACAAGGGGCTGGAACGGGCCGCGGAGGAGCATCCGGCGATCCGCGAAGGCGTGAACACGTACCTGGGCAAGCTGACCTACGCGGGAGTGGCGGAGTCGCAGGGCCGCAAATCGGCGGACGTCGCGGCGTTGTTGTAGGGCGGACGCCCTCGCCCGCGCCGGGCGCGGAGAACCTCACAACAGGCGCCGCGGTTGGGGACGCGCCAGGCGGCGCTCGATGCGCGCCTCGCGTTTCCGCAGCGCTTCGGAATCGTCGAGCGCGCGGGCGGCGCGCACCATCTCGAGCGCTTGCGCGTAGTTCTTCTCGCGGTGCTCGTAGTGCTTGGCGAGCGCTTCGAGCGCGGGGACGCGAAACGGGTTCGGGCTGGCCGCGAGATCGGTGAGCACCACCAGCGCGGCGGTATCATGCTCGAGCCGCTTCTCGATTGCCGCGACGTCCCACATCGTGCGGAACAGCAGGTCGTCCGGCAGCCCGAGGCCGATCGCGCGCCGCATCAGGTCGAGCGCCTGCTGGCGTTCTTCGGCCCGTAGGAACCAGCGCGCGAGGCCGATCAGGTCCGCGCCGTGCACGAACTTCGTCGCGTGCGGCGCGCTGTAGGCGGAGGGCACGATGCCGGTGAGGCACGCCGTCGTCAGAATGTCCACCGCGTTGTGATGGAAGATCGGCACCACGCGCCAGGCCTGCTGCGTCCGCAGGTACTCGAAGTAGACGTACGGGATCATCTCGCCCGGCAGGTCGCCCTCGCGCTCGACGCCGAGGATCTGGTTTTCGAGATCCACCAGGCGGCAGCTTTCCAGGCGCAGCTTCCACAGCCGCCGCGCGCCGTGCAGCAGGTCGAGATGCGCGAGGCGGCTGAAGGGCGGCTTCGCGCGCGCCATGCGAAAGCGCGTTTCGAGCAGCGGCTGGTCGTAGGTTTTTCCGTTGTAGGTGACGAGCACGTCGAACCCGGCGAGGTGCCGGTCGAGCGCCCAGAGCAGGCTGGCCTCCTCGCCGTGGTCGCGCATAAAGAACTGCCGCACGCGGAAGCCTTCGGGCGTCACGCGCCCCACGCCGATCAGAAACGCGTAGGTGCCCGAACCGCCCGCGAGACCGGTCGTTTCGGTATCGAGAAAAGCCCAGCGCGCGACGGGCGCCGGCGGCGCCTCTCCGCCCGAGAGCGGAACGAGCAGGTCGTCGGGCAACTCGAGCAGGTTCGAGATATCCATGGAGCCGTGGCGGCGGTGTCGCTCGTAAAGGCGCTCGGTCTCGAAGTGCCGGCCCAGCGGAGTTTCGACGACCTCGCCGCTCATCCACTCGTCGATGAAGTAGCGCGCGGGGCGGGTGTCGGTGGGTTGGATGGGGGCCGGCGCGGGCGGGCCGCCGGCGTACTTGCGGTCGATGCGCGCGATCTTGCGCCGCAACACCGCGAGTTGGTCCTGGAGTTCGCTCACGATGCTTCGCTTTTTCTTTGCCTACTATAGCAGGTTATTATAGACTCTCCCGTGACCGAAACATCGGAACCCGGGCGGCGCGCGCTGTGGGCGCTCGCCGCGCTGTACGTCGTCATACGCGCCTGGAACCTCACCTCGTTCTGCCTCGACTCGGATGAAGCCTTCAGCGTGACGCCGGCGCGGCCGCGTGTGGGCCTACGACGAGTGGAACCGGATCGCGCTGGTCCCGGTTACGCGTTCGCTTCGATCTGACTCGAAACGTCTTCCCACTCGGCCATGATGGACTGGAGCGCGGCGCGCCGCTCGTCGAGCACGCCCGAGACGCGAATCGTCTCCTCGGCGCTCTTGAAGTCGGCGAGTTCCGCCTCGTAGCCGGCGATTTCGGCTTCGAGTTCGGCGACTTGCTGCTCGAGCGCTTCGGCGCGTTCCTGAAGCTGGCGCAGCTTGATGGGGTTCAGGCGTTTCGCCGGTGCGGCGGGCGCGGCGGCAACAGGCTCTTCGGGAACCGCGGCGCGCGCTTCTCCGGCCGCGACCGGCTCTCCCGGCTTGCCCGCCTTGCGCCAGAGATAGTCCTCGTAGTTGCCCGGGAACACGGTGACGCGCTGGTCCGCCACTTCGAAGATCCGGGTGGCGAGCTTGTCGATGAAGTAGCGGTCGTGCGAAACGAACACGACCGTGCCGCTGTAGCCTTCGAGCGCCTCGAGCAGCACGTCCTTGGCGCGCATGTCGAGGTGGTTCGTCGGCTCGTCGAGCAGCAGGAAGTTCGACGGCTTGAGCAGCAGCCGCGCCAGCGCGAAGCGGTTGCGTTCTCCGCCCGAGAGCACGCCGATCTTCTTGAACACGTCGTCCTCGGAAAACAGAAAACACCCGAGCAGGTTGCGCAGCTCGACGATGGGCGTCTGAGGCGCCACGCCCGCAATCTCATCGATCAGGTTCGAGTCCGGGTCGAGTTCCTTGTACTGGTCCTGCGCGAAGTAATCCGCCTGGACGTTGTGGCCGAGCTTGAATTCGCCGTGCGTGACGGCTTCGGCGCCCGCCAGAATCTTGATCAGCGTCGATTTGCCCGCGCCGTTCACACCCACCAGCGCAATGCGGTCGCCGCGCTCGATGTAGAAGCTCGCGTCCTCGAACACGAGGCGGTCGCCGTACGCCTTGGCGACCTTGTCGAACTCGGCGACGATACGGCCGCTCGGCTTCGGCTGCGGGAAGCGGAAATGGATGGCCTCCTCCTCGGGCGGGATCTCGATGCGCTCGATCTTGTCAAGCTCTTTGATGCGGCTCTGCACCTGCTTGGCCTTGGTGGCCTGGTAGCGGAAGCGGCTGATGAAGGCTTCGAGCTGTTTGATGCGTTCCTGCTGGTTCTTGTACGCCGCGGTAAGCTGCGTGCGGCGCTCGTCGCGCAGCGCCACGTACTTCTCGAAGTTGCCCGCGTAGAAGTGTATCTTGCGGTTCCACAGCTCGACAATTTTGCGGACGGTGACGTCGAGGAAATAGCGGTCGTGCGAGACGAGCACGAAGGCGTAGGGGTATGAAGAGAGATAGCTCTCGAGCCAGTTGCGGGCTTCGAGGTCGAGGTGGTTCGTCGGCTCGTCGAGCAGCAGCAGGTTCGGCTTTTCGAGCAGCAGCTTGGCGAGCGCGATGCGCATCTGCCAGCCGCCGGAAAACTCTTCGGTGCGGCGCTGCCAGTCGTCCTTGCCGAACCCGAGACCGGAGAGCACCGCGCCCACCTGCGCCTCGATCGCGTAGCCGTCGTGCGTGCGGAATTCGTTCTCGGCCTCCTGAAAGCGGTCGGCGACGGCTCTGTATTCCTCGCTTGCCGGGTCGATCTCGGCCATGCGCCGGGTGAGCCCCTCGAGCTCCTTCTCGAGCGCGCGCACGTCGTCGAACACCGACAGGCACTCGGCGAAGACCGTGCG
This sequence comes from Acidobacteriota bacterium, assembly GCA_050261515.1. GTDB lineage: Bacteria > Acidobacteriota > Terriglobia > Bryobacterales > Bryobacteraceae > JBLNDJ01. Next base: position 30,127 of record JBLNDJ010000038.1, on the reverse strand, counting down.
CCCGGAAAGCGTCAGGCCGTCCTGCGGCAGGTATCCCGCGGTGAGCCCGCGCTGTGCCGTGCGCGAGCCGCCGTCGAGCGACTCCATCCCGGCCAGAATTTTGAGGACGGTGCTCTTGCCCGTGCCGTTGGCGCCGACCAGGCCGACGCGGTCGTTCGGCGTCACCAGCCAGTCCACGCCCTCGAAGAGAAGTTTGTGCCCGAAGCGCTTGGAAGCGCCGGAAAGTTGAACCATGCCCTACACTGGCCCGCAGAAGAAATCGAGCGACCGCGCGAGGAACGCCTTCATCTCGCTCCGCTTCACGATCGCATCCAGCATTCCGTTCTTCAGCAGGAACTCGCTGCGTTGGAACCCCTCGGGCAGCTTCTGGCGGATGGTCTGCTCGATGACGCGCGGGCCGGCGAAGCCGATCAGCGCGCCCGGTTCCGCGATGTTCAAATCCCCGAGCATCGCGATGCTGGCCGTGACGCCGCCGGTGGTCGGGTCCGTCAGCACGCTGATGAACGGCACCGCGGCCTCGTCGAGCGCCATCAGGGCGGCCGACATTTTCGCCATCTGCATCAGGCTGATGGTGCCTTCCTGCATGCGCATGCCGCCCGAACCCGAGACGATGATCAGCGGCTTCCGCTGCCCGATCGAGCGCTCGATGGCGCGCGTAATCCGCTCCCCCACAACTGCCCCGACGCTTCCGCCGATGAACTTCATCTCGAACGCGCAGATGTGCACGGGCCGGCCGGCGAGCGCGCCCCCGGCCGAGATCAGCGCGTCGGAAAGCGAAGTGGCCTTCTGGCCCGCCGCCAGCCGCTCGCTGTAAGGCTTCGAATCCACGAATTCGAGCGGGTCGGTCGAAACCAGGCCCGCGTCGAAGGTCTCATACGGCCCGTCGAACAGCAGCTTCAGCCGCGTCGCGGCGTCGATGCGGAAATGGTGGTTGCAGCGCGGGCAGACGTTGTTGTTCTCGTCGAGCGCTTTCTTCCAGATGATCTGCCGGCAGCCCTCGCACTTCAGCCACAACCCTTCGGTCTTGACCTTGCGCGCGCCGTCCGTCGAGGCCTTGTCCTTCTTTTCTCTGCTGAACCAGGGCATTAGTAGTCGATGCCTCGCTGGGCCAGAATGCCCTTCTGGAACGGGTGCTTGATCTCTTTGATCTCGCTGACCAGGTCGGCCGCCTCGATCAACCTGGGGTGGGCGTTGCGGCCGGTGGCGATGACGTGGAGGCGTTCGGGCCGCGCGGCAAGATCTTCGAGCACGCGGTCCACCGGCAGCATGCCGTAGTTGATCGTGTAATTCAACTCGTCTAGAATCAGCATGTCGTATTTGTCAGAATGCATCGCCTCGACGGCGGCCTTCCAGGCCTCTTCGGCCAGACGCACATCTTCGGGGTCCGGCTTCTCGGTCCCGACCTTCACGAAACCGCGGCCCATGGGCCGGATTTCGAGCGCGCCGCCCAGCATGGGCGCACTGTCCAACTCTCCATAGTGCCATGAACCCTTGATGAACTGAATCATCAGGGTCTTCAGCCCCTGGCCCGCGGCGCGCAACGCTACCCCCATCGCGGCCGACGTCTTGCCCTTGCCGTTGCCGGTAAAAACCATCAGCAGGCCGCGCGCATTGTCCATCGTTGTGAGGTTAACATGGCCCCTCACCGCGGGTAGGGATGGCCTCGCAGGGTCGTGGCGGCGCGGTAGACCTGCTCGGCCAGCATCACGCGCGCGAATTCGTGGGGGAAGGTCATCGGCGAGAGCGACAGCAGCAGGTCGGCGCGCGGCTTCCAGTCAGGCGGAAGCCCGTCGGTGCCGCCGATCAGAAAGACCACGTCGCGCGCCTCGAATTCGGCTTTTTGAACCAGCGCCGTGAAGGCGGCCGAATCCATCCGGCGTCCGGCGGCGTCGAGCAGGATCTTGGTCGCGCCCGCATGGCGCGCCCAGAGGTCGAACCGGCCCGGCCGGATCTCGCGCATCTCGCAGGCCAGGTAGCGGTTCGTACGCTTGACGTACTCCTCCGCCATGCCGTTCGCGCGCGCATCGCGCGGCTTGCCGATGTAGTAAAGATAGAGCTTCACTTGCGGATCCCGGACCGTTCGTAGTCTTTCATCGTACAGCCCCGGACTTACACCGGCTGCACGCAGCGCCGGCCCGGCGTGTCAAGAGAATCCGGATGGCAAGGCCGCCTCAAGCTTGATTTGTTCTCCGGTGATGGGGTGGTTGAATCTCAGAAATTGGGCGTGCAGCAAATATCCTCCATCGCCTGGGAGGCCGGGGAGATCTTCAAGAGGCCGGCCTGTCAAGCCGTACAGAGGATCGCCTACCAGCGGATGGCCGATGGACGCCAGATGGATTCTGATCTGATGAGGACGGCCCGAATTCAGGCTCATTTCAAATGTTGTGGTGCCGGCGGCGCGTGAGATCACCTTTGCCAGGGACTTTGACGGTTTGCCGCCCGGGTCGGCGGCCCAAACCGAACCGATGCGCGGGTGCGGCACGAGGCCGATGGGCGTGAGGATTTCGTAGGCGTCGTGCTGTGCAACGTTTTGAGCCAGCGCCCGGTAGATTTTCTGAATTCCGGGTGTGTTCCAGTTTGCGAATAGCCTCGACGCCGCCTCCGCTGTTTTTGCGAAGAGGACGATGCCGCTGGTGCCCCGGCCCAACCGGTGGACAGGGTTTGCGTTCGCGGTTCGCTTTTGCACCAGGCGGAGGAGGGTGTTTTCCAGGAAGCCGCCGCCGGGCAGGGTGGGCAGCCCGCTGGGTTTGTTGACGGCCAGGAGATGATGGTCTTCGAACAGGACTTCGAAGTGCCGCGGGGCGTCAGGTTCGATCCAGGGCGGACGGTTCCAGACAAGGATTTGGCCTGCAGCGACCGATTCGCTTCCGGTGGCGATGACGCCGTTCAGGGTGACTTCACCGTTGTTCAGCTTCTGTTGCCAGCCTTGTGGCGTCGAGTGGGTGTAAAGGCTTGCCAGGTGGGAGAGCAGGGTTTGCCCGTGGTGTTTCCCGCTGATGGTTGTGGTGTAGGCATAGCCCCGGTTGAGCATGTAGCTTGAGTGTAAGCTATGGCATCCGCGGCGTGGAGTTGCCCGAGCACCGCGTCCGGTATCCGCCTCCGCTACCGCTTGCGGGCGAGCATGCGGACCAGCCGAAGCTCTTTGTACTCCCGGCGATCGACGGCAGTCTGCTGCCAGTCCCCCACGCCAGTGGTGTCTTCGTAGCGGACGATCTGCAATTCCGACGACCATGCCTTCAGCCACGAGTTGGCCTTGTCGGCTTCGGTCTCAGGCCATCCGGGCTCGGGATGGTCCAAAGAGCGGTACGGCCGGTCCATGAGCAGAAAGCCTCCGGTCTTGAGGCCGTCGCGCACGCGGGCGACGAATCTTGGATCGACCACCGGGGCATCGGTGTAGATGAAGCAGATAAGGTCCCACTGCTCGTGGCCGAAATCGAAGTCGTCCCAACCTGCCTTCACGGTCTTAATGGCCAGCCCCAATCCGGCGGCTTTCGCCTGGGCGGCTTTCAAACCGTCCTCGGCAATATCGAAGCCGGTCACATCCCAGCCTTTTGAAGCCAGGTAGAGCACGTTTCGGCCCTCTCCCATGGCCACATCGAGGGCCTTGCCTGGCTTCAGATCTTTCGTCACGGCGATCAGAAATGCGCTGGGTTCTGTGTCAAAGCGCGTCTGGTTGGCGTCGCGGTAGAGGCGGTTGAAGTGAGCGGCCTGGATCTCCTGCCGGAAAGCGGGATAGGCGTCATAGAGCGCGCGCAGCCGCGCGAGGCGCTCATCCGCCTGGGTTTCCGTCATTCCCGCGTCGATCAGCCGCCGGCGATAGCTCGCGGGATCGAGCTGCGACGGGTCCGATTGGCCGGCCGCAACGAAATCGTGCCAGATTTTCCGCTCTGCGTCAGTCTGAGCCGGAGCGGGCGAAAAAACGAGAAGAGCAAGACCAGCGATGCAACAGGCGGACTTCAGCATGATATTGTTTCTACGCCCTCCGCGCGTTCTCCGAAAGACTCTTGACGAACCGCTCTGCCGGGATCGCCGGCCATCTCCGCAACGAGGAAGTTACGGCAGGTGCGCTCTCGGCTCTCCGCTTGATCCCTTCGAGCCACTGAAGCCGCAGCAGGCCGCTTCCCGGCACGATCAGTCTCCAGTAGCGCGCCAGGCCCTGGCTGTTGCCGCCGGGCGCTGCGACGCGCGTCTCGGCGGTGATTTTCGACCAGCCCCCGCCCGTGTCTTCCACATTGAAGTAGAACCCCATCTTAACCGCGCCCGGCTCGCGGTAAGCGGCGAACTCCTGCAAAGTGTGGACGTCGGGACGGCGGTTCGTCTTCGCGTTCCAGGGCCCGAACAGCCCGATTTCCCGCTCGCTCCCGCCCGAAATATAGCCGGACGACGCGAACGATTCGAGAATCCGCTTGTCTCGCCATCCGCTCACGTCGGACGCGGGCGCGCGCACGACCACTTCGCGAATCTTCATGAGCGTGGCCAGGGATTTCATGTCGCCGAAGGTCGCCTCGCGGACCGCCTGCATCACACGCTCGGGGCGCGCGTGAATCCGGGTCGAATGCCTTTCCGAGAACTGATAGTCCGGCATCGTGCAGTCGATCACGGTCTTGCGTCCGGCCGCGTGGACCAGCGGGGCCGGCCAGTATAGAGCCGCGTAACTCATCGCCACGCCGGCCGCCAGCACCAGCGCCCCGGCAAATCGCTTGCGGACGCCGAGAAAGCGGAAAGGGATAATCAGGTTCGCGAGCCCGGCAAGCGCCACTACGAACCCCGTATAGGCCAGCGTGCTGAGAGGCTGATAGGCGGCCCAGTAATTCAGCAGCAGAACTCCGCCTGCCGCCATCGCGGCCACCAGCGCCCAGGCCACAACCCTCAATGACATCTGTTTATCTCCTTGTGTCTGAGAGGTAGTACGGGGCGCCGGCGGCCTAAGTTCCCTCAATGTCGCGACTTACTGAATGCGCGCGCCTGCTTGTGGATCGCCTTCCACTTCCGCTTCCGCTCCAGGGCCGCGAGCGGGTCGGCCATGGCCTCGTGCCACTCCGCCTCGGCGCGCAGTTTTTGGAAGCTCGCCCAGCGTTCCGCCGCCACCTGCCCGGCTTCGAGCGCCGCCGCCACCGCGCAGCCCGGCTCGCGCGAGTGCGTGCAATCGCGAAACCGGCAACCGCGGGCGACGGCCGCGATGTCGTCGAACACGGCATCGATGCTCTCCGGCCCGGCCCAGAGTTGAAGTTCGCGCATCCCGGGCGTATCGATGAGTGCGCCGGTGTGCGGCAGCGGAGTGAGTTCCCGGCGCACGGTAGTGTGACGCCCGCGGGAATCGCTCATTCGCACTTCGCCTGTGCGGAAGCGCTCCTCGCCGAGCAGGCCGTTCGCGATCGTGGACTTGCCTGCGCCCGAGGACCCGAGCAGCGCCACGGTCGCCCCGGGCGCGAGAAACCGCCTGAGACCGTCGAGCCCGCGCGGATCGAGCGCGCTTGCGGCGATCACCGGCGCGCTGCGGGCTATGGCGGCCGTTTCGGCGATCCGGCCCGCGATGTCTTCGCACAGATCGGCTTTGTTTAACACGACCACGGGCGCCGCGCCGCTCGCGGCCGCGAGCGCCATGTACCGCTCCAGCCGGCGCAGGTTGAAATCGCCATCCAGGCCGCACACCAGAAAGACCACGTCCACGTTGGCGGCCAGCGGTTGTTCCTCGTCGCGGGCGCCCGCCGCGCGCCGCGAAAGGCAAGTGCGCCGCGGCAGCACTGCCTCGACCAGCGCCTGTTCGGGCCCCACGATGCGAGCGGCCACCCAGTCGCCGGTCACCGGCATCGAGGAATTGTAGTAAAGCCTGCCCGACGGCTCCGCATGGACCGGTCCGTCTTCCGTATAGAGATGGAAAATTTCGCGCTGCGCGATGGCCACGCGCGCCAGCGTCAACTGTTGCTTTGCGTAAGGAGAGAAGGCGCCGTAAACATCCTCACCGGCGCCGAGACGTTCGAGAAACATGGATTTGTCCGCTCCGTATCTGCATAGAGACACCACACCACCCTGAGCCCGCTGGGAACGGGCCCTCCGCTTCGGTCGGTGTTAGCGAACAATATCCGGCAAATTTCATGTTAGCGCGAGAATGGGTATCTACTGCCTGCTCTCCTTGGATTTTTCTTCGATCAGCCGCTTGGTCAGCAGGACCAGCCCGATCAATTGCGTCCACTCCGAAACAATGTTGCCAACGACTTGCCCCCATTTCCCTTCGGCATCCATGCTCAGGTACAGCAGCGTCCAGCCGGCGCCCGTAAGCCCGAGGAAGATCGTCAGCGAATGGTCGCGAATCGTTTCGATGACGCGGCTCCGGAAGCGTGGGCTCGGCTCGCGGCTTTCCGCCGAGCCGATCTCGTAGAAGTACTTCGTCGCGATCACGGTAACCACGAGACCCGTCCAGTCCGCGATGGCATTACCGAAAAACGAGCCGCCATGGGTCTTGGGGTCGCTGACGAGATACAGAGCGAGCCATGTGAGCAGAATCGCGATCGAGACGATGCTCAGCGCATGCCGCTTCAGGAATCCGCCTTTTCGACGGTGCGCGCGCGTCCTGGCCATGTGCCCAGTGTCCCATCGCCCCTACCCGGCCGCGATCGGGCCGCCCGAGCCGCTGAGCGTCTGTATGAACCGCTCCCGCTTCACCGGCCCCGCCGCCGCGGCCGATGCCGTCGCGATCCGGTAGGCGGCAATCCCCGCCAGGGCGTCGAACGCCAGCACCGCATAGAAGGCCGCGCGACTGTCGAAGGCATAGCCCGCCAGGTAGGCCAGCGCGACCGGCGCCGCGAACAGCGGGAACAGCAGCAGCATGTAGACCTGGAAGCGGCCGGCCGAAGTGCGCCCCCAGGAGTGCTCCGGGTCCACCGGCCGCGGGTAGTTCACCGAGCTCAGGTTTCCAGCGGCGAGAAAGTACAGCGCCAGGGTCAGGGTGACCGCGTAGGCCTCGAGCACAACGTCCGCCGAGAGCGGCACGCCGAGCGGCGCCGAAACCAGCAGTACGGCCGTGACTTCGAAGATCACGAACCAGAACGCCGCCACGTTCTTGGCTCGCAGCACGGCCGAGAACGGCACCGGAGCCATGAAGTAAGTCTGGACCGCCGCGCGGTCGAACCCGAACTGGTTCCAGAACGCGACCTCGGCCAACAGCACAAGCGCGTAGGCGCTCACCGCGACCGGGTAGCTCACCGGTGCCTCCGCCGAGTGAAACAGCGGCCACCAGATGGCCATGCCGAAGGAAAACCCCATCAGGAACACGATGCGGAAGCGCGGCGAGCGCGCCAGCGACCGCAGTTCCTTCTCGACCATCGCGGCCAGCGGATCGCGCAGGAGCAGCGCGGGCAAGCGGTAGAGCGACCCTGCGCGCGGCCCGGCGCGGCCGTCGCTCCTGCGGGCGCGCGCCGCTTCGGCATCGAAGGCGAGGCTGCGGCGGAACTGCCACAACCCGAATGCGAAGGCGCCCGCGGTCCATGCGGCCAGCGCAGCCAGCGGCGCGAGCGCGCGTTCGCCGGTAGCGAGCAGGCCCGCGCCGGTCCAGGGGAAGGCGGCGCTCCGGCCCTGCGCAAAAAACCGCTTCACCCCCGCCGGCACGCCCGTATAGGCGAGCAGTTGCGGCAGCGCGGCGCACAGAATCGCCAGCAGCACGACGATTTCGCGGATGCGCCGGATCGCCAGCAGGCGCTCGAGCAGGCTCCTGAGCCCGGCCGCCAGGAACACGTTGAAGGCGGCGAACAGCGCCAGCGCGGGCACCGGCGCCCAGCGCGGAATCGTGGGGTTCAGCAGCAGTCCGATCGTCATCCCCGCCAGCACCAGCAGCAGTTCGGACGCCGAAACCAGCCGCAGCAACAGCGACAGCAGGAACAGCTCGCCTTCCGGAATCGGGTAAATCCGCAGCTTCTTGTACTCGATGCCCGCCCCGAGGTTCGCCGTCAGGACCGGAGACATCTGCCAGAACACCGCCAGCCCCATCAGCGCCCACGGCAGCTTCCCGGCCAGCACGGAGCGTTCCTCGTAGTGCGTGTAGAAAGCCGCGGCATACGCGAATAAGGCCCACAGCCCGTACCAGAGCAGCCAAACAATGGCGCCGGCGATGCGTCCGCCGCGCCCGCCGGCGGGCCGGTAATTCCAGATGGTCCTCCACTGCGCGAGGATGATCGGGCCGAGGCGCGAGGGCATCTAGAGCCAGTCCAGCTTGCCGGCCGCAGGCCCGGCTCCCACCAGCCGTACGAAGGCGTCCTCCAGTGTCTCGCTCCTCTCGCGCAGTTCCGCCATCGAGCCCTGCATCGCCAGCCGGCCCTCGTGAATGATCGCCACCGTGTCGCACAGCCGTTCGACCACTTCGAGCACGTGCGAGGTGAGGAACACAGTCGCGCCCTGGCGCACCTGGCTGGTGAGGAGGTCTTTCATCATGCGCGCGCCCACCGCGTCTACGCCCTCGAACGGCTCGTCGAGCAGGAACAGCTCCGGGCGGTGTATGAGCGCGGCGGCCATGGCGAGCCGCTTGCGCATGCCTTTGGAATACTCGTCGATCAGCTTGCGCGGCTCGGCGTCGAGCTCAAACAGCGCCAGCAGTTCGCGCGCCCGCTCCCGTGCCACGCCGCGTTCGAGCCCGTACATCCGCCCGGCGAACTCGAGGAACTCGCCGCCCGTGAGCCGGTCGAACAGCACCGATTCGTCCGGCACCACGCCGATGCGGCGCTTCACCTCGAGGGCGCGCTCGGGCATGGGGAAACCGAGAATCTCGATTTCGCCCGACGACGGCTGCGCCAGCCCGGTGAGCATCCGTATGGTCGTGGTTTTGCCCGCGCCGTTCGGCCCGAGAAATCCGAAAAAGGAACCGCGCGGGACCGTGAGCGTCAGGCCGTCGACCGCCGCCTTTCCGCCGTAAAGTTTGCGTAGCTCGCGGACGGCGATGGCCGTCGTGGCATCGAGCATAAACTTATCTTAAAGGTTTTTCGCCCTCCTTCCGATACGAAGAGTGTGAAGTTGCCAGCGATCGAGAACCTGGACCGTTTGCCGCCCTTCTCGCCCGTCCTGAACCGGCTGCTGGCCACCATCGCGAGCGAAGAGGCCTCGCTCACCGAAGTCTCCGCCCTGATCGAGAACGACACCATGCTGGCCGGCAGCGTCCTCAAGCTTGTCAACTCGCCGCTCTACTCCTTCCAGGGCACGGTCAACTCGGTGCAGCACGCCGTCACGATCCTCGGTGTGAACAAGCTGCGGAACGTGGCGCTCAGCATGTCGGTGGCAAGCATGTGGTCGGATGTGGATACGCCCGAGGGATGGTCGGTCGAGCGATTCAACCAGCACGCGGTGGCTACGGCGCTGCTATCGGACATCCTGGCGCGGCGCCTGGCCCGCCGCTATCGCGAGGGCGCTTTTGTCGCGGGATTGCTGCACGATGTCGGGAAGGTGCTCATCGCCATCACCTACCCGCGCGACTTCGCCGGCATCCTGGGCGCGCGCGAGCGCGAATGGCTCCACGTGACGCACGCGGATCTGTCGGGGCTCGTGCTGGAGCGTTGGAACTTGCCGGACGTGATCGAGCGCGCCGCCGCCTGCCACCACACTCCCGACCGCGCCGGCCCGCGCGTGCACCTGAGCCACATCGTGTACGCGGCGAACCGGCTGGCGAACGCCTGCGGCTACTCCGTGCTGGAGCGCAGCGAGAAGCCGGGCGCGCGCGAAGCCGCCTTCGAGGCGCTCGGGCTCCGCAAGCTGGCCTCGCGCATCCTCGATGAGTTCCAGGTGGATTTCGAACTGCTCAAAGCGTTCCTCTGATCGCCCCTGGGGCACGCCCCCGGCCTGCGGCGGCCTCTCATGCCGCCCCTGCCCACCAGGCCGGAAGGCCCGCCCAGCGCGCTCCCGCGGGCCCCCGCCGCCCGCCGCGCTAGAATAAATAAATCTCACAAGCATGATTGCCGAGACGCAAACCGCGCGCTTCGAGTCTCTTACTTTGGACTGCGGCGAGACTCTGGCGCCTGTCGAGGTCGCCTACGAGACCTACGGCGAGCTGAACGAAGCCCGCTCGAACGCCATCTGCGTGTGCCACGCTCTCACCGGCGACGCGCACGCCGCCGCTATCTCCCCCTCGGGCGGCGCGCCCGGCTGGTGGGACAACATGATCGGTCCAGGCAAGGCCTTCGACACCGACCGCTATTTTGTCATCTGCTCGAACGTGCTCGGCGGCTGCCGCGGCACCACCGGCCCGGGCTCGATCAATCCCGCGACCGGGAAACCTTACGCCATGTCGTTCCCCGTGATCACGATTCACGACATGGTGCGGCTCCAGAAGATGCTGGTCGATCACCTCGGCATCGAAAAGCTGCTCGCCGTCACCGGCGGCTCGATGGGCGGCATGCAGACGCTCGCATGGGCGGCGGACTATCCCGACTCGGTCGTCTCGGCCATCCCGATCGCGACCACGGCGCGGCACAGCGCGCAGCAGATCGCCTTCAACGAAGTCGGCCGCCAGGCCATTATGGCCGATCTCGACTGGAACCAGGGCGACTACTACGACGCGCAGCCGCCCGCGCGCGGCCTCGCGGTGGCGCGCATGATCGGGCACATCACCTACATGAGCGACGAGTCGATGCGCCAGAAGTTCGGCCGGCGCCTCCGCAACAAGGAGAAGTTCGGGTTCGACTTCTCGGTCGATTTCGAGGTCGAGAGCTACCTGCGCTACCGCGGCAGCCAGTTCGTCAACCGCTTCGACGCCAACTCGTATCTCTACATCACGAAAGCGATGGATTACTTCGACCTCGCCAACGGCACCGGCCGGCTCGCGGACGCCTTCCGCGACGCGAACACGCGGTTCCTGGTGATCAGCTTCACGTCGGACTGGCTTTACCCGAGCTACCAGTCGGTGGACGTCGTCGAGGCGCTCCGGAGCATGAACCGCGATGTGGCTTACTGCGAGCTGCCCTCCAACTACGGGCACGACGCGTTCCTGGTGGACGTGGGAGAGCAGACCGAAGTGATCCGCGGTTTTCTAGCGAGCACATTCCGTGCGAGGGCGGCGTCGTAGGCGATGACCCAGGCCACGTCCGATCCGAAACGGAAGCCGTCGTTTGTCACCGGCATCCTCGGGCGCAGCGATTACGCCATCATCAGCGAACTCGTCGAACCGGATTCGCGCGTGCTCGATCTCGGCTGCGGCGAGGGCGAACTGCTTCAGTGGCTCGCCGAGAACAAGCGCGTCGAGGGGCGCGGCATCGAGATCGACGGGCGCAAAGTGCAGCGCGCCATCGCCCGCGGAGTTTCGGTCTATCAGGGCGACATCGATGCGGGCCTGAGCGGCTACCCCGACGCGTCGTTCGACTACGTGATCCTCAGCCAGACGCTTCAGGAATCGCGCCGCCCGCTCGAAGTGCTTGACGAGATGCTGCGCGTGGGCCGCTACGCCATCGTCGCGTTTCCCAACTTCGGGCACTGGAGCGTGCGTGCGTCGATGCTGTTCACGGGCCGCTCGCCGCGCACGCGGCAGTTTCCCTATGAGTGGTACGAATCGCCGAACATCCACTTCCTGACCATCCGCGATTTCGAGAACCTGGCGCGCGCGCAGGGCTGGACGGTGGACCGCAAAATCTTCCTCTCGGGGCGCCGCATCGGAACGCTCCTGGCGAACCTGATGGCCGAGGTGGCGGTGTTCCTGGTCCGGAGATAGGCCCCCCGGTCCGCGGCCGGCCCCCGGCCGGCCGATTTGTCGTTGGATAATGTTGGATCACATGAAAAAAGTTCTGTTCGTGGGCGAGATCAATGTGGACGTGATGATGGGCGGCATGCCGACCCCGCCGATCGTGGATCGCGAGGTGCCCGCCACGTCGTGGGACGTGGTAATGGGCGGCTCGACCATGCTGAGCGCCTGCGCCTATGCCTCGCTCGGCGGCGATGTCACCTTCGCCGGCCTGGCGGGCAAGGACGACTACGGCGACTTCATGCTGCGCGGCATGAGCGAGTACGGCCTGAAGACCGATCTCGTGCGGCGCTCGACCGAGGTCCGCACCGGCGTCACGGTCAACATGATCAGCGGCAACACGCGCACCCAGGCCACTTATCCCGGCACCATCGAGGAGTACGACGGCGCGGACCTCGACGAGCATTCGCTCGCCGGCTTCGACCACGTGCACTTCGCCGGGCTGTATTTGGAAACGAAGCTGCGGCCCCACATGACTCGCATTCTTCGGACCGCCCAGCGGCTCGGCGTCACCACGTCGATCGACCCGCAATGGGACTCCTCCGAGAAGTGGGAGTACATGGACGAGTGGCTCCCGCTGCTTACCTACCTGTTCGTGAACGAGGACGAGGCGGTTTCGATCACCAAGGCGCAGAACCCGGAGAAGGCGCTGGTCGCGCTCGCCGCGCGCACGAAGCTCCCGCTGGTCAAACTCGGCAAGGAAGGCGCGCTTGTGCTCGTCGAAGGCAAGATCACGCACGTGAAGGGCAAGGTGGTCAAGCCTGTCGATACGACCGGCGCGGGGGATTCCTTCGATGCCGGCTTCCTCTACGCAACCATCGAGAAGGGCATGCCCCTGCTCGAAGCCGTGCGCTTTGCCAACGCCACGGCCGCCCGAAGCTGCCTGTTCACCGGCGGCGTCGCCGCGCGCTCGAGCTACGACGACGTTGTCGCGTTCATGAAGGGTTGAGCCTCACTCCGCCAGCAGGTAAATCGCGATCGTCGCGAGCACCATCCCGGCAATGATGATCGGGTGCGGCAGCACCTGGTAGAGCGCCAGCGAGATAATGATCGTCAGCACCGGCGCGAGCGACGTCATGGGCACCACGATAATCGCCTTGCCGTAGCGCAGCGCATAGACCAGCGTGAGCGCGCCGATCGCGTTCAGCGCCTGAATCCCCGCCGCCATGTACGGGCCTTTGAAGCCCCAGTTGATGGGCTTGGAAAAGTCCGTCATCCAGATCGCGAACGGGATCAGCACCAGCGCGGTCGCCATCATGTAGAAGTAAATGCTCTCGGCCGACATGGTGGCGTTCGAGAACTTCATAAAGTACGCCTGCACGCCCCACGCGACGAACACCAGCAGCGCAAGGATGATCCACACTTTGCCCTTGGCGGCCGACGGGCCCGGCGCCTGGTAGGACAGCGCGGCCATGGCGATCAGCGCGAGCACGATGCCGATCCACGCCCGGCGGCTGGCGCGCTCGTGCAGAAAGCCGACCGACAGCAGAATCGTCAACACCGGGTAGACCGAGATCAGCGGGAAGACGAGATAGGCCGGGCCGAGCCGCAGCGCCTCGAACAGGATCAACTGCCCGCCTGCGCCCAGGAACCCGACCGTCGAGCCGAGGAAAATCGACCGCGCGTCCCGTTCCAGTTTCCAGCCGTTCAGCTTCAGCGCGACCAGCGCGCAGGGAATCGTGGTCAAAGCCCAGACGCTATAGCCGAGGGTTGCGGGAAAGCCCGCCTTTTCGGGGATTTCGATGAATGCGCCCCAGACGCCCCAGAACAGGGTCGTTACGATTGCGAACAACAGCCACTTTTTGGTTAGCACGTTAGATGATCGCACAAAAAGACCGCCGCCCGGTCGGCCCGGCGGCCTCAAGACGCAGAGAAGGCCGCGTCCTCCGCATCTCGCAGGTGAGTGTCAGTCGCCTTCGATGTTTACAATCTCGTTCGCTTCGGCCGGCGTGAACTGCTCTACCTTGGCCGAGATGTTCATCGAGCAGAACTTCGGGCCGCACATCGAGCAGAAGTGCGCGTCCTTGAATCCTGCGTCGGGCAGCGTCTCATCGTGCATCGCTCGGGCGGTCTCCGGATCGAGCGAAAGCTCGAACTGGCGGTTCCAGTCGAACTTGTAGCGCGCGTGCGAGAGCGCGTCGTCGCGGTCGCGGACCCCCGGGCGGTGCCGCGCGATGTCGGCCGCGTGCGCCGCGATTTTGTAGGCGATGATGCCCTGCTTGACGTCCTCGCGGTTCGGCAGCCCGAGGTGCTCCTTCGGCGTCACGTAGCACAGCATCGACGCGCCATACCAGCCGATCATGGCCGCGCCGATCGCCGACGTGATGTGGTCGTAACCCGGGGCGATGTCGGTGACGAGCGGGCCGAGCGTGTAGAACGGCGCCTCGTAGCATATCTCCATTTCCTTCTCGACCTGCATCTGGACCTGGTCCATCGGCACGTGCCCGGGACCCTCGATCATCACCTGTACGTCGTACTCCCAGGCCTTCTTCGTCAGCTCGCCCAGCGTCTTCAGCTCCGCGAACTGCGCCTGGTCGCTCGCGTCCGCGATCGAGCCGGGCCGCAGCCCGTCGCCGAGCGAGAACGAGACGTCGTACTTCCGGAGGATCTTGCAGATGTCCTCGAACCGCTCGTAGAGCATGTTCTGGCGGTGATTCCTGACCATCCATTCGGCGAGGATCGAGCCGCCGCGGCTCACGATGCCGGTCACGCGCCGTGTGGTGAGCGGGATGTACTGCACCAGCACGCCCGCGTGGATCGTCATGTAGTCCACGCCCTGCTGCGCCTGCTCTTCGATGACTTCCAGCATCACCTCGGCGGTCAGGTCCTCGATGCGCCGCACGCGCGTGAGCGCCTCGTAGATCGGCACGGTGCCCACGGGAACGGGCGAGTTGCGGATGATGGCCTCGCGGATGCGCGGGATGTCGCCGCCGGTCGAGAGGTCCATGACCGTGTCGGCGCCATACTTGACCGAGTAGCGGAGCTTTTCGAGTTCCTCGTCCACGTTCGAAATGACGGCTGAGTTCCCGATGTTCGCGTTGATCTTGCAGCGCGACGCGATCCCGATTGCCATGGGCTCCAGATTCGAATGGTTTATATTGGCGGGGATGATCAGGCGGCCGCGCGCGATTTCGGAGCGCACCAGCTCGGGGTCGAGGCCTTCGCGCCGGGCGACGTGTTCCATCTCTCCTGTGACGACGCCCTGCCGCGCGTAAAACATCTGCGTGGGCACGGCATCGTTCTTACGCTTCTCGGTCCATTCGGTTCGCATGCGTGATCTCCAATCTCCAAGCCCCTTTTTTGCAGTCTACTATGGGGGAGCCTTCAGGAGCGAATTGCCCTGTCTATACTGTTAGAGATGCATCGCGTCCGAATTCTCGTGGTGGGATTGGTGTGCGCGTTCGCGCTGGGCGCGCAGATCTCCCAGGATGAATATCGCGCGCGCCGCGAGGCCGCGAGGAAATCGCTGAGCGATGCCGTGCTGGTGCTGTTCGGGCCGGAGGGAGAAGCTCCGGTTGACCCGGAGTTCTACTACCTCACCGGCTGGACCGAGCCAGGGGCGATCCTGATGCTCACCGCGCATCGTGATGTGCTGTTTCTGCCCGCCCACAACGCGGCGCTTGAAAAGTACACGGGCCGGCGCGAGGCCGCGACCGACGAGGACGCCCGGCGTGCCACCGGCTTTGAGGAAGTCCTGCCCGTGGCGCAATTCGAAGCCCGGTTCGCCGAAGCGCTCGAAGGCGGCTCGCGCGTCTACACGCGCGCCGCTGAAAAGCTCAAGCCGCTCGCTCCGCTGCGGCAGTTTCCGACCAGCGCCCAGGTGCTCGACCCTCTGCGAGCCGTAAAATCGCAGGCCGAAATCGCGCTGATCGCCCACAGCGCCGGCGTCACGGTCGAGGCGCACCGCGCGGCGTGGCGGCGCATCGCCGCCGGCGTCTATGAATACCAGGTCGCAGCCACGATGACCTTCGCGATGCTCGACCGCGGCTGCGAGGGCAACGCCTACGACCCGATCGTAGGCTCGGGGCCGAACGGCACCGTGCTGCATTATTCGAAAAACTCGCGGCGCATGGAGGCGGGCGAGCTGGTCCTGATGGACGTCGGAGCCAAATGCGACGCCTATGCGGCCGACGTCACGCGCACCGTGCCGGTGAGCGGCAGGTTCACGCCGCGCGAGCGCGAGCTGTACGATATCGTGCTGGGCGCCTACAAGGCCGCGCTCGCGGCCGTGAAGCCCGGGGCGACGCTCGCGCAGCTCACGCAAACCGCGCGCGACTATTTCAAAGCGCACGGCGGGCTGGACAAGTACCTGACGCACCGGATCACGCACGGGGTCGGACTCGAAGTGCACGACCATCCGGATGCGTTCTCCGCCGCGCCGCTTCAGGCCGGCATGGTGATCACGATCGAGCCCGGGCTGTACATCCCCGAGGAGCGCGTCGGAATCCGCATCGAAGATACGGTCCTGGTGACCGAAGACGGCGCGCGCGTGCTGAGCGCGGCGCTGCCGAAAGAGGCCGCGGAGATCGAGCGGGCGATGGCGAGATAGGCGCATATGCGTCGTACCGGCTACACGGCGGTGCTGGCGGTGAGCTTCGCGCTGGCAATGCTGGCGGGCTGGCTGTTCCCGCAGATCGACAGCTACTCCTACGACTGGATGCTGCGGCGCCATACGCCGCGCGAAGCGAAGCCCGAGTCGATCCTGCTGGCGATCGACGAGCCGAGCCTTACGCAAATGGGCGGCATGCGGCGCCTGCGTCCCGCGCTTGCCGAAGCGCTCCGGAGCGTAGCCGCCGCCCGGCCGGCCGTGGTCGCGATCGACGTGATTCTGGCGGATGAGGGAGACGCCGCCGGGGACGCGGCGCTCGAGGCCGCGTTCGCGAAAACTCCCCGGCTGGTGCTGGCCTGCGATCTCGTCGAGAACGGCCGCCGCTGGGAGGACCCGCTGCCGCGATTCGCGCGTTCGGCCGCTGCGATCGGCCACGTCCACGGCGACCCGGGGCCGCTCGACGGCGTCAGCCGCATCGTCCCGCTTGCCAAAGCCGCGGGCCGCGACCGGCGCTGGGCGATCGCGCTCGAAGCGTTCCGCCTCAGCCGCGGCGCGCACGACGTCCTGGAGTCTCCGGACGATCTGGAGATCGCGGGCACGCGAATTCCCGCTCGCGCGAGCGACGCGCGGGCCATGCGCATCCGCTATTTCCCGCCGGAGGCGTCCATGCCGCGCGTGTCGTTCGCGGAACTGCGCGCAAATCCGGCGCTCGCGGAGCGCTTCCGCGGGAAGGTGGTCTTCGTCGGCGTGACGGCGCAATCGGCCATGCGCGACCGCATGCTGACGCCGTTCGGTGACGGCTCCTACCTGCCGGGAATCGAGATCATCGCCAACATCTTCGAGACGCTCGCGCGCGGAAGGTTCCTTGTTCCGGCGCGGAATCTGGCGGTGCTCGCCGCCTGCCTCGCGCTCGCGGCGGCGGCCGTGACGGCCTTCGCGTTCCGCACGGGATGGCAGGCCTACGCGCTCGCCGCGCTCGTGCTTGCGGGCGCGCACGCGCTGCCCTACGTGCTGTTCGGACGCGACATCGTGTTCCCGTACGTGGCTCCGGTATCGGCGGCGTGGCTGGCGGCGGTGGGGGCGGGCGCGTTCCAGTTCCTCACGGTACGGCGCGCGCTGCGCGCTTCGGAAGCCGAAAAAGCGCGCTACCAGCAAGCCATGCACTTCGTCACGCACGAGATGCGGACGCCGCTCACCGCGATCCAGGGCTCGAGCGAGCTCATGACCCGCTACAAGCTTCCCGACGACAAGCGCCGCCAGATGGCCGAACTGATCAACGCGGAATCGAAGCGGCTGGCGCGCATGATCGAGACCTTCCTCAGCGTCGAGCGGCTCAAGGCGGGCCAGATCCAGCTCAAGACGGAGGTGTTCGAGGCGCGCGAGGTCGCTTCGGCGTGCATCGAGCGCGCGCGGCCGCTCGCCGAGCGCAAGCAGATCGCCATCGAGACCCGAACCCTCGACGACGCCTCGCTTTTGGGCGACCGCGAGCTGATGGAATACGCGGTATACAACCTCCTCACCAACGCGGTGAAATATTCTCCTTCCGGGACGCACGTTACTGTAGGGATCGAAACCGAGGGCGCCTGGCTGCGGATCTCGGTCCGCGACCAGGGCATCGGCATGGACCGGAACGAGACCAAAAGAGTCTTTGAGAAGTTTTATCGCACCGAGCGCGCGGTCGCTTCGGGCGAGAAAGGCGTCGGGGTCGGGCTCTCGATCGTGGAGCAGATCGTGACGCACCATGGCGGGCGCGTCGAAGTGACGAGCGAGCCGGGGAAAGGATCTTGTTTTACGCTGGTTCTTCCGGTGCGCGTGCGGGAGCACGCGGCGCGGCCATAGCCGCCCCGGGCGAGCCGGTTGCGTACTGAATGCGGCACTGACTATGGAACGATTGCTGGTGGTCGAAGACGACGCGGGCGTGCGGACGACGATCGTGACCTTCCTGGAACTCGAAGGCTACCAGGTGGACGCGGTCTCCTCGACGCGCGAGGCGCTCTCCCGCCTGAAGGAGAACCGCTACCCGATCGTGATCTCGGACATCTACCTGGACGAGCGCACGGGGCTCGACGTGCTCGAAGCGGCGCGCGCCGGCAACCCGCGCTGCGCCGTCATCCTCATGAGCGCGCGCGGAACCATGGAGACCGTTATGGCCGCCACGCGCGGCGGTGCGTTCGATTACATCGCGAAACCCTTCGAGCTCGACCAGATTCTCGAGACCGTGAAGCGCGCCGAGAGCGCCGCTTCGGCCGGCCCGCGCGGCGAAGACGACACCGAGATCGAGGACCTGCCCGAGACCGAATTGATCGGAAGCTCGCCGCAGATGATCGACATATACAAGATCGTCTCGCGCGTGGCGCCGACGGACGCCACGGTTCTGCTCGAGGGCGACACCGGCACCGGCAAGGAACTGATCGCCCGCATGATCCATACCAACAGCGACCGCGCGGCGCAGCCCTTTGTCGCGGTCGATTGCGCGTCCATCGCCCCGGGCCTGCTTGAAAGCGAGCTGTTTGGCGCGCTGCGCGGCGCCTACACGGGCGCAGACCGCGACCGTATGGGCGTATTCGAATCGGCCAATCACGGCACCGTGCTGCTCGACGAAATCGGCGACGTCGACCAGAATTTTCAGCTGAAGCTGCTGCGGTTTTTGCAGGACCGCGAGATCCGCCCGGTGGGCGCGGCGCGAGGCAGGAACGTGGACGTCCGGGTGATTGCCGCGACCAACCGCGACCTGCGCAAGCTGGTCGATGACGGTAAGTTCCGCGAGGACCTCTGGTTCCGGCTGAACGTGATCCGCATCCTGGTGCCGCCGCTGCGCGAGCGCCGCGGCGACGTGCCGCTGCTCGCCCAGCATTTCCTCAAGAAGTACAACGCGCGCTATGGACAGCAGACCCGGCTGGCCAATTCGGGTTTGAAGGTGATGTCGGAGTACACCTGGCCGGGCAACGTGCGCCAGCTCCAGCATCTGATAGAGCGCCTGAGCATTTTGGCTCCCGGCGGCCGGATCGACGAGGAGGCCGTGCGCGAGGCCATCGATGCGACCGAATCCCGCGAGCACGCCAGCGAAACCCTGGCCGACGCCGAAACCGACCAGATCCGCCGGGTCCTGGCCGCCACCGGCGGCAACAAGAGCCGGGCCGCCAAGGTGTTGGGAATCGAGCGGAAAACCTTGTACCGTAAGCTCGAGCGCATGGGGATGGGATAGGCCACCGGCCTACTTGCAATTTTCTTGTCGCCCTTGCCTCATTCCGGACTAGAATGGGGGCGGCTACAGAGCCATTTCCTCTCTCCTAGGAGGTAAGAGGCAATGTTTGAAGGGCTCGACGAGCAAATGAAGCACGATGACCAGGCCGGGTCCACCCCCGCCGAGAGGATGCTTCCCTGGGCGATCGGCGTCCTCGCTACGGTGCTGGTGCTGGGTGGGCTATACGCGGCAGTGCGTATGATGGGAAGCTGACTCGGTCCCGGCTGGCCACTTGGACGCCAGCCGGCTCCGGTCCACCCATGCGCCTCATAACGGCTTTCACCTTGCCGGCGTAATCCGGCAGGGGATTGTAGGTGGAAAGGACCTGGTCCAGGCTCTTTCCGCGGTAGAGCTTCGAATTTCCCAGCCGGGACGCGACCGTGTAGATCGATTCGCGGATCGAAGCGAACACCTTGCGCCCGGAATCCCAACCGAAGATGTTGTTTCCCTGCGCGGCTTTACCCGCTCCGGACTCGATCAGGCTGATGCTGGGCAGCAGCCGCCAGTCCAGCCGGTGACGGTCCGCCGCAATCAGAAAATCCGCAGCTAAATGCTTGATGGGGCTATGCGTTTTCTCAAAGAACTCTTGGAGTTGGCTCAGTCTCGGATCGTTGGCGTACTTGGACTCCGGTGCAGTCTGGGCAAGGTTCGACGCCGTTGGCACAGCGAGTAGCCCGGCCCAGATGATCAGTGGTCGCAATACACAGTCCTCCAGAACACAAGATTTTCCGTTTCCCAGTCGAACATTAAGACCGATTAAGGTCATCCGGTCTCAGTTATCGGAGTATAACAGCCGAAGAGCGTAATGACAAGGACTAATTGGTACCAAATCACTCTTAGTACTAGGCGCAAGGGCTGAGATTGTGCGGCCCAAATGCTTGCCTGAGTTGGCGATAGAGTCGCAGCCCGGGGGAGGCAGGGGTGGCATAATGGCTCTCGGAGGACTGACGCGATGGATGCGACCACATTGCTCGGAAGCCCGGAATCGCTTGAGCAGGAGCTGAATCCGTGGCTGTCGGCGGAAGCCAGGTTCGATGAGGCGGCCCGGCGGCTGGGGCTCGACGACGGGATGTGCAAAATGCTCCGCACGCCCGGCAAAGAGACCACCGTGCACATTCCGGTGACGCTAGACGATGGGCGGCTGGAGGTGTTCACCGGCTACCGCGTGCAGCATTCGGTCGCGCGGGGGCCGGCCAAGGGCGGCGTGCGGTTCGCGCCGGACGTGACGCTCGACGAAGTGCGGGCGCTGGCGGCGTGGATGACGTGGAAGTGCGCGGTGGTGAACATCCCGTTCGGTGGCGGCAAGGGCGGGGTAGTTTGCGATCCTCGCGTGCTGTCGGATTTCGAGCTGGAGCGCATCACCCGGCGCTATACGGCGGAGATTTTGCCGCTTATCGGGCCCGAAAAGGACGTTCCGGCGCCGGATATGAACACAAACGCGCAGACGATGGCGTGGATTCTGGACACCTATTCGATGCACGTGGGCCAGACGGCGACGGCGGTGGTGACCGGCAAGCCGCTCGACCTGGGCGGGTCGCGCGGGCGGCCTGAGGCGACCGGGCGCGGGTGCATGATCGTCACGCTCGAGGCGCTGAAGCGGCTGGGGTTGAAGCCGTCCACGACGCGCGTGGTGATTCAGGGGTTCGGCAACGTCGGCGGCATGGCTGCGAAGCTGATGGCCGAGGCGGGGTTCCGGATCATCGCGATGATCGAGGTGGAAGGCGCGGTTTATAACGCCAAAGGGCTCGATATTCCGGCTTTGGCGAAGCACCGGGCCGAGACCGGGTCGGTACTCGATTTCCCGGGCGCTGAGAATATGGACTCGGGCGAGGCGATGTTCCTCGAGTGCGATGTTCTGGTTCCGGCGGCGCGGGAGAACGTGATCACGTCGCAGAACGCGGAGAGGATCAAGGCGAAGATCATCGTCGAGGGGGCAAACGGGCCGACGACGCCGGTGGCGGACCGGATCCTGGCCGCGAAGAACGTGTTCGTGATCCCGGATATTCTGGCGAATGCGGGCGGCGTGACGGTCTCCTATTTTGAGTGGGTGCAGGACCGGCAGGGATTCTTCTGGAACGAGGACCTGGTGAACGCGCGGCTGAAGGAGATTATGGTGGAGAATTTCGGCCGGGTGGTGGACTACGCGGACAAGCACGGGGTCGATAACCGGACCGCGGCTTACATGCTGGCGCTCGACCGCGTGGCGTTTGCGATCAAGTTGCGCGGGATCTACGCATAGTGAGTTCTGACGCCTCGACGCCGCTGATGCGGCAATACCATTCGATCAAGCAGCAGGCGCCCGGGGCCCTGCTGATGTTCCGGCTGGGGGATTTTTACGAGCTGTTCTACGACGATGCCGTGACGGCCGCTCGCGAGCTCGAAATCACGCTCACGGCCCGCAATAAGGAAAAAGGCAACCCGATTCCGATGTGCGGCGTGCCGTTTCACGCCGCCGAAGGGTATATTGCCCGGCTGGTCCAGCGCGGGTACCGGGTGGCGATTTGCGACCAGGTGGAAGACCCGCGGTTTGCCAAGAAGCTGGTGCGGCGGGAACTCACGCGCATCGTCACACCGGGGACAGCGACCGAGCCGGGGCTGCTGCGGCCCAGCGAGAACAACTACCTGGCCGCGGTGGCGGTCAACGGCGAGCGGGCGGGGCTGGCCTACGTCGATATTTCGACCGGCGAGTTTCGCGCGACGGAACTCGACCGCCAGGAGGCCGCGGCGGCGATCGAGCAGATCGGGGCGCGCGAGGTGCTGATCGCACCGGGGGCATCCGCCGCCGGGCCGAACGGGTGTCTCGCGACCGAGGTCGAGGGATGGACGTTCGGCTACGAGTATGCCGAGCGCAGTTTGCGGGAGCATTACAAGCTGCTCACGCTCGACGGCTGCGGGCTGGCGGAGCGGCCGCTGGCGGTCGGGGCCGCCGGGGCGATCCTTCATTACTTAAAGGAGACGCAGAGATCGGCGCTCGACCATGTCGATGTTCCGTCGTACTTCGACCGCGCCGATTCGATGATTCTGGACGCCGTGAGCGTGCGGAATCTGGAGCTGATCGAGCCTTTGTTCGCGGCCGACCTGGGCGCGGCCAGGGACGCGACGCTGGTCGGGGTTCTCGACCAGACCGAAACCGGCATGGGCGCGCGGCTCTTGCGGGCGCGCCTGCTGCGCCCGTCGCTGAATTTGGCGGAGATCGAGGCGCGGCTCGACGGCGTTGAAGAGTTGTGCCGCGAGACGATTTTGCGGGCGGAACTGCGGCGGGTGCTGGGCGAGATTCTCGACATCGAGCGGCTGCTGGCGAAGGTCACGCTCGGGACGGCCGGACCTCGCGAGATGCTGGGGCTCGGAAAGTCGCTCGCGAAGATTCCCGCGCTGGCGAAGCTGACCGGGCGGCCGATGGATGACGTCGCCGAGGTGCGGGACCGCATCCTCACGGCGATTTCCGACGAGCCGCCGGTGAACCTGGCCGACGGCGGGACGATCCGGGCAGGGTATCACGCGGAACTCGACGAGCTGCGCGACATCAGCCGGAACAGCCGGCAGTATATCGCGCAGATCGAGGCGCGCGAGCGGACGCGCACCGGCATCCAGTCGCTCAAGGTCCGGTTCAACAACATTTTCGGGTATTACATCGAGATTTCGAAGGCGAACCTGCACCTGGCGCCCGGCGATTACGAGCGCAAGCAGACTCTGGTGAACGCGGAGCGGTTCACGACGCCCGAGCTGAAGGAGCTCGAGCGGAAGGTGCTCCAGGCCGAAGAACGGATTCTCGAGCTGGAGCGCGAGATTTTCGGCGAGGTGCGCGGGTTTGCGGCGTCGCACGCCGCGCGCATACGCGCGGCCGCGGGCGCGATCGCGATCCTCGATGTCACAGCGGCGCTCGCCGAGGTGGCGGTGCGGAACCGGTATGTTCGGCCGCGTTTTTCCGGCGGCGGCGAGATGAAGCTTGTCGCCGCGCGGCATCCGGTGATCGAAAAACTCGCCGAGCGGGAGGGGCAGCGGTTCATCGCGAACGATTTGTATCTGGGGCGGGCGCCCGGCTCCGGCGCCGGCTCCGGTGAGTTCATCGCGGTCATCACCGGGCCGAACATGGGCGGGAAGTCGACGTATCTGCGGCAGGCGGCGCTCATCACGGTGCTGGCGCAGATGGGATCGTTCGTCCCGGCCAGCGAGGCGGTGCTGCCGCTGGTCGACCGTGTGTTCACGCGCATCGGCGCTTCCGACAACCTGGCGCGCGGGCGCTCGACCTTCATGGTCGAGATGACCGAGACCGCCGTCATTCTGAATACGGCGACCGAGCGGAGCCTGATCGTGCTCGATGAGGTCGGGCGCGGGACGGCGACATACGACGGACTGGCGCTCGCCTGGGCGGTGATCGAGCACATACACGACCGCACGCGGGCGAAGACGCTGTTTGCGACGCACTATCACGAACTGACGGAGCTGGCGGAACAGCTCGAGGGCGTGAGGAACCTGCGGGTGTCGGTGAAAGAAGCCGGCGACCAGATCATGTTTCTGCGGAAGGTGGAGCCGGGGGCGGCCGACCGCAGCTACGGGATCGAGGTGGCGCGGCTGGCGGCGCTTCCGGCGAGCGTGATCGAACGGGCTCGCGAGGTGCTCAAATTGCACGAACGCACGGAGCATGAGGTGACCGGCGAACTCACGCCGGGGGCTCGCGCGCAGCCGATGCAGATCTCGTTGTTCGAGCCGGTGAATTACGAGATCGCCGAGCGAATCAGGAAGCTGAACGTGGACGAACTGCGTCCGGTGGAGGCGCTGCGGCTGCTGAGCGAGTTGCAGGAAGAACTGAGGCGGCGATGAGAGTGGCCGGGATCATGAGCGGGACGTCGCTCGACGGGATCGACGTCGCGATCGTGGACATCGGCGGGCGCGCCCGGATCAGGACCGTCGCGTTTGAAACCGCGCCCTATCCGGCCCGGGTCCGCGAGGCGCTGCTGGGCGTTTCGAACGCCGCGACGCACACGGCGACCATCGCGCGGCTGCACTTTCTACTCGGCGAGTTGTACGCCCGCGCGGTCGAGAGCCTGTGCCGCGGCTGGCGGGTTCCGCTCGAGTCGATCGAGCTGATCGGGTGCCACGGGCAGACGATTTTTCACGACAGCACGCCGGCGCCGTTCCTGCGGTATGAAGTTCCGAGCACGCTGCAAATCGGCGAGGCGGCGGTGATTGCCGAGCGTACGGGAATTCCGGTGATCTCGGATTTTCGCCCGCGCGATGTCGCGGCGGGCGGCAAGGGCGCTCCTTTGGTGCCCTATGTGGACTATCTCCTGTTCCGGAACGCGAAGCTGAACCGCGTGGCGCTGAACATCGGCGGCATCGCGAACATTACGGCGATCCGGGCGGGCGCTCGGCCCGAGGATGTGATCGCCTTCGACACGGGGCCGGGCAACATGGCGGTCGATGCGCTGGTGGCGCGGTACACGCGCGGGCGGCAGTCCTTCGACCGCGGCGGGCGTATCGCGCACGGCGCGAACGTGCGGCGCGAGTTGCTGGCGGAGCTGCTGCGCGACCGCTACTACCGGCTGAAGCCTCCCAAGACGGCGGGGCGCGAGCAGTACGGCCCGGAGTTCGTCGAGCGGCTGCTGGCCTCGGGGGCGCCGCCGGCCGATCTGATCGCGACGGCCACGGCGCTCACGGCCTCGGCGGTCGCGCTCGGGATCGAGCGCTTCGTGCGTCCGAAGATGGCCGTCGATGAGCTGATCGTCTCGGGCGGCGGCGCGCACAACGCGGAGATGATGGCGGAACTGGCCGCGCTGCTGCCGGGCGTGGCGGTGTGCCGCTCCTCCGATTACGGCATCGACGTGGACGCCAAGGAGGCCGTCGCGTTCGCGCTGCTCGCCTTCGAGACTTGGCGCCGGCGGCCGTCGAACCTGCCTTCGGCGACCGGAGCGCGGCGCGCCGTGGTCCTCGGAAAGGTCACGCCGGGGAACAATCGCCGCGGGCGCGCGTAATCTGAAGTGGGGGGGATTATGTATTGCACCCAATGCGGATTCGCACTCGAAGACGAGGATCTCTACTGCGCCAAGTGCGGCAAGGCGACGCGGCCCGGCGTGGCTCCGGCCCCGGGGGTTCGTGCCCGCCTGAGCCGTCCGATGGAAGAAAAGAAGATCGGGGGCGTGTGCGCGGGCTTCGCGCGGTACTTCGGCATGGACGTGACGCTCATGCGCATTCTGTGGATCGCGATGGCGGTCATAACCGGCGGCCTGGGCGTGCTGGTGTATATTGGCGCATGGATACTCATGCCGAAGGACTATCCGGCGGCGGCGGGGAACCACTACCACGCCGAGCAACCCGCCGGATGATCCTGGACAAAACCAGGGAGGAAAGATGATCAGGAAAACGCTGCTCGCCGTCGCGGCGGCGCTCGCGATTTCGGCGGGGGTGCTGCTGGCGGCGCCGAAAAAGCCGAGTTCGGTGATCCATGTGGTGACGGTGAAGTGGAAGGCGGACGCGCCGGCGGACCAGATCGCCGCGGCGATCAAGGCGGCTGAGGCAATCAACTACCCCGGCCTGACGCGGATCTGGACAAACGCGATCAAGAAGCAACTGCCGGAAGGGTACACGAGCATCATCGTCATGGAATTCGAAAGCCAGGACGCGCTGAAGAAGTACGCGGGAAGCGAAGCGCAGCAGAGCTGGTACAAGGTCTACATGCCGATCCGGGAAGAGAGCCGGACGCACGACGTCACAAACTGACGCGAGATGAGAGGCCGTCGGACGCGTTACGATGGTCTCTCACTCCATGTCACGCAAAATTCTTTTTTCAACTCTTGCACTTCTGACGATTGCGGCATTTGCCGCGCCGCGCTCTCCCGCTTCGGGGAAACGCAACGATTCCTGGGTGGTTCTGGGACCCGGCGGGGGCGGCGCGCAGTTTAATCCCACCATCAGCCCGCACGACGTAAACCGCGTATTCGTGAGCTGCGACATGACGGGGGCGTACTCCTCGACCGACGGCGGCGAATCGTGGCGGATGTTCAACCTCCGCGGCGTGGTGCGGTTCTTCGTTTTCGATCCGCTCGATGCAAATACGGTTTACGCGGAGAGTACGGGCCTGTGGCGCAGCCGCGACGGCGGCAAGACCTGGAACCTGGTGTATCCGGACCCGTCCGTGGTCAAGGGCGTCGAGATGCCCGACGATCATGCGAGCGAGCGGATCGTGACGGCGTCCGGGCCCGCGGATACGGTGATGGCGCTGGCGGTCGATCCGGCCGATTCGGCGACGCTCTATGCAGCGACATCGTCGCGCGGCGCGGCTCCGCTCTTGCGGATTTCGAAGGACGCCGGCAAGACGTGGCGCACGGCGGCGGAGCTGGCTTCTCCGGTGCGCAAGATTTTTGTCGACCCGAAGTCGCCCAAGACGGAACGCAAGGTGTATCTCGTGGGCGGCAATTCGGTCTCGGTGTTCGAAGGCGGCAAGATCGCTGCGCGGCCGGCGGCTCCGGGCGGCGCTGCGTTCGTCGACGTTTCGGCGGGATGGGGCAAGGAAGGCAACCTCGTCGTTTACGCGGTCACGAGGGCGGGCGTGCTGGTATCGGAGAACGGCGGCGGCTCGTGGCGCGATGCGTCGGGGAGCCTGGCGGGTGCGCGGATGCCGGCGGTGGCAGCGTCGCCTTCGAATCCCGCAGTCGCCTACGTGTCCTATTCAAACCTGAGGAGCGGCAGCGACCGCTGGTACGGCGTGGCGCGCACGAGCGACTTCGGCCGCACGTGGGAACTGGGGTGGAAGGAAGCGGGCGAGCAGGCGTCGCCCGCGGTCGAGGGCGGATGGGTTACGGAACGCTTCGGCCCGACCTGGGGCGAGAACCCGCTCATGCTGGGCGTGGCGCCCACGAATCCCGACATCTGCTTCGGCACGGATTATGGCCGCACGATGCGGACAACCGACGGCGGCAAGACATGGCGCGCGTTGAATTCGCGCAAGATGTCCTCGGGCGCGTGGACGACGACGGGGCTCGACGTGACGACCAACTACGGCATCCACTTCGATCCGTTCGATGCCAAACACATGTTCATTACCTACACCGACATCGGGCTGATGGCGAGCGAAGACGGCGGAGTTTCGTGGTCGAGCGCGACGGTGAACGGGGTGCCCAAGGAGTGGGTGAATACGACTTACTGGCTGGAGTTCGATCCCCAAGTGAAGGGCCGGGTGTGGGCGGTCATGAGCGGCAACCACGATCTGCCGCGGCCGAAGATGTGGCGGCGCGGCGGGGTGAACCGGTACGTGGGCGGTGTGGTTCGCAGCGACGACGGCGGTCGCTCGTGGCGCGTCATGAACAACGGGCTGCCGCAGACGGCGGCGACGCACATCCTGCTCGACCGGCGCAGCCCGGCGAAGGCTCGCGTGCTGTACGTGGCCGGGTTCGGCAAGGGCGTATTCAAGTCAGTGGACGGCGGCGAGACGTGGGCGCTGAAGAACAACGGCATCGCCGGGGCGGAGCCGTTCGCCTGGCGGCTGTCGCAGGACAGCAAGGGAGTGCTGTACCTGGTGGTCGCGCGGCGGGCCGAGGACGACAGCATCGGCACGGAGAACGACGGCGCGCTCTACCGCTCGACCGACGGGGCCGAGTCGTGGCAGCGCGTTCCGTTGCCTGAGGGAGTGAACGGGCCGAACGGCCTCGCGATCGATCCGGCCGATCCCAACCGGCTGTACCTGGGCGTGTGGCGCCGCACGGGCTCGGGCCGGGGCGGGATTTTCCTTTCGACCGACGCCGGACGCACGTGGCGGAATGTGGAGTCGAAGGATCAGCATATCTACGACATCACGGTAGACCCGAAGTCGCCTTCGACGCTGTATGCCTGCGGGTTCGAATCGTCGGCGTGGCGGTCTACGGACCGCGGCGAGACGTGGAAGCGCATCCAGGGCTACAACTTCAAGTGGGGCCACAGGGTGATTCCGGATCCGCAGAATCCGAAGATGATCTACGTGATGACGTACGGCGGCAGCGTTTGGTACGGCCCGGCGGCGGGCGATCCGAAGGCGCCGGAGGATATTGCGACGCCGGTGATGAAGCCTTAGCGCAAAAAGGGGACAGTCACCTGTACTGGATAATCAAATTGAGACACGGGTAGAGGGGACACTTTTCATTGAATGGGAGGTGTCAGGTGCCAGGCGGGTGGTGGCTAAAGTATAGCCCGGAGTTCAAGGCTCAGGCGCTGGAGCGACTACAGGGTTGTTCCAACGTGTCGGCCTTGGCCAGGGAACTTGGGATCCGGCGGAAGTGGCTTTACCTGTGGCGCGATCGTGCGCGTGTGCCGGCCGACACACGAACAGCAGGCCAACGGGAAAGCGAGCTGCTCCGCAAAAAGGTCTCCGAGCTTGAGCAGCTCGTTGGGCAGCAGGCCGCACAGATCGATTTTTTCAAAGGTGCCTTGCGAAGAGTCGAGGAGCGACGCCCGCAGAACGGCGCGAATGGCGGCGCAGCATCTACGAGCAAATCGAAATGATGCAATCGCAAGGCGTGCTTACGATCGAGCAGATGTGCCAAGCCGGCGGCGTAAGCCGGGCGGGGTTCTATCGCGACTGGGAGCAGAAGGCGCCCGACCAAGCGGCGATGGCGTTACGTGATGCCATTCAACGGGCGTCGCTGGAGCACCCGCGATACGGCGGTGTGAAGGTGGCGGAGGTTCTGCGTCGTGCCGGTTGGGTCGTCAGCGTGACACGGGTCCAGCGGGTTCGTCGCGATGACAATCTGCTGGCTGTGCGGCGACGCAAGTTCGTGGTAACCACAGATTCGGATCATGAGTTTCTGGTCTACCCGAACCTGGCTCAGTATATGGTGCTGGGCGCGGTGAACCAGCTGTGGGTGGCGGACATCACCTATCTTCGACTGGCTTCGGAGTTCGTCTACTTTGCCGTGGTGCTGGACGCGTTCTCGCGCCGTGCACTGGGCTGGGCGGTGGGGCCGAGTCTGCAAGCCACGCTACCGCTCGCTGCGTTGAACCGTGCCATCGCGGCGCGCGCGCCAACGCCCGGCTTGGTGCATCACTCTGACCGCGGCACGCAGTACGCCTGCAACGACTATGTGCGCCGGCTGGAAGAGTGCCAGATCACCATCAGCATGAGCCGGCCGGCGCGACCCTGGGAAAATGCGCGTTGTGAGCGCTTCATGCGGACGCTCAAAGAGGAAGAGATCGATTGCCGCGAGTTTGCCACGCTGGCGGAGTTGGAGCGAAATCTGGAGGACTTCATCGAGCGTTTCTACAACCGGGTCCGGCTGCACGCGGCGTTGGGGTACTGCTCACCGGAGGAATTTGAGCAACAACAGCAGAGCAGCAGACCGGCATCACCGTCGGTGACAGGCGCAATGGCAGCTTTGAGTTTTCGAAGGCATCAGGAGATCTATCCCGATGTTATTCACAACAGACGCATCGGCCGTCGCCGCAATTAAGGCAGCTATGGGAAGCCGGGGAAGCGGCCCGAAGACCGACACCCCGGCACTCATCGGAATGAGTCTCCGGCAGAATATTCCTGGCGGGTTGCTCTCCAGCAGAGCCCGCTTCCGCTTCTCCTGCCAGGACCATTCTGGAACGGAATCCTTCCGTAGCCTACAAAAATGCAGCGATCGGAAAGGCGTCCCCAGTTGCCGTGTCTCAATCC
>JBLNDJ010000037.1:0-25475 GCA_050261515.1 Acidobacteriota bacterium | reverse complement strand
GATTCGCCTTCGCCAGCACCTTTGTGATCGCCGCCGTCAGCGTCGTCTTGCCGTGATCGATGTGTCCGATCGTCCCGATGTTCAAATGCGGTTTGCTGCGGTCGAATTTCTCTTTGGCCATGATGCTAGAAATCTCCTCAACCTGATGAGTTCTTTATCTGGAAACTTTCCCCTGCACCCGGGTGATGATTTCCTCGGCGATTGTCGCCGGCACTTGCTCGTACCGGCCGAAATGCATCGTGAAGCTGCCGCGTCCCTGGGTGCGCGACCGCAACTCGGTGGCATAGCCGAACATTTCCGACAGCGGCACCATCGCTTTGATAATCTGCGTCGTGCCGCGCATTTCCATTCCTTCGAGATGTCCCCGGCGGGAGCTCAGGTCGCCGTTCACCGCGCCCATGTACTCTTCCGGAACCACAACTTCAATACTCATGACGGGCTCGAGCAGCACCGGCTTGGCCCGCTCGGCGGCCGCTTTGACGGCCATCGAGGCCGCGATCTTGAACGCTAGCTCCGAGGAGTCGACCTCGTGGTAGCTGCCGTCGTAGACGATGACTCTGACGTCCGACATCGGGAAGCCGGCCAGAATTCCGCCCTCGAGAGCCTCGGCCGAGCCCCGCTCGATCGCGGGGATGAACTCTTTCGGAACGCGCCCGCCCGTGATTTCGTTGGCGAACTCGAAACCGGAGCCCGGAGCGAGCGGCTCCATGCGGATCTTGACGTGCCCGTACTGGCCGTGGCCGCCGGTCTGCCGGACGAACCGCCCCTCGGCTTCCGAAGCCGCGCGGATCGTCTCGCGGTAAGCCACCTGCGGCTTGCCCACGTTGGCCCCCACGCCGAACTCGCGCTGCATGCGGTCCACGATGATCTCGAGGTGGAGTTCGCCCATGCCCGAGAGAATCGTCTGGCCGGTATCGGGATCGGTCGCCACGCGCAGCGTGGGGTCTTCCTGGACCAGCTTGCCGATGGCGACGCCGAGCTTCTCCTGGTCCGCCTTGGTCTTCGGCTCGATGGCGAGCTGGATGACGGGCGTCGGGAACTCGATCGACTCCAGAATCACCGGAGCGTTGTCGTCGCAGATCGTATCGCCTGTCGAGACCGTTTTCAGGCCGACTGCCGCGCAGATGTCGCCCGCAAAGACTTCCTGAATTTCCTCGCGCTTGTTGGCGTGCATCTTCACCAGGCGGCCGATGCGCTCATTGCGCCGCTTGGCGACGTTGTAGACGCTGTCGCCCGTGGCGAGGCGCCCGGAGTAGACCCTGCAGAAGGCGAGCTGGCCGACGTAGGGGTCGGTCATGATCTTGAAGACGAGAGCCGCAAAGGGCTCCTTATCGTCGGCCTTGCGCTCGACAATCTTCTCGGGATCGTCCACCGCGATTCCTTCGACCGGCGGAATGTCGACCGGCGACGGAAGGTAATCCACCGCCGCGTCGAGCAGGTCCTGCACGCCCTTGTTCTTGAAGGCCGAGCCGCAAACCACGGGGAAGATCGTCTGGGCGATGGTCGCGCGGCGGATGCCCTCTACCAGCTCTTTCTCGCTGATCTCCTCGCCGTGAACGAATTTCTCGAAAAGCTGCTCGTCGTTCTCCGAGACAGCCTCGATCAACTGATCGCGGTAGCGTTTGGCCTGCTCGCGCAGGTCCTCGGGAATCTCGACGTCGTCGTACTGCGCCCCCAGCGTCTCGTCGCGCCAGATGCGGGCCTTCATCGTGACGAGGTTCACGATGCCCTCGAACTGGTCTTCGGCGCCCACGGGAATCTGGACCGGGACGGGCCGCGCCTTCAGGCGGCTGACGATGGTCTCGACGGCGTGATAAAAATCCGCGCCGACGCGGTCCATTTTGTTGATGAAGCAGATGCGCGGCACGCGATATTTATCGGCCTGCCGCCAGACGGTCTCCGATTGGGGCTGGACGCCCGCGACGGCGTCGAACACCGCCACCGCGCCATCGAGCACGCGCAGGCTGCGCTCGACCTCGGCGGTGAAATCGACGTGGCCGGGCGTGTCGATGATATTGATCTGGAAGTCGCGCCACTCGCAGGTTGTCGCGGCCGAGGTGATCGTGATGCCGCGCTCCTGCTCCTGCTCCATCCAGTCCATCACGGCCGTGCCGTCGTGGACCTCGCCGATCTTGTACGTACGTCCCGTGTAATAGAGGACACGTTCAGTCGTAGTTGTTTTACCGGCATCGATGTGGGCCATGATGCCGATATTGCGCATCCTCTCAAGTGGTACCGTACGCGGCATAAATAATAAAAACTTGCCATCGGCCTTCGGCTATCAGCCTTCAGCCGGCCAATTCTCCAGACCTTTCCCCATCGCCTTCCTTCGCCTCAGCCCCGCTTGCCGGCGGCTGATGACGGGCGGCGACGGCCTCTTTCTCTACCAGCGGTAGTGCGCGAACGCCTTGTTCGCTTCTGCCATCCGGTGCACGTCGTCCTTCTTCTTGATCGCCCCGCCGCGCATGTTGGCGGCGTCGTTCAACTCGTTGGCGAGCTTCTCGGCCATGCCTTTTTCGGGGCGCGACCGCGCGTTCGTGATCAGCCAGCGCAACGCCAGGCTGGTGCGGCGGTTCTGCGGCACCTCGATCGGGACCTGGTAGTTGGCGCCGCCCACGCGGCGCGTCTTGACCTCGAGCAGCGGCTTGGCGTTCTCGACCGCCTTCTTGAACAGCTTCAAGGGGTCGTCGCCTGTCCGCTCCCGGATCGTGTCCATGGCGGCGTAGAAGATGTTCTGCGCGACGGCCTTCTTGCCGTCCCACATCATGTTATTGATGAATTTCTCGACCAGCGTCGAATTGTACGTCGCATCCGGCGCGATCTCGCGTGGTTCCGCTTTTCTTCGTCGTGACATGGCTCTTTACTTGGGCCGCTTGGCTCCGTACTTCGATCTGCCCTGCTTGCGGTTGGCAACGCCCGACGCGTCCAGGGTTCCACGGATGATGTGATACCGGACGCCGGGCAAGTCCTTCACGCGCCCGCCGCGGATCAACACGATCGAGTGCTCCTGGAGGTTATGCCCCACGCCGGGAATGTACGTGGTGACCTCGATTCCGTTCGTGAGCCGCACGCGCGCCACCTTGCGGAGCGCCGAGTTCGGCTTTTTGGGAGTGGTCGTGTACACGCGCGTGCAGACCCCGCGTTTCTGCGGGCAAGCCTGCAGTGCCGGGCTGGCCGTCTTGTACGCCGGCAGCTCCCGCCCTTTCCGCACGAGTTGTTGAAAAGTCGGCACGAATCTTCCTCTCTATCCTTCGTACGTGGCGATGGGTTCGAACCTGCGACCGGCGTGGGCACATACCGCCCACACCTCGAAGAACACCGTTCAAACGCCTTAGTTGCGTGGTTGCTTAATCGGACAAGCCCATGCCCCGCTCGGCGCTAATACCGGCGGAACCTCGGGGCCGACCCCAGCGGACCATTTCCTCCGGGTTTCCCCGGAGTTGGCGCGCAAGAGCAGACTAGTTCGCCAAACCCTACAAGAATACAAAAATGAGCGGGAGAGTGTCAATACCGCGTCAGCGCAGGCGCTTGTCCTGAAACTCGCCAATCAGCCGGTCGAATTTCTTCTTCTGGCGCTCGTCGAGGATGCGCATCATGCGCTGCTTGCCGCTGGCGCGGACGTCGTCGAGCTGGGCCTGAAGGGTGTGGTAATAGGTGAAAAAATCGTCGAGGACGGTTTCGAGTTGCTCGGTCTGGGCAGGGGTGAGATCCAACTCCCTCTTGAAACGCTGCAAGGTGACGTCCTTGCCGCTTTCCTTCCATGCGGCCTGGGCTGTGGGCATGGAGCCGCCGTGCATCCAGCGGTGGACCCCCATGGCCATCACGAGCGCTCCGGCACTGGCGCCACAGAGGAAAACTACCAGCAGGGTCGACAGAATGCGAGGATTCCGCCACCCCGGAGACTGGTTCATCGTCCGCCTACTCCTGGTACGTCGCCAGCGTCACGAGCATCGTGTCGCGGTCGCGCTGCCGGTCCTGCCCCAGGCCCGGCGGATGCTGTTCGACGGCGATGATCGACTCGGCGTCGGCCGCCATGCCGTGCTGCTGGTTTTCGGTGAAGGCCAGGTAGCCTCCAAGCAGGGCGGCCATCGCCAGCGATGTCGCCATGATGCGCCGCCCGAAGGACGGCTGCAGGAAAACGCTCCAGATGGAGGGAGTCTCAAGGGCCTCGATGCGCTCGATCACTCGGGCGTAAAAGCCCGGGGCGGGATCCATTTGCCGCTCGGCCTGGAGCACGCGCAGCGTGCGCGCCTGCTCCTGCATCAAGCTCAGCTCCGCGCGGCACTCGTCGCACGAGCGCAGGTGCTCCTCGAACTCGAAGGAAACCTTGTTGCCCCCGCTGCTTCGCAGGTAGTCTTCCAACCGCTCTCTGATGAGCCCATGCATAAACATCTTTCCCTCAAAAAACCACCGCTGCGCGGATCTGACGTCCGCTTCTTCGTTCTAAGCCTATGCCGTAACCAATCCGGGCGCCCGCGTCAACCGCTGGGCAACTTTCAACAGCTTCTGGCGGGCCCGGAACAATTTTACTTTAATCGTATTCTCATTGATCCCGGTCATTCGGGCAAGTTCTTCGACCGAATGACCTTCAACTTCCTTGAGCAGGAGCAGGTTCCGCTCCTCCTCCGGAAGCCGTGCGAGCAGCTTCAGAACGAGGTCGCGCTGGGCGAGGGACACGTCAACGGGCTGCTTCTGATCCTTTGCAGGTTCGGAATTTTCCATCCGGAGAGAGTCTTCCTCGGTGAAGTCGCTCTCGTAGACGAGCTTTCGAACCTTTTTCTTGCGGAGGTAGTCGTAGCATTCGTTGACGGTGATCTTGTAGATCCAGGTTAGCAGGGAACTCCGGAAATCGAAGTTCTTGATGGAGAAGTAGACTTTAGTGAACACTTGCTGGGCGATGTCTTCTGCATCGTTATGGTTGCGAAGAATCCCGTAGATGATCGAGAAGACCTTGGACTGGTAGCGCTCGACGATCTCACGGAAGGCCATCTGGTCGGCTGCTTGAGCGCGGCGAACCAGAGCGGCCTCTTCTGTGTTCTTGTAGTCCACTTTCCGCTTCTCTGCAATCCTGTCGCCGGAAACGGGAAACGGTAGCGCGCCACTCACGCTGCTCATACACCCGTCAGACGCGGCTGCGTTCTCAACGGTTTCCGTAAACCGAAGGGCGGCCCAAGTCGGCCGCCAGCACAAAAATAGCAGATTGGCCGCAACCGGGGCCAAGTAAATTCATCTACATATGGTGAAGAAAGGTCGCGCGGCGTGACAATGCGGCCAGCTGTCCCCAGGGGGGCACAGTGGGCCGTAAAGGCACGGCCTTCGGGCCCGCGATCCCTGGTAAACTCGAGGTTATAAAGGCTATGATTCAACTCACTGAGCGCGCCGTTGAAAAAGTGAAGGAGATCCTGGATACACAGGACCCCAAGCCGTCCGGTCTCCGCATCGCGGTGGTAGGCGGGGGATGCTCCGGGTTCAGCTACTCGATGGCATTCGAGTCAACGCCCGGTTTGCTTGACAAAACGTACAGCTTCGATGGCCTGAAGGTTTTCGTAGACCAGGCCAGCATGCTTTACCTGGACGGCGCGAAAGTCGACTACATCGAGACGCTCGAGGGCTCGGGCTTCAAGTTCGACAATCCGAACGTGAAGTCCACCTGCGGTTGCGGCAGCTCGTTCCAGGCGTAGAAAACCGGGGCGGCGGTTGAACAACCGCCGCGCAGGGTTCAGAGATCATTGAGCCTCAAGCTCGATGACGGCGGCTCTCCACTCAGATTCCAAGGCTACCGGGAACCCTTCCGATAACAGGGATTTGCCGGTGAAGACGCCCAGCTCGCGGCCTCCGACAGTGGCGCGGTAGGTGCGCCCGGGCTCGAGGCCCCTCAATTTGAAAGACTGTTTCGCTTCGCTTTTCGCGAGCCGGTAGGCCATCAGGACGCTGCGGCCGGGTGTGGCGTACTGAATCGCCATCCAATCTTCGGGGTTGCTGTGCGGAGGCGGCGGCGTCAGGTGGTAGACGTCGGCGTCGGCGATAGTTCGCCGGATGCGCTTGTAGAGGGCGACGTTGGCGGCAGCGCGCTCTTTGAGCTCCGGACTCCAGGCGAAGACGCGGCTCGAGATTCCGAACTGCCCGTTCATAGGCACCCGGAACATGAAATCCCACCACCCGGGGTCGGCCTTGAGTTCCACGTCGCCGTCGCCCTTATCCCCGACCATCCAGTGATTGCAAACCTCGGGCGCGAACTCCACCGTGCAGCCGTAGCCGAGTTGCAGGGAGGCGATGGGCTCGACCATATCCGAAAGCCACGTCGTGTGGGCATGCGCCATGATGCCGAGGTCGAAGCGCAGGCCTCCGCTCGAGCAGTTTTCGACGATCAGGTTCGGGTGGCGCGCGCGCAATTCGTCGAGCCACCGGTAGTAGCTCGTCACGTGGCGGTAGAGCGTGTCTCCGGCGCCGCGCGGATCGAAATCGGCGCCGATGTCGATGTTGTAGTCGATCTTGACCCAGTCGAGCTTGTAGTCGCGCACCAGGCGGTCGAGCGTGGCCGAGGCCCAGGCGCGCACTTCGGGCATGGCGAAGTTGAGCTGGTAGCGGTCGCCTTTCCGAATGGGCGCTCCGTTGTCATGGAGGAGCCAGCCGGGGTGCTCGCGGAAGATGCGGGACTCGACGCCGACGTTTTCGATTTCCACCCAGAGGCCGAACTTCATGCCGGCGGCGTGGACGTGCGCGGCGAGCTCCTCGATGCCGTGCGGGAATTTCGTGGGCTCGACCTGATAGTCGCCGAGCTCCCTGCTCCAGTCCTTCTTGCTGTACCAGCCGGAGTCGAGGACGAAAACCTCGACCCCCAAAGCGCGGGCAACGTCGGCGCAGCGCTTCATTTCGTCGACCGTGAGGGTGCCGGGGAACGGATACCAGGAATTGAACTGGACGAGCGGCGGGTCGTTCGAGGCCACGCGCGGGAACACGAACTGGCGCTGGAAACGGTGCATGCGGTTGGCCGCGTCGTCGAGGTCTCCGCGGACTTCGGTGAAGGCGACGCGCGGCAGCTCGAAGCGCCGGCCGGGCTCGAGCGCCAGCGTCCCGCCCGCATCGGCGCGCATGCCGAGTGTAACCGTGAGTTCCTGGGCGCTGAGCGGCTCGTGCCCGGTACCGGGGTGGCGCTCGATGATCAGCTCCCAGTTGCCGGAGTACGCGAGTTGGGCAAGGTAGCCGGTGCCGGTTGTCTCGTTACGCAGGTAGAACCAGGGCGCGTAGAGGCTGGTGGAGCGGCCGCGATCGGAGACGAAGGCGCGGCGGCCCGTGGTGATGCGCTCGGTGGCGACCTGGCGCTCCTGTCCCCAGCCGCCGTAGAGGCAGGTGAGCGTGTACTCGCCTTTCGGAAGGCGCCACGTGCCTGAGGGCTTCGGGGCGACGTGCTGGACCTTGCCTGTGGTGTTCACGAGCGCGACGTCTCGCGTGATGACGCCGGTCGAGCCCCACTCGCGCGTGTTGACGTCGATGCGGATGTCCTCGGCGGCCGCGAAGGCGGCGGCGATCAGGAAGGCTGCGGCGATCCTCATACGTGTTTCCCAGCATCATATAATCACGGCAGGGCCTCCGCCAGCCGGCCGGCAGTCAATCGGCGGGCAGCCGCCGCCGGCAAATGCGGCGTGGCGGCGGGCGCCCGGGCCAGAGGGATTGACAGAGGGAGTAGGGAACAAGAACTTTATGTCCACTATTGAGGCGAGTCCGGCGGCGTCGCGTCCCCGCGAGTCGGAGAAGCCCGCGGTCAACGATTTCAGCATACAAGTCGCGACGGTGAACGGATCAGGCAGCCAGACTGCCAATACCGTCCTGATGCGCGCTCTGTTTCAAATGGGCATTCCCGTTTCGGGGAAGAATTTATTCCCATCGAATATTGCCGGGCTGCCGACGTGGTTCACCATTCGCGCAAGCGCGAAGGGGTATATCGGGCGCAAGAAGGAGATCGACTTCCTGGTCGCGATGAATCCGGAGACCGCCCAGGAGGATGTCCGCA
This sequence comes from Acidobacteriota bacterium, assembly GCA_050261515.1. Lineage (GTDB taxonomy): Bacteria > Acidobacteriota > Terriglobia > Bryobacterales > Bryobacteraceae > JBLNDJ01. The sequence goes on along the minus strand of JBLNDJ010000037.1, from coordinate 17,464 downwards.
AGCTCGATGCGGGGGCGGCCGTGGTCTACGACGAGCCGCTGAAGCTCAATGCGCTGCGGCCGGACCTGCACTTTTATCCCGTTCCTTTCGACAAGCTCGTCGGGCCGGTGTGCCCCGAGGCGCGGCTGCGCAAGCTCGTGCGGAACATGGTTTACGACGGAGTGCTGGCGAACCTGCTCGGCATCGACATGGAGGAGATGCGCGCGGCGCTCCTGAAGCAGTTCGGCGCAAAGAAGGCCCGGGCGGCCGACTTGAACTGGGGCGCGGTGGCGGCGGGCTACGATTACGCCGCGCAGAACTTCACCAAGACGGACCGCTACTCGGTCGAGCGCATGAACGCGACGGCGGGCAAGATCGTCATCGACGGCAACGCGGCATGCGCGCTGGGGGCGATGTTCGCGGGCGTGACCGTGGTGACGTGGTATCCGATCACGCCTTCGTCGTCGCTGGTCGAATCGCTGATCGGGTACCTGAAGCGCTTTCGCATCGACAAAGAGACGGGCAAGGCGACGTTCGCCGTCGTGCAGGCCGAGGACGAACTGGCGTCGATCGGGATGGTGATCGGCGCAGGCTGGGCGGGGGCGCGGGCGATGACGGCGACCTCGGGCCCCGGCATTTCGCTGATGTCCGAGTTCACCGGGCTCGGCTACTACGCCGAGATTCCGGCGGTGATCGTGGACGTGCAGCGCGTGGGCCCATCGACCGGCCTTCCGACGCGCACGATGCAGGGCGATCTGCTTTCGACCGCCGTGCTCTCGCACGGGGACACGAAGCATCCGATGCTGTTCCCGTCTTCGCCGCGCGAGTGCTTCTCGATGATGGGCGATGCATTCGATCTGGCCGAGCGCTTTCAGACGCCGGTGTTCGTCATGACGGACCTGGACCTGGGAATGAACAACTGGATGTCGGACCCGTTCGAGTATCCCGAGCAAAAGATCGAGCGCGGCAAGGTGCTGGGCAAAGCGGACCTCGAAAAGCTCGGGGGCTTCGCGCGCTACAAGGACGTGGACGGCGACGGGGTGGGCTACCGCACGCTGCCGGGCACCAATCACGCGGCGGCGGCGTATTTCACACGCGGCAGCGGGCACAACGAGCGCGCCGTCTACAGCGAGCGCGAGGACGATTACATGAACAACATGGATCGCCTGGCGCGGAAGTTCGAGAGCATACGGGAGCGCGTTCCGGCGCCGCACGTGGAGGTGAACGCCGATGCGCACGTGGGCCTGGTTTGCATGGGGACATCGCGTTACGCGACCGAGGAGAGCCGCGACCAGCTCCGCGACGAGCACGGGCTCGAGACCAGCTACCTGAGGTTGAAGGCGTATCCGTTCACGCCGGAGCTGGCCGATTTCGTGCGGCGGCACGAGCGCGTGTACGTAATCGAACAGAATCGCGACGCGCAGTTGCTGGCGCTGATGCGGCTCGAGTTCGACCCGGGCCTGATCGCACGGCTGCGAAGCGTTCGCTACTACGGCGGGCTGCCGCTCGATGCGCGCACGATCACGGACGATGTCGTCCGGCAGGAGGAAATCTGATGGCCGCGGCAAAGACGAACCGGCTTGGCCTCGAGGTTTTGAGCTACAAGGGCGGCAAGACGACGCTGTGCGCGGGCTGCGGGCACAATGCGATCTCGGAGCGCATCATCGAGTGCTTTTACGAGATGGGCGTGGAGCCGTGGTCGGTGGCGAAGTTTTCGGGCATCGGATGCTCGTCGAAATCGCCGGCGTACTTTTTGAACATGGCGCACGGGTTCAATTCGGTACACGGGCGCGCGCCGTCGGTCGCCACGGGCGCAATCCTCGCCAACCGGAACCTGTTCGGCATCACGGTATCGGGCGACGGAGACACGGCGTCGATCGGCGTGGGCCAGTTCATCCACATGCTGCGGCGCAATATCCGGCAGATCTATATCATCGAGAACAACGGCGTGTACGGGCTGACGAAAGGGCAGTTCTCGGCGACGGCCGATCTCGGGGCCAGGCTCAAGACGGGCGTGGTGAACGACCTGACCCCGCTCGACTGCTGCGTGGAGGCGATCCAGCTCGGCGCGACGCTGGTGGCGCGCTCGTTTTCGGGCGACAAGCGGCAGTTGCAGACGATTCTCAAGGCCGCCATCGCGCACCACGGGCTTTCGATCATCGACGTGATTTCGCCGTGCGTGACGTTCAACGACCACGAGGGCTCGACCAAGAGCTACGCCTACATGAAGGAGCACGAGGAGCCGCTGCACGAGCTGGACCTGGTGCCGTTCTTCGAGGACATTTCGGTCGAGATTCCCGAGGGCGAAGCGCGCGAGATCGAAATGCACGACGGCTCGAAGCTGCTGATCAGGAAGCTTGGGCACGACTACGATCCGACCGACAAAATGGGCGCGCTGAAGACGCTCGACGAGGCGGAGAAAAAGGGGCAGGTGGTCACGGGCATTCTGTACCTAGATTCCTCGCGCAAGCACTTCATGGATCTGCTGAACGTGGTAGACGAGCCTCTGGGGACGCTTCCGGAGTCGAAGACGCGCCCGCCGCGAGAGGCGCTCGACCAGATCATGGAAGAGCTTCGGTAGAATAAGCGTTCTTGCAAGACAATCTGGCTGTCGTGCTCGTCGCCACCCGCAATCCGCTCAATATCGGCGCGGCGGCGCGGGCCATGAGCAACTTCGGTTTCACGCGGCTGCGCGTGGTCAATCCGTATGAGGTGGCGTTCCGCGAAGCGCGCTCGGCGGTGGGGGCGGCGGCGCTGCTTCAGCATGCAGAGGAGTTCGCGACGGTGGCCGAAGCGGTGGCCGACTGCTCGCTGGTGGTGGGGACGACTTCCGTGGGACACCGCGAGTTGCAGCATCCGCTGCGGCGCCTGGAGTACGGCGGGAGGCTGATCCGAAAGGCGACGGGCCGCACGGCGCTGCTGTTCGGGTCCGAAAAATTCGGGTTGTCGAACGAGGACATGAGCCATTGCGACTGGCTCATGCGGATTCCGACGCGCCTGGACCACGGGTCGATGAACCTGGGCCAGGCCGTGGCGGTGTCGCTCTACGAGATCGTGCGCGACCCGAGAGCCGCGGCGAAGGAGCCGGCGCGCATCGCTCCGGCGCGGGCAGGCGAAGTGGAGCGCATCACCGACCTGCTGCTGGGGCTGCTGCGGGAGAGCGGGTACGTCAAGCCGCGGACCGCGGCCTCGGCCGAGCAGAAGGTGCGGCGGCTGGTGCGGCGGCTGAACATTCCGGCGCGGGACGCCGAGGTTTGGCTGGGGATTCTGCGGCAGATCGAGTGGCGTATCCTGAGGTCAGAATGACCAAAGTCCAGGTCCATTTCGAACTGGAGCGGCCGCTCGACGAAGAACTGCTGCTGGCGCTCGCGGCCGCGCACGGCGTCTATGGGATGAGCCGCATCGTGCCGTCGCCGGATCTGCGGCGGCTTACGGTCGATTACGACGCCACGCGCCTGAGTCCGTATGACGTCGAGGCGGTGCTGCGACGCTGCGGCATCCCGATCGTGACTCGGGCATGAGCGATTTCAGTACACTGGGAGTCTATGGACGAGCGCGCGTTCTATAACGAATCGCACACCACGAGACCCGCCGAGCTGACGTGCCCGTTCTGCCGTACCGCCGATAAGTACGAACTCCGCTGGCTGCTGCGCAAAAAGAAGGACAAGTCCCCGCAGGGAGGGGATCCGTCGATACGCGCCAAGTTCCAGAAGGCTCAAAGCTACATGGTTCTACTGGACGACAAGGTAGCCTGCAAAAACCTCCGCTGCCGCAAACGGTTCGACATTTCCGGGATCAAGTCGATGGCCTTTCTGGCCGATGGCTTGCCCCGGGACGTAGAAGCGTAAGCTGTCCCCTAATTGAGGCGCTTTTCCAAAAAAAAGAAGCCGCCGCTCCCCGCCGAAATCCAACCTACAGGCCAAATGCAGCTTCGAGCCGGCTGAATTCTCCTGCCCGGATGTTCAGTTTCAGGATCATGCTGGCAGCCCGCTGCCGCGCATCCACTCGACCGGGAAATCCATGAAGCGAAGGGATTCGGCTCGAATCATGCATGGGCAGTACGAATCTCGGGGACGGGAGGAGAGTCATTATGGCGGATTCGCTGCTTGGATCCCTGCGAAATATGATCGATCAACGCGGTCTTGCCGGCATTGCGCGTTCCACCGGCGAGTCCGACCAATCGGTGGCACGGGGGATGGAGTCGTCCATTGCCGCCGTCCTGAACGGAGTGGCTAACAAGGCCGACGACCCGGGCGCGCTCCGGAACCTGCTGGACGCATCGTCCTCGAGCGCGGCGCGGGACGCCACGTGGGACCGCGTCACGAGCGCCGCCTCCGACGCGAGCTCGCCCATCGTAAGCGAGGGCCGGCGCCTTGTGTCATCCATCTTCGGGTCATCGGAGAGCACCGTGGTCGATTCGATCAGCCGCGACTCGGGGCTGCGGGCCGGGAGCGTGACGACGATGCTGTCGCTGGCGGCGCCGCTGGTGATAGGGTATCTCGGCAGGCGGGTGCGCGACGGCGGGATGACCGTGAGCGGGCTAGGCAGCCTGCTCCGCAGCGACATGGGCAACATACGCAATGCCCTGCCCTCGGGACTCGCCGACATCTGGCGCGGCTCGGAGGCGCGGAGCGAGGCGCGCGGCGTGAGAGACGATCGCACACCGGCGGCCGCGCAGGGGGCGGAGCCGGCCAGGCGAAGCCTGGGCTGGCTGTGGCCCGTGATCGCGCTGGGCGCGCTGCTGCTCGCCCTGCTGTGGTTCGGCCGGGGGCGCCACCGGGAGCAGGCCTCCGTTGCTCCTCCGCAGCCGATGGGCCAGCAGCGGCCGATCCGCACGGACGAGGCGAACCGCGTGCCCGAAGCGGCGCAAAATCTCGGCCAATTTGTGAAGCGCACGCTGCCGGACCGGGTCGATATCAACATTCCTGAGCGCGGCGTCGAAGCCCGGTTGCTCGCTTTCGTGCAGGACCCGAACCGGCCGGTGGACCGGACGACCTGGTTCGATTTCGACCGGCTGGTCTTCGACACAGGATCGGCGAACTTGCGGCCCGAATCGAAAGAGCAACTGGATAATGTTGCGGCGATTCTCAAGGCGTACCCGAACGTTCACATAAAGGTGGGCGGCTATACCGACAACGTCGGGAACGCGGACCAGAACATGAAGCTTTCCCAGGACCGCGCCGCAGCCGTCGTCGCCGAGCTGACCAATCGTGGCATCGACGCCAGCCGCCTCACTTCGGAAGGCTACGGGCAGGAGCACCCGGTAGCGGACAATTCCAGCGAGGAAGGCCGAATGCAAAACCGGCGCGTCTCGATGCGCGTGACCCAGAAATAGAACACGGGCGGGTTGACGCCGCCGGCGCAGGCCGGCGCGCGCAGCGGCATCTGCCCGGGCCGCCCCGGCACCCGGCCAGGGCCGGGTTGGGCTACACTAAAAAGCGAGTAACTACTCGCATATGGAGCCTACCGGCCCGAAACGGCGAAAGCCGGGCGAGCGGCGGATCGAGTCCCTGCTCGGCGCCGCCGAATGCGTTTTCGCCGAGCTGGGTTACCAGCGCGCCACCACGAACCACATCGCGGAGCGTGCGGGCGCATCCCCCGGCACGCTCTATCAGTTCTTCCCCAACAAGAAGGCCATCGCCGAAATGCTCGCGGCGCGCTATGCCGCGGAGCTCGAAGCGGTGCTCGAAAAGGTGCTCGACAGGAAGCAGGCGCACGGCCCGCTGCACGCGGTGATCGGGGCCGTGGTGGACGCGATGGTGCGGTTTCAGTACCGCCATCCGGCGTTCCCGGCCATCTTCGAAGCGGAGTTCGCTTCCACGGAACTCGGCCACACTCTACGGGCCAGGACCGTTGAGCGCCTGAAGAGCCTCATGAAAGAGCGCGCCCCGTGCCTTGCGGCGGCGCGCATCGAAGCCGCGGCCGAGATCTGCACGCTGGCATTCCACGGGGTGCAGCCGCTGCTTTACTCCAAGAACCGCGCGCATAGCATGCGGATCAGCCGGGAGTTGAAACTCATGCTGGAGCGGTATCTCGCGCCGCTGGTTGGAGAGTGACCGATGAAGAAATGGCTGTGCTGTTGGATCCTGGCGCTCGGTTGGCTGAGGGCGCAGCCCGTACTGACGCTCGAGGACGCGGTTGCGCTCGCGGTCAGAAACAACCGGCAGATCGCGATCGGCCGGCTGGATCTCGAGCGCGCCGCCGCGGCCACGACCGAGGCGAAGACGAACCGGTATCCGCTGTTCCACACGTATCTGCTCGGCGGCGTGCCGCTCAACCGCTTCGGTTTCACGATTCCGCGCGGCGTGCTCGGCTCCTATCCCGCGACCGGCCCGCTGCCCGGACGGGATGCGACCATCACGAACCCGCGCCACTTCACGGGCCTGTTCTTCGGCTCGGCCACGCAGCCCGTATCGCAGCTTTACAAGATCGGCCTGCTGATCCGCCAGTCGCGGCTGGGCGGCGATCTCGCGCGCGAGAACCTGAGAGAACGCCGGCAGGAGATCGCGCACGAAGTCCGCCGGGCGTATTACGAGGTGGCGCAGATTCAGGCCGAGACCGCGTCGGCCGAAGCCGCGCTTCAGTACCTGACCGAGCTTGACGAACTGACGGACCGCCGTCTGGCCGAGGAAACCGTGCTCAAGAGCGACAGCCTCGCCGTCAAGGCGCGGCTGAGCCAGCAGCGCTATCAGTTGCTGGCGCTGCGCAACTCGCTCGCAACGCGGCAGGAGTCGCTCAACCGGCTGCTCGGGCGCGATCTCGAGACAAAGTTCACGGTAGAGGTCGCGCCGCCCCCCGCCGCCGAGGAACTGGATCTCGAAGCCGCCCGGCGCAAGGCGCTCGAGCAGCGGCCCGAGTTGCGCAAGGCGAAGCTCGCAAACGCCAAGGCCGAGCTGGATGTGAAAGTGGAGCGCGCCGGGCGCATCCCGAACTTCAGCATACAGGCGTCGTACCTCGCGCTCCCCAACGTCAGCATGGTTCCGCAGAACGTGCTGCACGCCGGGTTCGTGCTCGATTGGGAGCCGTTCGATTGGGGCCGGAGGTCGCGCCGCGTAGAGCAACTGGAAGCCGCGGCGAAGCAGTCGCGGCTCACGACCGAGGACGCCCGCGAGCAGATACGCCTCGACACCGGCGCGCGGTTCCGCAAACTGGCCGAGGCGCGCGCGCTGCTCGAAAGCAGCACGGCGGCGCAGGAACTGGAGCGGGAAAAATTGCGCGTGCTGATGAACCGCTACCGCGAGCAATCGGCGCTGGTGGCGGATGTGCTTCAGCAGCAGGCCGCGTCGGCGCAGGCGGACGCGCGGTACCGCGAAGCCGTCGCGGGCTTCTGGACGGCGAAGGCGGATTTCGACCGCGCGCTCGGGGAGGAGTAGATGAAGACCAGGTTCATCGCCGTTGTTGCTTCAGTGATCGCCCTTGCAGCGGGGTGCCGCAGGGCGGAGCCTCCCGAAGCTCCGCCGCAGACGGTACGCGCCGCGGTCGTCGAACAAATGAACGTGGAAACACCCGAGCGCTACTCCGCAACCATTCAGCCGGCCGCGCAGGTGGACCTCGCGTTCAAGTCTCCGGGCCTGATCGAAAGCGTGCGCCAGGTGCGCGGCGCCGACGGCCGCTTGCGCGACATACAGGCCGGGGACCGCGTCGCCCGGGGGACCGAACTCGCGGTGGTGCGGCGGCTCGACTACGAACAGCGCGTCCAGCAGGCGCGGGACCAGATCGCGCAGGCGCAGGCGCAAGCGGCGCAGGCCGAAGCCGTGCTGCGCCAGGCACAGCAGGATTTCACGCGCGCCGAAAATCTCTACCGAACGGCCAGCCTCACGCGTCCCGATTACGACCAGGCCAAGGCCCGCCTCGATGCGGCGACGGCACAGGTCAACGCGGCGCGGTCGGCCGTCGAAGGGGCGCGCACGGCCGCCGCCCAGGCCGAGCTGAGCCTGAAAGACACCTCGCTGCGCGCGCCTTTCACCGGATGGCTCACGGCGCGCAACGTCGAGCGCGGCAGCCTTGTGGGCAACGCGTCGGTGGGTTTCAGCATGATCGATACGCGGGTGGTGAAAGCCGTGTTCGCGGTTCCCGATCGATCGCTCAAGAGCCTGCGGCTCGGGCAGCGCCTGGCCGTGACGCTTGAAGCCCTCGACAACGCTGTGCAGGGCGTGGTGACCGCGATTTCGCCGCAGGCAGATCCACGGACACACGTCTTCTCGGTCGAGGTCACGTTGCCGAACGCGTCCGGGCAGATCCGTCCGGGGATGGTCGGGTCGCTTGCGCTCGGCGCATCGTCGTCGCCGGTGCCGCGGCTTGTCGTCCCGCTCAGCGCGGTCGTGCGCGACCCCGCGAATCCGAGCGGCTTCGCGGTTTTCCTTCTGAGCGAACGCGGAGGAAAAACGTACGCCACGGCGCGGCCGATCACGCCCGGCAACCCCGTAGGCAACTCGATGGAAATCACGGGCGGCGTATCGGCCGGGGAGCGCATCGTCGCACTCGGCGGCGAGTTGCTGCGCGACGGCCAGCAGGTGCGGGTCATCCCCTGAGCGGAGGGCGCATGGCGAAACGATCCGACCAGGAAACGATCGGCACGGTTCACAACACCGCGCGCTATTTCGTCGAGCACCCGCAGATCGCGTGGGCCGCGCTGCTCGCCGTAGCGGCGTGGGGCGTCTTCGGCTACTACTCGATGCCGCAGCGCAAGGACCCGGAGATCCCCGTGCGCGTGGCCGTTGCGGCGTGCCAGTGGCCCGGCGCAACCGCCCAGCAGGTGGAGCAGCTCATCACCAAGCCCATCGAGCAGGCCATCGCGCAGAACAAGACGATCCATCCGCCGGGCCCCGCGGATTGGGGCATCCGCTCGATGTCGCTGCCCGGCGCGTCGTTCGTCTATGTACAGCTCGCCGAGAACGTCAAGGACACGCGCGAGCAGTTCAGCGACATCAATCTCAAGCTGCAGGCGCTGAACGGGAGGCTTCCGCAAGGCGCGTCGCCGGTGCAGTTCCAGAGCGATTTCGGCGATACCGCCGCGCTCATGCTCACGGTCGCCAGCCCGCAGGCGGACGACGTCGAGATCAACCTGCGTGCCCGGTCGATCGAGGACGCGGTGCGCGCGGCGCGGCGCGCCGGGGGAACGCGCGCGGCGCCGCCCGTGTCACTGGTGCTCTCTTTCCCCGTGGGGCTGTCGCGGGCGGCGGTGCGGCGGTCGGCCGAAGACTTCAGCGCGCGGGCCGAGCGCGCCGGCATACTGCTTCAGCCGCGAATCATCGAGGGCCGCGGGTTCATCGGCATCGACGCCGTCTCGCCGGCCGGCGACGCCGCGATCAGGACGTTCCTCGACCGCTACCTCACGGACCGCGTGCAGCCGGGCGAACTCGATCCCGATATCTGGCGGCCGATCGTGTTGCGCGACCCCGCCGAGGCGCGCTCGAAGCTGGCCGGCGTGGCGGGCGCGAAATACACCTACGCCGAGCTGGACGACTACACGGATCTCATCGCCCGCACGCTGCTGGGCGTCCCGCAGGCGTCCCGTGTCGAGCGCAAGGGCTTGCTTCCGCAGACCGTTTACCTGAACTACTCGCAGGAGCGGCTCGCATCCTACGGGTTGCAGCCGGCGGACCTCGGACGGCTGCTCGCGGCACAGAATATCACGCTGCCGGGGGGAGCGCTGCAAGCCGGGGACCGCGAGATCCGCCTCGATCCTTCCGGGCGTTTCGAAACCGCGCGGGCCATCGGGGATGTGGTGGTGGCGGCATCGCCCGCGGGCGCGCCCGTCTATCTGCGCGACCTGGTCGAGATCAGCCAGAGCTACCGCAGCCCTGCCGATTACCTGAATTACTACACGTGGTTCGACAAGGACGGCAGCCCCCACCGCTCGCGCGCCATCACGATCGCGCTCTATATGCGCGCGGGCGAGCAGATCCGCAAGTTCGGCGCGGAGGTGGACGCGAAAATGGAACAGCTTCGCGACCTGCTTCCGCCCGGCCTGATCGTCGCGCGCACGTCGGACCAGCCGCTCCAGGTGCGCGAGAACATCGACCTGTTCATGCAGGCGCTCTATGAGGCCGTGCTGCTGGTGGTGATCATCGCGCTGATCGGCTTCTGGGAGTGGCGCTCGGCGTTCCTGATGGCGCTCTCGATTCCGATCACGCTGGCCATGACGTTCGGCTTCTGCCACGCGCTCGGCGTGGACTTGCAGCAGGTTTCGATCGGCGCCATGATCGTCGCGCTCGGTCTGCTGGTGGACGATCCCGTAGTGGCCAACGACGCCATCAAGCGCGAACTGGCCGCGGGGCAGCCGCCGCGGCACGCCTCCTGGCTGGGGCCGACGAAGCTGGCGCGCGCGATTCTCTACGCCACGGCGACCAACATCATCGCGTATCTTCCGTTCCTGCTGGTCGAGGGCGTCACGGGCGATTTCCTGCGGACGCTGCCTATCGTCATGACGGCCGCGCTGGTGTCCTCGCGCATCGTGTCGATGACGTTCATCCCGCTGATCGCGTATTACCTGCTGCGGCCCGCGAGGAAGCCCGAGCGGACGCTCGAGGAGCGGCGGCGGCGCGGGTTCTACGGTTTCTACTACCGGGCATCCGGCCTGGCGATCCGGCATCGATGGGCGGTGCTGGCGTTTTCGCTGGTGTTCCTCGCGGCGGGCGCGCTGGTCTCGCTCACGCTGCGAACTCAGTTCTTCCCGGAGGACGTTCAGTATTGGTCGTACGTGGACGTGTGGCTGCCAAACAACGCGCCCGTGTCGCTTGCGAACGACTGCGCGCAGCGCGCCGAGGCGATCATACAGCGCGTCGCCAGGGAACATCCCATCGAATCGCTCACGACGTTCGTGGGCGGCGGCGGGCCCCGGTTCTGGTTCTCGGTGTCGCCCGAGCAGCAGCAGCCGAACTACGCACAGGTGCTGATCCGCGTGCGCGACAAGGAGATCACGCCGGCGCTCGTTCCGCCGCTCCAGGCCGCGCTGAGCCGCGAGATCCCCGGCGCGTTCGTCACTCTCCACCAGCTTCAGATCAACCCGGTGGAGTTCCCCGTCGAGGTGCGGATCGCCAGCACCGCGGACGTGAACCCGGACCAGGAGGCGGCCGATATACAGACGCTGCGGCGGCTCGCGGGAGAGGCGCAAGACATTCTGCGGCCGATCCCGGGCGTGCAGGTGGTGCAGAACGACTGGTTCGCCGAGAGCCCCGAGGTACGGCTGCGCGTGGATGCGGACCGTGCCAACCTGGCCGGCGTCACGAACCGCGACGTAGCGCTGTCGGCAGCGGCGGCGATCAGCGGCGCCACAGTGACCACGCTGCGGCAGGGCGATCAGCAGATTCCCGTCGTCGCGCGCCTGTTTCCGCAGGAGCGCGCGCAGCTCGCCGACGTGCAAAACTTGTACGTTTATTCCTCGAGCGGGCAGCAGAAGATCCCGCTGCGCTCCATTTCGAAGTTCGAGAACGTGCTCGAGAGCCAGCGCATCCGGCGGCTGGAGCATTTCCGCACGATCGGCGTGCACGCCTGGCCGCAGCCGGGCGTGCTGGCTTCGGAGGTGATGCGCGTGGCGGCCCCGAAGCTGGACGAAATGGCGCGGCGCCTGCCGCCCGGCTACCGCATGGAGATCGGCGGCGAGAGAGCCAAGCAGCAGGCGGGATTCCGGAATCTCGCGAAGGTGCTGATCATTTCGCTCGTGGCCATTTACGCGGCGCTGCTGCTGCAATTCAACAACGCGATCAAGCCGCTGCTGGTGTTCGCCGCGACGCCCTTCGGCGTGGTAGGGGCGTTGCTCGCGCTGGCGCTGATGCGCGCACCGTTCGGCTTCATGGCGTTTCTGGGGGTGGCCAGCCTGATCGGCGTCATCGTCAGCCACATCATCGTGCTGTTCGATTTCATCGAGGAGATGCACGAGCGCGGCGAGCCGTTCGAACAGGCGCTCCGGGACGCCGGCATCGAGCGGCTGCGCCCGGTGCTGATCACCGTGGGGGCGACGATCCTGGCGCTCTTCCCGCTGGCCCGTCACGGCGGACCGCTCTGGGAGCCGCTCTGCTACGCCCAGATCGGCGGACTGGCCGTGGCGACGTTCATCACGCTGGGGCTGGTGCCGGTGCTCTACAGCATCGCGGTGCTGGATTTGAAAGTGATCCGGTGGGGCGGGCGCCCTGCGCAGCCCGATGCGTTGTAACCGGACTGCCGGTAGCGATTACCCGCCCACGGCGGAATCCGCTGTACACAGGCGTGGCGCCGGGACGGCGCCGACTGCATTGGGCTGTGCTCGTGAGAGTGTTCTAGAATCAAGGAAGCTTGAATTGTCGGGGCGTAGCGCAGCCTGGTAGCGCACCTGCCTTGGGCGGCCACATCCCTAATCCTCACAAATCAACCACTTAGGGCAGAAATGGAGCCTATATGCGCACCTGCCCTGAGTTCTCCGCATTCATCAAAGAGCGCGTCTACCTGAAGAACGTCTCTCCCCGGACTGTTGAGTGGTACAAGCAGTCCTTTGCCTGGCTCTCCAAGTCTCCCCTCACCGAAGACGGAATGAAAGATTTCGTTATCTCCATGAGGGAAGCGGGACTGAAACCCATCTCCTGCAATAACCGGATTAGGGTTGCCAACGCCTACTTCGCCTGGGCCGGCATACCCTTGAAGATTTCCCGGCTAAAGGAAGAACAGAAGCAACTGCCCACGTTCTCCGATAAGCAGGTGGCCTCAATTCTCGCCTACAAGCCAAAGGGCCGCTGTCAGCTTCGGTTTCACACGCTAATCTGCACCATGTTTGACACCGGCGTCAGAATTAGCGAAGCCCTGGCTCTGAAGCGGCCGGACGTGGACTTTGACAATATGCTCCTGTCGGTCAAGGGCAAGGGCGGCAAACAACGCTTGGTGCCGTTCTCTATGGAGCTTCGCCGGATTCTTTGGCGGTACACCCAGAAGGCGACAACGGATTTGCTGTTCGCCACTCGGGACGGGAAGCCGCTCGGCCGGCGCGTGGTCCTGCGAGATTTCAAGCTGCTGTGCCGGCGCCTGGGCTTCACTCCCCCGGAGCGGTCGCTCCACGCCATCCGTCACACGTTCGCCTCAACGTACATCAAGCGGGGCGGGAGCCAGTTCCACCTCATGAAAATCTTGGGCCACTCCAGCTTGGAGATGACCAAGAAGTACGTCAACCTCCAGACCGAAGACCTCCAGGCGGTGCATAACGGGCTGAGCTTGCTCACGCGATAGGCCACTTGGGAACGGCGCCGTCAATTCGCGCCATAATGCAGATTGTCTCGGCAATGCCCTGAACAATCCGCTGATAGTGTGTCAAGTCGCCGTACTTGTCGAGGGCTTCACCCCGGCGGTCCTTGAGCCACTTTTCGCAGATCTGGTACCCACCAATATAGAAGCCCCAAACCTCAGGCGTGACGCCATCAAAGTATTGCCTCTCGTTGATATAGACTCTGCCATTCTTCACGGGCTGTGTTCCGTTCGGTTCCAGCTCCCCAGGTGCAACATACTGCGGATAACCCTTATCAACAGCATTTGAACCCGAGACCGGGAAACTCACTGGAAAGTGGGTAGATGCCGAAGATTCGAAAAGGTGAATACCCATCAATTCAGATCCGAGCTTGCACAGCTTCCTAAATACGGAAACATCGGACGTGAACGGAATTCTCGGGTAGTCCTTCCTCAACAACTCGCCATATCTGGACCGGTAGTTGGGCGAATAGAGAACCGCGTACATGTAGGCAAGCAAATCCTCTGAGCCAAACGTCTTCTTCAAATCGGAGCTTCCCTCTGGGACGAATTTCAGGCCAAGTTTCTTCTCAATTGAAGTGATAACGTCAACCTGTAGGTTTGGAACCTTCTCTGGATTCTCAGTCGCGTATGGCGATGCATCAATGAGAAGGCCTTGTTCCTCCTGCTTCGGAATAGCCTCCCTGTACAGATAGAGCGGAAACATGTATGGGGTCCCCTTGCTGCTATACATGCTTCTATCAGTAACGGCGTAGCGTGACACAACCGCTTCGCATACATCATCGGTGCCCGCAATCTGCCTCATGCTTACAAGACAGAGGTTCTCCTTAAAAAGGTGTGCGGTAACGTCAGCACGGGGATACGCAATGAATCCCCTAGTCTTCCCGGTGTAGTAGGTCCAGCGGAAATCGAACGGGCGGTATTGCACCTGCACAACCTTGCCCTTCTTCGATTCCTCGACATCCTCTTTTGCCAAAGCAACAGTCCAATCGCGGCCATCGTCGCCAAGGTCGTACTGCTTTCTTAAATCCTTCACGTCGAGCTTCTTCATGTCTTTCAAGACAGACCGAAGAGAGCTTTCAGTCAGGTGAATGGTTAGTGAATCTTTCTTCGTTTGAATCCCTGAGTTCCGGACTCGAAAGATATCCAGGAGCGATGGCAGGGCTTCATACTCCGACGCAATGTCCCCCTTTCTGGGAACGAAGTAATAGGACGGCGGCTCTGGGGTCAGTTTCTCCCACTTCGTGTTCTTCACGTCATGCTTCAGGAGATAGTCATACTTCTCGTCGCATAGCCCCCAAATCTCGGCGTGTCGGACGGTGGCCTCATGCTTTCCGGGAGTCTTAACAAACAGGCCAATAGACACGCCCCATTGAATGTCAAAGACGTTATCGTCTGCACCGCCACTCGGAGTGGTGTCGTGCTCTCGCAGGCTGCCGTGCAAGTCCAAAAGGTAAATATCGGAGAACGTCTCCATGAGAGACTGCCGCATCTTGCGGTGCGTTAGGCCGTCCAAGTAGGTGTTACGAGTAATAAAACCAAGAACGCCCGCGCCGGTCTGTTCGATTCGCCATTGTGCCCAGCGGATGAACTTCATGAAGTCATCAGGGTTCCACTTCTTCTCCTCTGCCGGCTTCCAATCGTCCATCAGTTCTGAAATCCACTTGCCCTTGTTCATCTGGCCGAAATTGGAGTAGGGTGGATTGCCAAGGATAACCATGATTGGCAAATCCCTCTTGATCTCGGACGCTGCGCTGGCTTCTTCGCTGATGACGCGGAGATGAACCAAGAGGGGCTGAACATCGGGCTCGCTCTTTTCAAGTGTGTTGGTCAAGTAAACGCCAAGGCGTTCATTGCTGCTGAAATCGTATGCCCACGCGGCGCGCTCCTTCGGAGGCAAATCGTACCCTGCGAGTTGCAGCCCCAGTTTGAGGTGAGCAACCGCATACGGTGCCATAAGCAATTCAAAGCCGAAAACCCTAGTCAGCAAATGGTCCTTTACATAGGCTGACCACAAACCCGCGTTGCCTTCTGCCTTGAACTTCTCACGGACATAATCCACTAGCGAGTAAAGGAAGGTTCCGGTGCCGCACGCTGGGTCGAGAATAAGAACCTTATGAACGTCCTTGCTTTCCTTAGCACCCTTCTTTCCGCCCTTGGGGGTGTACTTGGTGGAACCCGTATCAGCGAGTCCGCCAGACAGTTTGAACTGATTGTGTAATAGAAAATCAATCGAGCGAACGATGTACGAAACTACCGGTTCCGGAGTATAAAAGACGCCGCGGGCTTCCCTGAGCTTTGGGTCATAGGTGGCGAGAAATGTTTCGTAGAAGTGGACGACCGGGTCTTCCTGCTTCGTACGCGCCCCAAAATGGGCAAGGATCTCGTTTACATCGGTGTTGTCGAGAACCTGCACAAGGTCATCTACGAAAGGCGCAAACGGCTCGTTGTCCAACTCTGTGCCGGTGATGGTCTCGAAGAGCTTTCGAAGGAAAGGATTCGTCTTCGGAATCTCGGAGGCTGCGCCAATACGCTTAAATGAATCAGTACCGTAATGGTTGCAGCGCGCCGCGAATAGGCCGTATGCAATCGTCTGGGCGAACATATCGGCAAACTCGGGGGTCTTTTCCTTGGAGTCGAGGTCGGGTATCAGCCTTGATGCGAACGCCTGCCGAAGCTCCGACAGTAACGCCGATGGCTTGCCTTGGTCGAAGGCCTCAATGATGGTGTCCCGGATGATGTGGGTCATACGGGCCATCCGCTGAGCGAGGTCCTTGGGAGTGGTGACTTTCTCTGGCTGGTGCCGGAAGAAATCATTGAGAAACGAAACCAAGCCCGCTTCGGCGCCGGATTCAACTGAAACCTTGTTCCCCTTGCCAAGCTCTCCGACGGAGAACTCCTGGCGCTTCTCGCCGTCCACGTACCACCTAAATTCCAAGTAGTCCGTAAGGATCAGGTTCGAAAGGGACCGGCGGTAACGCTTGAGCTGTTCCGAGTGCTCGGCCTCGTCCAAGGACTTCCCAACATCCTTGGTCTCTACGTACCCGATAGTCACTGGGCCGGGGGTCCTCGTCACCACGAAATCGGGGGCACCGCACGCGACTCGCCCCGGCTCGTTCGTCGCCGTAGTTCGGGACTGCAAGGACTCAAGCAGAACCTTGAGAGCCGGCCTGTGGGTGTGCTCCGTGGTGCGGCCATTTCGCAATTCATGTTCCAGGCTCTTGAGGTACGTCCGGACTGGTTCCGCCATCTCAAGCGGAGTCTACCACATTGCACGCCTAAACGGCGCTAGATCAGAGAGATGCGAGTGGACTAGTCGTTGGTCAAGGACCAACCGTTCAAGTGGCGGTAAAGGTCGGTTTCCATGAAAGAGCCATCTGCCCGGCGTGTCCGCTGCTTGGCGTGGTCCATCTCCAAGAGGTTCTGGCGGTCAAAGACATCAAGGAAGAGGCGGCCGTAGACAAACTTGTGGGCCTTGCTGTTCTTCAGGGCTTTTTCTTCCACAAAAATATTCCCTGAGAAAGCTGACCCCCAGTCCATTTTCACTTCGAGCAAGAGGGGGTTATCTTCAGGCTGGCCGACGTAGATATCAAAATCTTCGCGCCTGGGGTCTTCGGTTCCGGTGAATGGGTTATAGCCGACCGGAAAGCCCTGGGAGTAGAGGTTCTGGACTATCATCTCTTCCAGAACATGGCCCCGGACATCGCGGTCAAAAAGGAACTTGTCCGTATGGGTAGGGGTTAGGTTATCTCTGCCTTAATTTTATCAGGCCGTCTGGGTATTGAGAATAGGCAGTTTTATTGGGGTTTCTGAAGTTTCGGCGAAGTTGTCCACAGGCGGAACGGTCAATCTGGGAAACCCATCTGATCCCGGCTCTTAACGAGCTGACGAACCACTTCCAGGCCCTTTGAGCAAAGCTCCATCACGTCCGGGTCGCCCTCAGTTTTCCAAACCCATCGTTGCTCAACCGGATGCTCTTCGGGCTGTTCCATCTCTGCCGTCTTGTACCATCCGACCGGCTTGCCGGCGCTGAAGTCGATTCCAAGCTCCAAGTGGGTCGTGGTAATGCCATCCGGAAAGCTGAGTCCTGCCTGCTGCATCGTCTCCTTGCCCTTCAGATGGACTTCAAGTCGGCGCATCTCGGCCGCGTAAAATTCAGCCCTCGCGCTCCCGGGATTTAACGCTTTTGCGCCAGAATGTTGCAGCACGGGGCGGCTCGTTGGCCGCCCCGTCATTCCGGCCCCTGAGTCGGCGCTCCGGTCGCTTCCCAGCGTTG
>JBLNDJ010000036.1:0-2788 GCA_050261515.1 Acidobacteriota bacterium | reverse complement strand
AAAGCGTTCCGGGAGGCGACCTCGTGAAACGAACCCGCGGGCACTCGGTGATCGAAGTCGCGCTGCTGGCGCCGTGGATCTTCTTCCTGTTTGTCGGGCTGTTCGACTTCGGGTTCTACGCGCATGCGCTCATCTCGACCGAGAACGCGGCCCGCGCGGCGGCTCTGGCGGCCGCCAGCGGCACGAATCCGCCGTGCTCCTGCGCCTGGAGGGAACTCCAGGGGGTGGCGAACTCCGCGAGCCTGCCGAGCGGCTGCAACTCCGCCCCGCTCGTCGTTACCGTGACGCCCTTCACCGACAGCGAGGGCTACGCCGCCACGCGGGTCACGGTGGCTTACCAGCCGATCCCGCTGATTCCGATCCCCGGCCTGCTGCAGGGCCAGATGACGATCAACCGGACGGTCCAGATGCGGATGTTCGGAGGCTGACCATGGGAAACCGCCGCGGCAACTCGCTGATCGAATTCACGCTGGTCGGGATCCCGCTGATTTTCGTGCTGATCTCGATCTTCGAGATGGCCCGCTGGGCCTGGACGTATCACACGCTGGCCTATTCGATGAAGGAGGGCGTGCGGTACGCCATCGTGCATGGGACGAACTGCTCGATCGCGCCGAATAGCTGCTACGTCACGATCCGGGACATTTCGAGAAAGATCGCGGACGCGGGGGTAGGGCTCGACCTTTCGCTGCTCACGAACGTGACCTTTACTTCGGCGACCCGGACGCTCACCTGTTCGACGCTCCAGGCGTGCCTGGCAGGTGGTTCTGCGGGCAGCACCGTGTGGCCGGCGCTCCCCCCGGGCAGCACAGGGTATCCCGACGAGGGCGGCAACGCGGGCAGCGAGATACGGATTACGGCGCAGTACCCGTTTTCTTCGGCGATTTCGATGCTCTGGCCCGGAGCAAAGGGCAGCGTCGTCTTCGGAACTTACACGTTCCCGGCAAGTTCGAGCGAGGGAATTCAGTATTGAGGCCTGACATGACCAGACACGTTTCCCATCGTCGTCGCGGCCAGGCGCTCGTCATGGTGACGCTGGCGCTGATCGCAATGTTCAGCATCATCGGCCTGGCGGTGGACCTGGGCTGGTCGTACTTCACGCGCAAGGCGCAGCGCGCCGCGGCCGAAGCGGCGGCGCTGGCGGCCGTGACAGAGACCTTGAACATCATCGGGCCGGGCGGAACGTACACATGCGGCGGGCACGGCGCAACCTGCGCGCCGGCGCCGGTAGCGTGCCCGGGAGCGGCGGGGAATCTCACCAGCGCATGCCTGTATGCCTCTCTCAATGGCTTCGCGGCCGGCGCGAACACGGCGGTGACGGTGCAGGCGAGCGACCGCGTCACACCCCCGACGGTAACCGGGTGCTCGCCGCTGGTCAATCATCCGCCGACGGCGCCCTGCGTGGACACGCCGTACTGGGTGACGGTGCGGGTTTCGCAGTCGGTCCCGCAACTGTTCTCGGGAGTGCTCGGGAACTCCATGGGGACTGTGTCGGCGCGCGCGACGGCCGCGGTGGCGAAGTCGCTGGTGATCGGGTCGCTGATTCTGCTGAACCGCCAGGGCGAATCCGGGCCCTACGCGACGGGTAACAACCTCCATTTGGGCGGAAGCCCGAATGTCATAGCTCGCGGCGGCATCCTCATGGCCTCGAACGATCGAGCGGCTGGATACATAAACGGTAGTGGAACAGTTACAGCGCCGTTCACATACATCCGGACGGGAGGAGACATCGCAGGCAAGACAGGCCAGTGGCAGGATCCACCCGAGAACCGGCCGGACGGAAGCGGTTTCTATGATCCATTCCGCGGCATGGGGCAGCCTCCGCTCAACCCGAACCAGGCGTCGTTGCCGTACATCGCCGTTCCAGGGGGCACGCTTAGCTGCGCGAGCGTTTGCCAACCGGGAAACTACTACGCCACTTCGAACGGCAGACCAAGCGGACAGCCGATAACCATCGCCGGCGATGGCAGTTTCGCGAACGGGGCCACCGGCTCCACCGCATTTGGCGACTACGTGTTCTTCGGCGGCTTGAGCATTGGACACGCCACGGTCAACTTCGGACCGGGGCGATATGTGCTGGCAGGAGCGCTCTCGGGGAAGCTGCTTTGGGACAGCTCCAACCAGGCGCAGCTTTACGGAGGAAGTGCGACCAATCCTGACGCCGGCCGCATTTTCATTCTTACCGACAGCAGTTACGGCGGCGCCCTTTCGGCAGTTGCGGCGGCGGTTCCGGGTGGCTTGCCGGCGCTCACTTTCGGGGGCACTGAATTCAAGGCGGGAAGCAACAGCAAATCAAAGGTCGACCTGTACGGCCTGAATCCGGAATCCACCCTGTTGCCCGCCAACCTCGCGAACTTCGCACCGGTTGTGATGTGGCAGGACCAGGCGAACTCCAACGTCAAATACACCTCCAGCGGCGACATAGATACGAGTTGCGGAAGTCTGGATAAGCCTTGCACCAATCCTACGAGTCCGGCGCGCGAACTGAATTTCTGGGCGGGTCAGGATGCACATTGGGGAGGCGCTATCTATCAACCTCGCGGCGCGTGGAGTGTAGTCCATGCGACCCCGGGATATAAGGGCGCTCTTCAGATCGTGACGGGGGCGATGGACTTGCAAGGCAGCGGCGATCTGGAACTCACCAGCCCCACGCACCCCATCGAAAGATACGTGGCCGCGCTGGTCGAATAGCATGAGCGAACAGAAGATCAACCCGATAATCCGGTTCTTTCCGTCGCTGAACGATGTCGCGTTCGTGCTGCCTCTGGTGATGCTGTTCGGGTTCATGCAG
>JBLNDJ010000035.1:0-45983 GCA_050261515.1 Acidobacteriota bacterium | reverse complement strand
CCGTGCATCCCAGGAATACGAAGCTCCCCTTTCCGCGCCTCAAGTCCACCATCCGCGTCTTCGCCGGATGCAGCGTCAGTCCGAGCCGGCTCATCACCAGCCCGATCCGCCGGAGCGCCTCCCTTGCCCGCGACTCCGTGCCGGGTGTTGGCCGTCTCCGGCATGCCCTCGCACTTACCTCCTAACAAGCGTGATCAAAGCAAGGCCCCTTCCCTCCAGCGCGTTGTCTTGCACGCCTTCCTCGGTATTACGGGCCTCTCGGACTCCCTCCCAACTCCGTGCGACTTCAGCCGTCCGGCCTTATACGCCCGGTCTTTGCCCGACTTGGCTGCCAGGTAGGGCCTCTCCTGTTCCGCGCTGCTCTGTCCCGACGTGCCGCCGCCTGCGACCCCGGGGAGGTCCAGCACCCGTTCCGGTCCAGGATGCTGTCTGTTGCCTTCGCCGTGATATGAGCGGCTCGGCCCTCCCCAACACCTTTCGGCTGAGAATTTGACGAGGCTGTTGCGTTCACGGATTGTTGCGGCCCGCCGGTTTGCTCCCCTCTCTTTCAAGGGCTTTCGACTCTCCGCTCGGCTCGGTCGGATCTCTCCTTCCAGCTGGAGTCTGCTACCGGGCGCTCCGGCGCTTACCCGGACAGGACTCGCACCTGCTAGAACAACGCGTCTTTCAGGACGCACCACAAGCCGATTCCACTCCGCGGCCCTTGTGATACGCTCCGGGGATGGCACGAATTCTACTTGCAACGCTCGCCTGCGTGGCGTCCGCCTTCGCCCAGGTCCCCGCGGGTTTCACTCCCATCTTCGACGGCAAGGACCTGTCCGGATGGCACATCAGCACGCAGACCGGGCACGGCACGTCGCTTGCCTGGAAGGTCGATAAAGGCCTGATCACCGGCACGCAGGACAAGCCCGGCAACGGAAGCATCCTGCTCACCGACCGCAAGTACCGCAACTTCGAGGTCTATCTCGAAATGAATCCCGACTGGGGATGCGACTCCGGGCTGTTCCTCCGCTCCACCGAAAAAGGGCAGGCCTACCAGGTCACGCTCGATTACCTTCCCGGCGGTTTCCTCGGCGGCATCTACGGCGAAGGGCTCCAGGACGTGAAAGGCAACGTGCCCGACTGGCAGAAGCATTGGAAGAAGGGCCAGTGGAACACGATCCGCGCGCGCATCGAGGGCGACGCGCCGCACATCCAGGTCTGGATGAACGGCGACAAGATCACCGACTGGACCGACACCGCCAACCACGCCATCGACGGCGCTACCAGCGGCATGGTCGCCGTGCAGGTTCACGGCGGCGACCGCTGCAAGCCCGGCCTGTATCACCGGTACCGCAACATCGCCATCAAGGAACTGCCGTAGGCCGGCCCACTCACTCCAACTCGAACTCGGCGGTGCGCATCACCGACTCGTTGCCCGCCGAGTCCGCCGCCTTGAACTCCACCCGGTAGGAGCCCGCGGCGAGCAGCGCGACCGGCAGCTTCAGCCCCACCGGAATCACGGGATTCCCGGGCTTGATGTATCCGCCCACGCTCACCAGGCCCGAATCCTGCTTTATCTCGCCCGTCTTGCGGTCGAGCACGCGAAGCCGCACTCCCACCTCCGGAGGCTGCGCGTCGAGCAGGCGCGGCTCGTAAATCTCGACGTACATCACGGCCGTGTCGCCCTTTTTGAACCGGTTCGCGCCCCAGGGCGTAATCTGAACTCCGTTGGCCACCAGCAGCGTGCGTCCCTCGAGCAGCGCCGCGTCCAGGCCGAGCCCCACCTCCGAAACCGGACGCGCCTGGCGGCTGAGCGCGAGCGCGCTGAGGCTGAACTGCCCGCTATCGTAAGGCTCCACTACCAGCGGCGCTTCGAGCTTGCCGAAGTTCCCCGCCCCGTGGCCGAACACCACTTTGAGCGTGTACTCGCCGGAGGCGATGTCGAACTGGTTCTCGTAGTGGAACGGCTGCTTGGCGAACTCCTCGACCTCCTTCTTGTTTTCAAGATCGAGCTTGATGGTGTCGCTGAAGCGCGCCGCCACCTCGCCGCCCTGCCGTGAAGCGATGCCGAGAACGTTCACCTCCGCGTGGAACTTGCCCTTTACCTTCTCGAACTTGATTCCCGCCCCAGGGATCTCCATCGCGACGTTCACCCGCGCGACGTTCGCCGACGTATAGAAAAACGGGGCGGCCATCGACGCGGCGACGTTGCCCGGCGCCTCGCCGGCGGCGCGCGCCTCGAGGTTCTTGGCGATTGGCGTGCCGGCCAGCAGATCGACCGGTTTGGCGTTGCAGTAGCCGCTGCGCGAGCGCACCACAGTGCCGCCGCGCGACACCTTGACGCGCAGCTTGTGGCAGCTTCCTTCGGGCGTGTCCGTGGGCGTGTAGCCGAGGATGTAATATTCGTTCTGCTCTTTCGCGATTCGCTCCATGCCGCGCTGAAAGTCGTTGGTGTTGAGGATGACGAAGCCGCCGGTGCCTTCGGCCAGCGCGTAGAGCACCTGCTGGGTATCGTTCACCGAGCGCGACATCTCGGGGATAAGGAGCCCGGGGTCGCCGTACCTGCCGTAGCCGTAGGGCTGCCCCATCGGGTTGCCGTAAACGGGGTTTCCGCCGTATGGATTGCCCCGCCCTCCGGTTGAGCCTCCACCCGTATTGCCGCCCCGGCCGCCGCCGGTGTTGCCGCCGGGATTGCCGGGCGTGTTGCCGCCGCGCCCGCCGCCGGTGTTCCCCCCGCCGGTGTTCCCTCCGCCGGTGTTCCCCCCGCCGCCCGGCACGCCGCCGCCGGTGCCGCCGCGTCCGCCGCCGCCGCCCATGCCACCACCCGACCCGCCGCCCGGCATGCCCGGCGCGCCGCCGCCGCGCGAACCGCCGCCACCGCCCGCTCCGCCACCGCCGCCGGTCTGCCCGCCGCCCCCGCCGCCCGGCCTCTGGAAGAACGCCGCCGGCTGGATGAACCCCGACGCCCAGGGCGTCCGCGAAGCCGGCCGGACCGGCATGTGGAGCGCCGCGCCCGGCACCACCAGCCCGCGCGCATCCACCGGATACACGGCCACGTTGGCCTTGTTGCACGCGTCGATGACGGCCCGCAGCTCCGACCTCCGCTCATCGTTCAGCGGGAAGCCCGCCGTCAGCAGCACGAGCGTCTTGCGGCCCGGCACCGAGGCGAGGTTCTGCGCCATGCTCCGCAGCGCCAGCAGCACGCTGCGCGCCCGGAAATCGGCCTCGACGCGGCCCAACCTCGGCATTCCGAGCGAGGCGACCTCCACCGGACGCGGCGACATGGCCGAAAACTTGACCCCTCCGGCGACCTGCTTCAGCCGTTCCACGTCCGATGTGAAGTTCTGCGCGACCCTCACCGTCCCGCTGAAGTTCACGATCGCCATCATGCGGTCCGGTCCCGTGTTGGCTTCGATGAACTTTGCCGCGGCCTCGCGCGCGCGGATCTGGTCGCTCGCGGTCAGCGTCGAGTTATCGAAGAAGAGCACCAGGTAGCGCGTGCGCTCCTTCGACTGCGACGCCGCGTCCGCCTCGAACGAGAAGGTCTTGATCACCTGCTCCTTATCGTCCTCCCACACGCGAAAATCTTTTACGGCGAGGTCGCGAATGTAGTTTCCCTTCTTGTCCGTCACCACCGTATCGACGAGAACGAGGCGCGTGCCGGTCTGAATGACCGGTTGCTGCGCGCGGGCAAGACACACGGCTACGGCAAGGAGCGCCGCGTATCGAAAGGGCATGGCCCCCTCCTGTTACTGAATCTCTATGGCGCCGTTCTGCGCCGACATCAACTGTCCTTCTGTATCGCGCACGACCAGCCGGATGGCGTACGCACCGGGCTTCACGTTGAAGCTCGTCCTGACCGTGATCTCGGGCGGCGCCGCGGCTTCAGACGCACGGTCGCACGCCTGGAGCGTCAGCACCCTTTGGATCGATGTGACGTAGTTGCCGTTGCGATCGAACAGGCCGGAGGTGATCGTCAGGTCGCTCCGGTCGCGTCCGTCCACCTTATGGAAGCGAACCTGCGTGAGATCGATCCGCGCGAGCACGTTGATCTTGGCCGCCACCCCGCCGGGCTTCGTGAACTGCGCACGCATCTCGATGGGCAGGTCGTGGACCTCCTCGCGAGAAAACAGCGCCTCTTCGATTTCGACTTTACGCTGCCCGGCTTCGTTCTCCACCTGCGGGGATTCGTAGTATCCGCGGCGGGCCTGCACGCTGAGGCCGCGCCGGTCCTTCAGCGCGACCTTGAGCTTATGGAAGCTGCCGTCCAGCTTCAGGTTCTGCGGCGAGAAGCCGAGAACGTAGATGGTTTCGGGCGCGCCGGCGATCCGCCCCAGCCCTCCCTCGAGATCGTTGCTGTTCTCGAAGAACGTGCCGCCGGTCCCCTCGGCAAGTTCCGCCATCACGTCGCCCGAGAGCCGCGCCGTGGCGCGCGCGTACGTCTCTTTGATTTGCGCGACGGCGATGGTGTACGTCTGCTGGCTGGCGTCGCCGCCCGGAATGGTCGTGTAGAGGCCGCGCGCGTCGAGGGCGCTCACGACCACCCCCGAACGGATCGCGCGGTCGATGATCCGCGTCTTCTCATCCAACTGCGTCGGCGTCAAAAAGCCCGGCGAGATGAGAACGATGCTGCGCCGCCCGGGCGCTAGTGCCATCCTGCGAACCACATCGGTCAGGACGCCCAGCGCAATCTGCGCTTCGTGACCGTAGGCGGCGATCGTCTTGCGTGCCGCAATCTCGGCCTTCAGCTCGGCGCGCCCGCGCATTCTTTCGTCGATGCTCTCGCACGCCATCAACTCCGTGGTCGCGGCGTTGAGCGCCTCCCGGTCGTGCTTCTCCACGATCAGGTCCGCCTGGTAGTAGCCGAGGTCCGGGCATTCGCGGCTGCCGGAGAGCGCAACAGGCCTGGGCTGGAGCCGGAGCAGCGTTTCCCGGAGCTTCGCACGGTCGTCCGTAAAGTCGAGCATGGTGCGGCCGGAGGTCGAGAAGATCGCGGCGCGGTCGCCTGCGCCGAGCGCTGCGTCGAAATGCCGGGATGCGGCCTCGCGCGCTCGCGCCAGATCGCCGAAACTCAGGTGGACGTCGTCGAACAGATACGCGGTAAAACGCTCCGGCAGCGCGGCCCACGCTCCGGCGGACGGCGCGCCCGCCGCGGACCCGGATGGAGCCGGCGCGCCGGCGCCCGTTCTTTCGACGGAGAACGTCGTGATCGCCTGCCGCCTGCCCTTGTCGAAAAGCTCGAAATCTTCCTTGCCCAGGCTGCCGTCCGCGCGTCCTTGACGGTCGCGCACGACCACCGGAACCATCACCACGTTGACCTTGGACTTGAAGGTCGCGGTCTCCTCCTGCTGCGCCGCCTGAGCGCAGAGAACACCGCACAGGACGAGCATCGACTTCCGAGCGTAGCTCACCGCGGCCATTCTACTCCTTACGGAATCTCGATGGCGCCGTTCTGTGCCGACATCAACTGCCCCTCGGCATCGCGCACCACCAGGCGTATGGCATACCCGCCGGGCTTCACGTCGAAGCTCGTTTTCACCGTAATACCCGACGCGGCCCGCGACTGAAGCGTTGCGTCCCGCAGGCGAAGCGTCAGAATTTTCTGCATCGCCGTGACGTAGTTTCCGTTGCGGTCGAACAGGCCGGAGGTGATCGTGAGCTCGTTGCCGTTGCGTCCGTCTACTTTGCGGTACTTGATCTGTGTGAGATCGATCCGCGCCAGCACGGAGAGCCTGGCGTCGTACTCGCTCGCCTTGAAGAACTGCGTGTGAAGCTCGACCGGGAGGTCGTTGAGCTCTTCGCGGGAAAAGAGCGCCTCCTCGATCTCGCGTTTGGCCTGCTCGTTCTGGTCTTCGAGGTGCGTCGGCGCGTAGTAGCCGCGGCGAGCCTGCACCGCGAGGCCCGCGCCGTCCTTCAGAGTGACTTTCAGCCGGTGGAATGCGCCGTCCAGCTTCAGATTCTGCGGCGAAAAACCGAGAACGTAGATGGCCTCGGGCGTGGCGGAGAGCTTCTTCAGCCCTCCGGCGAGGTCATTGTTGTTCTGGAAGAACGAACCGCCCGTGCCTTCGGAAAGCTCCGCCATCACGCTGGCCGAAAGCTGCGCATTCGTCCGCACGTACGTGTCTTTGATCGGTGAAAAATTGTAGGTTCTCTGGCTCGCGTCGCCGCCCGGAATGAGCGCGTAGAGGCCGCGCGCGTCGAGGGCGCTCACCACCACGTTGGCGCGGATGGCACGGTCGATGATCTCGCTCTTCTCCTGCCACTGGGATGGCGTCAGGAAGCCCGGAGAGATGAGGACGATGCTGCGCCGCCCGGGCGACATCGATATTCTGCGGACCACGTCTTTCAGGACGTCGAGCGCGACGCGTGTTTCCTGGGTGCTCATGTCCAGCACCCTCCTCGCCGCAGTCAGCGCAATCTTCTCCGCGAGCCCCCGCAGGTTTTTGTCCATAGCCTCGCATGCCAACACTTCGTCGGTCGCAACACCCAGGGCCTCCCTGTCGCTTTTCTCTATGATCAGATCCGCTTGGTAGTGGCTGATGTCCGGGCACTCCTGAACGCCGTTCGTAGCCATGGACCGCGGCCGCAGCCGGAGCAGGGTTTCCTGCATCTTCGCGCGGTCGTCCGTGAAATCGAGCATCGTCTGGCCGGATGTGGAGAAGATCGCGGCGCGGTCGCCCGCTTCGAACGTGGTGTCGAGATGCTTCGACGCGGCGTCGCGCGAGCGCACCAGGTCGCTGAAGTTCAGGTGAAGGTCGTCGAACAGGTACGCGGTGAATCGCTCCGGCGCGGCGGGCGGCTTTTCGGTTGCCGGCGCCCCGGGCGCGGGCGCCGCCGCAGCGGGCCGCACGCCGCCCGATTTCTCGATCGAGAACGTCGAGATCGTCTGCGCCTTGCCCTTGTCGAAGAGCTGAAAGTCTTCCTTGCGCAGGTTGTCCGCCGCGCGTCCGTGGCGGTCGCGCACCACCACCGGGACGAGAACGACATTGACCTTGGACTTGAACGTCGCGGGCGCGTCCTGCTGGGCCACTTCAGACCCCGCCGGCTCCTGCGACGCGGCGCAGAGGACACCGCAAAGTACGATGGCCGCGATCCTCACCGGCCGTATTCTACTCTTTCGGAAAAAACGGTGCTATGGAATCTCAATGGCGCCGTTGTGCGCCGACATCATCTGCCCCTCGGCATCGCGTACCACCAGGCGTATGGCGTACGCCCCGGGCTTCACGTCGAGATTCGACCTCAACGTGATCCCCTGCGCGATTCGCGACTGGAGCGTCGCATCGCGCACCTGCAGCGTCAGGATTTTCTGGACCGCGGTGACGTAGTTCCCGTTGCGGTCGAACAGGCCCGAGGTGATCGTCAGCTCGTTGTAGTTGCGCCCGTCCGCCTTGCGGAAGCGGAGCTGCGTGAGATCGATCCGCACCAGCACCGTGAGTTTCGCGGCATCGGCGCCGGTCCGGAAGAACTGCGTGTGGAGCTCGGTTGGAAGGTCGTGGATCTCCTCGCGGGAGAACAGTGCCTCTTCGATCTCGCGCCTCGCCTGCTCGGCCGCGTCCCCCAGGTGCGTCGGCGCATAATAGCCGCGGCGCGCCTGCACGGTCAGCTTCGCCGGGTCCTTCAGCGTGACTTTGAGACTGTGGAAACCTCCGTCCAGCTTGAGGTTCTGCGGCGAGAAACCGAGGACGTAGACGAACTCGGGCGCGGCGGCCAGGCGTTTCAGGCCCGCGTCGAAATCGTTGCTGTTCTGGACGAACGAGCCGCCGGTTCCCTCGGCGAGCTCCGCCATGACGCCGGCGGCCAGCAGCGCGGTCGTGCGGTCGTAGTCGTCTTTCCGCCTCTGCGCGTTGGCGTCGAAGCTCCGCTTGCTCACGTCCGCGAACGAGACGGGCGCGTAGAGGCCGCGCGCGTCGAGAGCGCTGACGACCACGTTCGAGCGGATCGCGCGGTCGATGATGTCGGTGATCTCCTGCGACGCATTCGGCGCCAGAAAGCCCGGGGAGACAAGAATGATGTTCCGCCGGCCGGCAATCGCGGATAGCCTGCGGACCGCGTCCTTCACAGCGCCCAGCGTAATGCGCGATTCCGTATCGGAGGCGTTCCACACCCGACGGGCCGCGGCCCGCGCCATAATTTCAGCCAACCGGCTCATCGCCGCCGCCGCCGCCCCGGTCGGATCGTTCTTCGACGTCGAGTCCGCGGCCAGACACGCCAGCGCCTCGCTCTTCGCGACCTCGAGCGCCTGATCGTCGTGTTTGTCCACGATCAGGTCCGCCTGATAGTAGCTGACGTCCGGACACTCCTGAGCGCGGGAAGCGGCCATGGACCGGGGCTCCAGGCGGAGCAGCGTCTCCCGAAGCTTTGCGCGATCGTCCGTGAAATCGAGCATGGTCTGGCCGGACGTGGAGAAGATCGCGGCGCGGTCGCCCGCTTCGAGCGCAGTTTCGAGATGCCGGGACGCAGCATCGCGCGAGCGCGCCAGATCGGCAAAGCTCATGTGGACGTCGTCGAACAGGTAAGCGGTGAAGCGCTCCGGGGCGGCGAGCGGCTGACCGGCCGGCGCCGCGCCGCCCGATTTCTCGACCGAGAACGTCGAGATGGTCTGCGCCTTGCCCTTGTCGAAAATCTGAAAGTCTTCCTTGCGCAGGTTGCCCGCCGCGCGCCCCTCGCGGTCGCGCACCACCACCGGAACCAGCACGACGTTGACCCTGGACTTGAACGACGCGGGCGCATCCCGCTGGCCCACTTCAGGCCCCGCCGGTTCCTGCGCCGCGGCGCAGAGGCCGCAAAGGACGATGGCCGCGATCTTCACCGGCCGCCATTCTACTCCCCGGGAAATTCCACCGCTGGGAGGCGGCCTGTCTCTGCGTCCTCTGCGTCTCTGCGGTGAAGCGGTTACCGCAGTTCACCCATCTGGTACTCCAGCTCGTCGCGCCGTATCTGGTATTCGTACTTCGCAGACGCCTGCTCGATCCCGGCCGACGTCATGTTGAGCTGCGCCTGGCTCAGTTCCACAATCGAGCTGAGGCCGATGTCGTAGCGCGCCTGCGCGAGCTCGAGCGCCTGCCGCGCCTGGTCGAGCAGCTCTCGCGTGAGGCCCAGGCGCTCCCACGCGTTCCGCGCATTCAGCCACGCGAGGCGCACGTCGCGCGCTACCTGAAGCTCCCGGTCCTGCAAGCGGCGCTCGGCCGCCTGCGCCAGCAGGTTCGCCTCTTCGCGCCGCGCCGAATACAACCGCCCGTTCAGAATCGGGATGTTCACGTTCAACCCCGCGGCCGCATAGCGGTCCGGCAACTGGTCCGTGTGCGGGCCCGGGACCAGGCCGATGCTCGTCACCGCGCTCACGCTCGGCAGCCACAGATTTTTCTCGGAGTCGAACATCTTCACGGCGGATTCGCGCCGCGCCCGCAGGCTCTCGAGTTCCGGCCGCTTCTGGATCGCGGTGGCGAGGATGTCACGGAAGTCGGACGGCGGCGCGGGCGGAAGCGGGTCCTCGATCAGCTCAAACCTCTGCGCCGACGGGAGGCCCATCGCCGCCGAGAGCGCGGCGAAAGCCGCATCGACGTCGTTCTGCGCGTTCGCCAGCAGCAGCTTCGCCTCCGCGAGATTCACCCGGGCGAAGCTCACATCGAGCCCCGATTTCAGTTTGCTTTTCGCAAGCTCGGTCACCTGGTCCGCCAGGATCTGCCGCGTTTTGACCGTCTCGTTCGCCACGGTCAGCACGGCCTGGGCCCGCAGGGCGGCATGGAACGCCCGGTCCACCTCGAGCAGCACATCGGCCTCAGTGGCCGTGGCGGTGTCCTGCTGCGCGGCAGCGCTATAGCGGACGCTCGAGGCGAAGTTGCTCGTCCTGCCGAAGTCGTAGATCAACTGCGTGGCCGTGATTCCGGTCGAGAAGCGGCTCAGGATGCTCGGATTGTTCAGCGCGCCCGCCGCGATGCGCGTGTTCTCCGGCGCGCCCGCGCCGGTCAGGTTTCCGGAAACGAAGGGGAACAGCGCCGCGCGCGCCTGCGTGACCTGCTGCGAGGCGGCGGCGGCTTCGAGCCTCGCCGCGCCGATCCGCGGATGGTTCGCCAGTGCGTCCGCCTCGGCCTGCCGCAGCGTCAGCGTGGGCGGCGCCGCCGACAGCGGCAGCGCGAGCAGCCAGGTAATTGCGAGGCGCCTCATGCCTGCGCCTCCTTGCTCCGGTACACGAGCAGGTACGTGGCCGGCACGATGAACACCGTCGTGACCAGCGACACCGCCAGCCCGCCGATGATGGCGCGCGCCAGCGGCGCGTACGCCTCGCTGCCCGTTCCGAGCTTCAACGCCATCGGCATCAGGCCGATGATCGTCGCGAGCGACGTCATCAGAACCGGCCGCAGCCGGATGCGGCAGGCAAGCGCCACCGCCTCCGCCAACGGCGTCCCCTGCTCCCGCAGCCGGCGCGTGAATTCAACAACTAGAATGCTGTTCGAAACGACGATCCCGACCATCATGACCACGCCCATCAGCGACTGCACGTTCAGGCTCGTGCCGGTCAGCCACAGCGTGAGAAGCACGCCGCTCAATCCCATCGGCACCGCGAGCAAAATCAGCAGCGGGTCAAGAAACGATTCGAACTGCGCCACCAGGATCAGGTACAGCAGCAGGATCGCCAGCAGCAGGCCAAGGCCGAAGCTGCGGAACGACGCGCGCATGCCCTGCACCATGCCGCGCAGATCGACGAACACGCCTTCGGGCAGCTTCGTGTCCTTCACGATCCGGTCGATGGCGTTTGCCGCCCGCCCCAGGTCCTCGCCCTTCAGGTTCACGTAAATGTCTATGGCACGCCGTAGCTGATAATGGTCCACCTCGGTCGGCGCGTCGATGCGGCGGATATCGCTCACGCTCTCGAGCGGCGTGGTGTTCGCCCCGCGGGCCGGGCGCACCGGAATCGTTTTCAAATCCGCGAGGCTCCGGACCGCGTTCTCCGGGTACTGCACCGTCAGCATGTAATCGTTGCCCGACCGCGGGTCCACCCAGTAGCTCGGGGCGATCATCTGGTTCGACGTGAGCGCGGTGATGATGTTGCTCACCACCTCCTTCTGGCTCAGGCCGAGCTGCGAGGCGCGCATGCGGTCGATCTGCACGCGCAGCGCGGGGTAGTCCAGATCCTGCGGGATGAACACGTCGCTCACGTCCGGAATCTTGCGGATCCGCGCTGCGATTTCGCGCGCGGTGTTATAGGCGGCGTGAAGATCGGACGGCGCGCTCACCTGAACGTCGATGGGCGCCGGCAGCCCGAGATTCAGCACAGCATCCACCAGGCCGCCCGACTGGAAGTACGCCGTCAGTTCGGGCAGCTCGTCGGCGACGCGCCGCCTCACTCGGTCCATGTATTCGTAGCTTCCGGTCTTGTGGCCCTCGTTGAGCGCCACCTGCACGAACGCCGTGTGCGGCGCCGAGTTGCTCGTGTAGATGGACGAGAACCCCGGCGTGACGCCCACGTTCGAGACGATCATCTTGAGGTCTCTGGGCGCGACCGTGCCGCGGATCACGTCTTCCAGGCGCCGCACCTCGTGCTGCATCAGCTCCAGCCGCGTGCCCGAAGGCGCCTTGAGGTTCACCACGAACTGTCCCGCGTCCGTGCGCGGGAAGAACGCGATGCCGACCAGCGGATAGAGCAGCAGGCTCGCCGCGAACGCCGCCATCAATCCGGCAACGACCGCCGCCGGGTGCTTCAGCGCGGCCCTGACGGCTTTGCTGTAGAGGTCGAGCAGCGCGTCGAACCGCCGGTTGAACCAGGCGTTGAACCGCCTTGCGAAGCCCGGCTTCTCGTGTTCGAGGTGCTCCTCGTGCCAGTCATGGCCTTTGAGGAACTTCGCGCAGAACAGCGGCACCACGGTCATCGCGACGAAGTACGACGCGAACAGCGCGAGGATCACCGCCGCCGCCAGAGCCGTGAACAGGAACTTGCTTACGCCGTAAAGAAAGGTCACCGGGAAGAAGACGACCGCCGTCGTGAGCGTCGCCGCCAGGACCGCCATCGCCACCTCGCGCCCGCCCTTTTCCGCCGCGTGGCGCGCGCTCTCGCCCAGCTCCAGGTGGCGGAAGATATTCTCCAGCACGACCACCGAGTTGTCGATCACGCGCGAGAACACCAGCGCCAGCCCGCCGAGCACCATCGTGTTGATTGTTCCTCCGCCGATCGACAGCGCGACGAACGTCGCCAGCGCCGAGAGCGGAATCGACAGAAACACCGCCACCGTCGCGCGGAAGTTGCCGAGGAAGACCAGGATCATCACCGAGGTCAGGAACAGCCCGAGGAGCCCTTCGTGCAGCAGCGTCTCGATCGCGCTCTTGACGAACCGCGACTGGTCGAACACCACCTTTGCCACCAGATCCTTCGGCAGGCCCGCCAGCCGCGCGACCGCCTCCTTGATGCCGTCCACGACCGCGATCGTGTTCGTGTCGCCGCCCTGCTTCAGCACCGGCAGGTAGACCGACGGCTGCCCGTCCACGCGCACCACGTTGTACTGGATCTGCTGCGCGTCCTTCGCCTCGCCGACGTCGGCTACGCGCACCGCTTCGAAGCCGGACGACTTCAGCGGGAGCTGGTTGATGTCCCGTACGCTGTCGAGCTGGCTGTTGGTGTAGATGCTGTAATCGTACGGGCCGATCTTGACGTCGCCGCCCGGCAGGATCAGGTTCGCATCGTTGACCGCGCGGACCACGTCCATCGGGCTCAATTCGTGCGCGTCCAGCTTCAGCGGATCGACGTAGACCATGATCTGCCGGTAGCGCCCGCCGAACGGCTGCGGCACCGAAGCGCCCGGCACGTTGGCGACCTGGTTGCGGACGTCGTACTGCCCCAGGTCGCGCAACTGCGTCTCGCTCATGCCCCGGCCTTTCAGCGTGATCAGGCACACCGGCAGGCTCGAAGCGTCGAACTTCAGCACCACCGGAGGCAGCGTGCCCGGCGGCAGCTTCCGCAGGTTGGCCATCGCGAGGTTCGAGATGTTCGTCACCGCGGAATCGGCGTCGGCGCCGGGCTGGAAGAAGACCTTGATCAGGCTCACGCCGGGCAGCGAGCGCGACTCGATGTGCTCGATGTTGCTCGCCAGCGTGAAGAAGCGCTCGAACCGGCCGGTGATGTCGGTCTCGATCTGCTCGGGCGGCATCCCGGAAAAGAAGGTAGCCACGACCACCACCGGAATCCTGATCGGCGGGAACAGATCGACCGGCATGCGGACTAGGCTCGTGATTCCCACCACGGCAATGACGAGGCAGAGCACGACGATGAGGAACGGCTTGCGGATCGCGAATCCCGGCATCAGAGCCCCTCCTCCACCGGCTTGGGCGCGACCGCCTCGCCGGGGCGGTAGCGCCGCAGATTTCCGGCCACCACCAACTCGTTCTCCTGCAGCCCCTCGAGCACCTCGACCCGCGAGGCCGATTCGATTCCCAGCCGCACCGCACGCCGCTCGAGTTCGCCGCGGCCGTTCACGACCAGAACCGAAGGTGACGTGGTATCGACTCCCGCCACGGCCTGAAGCGGAATCGAGAGCGCGCCCGCTTTCCGCCCGAGCGAGAGCGTCGCATAGGCGTACATGCCGGGCACGAGCTCGAGCTTCGGATTCCGCACGTCCACCTCCGTATCCATGGTTCGCGTGGAAGACCGTACCTGGCGGGTGAACCGCGCCACGCGGCCCTCGAACGAGCGGTTGAGCGCGGGCACACGCACATCCACCGGCGCTCCGATGCGCACCTGCGCGGCGGCGGACTCGGGAACCGGGACGATCAGCCGCAGCAGGTCCGCCTGCGCCAGCGTCACGAGCGGCATCGCCTGCGTCTGCGATGCGGTGCCCGCCTGGATCATCGCGCCCGGGTCCGCGTAGCGCTTCGTGATCACGCCCGCGAACGGCGCCGTGATGCGGCTGTAGGCGTAGAGCGTCTTGAGACGGCTCTGCTTGGCGAGCGCGACGTTCACCTGGTTCCTTGCCGATTCGAGCGCGGCCTGCGCGGCGGAGACCTGCGCCTCTCCAACCAGGTCCTTCGACCGCGCGTCGTCGATCTCCTGCTGCGCGACGAGGTTCGGCCGGCTCTTGATCACCTCGGCCAGCCGCGTATAGTTGGCATGCGACGCGGCGTGCGCCGATTCGGCGCGGCGCAGGTCGTCCTGCGCGCGGACTACTTCCGAGCGGCTGCGGCTGATCTCCGCGGCCGCCTGCTCCAGCTCGTCGCCCAGCTCCGGAACTTCCAGAACCGCGAGCAGTTGGCCTGCGCGGACGCGGTCGCCGATGTCCACCGTGATGTTCTTTAGATATCCCGCTACCTTCGCGTGAAGATCGATGTCGAGGAACGGACGAAAGTCCGCCGCCAGTACGAGGCGGCTCGACAGATCCTGCCGGGTCACTCTCGCCACCGGCACGGGGACGCGGCGCTCGACGGCGGCGTCCGCTTTCACTTCGTGGGAAGTGCACGAACTGCTCGCGACGGCTACCGCGAGCAGCATCGAATAGAGACAGTAGTGCTGCATGGATCCCTCCCAAACCGCATTTCCAGACTGTTAGCTGGTGTGCGGAGGAGGGGCGCGCAGAAGATGCGCGCGGGAGAACGATGCGGGCTCCCAGCGGACGCCGGTGAGCACCGGCGCGATGCCCTGGGATTCGAGAACGACTGGAGCTGCCCCGGCGTTCACCGGCGGGGGAACGGCATCCGCGCCGTCCGCCGCGCCGGTGAGTTTATAGTGCTTTGAAACGTCAGAGAAATCCGAATCGAAGCCGAGCCGCGATTCGGTCGAGAGCGTGAGCACGCCGAGCGCGAGCAAAAGGATCCCCGCGCACTGAAGATACCGGCGTAGACGCCCAGACATAGACAGCAACTGCTTCTATCCTACAGCTTGGCGAGCAGGAACCGCAGATTCCAGCCGCAGATCGTGCTGGCTTGCAGCTTGTCGCCGGCGGGACCGGGCCAGTGCGTTTCCAGGCTCACCGCGCCCGTGTAGCCGTCCGCCAGAAGTGCGGCGATCTGGCCTTTCCAGTCCACGCCGCACGTTCCGACCGGACCGAAGATGTACTTGCCTTCCGAGAGGTAACAGTCCTTCGCGTGCACGTGCGCGATGCGGCCCTTCGGCAGCTTGCTGTAGCCGTCCGGGAACGCCGTCTCGCCAGCGATGTAGGCGTTGGCGGGATCCCAGACCACCTGCAAGGACGGCTCGCTGACCTTCGCCAGAACGCGCGCCGCGTCCGCGCCGGTCGAGATGTTGCAGGCGTGCTCGTTCTCGAGGCCGATGATCAGGTCTTCCTTCGCGGCCTGGAGCGCCAGGCACCCGAGCGCATCCACGATGCGGTCGAAGCACTTCGCCGGATCCTCGGTGCGCCAATAAGAGAAAACGCGGATGACCCGCGCGCCGGTCTTGTGCGCGATATCGAAGGCGCGCCGCGTGAGGCGCGGCTGGTCCTCGAAGGTGTGTTTCGAGGCGAAAATGTCGTGCTGGAACCGGCTGTCGACCGGAGGCGCGTCGGGCAGGACGCATTTCAGCAGCGGCGAGGACAGCGAGATCACATCGAGCCCGTTGGCCTTAACGATCCCCAGGGCGCGGTCCACTTCTTCGTCGCTCAGGTCGAGAATGTTTTTCGCGAAAACAACGCGCAGTTCGGCGCCGGTCATTCCGACCGCCGCCATGGCATCGCAGGCCTGTTCGAGGTCCGGGCTGAATTCGTCAGTAATCGCGGCTACACGCAGTCGAGTTTCCATCAAATAGATTGTAATTCACTCGCCTTCGCGGATCTTTAGGAGCTGATTCGCCGCCACGTTCGCGACCCGCTGCCTGATGCCGCTGGGCCACTGGATCTCGATGGCCTTGGCCTGCGCGTCCTGGCCCAGGCCGAACGTGAGCGCGAGATCGCTTTGCGAGCAGTAGCTCGAGCCGCTGTGCACCGTCTGCGTCTGCTTCCCCGACGCACTCTCGACGCGCACCACGGCGCCGATCCCGTCGCGGTTCGACTTTGTCCCGGTGAGCCGCAGAGCGAGCCACCGGTTGCGATTGCCCCCGTCGTTGCGCAGCAGGCACGCGCGGCCGTGATTGTTGCTGATGAGCAGATCGAGGTCGCCGTCCTGGTCGAAGTCGGCATAGGCGGCGCCGCGCGCGACCATCGGACGGCCGAAGTCCGCGCCGGCGGCCTTCGACACATCCTCGAAGCGGCCCTTGCCCGCGTTGCGGAACAACAGCGGCGGCTGGCGGAACTGGATGCGCGGCTGCACGCGGCCGATCTCTTCGTCGATGTGGCCGTTGGCGGCAAAGATGTCGGGCCAGCCGTCGAGATCGTAATCGAAGAAGAAGCACCCGAAGGTGAGCGAGAGCAGGCTCGAGCGGCCGACGGTCGAACGCGGCGCTTCGTCCACGAAGAGGCCGTTGCCCTCGTTGTGATACAGGCCGAGCATCTGGTTCGAAAAATTCCCGACGAGCAGGTGCGTGCGCCCGCTGCGATCGTAGTCGGCGGCATCGACGCCCATCGCGCCGCGCGCCGCGCCGTCTTCGCCGAACGCCACGCCCGCCCGCAGGCCCTCCTCGCTAAACGTACCGTTGCGCCGGTTGTGGTACAGCTTGTTCGGCTGCGTGTCGTTGGCGACGAACAGGTCGGGCCAGCCGTCGTTGTCGTAATCGATAACGGCCACGCCCAGCGACTTGCTCGTGGGGTCGTACAGCCCGGCCTTCTCGGTGACGTCCTCGAACTTCCCCCCGCCCAGGTTGCGGTAGAGCCTGGAAGAGACGCCTTTGTACGATTCCGGCGTGCAGTAGGATTTCGTCGCGCCGTCGAGCGAGCACCACAGGTCGGTCTTCGCGTTCCACTGGACGTAGTTCGCGACGAACAGGTCCACGCGCCCGTCGCGGTCATAATCGAACCAGACCGCGCTCGCGGGAAACGCGGCGTTGCGTATGCCGGATTCGCGCGTCACGTCGCGGAACCGGCCGCCGCCCTCGTTGTGGAACAGATGGTCGCCGCCGAGGGCCGTTATATATAGGTCCTCACGGCCGTCGTTGTCATAATCGGCCGCGGCCACGCCCAGGCCGTAGATCTCGATGCCGAGGCCGCTCGCGCGTGTGATGTCTGTGAACGTGCCGTTGCGGTTGTTGCGATAGAGCGCGGCCGTGGACCGCCGCCCGCGCGGTGTCCAGTCCTTGCCGTTGATGAGAAGGATGTCGGGCCACCCGTCGCCATCGGCATCGAAAAACGCGCAACCCGAACCCATCGTCTCCGGAAGCCACTTCTTCCCCGCCCGCCCGCTGTTGTGAACAAACTGTATCCCCGCCGCCGCAGTCACGTCGGTGAACTGCACGGGAGGAGCGGCCTGCGTAAGGGCAGCGGCGACCAGCAGCAATACCCCCCTCATCGCCCCACCGCCGCCAGATTCACGCTCTCATGCTCGTGAATCAACTGCCGCTCGTTATTGTCCTCGGGGCTCAACAGGCGCGGCTTCGCGGTCAGGGTCTGCGACGCCTCATCCGCTTTGAAGCGTTTGAACAGCATCTCCTCGCGCTGCGCCTTCCGAACGTCGCCCACGCCGCGATAGCACAGCATCAGGTTATAGTGCGCCTGCACGTCCTCGGGGTCCACGGCGCACACGCGCTCGAACGCGCGAATCGCCTCCGCATACTCCCGCTTCAAAAACAGAATCCGCCCGATCTGATTCAGCGTCACCCGGTCCCGCGGATACTGCGCCTCCACCCTCCGCAGCGACGCAAGCGCGGCATCGTAATCGCCGTCCGCCTTCTCGATCATCGCCTTGAAGAAATGAATGCGCCCGAGCTTCGGATTAATCTTCAGCGCGCGCTCGATGTACGGCTTGGCGGCCTCGGTCTCTCCTTCCTGGATCAGCGCGCGCGCCACGTTCAGCCACCCGTCGGCGTACTCCGGCTCAGCTTCGGTGACGCGTAGGAACGCGTATTCCGCGCCCTTCAAGTCGCCCTGGAGCAGCAGGCCGATCCCCCAATCGTTCCACCGCTCGCGATCCTGCTTCCGCACCACGGGCCGCCATTCGGCCGTATCCCCAAGCTCCAGCTTCGTCTCCGCCTGCGCAAGCACCGTGATGGGAAGAACCGGAATCTCGCCCTTGATCTGTCCCGAAACATTCTTCGGAATATTCACGGGCTCGAACGTGAACTCGCGGTTGTCGAAGTCGCGCCCATGCTCGCCCGGCTTCGCCACGCCCGCGTAGGAGAACTTCGTGTAGTAATGCGAGAACTTGCGGTGATTCAGCCGCGCGGTGAGCGTGATCGGCCCCTTCGCATCCGGCGGAATGCGCACCCGGTAATGCGCCACATCCGCCGCGCCCGGCGGGATCAGCCGCACGTACAACGTGCTGCGCGCCTGCCACGCGTTGCGCTTGTTTATTGGGTTCCCCTCACCGTCGATCTGGAACGACTTGTAGAAGTGCGCGCCGGGCTCCACCGGCCCGCGCCCGCCGTCCTCAACGCTCCCGCTCCAGTAGATCGTCTTGCCGCGCGCGTCCTCCGCCTGAAGCTCGAGCCAGACATCGAACGCATCCACGGTCCCGCCCGGAAAGAAATGCCCTATGGCCCGCGTCCGCGCCACCACGTCCACGCGCACCGTGGAGCCAGGCTGAAACCTCGCACCAGCCGCGTTGATCGGCGCCGTGACCTTCCCCACGTCGCGCAAAAACACCTGCCCCGGCTGCTCCGCCTCCTCGCCCACCGCGAACGTAGAGCTGAGCAGCGGCCCTTCGCCCGATCGCCGCAGCATCGGCGCGGGCGCGTTCTCATCCACGGGAGACGCGGCGAAAATGTCCACCGTGATGAAGCCCGATTTCAAAAACGCCTGCTCGGCCTTGAGCTGCGCCTCGTCGCGGTTCACGTAGGAGACCGCCGTATTCGCCGCCGGAAAACGGTGCGAGTGGACCTTCCCATCGATATTCCCCGGGTCCTTCGAATCCACCAGCGGCATATGGCAGTTCACGCACGTCATTGTCTTCGCCGGATAGTAGAACGACCGCGCCCCCTGCCCCGAAACGCCGCTCGCCTGCCAGTTGTCGTAATCGTTGAAGCCCCGGATCCAGCGGTACGCGTTCACCGGCACATCCAGATGCACCTTGTGGCACGCCGAGCAGAATTCCGCGTTCTGCTTCATGAACGGCTTCAGGAACGTGCGGCGGTGCGGCTCGGGGTCGAGATAGGTCAGGAAGCGGTCCACCACACGGATCGCGGGGTTCGAGCTGCTCGCGAGTTCGTGTAAAGGCGGATACTCGATCGTAAACCCGCCGTTTCCCATGCTTCCCGCAACGTGCGTGATCGAGTGGCACGACGTGCACGCGAGCCCTGCGTGCGCCTCCGGCGTGTCGATCTGCTCCGCGATCGGCTTTTCGAAACGCCCGTTGAAGAACACGGCGTGATCGTGGCATCCCGCGCACCACTTACTCGGCTGCGTCCCCACGACGCTCTGCATGTGCTCCACCGACTTCCGGTAGAACTGGTTGTTGAAGCTCGCAAAGTGGTGCATCGAGCTCTTCCACTGCTCGTAGATATCCTTGTGGCACTCGCCGCACTTCTGCGAATCCATGAAGAAGTTCGACGGTATGATGCCGCCCACGTTCGTCTTCGCCGACGAAGGAAAGAACGGCGACTTCGGACCGCCGCCTTCCTCGTTCATCGACGCCGGAGCGGCCGTGGGATTCTCGATGCGGTAGTTCGGGTCCGGACGTACGCGGCGGTAGACGTTCGCCGCGAGCGGCAGCACCAGGAGCACGGCCAGCGCCGCGCGGAACGCCCGCCGCCTGATCACGAGAGGCGCAAGCAGAGCAACGCCCACGAGCGCCGCCGCAATGTGGCCCCACAGCGCCCAGCGGTGGTCGCGCGTCGCACCCGCGATGGTGAGGAACACACCGAGCGCCAGCGCAATAATGAACGCGCCGGCCGCGCCCGCTGGCGCCTCGCGCCACCGTCCCCGGTAGAGCGCCACCGCGCCGGCCGCAACCCCGAGCCCCAGCGCCACGTGCAGCGCCACGTTCGCCATATAGAAAATGCTGGCGGTGGCGAACGCCCACACGTACGCCGTATTCAGAATCAACAACAGAAATCCCGCGGCAACCCACCCCGCAAGCTTGGAACGCCCCATGCCCCCTCTGAGCCCCTGATCGACACAAGAATACCGTGGCGCTCGGGCAACAGCCAATAATCGAAATCTACTAAGCTGGCTCTCTATGAGACTCCTGGCCCTCGCGCTCGCCGCGCTCCCCCTGTTCGCCGCCGACGTCACGATCGACTTCAACCGCCGCGTGAAGATGCGCGACGGCGTCGAGCTGTCGGCCGATATCTACCGGCCCGAGCCCGCGGGCCGCTACCCCGTGATCCTCTCGCGGACGCCGTACGTCAAGGCGAGCATGCTCGGCCAGGGGCGCCACTTCGCCTCGCACGGCTACGTGTTCGTCGCGATGGACGTGCGCGGCCGCGGCGATTCGGACGGCGTCTTCGTCCCCTATCGCAACGACGGCATCGACGGCTACGACGCCATCGAGTGGTGCGCCGCGCAGCCGTGGTCGAACGGCAAGGTCGCCACCTACGGCGGCTCGTATCTCGGGCGCGTCCAGTGGCTCACAGCGGTGTTGCAGCCGCCGCACCTGGTGGCGATGGTGCCGCTGGTCTCGCCGTCGGACCCCTTCGCCGAGTGGCCCACCGGCCTGCCGCTCCCCATGGACATCTCGTGGTATCACCTCACCGCGGGCCACGTCAGCCAGAACATGGATGCAGTGGACTGGTCGAAGGTCCACATGCACCTGCCGCTCGTCACCATGGACGACGCCGCCGGCCGCCCCGACCCGAACTGGAAAGCCATGTTCGACCACCCGCTGCTCGACGACTGGTGGGAGCCGCTGCGATACCAGAACAAGTACGACCGCGTGCGCGTGCCGGTGCTGAACATCTCCGGCTGGTACGATGACGAGCAACTCGGCACGCCGCTCAACTACATCGGCATGACGACAAAAGGCGCGACGCCCGAGATCCGCAAGAACCAGAAGCTCCTCATGGGCTGGTGGCCGCACTCCACATTCATCGCGGGAACGAAGCTCGGCAACGTGGACTTCGGCTCGGGCGCCATCTTCGACCGCGAAGCGTACATCCTCCGCTGGTTCGATTACTGGCTGAAGGGCATCGACACCGGGATTATGAGGGAGCCGCCGGTGAAGCTGTTCGTCATGGGCGAGAACCGCTGGGCTGACGAGAATGAATGGCCCATCGCGCGGACGAAGTGGACGAAGTTCTTCCTGCACAGCAAGGGCCGCGCGAACAGTCTCTACGGCGACGGCAAGCTCTCGACGGCCGAGCCCGCGAAAGAGCCAGTGGACGCGTACACCTACGACCCCGCGCAGCCCACCCCGTTCGTGACCGAGCCGTCTTTCGCGCAGATCGGAGGCCCGGACGACTACCGCTCTGTCGAGCGCCGGGACGACGTACTGGTCTACACGAGCGAACCGGTGACAGAGGACACGCAAGTCTGCGGCCCGATCCGCGCGCGGTTGTACGCGGCCTCGTCAGCGCGAGACACCGACTTCATGGCCATGCTGATCGACGTCTGGCCGAACGGCTACGCCGAGCGCCTGATCGACGGCATGGTCCGAGCCCGCTTCCGAGACGGAATGGAAAAGCCCTCGCTGATCGAGCCCGGCCGCATCTACGCCTACAACATCGACGCCTGGAACACCTGCCAGACCTTCCTGAAAGGCCACCGCATCCGCGTGCAGATCGCCTCAAGCGCCTTCCCGAAATACGACCGCAACCCGAACACGGGCGAGCCGCTGGGGAAGACCACGCGCCTACAAATCGCCGACCAGAAAATCTACCACGACGCGGAGCACCCCTCGCACATCGTCCTGCCGCTCGTGCCGAAGAGGTAGAAGTGGGGCAGGTGGCCAAACCTGCGGCCGATTGTCAATCGGCCGGCGCATGCCAGGACGAACTCGTCGCGCGCGAGGGCAGTAGCGAGATCAACATGGTCGCCCTGGTCACGCCAGTTTCCACGGCTTCCGGTAGCGCCTTGTAACGTACTTGGCGGCTTCCTTGTCGTTGACGATGGTCTCTCTGTCGTTGTCCCACACAACCCGGCGGCCCGTGCGCAGGGCGATGTTCCCCAGGAGCCCGGCCTTGGTGAGGCGGTGGCCGTAGTCCACATCGCAGGTACACAGCTTCCGCGACTTGATGGAATTGAGGAACTCGCGGATGTGGCCGGGCGAATCGGGAATCGAAGGAGCGGGCCGCGGAAAATCCTTGACAGGCTTGCCCTGCGAGCAGATTGCGATGTTCGTGTAGTTCACGAACATGCTGGCTTCGGTCCCCTGGAAAACCGCCCCAATCGGCCAATCCTCGAATCCCGGGAAGCCCACAGGGTTCAGGGTCCAGGACAGGCTTATGCCCGGATACTCGTACTGCACTTCCATGAAATTCGGAGTTTCCGCATTGTCATCGGAAAGCTCACGGCGTCCGGTGGCTGCCACGCTCTTGGGAGCTTGGAGCTCCAGCGCCCAATAGACGACGTCGGTGATATGGCACCAGAAGTCTATGAACACGCCGCCGGAGTAATCCCAGAAGTAGCGGTAGCTGCCATGGGAGCGATTCCTGTTATAGGGGCGTTTTGGCGCCGGACCGAGCCAGAAGTCGTAGTCGAGCCCTTGCGGCGGGTCCGAGTCGGGCGGCGCGCCGATGCCCTTGGTTTCAGAAGTCTTCCAACACGCCACGCGTTGGAGTTTGCCGAGCGCGCCCGATCTGACGATTTCGACGGCACAGCGGTACGTGGGTTCGTCGTTGTGAATGTGGTTGCCCATCTGCGTCACCCGCTTGTGCTCGCGGGCGGCGCGCACCATTGCCCGGCCCTCTCCGATGGAATAACTCAGCGGCTTCTCGACAAAGACATCCTTGCCGGCCTCGCATGCTTGAACCGTGGGCAACGCGTGCCAGTGATCGGGAGTGGCGATGCAGACGGCATCGATGTCTTTTGCCGCAAGCAACTCCCGGTAGTCCTTGAATGTCCGCGGCGATTCGTTCCGCCGCTGCTTGACCGCCGCGACCGCCTTTTCGAGATGGGCCGAGTCCAAATCGGCCAGGCCGGCAACGTTGACGTCTGCGTGCTCCATAAAACCGTGCAGCCGGCCGGTACCCATTCCGCCAAGGCCGATAAAGCCGACGTTGATGCGGTCGGAGGGCGCCGCCAGAGCGGACCGGAAGATCGCCGGGGAACAAACAGCGAGTGCGGAGAATTGTCGTCGGGTCATGTAGGTGAAACCCATTGTTGCGCGGCAAGCTTGAAAACGAAAGCGCGCCGCGGGGGGCGCCGCGCCGCTTCTGGGATCTTCAATCACCCACGCGGGCCCCCGCTATAATGAAAGACCCTCATGCTGAGCGAGAAGTTGAAGGATCTCGGTGTCGTTGGCGCGGGCGGAGCCGGCTTCCCCACCTACGTCAAAGCCGCCTCCGAGGTCGAATTCGTCATCGCCAATGGCGCGGAGTGCGAGCCGCTCATCCACAAAGACGTCGAGCTGATGCAGCGGTTCCCGGCTGA
Organism: Acidobacteriota bacterium; assembly: GCA_050261515.1. Taxonomy (GTDB): domain Bacteria; phylum Acidobacteriota; class Terriglobia; order Bryobacterales; family Bryobacteraceae; genus JBLNDJ01. The sequence continues at coordinate 22,473 of JBLNDJ010000035.1, read as the reverse complement.
GATCCTCTCCGGCCTGCAACTCATGATGAAGGCCACGCATGCACGCGCGGGCAAGTTCGGCATCAAGGAAAAGAACACCGCCGCCCTCGAGGCCGTCCGCGCGCACATCAAGAACAAGCCCGTCGAGATCGTCACCCTCGGCGACTTCTACCCCTCGGGCGACGAGTACGAGCTTGTCTACAGTGCCACCGGCCGCCTCATCCCCCCGGCCGGCATCCCGCTCCAAGTCGGCTGCGTCGTCAACAACGTCGAGACACTATACAACGTCCACCAGGCGCACAAGGGCGCGCCCGTCACGCGGAAGTTCGTCACGGTTACGGGCGCGGTGAATGAGCCAAAATCCTTCTGGACTCCGGTCGGCACTTCGTTCCGCGACCTGATCGCGCTCGCGGGCGGCGCGCGCGTCTCCGAGTTCGCCATGTTCGTGAGCGGCATCATGATGGGCTCCTTCACGCTCGACCTCGACGACGTGGTGACGAAAACAACCGGCGGCCTCATCGTGCTGCCGCGCGATCACTACCTCGTCACGCGGCGCGAGCGCAGCGAGCGGCAGATGCTCCAGATCGGGAAATCGGCCTGCGACCAGTGCAGCTACTGCACCGAGTTCTGCCCGCGCTACCTGCTCGGCTACGAAATCGTGCCGCACAAAGTAATGCGCAGCCTCGGCTTCACCGCAAGCGGCGAGGACTACTGGAACCAGTGGGGCGCGCTCTGCTGCGGCTGCGGCATCTGCACGCTCTACGCCTGCCCCGAGGACCTCTATCCGAAGGAAGCCTGCGACAAGGCCAAGCGCAGCCTGCGGACGGCAGGAATCAAGTTCCAGCAGCAGAAAGAGCCAGCGCTCCACCCGATGAAGGAATACCGCCGTGTGCCGCTCACGATGCTGCGCCGCCGGCTCAAGATCGAGGAATACGAGGCCCCCGCGCCCTTCGAGGACATCGCCGCCGCGCCCGCGCAAGTCCGCATCAAGCTTTCGCAGCACGCGGGCAAACCGGCGCGGGCCGCCGTCGCTCCGGGCGCCAGGGTGCAGACGGGCTCGCTCGTCGGATGCGTCGCGGCATCCGACCTCGGCGCGAACGTGCACGCGAGCATCGACGGCACGGTCTCGGCCGTCACCGATTCCTACGTGGAGATTACGAGGTAACGCATGGCGAACAATTCCATCGGCCTGATCGAGCTCGGGAGCATCGTAGCAGGGTTCCAGGTTTCCGACGCCATGCTGAAGGCCGCCGATGTCGAACTGCTGCTGGCGCGGTCGATCTGCTCCGGCAAGTACATGGTCATGGTGCGCGGCAGCGTGGGCGGCGTCGAGTCGGCCGTGGCGGCGGGCGTGCGCGCGGGCAGCTTCTCGGTCATCGACAGCTTCGTCATCCCGAACGTCCATGAATCGATTTTTCCCGCCATCGCCGGGAACACGAAGGTGGAGCAACTCGAAGCGCTCGGCATCCTCGAAGCGTTCTCGGTCGCCTCGCTGATTGAAGGCGCAGACGCCGCGGCCAAATCGGCCAACGTGCGGCTCATCGAACTGCGCCTCGCGATGGCTCTCGGGGGCAAGGCGTTCGTGACGCTCACCGGGAACGTCGCCGCGGTCCAGAGCGCGGTGGACGCGGGCGCGCAGGCGATCGCCAAGAAAGGCATGCTCGTCAACAAAGGCGTGATCGCCTCGCCCCGGCCCGAACTGCTCACCGAAATGATATAAGTTGCAGAAGACTGGTCCCCGACCCGCGCCTGTTCTCTCGAGTGGCTCGCGGGCGGGGTGTGGCATGGAGGAATCCCTATGAGCGCCCGGAGGGCCGGAACCCGTCTCGCGGTTCTGGCGTGCACTCTGCTCGCGGCATTTTCCGCCGCCGCGCAAACCGATTTCAAAGATATCGAGTCGCGCGTCACCGAAATGACGCTGAAAAACGGCTGGAAAATCATCGTGCTCGAAAGGCACCAGGCCCCGGTCGCCTCGTTCCTCACCTACGCCGACGTCGGCTCCGTGCAGGAGACCAAGGGCATCACCGGCCTGGCCCACATCTTCGAGCACATGGCCTTCAAGGGCAGCCGCACGCTCGGCACGAAGAACTATGCCGAGGAAAAGCTGGCGCTCGACCGCGTCGACGCCGCCTTCAACGCCCTGCAAAAAGAAAAGCAGAAGGGCCGCAAGGCCGATCCTGTGAAGATCAAGACGCTCCAGGCCGATTTCGCGAACGCGCAGGAAGCGGCCGGTAAATTCGTCGTGCCGAACGAATTCGGCGAAGCCATCGAGCGCGCCGGCGGCCAGGGCCTCAACGCCACCACGGCCGAGGACCGCACCAACTACTTCTTCAGCCTCCCATCGAACGAAGCGGAATTGTGGTTCTACCTCGAATCGCAGCGCTTCGGCGACCCCGTGCTGCGCGAGTTTTACAAGGAGCGCGGCGTCGTAATGGAGGAGCGCCGCCTGGGCGAGAGCCAGCCCCTCGGGCGCCTGCTCGAAGAGTTCCAGGCCATCGCCTACAAAGCCCATCCCTACCACGAGCCCGTCGTCGGCCACATGAGCGATCTCGAGAACATCACGCGCGCCGACGCCGAAGCGTTCTTCAAGAAGTATTACAAGCCGAGCAACCTGCTCAGCGTGATCGTCGGCGACGTGGACCCGAAGCGCGTGCGCGAGCTCGCCGCGAAGTACTTCGAGCCGATTCCGAGCGGCCCGCGTCCGGACCCGATCCGCACCGTCGAGCCGCCGCAAACCGGCGAGCGCCGCGTGACGCTGCGCCTGCAATCGCAGCGCGTCTTCGTGGCCGGCTATCACAAGCCGGACATCAACGACCCCGACGACGCCGTCTACGACGCGTTGGGCAGCATCCTCAGCGACGGCCGCTCCTCGCGCCTCTATCGCGCGCTCGTCAAGGAGAAGAAGCTCGCGACGCAGGCCGGCGGCTTCCCCGGTTTCCCGGGGCAGAAGTATCCGGGCCTGTTCCTGTTCTACGCGTTCGCCGCGCCCGGCCACACCAACGACGAAGTCGAAAAAGCGATCGACGCGGAGATCGAGCGGCTCAAGACGGAGCTCGTGACGCAGGAGGAGCTCGACGGCGTGAAGCGCCGCACGCGCTCCCAAATTCTCCGCCAGCTCGACAGCAACTCCGCCATGGCGAACCTGCTCTCCACCTACCAGGCGCTCACGGGCGACTGGCGGAACCTGTTCAAGCAGATCGCCAAGATCGACGCGGTCACGCCGCAGGACGTACAGCGGATCGCGAAGGCGACCTTCACGTTCGACAACCGCACGGTCGCCGTCATCGAGCCGCTCGAGACGGCAGCCAAGTGAGGAGCCAAACCATGCGCACACTATCCCTCGCAGTCGCAATCGTGCTCACGGCAGGCGCGTCGATGGCGCAGCCGGCGGTGGCTCCCACGAAGCCGGTGCCCGCCGCTGCCAAGACTCAGCCCGCCCCCGGATACAAAAGCCTCAAATATCCGCCGCTGAACAAAATCAACGTGCCCGAACCCACGCGGTTCGAACTCGCCAACGGCATGGTCGTCTACCTGGTCGAGGACCATGAGATCCCCATGATCAGCGCCTCCGCGCTTGTGCGCGCCGGCTCGCGCTGGGAGCCCGCGGCAAAGACCGGACTCGCCTCCATCACCGGAACCGTCATGCGCAGCGGCGGAACGGCGGCGCGCCCCGGCGATCAGCTCGATCAGGAACTCGACCGCCTCGGAGCCTTCGTCGAAACCAGCATCGGCCAGGATTCCGGCCGCGCCGGCGTGTCCGTTCTCAAGGAGGACGTCGACGAAGGCTTCGCGATTCTCGCCGACATCCTCCAGCACCCCGCGTTCCCGCAGGACAAAATCGACCTCGCCAAGATCGCCCAGCGCGACGCCATTGCACGGCGCAACGACAACCCGAACGGGATCATTTTCCGCGAGTTCAGCCGCATCCTTTACGGGAAGGACAGCCCCTACGCGAGCCAGGCCGAGTACGCGACGATCGACTCGATTACGCGGGACGACCTGGTGGCTTTCCACAAACAGTTCTTCCAACCCGAGAACATCATCCTGGGCGTGTGGGGCGATTTCAAAGCCGATGAGATGCGCGCGAAGGTCGAAAAGGAGTTCGGGGCCTGGCAGCGAGGCGGCGCCCCGAAACCCGCCGTCCCCGAAGTGGACGCGGCCGCGCGCACGCGCACCGGCATCTACACCATCAATAAGGACGACATGCAGCAGTCGTGGGTGCTGATGGGAATGCTCGGCGGGCGGCGCGACGACCCGGATTACCCCGCGCTCGAGGTCATGAACGAGATCCTCGGCGGCGGCTTCTCGTCGCACCTGTTCAGCCGCGTGCGCTCCCAGCAGGGCCTGGCCTATGCCGTGTTCTCCGGCTGGAGCGCCGGCTGGGACCGCCCGGGCTCGTTCACCGCCGGCGGTTCTTCGAAGCCGGAAACCACGATCAAGATCTACAATTCGATCCGGCACGAGGTCCAGTCCATTGCCGAGACGGGCGTCACCGACGATGAGCTCGCGCGCGCCAAGGACGGCATCCTCAAGAGTTCCGCGTTCGATTTCGATTCGACCGGCAAGATCGTCAGCCGGCTCATGAATTACGAATACTACGGCTACCCGAAGGATTTTCTCCAGCAATACCGGACCAAAATCGAGAAGACCACGAAGGCCGACGTCGCGCGCGTGGCCAGGGAATACATGAAGCCCGAAAAATTCTTCGTGCTCTTCCTCGGCAACGAGAAGGCGTATGAAGCGCCGGTCTCTTCGCTCGGCGCCGCAACCGCGGTCGATATCGCGATCCCGGGGCCGAAGCAGAAGGCGCTCGCGGCCGCGACGCCCGAAGCCGCGGCCAAAGGCAAAGCGCTGCTCGCGGCCGCGCGGACGGCGATGGGCGGCGACGCGCTCGCCGGCCTGAAAGACGTGTCTTCGAAGGGCGAAGGCGTCTTCCACATGGGCGACAACGCCATGAACGTGAAGTTCGACGCCACTGTGAACTTCTCCGGCAAAATGATCCAGAAGATGGAAGCGCCGATGGGCGAGATGACCCTCGCCTACGACGGCCAGAACGGCTGGATGCGCATGGGTCCGAACACGCGCGACATCCCCGCCTCGCAGAAAGCCGAAACCGAAGCGAACTTCTTCCGCGAGACGATCGCGCTGCTCCAGAAGTACGAAACCTACAACGTGCAGGCCCTCGGATCCGTCGAGTTCGACGGCAAGAAAGTGGAAGGAGTCGCGGTGACCAACCCCGCGCGCAACCAGCAGGTGACCCTCTTCATTGACCCGGCCACGAGCCTGATCACCGGCAAGCGCTTCACAGCCGCCATGATGGGCCCGCCCGCCGAAACCGACGAAGTCTACTCCGACTACCGGGACGTGAGCGGCATCAAAATGCCCTTCAGAACGGTGACCAAACAGGGAGGCCAGCCGCGCTCCGAGATCACCCTGACTGAGGTGAAGCTCAACCCCGGCCTGGAGGATTCGGCCTACAAGAAACCGTAATCACCGGTGGGGCAGGTCGCCGGACCTGCGGGCGGGCTGTCAGCCCGCCCTTCTCCCCCGGTTCGGAATCACAATCAACACATACGCCAAAGCGGCGAACCCGATAAGGCTCAGCCGCCCACCCCACGCCGCAAACCACCCAAACTCATCCGCCCCCGTCAGCAGCCGCGTGAGCGACGGCGCTTCCCGCACCGCCAGCACCGCCAGCAAAATCCCCACAATCGCCTCGCCCGCAATAAACCCCGACGCCAGCAGAGTCCCCTTCTCCTCCACCTGCCCCCTATCCCGCGCCATCCGGTCCGCCACCCACCGAATCACGCCCCCCACAAAAATCGCCGACACCGTCTCGAACGGCAGATACATCCCCACAGCGATCAGCATCGGAGACCGCGCGCCGGAGAAAATCAGCGCCACGCCGAAGGCCGCGCCCGCCGCGATGAGCCCCCACGCCATCTGGCCGCTAACGATTCCCTTGGCAAGCTGCGCCATCAACCCGGCCTGCGGGGCGGGCAGCGCGCGGCTGCCGATCCCGTAGGCTTCGTGCAGCACCGTTACGGGCCACACCAGGAAGAACGACAGCAGCACCACGGCCACGATCTCGACCACCTGCATTTTCCAGGGAGTGCCGCCGAGCAGGTGCCCCGCCTTCAAATCCTGAATCAGCGAACCCGAGACGCAGCACGCGCAGCACACCACCGCCGCGACGCCGAGCACCGCCCCCACGCCCGCGATCCCTTTCACACCGAGCGCGACCATGACCAGCGCCGCGATTACGAGCGCCGCGAGCGTCAGGCCCGACACAGGCTGGTTCGAGCTGCCGACCAGCCCTACCAGGTACCCGCCGACAGCTGAAAGCAGGAACCCGGTTACGGTCATGACCAGCGCCGCCACAACGGCCGATGCGATCCCCTGCGTGAAGTAGAAGTAGATCGCCGTGATCGGCGCGAGCAGCGCCGCGATGCCGATCGCGATCCACTTCGGCGGAATGTCGCGCTCCGTGCGCTCGATGGCCGCTCCCTCGTGAGCCGCCTCGGCCGATGCCGCGATCGCGCCCTTGAGCGAGCGCAGGATCGACTCGCGCATCGAGTAGAGCGTGTAGCACGCGCCCACGAGCATGGTCCCGACCGCGATCGGCCGCACGACCGTGGACCACGCCGCGGTCGAAACAGCCTCCCAGGAAGCGTTCGCGGGCAGCCCCAGGTGCACTGCCAGGTCCGGATCGAGCAGGCTCATCAGCGGAATGAGAAGCCACCACGCGATCACACCGCCCGAGGCGTTGATCGACGCCAGTTCGGGACCGATGATGTAGCCGATGCCGGCGAGCGCGGGCGAAAGGCTCGGCGTAGTCCACGCGATGCCGCCCGTGTGCGCGACGTCCGCGCCTCCTCCGGCCGGCTTTACCAGCCAGCGCGGGAACGGCAGAAATCCCTGCGAGAACTCGCGGAAAATCATGATGCCGCGTTCCGACTTCAGAATCTGGATCAGCGCGCCGAGCCCCATCGCGCCGAACAGGTAGCGGGGCGCGTCGCTCGCGCGGTCGCCGGCCTTGACGATCTCGGCGCTCGCCACGCTCTCGGGCCACGGCAGGCCGCTCTCGACGCACAGCGGCCGGCGCAGCAGGATGATGAAGAACACGCCGATCAGCCCGCCCGCCAGCAGGATGAACGCGGCCTGCCAGTAGTGCGACCGCAGATCGCTCCACAGCCGCACGCCGTCCATTTCCACGAGCAGGAATGCGGGCAGCGTGAAGATCGCGCCGGCGACCAGCGCCTCGCCCACCGACGCCGCCGTGCGCGCAATATTTTGCTCGAGCACGCCGCCGCGGAAGCGCGGCACGCGGAACAAAGCGAGCGCGATCACGGCCGCCGGGATCGTCGCCGCCACCGTCTGGCCCGCCTTCATCCCCAGGTACGCGTTCGCCGCGCCGAAAACGAAGGCCAGGAATAGCCCGAGCCCGACGGCCTTCACGGTCATCTCGGGGACTTGTTCGGATTTTTGGGACATTTAGGGAGGGAAAGCTCTTTTACTGCACGCGGTCGCGCGCGCGCTCGTTGCAGACCAGTTCGTCGAAGATCGCCAGGACCTGCTTGCGGTAGCGGTACATGCGCTCGACGTTCTCGCGGAACGCCGTTTCGTAGACGCGCGACCGCATCCACTTCTTCAGCAAGGGCTTGGGCACGTCGATGTCCTTGCGCAGCAGATCGGCGGAGTGGCCCCGCAGAAAGAGTCCGTAGAACATCGCTGCTTCCCTTTGAGGAGCGAAAGGATCGAATTCATCCCTGGCCGGCATAGTAGGTCATCCTCATCCCAGAGGACAGTAGCGAAATTGCAGTATAAACAGGCGCGAGCGGAACAAGCAAGCGGTCGGGGCGAGAGCTTCAAACCGCGATCTATCGGGGCGCGATGCGCGCGATTCAGTATTCCGGCGTCGCGATCGATAAGGATTGTGTGAATGGACGCTTAGGCTGTCTGGTCCTGGTCCTGGCCGCTGTCGGCGCAAGAGGATCCGCGCCGGAAGCGGGCGGCCCTTACATTTCGAGCGCCAACTTCAGCGCGGATCTGGCCGGCCAGCCCGACACGCGCGCCGGCACCTGGGGAACGGAAGGCTCGGACAACTGGAAACTCACCTTCCACCCGCCGCGAGGCTACCGCGTCCAGGTCCTTCGGATCGACGGCGACTTCCTGGTTTGGCCGCGCGGATCCGTGCCGAAGGGCAAGTTCGCCGGGGCCCTGTTCTCGGTTCATACATCCGCCCAGCAGCCCGGCACGCCGCGCTGCGAACTTTGCGCAGACGATTGCATGCTCTATGTGCAAACGGCGACCGGCGGCGAGGTTTCGCGAATCGCGTTCAACCGCGACGTTTCCGCCGGTGGTGTTCTCGGCGACGACAACGCTCTGCTCTTGAAGGTAGCCGTCTGGCTGAACGATACCGGCCTGACGGTCCACATGGAACCGACCTTCAATGTCACTTACAGCTTCGTGCAGACGGCGGTTGTCAACAGCCGGTAGACTCATCCGCGCCTCGAGGACCGCGCCGGCGAAGCCGCCCGCCGAGAACTCGCTGACGTGGATGCGCACGAAATTGCTCGCCTGCCCGGCGCGGTAGAGAACCAGCGGCGGCGAGCCGGGCTCGGCCGAAGGCGGAATCTGCGCGGTGATTTGCGAAGCTGAAACGAACCCGAGCCGCGCCGGCGCGCCCGCCACGCACAGGCAGGTCTCCGCCAGATGATACGGCCACGACTCGTCCGCGTAGGGCGCAGCGGCGGTCGCCAGCGCCCCGCCCGGCAAGCGCACCAGCGCGCCCGCCGACGTGGGCCCGTCGGGGCTCGCCAGCAGCGGCGCCCGCTTCTCCGTCCAGGCTTCGGGAAACGTGCCGCCCCACAGCCCCGCCAGTGTGTAGTACACGGGCATCGGCGTGAGCGTCTCGTATCCGGCGAACTCGGTCGGAGACGAGCGGAACACGCCGCCGTCGCCCGCCTCGGCGAAACTGCCGTAGACGCCGCCGAGCGCTCCCTCGGTTGCTTCGGTATCGTCGGCTCCGGCGGCGGTTGTCGCAATCAGCAGCGGGCGCGAGGCCTTCCGCAGGCCGCGCCCCGACCATATCCAGAAGGAGAGGCCGGGGACGTCGCTCGCCAGATCGCCCGCGTCGCGCGTCGCAATCCCGAGCATCGGCGTACGCTCGGGTTCAAGCTCGCGCAGGATTTCGGCGGCGGCGGCCACGAGAGCCGCGTTCTTCTTCGAGAAGACGTAGCCGGTGAGGCGCTTCGTGCCGCGGAGCCGCAACGCATAGGCGCGAAAGGCGTCGAGCGCGCGCGGGGTGTCGGGGAAATCCTCGACCGGAAAGCCCGCCAGCCAGTTCAAGCGCGTTGAGTCGAGCACGCGGAGGAACGCACCGTGCCCCTCGGGCAGCAGCCCGTAAGTGCGAACCGTGTTGGCGCCCATGAGCGCGATGAGCGGCAGGTCGCGCGCGTATTCGCACGGCATGGCGGGCATGGCGGCCGCGCGGGCCGGGTAGTCGATCGCGCGTATGCGCGTCTGGCCCGCGAACAAGGCGTCTGCCGCCGCGAGCAGGCATGCAAACGTCACCAGGAAGCGCATTTCAGATCAAAATTCCAGCCGGGCAATCGATAAGCGAAGTGTGAGCACGCGATGCACGGTCCTGATCCTGTCAGTCTTCGCTCTGCGAAGCGACGCGGCCGAAATGCGCCTTCACCTGAAGAGAGGACCCGCGGGCATCGCGGAACAGATGGGGGAACGCCAGGCGGGACTCCCTAAGCGGCGGCCTGACAGCCGACCTCATATTCTGCTCGAATTCCGCGGGCGTCCGCAAGAATCGCAGGTACTGGAACTGAAGTCCCGCGGTGCGGCGATCGTCGGCTATGTGCCGGCGACGGGCCTCATGGTCGCGGCGCCCGAGGGGACGCGCCTGGACGGCCTCGGGCTGGTCCGCGCAGGCGCGCTCGCCCGGGAGCACAAGCTCAGCGCGGCGCTCAGCAGCGGCGCGACCGCCTTCGTAGTCGAGTTCCACCCGGACGTGGAGGCCGCGGAAGCGCGCGCGGTGCTGCGCGAAAACGGCCTGGAGGAGCACTATCACCCGGCTCTGCTCGCGCATCACGCGCTGGTTTACGGGCCCGCGAGTGCAGCGGCGCGGCTGGCCGACTGGGACGAGGTGGCGTACGTCTATCCGGCCGGCGCGGGCCTCGTCCAGGGCGCGCAGGTGTATCCCTGTCCCGGGCCGATGACGCCGTACGGCCGGATTGGCCAGTACATCGAAACGGTCGGGGAGGGATGGGACGGCGACGGGAAGGGCGCGGCGCAGCTCGGGTATTTTCTCGGGCAGCTCGCGACGCGCGTTCCGCGTACGCAGGCGCAGGCGGAGATTCTGCGCGCGCTCGCCGAATGGGGCAAGTACGCGCAGGTGAGCTTCCTGCCCGCGGCGAACCCGCAGTCACCTCGCACGGTCGCGATTCTGTTCGCCGGCGGCACGCACGGCGATCCGTACCCGTTCGACGGGCCGGGTCGCGTGCTCGCCCACACGTTCTACCCGGCGCCGCCGAACCCGGAGCCGGTCGCGGGCGACATGCATCTGGACGACAGCGAGAACTGGGGAATCGGCCAGGGCGTCGACATCTTCAGTGTGGCGCTGCACGAGGCGGGGCATGCGCTCGGGCTCGGCCACTCGGATACGCCGGGCACTGTGATGTACCCCTATTACAGCAAGGTGACGGGCCTCACCGGTGCGGACATTGCCGCCATTCGGCAGCTTTACGGCTCGCGCGATTCGTCAGCCGAACCGGCGCACCCCGAGCCGCCGCCGCAGCCCGATCCCGAGCCCGACACGCCCGCGGCGCCCGATCCGCCGCCGGCGCCGCCCACGCTCCCGCCCCCGCCGGATCCGCCCGCGAAGCCCCCGGTGAAGCCGCAGACGCCCGCGGCCACTGACACGGTTGCGCCCTCTCTGCGCATCCTGTCGCCGGTGAGCACAAGCGTCCTGACTTCGAGCGCGAGCATTGTCTTCGCCGGCATCGCGAGCGACAACACCGGCGTCGCCAAGGTCACCTGGACCGATTCGCTGGGCAACGGCGGTGCGGCGAGCGGAACCGTGCAATGGAAGACTGCGCCTGTGCCGCTGCGCGTGGGCTCGAACACGATCACGATTCGCGCCTACGACGCAGCGGGAAACTCGTCCTGGCGGTCGGTAATGGTGACCCGCAGGTAGCGCCGCTCAGTCGCCGAACGAGCCCACTTCTTCCCGTTCCGGCTGCCGCACAGGCGCCGGCTCGAGTTGCACCAGATCCGGCCCGTCCGGCTCCTTGAGCACGTGCTTGCGGTAGAGCTTCGCCATCTCGGCATCGCGCCGCCGCGCCTTTTCCTCGCGCGCGTTCTTCGCCACGCCGAGCGCGTCGAGGTCGTGCTGCTCCTCGCTGGTCACGATGCCCTCCCGCAGCATGAGCGTATGCTCGGGCACGCCGATCGGCACGCTCTTGTTCCCCGCAAAGATCTCATGCCGCCCGCGCTCCTCGTACCACTTCGTGAGCGTCGCCGTCATGTGGATCTTCTCGATGATCTGCCGCCATCCGATGCCCGTGTTGTACGCACAGAACGAGATCTCGCCCTCCTGCGTCGCGTACGGTATGATGCACTGCTCGGTGCGGCGGAAATCGTAGTTAAACAGATCCTGGAACCACATGCCTGCGATGAACAGCACGTTCCAGCGGTCGCGCCGCCGCCGTTCGATGTCCTCGAGCGTGCGGTCGCCCGTCACCTTGCCGTAGTTGCGGCCGGTGACGCCGAAGCTCTTGTCCATCTTCTTGAACATGGCCCAGAGCGTGAAATGCCTGGGCGCCGCGAACGGGTTGTAGTTGCGCGCGATCGCCAGCGCCATGCCGAGCGACGAAAGGAATTTTCCGCGCGCCGCGTCGTTGATCTTGGCGACGTCCTTGGCGAGCCGGTCCGCGTTGAAGAACGCGGTCATCGGCACGGCCTCCTTGGTCTCTTTGTCCACCATGATCGCCATCCCGACGCCGCAGTTCGGATGGCACCCGCAGCTCACCTGGCCCCACTCGACGTTCGGCCCGTGCACCAAATCCGCCCAGTCGCAGAACGTGCTCATGAAAGACAGAGGGAACCAATCCCGCGACGGTTCGCCCAACCCCGTCTGCGCCTTCACGTCGTGCGCGAGGTGCGAGAGCGTATAGCGCTGCGCCCGCCGCCGCTCGTCCGTGATCGCCTCGTCGCGCCCCGTGAATGACACCGGCTGGAACGAGCAGAACGACATCCGCTTCGGGTTGTCGAGCGCGAACTTCACGATGCGCCCCACCTGTTCGTTGTTGATGCCGTTCACGATGGTCGTCACCGGAACGATCTCGACGCCCGCCTTGTACAGGTTCTCGATCGCCTGGAGTTTGACGTCGAACAGGTTGCCGACGCGCCGGTGCGAGTTGGCTGCGTTGCCGATGCCGTCAAACTGAAGATAAGCGTAACGCAGCCCGGCCGCGGCGGCCTTCTGGCAGAACTCGAGGCTTTTCGCGAACTCGATCCCGTTGGTCGCTGCCTGCACGCTGTTGTACCCGACTTTGCGCGCGTAGGCGATCGCGTCGAGGAAGTACGGCGAAAGCGTGGGCTCGCCGCCCGAGAACTGCACCGACATCTGCCGCTTCGGCTTGATCGAAATCGCATTGTCGAGCAGCGTCTTGATCTCGTCCCACGTCAACTCATGCACGAACCCGACCTGGTTGGCGTCCATGAAGCACGGGTCGCACATCATGTTGCAGCGGTTCGTCAGGTCGATGGTCAGCACCGCACCGCGGCCGTGCGTGATCGTGCTCGTGCCGTGGTTATGCAGCTTTTCATCGTTGTGCGCGCGAATGTCGCGGCCCGGGAAGATCTGCTCGATGTGCCTGTAAAACGCGGTGTCGATCGACATCACGTCTTCGAAGCGCCCGTGCACGGGGCACTCCTTGACCATCAGAATCTTTCCGTCGCGCTCGATGATCTGCGCTTTGATTTCCCCGGCTTTCTCATACAGCAGGTCTTTGTAGTCCTTCTTTCCGTCGAGTATCTGCTGCCGGATCTCGGGAACGCACTTAGGACACAGTGAATCCGTTTCGCGAGGCCAGCCAAGCGGCGGTTTCTGCTTCTCGTAAGACTTTAATAACGGTTTATCGGACCATTTGGGCGTAAATGACGGGTTCGGACGAATCCGGTTCAACCTTTCGAAGACTGCCCACGCGGCGCCCGCCGCATATGATAGGCCCTTTTCCAGATACTTGACAGGTTTATGCATCCATCCCTCCGATGGCATACTCAGAGTAACCTGTCCCACTCGCGGGGGGCCAGACGATTGAATTGAAACGCCGCTTTTTCGCGCTGTACGGCGAACCTGCGGCTTTAAATGGCTCACGGCCGAACCTTTGTTTTTCTCCGTTTAGACCTCAAATCGGCCCTTCGAGCTATAACCTCTTAGGGATTCCGATATAACTGTGTTGTAATCGCCGCTTAGGGATGCTACTCAGGGGACTCCACGCCCGCCGCCAGCGCAAGCGTCTGGGACGCCTCGCCCGCGAGGTCGGCATGATCGCGCGAAGGCTGGTATCGACCGGTGCGCCCGTTCTCGCGCACCTGGTCGTCACGCGCCGCTGTAACCTGTCCTGCGCGTACTGCAATGAATACGATCACGTTTCGCAGCCCGTACCGGCCGAAACGCTCTACGAGCGTGTGGACCGCCTGGCCGCGTTGGGCACCGGCGTCGTCACGATGAGCGGCGGCGAGCCGCTGCTGCATCCGCGCCTCGAAGACGTCATCCGGCGGATCCGCTCGCACAGCATGATCGCCGGCATGATTACGAACGGCTACCTGCTTACCGCGGCCCGCATCCGGGAACTGAACCGCGCGGGGCTCGACCACTTGCAGATCAGCATCGACAACGTGAAGCCCGGACCGGTCTCGATGAAGAGCCTCAAGGTGCTTGACCGAAAGCTGCAATTGCTTGCGGAACACGCGGATTTCCACGTGAATATCAACTCCGTGGTGGGCGCGGGCCACAACGATCCACAGGACGCGCTCGTGGTCGCCCGCCGCGCCGTCGAGCTCGGATTCACCTCGACCGTCGGCCTGCTGCATGACGCCGGCGGCCAAATGATGCCGCTCAACGGCGCCGAGCGAGAGGTGTTCCGCGAGATCCAATCGATGGGCAAGCGCAGCTATTCACGCTTCAACCGGTTTCAGGAGAACATTGCCGCCGGCCGCCCGAACCAGTGGCGCTGCCGCGCCGGGGCTCGCTACATGTACATCTGCGAGGACGGCCTTGTTCACTACTGCTCGCAGCAGCGCGGCTGGCCGGCGAAGCCGCTCGCCCAGTACACGAGCGAGGACATCCGCCGCGAATTTTTGACCGAGAAGAGCTGCGCGCCCTCCTGCACCGTCTCCTGCGTGCACCAGGTGTCGCTGATCGATTTCTGGCGCGCGCCCCAGTCGGCGGGCGGTCTTCCGCCCGAACTCGTACAGATCGGGGAGTCCTGTTATACAGGCGAGAGTACGGCGTCACAGTAGGTGCCCATACCGATTCTCCGGCCATATCGCAAAATGCGCCGTTCGATGGGTTATTTTTGCAACACAGCCGGGGTCGGAGCAAACTACTCGTAGCTACTGAGGGGCCATATGACAAACACTACGGGACTGATCAGCGCCGAGGAGTTGGTTGGAGAGCGCGTTGCCCGGGAGCGGCAGCGCCTCGAACGGGAGGCCGGACTGAGCGGCATCGGCCGGCATCCTTTCAGAAGGCCCGTCGAGCGGCCTTTCCGGAAGAGTGAGCGCGCTCACACGAAAATCCTGTTTGGGGGATTAACCTGGAAGCACGAGCGCCTGATCCAGTGCGCGCTCGAAGGGCTCGGCTACAAGGCCGAACCCCTTCCTACCCCGAACGTCTCCGCGTTCCAGACCGGCAAGGAGTTCGGCAACAACGGCCAGTGTAACCCCACTTACTTCACTGTCGGCAACCTGGTTCAGCATTTACAAAGCCTGGAGGCGCAGGGGCTCTCCCGCGAGGACATCATCAATAAGTACGTCTTTTTCACCGCGGGAGCCTGCGGGCCGTGCCGGTTCGGGATGTATGAATCCGAGTACCGCCTCGCGCTTCGCAACTCGGGCTTCGAGGGTTTTCGAGTGCTGATCTTCCAGCAGTCGGGCGGGCTCAGCCAGTCCGACACCGAAGCCGGCCTCGAAATGAACCCCGACTTCTTTCTCGCCATTCTGAACGCGATGAACTGCGGGGACGTGCTGAACGAGGTCGCCTACGCGATCCGGCCCTACGAGTTGAACGCGGGCGACACCGACCGCGCGCTCGAAGCCGCGCTCGAACGCGTGGGCGCGATCTTCCGCACTCGGCAGCCGTGGACGCTCGGCCCGCGGCTCGGCCGGTATCTGGGCGGCTTCAAGGACTCCGCCGAATACATCGGAAAGTTCGTCAACCAGCTTCGCAGCAACGAGTACACGCGGGTTCTCGAGCAGTGCCGCGATGAGTTCAACGCGATCGAAGTGGATCGCCTGCGCGTGAAGCCGATCGTAAAGATCACCGGCGAGTTCTGGGCGCAAACCACCGAGGGCGACGGCAACTTCAACATGTTCCGTTTCCTCCAGCGCGAGGGCGCGCAGGTGCTCGTCGAGCCCATCGGAACTTGGATCACCTACATGATTCACCAGGTGATTCAGAAGTACGGCGACATGAAGGGGCTCGACGAGGGCGCGGCGCCGCCGCCGATCTGGAAGCTCGGCAAGCGCGCCTCGATCGAGGCCGGCTACCGCTCGAAGGTGGCGAAGCTCAAGCTCGCCGAAGCCATTTTCAAGCGGGAATACCACCGCATCGTCGAAGCGATGGGCGGCCTCGCGCACCAACTCGTTAACCAATACGAACTCCAGCGCCTCGGCCATCCTTATTACAACTCGCGCAGCGGAGGCGGCGAGGGGCACCTCGAAGTCGCCAAAAACATTTACTACTCGAACAAGGACCTCGCCCACATGGTGCTCTCCCTGAAGCCGTTCGGCTGCATGCCGTCCACGCAATCCGACGGCGCGCAGGCCGCGGTCATCTCGCACTTCCGCGATATGATCTACATCCCCATCGAGACCTCGGGCGAGGGAGAGATCAACGCCCACAGCCGCGTCCAAATGGCGCTCGGTGAGGCGAAGGCAAGGGCAAAGCGCGAGTTTCAGGAGGCGCTCGAAAAGACCGGCCTCACGCTCGAACAATGTCGCGCCTACGTCGAGGAACACCCCGAGCTGAAGCGGCCCATGTACCGCGTGCCGCACACGAAAGGCGTGATCGGCACGGCGGCGAACTTCGTCTATCACATCGCGGGCCTGCGGAGAGCCGCATGAAGCAGTCCTTTCTCATCGGCATGGATGTCGGCTCGACGACCGCGAAGGCCGTCGTCGTGGACGCCGTCACCGACCAGATCCTCTGGCGCGACTACCAGCGGCACGACACCAAGCAGCCCGAAAAGGTCCTCGAGTTCCTCAAGCGCATGGAAGCCGAGATCGACGGCTTTGAGGCCTCGAACGCACGCATGTTCATCACCGGCTCGGGCGGCAACGGCATGGCACAATACCTCGGGGCAAAATTCGTCCAGGAAGTCAACGCCGTTTCGCTTGCCGTCGAGAAGCTCTACCCCGAGTGCGGCTCCGTCATCGAGCTCGGCGGCCAGGACGCGAAGATCATCATCTTCAAAGAAGACCCCGAAACCGGCCGCAAGAAGAAGCTGCCCTCGATGAACGACAAGTGCGCGGGCGGCACCGGCGCGGTCATCGACAAGATCAATGCGAAGCTGCGCATCCCCGCCGAACAGCTCTGCAACATGGGCTACAACGGCCTGCGCCTGCACCCCGTGGCCGGAAAGTGCGGCGTCTTTGCCGAGACCGACATCAACGGGCTCCAGAAGGCCGGCGTGCCCGCGAACGAACTGATGGCGTCGCTGTTCGAGGCGATCGTCATGCAGAACCTTTCGGTGCTGACCCGCGGGAACACTCTACGGCCGGTTGTATTGCTGCTCGGCGGACCGAACACCTACATCGCCGGCATGCAAGAGTGCTGGAAGCACAACATCCCGAAGATTTGGAAGGAGCGCAATTTTCCCCTGCCCGACGGCGTCCCGCCCGAGGACCTGATCCGCACGCCGGATAACGCGCAGTACTTCGCTGCGATCGGCGCGGTGGAGTTCGGCAAGACCGAAGAGGACTGCGTCGGCTGCTACAAGGGCTACGAGCGGCTGGAGCGCTACATCGAGCACGACCGCGAGGCCGAGAAGGCGCTCAAAATCGGCGAGGGCGGCGGCCTGGCGAAGTCGCCCGAGGAACTCGAGCAGTTCAAGGCGAAGTACCGCCACAAGAAATTTGCCGGCGCGGTGTTCCAGCCGGGCGAGGTCGTCGAGGGCTTCATCGGCCTCGATGGCGGATCCACGTCCACCAAGGCCGTGCTGCTCTCGAAGGACAAGGCCCGCACCATTCTGGCCAAGACCTATCAGCTCTCGAAGGGCAACCCCATCGAGGACACCATCGAGATCCTGGGCAAGCTCGAGGACCAGATCGCCGCGCAGGGCGCGACGCTGAAGGTGCTCGGCGTCGGCACTACCGGCTACGCGAAGGACATTCTCAAAGACGTTGTGGGGGCCGATGCCGCCATCGTCGAGACCGTGGCCCACACCGAGGCCGGCCTGCACTTCTACAAGGACATCGACGTCATCTGCGACGTCGGCGGCCAGGACATCAAGATCATCATCCTCAAGAACGGCCGCGTGAAGGATTTCAAGCTCAACACGCAGTGCTCGGCCGGCAACGGATATTTCCTGCAATCGACGGCGCAGGGCTTCGGCCACCCCGTCGAAAAGTTCGCCGATGTCGCCTTCGGGGCGGACAACTTCCCGTCATTCGGCTACGGCTGCGCGGTGTTCATGCAGTCGGACATCGTCGATTTCCAACGCCAGGGTTGGAAGCCAGAAGAAATCATGGCGGGCCTCTGCAACGTGCTGCCGAAGAACATCTGGCTCTATGTCTCGCAGATCCCGAACCTGTCGGCCATCGGAACGCGCTTCCTGCTCCAGGGCGGCACCCAGTACAACCTCGCGGCCGTGAAGTCGCAGGTCGACTTCATCGAGTCGCGCTTCAAGGGTAAGGACGCGCGGCCGGACGTCATCGTCCACGCGCACTGCGGCGAAGCGGGCGCGATCGGCGCGGCGCTCGAGGCGGGGCGCCTCTACGACCGCGGCCGGCAGACCACCTTCATCGGCATGCCGGCGGTGCGCGAGATCAGCTACAAGACCACACGCGACGAGGCCACCCGCTGCTACTTCTGCAAGAACAACTGCCTTCGCACGTTCATCGACGTCAAGACGCCGCTCATCTCGGCCATCCAGCCGGTGAAGTCGAAGGTGCCGCTCGAGGCGGGCGCGCAGCGGCTCATCATCGCGACCTGCGAGAAGGGCACGGTCGAAGACGTCGACCACATGCGCGAGATCAAAGGCGGCATCGACAAGATCAAGGAAGCGAACCCGAACTTCGCCGACATCGCTGCGCGCGCCGTGTTCCGCATCCCCGACGTGCCGAACGTCTCGGACGCGCCACCGCGTTTCCAACTCACGCCCGCGCAGAAGAAGCGCGCCGAGCTGATGAAGAAGCGCGGCGAGCTGCGGTTCGGCATGCCGCGCGTGCTCAACATGTACTCCTCGGCGCCCGTATTCACCGCGTATCTGGCGTCGCTCGGCGTGCCGCCGCAGAACATCGTGTTTTCGGAGTTCACCACCGAGGAACTGTACAAGGAGGGCGCGAAGCGCGGCGCAATCGACCCGTGCTTCCCCTCGAAGCTCGGCATCCCGCACGTCCACAACCTGCTTTACAAGGCACACGCGAAGAAGCCGCTCGACTACATCCTGTTCCCCGTAATCGACGACCTCACGAGCGACATCGCCTGCGCCGCCGGACACCGCTCCTGCCCGACCGTCGCCGCCACGCCCGAAGCCGTGAAAGCCGCGTTCACGAAGGAAGGTGACGTCTTCGCAGAGAAGGGAGTTGTGTTCCTCGACACTTTCGTCAACCTCGCTAACCCGAAGCTGTTCGAGCGGCAAATGTACGAGCAGTTCCGCGACATTCTGGGCCTCTCGCCCGAGGAGAACGCGCGTGCCGTCGAGCAGGGCTACAAGGCGCTCGCCGGCTACAACGCCAACCTCCGCCGCCAGGCGCGCGAGACGCTCGAGCAGCTCGAGCGCGAAGACCGCATCGGCATCGTGATGCTCGGCCGTCCGTATCACAACGATCCCGGCATCAACCACGAGATCCTCGAGGAGTTCCAGAAGATCGGCTACCCGGTATTCACGCAGGATTCGCTGCCCATCGACGACGACATTCTGGAGCGCCTGTTCGGCGACGACGTGCGCGCCGGAGACATTCCCGACCCGATGGCGATTACGGACGTCTGGAAGAATTCCTATAGCGAGAATACGTCGCGCAAAGTGTGGGCGGCGAAGTTCGTCGCACGTCATCCGAACCTGGTCGCGCTCGAGCTATCGAACTTCAAGTGCGGGCACGACGCGCCGATCTACACCGTAGTTGAGGAGATCGTCGAGCACTCCGGCACGCCGTATTTCTGCTTCAAGGACATCGACGAGAACAAGCCCGCGGGATCGATCAAAATCCGCGTCGAGACGATCTCGTACTTCCTGACGCGCTACCGCGAAGACCTGGCCGACCGGCACAAGAAGAAGACGGACATTGAACGCCAGCTCGCCGAGTTCGAAGCCCGCCTGCGTATGCAGGCGCTGCGCGACCGCCTCGCAGAATTGGACGGCGCCTTCGCTCAGGGGCATCTACCAAAGATCGATGTAGACCTGGGCGTGCTACAAAACTCGCAGTAGGTTGGTGGCGCAGGCCGCCCGCACCCCGATTGAAGAGGCACCTTTCGCGCCGAATGATGGTCCAGCCCGATTCCCCGCGCGCGAAGTACAGCACCGTGCGATAGAAGATGGCGCCGGAAAACGATGCCGGTCTGCTGCTCGCCGTCGCGCAGGGTTACGTCATGGATTTGGACGTGGGGCGGAAAATGCAGCTCCGCCCGCACGCGGCCAGAATCGGACTTGCTACTCTTCTCCCCCCCGGAACAAGTGCGAACGGCCAAATCAGGACGAGCGCCTGCACACCTACGCTACACAACGCGTCATAGGTGGTGGATATAAGGGATCTAACACCGAGACCGGGCCCGGCAATCGCCCACCGGGCAGCTAAGGCAGGAATGCGCCTTTAGTTGGGCCGGGCGGAGCAACGGATCAACGCTGGGGCTGGCATGGCGAGAAAGCTGATTATCCGAGTGGATCGGAGCCGTGGCGTTCGGTCCAGGAAAAACTGTCTCTTAATGACCGAATATCGATACTAAATATTGGGAGCACAAAAAAAATAGTTCATGCTCCCATTCGGTGAATTTAATTCACCACACGGGAGGATGACCCAATAAAGAGTTTGCGCGTTGTGCTCTGTGCGCTCGCAGTGCTTGTATTAGGCGCAATCCTGGCCTCAACTCTGCGTGTCCGACATCCAACGTTGGGTTCTAAGGTCGAAATCGTGAACCTATCCGGGAAGAACCTCAAGAGTTTCTTTGACGGCGTACCTGCAAGGCCGCAACACAATTGGCGGGACCTCTTGGCAAGCAACTGGAACCGCCCGCACAAGTGCCGGGCTACAAAACCCGGCGTGCTCTCGCGGATAGTAGGTGGCGCCACAGTACATGCAGACAACGGGTCAGCCTGTTCAGGCTCGTACTGGACCGATTACGTTTTTCCTTGCCCTGGTGGGCTCTGTGACGATTGGTCCGGCTGGCCGTATGGACAACGCATGCCTCTCCGTGGTGATCCGTGCTCGGGAATTCGCCAGAGCGGGAACTATGCGTGTGGTGGCCCAGGGAGTGGTTGTCCTTGTGAGTGGGAGACGTGCGATAGCTGTAGTTAAGAAGGAAGGAGGATGGAATGCTGGATGTTTCGAGGTTGGCGCTGTTTGCGGTAGTCCTCGCGGTCCTGGCGGCTGGACAAGGACTCCCCTCGGCAGAGGGCAGAATCCTGGTCGCGACGAGCACCACCACCATTGACGGCTATGACTTTCGATACAAACCGATGCCCTGGTGGCGCGGAGGCGCGCTGCTGGCTTTGGACGACGGACGCGAAACTGCTCCAGAGATCCGGGTCTTCGATAAAGAAGGCAAGGTCGCCTTCCAGACCGTGTTTACGATTCCTGAAAATCGTTTGATTCAGTCACTGCATCTTGCTCGAAGCTACGATGGGACTTTGGCCGTTGAGGGCGACGCGTACTCCAGTGACTCGCGCGGGGGCACGTTCATCGGATTGATTTCTCCTGACGGGCAGCAGCGACGGATCGTTCGTACGTCTCCGTTTGCCGCGTTCGATATCGCATTCGCCGCCGACGGTACGCTGTGGGCTGCGGGGCGCGAACTGGTGGACGGAGTAGAGGTGAACCCGAATCACAACATGATCCGGCGGTTCGATAAAGCCGGCAACTTACTCGGTTCTTGGATACCCAAATCCAGCCTTGCAGTCGATCCAAAGGTCGGACTCAGGCATCCGGCGGTGCGATCCTTGCTAGTCTCCTCCCGAGACCGAATCGGCTGGTACTCCGTGGGCGCCCGGGAATATTTCGAATTCTCACTGGACGGCGCGATCGTAGGGCGTTTCCGAACCTTGGATTTACAGGATGGGATGCGAGTCACCGGAGCCGGTCTTTGCGATGACGGCGGTCTGTACGTCGGCGCGTTCTCTCGCAAGAACGGGGAGCTTGGCGGGGGCGTGTTTACACTCGACAGACAGGATGGGACCTGGAAACGCGTCGCGATCAAAGGCGCACCCGCGGCTAAGGGGCTCAGGGTTTTCGCTTGTGAGGGCTCCGAACTGGTCGCGGGGTCGCCCTCAAATTTGGGCATTTATATACTTGACTCACCCATAGCCCGGTGCTAGGCTCAGGGCATGTGTAAGCATTGCGGCCATCCAATCGGCTACCACTGGCCGGAAGACGAGAAATGCACCGTGAAGGACTGCCAGTGTCCGGGGTACGAACCAGCGGAAGACGAAAACAAGCCGTTGCCCCTACCAGAATGACGGTGATTTAAAATGAAGGCGTGCCAAGGAAGCCAAAGCCGCTCCCGCTTCCCCGCCTAGCCGATCCGTCCCAACGGTTCGACACGATCCTGACAGCATTGCTGGCCGTGAAGAAGGAAGAACTTCAAAAGGTCGATGCGAAGGTCAAGGAGGTTCGCAAGGCACTGGACCAGAATAAGACGAAACGGAGAACTGGATCGAGCAACTAGACGCAAAACTATGACGAACGTGCCAGATTGGTTTGCCTCGGGGGACACTCAAAACCGGCCAATGAGGGACGGCTGAAAACCGGCCAACGGAGCTAAGGCAGGACATTGATCCCGAGCGGGGGTTACCCTCCGTCGACGTGAGCAATGTCTTGAGC